>NZ_JBXWOF010000001.1:0-1127671 GCF_059610745.1 Ruegeria sp. CDSC042
CGCTGACGGCCCAGCTCGGACGTGATCGAGCCGAACAGCTCTGGGTCGCGCGCTGAGAGAGACTGGGTGAAAAAACCGGTATCACGTAGATTGGCGTTCATGGGGGCTCCACAATGCTGGGATTTCTTGCGGATTTCCTATCGGAAACGGGACATCGGCAAAAGGCTTAAAGCGACGATTTGGCCAGCGGTGGCGTCAAGTCTGGTCTATAGGGGAAAGGTATGATTGTTTCGGAACCAAATGTGCAGCACTGGAAACCACAATAGATGATTCAAAGAATCGCTTTTCTTGCCAGCGACGCCAAGGTGGCTCAAACCGCACGCGACAAACTGGTCAGGCGCTATGGCAATGCGGCGCCGCGTGATGCCGATGTAATTGTCGCACTGGGTGGGGACGGCTTTATGCTGCACACTTTGCACAACATGCAGCACCTCGATACGCCCGTATATGGCATGAATCGTGGAACAATCGGGTTCCTGATGAACGAGTTCCACGAAGAAGACCTGATGGACCGTCTTTCCGCCGCCGAAGAAGAGGTCATCAACCCGCTGGCAATGCGCGCGATGGATCAGTCCGGCAAGATTCATGAGGCGCTAGCCATCAATGAGGTCTCTTTGCTAAGGGCAGGCCCTCAGGCGGCGCGGCTGAGGATCAGTGTGGACGGTCGCGTGCGCATGGATGAATTGGTTTGCGATGGCGCTTTGCTGTCAACGCCAGCAGGATCGACGGCTTATAACTATTCCGCGCATGGGCCAATCCTGCCGATTGGATCGGATGTTCTAGCTCTGACAGCGATTGCAGCCTTTCGTCCGCGACGCTGGCGGGGCGCACTGCTGCCCAAAATCGCCCAGGTGCGGTTCGATGTGTTGGATGCGGACAAGCGGCCGGTCATGGCGGATGCGGATTCAAATTCATTTCCGGATATTGATTGGGTCGAAATTCGATCTGAACCGGCGATTCGGCACCGTATCCTGTTCGACCCGGGCCACGGCCTGGAAGAGCGTCTGATTTCGGAACAGTTCACCTAAATGAAAGGCCAGGTACGAATTAATCGCGCTTGTGTGAACCAGTTCACACGAATCCGATTAACATTAAGGTAGTGTGAACTTGCCTGGAGAACACGCCATGGTGGAAGTGAGTGGCCATCAACGGCGGTTTCGAAATGAACGTGCAGTTTATGTGCGGGCGAGGGTAGGTGGTGCTACGCTCGTTATCGGATTTCTAGGCATATTTTAGAAAGCGGACCCCGGGTACAAAACCCCGGGGTCAATTTTTTTTGGACAACGTCTATTTAGAAGGACGTCCCCATTTTCTTCCACAATGGCAGGCACATTTGCCCTACCCGGTCTTCTATCGCCGCGGCGGCGTCTACGGCCATATCCTCGCGCCATCTGCGGGCTGCGATCTGGATGTTTATCGGCTGCGGCCCATGCGGCAGCTCGGCCAGCCGCGCCGGAACACATGCCGCGGGCAGGCCGATGAAGTTCATCGCATAGGAATAGACCGCACAGCCCAGAACTTCATGCACGCCCTCGGCGCCCTCGGTATCTCGGTCCGGTTTGAAGAACGGCTGTGGCAGGAATGGTGACAGGACCAGAGGATAGTTATGCATGAACAGAGACCACTCGCGCGCATAGTGGCTGCGCTTGGCCAGCATTTCGATAAGGTCTGTGCCAACTATGGGTGGGAATTCCTGAAAGTAGACCTCGAATATGTCGCGGATTGTTTTTGATCCCGCAGCCTCGATATCGGCTTTCAACAAGGTCAAAACTTCGCCCATCAGGGCGCGGTACCCGCCACGACCAGCTTCAAAGATATCGGGTGGTGCGACCTCTTCCACTACATAGCCTGCTTCGATCAATGCATCGCGTGCCGTATCCAGAGCCTTGTCGACTTCGGGATGCAAATCGTATCCAAAGGTCTGCTTGGTGAAGGCGACCTTGATCGGGCCGGTTTGGTCCTCACCCCGCCACGGCATCGGCACGTGAAACGGATCGCGCGGATCGGGCGCGATCAAGCTGGGCATGGACAGGTGCAGGTCCGCTGCGGAGCGCGTGATCAGTCCCTGCACCGACATCGATTGTGCCAGTATGCCCCGTTCTGCCGATTGGCTGGGATTCCACGCCGGAACACGACCCAAACCCGGTTTGACGGTGACCGCCCCATTGGCGGCGGCAGGAAATCGCAGACTGCCCCCTATATCGTTGCCATGGGCCAGCGCACCGATCCCAGCCATCACAGCCGCGCCCGCGCCACCAGAAGATCCCCCGGGCGAGATATGACGCCCCCAGGGGTTATACGTGCGGCCGTGCAGTTCGTTGTCTGTGTCAGCACGGAACGAAAACTCGGGCGTGTTGGTGCGACCGATGACGATGGCGCCCGCCTTTTGCAGGTTGGAAACAACCGGCGCATCATCCGGGGCGATCACGTCTTTCAGGGCAACGACCCCATTCGAGGTCGCATGTCCTTTTTGATCGACGTTGATTTTGATGGTGACCGGCACACCATGCAGGGGGCCGGGCTGCTCTCCGCCACCGACCGCCTTGTCCAGATATCGCGCACGGTCCAGCGCCTGCAGGCTCAGATCTTCGACAACCGCATTCAGCGCAGGATTGACCCGTTGCATCCGGTCGATGGAGGCTTTGACGGCCTCTTCCGCGCTGATTTCCCTGTTGCGCGTCAACGCGGTCAGATCTGTGGCGTTCAGACGCCAGATGTCGGTTTCTGTCATGGGGCCTCACTGTCTTGGTCAGACAGTAGAGGCCCGGTGTCAGGTTGCAAGAGGCGGCAGGCGCACCGATTTTCTACTGGGCGTAGCCGATGGATTTCAGCGCCTCGGTGATCTCGTCCAGAATCGCCGGGTCGTCGATGGTGGCGGGCATCTTGTAGTCCTTGCCATCCGCAATCGAGACCATGGTCCCGCGCAAGATCTTGCCCGACCGCGTTTTGGGCAGCCGGTCAACAACCACGGCCAGTTTGAAGGCAGCGACCGGTCCGATCTTTTCGCGCACCAGCTTGACGACATCCTGAACGACGTCACCGTGGTCTCGATCACAGCCCGCGTTGAGACACAGGAAACCAACCGGCATCTGGCCTTTCAACTGGTCCGACACGCCGATCACGGCGCATTCGGCAACGTCAGGGTGCGCGGCCAGAACCTCTTCCATGCCGCCGGTGGACAGACGATGGCCCGCGACGTTGATCACGTCATCGGTGCGCGCCATGATGTAGAGGTACCCGTCCTCATCAACCATGCCCGCATCGCCGGTTTCATAATATCCGGGAAAGTGATTCAGGTACGAGCTTTTGAACCGGTCTTCGGCGTTCCACAGCGTTGGCAGAGTGCCAGGCGGCAGGGGCAGCTTTACCGCAATCGCGCCCAGCTCTCCGGGTTTCATCGGATGCCCGCCTTCGTCCAGGATCTGCACGTCGTAACCGGGCATCGGCTTGGCCGGTGACCCCAGTTTGGTTGGCAGTTCTTCAATCCCCAGCGGATTGCCCGCGATGGTCCAACCGGTTTCAGTTTGCCACCAATGGTCGATGACCGGAACGTTCAGCGCGTCTTTGGCCCATTCGATCGTGTCGGGATCCGCCCGCTCTCCGGCCAGAAACAGGGCTCGCAGGCAAGAGAGGTCGTATTCAGGGATTAATTCCCCCTTGGGATCTTCACGTTTGACCGCGCGGATTGCAGTGGGAGCAGTGAAGAAACTGCGAACATTATGCTCGGATATCACCCGCCAGAAGGTGCCCGCGTCTGGGGTTCCAACCGGTTTGCCCTCGAACACTATCGTGGTGTTGCCGTGGATCAGCGGCGCGTAGCAGATATATGAGTGGCCAACGACCCAGCCGACATCAGAAGCCGCCCAGAACACGTCGCCGGGATCCACGTTATAGATGTTCTTCATCGTCCAGTTCAGGGCGACCAGATGGCCGGCCGTCGGCCGTACGACCCCTTTGGGCGCTCCGGTCGTGCCAGATGTATACAGGATATAAGCTGGATCATTGCCATCGACAGGAACACATTCCGCAGGCTCAACACCGTACTGGAACCCGTGCCAGTTGAAATCACGCCCCTCGACCAAATGCGCAACCTCTTGTTCGCGCTGGAATATCACGCAGAAATCGGGCTTGTGGCTGGCAAGTTCGATGGCACCGTCAAGCAGCGGTTTATAATGCACCACACGGCCCGGCTCCATCCCGCAAGAAGCGGCGATGATTGCTTTTGGTTTGGCGTCATCAATACGGACCGCCAATTCGTTGCTTGCAAAGCCACCAAACACAACCGAGTGCACCGCACCCAGCCGGGCACAGGCCAACATCGCCTCAAGCGCTTCGGGGATCATCGGCATATAGATGATAACCCTGTCGCCCTTTTCGACACCTTTTGCCCGCAATGCCCCGGCCAAAGTAGCGACCCGATTGCGCAGTTCGACATATGAGATCTCGCGCTTGGTGTGGGTGATTGGGCTGTCATAGATGATGGCCGTCTGTTCACCGCGACCATTCTCGATATGGCGATCAACCGCATTCCAGCAGGTGTTGACCCTGGCATCACAGAACCATTCATAAAGAGGAGCATTGTCGTCAAACAAAGCCTTGCTGGGGGGCCGAACCCAATCAATTCCTTTTGCAGCTTCCATCCAGAATGCCTCTGGATCGGATTTCCAGCTCTGGTAAACGTCCTGATATGCCACTTTGGTCTCCTCCGAAAAATCCCTGCACCGTGTCTAGGGCGGGGTATAGGGGGCAGACAAGCGGTCGAAGTGACGGGGCGTCACTTTATCGCAAAATATTTGCAGATGTATAAGAATTTCCCTGCTAATTTTTGCAAACCTGTTGGCAATTTATGGATTTTGCGCGCCGAATTCACATTTTTGCAAAACTGCAAATGTATTGGTGCAAATATGAAGGAATCAGTCCGGGCACCTGTTTCGGTGCCCGGAGGGGATCCGTGACCCTTTACCCGTAATGAGCGACAGGCGTTCCTGCGATCGCCGCCATGTTCAGTAACCCGCGTGCGGTGATCGAGGGGGTCACGATATGTGCCTTGTTGCCCATACCCATCAGGATCGGGCCAACTTCCAGCGCGTTGGCCTTCATCTTCAGGATGTTGCGCACACCGCTGGCGGCATCTGCGTGGGCAAATATCAGGACGTTGGCGACACCTTCTAGACGTGAATGCGGGAAGATGCGCGACCGCAGTTCAGGGTCAAGCGCTACGTCCAGATTCATCTCACCCTCATAGGTGAAATCGCGCGGCTCCGAGTCCAGAATCTCCAAAGCGGCCCGCAGGCGCTTGCCCGAGCCTTCGGCCTGATTGCCGAATTGAGATTGCGAACAGAATGCGATTTTTGGCTCCAACCCGAAACGCCGGACATGACGGGCCGCGCCCAGGGTGGTTTCGGCAAGCTCTGCAGGCGTTGGTAATTGCCGCACATGTGTATCGGCAATGAACAAGGGGCCGTCCTCAAGAACCATCAGAGACAAAGCGCCATGCGCGCGCAGGTCGCCATTGGCCAACACCTGTTCGACATAGCTTAGGTGCCAGCGGTATTCGCCAAAGGTTCCGCAGATCAGGCTATCGGCCTCGCCACGCTGGACCATGATCGCCCCAATGGCTGTGCTGTTGGTGCGCATGATGGCCTTGGCCAGATCAGGGGTGACACCGCGGCGCTGCATGATCTGGTGATATGAGGTCCAGTAATCATAGTAGCGATTGTCATGTTCCGGGTTCACGATCTGAAAATCCTCGCCGGGACGCACGGTCAGGCCCAGGCGCTCGCATCGCGCTTCAATGACTTCGGGACGTCCGATCAGGATCGGTGTTTCCGTGGTTTCTTCCAGAATGGCCTGAGCGGCGCGCAGCACACGTTCGTCCTCGCCCTCGGCAAATACTATTCGGCGCGACGCAGCTGCTGCGGCCTCGAAAACCGGGCGCATGATCAGGGCGGATTTGAAAACCGTCTGGTTCAGGCGCTCTTTATAGGCCTCCATATCTGGAATCGGACGCCTGGCAACGCCACTGTCCATAGCCGCCCGGGCCACTGACGAGGACACAACAGCGACGAGGCGCGGGTCAAAAGGTTTTGGGATCAGATAGTCAGGCCCGAATGTCAGTTGCTCGCCCTTATAGGCGGCGGCGGCTTCTGCACTGGTCGTTGCCCGGGCCATATCAGCGATACCGTCTACGCAGGCGATCTGCATAGCGTCGTTAATTTCGGTCGCACCAACATCCAGGGCGCCCCGGAAGATGAAAGGAAAGCACAGAACGTTGTTCACCTGATTGGGAAAATCACTGCGACCGGTTGCGATGATCGCATCGGGGGCCACTTCGCGAGCTGCGTCCGGCAGAATCTCGGGCGTCGGGTTAGCCAGCGCGAAGATGATTGGTCTGTTGGCCATTTTCGCGACCATTTCGGGTTTCAGGACATTCGGTCCGCTAAGCCCCAGAAACAGATCGGCATCCCCGATCACGTCATCCAGCGTGCGCAGATCAGTCTTTTGCGCAAATTGGCTCTTGTGCGGGTTCATGTCCTCGGCTCGCCCTTCATAGACAAGCCCGTGAATGTCACACAGCCAGATGTTTTCGCGTTTCACACCCAGCTTCACCAGCATGTTCAGGCAGGCGATCCCAGCCGCGCCTCCGCCGGTCGAGACGATTTTGATATCCTCGAACTTTTTTCCGGCAACGTACAGCGCGTTCTTGGCAGCGGCGCCCACGACGATTGCGGTGCCGTGCTGGTCATCGTGAAAAACGGGGATGTTCATCCGCTCGCGGCACAGTTTTTCGACAATAAAACAATCGGGGGCTTTGATGTCCTCAAGATTGATTGCCCCGAATGTGGGTTCCAGCGCGCAAACGATATCGGCCAGCTTTTCGGGGTCGGATTGGTCAACCTCGATGTCGAAACAGTCGATCCCTGCGAATTTCTTGAACAGAACCGCTTTGCCTTCCATCACCGGCTTAGAAGCCAGAGCGCCTATATTGCCCAGGCCCAGCACTGCTGTTCCGTTCGAGACCACGCCAACAAGATTGCCCCGCGCAGTGTAAAGCTCGGCGTTGGATGGGTCGGCCTTGATTTCCAGGCTGGCCTCGGCGACGCCGGGCGAGTAGGCGCGCGCCAGATCCCGACCGTTGGCCATGGGTTTCGTAGCCCTGATTTCGAGCTTTCCAGGCTTTGGGTGAGCGTGATAATCAAGCGCGGCCTGTCGCAGGTTGGGAGTGTCAGACATAGGCAATTCATCTCCGTTCCGAATTTGGTTGAAGGGTTAAACTATTTCTGGCGCCTTGGCTACGTGACGTCACTTCATAAATGGATTTTTGCCAAACACGGCCGTAGGTTGAATTATGTTCTAATATGGTTACGGTCGCGCATCTTCATATTCGGCACCGCTTCCACAGGAGATCGAAGGCCCAAGATGACCCCGGAAAAACAATCTCAGTCGATACCCGTCACAACCGATACCAAGCGGTCCTTTGGGCTGGACCAGCCGCTGTTTCGTGCAGCGATTGGTGTTGCGATGCTGATCTTGGTGGTCCTCTGTATCTGGCCGGTGCAGGCGATGTCCCTCAGCCATGAGGGTGGCCCGTTCGAATCCATTTCGGCCGCGGCGCTTGTTCTGGCTGGGGGCATTGCGCTTTTCCGGTATCGCGGGATTTCCCGTCTCTATATCGGTCTCGTCTGTTTGCTGCTGGCAGAGCGCGAACTAGCTGCGGATATCTATGCCGTAGATAGCCTGCCATATGGGATTCTGAATGGGCTGGACACGCTGCTTGATATGAACGCGGTTCGCGTCATCCTGGCTGTTTTGGTTCTGGGCGGCTTGCTCTGGCACGGGGTGCCAAACGGGTGGCGTGCGTTCAAGCAACGGGTCCCGTTTCTAATGGTGTTCTTTCTGGCCGGTATGTGTGCGGTGGTTGCACAGGGGTTGGAAGAAGTCAGTGGCACACTGAAAGACGACCTGTCGGACCAGATGATCATGCGTTTGTTTGTGTTGGAAGAAACGCTTGAGATGTTCTTTTCAATTGGCATTTTGGCTTCTGTTCTGATCGGATGGCCCAAAGCCACGACCGAAGAGAACTTGAATGACCAGCAATCAGACCAAAGCTGAGATTCGTCTGCCGACGCAGGAATTACGTGACGACATCCCGTTTTTTACCAAGGTACTGGGGATGCGGATGGATATGATCTATCCGGCTGATGACCCTCGGGTCGCCGTGTTCTCGGGGCATGGATTGCGATTACGGATCGAACAGGATGCACCCGAGGCGCCCGGAATGTTGCGCATTCTGACCGAAAATCCGGATGAGTTTGCGGCTGGCCAGCGCAGTTTGGTCGCGCCGAACGGGACGCGTGTCGAAATTGATGAGCTGAACCCGCCGATGGTGATGCCGGATACCGTGCATTCCTTTGTCGTGCGCAGACTCAAGGATCAGGCCCCGTGGGTCATCGGGCGCGCCGGAATGCATTATCGCGATTTGGTTCCCGATCGCTTGGGCGGGTCGATCATTGCCAGCCATATCCGCATTCCTGATGGCGGTCCGGTTCCAGACATGGTGCATTTCCACAAGGTCGGGTTTCAGTTGATTTTCTGCATCCATGGCTGGGTCGATGTGGTTTACGAGGATCAGGGCGACAAGATGCGCCTGACCGCCGGCGATTGCTTTATCCAGCCGCCCGAAATCCGCCATCGTGTGTTGGAAGCATCGGACAATGTGCAGGTGATCGAAATTGGTGTTCCTGCCGAACATGTCACCGAAATCGACCACGAAATGCAGTTGCCGACCCCGCAATACCGCCCGGATCGCGAATGGCAGGGCCAGCGCTTTGTCTACAACCGGGCCGAGGGGGCAGAATGGGGGCCGTTCCGTTTGCCGGGCTACATCTGTCGCGACACCACGATTGCCCAGAACACGATGGGTGTCGCAGGCGTTCAGGTGGTGCGTCGGGGGCAGGGTGACACCGCCTGGGCTACACATGATACCGATATTCATTTCACTTTCGTTATGAACGGTGAGTTGACGCTCGAAGGCGAGGGGCGCGACCCCTATCGGCTGGAACAGGGCGATGCCTTTGTCATCCCGCCGGGGATGCGCACACGCCTGTCTGATCCGACCGATGATGTTGAACTGCTTGAGGTCACGCTGCCTGGCGTGTTCAATACGGTTCTGGATTAGGCATTTTGGCTCAGGAATTCTGCGCTCGGGGCTTCAATTCCCCGGGGGCTTTCATTTAGGGTATGACTTTCTGACCAGATGATCAAAAAATAGGGAATCGCCATGAGCTTGAAAGACGCAGCCTTGTCCGTGCGGGAAAACGCCTATGCGCCTTATTCCAATTTCAAGGTCGGCGCGGCGATCCGGTCCCTGTCGGGGCAGATCTACTCCGGTTGCAATGTGGAAAACGTGGCCTATCCCGAAGGCACTTGCGCCGAGGCCGGAGCCATTGCCGCCATGGTCGCTGCTGGCGAGCAGGAACTGACCGAGGTTTACGTGGTCGCGTCGTCTCCTCAGCCAGTACCGCCGTGCGGGGGGTGCCGCCAGAAACTGGCCGAGTTCGGCAAGCGTGACGTCAAGGTGGTATTGGCCAGCTTGGACGGGGCGGAGTTGAAAACCACTATCGGGGATCTGCTGCCAGGCGCATTTGACGCCTCGCATATGGAGGATGTCTGACCCCATGGACGCCCGCTCGATCATCGCTAAGTTGCGCCGCAAGGATATACCCTCCGCCGAGGAACTGCACTGGTTTGCGCAGGGGCTTGCCGATGGTGGGGTCAGTGACGCGCAGGCAGGGGCCTTTGCCATGGCGGTTTGCATGGGCGGGTTGGGCGCGCAGGGCCGCGCCGATCTGACCATTGCGATGCGCGACAGCGGCGATGTCCTGAACTGGGATGTGGAAGGTCCGGTAATCGATAAACACTCGACCGGGGGTGTGGGCGACAGCGTCAGCCTGGTACTGGCCCCCGCACTGGCCGAGCTTGGGGCCTATGTGCCAATGATTTCTGGCCGGGGACTGGGACATACGGGCGGCACGTTGGACAAACTTGAATCCATCCCCGGTGTGACCACCCAGATCAGCCAGGACCGGCTGGTGCAGGTGCTGAACGAAACGGGGGCAGCCATCGTCGGGGCCACCGGGCAAATCGCGCCGGCGGACAAACGGCTTTACGCCATTCGGGATGTCACGGCGACAGTTGAAAGCCTTGACCTGATCACCGCGTCGATCCTGTCGAAAAAGCTTGCAGCCAGCCCGGATGCACTGGTGCTGGACGTTAAGGTTGGCAGTGGGGCCTTTATGAAAACCCTTGATGACGGGCGCAATCTGGCACGGGCGCTGACGGAAACCGCCAACGCTGCAGGGTGTCGGACCTCGGCAGTCATAACCGATATGAACCAGCCGCTTGCCTCTGCGCTGGGCAATGCACTTGAGGTGGATGAGGTCATGAAGGTATTGACCCAAGCGCCTGACGCGCCGTTGGCTGTGATCTCTGCCGAACTGGGTGGGGTTCTGTTGGCTGACGCCGGTATGTTTGCCACTTCGGAAGAAGGCCGGGACAAAATCGCCAAGGTCATCCGCGATGGCCGTGCCGCAGAACGGTTTGGCCGCATGATGGCCGCAGTTGGGGCACCCATTCACTTTGTCGACGATTGGTCGCGCTATTTGCCCGAAGCCAGCGTGATCCTCGAAGTGTCCGCTCCCGCTGCGGGCTATGTAACCACGATAGACGGAGAGGCTCTGGGCCTTGCGGTTGTCGAATTGGGTGGCGGACGTCAGGTTGAAAGCGATGTGATCGACCCTGCGGTCGGGCTGTCAGATCTGGTGCGACTGGGCGACCGGGTCGAAAAAGGCGCGCCATTGGCTGTCGTCCATGCCGCCCGCGAGGATGCCGCGCGACGTGCGGCTGATGCTGTTCAAAAGGCGATCACGCTTGGAACGGGTAAACCAGTGGTGCCAACCCTTGTCCACGAGAGGATCACGCCATGAGCCGCGCCTTCCTTGTTGTGATGGATTCTGTGGGTATCGGCGGCGCGCCCGATGCTGATCAGTTCTTTAATGGCGACATGCCGGATACTGGGGCAAACACTCTGGCCCATATCGCGCAGGCTTGTGCTCAAGGTCAGGCGGAAGAGAGGCGATCCGGGCCTTTGCATCTACCGCATTTGGATGCGCTGGGGTTGGGTGCTGCGGCACGGCTGGCCTCGGGTGCGGAAACGCCGGGTTTGCTGGCCCAGCCGACAGGTCTGTGGGGCTGCGCCTGTGAGGATTCACCGGGCAAGGACACGCCATCGGGGCATTGGGAGCTAGCAGGGCTGCCTGTGCCGTGGGACTGGCATTACTTTCCAAATACAACACCATCATTTCCGGCTGATCTGAGCAAGGCCGCAGCCGAGGCCGCCGGAACCGAAGGGGTTTTGGGGGATTGCCACGCCTCGGGCACCACGATCATCGCCGAATTGGGGGCCGAGCATATGCGAACCGGTTGGCCGATCTGCTATACCTCGGCCGACAGTGTCTTTCAGATCGCCGCGCATGAAGAAAGTTTCGGCCTAGACCGTCTGCTTGACCTCTGCCGCGCGCTGGCCCCACGTTTGCACCAGATGAAAGTGGGGCGTGTGATCGCACGGCCCTTTGTCGGCTCGCCCGAACAGGGGTTCACCCGCACGACCAACCGCAAGGATTTTGCCATCGTGCCGCCCGCTCCGGTGCTGACGAACTGGTGTCAGGATGCGGGCGGCCGTGTTCATGCAGTGGGCAAGATCGGCGATATCTTTTCCATGCAGGGAATCGACACACTGCGCAAAGGGTCGGATGCTGACTTGATGGGTCATCTGTCCGATTTGGTCGATGAGGCCGAAGAGGGCAGCCTGACCTTCGCCAATTTTGTCGAGTTTGACAGCCTCTATGGCCATCGGCGCGACATCAGCGGCTATGCCCGCGCGCTAGAATGGTTTGACCAAGAGATAGGTGCAATTCTGACCCGGTTGCGCCCCGATGACCTGATGTTGTTGACCGCTGATCACGGCAACGACCCAAGCTGGATCGGCACCGACCACACGCGTGAGCAAGTACCTGTCCTGATTGCAGGGCAGGGTGCGGGGCAGATCGGTCAGGTCAAATTCGCCGACATTGCCGCCAGTATCGCACATCACCTGAATATCCCGGCACAAGGGCCGGGGCGGAGCTTTCTATGACTGTCGCTGACCTACCCAAGATCGAACTGCACTTGCATCACGAAGGTGCCGCGCCGCCTGCCTTCATCCGTCAGCTGGCGCATGAAAAGCGCATCGACCTGAGCGGGATTTTCAAACATGACGGGTCTTATGATTTCCGGGATTTCGCCCATTTCCTCAGCGTATATGAGGCCGCCTGTGAGGTGCTGAAATCGCCCGAGGATTTCCGCCGTCTGACGTTGGCTATTCTTGAAGAAAGCGCGGCGAACGGGGTGGTGTATTCGGAAAGCTTTCTGAGCCCCGATTTTTGTGGCGGTGGCGATTTGGTGGCCTGGCGCGACTATCTAAGTGCCATTCAGGATGCCGCTGATGAAGCCGAGCGGAAATACGATATCACTCTGCGCGGCGTGGTGACCTGTGTCCGGCATTTCGGACCCGAACAGGCCAAGCTCAGTGCATATTGTGCCGCTGAAACAGCTGGCGACTGGATTACTGGGTTCGGTATGGGGGGCAATGAATCCATGGGGGTTCAGGGCGACTATAAGTGGGCGTTTGACTGCGCGCGCGAGGCCGGACTACGCCTGACCACCCATGCCGGAGAGTTCGGCGGGCCGGATAGTGTCCGCGATGCGATCCGTGATCTGGGAGTTGAACGCATCGGCCATGGCGTGCGTGCGATCGAAGATCCCGACCTTGTGCATGAGATCGTTGATCGTGGTGTGACGCTCGAGGTTTGCCCGGGCTCGAACGTGGTTCTGGGCCTGTTTCCCGACTTTGCCAGCCATCCGATTTCCAAGTTGCGCGAGGCAGGTGTCAAGGTCACCGTGTCCACCGACGATCCGCCGTTTTTCCATACCACAATGCGGCGTGAATATGAGATGTTGGCCAAGGCCTTTGGTTGGGAGGCCGAGGATTTTGCCGCCCTGAATGAAACCGCCCTGAATGCGGCTTTTTGCGATGAAGCGACCCGTGCGCGGGTCAAGAAAAGACTGGAGATATCATGAGCGAACACCTGACCGTCGTCGACCACCCGTTGGTGCAGCACAAATTGACGCTCATGCGGGACAAGGGCACTTCGACCGCCGAATTCCGTCAGTTGCTGCGTGAGATCACCTTGCTTCTGGCCTATGAGATCACGCGCGAAATGCCATTGACCACCCGGCACATTGAAACCCCGATGGAAGAGATGGACGCCCCCATCCTGGCAGGTAAGAAACTAGCGCTGGTTTCTATCCTGCGCGCCGGTAACGGAATGCTGGACGGAGTTTTGGAACTGATCCCCTCGGCCCGTGTTGGCTTTGTTGGCCTGTACCGCGATGAAGAGACGTTGAAGCCCGTCCAATATTACTTCAAAGCGCCCGAGGGGTTGAAGGACCGTCTGGTCATTGCCGTCGACCCGATGCTGGCAACCGGCAACAGCTCGGCCGCTGCGATTGATTTGCTGAAAGAGGCTGGCGCGACGGATATCCGGTTCCTGTGCTTGCTGGCCGCCCCCGAAGGTGTTGCCCGCATGAAAGAGGCACATCCGGATGTTCACATCGTCACCGCCGCACTGGACCGTGAGCTGAACTCAAAAGGCTATATCATGCCGGGTCTGGGCGATGCGGGCGACCGGATGTTCGGGACCAAATAAGCGGGCTTATCCGCCGCATATATTCTGCAGCCGGACCCATTCGCGATCTGGCAGTATCTGTTGCTGGGGCTGGCCCGCCATCGGGTCGGCCTCGATCAAGCCCAGCACGGTTTCACCTGTCACGTCCGTCGCATAGGCAAAGGGGACCGAGGGCAAAGCTGCCTCGGCAAAAATTTCCAGCAGGTTCTCGTCGGGTACAGCAGGACGGGGTTCTGATAGAACTTCTTCGGTATAACTGTCGACAATCTGAGGTGTCAGCTCACCGGTTGTCAGCAGGCGGAACGCAGATCTGATGCCGGTCCGGTCCAGCAGATCATCCAGTGGGTCCTGTGCCTGCACACGTGCACGTTCCGCAAGGATGTACCCGGCCACGACCGAGGGGTCCTCGTGATCTTCGACCAGAGATCGGTTCAACAGGACAATTCCACCCGGCAGGGTCAGGCTGGTCTGTACTCCGGCGGGTAGGATAACGATTGCGCGCACGCCCGTTCTTGCCGCCAGATGATCCAGTGCTTCCTGAGTGCCCTCGGACACGCAGGCGCGGCCTGACACTCTTTCTATGCGCCTCAGGATCGTGTCGCCGATGTCGATACGTTTGATTTCGGGAACGACGGATACGACATGGTTTTGTAACGCTGACGGTAACCACAACAGCATGAGCGCGGCCACAGCAGCCACAACCCCGGCCACGCTGAACCACCGCAAACGCCCGGGGTGGGGGCGTGACCAGTCGATGGCACGCTGCAGACGGTCAATGGCTTCGATCATCGTGGTTTCGGATTGGGCCAGTTCCAACGTCTCTTGCGGGTCGCCATCCGGGTGGTAAATCGCAGGGAAAACACCGGGGTTCTGGCGCTCTAACGCAGCCAGCGACCAATGCGTCAGTGCCCGGTCGTTGAAATCTGATATCGTCAGAGTCGCTTCGCCAATCGACACAACAACCTCGCGCCGCTGAACATCGGGCGAGGGGCGCCACAGACCGGTGGCTTCGATCCGCTGGAACTGTTTCAGTGCCGTCATCGGGGTGATGTCTGCTCGTTCTTAATTGGAGCCAGCTTAACACGCTAAATTCAACCGGCGCAAACCTGTTGCGCGATGTTCAGGAAATGTGCTGGATACCTAGACGAGCGGAATATTCTGTTACCGCTCTCCATCATGCCGCGGGGAAAATGATGCAGGCGGACACCCAGACTTCACCGGTTTTGGCCTCGGTGCTGATGGTCAGTGCTATGGCAATCATCGGCGTGATTGATAATGTGGTCATCTTGGTGGCCGAAACGATCGGTCTGTGGCAGTTCCATTTCAGCCGGGCTCTGCTCATGCTACCGCTGATAATGGGCCTGTCACTGCTTGGGCTGGGCCGCTTGCGCCCGATTAGGCTTGGCCCCGTGATCCTGCGTAGTGTTCTCATCACATTGGCCATGTTGTTCTATTTTGCCTCGCTTGCGCTGATGCCGATTGCTCAGGCGTTGGCGGGTTTGTTCACGTCGCCGATCTTTGTGCTGTTGATTACAACCGTCGCCATGAAGCAACGGATAGGCCCATGGCGTATTCTGGCCGTTGCAGTAGGGTTTGCCGGGATTTTGTGCGTGTTGCAGCCGAATCCCGGCGAGTTTGATGCAAAAACGCTGTTGCCGGTCGCCGGAGGGCTGTTCTACGCGTTCAGTTCAGTCATCACCCGAAGCCACTGCGCGCAGGAAAGCACAACGGCATTGCTGGCGGCTATGGTGACAACCTTGGGAGTGGCCGGAGCGGTAGGGCTGATCGTGTTATCCTTGTTTCCGGGGGTTCCGGTCGCTGGACCGGAGGGCTTCGTCACCCGTGGCTGGGTCTGGCAAATGGGACCGGCAATTCCTTGGATTATAGTTCAGGCAATAGGGTCGACGATTGCGGTATTCATGCTGATCAAATCCTATCAGATCGGTGAGACCTCTTATGTGGCGGTGTTTGAATACTCGGTGATGATATTTGGACCCTTGTTCGCCTGGAGGGTCTTTGGGCAGAATATCGGTGTTCTGCAGATCCTCGGCATATGCCTGATCGCAACGGCCGGAGTTCTGCTGGCCTGGCGGTCCACGCGTCCCGCCACTACAGAGGCCGCATCGTGATCATTTCGCGCGGTCGCTCTTATATCTTCGTCCACATTCCCAAAACTGGAGGGACATCTTTGTCGCTGGCTTTGGAACAGCGCGCGATGAAGGATGATATTTTGCTGGGAGATACGCCCAAGGCAAAGAAACGCAATAGGCGGATCAAACAGCTATCGGCGCGTGGCCGCCTTTGGAAACATTCAACCCTCGCCGATATCGAAGGTGTTCTTTCACCGGATGAGTTGTCGGGGATGACAGTCTTTACCCTGGTCCGAAATCCCTGGGATCGGCTTGTCAGCTATTATCACTGGCTCAAGGTGCAAGGCTTTGATCACCCCGCAATCGCGCTGGCCCGCGCCCATTCGTTTGAAGGATTTGTCTGCCACCCTGCGACGCAACAGTCGCTCCGTCAGCATCCGGCGCGGCACTACGTGACGCGAGCCGATGGTATTGAACAATGCCAGGATTTCATCAGGCTCGAAGCGTTTGATCAGGACGCAGAGCCTCTGTTTGACCATTTGGGGTTCCGGATCACGCTGCCGCACCTGAATCGATCAGAGCGGGCGAAAGATTACCGCAGCTATTATTCAGCCGCATCACAAGAGGCCGTCGCCGAGGCTTGCGCTGAAGATATAGACAGATTCGGATACTCTTTTGATTAGATGACAGAAATATAGTTTCCCTGCCGGACTTAATACCGGGCGATTACAGATCGTTGTTCCGTTTTTAGCGTTATCCAACGGGGTTTGGGACCCAAATCAGGCTCAAATGTGTCAAAATTTGGACGCGTGATCGGTTTGGATGCTAATGAATATCTATTGTTTTTGGTGCCAGCAGGGGGGGAGGCACGTGTTTGAAGTAGTGAGTGACATGGGTATTTCAGATGTTCCGGAAAGCCGGACACAATTCGAAACCAGAGTAGAACTGAACGCGCGCCGTGGCGGCTTGATCCACGGGACCAGGGTTGCAACTGTCGACGGCTGGACGCCGATTGAAGACATTCAGCCTGGTGATCTGATCCGGACAGTCGAGAATGGCTTTAAGGCAGTAAGGCGCATTTCTGTCGATACGATTTCGGTTCCTACTGAAGAAAGTCGGATCGAGTATTTGCCAGTCCGCGTACCCCCAAGTGCCGTCGACAGCCCAGGTACGATTTGGATCATGCCTGAACAGGGTATAGCATTGGAGCACGGCACCGCAGATCTGACTGTTGTGGCAGCACGAAAGTTGAGCGGTTTGTTCCGCATCAAGTCGGACGTCCCGGCATCATCATTCGATGTCAGCGCACTGTTCTTTGACGAGGATGAAGTGGTCTATATGGAAGGCGGCATGCGCGCCTTCTGCCCGTCAGGGCGTTTCGGCGGCCACAGCGGCACAAGTGCGGGCTATCAAATTGCCGAAAGCGAAACAGCGGCGGAATTGGTCGAAGATATACGAACCGAGGGCCGCGTGGCAGCCCTTGCCAACCCGTTGGGTGCGCTGCCTGCACCCATCTCGCTGGAACAAGTTGTCCCTTTGAGACCCAGCAGGGGCGCGCGTCGCCCGGGTCGTCCGGGCCGGCCTCTTCCAGTGATCTGAACGGCAGACCAACCAAACACGACAAGCAGGGTGCTGGCGTAAGGTCTCTTACGCCAGCACCAACTGTTTAGGCAGCCTTGGCTTCGGGGTTGAAACGCCCGTAGAAGCTTTGGCCTTTATCTGCCATCTCACGCAGCAGCGGCGGGCAGGTAAACCGTTCCCCATATTGTGCGGTCAACTGATCGCAGCGCTCGGCCGCATAAGGGGTGCCGATGATGTCCAGCCAGCTCAGTGGGCCACCTGACCAAGGTGCAAAGCCCCAGCCCAAGATTGCGCCGACGTCACCCTCGCGGATGTCTTCCAGAACGCCTTCTTCCAATGCGCGGACGGCCTCCAGAACCTGAGCGAACATCAGGCGTTCCTGCACTTCGATCAGGTCGGGCTGATCCTCTGCCAGCGGATACTTGTCCTGCAGACCCTTCCAATATTCGACGCGCTTGCCTTTTTCGTCATAGTCGAAGAAGCCCGCGTTTGCCTTGCGGCCCAGACGGCCCTGTTCTTCCATCCAGAAGATCAGATCATCGGACGGGCTTTCAGGATATTCGTTGCCCATCGCGGCCTTGGTCGCGCGTGCGATCTTGGCACCCAGATCAATCGAGGTCTCATCAGTCAGCTGGATAGGCCCGACAGGGAAGCCCAACTGGCGTGCCGCGTTGTCGATCAGAACCGGGCTGACGCCTTCGGTCACCATCCGGGCACCTTCATTGATGTAGGGAATGATGCAGCGGTTGGCGTAGAAGAAGCGGGCATCGTTGACCACGATAGGCGTCTTGCGAATCTGGCGCACATAGTCCAGCGCCTTGGCCACTGCGCGATCACCGGTTTCCTTGCCTTTGATGATCTCGACCAAGAACATCTTCTCGACGGGCGAGAAGAAGTGGATGCCGATGAACTGATCCGCACGCACCGAAGCTTTGGCCAGGTCGCTGATCGGCAGGGTCGAGGTGTTCGAGGCAAAGATGCAGTCCTCGGGAATGATCGCCTCGACCTTTTTGGTCATCTCGGCCTTGACGCCCATGTCTTCGAAGACGGCTTCGATGATCAGGTCACAGCCCTTCAGATGATCAA
The DNA here is from genome assembly GCF_059610745.1 of Ruegeria sp. CDSC042. Classification (NCBI taxonomy): domain Bacteria; kingdom Pseudomonadati; phylum Pseudomonadota; class Alphaproteobacteria; order Rhodobacterales; family Roseobacteraceae; genus Ruegeria; species Ruegeria sp. CDSC042. The sequence goes on from NZ_JBXWOF010000001.1 coordinate 18,542, forward strand.
GGTCAGGGGTCGCGGTGATGCGGCCCAGCATGGCCTCTTTCTTTTCAGCCGTAACCTTGCCGCGCTTCATACCTTTGTCCAGGTACGTCTCGGTATAGGCTTTGCCTTTGTCTGCTGCTTCCTGATCGCGGTCGACCAGAACAACTTCCATACCGGCCTGCGCCGATACAAGTGCGATACCCGCACCCATCATGCCAGCGCCCAGAACACCGATCTTCTTGACTGACTGATCCGGTACGCCCGCAGGACGCACGGCGCCTTTTTCCAAGGCTTCCTTGTTCAGGAACAGTGATCGGATCATGGCACCCGAAGACGGGTTCATCAGAACGGAGGTGAACCAACGGGCTTCGATCTTCAGCGCGGTGTCGAAATCAACCAGCGCACCTTCGTAAACAGCGCTTAGCAACGCCTTGGCGGCAGGGAACGCACCCTGAGTTTTGCTATTCACCATTGCCGAGGCGCCGACGAAGTTCATGAAACCGGCAGGGTGGTAAGGCGCGCCTCCGGGCATTTTGTAACCCTTGGCATCCCATGGCTTCACAATGTCCGCATCTTTGGCGTTCAGCACCCAATCTTTTGCTGCGGCAACTGGATCCTCGGCGATCTCATCGATGTAGCCTGCACTTTTCGCCTTTTTGACGTCCAGCATCTTGCCTTCCAGCAACAGCGGAGCGGCTGCAATCGCACCGACCTTGCGGACCATACGGGTGGTGCCACCAGCGCCGGGGAAGATGCCAACCATGATTTCAGGCAGGCCGTATTTCGCCTTTGGGTTCTCGGCTGCAAAGATGCGGTGCGTCGACAGCGGTAGTTCCATGCCAATGCCTGCGGCTGTACCGGGCAGGGCGGTTGCAATCGGCTTGCCGCCTTTCTTGGTCTTGGGGTCCATGCCCGCCAGCTCGATCTTGCGCAGCACGCCGTGCATATTCATGGTGCCTTCGAACAGGCCCTTGGCGGGGTTGTCGCCCGCCTGTTCTTTCATCACCGCAAGCAGGTTCAGGTCCATGCCACCGGCGAACGAACCTTCTTTCCCGCTGGTGATAACGATGCCTTTGATCTCGTCATCGGCAAGTGCCTGATCGATGCAATCGCTCAACTGTGCGAAGCCGTCAAAAGACATCACGTTCATGGACTTTCCTAGGACGTCCCAGGTGATAATGGCGACGCCGTCCGCGTCTTTGCTCAGAGTGAAATCAGTCATTGTCATCTCCAATCTGGTCAGCCGTTAGCGGGCTGCCATCTTTCCGGGTGAAGGAGAATCCGTTCTCATCATCCTTCACCATCATGTCTAAGTCGCTGTAATAGCCGGTCTCGTTCGGGGTCCGTGTGCCCACCACCAGAAAGGTCGCAGGCGCATCGGTGTTGTTCACAAGGTGATGGCCGTTGGCTTCACCTGCGGGCCATGCGGCGCAATCGCCGGGCTGCATTTCATGCTCGCCATCGTCGTCGATCAGCGTACAGGTGCCGCTTAGCATGATTGCAAACTCGTCCTGCTCCATATGGTAGTGGCGCAGCGAGGACATGCCTTGCGGTTCAAGCCGTACGATGTTGACCCCGTACTGGGTCAGCCCGCCCGCATCACCGAGGCGCTGAACAAAACGGCCTGCGGTCGCCTCGGCCAGCTTGCCCGGATAGGCCGAGCCGCCCTGAAACGGAATCTGAGAGAGATCCAGCTTTGGCATCAGACGCGCTCGATGATCGTTGCTGCACCCATGCCGGATGCGATGCAAAGCGTGGCCAGCCCGGTTTCCTTGTCCTGACGTTCAAGCTCATCCAGCAGGGTGCCGATGATCATCGCGCCGGTCGCGCCCAGCGGGTGGCCCATTGCGATCGAGCCGCCATTGACGTTGACCAAAGCCGGATCGACATCGAATGCCTGCTGGAAGCGCAGAACAACCGAGGCAAAGGCTTCGTTCACTTCGAACAGGTCGAGATCGCTGATTTTCATGCCGTTGTCGGCGAGGATTTTCTCGGTCACCGGAACCGGACCGGTCAGCATAATGGTGGGGTCGGTGCCGATCTTGGCCGTGGCCTTGATGCGTGCGCGCGGCTTCAGGCCGTACTTCTCGCCGAATTCCTTGTTGCCGATCAGAACTGCCGCTGCACCATCCACGATGCCCGAGCTGTTACCCGCGTGGTGGATATGATTGATCTTTTCCAGATGCGGGTATTTCAGCTTTGCGACGTTGTCGAAGCCGGGCATTTGCTCGCCCATCATCTGGAATGCGGGGTTCAAGCCACCCAGGCTTTGCATGTCCGTGCCGGGGCGCATGTATTCATCATGGTCCAGAATGGTCAGGCCGTTCTGATCCTTAACGGTGATGACCGATTTCGAGAACCGGTTGTCGTCCCACGCAGTTTTTGCACGGCGCTGCGATTCCATCGCCAGCGCATCAGCCTGATCGCGTGTGAACCCGTATTCGGTCGCAATGATATCAGCCGAGATACCCTGCGGAACGAAATAGGTGTTCATCGCCAGTGAAGGGTCAGCCGCAATCGCAGCGCCATCGCTGCCCATCGGAACACGGCCCATCATCTCGACCCCGCCTGCAATATAGGCGTCGCCTGCGCCGCCTTTGACCTGGTTGGCAGCTAGGTTCACAGCTTCCATGCCCGAGGCGCAGAACCGGTTGATCGCCAGCCCGGGGATCGATTCATCCAGATCAGAACCCAGCACTGCGGTTCGTGCCAGACAGCCGCCCTGTTCCATAACCTGGGTTACGTTGCCCCAGATGACGTCCTCTACGGCGTGGCCCTCTAGATTGTTCCGCTCTTTTACGGCGTTCAATGTCAGCGAGGACAGGCGCGCCGAAGTCAGCTCGTGCAGGCTGCCATCCTTGCGGCCTTTGCCGCGCGGAGTACGCAGGGCGTCATAGATATATGCGTCGGTCATAGTTTTCTCCTTAAGCTCGATCCGGCACAGAGCCGGGCATCAGGTCGTAGGGGTGTTTCCAGCCAGGCTGCTGGGACAAGCGTGTCAGCCAGGCGTCGATATTTGGCCATTCGGTGCGGTCAAAGCCGAAGGGTTCAGGATAGTAGAGATAGCCACAGCAGCTGAGATCAGCATTGGTTACGCCGTCCCCAACGATCCAGTCGCGACCGTTCAGATGTGCATCCAGGACTTGATACGCAGCCTTCAGACGACCCTGGTTGAATGCGATCACGTCTGGGTTGCGATGTTCTTCCGGCAGAAAGTTGATCAAAAAACGGGTCAGGCCTGCCATCGAGCTGAGTTTGTGATTGTCCCACAGCACCCAGCGCAGTACCTCGTATTTCTCTTCCTGCGTCTTTCCTCCGAACATACCTGTCTTTTCAGTTATATAAGTCTGAATGGCCCCGGACTGACTGGTGCGAAAGTCGCCATCAATCATGACGGGCGCTTCACCCATTTCGTTGACAGTGGCACGAAATTCGGGAGTGCGTGTCACTCCTTTGAAGAAGTCGACTTCGACGGCTTCCCATTCTAACCCTGATAACTCCAGAGCCAGCGCCGCCTTGTACGAGTTTCCGCTGACGCCGAAACAATGCAGTTTGATGGTCATCATTTGCCTCCCTTGGCACATGAGTCAGTGCGATGTGCTGTATCATGTAGCCCGCCCTTTTTTGGGCGGGTCTGTTTTCTTATCGTTTGCGCTCTTCAAGTTCGGAATTGAAGATACGCAAACGGTGCGTCAGGCTCTCTTCGTCGATGACGCTGTTGAAGTTCTCGAACAGGAATGACAGTGCCTCACCTTCGTCCAGACCAGCCTCGCGCGCGAACCCTCTGAGTCTGCGATAGCCGTCTTCGGTCATGGCGACCGGGAAACGGCGAGTCAGGCGAAATCGTTTTGGCATATCGAGCCTTTCGAATGGCCGGCCCCAAGATGGTTTGGGGCCGGTCAGAGATCAGAAGCTTGCCGCGTCCAGGCCCATGACAGTATCCGCACCGCTCTGGATGCGTGTCAGATGAAGACTGGTGGCTGGCAAGCGACGCGCCATGTAGAACTGGCCGGTGGTAATCTTTGTCTCGTAGAACTCGGTGTCCGAAGTCCCGGCTTCAAGTGCGGCATAAGAGGCTTTTGCCATCTGTGCCCACATCAGGCCCAGGCAGACATGACCGAACATGTGCATGAAGTCATTCGACCCAGCCAGCGCATGGTTGGGGTTCTTGGTGCCGCTTTGCATAAAGTACATGGCAGCGGCCTGCAGATCCTTGGAGGCCGCTTTCAGCGGTTCGATAAACGCCGTATCATAGGCTTCGTTCTGACCTGCGTTTTCCTTGCAGAAGTTTTTGACCATTTCGAAAAACGCCATGACGTGTTTGCCGCCATCTTGGGCAAGTTTACGGCCCACAAGGTCAAGCGCCTGAACGCCGTTTGCGCCTTCGTAGATCATCGCGATCCGGGCGTCGCGGGTATATTGCGACATGCCCCATTCTTCGATGTAGCCGTGGCCGCCATAGACTTGCTGGGCCTTGACCGTCATGTCATAGCCTTCGTCGGTCAGGAACCCTTTGAGGACCGGCGTCAGCAGTGAGATCAGGCCATCGGCGGCATCGTCACCAGAGCGGTGGGCCTTGTCGATCATGGTCGCTCCCCACAGAACAAAGGCACGGGCACCCTCGGTAAAGCTTTTCTGATCCATCAGGCTGCGGCGGATGTCGGGATGCACGATCAGCGGATCGGCTGGACCGTCCGGGTTTTTCGCACCGGTCACATCGCGGCCCTGCAGGCGGTCCTTGGCGTATTCCACCGCGTTCTGATAGGCCGCGTCGGCCTGGGACAGACCCTGCATGGCTACACCCATACGGGCTTCGTTCATCATGGTGAACATCGCGCGCATGCCTTTATGCTCTTCGCCCAAAAGATAGCCGGTTGCCTCGTCATAGTTCATGACGCAGGTCGAGTTGCCGTGGATGCCCATCTTTTCTTCGATGTTGCCGACCGATACGCCGTTGCGTTCACCCAGGCTGCCATCTTCGTTCACCATGAATTTAGGAACGATGAACAGGGATACACCCTTGATGCCTTCGGGGCCGCCCACGATCTTGGCCAGCACCAGGTGAATGATGTTGTCGGCCATGTCGTGTTCACCAGCCGAGATAAAGATCTTCTGACCGGAAATCTTGTAGGAGCCATCCGCCTGCGGTTCAGCCTTGGTGCGCATCAGACCCAGGTCGGTGCCGCAATGCGGTTCGGTCAGGTTCATGGTGCCGGTCCAATCGCAGCTAACCATGTTCGGCAGATAGGTTTCTTTCTGCTCTTGGGTGCCGTGCGCCAGAATGGCCGAGGCTGCGCCGTGGGTCAGACCTTGATACATGGTGAACGCCTGGTTCGAGGCGGAAAACATCTCGGCCACGGCAGAGCCGATGACATAAGGCATGTTCTGGCCGCCGAATTCTTCGGGCATGTCCAGGCCGGTCCAGCCGCCTTCCTTCATCTGACCGAATGCGTCTTTAAAGCCAGTAGGGGTATATACCACACCGTTTTCCAAACGACATCCTTCGGTATCACCGATTGTATTCAGCGGGTGCAGAACATTTGTCGCCACCTTACCGGCTTCTTCTAGAACAGCGCCGGTAAAATCAGGTTCAAGCTCGCTATAACCCGGGATGTCCGATCCCGATACATTGAGCACTTCGTGCAATACGAACTGCATGTCTTTGGTTGGTGCATTGTATACGGGCATTGGGAACTTCCTTAGTTTCGCTTGTCCGGTGGGTGGGTGCCGCCGGGGTTATTCTGCGGCCTTTTTGTCGCTCTTGATCGAGGCGATCACTTTCTCGCCCCATCTCAACTGTTCTTTTAGATCGTCAATGGCCTGGGTCAGCTCTTCACGCCGGGATTCCATATCGGCAAGCCGCTCGCACGCGATCTCATAGGTGCGGGTCATCTGTGTAACCTGCTGATCACCTACGTGATACAAATCAAGAAGCTGGCGAATTTCTTCCAGGCTGAAGCCAAAGCGTTTGCCTCGCAGGATCAGCTTGAGACGCGCCCGGTCGCTTTTGGTGAACAGTCGTTTCTGCCCTTCGCGGATCGGAAACAAAAGTTCCTTTGCCTCGTAAAAACGTAATGTGCGCGGCGTGACATCATAGGTCTCGCACATTTCACGAATGGTCATCAGATCTTCGGTCATGGTTTCTGCACTCTTGTAACTGGCCTTCGTTAAGCTGATTTGCGCAGTCGATGCGCGTCTTACAGCACGTAGATGCCGTTCACGTAACGCGAACGCTGCGTCACAAATAAGTTGACGTAACTTCCGTTCGCGTCAAGGTTTCTACTGCAGGGAATTTCAGGACGTCACGTCAGATCACCTTCCAGATGCAATTTTCCAAACACGGGAAAGCATGCTGAAAGGGTAAAAGAGCCCAGGAAGGGTCTGTTTTTGGCTTTGGCAAATCCGATAGTAAATGCGATCAACTGGGCAGCAATGCCTAGTCTAACAATTTCGCGGTCTGGTCACGCATTTGTTCCAAGGCATCTATGGCTTCATCCAACTGTTTTTTCTGATTGTTCAGTTCGACAAGCTGATGTTCGGCCATTTCGATGAAGGCCTTCATCTGTGCCTGATTCCCCTGATCTTCGTAGATCAGCAGCCACTGGCGGATATCTTCCAGTGGAAATCCGTATTTCCGTCCCCGCATGATCAGCGTCATCCGAGCGCATTCCCTAGGCCCGTAAAAGCGAGTTCGGCCTTCGCGGTCAGGCTGCAGAAGTTCGATATATTCATAGTAGCGCAGGGTACGTGGAGTCACGTCAAACTCGGCGCACATCTCTTTGAATGACAAACGGTTGTCGGGCATTCCTGGTCTCCTTCGAAACAGCGTAGGACGTGGCGACTTCAAGCGCAACAGGCGGGCTTGCTCTTTTGCTAGCCTGACGCTCATAAAGGGAGAAACAGAGAGGACACAAGTAGATGGTCGACAAAGCTGCTATAGCACGACAGTTTATTGAGGCCATTCCGCATGCCAAAGCTTTGGGTTTGACACTCACCAAAATGGGTAATGGCGAGGCCGAGATTTCGATGCCCTACAAGGCCGAACTGATCGGTGATCCACGCACGGGTGTGATCCATGGCGGGGCGGTTTTTGCCCTGCTTGACACCTGCTGCGGTTCCGCGGTCATGTGCCATCCTTCTTCGCCCGGCGCCACCGCGACAATAGATCTGCGGATAGACTACATGCGCCCGGCGACGCCAGGGCAGAGCATTACGACACATGCTGTCTGTTATCATATCACCAGAAACGTGGCCTTTGTCCGCGCAACTGCGATGGATGAGGACAAGGACCTGCCCGTGGCAACCGCCACCGGTTCATTCACAGTGGAGAGCCGATGATGTCCCGACCTCGGCCCGAAGCCATGCAGCTTATCGAACAGCGTCGCGATGCAGCACTGAAGGCAATCGTGGATGGTGTTCCATATATTCAGTTTCTCGGAATCGAATTTGACCGGCGGGGAAATGAGTTGACCGGGGTACTGAACTTTGACCAAAAGCTGATCGGAAACCCGATGCTTCCGGCGCTTCATGGTGGTGTGACGGCTGCCTTTCTGGAAGTAACCGCGGTTATCACCCTGAGTTGGGAGTATTTCTTTCCCCGGATCGAAAACGGCGAATTGGATGCCAGCACGGTCTTTCAAGATGAAACCATCATGTTTCCAAAAACAGTCGATTTCACCGTTGATTACCTGCGATCGGGCTTGCCTCGGGATGCCTATGCGCGTGCCTTTGTTCGCCGATTAGGGCGCCGGTATGCGTCGGTTCGTGTCGAAGCGTGGCAGGACAATCATCAGCGACCTTTCGCACAGGCCAGCGGGCATTTTCTGATGCCGCAGTCCAAATCGAAAGCTGAGTAGATTTCCATGCAAGACGCCTCGGCACCAATCACGCACAGGCGCGTGCTTAAAATTGCAGCGCCCATCGTGCTGTCGAATGCCACGGTTCCGATCCTTGGGGCCGTGGATACTGGCGTAGTCGGGCAGATGGGTCTGGCTGCGCCGATTGGGGCTGTTGGGATGGGGGCCGTGATTCTGGCCTCGATCTACTGGATATTCGGCTTTCTGAGGATGGGGACCACCGGCCTGGCGGCGCAGGCGCGCGGGGCAGGTGACACTGCAGAAACCGGTGCGCTGCTGATGCGGGGCATATTGCTGGGCAGTGCGGCAGGTATGGTTTTCATATTGGCCCAAGTCCTTTTGTTCAAAGGGGCTTTTGCCCTTTCCCCCGCCAGCCCCGAGGTTGAGGCGCTGACCCGCGACTATTTGCGGATACGCATCTGGGGTGCGCCGGCAACGATTGCGCTGTTCGCCATCACTGGCTGGTTGATTGCGATTGAACGTACGCGTGGGGTCTTTGTCCTGCAGGTCTGGATGAACGGGCTGAATATTCTCCTGGATCTGTGGTTTGTGCTTGGTCTGGGTTGGGGCGTCGAGGGGGTGGCCATCGCGACGCTCATCGCCGAGTGGAGCGGGCTGGCACTGGGTCTCTGGCTGTGCCGCAGTGCTTTTACCGGGAATCAATGGCGTGACTGGCCGCGAATTTTTGATCCCACGCGTCTGCGTCGGATGATGCAGGTGAATGGCGACATCATGGTCCGTTCGGTATTGCTGACCGGCGCCTTTACCACATTCCTCTTCGTCGGGTCGGATCTGGGGGATGTTAATCTGGCAGCCAATCAGGTCTTGCTGCAGTTTCTCGAAATTACCGCCTTTGCACTGGATGGGTTCGCCTTTTCCGCCGAAGCACTGGTCGGCGGCGCCATTGGCGCGCGGGATCGGCATCAGGTGCGCCGAGCCGCGGCCATGGCTTCGCAATGGGGGGTAGGGGGTGCATTTGTACTTGGTGCGGTTTTCTATCTGGCCGGGCCAGCGTTGATCGACCTGATGTCAACTGCACCTGAGGTGCGACTAGCCGCACGCGAGTATCTGGTCTGGGCGGCGCTGGCGCCGGTGATCGGTGTGGCAAGCTGGATGTTTGACGGCATCTACATAGGCGCGACCTGGACGCGCGCAATGCGCAATGCGATGATCCATTCGGTTGCGATTTATGTTTTGGCCCTGTTCATATTGGTGCCTGCGCTCGGCAATCACGGCCTTTGGGCCGCGCTGATGATCTTGAACATCGCGCGTGCCTGCACGCTGGGATGGCGATACCCCAAGCTTGAGGCTTTGGTCGCCTAAAGAAGGTCCAGAAGGGATTCCGTAGGGCGACCAATGGCTGCGTTGTCCCCTTTGATTGCAAGCGGACGCTCGATCAAAATCGGATGGGCCGCCATTGCTGTGATCAGGTCATCCTGAGCGGTATTCTTGGTTAGGCCCAGTTCCTTGAACAGCTTTTCGCTAGTCCGCATCAGGTCGATGGCGGGGATATCAAGGCGTGTAAGTACGGCCCGGATTTCGTCTGCCGAGGGCGTATCCTCAAGGTATTTGCGAATTTCGACCTGCGCTCCGTTTTCCTCAAGCAAAGCGAGCCCTGCGCGAGACTTAGAGCATCTGGGATTGTGCCAGTATTCGATCATATCCAGTCCTGTCTTTTGCTTCCAACGGCCTGCGCAACTGTTTCAAACCCATCGCGCGCCAGCAAGTCATCCAAGCCTCGCGCGATTTCCGCTGCAAGTGAGATACCACCGAAAACCATCGCGGTGTAGAATTGCACGGCCGAAGCACCGGCGCATATCTTGGCATAGGCCTGTTCTGCTGTGCTGATGCCACCAACGCCGATCAACGGAATCTGACCGTCGGTCAAATGGCTAAACCGGGCAAGAACGCGGGTGGATTTTTCGAACAAAGGCGCGCCGGACAGGCCGCCTGCTTCGTCTCTGTGTTCGCTGCGCAACCCATCGCGCGACAAAGTGGTGTTCGAGGCGATGACCGCATCAACGCCCGATTCATGGGCCACTTCGGCGATATCCCGCAGCTCATCCTCGGTCAGATCGGGGGCGATCTTGAGGAATACTGGTAGAGGGCGCATTAGGGTGTTTCGGGTTTCGATCACGCCGCTCAACAGAGCGCTCAGCGCCGCTTTGCCTTGCAAATCCCGCAGCTTTTCAGTGTTCGGAGATGACACGTTGACCGTAGCGAAATCCAGATGCGCCCCACAATGGGCCAGTACCTTGGCAAAGTCGCCGGGTCGATCATCGCTGTCTTTGTTCGCACCAAGGTTCAGTCCGATCACCGCATCCCTGGGGCGCGCCGCCAGACGACGGGCCATGGCCTCCATCCCTTCGTTGTTAAAGCCAAAGCGGTTGATGGCAGCCTGGTCTTCGGTCAGGCGGAACAGGCGCGGTCTGGGATTGCCGGGCTGCGGGCGTGGGGTAACGGCACCGACTTCGATGAACCCAAACCCGGCGCGAGACAGGGGGCCAAGAACCTCTCCGTTCTTGTCGAACCCTGCGGCCAGACCAACCGGATTGGGCAGCCCTAGCCCCGCGATTTTGGTCCGCAAACGCTGTGACGTAACCGGTCCTGGTTCAGGCGCAAGCCCTGCCTTCAGGGCTTTGATCGACAGGGTATGTGCGGTTTCCGGATCCAACCGGTGCAGGGCAGCCAGCCCCAGCTTTTCAGTCAGTTTCATCCAAACATTTCTCCGCCTTCGGTCGGCGCGCATCGGATCAGGCGAGAGGTCTTCACCGCAGCCTGACGATGCACGACCGCCTGTTTGTAATCAGGGTCGGATATCATTTCCAGAAAGGCATGGGCCGATGGGTAACGCGCGATAAATACCGCTTCCCATAGCTCATCCTTTGGGCCAATCAACGTAGTCTGAAACGCGCCGCGCCAAATGATCTTTGCCCCAAGGCGGACAATGATCGGCCCGGTTTCGATCCCATAATTTCGATAAGCCTGAGCGCCCGACAGACCGCTTTTGGCCAGTTCGTGCCCCGATGGATATTCGGCCCGGCTGCGGAACCTCACCAGGTTCAGCATCTCGATCGGGTGGTCACGATCCAGCACCTTGAAGGCTTCGAACTGGGCGCGATCCGGGTCGATATATTCCGTCATTTCATGTCGTCCGGGAAGCGATGCGCGTTGCCGTCAAAGGGCAGGGGGCAGGACCAAGCTATGTCGGTCATGCGGATCTGACGGTAGAGATGCGGAAACAGAGCGCCCCCGCGCGAAACCTCCCACTTCAGTTCCTCGCCCATCGCGTCAGCATCGCAGGCCAACAGCGTCAAACCTTCGGCGCCGGCAAAATGCTTGGCAGCGGTTTCCGCAGCTTGTTCAGCTGTCGAAAAGTGGACAAAACCGTCCGAAACATCAATCGGAGCACCATCCGTGGCGCCATCGGTCTGCAGCGCCGTCCATTCGTTGGCGCGGAAAATCTTGTAAATCAGCATAGAACGGTCATGCCCCGCGCTGCGGCTAGATTCAAGCCGGATTTCCCCCTTTGACTCTTTGCTGAAGGCGGCGCAACATCTTGGCAATTAACAAAGGGAGTTAAAATATGTTCACCCGTTTCCTAGCCTCGGCTGCTGTGCTGGGTTTGACTGCAGGAATGGCCGCCGCCGAATATAAACTGACCATTCTGCACACCAACGACTTTCATTCGCGTATCGAGCCGATCAACAAATATGACAGCGGCTGTAGTTCAGATGACAACGCCGAAGGCAAGTGTTTTGGCGGATCTGCCCGTCTCGTAACAGCAGTGGAAGAAGCCCGCGGGCGTGCCGAAAACTCGATCCTGGTAGATGGCGGCGATCAATTTCAGGGCTCGTTGTTCTATACCTATTACAAGGGCAAGGTCGCGGCCGAGTTCATGAACAAACTGGGCTATAACGCTATGACCGTGGGCAACCACGAATTCGATGATGGCCCGGAAGTCCTGCGCGGCTTTATCGACACCGTTGATTTCCCGGTGCTGATGTCGAACGCGGATTTTTCAGGCGAAGAATTGCTGAGTGGCAAGATCAAAAAGTCTACAGTGATCGAAGTCGGCGGAGAAAAAGTCGGCCTTGTTGGCCTGACGCCGGAAGACACGCATGAACTGGCCTCTCCTGGCCCGAACATCACATTCTCGGACCCGGTTCCCGCGGTTCAGGCCGAAGTGGACAAGCTAACCGCGGAAGGCGTGAACAAGATCATCGTTCTCAGCCATTCGGGATATGCTGTCGACCAGCGTGTTGCACAGGAAACGACAGGCGTTGACGTAATCGTAGGTGGGCATTCCAATACATATTTGTCCAACGTTTCTGACAAGGCTGTTGGCCCCTATCCGACAGTGGTCGATGGCGTGCAGATCATTCAGGCCTATGCCTATGGCAAATTCCTGGGCGAGCTGAATGTCACTTTTGATGACGACGGAAATGTTATCGCGGCGGCTGGTGAGCCGCTGATCATGGACAACAACGTGGCCGAAGATCAGGCCTCGCTGGACCGTATCGCGGAACTGGCCGCTCCTTTGGACGAAATCCGCAATAAGGTCGTGGCCAGCACGTCTGAGGCGATTGAGGGTGACCGTTCGATCTGTCGTGTTCAGGAATGTCAGATGGGCAATTTGGTCGCTGATGCCATGCTTGCGCGGGTTGCTGATCAGGGCGTTCATATCGCGATTGCGAACTCTGGCGGCTTGCGTGCTTCGATTGACCCTGGCGATGTGACCATGGGTGAAGTTCTGACCGTGCTGCCGTTCCAGAATACGCTTTCAACCTTTGAGATCAGCGGACAAGGCATCGTTGACGCGCTTGAAAACGGCGTGAGCCAGGTAGAAGAGGTCAAGGGCCGCTTTCCGCAGGTTGCCGGTCTGACCTTTGTTTGGGACGCATCGGTGGCACCAAACGAAGGGCGCGTATCAGAGGTCATGGTATCCAACGGCGATGGGCTTACCCCGATTGATCCGGCGGCGACTTACCTTGTCGTTACCAATAACTACGTCAGAAATGGCGGTGACGGGTACAGTATGTTCGAAGGCGACGATAAAAATGCCTATGACTTTGGCCCGGATCTGGCGGATGTCACGGCGGAATACCTAGCCGAAAACGCGCCTTACCAGCCTTATCTGGACGGTCGCATCAAGCAAAAGTAAGGCGACCAGAGCGAAACGAAAAGGGCCGCACCTTCGGATGCGGCCCTATTTCATTCAGCTAACCTTCAGCCTTGATCAATGTCGTATTCCGGCCAAAGCCCTGTATCAAAACCCGCAAGCATGGGCTGGATATGTTCCGACACAGATCGCCATCCCCCAATGGATTTGGTTGAGATTTTGTTGCGAACCTGGTCGATACTGGCAGTCCGGACCTGTTTGGTATTCTCTTCCGGACGCATCATCGTCTCGGTCCATTCGAGGTCGCAGAAAGCGGCGACCTGCTTGCTATAGGTTTCGGGGTCCGCGACAAGCTTTTCATATGGAACGGTCAGGATCTTGTCGCCAAAAACAGCTTCCCAATGCGCCATATAGCGACGATACAGGTTGGCAGAATGGGCAATGGTTTCAAGATTCGAGGCATAGTTCATGCCCCCCGCAGGGAACCTGCGGATCCATTTCGAAAGACCGACATCGCGCGGATCACGCAGCATGTTTATTATCTTGGCGTTTGGGAATGCTGACAACAGGAAGCCGACCCGCTGAAAATTGTGGGGCATCTTGTCAACAAAAGTGGTCGAGCCATCGGGGATCGGCGGCATCAACTCTCGGAACTCTTTGGCATATTTCGCTGCGGCAGTGGAATCGAAGGTCTTGCGATGTTGTGCGTAGTCGCGCGAAAGATCGGCCCCAACCGTCAGTTCGCCGCAGCCAGCAATGTCTGGCGCTGAGCTCAGCATCATTTCCATGAGCGTTGTGCCAGAGCGCGGCTGGCCCAGAACGAAGATCGGAACCGGCTGATCGGTTTGTTCGGACCAAGGAACTCTTCCCCCTACAGGGAACAGGCCAGTGATACGTTCGAACTTCTGTTCTTCCGCCTCTAAATCATAGGGTTTGACATTGTGTTGGATGGCATTGGCACGTGCAAATTGCGGCAGTGCTGCGCCAAGGCTATCGGCTTTTTGGATCAGGTGGGCCTTGGCAAATTCCAGTTCCGACAGCTCGTGTACGCTTTCGGATATCGCTGCTTCTACCGCCTGCATCAGTTTCGGGGCGTCCTCTTTGCTGGACATTGTCGAAAGCTGAAGAAGGGTGGCAACATGGAAAGGTTCTTTGGCGTAGATGCCCTGCAGAATATCGGCGCATCCCTTTTTGTCGCCACTCTGGTGCAGATTTACGGCTTTTTGAAAGGCTATCTTTTCGTTGTCCGGTGCCAATTCATACGCCTTGGTTATATCGCGTGAGTTGTGCTCGATATAACCGATGCGGCCATAGGCGCGGGCACGAGTCGACAACAGGCTGACATTTTCAGGGTCGCTTTGAAGTTTTTTGGTCACGTGATCAATGATCAGGCGCCAATTCTGTCCTTTCAGCGTAATCTCATCAATGACCCGGTTCAGTTCCTTGCTGGCTGGGAATTTTTCGGCCTTGAGTTCGGCATATTCCAAGGCTTTGGCCATCTGGCCGGTTTGCATAAGAGCATTGGCGAGGTTTTCGACGAATTGCGGATCGTCAGGTTTCATCCGCGCGGCTTCGACAAAATGCGGGATCGACCTTTTATACTGTTTCATCTCGGTCAGAACAAAACCGGAAATGGCATGAAAATCCGAGTCGGTCGGAAACTTTTTTACGCCAAGTTGAGCCTTTTTCAGCGCAGCCTGGAATTTGCCTTCTTCCAGCGCTGCGACAGCTTTGACTTTTAAGGTTTTCGCCGTTTGATTTTGCATATGACCCCGTGAGAACCTGTGCCTGTAGAAAACGATTGTTGAAAGTTCATTACCTATGTGCGGACGGTTTGCAATAACCCTTCCAAATGATGCCATGGCCCAGTTGTTTTCTGCGCGCCCGGCCAATGCTCTGCCTGTTGTCCCGAATTTCAACGTTTGTCCGACATGTCAGGTGCATGTGGTCAGGGCAGGCGAAACCGGGCGTCAGTTGGATGCCTTGCGTTGGGGGTTTTTACCACACTGGTACAAGTCTAAAACCGCTGGGCCATTGTTGATCAATGCCCGCGCCGAAACGCTAGCTGAAAAACCGGCTTTCAGGGCGGCCTGCAGAGAACGCAGATGTCTGATCGTTGCTAGCGGGTTTTATGAATGGACCAAAACCGAGAGCGGAGACCGGCTGCCCTGGTATATTTTCAGAAAAGACGGGGCCCCGATTGCTTTTGGCGGGGTATGGCAAGATTGGGGACCCGAAGGCGACCAGAAGGGAACATGCGCTATCGTTACGACACCAGCGAACCGCAATTTGGGCAGAATTCATCACCGCATGCCCCTGATTGTTGAACCCGAAAACTGGCCTTTATGGTTGGGTGAAGTGGGCAAAGGGGCTGCGCGGCTGCTGTCTCCGGGGCAGGAAGATATTCTTACCTTTCATCGTGTCGATCCGGGCGTCAATTCCAATCGGGCCAGTGGACCGACGCTTGTCGATCCCATCGCAGATTGACACCGTGCCTTTCCATCCGGTTCAACGCGGGTTAGATCGTTGACATGGTTCTGAAAATCACCAGCTTTCAGCAGTTATACGCGCATGAGTTCGACACAACCATAGACGTGCGCAGCCCGGCTGAATTTGCCGAGGATCATTTGCCCGGGTCCATCAACCTGCCAGTTCTGGATAACGACGAACGGGCGCGCGTCGGGACGATCTATGTCCAGGAAAGCCCGTTTCTGGCCCGCAAGCTGGGGGCGGCTCTGGTTTTCAGGAATGCGGCCAACCACATTGAACACAGCCTGTCCCATCACGAAGGGGGGTGGAAACCCCTTGTATATTGCTGGCGCGGTGGGCAGAGATCTGGTTCGTTTACCTGGATGCTACAACAGATTGGCTGGCGGGCCGAGGTTGTCGAGGGCGGCTATCGGGCTTATCGCCGCTTGGTGAGCCGGTATCTGTATGACGATCCGTTGCCGTTTCAATTCGTCCTTCTGGATGGGTATACGGGCACAGCAAAGACCGAGCTGCTTACACACCTTCAGGAACGTGGTGTCCAGGTTCTGGATCTCGAAGGGCTTGCCAATCACCGGGGGTCGTTGCTGGGGGCAATGCCGGGCGGACAACCCAGTCAAAAGGCATTCGAATCCGCGCTGGCCGCAGAACTTTGTGGTTTTGACCCCACCCGTCCCGTCGTAGTCGAAGCGGAATCGTCCAAAATCGGCTCTTTGATCCTGCCGCCGAGGCTTTGGTCCGCCATGTGTGCGGCCGTGCGCATTCAGATTGATGCCCCGATAGAAGCGCGCGCGGAATATCTGGTCTCGGCATATGACGATGTCCTCAGCGATGCCGAGCGGTTGAAAGATCTCCTGTCGCCGCTGAGGTCTCACCGTGGGCATGAGGTGGTGGATGGGTGGTTTGCGCTGATTGACGGCGGTAACAAGTTGGCCCTTACACGGTCACTTATGGAACAGCATTACGACCCGGCTTATGCCAAGTCCGCGCGCGTACACAGCACCGAGATTGTGGCCTCGATCCAGGTTCCCTCGCTGGCAAGTACCGGTCTGAAAGAGGTCGCTGTGCGGGTCGAACAGGTCCTGGATCAGCTCTGAAGTTTTAAACCCGGCGTATCGTCGATCATGCCGATGATTGATGCCGGATATCCAGCCGCACGTAGGTCTGCACACAGGCCTGGCGCGTCATCGGCTTGGACAGCGGCCAATAGCCCTCCGGCGGTTTGAGGGTCGAAAAGAAGATCAGCCTTGGGTCCGTTGGCGAGTTCAGGCGCAATGGCGCGGTTGTCTTCGAAGATCGTGGACCGAACACCGCTTGCGCTAAGCTCCACAGCCCCGGCCATCACGGGAACCGCATCCAGAGCAATTACCGCACCGCAGTCCGAGGCACCGCAAATACCTTGCAGATGCCCTGCCAGACCAAACCCGGTCACATCGGTCATCGCATGGGCACTGAACAGAATGCGCGCAGCTTCGCCTTGCGGCTGAACCATGTGGCGGAACGCCTCTGCGACCCAGATGCCATTGGCCAAACCGGCCATTTCGGCGGCCATGATCACGCCGCTGCCAATCGGCTTGGTCAGGATCAAAGCGTCGCCCTTGCGGGCCCCGGACAAGATGATCGGGTCGTTTTCGCACAGGCCGGTCAGAGTGAACCCGATGGTCATCTCATCCCCCATCGAACTGTGGCCTCCGACGATTTCGGCCCCGGTTGCGCGGATGACGTCACTAGCGGTGGCCATGATTTCTGACATGGTACGTTGTTGCAGTGCGGGTGACATCCGAGGCAGAATAATCGTCGCGGTGGCGGCCTGCGGTGCCGCACCCATCGCCCAGATATCACCTAATGCGTGAATGGCCGTGATCCGTGTCATCAAAACCGGATCATTGGTAAAGCTGCGCAAATGGTCCGAGGTCATCACCTGCCGCGCGCCGCCGGTGAGAAGCAAAGCCGCATCGTCACCTGAAAGCGGTATTACGTCTTGCCGATCGGGGGGCGGTAAATCAGACAGAACACTGCGCAAAGCGCGACGCCCAATCTTTGCGCCGCACCCACCGCACATGGGCTTTTCACCCAGGACTTCGGGCACGCCCAAAGCGTGGTCGCGGGGCAACTCTGCTGCTTTCATCTGCGGCAGATTCCGGAACTTATTCATGAAATTCTGGTCGATATGGTTCTTCCATTTCCACATCAACGGACCACTGAGCGAGGTTCCCAATCGCTCGGCCAATGCGGATTTCCCACCCAGCGATATCAGCTTGAGGTAATCTTTTTGCGGATGATAGGGGCGCATCTTTCCGGCACCCAGCGAGGCCCGAAGATTGCCATAAAGAATCGGGGCTTCTCGGACGGCATAGACACCTGCTTTTGGTCTGGGGTTTTCTGACAGATGGGCACAATCGCCGGCTGCGAACACAAAAGGATTGCTGGACTGCAGCCTGCTATTCACCGTGATATAGCCATTGTGAAGATCCAGCCCGGACTGCGCCATCCAACCATAGGGTTTGGCCCCCGCCGCCCCCGTTACGAATTCAGCCGCAATCTGGCGCCCGTCCTCCAACCGGATGTGATCCGCATGAATTTCAACGATGGCGGCCTGTTCGATCACGTCGATGCCCAGCTCAGCCATTGCAGTGCGAATGATCGAAGCCGCCTTGGCGCCAATCGCGCTCAAGGCCCGAGCACTTTCGATCAGGGTCAGCCGGGCGCTGCGGTTAGCAGAGCGCAGAGCGTGCGCCATCGCCATGATCAACTCGACCCCGGCAACACCACCACCGATCACGGCAACCGAGGCGGCGCCTGCGCCAGATTGGTACTCGGCCCACCTGGCGGCAAAAGACCCTAACGGTTTTGCGGGGACCGCATGGTCGGAAAATCCAGGCAGGGCCGGCATGTCGGATGTAATGCCAACATTAACCGAGGCTACATCATAGGCGACGGGCGGTCGGCCGGGCACATGTACCTCTTGCCGGTCAGGGTCTAACCCTTCGACGGCACCCAATATCACCCGTGCCCCGGCAAAGCGAGCCAAGCGCACCAGATCAATATCCAGGTCATCCCGGCGGTAATGACCGGCAACGAAACCGGGCAGCATCCCTGAATAGGGGGCTGAAGGCGCGGGGTTGATGACCGTCAGGCGCGCGCCAGGCAGAGGGTTCATCCCCCATTTTCGCAACACCAGCGCGTGCGTATGACCGCCGCCGATAAGAACCAGATCGCGGGTCAGGGGCAGCGGAGGTCTATACATAGGTATCAGGTGTTTCTGTGATCAGGAACGTCTTCGACCTGTTCGACCGCATGTGTGGCCCAGATTTTGTCCTCACCCGCGTCCGGCAGATCCTGGGGCTTTTCATGGCGGTGAATATGCCATTTGGCAATAAACAGGGCCGTGATCGGAGCAGTCAGGAACAGAAACAGCGTGATCAGCAGCTCGTGCAGAGACAGATGATGTTCGATCAATACGGAATGGATGATTGAGGCGATCAGAACGCCACCCACCCCAAGCGTTGTCGCTTTGGTGGGAGCGTGAAGCCTGGACATCGGGTCCTTTAGCTTGATCATCCCGTACGATCCGACAAAACCAAATATGCCTGAAACAACCAGGAAGAAGGCGACCAGGAATTCAAAGATTACCGACATGTCGCCCTCACTCGATGATATTGCCGCGCAGCATAAAGCGCGCGTAGGCAACGGTTGAGACAAAGCCGAGCATTGCGATGATCATGGCGGCCTCGAAGAAAATCTCGGTCCCCAGAAACAGCCCGTAAAGCACCATAAGGGCGATGGTGTTGATCACCATCGTGTCCAGCGCCAGAACGCGTGTGCCCACACCATCGGCGGTAATGATCCGCCACAGACACATCATGATGGCTGCGCCGAAACAGGCAAAGGCAAAGTAGATTGCTAGCTCGATCATTCGAAAATCTCCTTTAGCCTGCGCTCGTATCGTTGCTTGATCTGATCCCGTACTTCGTCCGGGTTTGGCGCATCGAGGCAGTGTACCAGTAAGTTGTGACCCTGCGCTGACAAATCGCAACTGACGGTGCCGGGGGTCATGGTGATTGTCCCGGCCAGAACCGTAATCGCTTCGGGTGTGCGCAGTTCCAGCGGAATGCAGACCCAGTTCGGTTCACGGTCGGAATCCCGTTTGAACAGGATGATCCTGGCAACTGTCATATTGGCGACAACAATGTCCCATAGAACCACCAATATGTATTCGGTGATCATCGGCCAATTCCGAAGAACGGGCCGGTCTGGCCAATACGGCTGTGTGACGAAGGGGATGATAATCCCCAGCACAAGGCCAAACACCAGTGAATTCAGCGATGGTGTGTTTGCCAGCAAAATCCACACGACCGTCAGCAGGAAAGTCAGATGCGGGTGCGGGAATATCCGGTGAAGCAGTTTTTTCATTCTTCCACCCCTAACACGGCCGAGATGTAGTTTTCGGGTGCAAACAACTGTTCCGCTGTGCTGGTAGCGTAGTTCATTGCAGGCCCGGCAAACAATGTCAGCATGACCAGACCGATGATCAAAGCAAATACTGACGTGAAGGCCAACCCGGGCGAAGGTTCCGGGGCTGCCTGAAAGGCGGTCTCGCCGTCAGTTGTATCGGCTTGGTCGGTGGCCAAGCTGGCGTCATGGCTTTTCCAAAAGATCAAAGTTCCGGCGCGGGCCAGTCCTACTATAGTTACAAATGAGCCGATCAATACCACAGCCCAGACCGTATTTGCGTCTGGTGCATCTCGCGCGGCGTCCAGGACCAGCAGTTTGCCAATGAACCCGGAAAGGGGCGGCATCCCGGCCAAAGCAATCGCACCAATAAAGAACAGTGCGGAAATCAGTCCGGTCTGTGCCATTGGGTGCTTTGGGGCAATTGCGCCTCCGCGCCGCTCGATCACCAGATCAGCAATCAGGAACAACAGTGCCGTCGCCAGTGTCGAATGATAAATATAGAACAAAGCGGCAGCAGTGGCCGTTTCGGTGAACAGGGAAATTGCGATCAGCAGGGTACCCATTGACGCGATGGCGCAAAAAGCCACAAGGCGCGCGATGTGTCGTGAGCCCAATATGCCGATTGTACCAACCGCCAAAGTTACCAAAGCGGCAGGTTGCAGCCAGTTGATCACAAGATCATGCGCAACCAAAACCTCGGGGCCAAAGCCAAGCGTGTACATGCGCAAGATCGAGTACGCCCCGACCTTTGTCATGATCGCAAACAGCGCGGCAACTGGCATAGGAGCATTCGCATAGCTGGCCGGTAGCCAGAAATGCAGCGGCAGAACTGCAGCCTTAATGCAGAATACCAGCAGCAACAGGGCAGCACCCACTCTTATCAGAGCGGTGTCTTCGAGCGGAAGCTCGGCAATCCGTACAGCCATATCCGCCATGTTCAGCGTGCCGGTCACTGAATAGAGCGTGCCAAGGGCAAACAAAAACAGCGTTGAGCCCAAAAGGTTGTAGGCGACATATTGCACGCCTGCCTTGAGCCGAACGGCTCCACCGCCGTGCGTCATCAAACCGTAGGACGCGATCAGCAATACCTCGAAGAACACGAACAGGTTAAAGGCGTCACCTGTCAGAAAGGCACCGCATACGCCCATAAGCTGAAAGTGGAATAAGGGATGAAAGTGCTTGCCGCGTGCATCCCATCCGGAGGCAATCGAATAAAGCACTATCGGAAGGGCTAAAAGCGCGGTCAGCAAGACCATCATGGCAGATAACCGATCCAGCACCAGCACGATTCCAAAGGGCGCTGGCCAGTTGCCCAACTCATAGACCAGAATGTCTCCACCTGCGGCCTGTGCGGTGATTGTCAGGGCGATGCCAAGCAGTGCCACGACACCGGCGACCGAGAATATGCGCTGCAAATCAAGGTGGTATCGCAGGACCATGATGATGAACGGAGCCAGAATCGCGGGCAGGACGACTGGCGCAACGATCCAATGGTTCATGCGTCTTCTCCCGGCGCGTCCGTATTGTCATGAGCGGCCATGTCGATGTGGTCATCCTTGGCCGACAGGTAAGCCGAAAGCGAGATCATCACGATCACCGCAGTCATCCCGAATGAAATCACGATGGCGGTCAGCACCAGGGCCTGCGGCAAGGGGTCGGTATAGGCGACCTCTTCATATTTGTTCAGAACCGGCGGCGCGTCCAAAGCCAGCCGCCCGGTGGCAAACAAAAAGACGTTCACCGCATAGGTCAGTAGAGACAGTCCCAGAATGACTGGAAAAGTCCGGCG
The DNA here is from genome assembly GCF_059610745.1 of Ruegeria sp. CDSC042. Taxonomy (NCBI): domain Bacteria; kingdom Pseudomonadati; phylum Pseudomonadota; class Alphaproteobacteria; order Rhodobacterales; family Roseobacteraceae; genus Ruegeria; species Ruegeria sp. CDSC042. The sequence continues at coordinate 40,230 of NZ_JBXWOF010000001.1, forward strand.
ACGCAGGATCAGGAAAATCCCGGCGGCGGTCATCACGCCAACCGCAGAGGCTACGAGCGCTTCCATCAGACCTGCTCCTTTTCTTCTTGTTCTTCTTCGGGCGGATCGTCCCGCAGCGGGTTGATATCCATTGGGAATTCCTGCGCCATGCCGGGCTGCCAGGCCAAGCGGGACAGGCTATCCAGTGCCAGCATCACCGCGCCCAAAACCGCAAGGAACACGCCGGTATCGAACAGCATGGCGGTTGCCCATTCGAACTCTTCCAGCGGCGGCCAGTTCAGATATCCGAAATCGCTGGTCAGGAAGGGACGTTCATTGAACCATGCGCCAATTCCAGTTGCTGCGGCGATCAGAACGCCCCAGCCGATTGTGCCGTGATAATAGAACCGTTGCCGTTCGATGGCCCAGGTATAGCCGCTGGCCATATATTGCATCAGATAGGCGATGGCGACGACCAGACCGGCGATGAACCCTCCTCCTGGTTGGTTATGGCCGCGGAAAAAGATATAGGCCCCGACCATCAGCGCGATCGGCATCATCACTCTTGTCGCCACGACCATCATCAACGGATGAGAGTCACCCGATTGCGGCCAGTGCGGTTTACGGTTCAGCAAATACCCCCGGACATTGGTTTCCAGAACCGCCTCGGTCAGGGCAAAGATGATCAGGGCGGCAATGCCCAGAACGATGATTTCGCCGAAGGTATCAAAGCCACGGAAATCCACCAGGATCACGTTGACCACATTGGTGCCTCCGCCGCCCTTATACGAGTTGGCCAGATGGAATTCGGAAATGCTCGGGAAACCGAAATCCCGCAGCATCAACGCGTAGATCAACGCACCTGATCCTATGCCTGCCACGACCGAAATTGCCGCATCCCGCCAACGCCGCGCCGCGCTGCTGTCCCAGGGTGTGTCCGTGGGCAGGAAGTTCAGCGACAGCAACAGCAGGATCATCGTCACCACCTCGACCGAGATCTGCGTCAGGGCCAAATCAGGGGCGGACAGATAGTTGAACGCCATCGAGACGATCAGGCCAACGACTCCGATCAGCACCAAGGACAGCAGCCGGTTGCGGTGGAACCACATGATGGCCAGCGTCGCGGCGATCAGGCAGATCCAGCCAATGAACGGAATGATCTGAACGGGTAGGGGCGTGCGTGTTTCAACGCCAATAGATCCGGTTGCGAATGCGTAATATCCCAGCCCAACCGTAAAGACGATCAGGATGGCCGCATACCGGCTGAGGACCCCATTATGCAGAGTATCTGTAACCCAGCGGCTGGTTGTCGTAAGCGCAGCGATCACTGCGTCAAAAATGGTTTTCGCCTCGGGTCTGGGCAGCGCATTCCAGATAAACTCACCGCGCCGATGCTGTGTCAGCAAGGCCAGGCCACCCAGCGTGGCGAAGGCGGACATGTACAGGGCAGGCGTAAACCCGTGCCAGAGCTTCAGCGAATAATAGGGCAGCTTCTCGCCCCCGATTACCGCACTTGAAACAACCGCCACCAGCGGACCTACGATAGCGTTGGAATAAAGACCGATCAGGACGACAAGCACGACCAGGAAAGCGGGTGCAAGCCAAAGCCCGGCCGGTGGGTCATGTGGATGGGTTGGGTAATCGTCGCGTACTGGACCAAGGAACACGTGACCAACAAAGCGGAACGAATAGGCTGCAGAGAACAAGGCCGCCAGCAGCGCCAGTCCGGGCACAAGATAATGCGAATGCAGCCAGGTTGTGTGGACCGTTTCCTCCAGCATCATCTCCTTGGACAGAAACCCGTTCAGCGGAGGTAGACCGGCCATGGAAAGTGCGGCAATCGTCCCGATGGTGAAGGTGATTGGCATCAAATGGCGCAATCCGCCCAGTCGCTTGATGTCGCGGGTCCCGGCCTCGTGATCCACGATCCCGGCGGTCATAAACAGGGCTGCTTTGAACGTCGCATGGTTGATGATGTGGAAGATGGCAGCAACGGCGGCAATCTTGGTTCCAAACCCCAGCAGCATGGTTATCAGACCCAGATGCGACACGGTCGAAAACGCCAGCAGCGCCTTGAGATCATCTTTGAACAGGGCGATGCAGGCCCCGATCAGCATGGTTACCAGGCCGGTTGTGGACACAATGTAGAACCACGCATCAGTCCCCGCCAGAACGGGCCACATGCGGGCCATCAGGAACAACCCTGCCTTCACCATCGTGGCCGAGTGCAGATAGGCTGATACTGGCGTAGGGGCGGCCATCGCGTGTGGCAGCCAGAAATGGAAGGGGAACTGTGCCGATTTGGTGAAACACCCCAGCAAAATCAGGATCAGCGCTGGCATGTAATAGGGTGAAGACTGGATCAGCTCTTTGTTCTGGAGAATGACGCTTAGGTCATAAGAGCCAACGATATTGCCCAGGATCAGCATCCCCGCAATCATCGCCAAGCCGCCAGAGCCGGTCACAGCCAGCGCCATACGCGCGCCCTGTCGTCCCTCGGGGAGGTGTTTCCAATATCCGATCAAAAGGAATGAACTAAGCGAGGTAAGTTCCCAGAATATCAGCAAAAGCAGGATATTGTCCGACAGAACGATTCCCACCATCGCTCCCTGAAACAGCAGCAAATAGGTGTAAAACTGCCCCATCGGGTCTTCGCGCGAGAGATAGAACCGGGCGTAGAGGATGATCAGCAAACCGATGCCAAGGATCAGCAGCGCGAACAGAAACCCAAGGCCGTCCAACATGAAATTGGCGTTTAGGCCCAGTGCCGGAATCCAGTCGAACCGGGCGGTAACGACCTCGCCGCGCATCACGGTTGGGATGTGAATCAACAGCCCCATCAGCGCCAGAAAAGTGGTCAACCCAGCGGCCGAGGCTGCTGCGTTTCGTCCAGCCCGGATCAAAAGGGCTGGGAATACAGCTCCGAGGAAGGGAAGGGCCGCGATGAGGAATAGGGACAACTGCGATACTCCGGTCTGGGCGGTCAAAAGTGCTATTGATTTTGTAAGGATAATTCGCGGAGTGTCCAGCGATTGCAAGCCATTCTGCCTGTTCAGGGGCCCCAAGGCAGAGGATGGTACAGGTAAAGCGGCGATGACACGAACTTGAACAGGCAGGTTAATTTCGACACGGAACTGGATAAGCTGCTGTGATACATAGGACCGCATCGGATCAGGAGGGATTACAGTGGCTGCTGGGGCAAACCGGACACGGCGAAAGGTTCTGCTGTTTGGTGCGGCTGCTGTTCTGGGCGGTTTTGCAATCCGTGAATACCGCCTGATCCCGCAGAGCTATGCGGGCGGTCGGATCAGTGTCGGGGATGCGCATCAGCAAGCTAGGCTTGGAGATATATTTTTGGTGGACATCCGTACCCCACGCGAATGGGATGCCTCAGGCGTGGGCGAAGGCGCGCATCCCCTAGACATGCGTCGCGATGATTTTGATGAGGCGCTGCTGCAGATTGTCGGCGGAGACCTCGATGCCCCAATCGCCCTGATCTGCGCGCGCGGTGTGCGCTCGGCCCGGCTGAGCAACCGGCTGTCCGAGGCGGGGTTCGCAAATATCATCGACGTGCCCGAGGGTATGTTAGGCTCAGCAGCAGGGCCGGGCTGGGTCCGGGCAGGCCTGCCGGTTCAACACTATGATGGGAAAGCAGAATGATCCGAAGCTTGTTTCTGTCGGTCGGGATGGCCGTGATCTGTAAGGCAGGAATGGCCGCCTGTGTCGATCAGGAAGACATGTGCGAAACGCCGTCGGGTGGGTACCATATCGAACTTCCCGAAACCGAAAACCCACCGCTGGTGGTGTTTCTGCACGGTTATGGCGGGACTGCGACCGGAACGATGAAGAACCGCAGTATGGTTGATCCTCTGCTTGCTCGCGGATATGCGGTTATGGCACCGGAGGGGTCCGAGCGTAACGGCCGCCAAAGCTGGAATTTCTTCCCGGGTTGGGAAGGGCGTGACGAAACGGCTTTTCTGCGCGAGGTGGTTCAGGATGCGTCGGACCGGTTCGGGGTCGATGATGACCGCGTCGTGTTGGGCGGGTTTTCTGCGGGGGCCTTCATGGTCTATTACCTCGCCTGCGCGGCGCCGGATACGTTTTCGGCCTATGCTCCGGTTTCAGGTGGGTTTTGGCGACCGCATCCCGAGGCCTGTGATGGCCCGGTGCGCATGTTTCACACCCATGGCTGGACCGACAATGTAGTCCCGCTGGAAGGGCGCCTTTTGGGCGGTGGTCGATTCCATCAGGGCGATATCTTTGCCGGTCTGGAAATTTGGCGGGTCGCAAATGAATGCGTCGATACCAAACCCAGCGGATTTTCCGCGACCGGGCAGTTTATGCGCCGCAGATGGACTGGATGTGCCGATGGCGCGATGTTGGAATTCGCGCTTTTCCCCGGTGGCCACAACGTGCCGCAGGGATGGTCGGATATGATGGTGGATTGGTACGAAGGCCTGCCGGGCGGCTGATCACAGCGTTTACTCGGCAGGAGTCATTACGGTTTTGCCTTCAACCAGACGCTTTAGCTCATCCCTGTGGCGACGGGCCGACCGGGTGATTGCAGGTTCCTGAACATCCTCTTTCATCCCGACCATGCGCCGCGCGGGTGAGGTTGAGACACCGCTGAGCGCCGAAAGCGGGATTGCAAAGGCCAGGCTGATTGCAATCGGTGCCAGCCAGATCGACACCAGACCCGACAGGATACCAGCGCCCAGGGCGATACCGCTGACAGTTTCCAGAGTGTGACACATGATCAGCGTCCGCAGGCCATAGCTGCCACCATCGCGCGCCTGAGGGGACCAGCCCTTTTGAACTCCAAAAACAGTCCTGAACACGGCGATCATCTGCTGCACCATCAGGATCGGGGCATAGAGGATCGACAGGATAACCTCTGAGATGAATGAGGTCATGAATTTGCCCGCGCCACCGAAATCGGCATAGCGCACACCGCTGAGGGGCAGGGCCAGCACGCCCAACACTTTGGGGGCCAGCAACATGGCATACATGACCAGAATGATCAGCACGTGGCGGGTTTCCGACATCTCGGGCCATTGCGGGAACAGCGGATTGTCGGGGCTGAAATAATGCAGAACCGAGGCATCCTCGCCCTGACCAATCAGCGCCCACATCACCAGCAAGGCAAACCACAGCGGCGACATCAGATACCCGACTGCGCCGTGGAACATATGGAACCGCGATACAGCGCGGAAACCGGTTGAGCCCAGCAACTTCAGGTGCTGCAAATTGCCCTGACACCAGCGCCGGTCGCGCAGCGCATGGTCGATCAGCGTTGGTGGGGTTTCTTCATAGGATCCTCGGATGCGCGGTAGGAACCGCACGCCCCATCCGGCGCGACGCATGAGGCCGGCCTCGACGAAATCGTGGCTCATGATCAGCTTTTCCTGACCATTCATCGCGCGCAGTTTCGGCAGCCCGGCGCAGTTGGCAAACGCTTTGGTGCGGATAATCGCGTTATGGCCCCAATAGTTGCCTTCCTGACCACACCAGCGGGCTAGACCTTCGGCGAAGGCGATACCATAAACACCATTGGCAAATTGCTGCATCCGAGCAAAAACCGACTGAGCGCCAATTAACTGAGGGTAGCTCTGAATCAGGCCTGCGCCCGGGTCACGTGCCAAGGAATCCGTCAGGCGCAGGATGGCGCGGCCGGTCATCAGGCTGTCGGCATCCAGCACCAGCATCGCATCCCAATCCGCGCCCCAGCGGCTGACCCAATCGGCGATATTGCCGACCTTGCGGTCTGTGTTCTGTTCGCGGCGGCGGTAGTACAGCTCAAGCCCAGGGGCGAGGGTGGTGCGCAACGCCTCGACACTTGCCTGCTCTTGCGCCGCGATCTCGGGGTTGCGCGTGTCCGAGAGGATGAACATCGCATAGTGGTGTTGACCATCCCGCGCGCGCAGGTCTTCCAGCATGGTGCGGGCGTTGCCCAGTACGTTCCAGGGTACTTCATTATAGACCGGCATAAGAAGCGCGACGCGCAGCGCCTGTGGGCGGCCCTGACGTTTGGGCTGTTCCTGCCGCGACAGGGAAATCATACCCAACAACACGGTGCAGACCGTGAAAGAGATCCAGAAAAAGTTGAATGAGATCAGAGCCAACAGAATCGCTTCGATCAGATTGATCCCTTCGGCTCCGAACCAGTCGGTCATGACCCACAGCATGCCCAGCGTAGCCGCCATTGCAGGCGAGAACGCCAGCGCACGCCAGAATCCCGCAGATGCCTGCCTGCTGCGGGGCGCCTGAGCGTCACGGAACCCAGCGCTGAAATTCTGCTCCGGCATCGCCAGGGGTGCCTCAGGCGGCATGATATGCAGATCGTTGCTCATGATGTCCAACGATACAGCCAGACTTCGGAGGCAGGCTGCTTGTCTTTCAGCAACTGCGCACGCAGTTCCACATGGTTCCGGTCTCCCGGCACGAAGGAAAAGGCCAACCGCAGGCCGCCAGTATCGGGGTTGCGCTGAAGGACGCCTTCCGAGGTCTCTGCATGGGGCGAGTCCACAAAGATCGTCATCGCCTCAGGTTCGTCGAATAGCTCGCTGGCCTCAAAGTCGATCACAGCCAGACGGCCCTCGCCAAATGTATTGTCACCCATCGCGGTGTTGATCACACGCGGCATCGGGGTGCGCTGTGGTTCTTCACCCCAGATCAGGCGGTAGGACAGGTCCATCTGGCTCCCGGCCGCATAGGGCTCCATCGGACGCCAATAGGCGACGATATTGTCGTAGATTTCCTGATCGGCAGGGATCTCGACCAGAGTGACCGCACCTTTGCCCCAATCGCCAGTTGGTTCGACCCAGAGGCCGGGGCGTTTGTGGTAACTCGCTTCAAGATCGGCATAATCCGAGAACGCGCGTTTCCGCTGCATCAGGCCAAACCCGCGCGGGTTCATGTCAACAAAGGACGAGAACTGCAGGCGGGTCGGGTTTGCCAAAGGCCGCCACAGGACCTCGCCAGCGCCGTTGCGGATCAACAGTCCGTCGCTGTCATGCACCGCAGGGCGGAAATCGTCGAAACGGCTGTGATTGGTCTGGTCAAACAGGAACATCGACGTGCCGGGTGCAATGCCGACATGGGTCAACTCGGTGCGTGGGAACAGCGTCGCCTCGACCTCCATAACGCAATCCGCGCCGGCCGTGACGTTGAACCGATAGGCACCGGTCACGCTGGGGCTGTCCATCAGGGCGTGAACCACCATATTGCGCTGACCGGGCTTGGGTCGTTCCAGCCAGAAACGAATGAATTCGGGAAATTCTTCACCATCCGGATCGCCGGTTTTAAGCGCCAGCCCCCGGGCCGACAGGCCGTAGACCTCGTGAAGGCCGATCGCCCGGAAATAACTGGCGCCCTGAAACACACAGAACTCATCGGTTTTTCCGGGGCGGTGCATTTCAGTCCGCAGGCGCAGGCCAGAAAAACCCAGCGTGTCGTCGACGGGCAACTGAGGAACCTCGGTCGACTTGTCAAACATCGACAGATCGAAGGCTACGGGTTTTGCCATGCCGTTTTCGACGGTCGAGACCTGAACCGTACGCGGAAAATAAAGCCCGGGCGTAAAGAAATCTACGTTGAAAGGCGTTTCAGATTCGAACCAAAGCGCACGATCCAGGCGGAACCGGATCGAGCGGTATTGCTCATAGGTCAGGTCCTGCCATTCCTGCGGGACCATCTTGCGCTCGGCAAAGGGCTTTGCGGCCAACTCGCGCGCCAGCGAGATCACGTCACTGCGGTCAAACGGGACCTCTCCGCCCACGGCAAAGGTGGCCGGGGCGAAGGCAAGCGCCGAAGTCGTGGCCAGAAATGCGCGACGTGTGAATTTCATTTCTTTGATTTCCAGGGTTGTGACTTAAACCACGCAGCCAAATAGGCGACGCTGATGATCATGGCAAAGCCAATCATATTAGCGACAAAGACAGTGGCAAAATCCCGCCCAAACAAATCGAGCCCAACGCCGATAAGTCGTGCTGCTGCCATGGAAAATACGAATACGGCAAGTGATTGCTGACCCACTTTGGTGACCAGGGTCAGCACGATTTGCCAAGCTTTGGCGCCAGCGCTCTGACCGGTTGCGATCAGGCGGTGTCCATGCTCGCCAGCAGCGACCCAGCCCAGATAGGCCAGCGACAGGAAATGCATGTAGCGAAACAGACCGAAATCGGTCTTGTCGCGGAATTCCTTCGTGATGGGCCAGACTTTGCGGATTTCATCGGCCAAGTCCGGGGCTGCGGCATTCACCCATGTGAACACTTTCCACGACCCGAAGGGCATTGAAAAGATCAGGAACAGCGCCGCTGCCCAGATCAGCGTTTTTGACACCGGAGGGGCTGGGATCCAGCCGCGCATGAATGCAAAGCCAGTAAAGAACAGCAACTGCCAGCCAAAAGGGTTAAAGAACCACTGACGATCGGACCAGGGCTCGGCAGGCAGGTCCAGAACGTCGGTCTGCGCCACGAGCCAGATAGCAACGGATGTGGCTGCAACCGCCCAGAATCCGATGCGGGACAGGCCCATGAACAGCGGCATCATTGCGAGTACCACCAGATACATGGGTAGAATGTCGAAATAATTCGGCACGTAGGTCAGGGTGAACAGGCCGACGATCTGCGGCGCAGGATCATTGAAGAAATGCTGCAGGTTCAGGGACGAGATGTAGTTCTTCTCAAACAGGCCTGTTTGATTCAGCGCAGCCATCGTCATCGCGACAAAGAAGAACAGGCCGATATGCGCCCAGTAAACCTGCCAGATCCGGTATGATACCCGCGCAGTGCCCATCCACCAGCCCTTGCGCAGGAACGCGCCGCCAAAGGCGATGGCCGAGGCCATGCCCGAACAAAAAACAAAAATCTCGGTTGCATCCGAAAAACCAAACCGGGCAGGGATCCACTTGGCCCAGGGGTCGTTGGGAATATGCGCAATCAGGATGATGAACATCGCAATTCCGCGATAGAAATCCAGACGCGGGTCGCGCGTACTAACAGGGGCGGCCGAGGTGGCTGCCACAGGTGCAAAATCAGAAGCGGGCGATAGAGTCGCCATACGAGTTCTGTCCTTCTTCAGTCTTTTTGTTTTGTTATTCTGCCGGAACGCTTTGTGCGTCTTGGTTATCGCGGGCCGCATCGATCAATGCGCGGCGCGCCATAGCATAATTGTCCTCACCCCCGGCCCGCTTGGCACGGCGGTCGTCTAGAATGCGCTCGACAGCATCCAAACGGCCGGCACGCAGGCCGGAATCAATAGTGATGCGCTCGAATACATCACGTTGGGCGTGGCTACCACCGGCCAGTTGCATTCCGTCCCGTGCATTCGACAGGAAATCAAATGCTTCGCCGTAAAGGCCGTCGCCAAAAGCTTCAAGCCCTTTGGCTGCGGCAATACCGGGATCCGACATCCGGATCGGAGTGTCGCCCTGATTGCGCTGGGCATCTTTCTGGATGCGCTGCAGCATTTTGCCGGTCGCTTCGGTCCGGTTGTCGCCGGTCAGGGCCAGCAGATAGTGAAGATCGGCGAAGATCAGGCAGCCATCTTCGGTCCGGGCGGCGCTGAGGTCGGCCAGTTCCTCCCAGCGGTTTCCAACTTTGACGCCCTCAAGCTCGAGCCGGGACAAAAGCGACGTGGCATTCGATATGTCACGGTAATCGTCGGTTTTGTCCTGCCGGACATACTGGTCATACAGTTCCATAACCTGATCGACCTGGCCCAGGTCCAGATGCATCAGCGCCTTGTGCCACCAGACATGATAGCGGAAGTTGTTGCAATGCGCCCAGGCATCCTCGCGTCCGGCCAGCCAATCAAGACCTTGCTGCGCATTGCCGGTCATCTCGTGCACATGGGCCACTGCGTGCAGGCCCCAGGCATCATCCGACACCATCCACAGGGCCTGACGTCCGGCGATTTCGGCTTTTTCATAGGCCCCGGTTTCCTCAAGCGCGAAGGAATGGCACCCCAGAAGATATCCGCGACCGGCGTGGTCGGGTTCATAAGCGGGCAGGACACGTTCGATCGACCGTCGCATACCAGCGGCATCTCCCAAGACAAACCGTGTTGCGTGGCTGAGTTTCATCGCCAGCGAGTCCTGTGGGTGGAGGCGCAGAATTTCTTCAAACTTCTGGATTGCATGTGAGGGCAGGTCGGACAGGTAAAGGGCCAACGCGTCGACATAAAGCCGCTCGCGCTCAGTTACCGGTTGGCGATCCATAGCGGTGTTGGCAGCATTCAACGCTTCCGCTGCAACTGGCATCATCTCGCGCCGACCCAGCAGGACCAGGAACAGACCTTTGATGGCGTGACCAAGCGCGAAATCGGGCTCAAGCTCTAGCACTTTGCCCAGATGCTGGGGTGTGACAGCTGAATGCGCCATGAAACCAAGCAGAACACCATTCCACGCCTCGACACTGGCCGAATGGCAAAGAGTGTTCATCTGTCCGAAAACATCTTGTTTCATGCGCGGGATCCAATCCATTTGCGATTTATTACTTTATTCGATTTAGCAGAGAGTCAGGCGGGGTCGTATCAGTATCGGCCCTGCTCTCGAATTGGTGAAAAGCTGTGTGTGGAAAACGTGAAAAAATCCGCCGATTCAACGGCATGTTTCAGCAATATGCCGCCTAGTAAGGCATTGTGTTTCAATCTTCAAATGGGTTCTTAGCGTTCAGGACTGCTGCAGTGTCCGCTCCGAACTGTGGCGGAGCCGTCCGGTAGGTAACCGGTGTCCGCGACAATTTCAGCGGGTTTCCGATCAGTTTTACCTCGGCCGGGGCAGCCTGCATCGCGATCTGCATTTGCCGCGCCGCGACCTGCTCGGTGTCAAAAACCTGATCCAGGGTCTGGACCGGCCCAACTGGTACTTTGCGTGCCTCAAGTTCTGCGATGACGGTTGTTGTGTCATATGACTGAACCGCAGGGCGCAATAGGGCGTTCAACGCATCCCGGTTTTCCAGCCGCGCCGGATTCGTCGCAAAGCGGACGTCATCCGCCAGATCAGGTTGGTCGATGAATTCGCAGAACCGGCGGAACTGACTGTCATTACCTACAGCAAGGATCACATGGCCATCAGCGGTTTCGTAAACGTCATATGGAACGATATTTGGATGACCATTCCCACGGCGTTGTGGCACATTGCCGGATGTCAGATAATTCACGCCTTCATTGATCAGCCACGCAATCTGGGAATCGACCAGAGCCAGATCAATTTGCTGTCCCTCTCCGGTCTGGTCCCGATGGCGCAATGCTGCCAAAATGCCAACGCAGGCATACATACCGCACATGACATCAGCGATACCAACTCCAACTTTCATCGGCGCCCCTTGGGGATCGCCGGTCAGAGACATGACACCGCCATAGCCCTGCGCCATCAGATCATATCCGGGCTTTGATGCGTTAGGCCCATCCTGCCCGTAGCCTGAGATCGAACAATAGACGAGGCTAGGGAATTCCTGCGAGAGCGATTTGTAATCCAGCCCGTATTTCGCAAGCCCGCCGGGTTTGAAATTCTCGATCAGGATGTCCGCAAACGAGGCCAGCCGCCGAATTTCCGCCTGACCTTCGGGTGTGGTGATGTCGATGGCGACCGATTTCTTGTTGCGGTTGGCTGACATGAAATAGGCACTAAGATCCGATGGAACCCCGTCGGCATCAGCGACATAGGGTGGGCCCCACTGGCGCGTGTCGTCCCCTTTAGTGGCAGGGTTTTCGATCTTGATAACGCTGGCACCCAAATCGCCCAGCAACTGTGTGCAGGTCGGTCCGGCCAGAATGCGGGACAGGTCCAGAACCTTGACGCCCTTCAGCGGTCCTTCAGATCCGGCCATCATATCCTCCGCGGTCAATCTCAGCAGCGATTACGGTGAACCTATCAGACTTGGTTGCCGCTTCCAGAGCATCCCTCAGTTCGGCGCGGGTGCGCACCGTGTGACCATTCCCACCGAAGGCCCGGCCCATAGCTGCAAAGTCGTGGCGGTCGAAATCGACGCCTACGTTCCCCATTTGCCGCTGACGCTGTTTCAATTCGATCAGGGCAAGGCTGGCGTCGACGAACACCAGGAAAATCGGGTTACCACCCATCTCGGCAACGGTCGACAGTTCTCCGGCGACCATCAGGAACCCGGCATCGCCGGAAAAGCTGATGACCGGGCGCGTGGGTTCGGCCAGTTTCAGCCCGATGGCCATTGGCAGAGCGCAGCCCATGGTGCAGAGCGCTGAAGATTGGATCAGCCCGCGTTCTTCGGAACATCCCCACATCTGGCTGAGAAGGATGCGATGTGCGCCACTGTCAGCGGTGGCCAATGTCTCGGCAGGAAGAACCGCGCGGGTTTCCGCAATTACCGCGGCGGGACCCCATACGTCATCAGTAGGGAAGGCTCGCGCCAGGGCGGCCCGAACCTGTTCGGGCTCACCGCCGGGCCAGGTGGCGCGGGCAGGGTTGCCCTTTGCAACGGCCTCGAGGGTCGCGCCGGTATCAGCCACCAGGTTCAACCCGGCCTGATGCATGTAGTGATCGTTCGGAACCGCCGAAATGTCGATGACGCGCTTTTCTTCGGGGTCCCATATCTCGCGCCAGCCAGGGCGCATTTCGATCGGGTCATAGCCCAGACACAACACCAGATCGGCCTGTTCAACCAGCGGCACCAGATGGGTGTCAGCAAGCGGCGACAGGCCCGCGCCGCCAAGGCACAGTGGATGATCCTCGGGAACCACGCCCTTGGCCTTGTAGGTTGTCACAAAAGGAATGCCAAAATGTTCAAGGAACGCCTGCACCACATTGCGTGAGTCGTCGTATAGAACATCCAGGCCGATAATCGCGATGGGCCGTTCGGCCTGTGCCACCCAGCGGCGGGCTTTTTCAACGCAATCCCCCTCGGGCGCGACGGCGGCAGGTTTGACAAGACGGCGGCGTTTGACATCGGTCACAGGCGCATCCGCAACCGAAATCGGCACGTCGATATGCACCGGCCCTGGGCGCGGCTGACTGGCGAGCGACACCGCTTTGTCTGCGATAATATCCGCGCCTTTGGCGGTCAGCATGAATGTCCCTTTGGTGATCGAGCGATAGACCCGTGCGTGATCCATGACCTGATGGGTGTATGTCAGCGCCTCATCTGCGTCGACACAGCCGGTCAGCACGATCATTGGCACCCGGTCCTGCAACGCATTGGCGACCACATTGATCCCGTTCATCGCGCCTGGACCGAGTGTGGCCACCAGAATGGCCGGGGCACCGTCGCGGTGATGCACCGCCTCGGCCATAAAGCCAGCCGCGTTCTCGTGTTTGGTCAGGTGAAAGGTTATTCCAGCCTTTTCCAACGCATCCACTAGGGTCAGCACCTCGCCACCTGGCATGCCAAAAGCGTGGCGGCAGCCAGCCTCATAAAGCCGTTGGGCCAGAATGTCCGCAGCGCGGGGCGACGAGTCCTGCATCAGTAAAGCTCCGAAAACTGTTTCAACGCAGATTGCGGAGGACAGACCCGGACGCAAGGCGCATCACGCCAGTGTGACTATTTGACAGCGGCTTCGGCCACGATCTGAAAGGTGTCATCCAATTCCTGGGCAATGTCCCTCAGGGGGTCTCTTCCCTCATAGATATAGGGCGCGAATACAAAGCTGGGCGTTTTATAGGACAGGGTGGCGGTGCCGTCCTCGTTTTCAGTCACGTAAAACCGGATCGGTGCTTCGATCATTGCGCGCACCGAGGTTTCCAGCACGCGCACCGCATAGTCATTGTTGAAGGCGCCGATCACCAGATTGCCTGGGATTGTAATCCCCCGCGCGGCGGCGGCTTTGGTGGGGCCGGCCTGCGTGACAACGATCAGACCGTTTGCCTTAACCGCCGATTTGGTGTCCGAGACCAATTCATCATAGCTTTTGCCCGTTGGATACACGGCCCATCCCGAGAGCGGTTCGTCGGCCCAGGCGGGCAGAGCCAGCAGGGCGAAGACAGTCCAAAGCAGTTTCATCCAGAGGCCTCCTTTTAAGGTGTCTGCAGGAATCCTGCCAGAAATGCGGGGACGTCGCACTCACAATCTTGTGCGCATTCGGGATTGCGCCGCGCCGCTTAAAGCCGCAGAAACGGGCGCAGGACGAAGGGAAAGGTCTGGATCGGATGCGCCTGATGATCTGCAAAACCTGTGGCACCGCACGCGATCGGGCGGCCGAGGTGCAGGCTGTGAAGGACGCACTGAAAAGGGCTGGATTGACGGATCAGGTCGAATTGAGCGAACACGCCTGTTTCAGCAGCTGCGCGGAACCCACGACGCTGGCTATACAGTCGCTGGGGCGCGCATCTTATGTGTTTTCGGGTGTCGATGTGGTGGCGGATGCTGCGGATATCGCTGAAACTTGCCGTACTTACCTGAACAGCCCCCAGGGTTGGATCGAAGACGCCCGACCCTGCGGGCGGCTTCGGATGTGTTTGCGTGCGCGTATCCCGGCGCTTTAATCGACCTGAACCGTAACCGCAGCACGAACCGGCACGTTATCTACCGAAAGCGGGCTATGGCTGTTGGAATTCAGCGAAACCGAAACCTCGACCTCGCCTTTGGGCAACTGATCAATGTGCATCCAACTGCCGTAAAGCCGGGCGAGCTTTTCTCCGTTGATGTAAACATGCGCGTGCCCTTCGCCCGCCATGTCTGCGGTCGATGCGTTCTGCGGTGCGAAGGTAAAGTTTTTTGGCATGACATGCAGGTTCCAGCCAGACATAGGATCCTGTGTCAGTGCGATGTCCAGTGTAGGTGCATCTGTGCCTGCCGGTAGGTTCAGGGCCGTGGAATGATCGTGGGCCATGGTCTCAGTGTGTGAGGCTCCGTGAAGAGACGGATCAGAATGGTCGTGGCCATCAAATGTGACGCCATTTGCAGCAGCAATTACAAATCCTGCACCGCCGCCAAAGACCAAACCGATCACGAATAGAGCAAGTGAACGGGTCATTGTATTTCCTTGAAAACATAGGGAAACGCGCCAAGTTTACACCCGGCGCGTTCAATCTAAGTGCGATCAGGCCGTTGCTTCGGAATGTTGCGCTTCTTTCTGCCAGAAATAGCCAGCGAACGCGCCAACCAGAACCCATGCAACCAGACCGATTCCAAAAGCTCGTGCCGCGAACAACGCTCCAATTTCAGTCGGCACAGGGCCGGTGAAAACATCGGGCTCGGGTGCACCGATAAGATGTGGCACCAACAGAAGTACCGCGGCGATCACATAGCTGATCAGGTTACCTCCAAAGGCGATCAACCACATGGCGACAAGGGCTGCTGCAACTGTTGCGAACCACCAGACCTGACGCGCATAGACATCGGCTGCCGCGACACCCGGCACTTCGGGCGCAAGGGTGAAACCTGGTGCAAGGTGGAAAGCGATAAATCCGGCCAACCCCCAAAGAACGCCGGTCCGGCCATCAATCTGATGCCCTTGACCTTCGGCTACCGACATCAGCGCAACCATCACCAGCGCATAGCCGGTATAGGTCAGCATGGTAAAGATGACACTCAGCGCATCACGCGTCAGTTCAGAGAACATGCGCGGCAGCTCGGGATGAGCCGATACGGTCTCGGCCCCGAAATGCACCAGCTCTCCGGATTCATAAAGCTCGGCATGCAACAATACTGGTTGCACAAATACCAACTGCAGCAAGGCGGCAATCAGCCCCGCTGCAGCACCAGCGAACAACGCGCTGGTCAATATACGACTGAACACGGTCTTAGTGGCAGGGGAAGCCGGTCGCGTGACGCACGTCATGCGCTGCATCATGCAGGGCCGCTGCCTGAACGTGACCGGTCAGCGTAATGAGGCCCAGACCCAGAACCACTGCAAACATGACCGGAACAAAGCCTGTACGCGCGGCGGATGCTGTTTTCGTTTGTGTTGCCATTTTGTATTCTCCTCTGCCGCCGCACCCGACGGCCGGTGTTTCGTTTTTGCGCCTGGCAGGTCTCCTGGCTTGCGGGTCGATGCCTCTGTTCGCCTTCCCCCCGGAGAACCGGGAGTGGCTGGTTGAACAGGGGCTCTCCGCTTACAGTCGCGGGGGCGGCTTTGGAGTTGACCACCGAGGCAGTCGCACCAAATTCCCTCTTAGCATCCGGATTTCTCCGGCAGGACCAGACACCCCCATTTAGCCGCTATAGCTGTGGCGGTGCAATCATCATTTGCGACGTATTGTGTCAGATTATGCGCTTTTTCAGCAAATAAATATCCATGATCCAACCATGGTCGGCACGGGCATGGGCGCGGCGGTCCAGAATCTGCTGCGCAACCTCGGCCAAAGGGCCTTTGATCAGGATTTCCTCTTTCATGCCGACATATGCGCCCCACCAAATGTCCAAGTCTTCCATGTCCAGGTTTTGGAATGAACATTCACCATCCAGCATCACCGCCACGTTTTCTGCGGTTTCCGGCCATCCTTCGTCCCGGATGCGACGACCAGTTGTGACGATATAGGGCGCGCCCAGTTCGTTGATCGGAATCGCATGGGCCGCCGTCAGCGCTTGCAGCGCTGTGATGCCGGGAATCACGCGTGTTTCTGGCTGAGGGGTCAAACGTGCCGCGATTCGCAGCGAACTGTCATACAGCGACGGATCCCCCCAGATCAGCAGCGCCACATGACGGGCCTTCGGGTGGGCTGCGATGGCCTCCTGCCAGCGCAATGCAATCGCGTCGTGCCATTCGTCCACTCCGCGTAAATAGCCATCATCGGCACGGCGTTTGGGAATGTCGAAATACGCGATTTGCGGAGGAGTATCCGCGACCTGAGCGATGATCTGCTCGCGCAGCCCTGCCAGATCGGCCTTGTTTTCGCCCTTGCGGGGGATCAGGACCAGGTCCGCCGAACGGATCGCCTGCGCCCCTTGAAATGTCACATGATCCGGGTTGCCGGTGCCAATACCGATCAGCGTCAGGTCAATCATTTTCGAACTCTGCCAGAGGTCCATACAGGATCAGGGCCGGGGCGGTGCCGATCTCGGTTTCCAACTGCTGCGACAAGGCACCGATGGTCGAGCGTTGCAGCTTTTGTTCGGGGGTCGAGACGGATTCGGCCATCAATGCAGGCGTGTCCAGCGGTAGGCCGTGCGAATGCAGGGCGCCAACCAAAAGGGGAAAGGTGCGCTTGCCCATAAATACGACGGTCGTAGCCTGTGGATCAGCCAGTGCTGCCAGGTTCAGATCTTCGGGCAGTTTGCCACTGACATCGTGGCCGGTGACGAATTGCACGCGCCGCGCGGTCAGTCGCCGGGTCAGCGGAATGCCTGCCGCTGCCGCCGCCGCTACCGCCGAGGGGATGCCGGGGATGATTTCATAGTCGATCCCGGCCTCTTGCAGGGCCACCAGTTCTTCTTCAAGCCGGCCGAACATGCCGCCATCACCGGATTTCAACCGCACAACATGCTGACCGGTTTGTGCATATTCGACCAACAAGCGGCTGACGTGATCCTGCTTGGGCGAGGGGCGCCCGGCGCGTTTGCCGACACCAACCAGGTCAGCATCCTCGCGGGCATGGCTCAGGATCGGGCCGCTGCTGAGGTCGTCAAACAGCACCGCATCAGCTTTCTGCAACCTGTCTACCGCCTTCAGCGTCAGCAATTCCGGGTCGCCGGGGCCTGAACCGATGAAGGACACAAAACCACTCATGCCGAGGCCTCGGCGATCAGATGAAAGAATGTCCCAGTGACATTGCCTCGCACCGATCCGGTTTGCGGGCCTTCCGCGCCTTCGGCGTCGAACACGCGTGCCAGCGGCGCGTCAGGCTGTTCGATGATCGAGGAATAGTGGAACTCATGCCCGCGTAGCGCTGTGCCTTCGGCAAATCCGGCCATCGAGGCCAGTAATTCTGCCTTGCGATAACCCAGGTTGAACTTGCGCTTTTCATAGGAGGTCACAAGGCCCAGAAGGCCCGCCATTTCGTGCTGGACTCCGTCTTTGTCGATCAACGCCTGACCCAGCGCCATGTAGCCCCCGCATTCGCCGTGCACAGGTCTTGTCTCGGCATGTTTGCGCAGCCCAGTCTGGAAGGTGTTGGCAGCGGCCAATGTGCCTGCGTGCAACTCGGGATACCCACCCGGCAGCCAGACCAGATCGGCATCCGGGGCAGGGGCTTCATTCGCCAGTGGTGAAAACGGTAGGATTTCTGCACCCGCCGCGCGCCAGCCTTCCAGCAAATGCGGATAGGTGAACGAAAACGCAGCATCCCGGGCCAGTGCGATCCGCTGCGCCGGAGGGCGCGGCAGCACGGCTGACGATGGCCTATCTGGGCTTGAGGAAGCCGCCCGCTTGATCGCCTCCAGATCGACATGTTCACGCAGGAACGCAGCATAGCCGACAATGGCGCTTTCCAGATCGGGATGTTCCACCGCCTGGATCAAACCTAAGTGCCGCTCGGGAAGTGTCAGGTCTCCGCGTCGTGGCAGAACGCCCAGAACCGGCAGGCCTGCACGTTCCATACCCAACCGGGTCAGACGCTCGTGACGCGGGCTGGCGCAGCGGTTCAAAATTACCCCGGCAAAGGGCAGGTCGGGGTTGTACATCCGAAACCCCAGCGCCGTGGCTGCAGCTGATTGCGCCTGACCGCCGACATCCAGAACCAACACCACAGGCCAGCCCATACGCTGCGCAGTTTCCGCGCTAGATCCATGGCCAATCTCACCGGGTTTGGCGACACCGTCGAACAGACCCATCGATCCTTCGGCTACGACGATATCCGCGCCGTCAGCCTGTGCCGATATTGCGTTCAGCAGAGGATCGCCCATCGCCCAGCTGTCCAGATTGAACGAGGCGCGCCCAGCCGCCGCCCGGTGAAAGGCCGGGTCGATATAGTCAGGGCCGCTTTTGAATGGTTGGACGGTCAGGCCATCCTCGGCCAGCGCACGCAGCAGGCCCAGCATCACGGTGGTCTTGCCAGTCCCCGAAGACGGTGCCGAAATCAGAATACCCGGAGGGTTAGTCATCACCATGGCTCCAGGTTGACCAAGGGCTGTCCGCGCTTTGCGGGCGATACCGGCGGTCGTAATCCTTAGAATACAGGCAGCTTTCGTCAAACCCTTCACCAGCCAGTGCTGGACCCACCATGATCAGCGCTGTGCGTGAGATGCTCTCGTCCAGCGCGTCTTTCAGCGTCGCCAGCGTCGCACGGATGATCTGTTCGTCGGGCCAGCTGGCACGATAGACCACGGCCACCGGGCATTCGGCGCCATAGGCCGGGGTCAGATCGGCGATCACAGTGTCTAGATTGCCGATCGACAGGTGGATGGCCAGCGTCGCCCCGGTACGGGCAAAATTCGCCAACGTCTCGCCCTCGGGCATCGACGATGCGCGTCCCGGTGTCCGGGTCAGGACCACTGATTGCGCAAGTCCGGGCAGGGTCAGTTCCGTGCCCAGTGATGCGGCCGCAGCGGCAAAAGACGGCACGCCAGGGGTCACGCTGACCGGGATGCCCAGCTCTTTCAGGCGGCGGATCTGCTCGCCCATCGCGGACCAGACCGACAGGTCGCCGGAATGCAGTCGCGCAACATCCAGACCGGCCTGATGTGCGGTTGCGATTTCGGCCATGATCTGGTCCAGATCCATCGCCGCCGTGTTCACGATCTTTGCGTCCTCGGGGCAATGGCTCAGAATTTCCTCGGGCACCAGCGAACCAGCATACAGGCAGACCGGGCAGGCGGCGATGATATCGCGACCGCGCAGGGTCAGCAGGTCGGCGGCGCCCGGTCCGGCGCCAATGAAATGAACGGTCATGTCTGTCCTCCGATGGCGATGGCGCAGGTGGCCAGCCGGTCGCCTGAAATCTGTCTGGGTGAGATCAGCCGCGCACCAGGTCCGGCGGCGGCAAGGGCGGATGCTTCGGCCACGCTGCCGGTGCCATATGTGGCGCGGCTGCGGGTCGAGCAGGTGAGGGTGCGCTGCCCGGCCAGATCGGCGGGGGCAATGAAATGCAATGGCAGGGCAATGGCCGAGGCGAAATCTGTCAGCGCGGCGTGGCCTTCCTTGTCGGCAACTGTGGCCAGCGCGTCCACAGCGTGGCCGGCACTCGCCTGATCATAGGCGGCGCGCAGGCTGTCCAGCGTAGCGGTCGAGGAAAATCCGATGCCTGCGACGATCATAACGTGACGCTCCATTGCACCACCGGATAGGCCGATTTCCAACCGCGCCGTGGCCCCAGGGCCGAAGCCTGTGCCAATTCGATCCGCAGCAGCTCACCGCCCAGCATATCCTGCCATTGCGCCAGCAGCGCTTCGCTCTCCAGCGTCACCGCGTTGGCCACCAGCCGCGTGCCGGAGGGCAGGGTTGTATGCAGCCATTGCAACAGCTCACTGCTCAGCCCGCCGCCAATGAACACGACATCGGGTAGGGGCAGGCCGTTCAGCGCATCCGGGGCGGTGCCGTGCACCACCTGCAGCCGGTCTTGACCCAGCGCGTCGGCATTTCGGCGAATGCGCTCGGCGCGGTCTTCGCGGGGTTCGATCGTTGTGGCGCTGAGCGTTGGATCACACATCAGCCATTCGATGCTGATTGACCCGGTGCCGCCGCCAATGTCCCACAGATGCTCGTCCCGCTGCGGGGCCAGCGCCGAAAGGGTCAGCGCACGGATAGGGCGTTTGGTGATCTGGCCGTCGGTCTCAAAAATCTCATCCGGTTTGCCAGAGGCGCGCGGAAAGGCCTGCCCGCCGCCAGCAACCTCGAGCCCGACGCAGACCGGGTGATCGAACCCACCCAGCAGCGCCTCGGTCAGCGAGACACTGCGCGCCCGTTCGCGCGGGCCACCCAAGGCCTCCATCACGTGCAGATGTGTGTCGGCAAAACCAGTGTCGGTCAGATAGGTGGCCAGCTCGGTCACGGCCTTGCCATCGCGCAATAGCAGAATCGCGCGCAGGCCGGGGGCCAGATGGGGGCGCAGGCGGGTCAGCGGGGCTGCATGCAGACCAAATGTCTGCGTGCTTTCCAGCGGCCAACCCAACCGCGCAGCGGCCAGCGAAAAAGTGGATTGGCCGGGTAGGGCGGCCCATTCCCCGGCTTCGAAATTCCGCGCGATCACGGATCCGGCGCCGAACCAGAACGGATCACCCGAGGCCAGAACCACGGTTGATTGTCCGCGAAAACCGGTCAGGATCGGCAGACCATCGGCAAAGGGCACAGGCCATTCCACCTGCTGGGCTCCGAAATCGGGAACCAAGGACAGGTGTCGCGGTGGCCCCATGATGATTTCAGCGCGTTCCAGCACTTGACGGCTTGCGGGGGGCAAGCCATCCAGTCCATCTTCGCCCAAACCCAAAACGGTCAGCCACGGAGCTTCAGACATGTCCAACCTCCTGATATTGGGCGGCACGACCGAGGCCAACGCGCTGGCAAAAGCCATTGCCGACCGGGGTATTCCCGCGACCTACTCCTATGCAGGACGCGTGGACAACCCGCGCCCGCAAGCCCTGCCGGTGCGTGTTGGTGGGTTCGGTGGGGCCGAAGGGCTGGTGAAATATATCCATGACCACAGCATAAGCCACGTTATCGACGCGACCCACCCGTTTGCTGCCGGGATGAGCCGTAACGCGATTGAGGCCTGCCATGCGGCGCAGATTCCACTTGTTGCGCTGACACGGCCCGAATGGGCACCGCAGCCCGGTGACACCTGGCTGCGCGTCCCGGATATCGCCGCAGCGGTGGCCGCTTTGTCCGGTAATCCGCAGCGCGTGTTTCTTGCGGTCGGGCGCATGCATCTCGAAGATTTCGTCAGCCAGCCCCAGCACCATTACCTGTTGCGGCTGGTGGATGAACCCGATGTCCTGCCCTTGCCGAATTGCGAGGTTGTCGTGGCGCGCGGACCCTTTGCCGAGGCTGATGACCGGGCGTTGATGCAGCGCCACGGCACGCAGCTGGTGGTATCCAAGAACGCGGGCGGCGCCGGCGCGCGCGCCAAGCTGGACGCCGCGCGGGCTCTGGACATACCGGTGTTGATGATCGACCGTCCAGCCCTGCCGCAGCGGCTGGAACTGTCGAGCGTTCCGCAGGTTCTGGACTGGCTGGCTCATTCCGGGGTGAACCTCGGCGTATAGACGATCGGGTCACCGGCGCGTTCTATCACGCGGGTCAGCGATGAGCCGACGATGACAACGGTCTGCATATCGGCCATATCAGGCGTGGCCTCGACCAAGGTTGAAATCCGGATTGCCTCATCCGCCCGGCTGACAGCGCGGGCGAACAGGATCAGCCGCTCGGGTTCACATTCTTCGCGCAGGATTTCCAGCGTTTTGACAAAGCCTTCGGGGCGGGATTTCGAGCGGGGGTTGTAAAACGCCATCGCGAAATCCGCTTGCGCGGCCAGACGCAGGCGCTTCTCAATCAGAGGCCAAGGTTTGAGGTTGTCACTCAGGTTGATGGTGCAGAAATCATGCCCCAGCGGGGCACCAGCGCGGGCGGAGGCCGCAAGCATCGCAGTGATCCCGGGCAGCACCTCAACCGGTAGGTCGCGCCATTCACGGGGGCCGTTTTCCAGCGCTTCGAACACCGCTGCTGCCATGGCAAATACGCCCGGATCGCCCGAGGATACGACCACTACGCGCTTCCCTTCGGCCGCCATTTGCAACGCATGCTGAGAGCGGTCGATCTCAACCCGGTTGTCGCTGGCATGCAGAGTCAGGCCGGGGCGTTCGGCGATGCGCGCGACGTAAGGAATGTAGCCGACGACATCCGTCGCCTCAGCCAGCGCAGCGGTTACTTCGGGCGTCACCAAAGCCTCGTTTCCTGGCCCGAGTCCTGCTATCTTGACCCAACCGCTCATGGCCGCCGCCCTTGTCCGTGAACGATGATGATCGAGAAATACGGAGTGATCCCCTCGCAATTTTCCGACAATTTGCACACGCGTTGATTGGGCATCTGAGCGTATTCCACGATCCAAGCACGGTCATACAAACCGGCCGTCTTCAGGGCCCGCTTCACTTTGTCTATATTGCGCCCGATCTTCATCACTACCAGCGCGTCGGTTTGGGCCATTCGGTGGGCCAGATCGTCTTCGGGCAATGTGCCGACCAGCACGGTCAATACGTCGTCTCCCCAGGTGATGGGGTCGCCGGTTGCGGTCCACGCGCCGGACATACCGGTGATCGCAGGCACGACTTCAACTTCAGCTTCGCCGCGTAGTCGATTGTAAAGATGCATGAATGATCCGTAGAAGAACGGATCACCCTCGCACAGGACCACCACGTCTTCGCCCTGATCCGACAATGTCTTCAGATGCGCGGCACAATCTTCATAAAACGCCGAGAGCAGCTCATTGTACCGCGGATCACTCAATGGAATTTCTGTGGTCACGGGGTATTCCATCGGGAATTCCACCGCGCCTTCGGGGATCATGCCATTGACGATCTTGCGCGCCTGACCACTGCGACCCGGTTTGCGGAAAAAGGCCACGTGACGGGCAGTGCGCAGTAGGCGGTCAGCCCGGACGCTCATAAGGTCCGGATCGCCTGGGCCGAGGCCCACGCCGTATATCTTGCCCGCGTTCATTCGGCGCGGCTCGCGATGGCGTTGATGGCTGCGACTGTGATGGCACTGCCGCCGAGGCGGCCCTTGACGATGCAGGACGGCACAGGCTGCGCCTCCCACAGAGCGTCTTTAGATTCGACCGCACCGACAAAGCCCACCGGGCAGCCGATGATGGCCGCAGGGCGCGGGCAGTCGGGGTCTTCCAGCATGTTCAGCAGGTGGAACAGGGCGGTGGGCGCATTACCGATGGCCACCACGGCGCCTTGCAGATGCGGGCGCCACAACTCCAGCGCAGCGGCGGACCGGGTGTTGCTCATCTCTGCAGCCAGCAGACGCACACGTTCGTCGTGCAGGGTGCAGATCACCTCGTTATCGGCGGGCAGGCGGAACCGGGTCACACCCTCGCTGACCATGCGGGCGTCGCACAGGATCGGTGCTCCGTCTTCCAACGCGGCACGGGCCGAGGTCACAAAACCGGGTGAGAAATGCACGAACTCTTCCAGCCCCACCATACCTGCCGCGTGGATCATCCGAACGGCGACCTGTTCCTCATCGGCGTCGAACCGTGCCAGATCGGCCTCGGACCGGATGGTGGCAAAGCTTTGTTTGTAGATCGCCGCGCCGTCGGTTTCGTATTCATAGGGCATCAGGAGAAGTCCATGGTCATAAGTGTTTCGGGGCTTAACCCGCGCAGGTTTGGCTCATCTCCCGCGCGGCCTTGTTTGACAAGATCAAATCGACCATCGTGGCCGACCAGGGTGACATCAGCTGGTCCCATGCGCGCGCATCCTTTAGCACAGCCCGAGACATGCAAGTGGCCGGTAATACGCGAGGCCAGCGCGCGGGCGATATCGCGGGTCTCCACCTGCGCCTGCGGGCAGAGCGGGGCGCCGGGGCAGGCGTCAGTGGTCATCAGCGGGTCGGTGCCATCGGTGACGAACGCTGGGGCGGGTATCGCCGCCCCGCCTTCCATCAGGAACAGCCGCCAAGGGGTGACCCGCAGCGCAGAGGCACCGCAGGTCTCAATCAGCCCCGCAAGCCCGCGCGCTGGCAACTGACCGAACGCGGCTCCGTAAAACGCACCCAGTTCCACGATGCCCGGTTCAGGCAGAGCGCCAACATCACCCGGTGCGCTGCCTTGGCATTCTGACGGCAAATCCTGTGACGCAACCAAGCGGGCCATGCGCCGGGCCTCGGGAGTTTGGTGATCCGCGAACCATTCGGCCAGCGCGATCAGGTGGTCGATGGCGATTTTTTCGGTCACGCGACGCCCTGTTTCGGCGCCATCAGCGCGTAGGATCAGCCCGTCGGGGCCTGTCTCCAGCCGGATATCCGCCGAATCCCCGACCAACAGGCGATTTGGTCCGGTGTCGATGGCAAACCCAAACTTGGCTGGTAGCGACGGCAATTCACCCAACCGGTCGATCAGTTCCTGCGTCAGTCGTGCGGTAAGATCGCCGGATTGGTAGAGCGGCGTCACCAGAATATTGCGCCGCACCTCGATACCCGGTTCCGCATCCAAAAGGTTCAGCGCAGCGAGTTCTTCTAGCAAAGGTTGGTGATCGGCCTCGGCCACACCGCGCAGTTGCAGATTGGCGCGGTTGGTCAGGTCAATTGTGCCATTGCCAAACCGGTCGGCAAGTTCGCACAGGCCTAACATCTGCGCAGCCTCAAGGCGCGCCAGCCGCGGCCGAACCCGCACGACCAACCCGTCCCCCGACATCATCGGGCGATGGGCGCTGGGGCACCAGCCCTGAACGATCGGTGCACTCATCCCAACCCCTCCAGATCGGCTCGGATCGAGTTTCGGCGCGTGTTCCACAGGCCAGCCTCGAGCAGCGCACGGAACCGATCCTGCATGGCCTGATGCGCCCGTGGGTTCTTCTCTTGCAGAAAGGCATCAACCTCGGCGTTACCCAGTGTGGCATCGTGGTAGATGTCAAACAGATGCGGTGCAACGGTTCCCGACAGATGGGCAAAGCTTGCCATATGATCCAGCGTTGCCGCGATCTCGGCGGCGCCGCGGAATCCGTGCCGTTGCATTCCTGCGATCCAGTCAGGATTAGCCGCGCGCGCGTGGACAACGCGGCTGATTTCCTCAGACAGGGTTCGGGCGCGGGGGATGTCTGGGTTGGTATTGTCCAGATGGTAAAGCTGCGCAGTACCGCCAGTGACTTTCTTGGCGGCGGCAAAACCGGCCTCATGCGTGGCATAGTCATTGGCCAACAGCAGATCGGTTTCGGTCAGGTCCTGAAGGTGAACAAAGCTATCGGCGTGGGCAACGCGTTGGGTAATACCATCGACATCCCGTGCAATTTGCTCGCCCTCAAGCGCAAAGGAACTGGCATCCAGCCAAGCCTGACCGGCCTGTGCCCGCGCTTCGTCCGTATAGATTTCGGATAGCTGCGTCATGTTCAGGCCATAGCTGCCGGGGGCGGGGCCATAGACACGGGCGGCCGGTGCCTGCCCGGCATATGGGTTCCAGTCTGCTGCCTCGTCCCGTTCACACAATGCTCGCACTGCCTGGCCATACAGCGCAGAAAGCGTCGGGAATACATCGCGGAACAGGCCCGAGACACGCAAGGTCACGTCTAGCCGTGGACGGCTGAGATCAGTGATTGGCAGCACCTCGATACCGGAAACCCGCTCCGACCCCTTGTCCCAAACCGGTTTCACACCCAGCAGGTGAAGCGCCATGGCGAATTCTTCACCCGCAGTGCGCATCGTGGCCGAGCCCCAGAGGTCGACAATCAGCCCCTTGGGGTAATCGCCTTCTTCCTGCAGATGCCGCCGCACTAGTTCCTCGGCCAGTTTGACACCTTGGGTATAGGCCGCGCGTGTTGGAACCGAACGCGGATCGGTGGTGTAAAGATTTCGCCCTGTCGGCAGCACGTCCGAGCGCCCGCGATAGGGTGAGCCAGACGGGCCAGCCTCGATCCGTTTCCCGGCCAGTGCGTCCAAAAGTGATTGACGTTCCGCATGCGCCGAAGGCGTGGCATCAAAATTGCCGGTCACTTCGGGGACGCGGCCAAAGACGTGCAAGCCGTCGCCGAACTGGCTTTCTTTGATGTCGCAGACAAATCGGTCGATACGGGTGATCGCTTCGGCGGTACAGGTTGCCTGATTCAGACCCAGATCGCTTTCCAGACCAATGGCCTGCGCCTCATCCCGTATGTCTTCTTGTAGTCGGTCGCGGCGTTTGGGGTCCAGCCCGTCGGCGTTCGAGAATTCGTCCAGCAGGGATTCCAGTCGCACCATACGGTCCGGCGTGTCACTTGTTCGCATCGGGGGCGGGATATGGCCCAGTGTAACCGCGCCGATCCGGCGCTTGGCCTGTGCGGCCTCGCCGGGGTCATTCACGATAAAGGGGTAGATCACCGGCAGATCTCGGACCAACGCCTCAGGCCAGCAGTTTTGGGACAGGGCGACCGATTTGCCTGGCAGCCATTCCAACGTGCCATGCGCGCCGATATGGATCAGCGCATCCGCGCCATGCCCCTTACGCAGCCAGAGATAGAAGGCAACATAGCTGTGGCGCGGGGTGCGCGAAAGATCGTGATAGTCGTCATCGCGTAGCTCGGGCGTGCCGCGTTCCGGTTGCAGCGCGATCAGTGTCTTGCCCCGGTTCAAGGCGGTAAAGTTGAACGCACCATCGGCAAAAACCGGGTCGTCCTCAGGCTTGCCCCAGATGGATTGCAGATCCGTTTGCAACTGTTCCGGCAAGTCTTCCAGCGCGGTCTGATAGGCCGCGAGCGGCCAAGACAGTCGCGCATCCAGAAGCGTCTCGGCAATCGGCGCGCCAGGTGCGGTGTCATAGCCTTCGGCCTGCAGATCAGACAGCATCGCCTCGGCCGAGGCCAGCGCATCCAGGCCAACCGCATGGGCCATCTGCCAGTCCTTGCCGGGATAAGTCGACAGCACCAACGCTGGGACCTGATCTGGCTTGGGTTTGTCGCTTAGGCGCAGCCAGCCGTCCACCCGATCAATGATCGCCTCAACCCGTTCCGGCTCGGGGCGGTGGGCAAAACGGGAATATTCCAGATACGGGTCGCGCTTGCCCGGTTCCTTGAACGAAGCGATGCCCGCCGAAATGCGGCCATCCACCTCGGGCAGGACCACATGCATTGCGAGGTCGGCGGGGGACAGCCCGCGTTCCGCATCGACCCAAGCCTTGCGGCGTGCGGTGGACAAGGCGACCTGAAATACCGGCACATTGGCGGCGTCCAGCGGGGACGTTCCCGAGGCGCCTTTGCCCGAAAAGGAGGTGGCGTTGATGATTGCCGAGGGGTCCAGCGCTACGACCTGTTCGCGCAGCCAGTCAGCGGCGGTAGGGGCTTTGAGCGACGGCGCAAATAGGCCGACAGCCTGAAACCCACGCGCACGCAGACGGTGGATCAGGGCCGCGACCGGGGCAGTGTCTGCCGAGGTCAGATAGGCGCGATAGAAGGTCACGAGGATGCGCTTGGCATCACCGGCGAATGCGGTATCCGCCGGGATCACACCGCGATCCGGACACCATACGCCACATTCCGGGATCGTCTTGGCCCCCATCACCGGGCCAGAATAAAGCCCCGCGGCCAGTGCCATTTGCGCCAGCGCAGCCTGCGCTGCGACCTCACCGCCTGTGTCGCAAAGATGCGCCAGCCGCCGCAGGGTTGAAACGGGCAGGGTAGAATAGTCATCCAGCCGCGTATCTTCACGTCCATCCGCAGGCAGCACAGCAACGGCAATGCCCTTGGCGTGGGCCAGTGCCAGAACCTGCTGCAATCCGTAGGACCAGTAGGGCACGCCACCGATCAGGCGGATCAGAATGCCTTTGGCGCCCTCAAGCGTTTGTTCGACATAAGTATCGACCGACAGGGGATGTTTCAGCGCTGTCAGATTGGCCAGCCGCAGGGTCGGCATCCGACCTTCGGGTCCGCCACCACGATGCCAGCCTGCCGCGAAAGCGCCAAGGTCACTGTCGGAAAAGGACAGCACCACCAGATCCGCCGGGCTCTGGCCCAGATCGGTTGGGGTCTCCGTTTCCTCTAACCCATGGCTTTCGCGGAAGACGACGTGCATGGCTTACTCGGCGGCCTCGGTCACACCCACGAGGATTTCGCGGATTTCAGCCTCTTTGATATCGTCATGTTCGGCGATGACCACCAGACGCGAGCGACGCTCTTCACCTGGCTCCCACGGGCGGTCGTACTGATGACGCACACGGGCCCCGACGGCCTGCACCAAAAGGCGCATGGGTTTGCCGGCAACAGCGGCATAGCCTTTTACCCGCAGGATGTTCAGTTCATTCGCAAGACGTTCGATATTGGCGACCAGCTGGGCCGGATCGGTCTGTTCCGGCAGCTCGACAATGATGCTTTCGAAATCATCATGCTCGTGATCGTGGTGGCCGTCGTGATGCGACGGGCGCGCGTCCATGTCATCCTCGGCGGCGGCCTCAAGCCCCAGCACAATACGTACATCCACAGCCCCTTCGGCCACTTCGACCACGGGCAGAGGGCGCGGGGCTTCAGCTGCGATGATTTCCTTGGCCTTGGCGATACCCTCGGGGCCAGCGAGATCAGGCTTGGTCAGCAGAATGATGTCGGCGCAGGAGATCTGGTCCTCGAACACCTCAGACAGCGGTGTTTCGTGATCAATCGAGTCATCGGCCAGGCGCTGGGCATCCACCGCAGCGACATTCGGGGCAAAGCGACCAGCGGCCACAGCCTCGGCATCGGCCAGAGCGATCACGCCATCCACGGTGATTTTCGAGCGGATATCGGGCCAGTCGAACGCTTTCAGCAGCGGCTTGGGCAGGGCCAGACCAGAGGTTTCGATCAGAATGTGATCGGGGCGTGGCTCTAGCGCCATCAGCGCCTCGATGGTCGGGATGAAATCATCTGCCACGGTGCAGCAGATGCATCCATTGGCCAATTCCATGATGTTTTCCGCCGGGCAATCGGGGATCGCGCAGGATTTGAGGATATCGCCATCGACGCCAACATCTCCAAACTCGTTGACCACAATGGCTAGGCGCTTGCCCTGCGGGTTCTGCATCAGATGACGCACCAGCGTGGTCTTTCCCGAGCCCAGAAAGCCGGTGATCACAGTGACGGGCAGTTTTTCGAGATTGCTCATATCTAAGCTCCAATCGGGGGAATGCGGGCCGCACAGTTTTTGCGGAAATGTTCAGGACGTTCGCGCCATTTAACGAGGCCATCTTGGGTCGCGAGATATTTGGTCGCGCCTTCAACAATGGTCTCGACATGATCGGTTTCATCGAGATGCTCATAGACAAAGGTCCAACGTTTGGGCCCGCCACGCAGCACAATCGAGCAGCCCTGATCGCAATTTGAAAGGCATTCTACTGCCTTCAAAGTGACGCCATCAGGAAGTTCTGCCTGCTCCAACGCCTTGTGCAGCAACGCCCCAGGACGATCTGCATCATTCTCGACGGGCAGGCCGCGGCGGCAGGTCGTGCACACCAGCAGTTCAACAGGTGTGGTCTCGGTCATGTCTCTCATCCCCCCAAATCCTCTTCGCGGGGGACGGGGTTTCATGCGGGCCACGTATTGCGACATGGGCCCGACACCGGATCACCCCGTCCGGTTTCAACTTCGGATGTTGGCAGGTCTCCCGGCTTGCGGATGTCAGAGGCTGGCCTCTGGCAGATGTCCCGCCTTCCCGGCCTGTCTGGCCAGTGGCTTTGGGCACCCTCTCCGGTCACGGTCGCGGGGGCGGCTGCGTTTGACGGATGACCGCTGACGCATTCCCTTTTCATCTGCATATGCAGACACCAACGGATGGGACATGCGGCACGGGCAGGGGGCTTGTCAAGCGCGGCCGACGCACGGAAATCATCGAGAATGGAAAAGCGACCTGCCAATGCCTGTCAGCGGCATGTTTGGTCAGCCATTTGCAAAATGACCGCAGGCGAATTTGCGCTTTGCACCTCGAAGATATCCAGACGAAAGGATTCGCGGGCCCGTTACTTCAAAGGGCATATCGCGTGGAATCGATAGAGCGGTCAAATTTACCGGCCGAGCCAGTGAGTTCACCGCCTTCTGATCAATCCGGTGTCAAGCTTCACTCAGCAGAGCACTGCCGTAGCGAGACGGCATGTCGCAGGCTCGAAAAGCCGAATGCGAAGCAACTGTTTGAAAGTATTGGAGGCGAGTACCGGAATCGAACCGGTGTACACGGATTTGCAATCCGCTGCGTCACCACTCCGCCAACTCGCCTTTTCAAGTAATATCAAATACTTGCCGTGGTGTGACAGGCGTTTTAGCAGCTTTAATCCGGGGCGTCCAGTGGGTTCGGTCTAAATTTGACGAACTGAAAATTGGATCACCCATTCGGATCACTCTAAAATCTTCACGACAGACGAAAGTTTCCGCTTGCGGGCCGTTGCTGGTTTGCCCGGGATGTGGCACAAACCCATCAACCTTGGGAAAT
Organism: Ruegeria sp. CDSC042; assembly: GCF_059610745.1. Lineage (NCBI taxonomy): Bacteria > Pseudomonadati > Pseudomonadota > Alphaproteobacteria > Rhodobacterales > Roseobacteraceae > Ruegeria > Ruegeria sp. CDSC042. The sequence continues at coordinate 71,127 of NZ_JBXWOF010000001.1, forward strand.
GAATGAGCGATCCAATGACAGATTTCGCAGCCCGCCGCCGCACCATGGTCGATACGCAGGTCCGGCCTTCGGACGTTACCAAGTTCCCGATCATTGATGCCATGCTGTCCGTCAAGCGCGAGAATTTTGTGCCAGACGCGCAACGCGAAGCCGCCTATGTCGAGGGTTTGATAGAACTTGAGGCTGGACGCTGCATTCTGGAACCGAGAACACTGGCCAAGATGTTGGATGTGCTGAACATTACCAATGATGAGGTTGTTCTGGATATTGCTCCGGCGCTGGGATATTCGACGGCTGTTGCAGCCCGTATGGCGCAGTTGGTCGTAGCGGTGGAAGCGGATGAAGCGCTAGCTGCCGAAGCGCAAACTCTGCTGATGGAGGCTGACGCGGATAATGTGGTCGTTCACGTGGGGCCGCTGGATGAGGGCGCTGCCGAGCATGGGCCTTATGACGTGGTCATGATCCAAGGCGGCGTAGAAGAGGTTCCGTCTGCATTGATTGACCAGCTTAAGGATCATGGGCGTATCGCCTGCCTGTTCATGGAAGGTGATCTTGGGACCGTCCGTATAGGCCACAAATCAGGCGATCGCGTTACCTGGCGCCAGGCATTCAACGCCAGTGCACCTGTTCTGAAGGCTTTCTCGGCCGAGAGTGCATTTTCGCTATAGTCGGCGGGCAGATTTATCTGCTGCCTTGATTAGTTCAACACAAAGACGCAAACTGCCCTGAGGGCTGCGTTATTTTGATTTGAGAGGATTTCGCCATGCGTTTTGCAGCAGGAGGCAAGCTGGTCAGGACTCTGGCAGTGACTGCGGGTATTGCTCTGGGCACGTTGCCCGGTAAGGCGGTTTGGGCCGATAACCTGACTGATGCGTTCATCGGAGCTTATAATACCAGCGGTTTGCTGGAACAGAACCGGGCGCTGCTGCGGGCTGCGGACGAGGATGTGGCGATCGCGCTGTCGGCTTTGCGCCCTATTATCAACTGGACCGTCGCGGTTAGCCAAGATTATACGCGCAGCAGAAACAGTGGTGTTACGAACAGTGTTGATCCTTCGAACTTCTTCTCGGGCCTGACGCTGAGCCAGCTTTTATACGATGGCGGAGCCTCGATTCTGGGCAAGCAATCAGCGCAGGAAACGGTGCTGTCGACCCGGCAGGCGCTGATCGATATCGAACAGCAGGTCCTGTTCCGCGCAGCGACCGCTTACCTGAGTGTTCTGCTGCAGGAAGAGACCGTATCGATTCGTCAAAACAACGTTGAACTGTCCGCAGAAGAGCTTCGCGCCTCGCAGGATCGTTTCGAAGTTGGGGAAGTTACCCGCACAGACGTCGCATTGTCTCAGGCTCAGCTTGCAAGCTCGCAGGCCGATCTGGCGAATGCGCGCGGCGATCTGAGCACTGCTCAGGCGGAATATGTGAACGCAGTCGGCAAACTGCCGGGCCGTACTGCTGGTCAGCCCAGCCTGCCAAACTTGCCCCGCTCCGAGGCCGAGGCTGTCAGCCTGGCACAACGCAATCACCCGTCCATTCTGTCCGCACAGCACCAAGTGCGGGCTTTTGATCTGGTCGTTCAGCAGCAGCGCGCGGGCCTGGGTCCGAATGTCAGCCTGAACGCTGATGCGGGCGTCACCGAGAGCTATGATGACGACGATTATGTGAATGATGCGAGTATCTCGCTGAACTTCAGCCAGCCGATCTATGCGGGTGGTCGACTCGCGGCAAGCGTGCGCCGCGCAATGGCATCGCGGGACGCGTCGCGTGCCAATCTGCTGAATGTTCAAAAGAACATTACGCAGGGCGTGTCTGATGCCTATGTCCGGTTTCAAACTGCAAGCGCAAGCCTGAGGGCCTCTTCGGAACGTGTGCGCGCCTCGGAAGTTGCGTTTGATGGTATCCGCGAAGAGGCAACTTTGGGTGCGCGGACCACTCTGGACGTGCTGGCTGCTCAGCAGGATTTGCTGGACGCGCAGCTTGCCGAAATTGCTTCCAGAACCGAGCGATCTCTGGCGGCTTATCAGTTGCTGCAGGCCCAAGGTTTGCTCACGGCCGAGCGTTTGGGTCTGGCGGTTCAGATTTACGATCCGACCCTTTACTATAATCTGGTGAAGAAAGCCCCCGCGCAGGTCAGCAAGCAGAGCAAAGATCTGGATCGGGTCCTGAAAGCACTGCGTCGGGACTAAACACCCAATACTGCCTGTTGTGAGGTCTGCATTGTTTGGCTACACTCGGACCTGAGGTTAGAGCGGTAGAAAACAATGACAGACAATGTCGTGAACTCCGGGATCGAAGACGTACTGTCATCGGTCAAGCGGCTGGTCAGCGAAGAAGGTCGAAAAGTTCCCGATCTGGTGCGTTCCAAGTCAGAGCGAAAGCCAGGGCGGCTTGTTCTGACTGATGCGCTCAGGGTTGGCGAGCAAACAGGTGTCGAGACGCAGCCTTTCAAGCTGGATGCTGAGTACAGCGCTGAAAAATCGGTGAAACCGATGCTTTTGCGCGCCTGCGATGTTGTTGCGGGTGATGAAGCGGAGTCGGCTACAGAGCATTCACCTGATCCAGTTGCGGAAGAGGGCATAGCCAAAAGTCTAAGTGCCAAAATTGAGGCGCTGGAAGCCGCGATCGCCAGGACCGAAGATCAGTGGGAGCCCGACGGTGACAGCGTAGATGCCTATTCAGGAACGCCAAATCAACCGTTGGAATGGCAACCCCAAGACGAAGCCCCAGATGCAGAGACTGAGACTGTTGAAAAGGCAGTGTTTGTACGGGACCCAGAGGTATCGGCTGCCGCGGATACAACAGGTTCAGAAGCAGATGCTGCCATGCCCCGGCTTGATGACGATGGCTTGCGCTCTTTGATTGCGCAGGTTGTTCGTGAAGAACTGCAGGGCGTACTGGGTGAACGCATTACGCGGAACGTTCGAAAAATGGTTCGCCGCGAAATCTACCGTGCGTTGGCTGAGCAAAAAGCCGAGTAAAAGTCAGCCTCTAATCGGCGTTTCAGCCAGTTCCAGCAAGCGGTCCAGATCTATATGTCGTTCCAGATGGTCGGCCAGACGATCAAGCGTATCTTCGACACCGTCCTCATAGTGCAGGGTGGAAGAGACTCCCAAAAGCTGTAGGTAGTCGGCCCGAAATTGATCGGATGAGAATATACCGTGTAGGTAGCTTCCGCGTATCCGGCCAGTCCGATCAGCTGCGCCCTCCGGGCGGCCCTCGACCTCCAGCCAAGCGCGGGTGCAATCGTTGCCTTCGGTGCGGCCCATATGGATCTCATATCCGGTTAGCGGTTGGTGCCCCGGCAGGGCGCGTGCAGTCCGCAGGGTCACCTTTTTCTCGCCGACCATAACGGTATCCACATCCAACAGCCCCAATCCATCGACTGTACCTGGCCGCCCGTCCACACCATCGGGATCAGCAATGGTGTTACCTAGCATTTGGTAGCCACCGCATAATCCCAACACGTGACCGCCACGTCGCACATGGGCATAAAGGTCGATATCCCAGCCCTGCGCACGAAAGTAAGCCAAATCGCCAATGGTTGATTTGCTTCCGGGAAGCAGAACCAAATCCGCATCGCCGGGCAGCGCGCGGCCAGCGGGCACGATCTCGACCGTGATGCCAGGCTCTGCCGATAGCGGATCAAGATCATCAAAATTGGCCATCCGTTCCAACTGAGGTACTGCAACCTTACAGGAACCGCCACTGTGGGACCGGATATCCATCATATCTTCGGCTGGCAGCTTCCAGGCATCGTCGAACCAAGGCACAACACCGATACAGGCCCAGCCTGTTCGAGCGGCGATGTCATCGCGACCTTCGTCGAATAGGGATACATCGCCCTTAAAGCGATTGATGGCAAAGCCTCGGATCATTGCCAGATCGCCAGCATCCAGCACGGCCTGAGTCCCGACGATCTGAGCAATTACCCCACCTCGGTGAATATCGCCGACAAGTACGACCGGCACACCCGCGGCGCAGGCGAAGCCCATATTGGCAATATCACCCTGACGCAGGTTGGTCTCGGCCGGGCTTCCGGCCCCTTCAACCAACACCAGATCAGCGTCGGTGCAGAGCCGGTCAAAACTCTGGCGCGCGGCTGTCATCAGTTTGGATTTATCCTTGCGGTAATCGCCAGCCTGCATCGTTCCGGCGCGTTTGCCCTGAATGATGATCTGCGCGCCTGTATCTGTTTCAGGCTTCAAAAGGATCGGGTTCATATCCGTATGTGTGGCGCGTCGTGCCGCCAACGCCTGTAGGGCTTGCGCGCGCCCGATCTCGCCACCATTTTCGGTTACTGCGGCGTTATTCGACATGTTCTGCGGTTTGAACGGCGCAACCCGCAGGCCTCGGCGCGTATAGGCGCGTGCCAATCCGGCCACCAGAACCGATTTTCCAACATTGCTGCCTGTGCCCTGAATCATGATGGCGCGAACCATGCCGAGTCTCCTGTAAGCTAACGCGCAGATGACCTGATTTAACGGTGAAGGGAAAGCCCCGGATGACGTGGCATTGTCATCATTTTTCAGTCATCGGGTGAGGGCGCAGTTTCGCACCGGAATTCATATTCGGGGTCTATGCAACAAAAAAACACGCCTCCATCAATAGGAGGCGCGTTTTTTCAAACAGACTCGTGTCTGTGATCAGGCGGCTTCGGCCTGTTGGGCGGCGTTGCGGCGCTCGCTTTCTTCGCGCGAAAGAGCGACCGAAGTACGCACACCGCGACCAACGAAATCCATCAATCCGCTGACAACCCGTTCATTTGGGTCGATACCCGCGCAAGACAGCACTTCGCGCCCATCGCGCGAGCGTGCCCAGCGGGCGATCTGTTCTGGGCCATTGCCATACTTTTTGTCGTCGGCAATAGCATCATCCAGCGCAGCCAAAACGACAGCTGCGAAAAGTTTACGAGCACGGTTGCCTTGCTCATTGTTAAAGGCGGTGCCGTCAACGAAATCTCTCATCTCGTCTTCCTTGTTGTTCTTGCTCTTGCATTTTCGGCGTGACGGTTCTTATGACCTATTAAGTGCGATTCGGATACACCTAATGTGCATAGTTGCGTTGCGTCACGCGCATAGCTTGCTGCGGCTGCAGCACAAGGTGTCGTTGTCTTGTCAGGTGCGGCCACGCCAGATATAGGGTGCGCGACTGACGCATCAACCGTTTGTGAAGGATTTATGTAATGCCCAAGATAAATGGGAACGAAATTCGCCCCGGCAATGTGCTTGAGCATAACGATGGGCTATGGGCCGCTGTCAAAGTTGATCATGTAAAGCCCGGTAAAGGCGGGGCTTTTGCACAGGTCGAACTGCGCAATCTGCGCAATGGTTCCAAACTGAATGAACGTTTCCGCTCAGCTGACAAGGTCGAGCGTGTTCGCCTGGAACAGAAAGACCAGCAGTTTCTATACGAATCCGACGGCATGTTGGTGTTCATGGATTCCGAGACCTATGAGCAGATCGAACTGTCCGCTGATCTGTTGGGTGATCGCCGCCCGTTTCTGCAGGACGGCATGACTATCGTCGTAGAATTTTATGAAAGTGAGGCACTGAACGCCAAACTGCCACAGAAAGTGACGTGCAAGATCGTCGAGACCGAGCCTGTGGTCAAAGGTCAGACCGCTGCGAACTCGTTCAAACCGGCCGTTCTGGACAATGGTGTAAAAGTCATGGTGCCACCGTTTGTGGGCCAAGATGAAATGATCGTGGTGAATACTGAAACCATGGACTATTCGGAACGCGCGTAACTGCACTTCTGCTTTAAGACACCGAGAACCGCGACAGCCCGCGCTGCGCGGTTCTTTCTATTTTTAGTCTTTGACGCGTCGGTATTTTTCTGGGTTCGGGCCAAATAGTTCGAGCATCAGTTCGAATTTGATCCGGTTTGCGCTGACCTGGCGATAATAGGCGATCAGAAAGGCCGTGGGGCCTTGAATACGGCTGAGCCCACTGGTGGCGGCAACAACTGTGCCGACATCGGTTCTGCCCTGAAGGACAAGCCAGCCACCCAGCATCAGAACGCCAACCGTCCCGGCGCCGTTGATCACGCTTAGAAGGAATTTGGCCGAGAGCTTCCAGATGAACATCTTTCGGCGAGTTTCGTAGATTTTGTCGAATTCCGCTTCGATCTCGTGCGCGGCCGCGTCAATCTTTTCTGCTGTTAAACTGTCGGTGGCACGGCGCAGGATACGAACGCGTTCGGCGACAAAGACGTTCACTTTGCGTTGTGAAACCAGAACGATGATGATCTGCGGCGCGACCATCGAAAAAGCGATCAAACCCAGCCCCGGCTGTGTAGACGAGATATAGCCAATCACGCTGATCAGAGTGCCGATTTGGACCACCGGGTCGGAAAAGGCACCACCTGCGAATTTACCCAGCTCTTCTGCTTCGGCAGAAATTGCGGTAGTCATGGTCCCCTTGCGCATGGTCTCGCCGGTTTCATCCAGATCGGCGGACCGGACCAGCAGCCTTTGCCGGATCAGGCGGATCATATCCTCGCCCAGTGTTCCCGCCCGATAGCCGAGCAGCCATTTCAGCCCCAGGCTCAGCAAGATAACCACCATCATGCCGGCACCAAGCAGGATCATCCGGTCCACGGATACATCGTCCGAGGTCAGGTGGTTGATGATATCGCGCTGAAACTCCAGCGGGACCGCTGCCAGAGCGGCAACCGCAATAGACAGGATGATAAGGATGATCTGCCGGGCGGAACTGGCACGCCAAATTGCTTTATACAGACGAAACATCAACTCACCCGGATCGCTGAACCAAACCTAGTTTGGCAGCCTGTGCCGGGCGGATCAAATGGTTCCGGGGCTGGTGGGGCCATGGCCAGGCTGAATTCGAGAAATTTCATTCCTTCAGGCGCACGGTCGCGTCGCCCGCCTGCATATCGCCCTTGGCCCTGTCGAGCCTGAGATATGCGATCCCCTGGCCATCCGCCTGGGTAAACAGGCGCCCCACGGATTTCCCGTCAGCAGCTATTTCGGTTCCGACAGGCGTGGTGCCTGCGACAAGTACCGTGCGCAGCCCTTTACGCAGCTCGGTCTTGTGTTTCATGCGCGCGGTCACTTCCTGACCGACATAACACCCTTTTTTGAAATCAACGCCGTTCAGTAACTCGAACCCTGATTCCAGAATATAACTGTCTTCGGTCAGTTCGATTCCGGTTTCGGGAATGCAATGGAGCACGCGGATCGCGTTCCAATCGGTTCCGTCCTCGCCTTCCGCATCTTCGGTATATGCGCGCCAGCCCATATCTGAATGGCGCGGATCGGGCAGGGCCCCATCGGGTGCCAGGCCAGTGCCGCGTTGCAGATTCAGGCCGCTGGCTTCGATCGTTAGGTCGGCGCGCAGCTTGTACATGCTCAGACGTTTGATCAACCCGTCGGCAATAACCTCGGCGACGTCCAGCAAGATATCGTCACCCTCGCGTTTTAGAAAGAAATCGGCCAGATACTTGCCCTGCGGGGTCAGCAGCGCCGTATAGACCAGACCCCGATCAAGCCCGGCAATGTCATTGGTCACCAGCCCCTGCAAGAAGCTGTTAACGTCGGTGCCAGTTAGGCGCAGAATGCGGCGATTGGGCATGGCAGAGTCCTCGTCTTTTCCATGGTGCTCGTGATATATGAGAAGTCGCTCATAAGACCAGAGGATATCCGACGTGCCGGCACCGATCAGTATTGTAATTCCAACCCTGAACGCGGCCGAAACCTTGCCTGCTACACTTGGAGCGCTGATGGAGGGGCTGCGCGCAGGGTTGATCCACGAATTGATTGTGTCGGACGCAGGCTCTACCGACAAAACCCATGAAATCGCCGAGAATGCCGGGGCCAGGATCGTGACCGGAGAAGCCTCGCGCGGGGGGCAGCTGCGCCGTGGCTGTGCAGCCGCCAAAGCCGATTGGCTGTTGGTACTTCATGCGGATACGGTTTTGCAGGACGGGTGGAGCAATGTTGTGCGGGATCATCTGCCCTCGGGGCGACCTGCGGCGTTCAGACTGGCCTTTGTGGCCGCGGGCTTTGCGCCATCCTGGGTTGCCGGATGGGCCAATCTTCGTAGCCGGATCTTTGGGTTGCCCTATGGTGACCAGGGCTTGCTAGTCCGGCGTTCTGAATATCAAGATGCAGGCGGCTTCCCGGACCAGCCCTTGATGGAAGACGTGGCGCTTGCCAAAAAGTTGCGCCGCATCACGCTGTTGTCCGCCCGCGCTTTTACGAGCGCGGACCGGTATGAACGGGCAGGGTGGTTGCGTCGTGGTGGTCGGAATCTGTGGACTCTGACCCGCTATCTTCTGGGCGCTGATCCCGAGCGGTTGGCGCGGGCGTACCGGCAGTAAGCGTCGTTCTGAGTTCGACAATGGATTTGCCCAGCCGGAACGGGGCGGCAAAGCTGACAAGGCACAGCGCAATGATCTGAAGCACCAGAATATGCCCGTTTTCCCGCAAATACTCCCATTCATCCTTAAGCTTTCCGACCTGAGTAACAAGATCATCGTAACTTTGAGCCAAGATCAAATAGTCGCCTGCGATTGCGGGAACTTTCCTGCGCAGATTGTCGATAGCTTCCTGTGTCGAGCCATCCAGCGTTGTGAACACCAGAAACTGGTCGACGTCGAATGAGTGCACCTTCGATGTCATCGCGCGCATGTCATCGCGCTCTTCCTGGGCCTGCCGTCCAAACAGGAATTGTAGCCCCCTCAGAGGGGCGACTTCGTTTGTTACGGCAATAAACAAGGGCAGGTCAGCGTTGCTTGCGGTTGAGGCTGAAAGGAACTCAACTTTTTCGCACAGCGCTCCGATATCCTTGTCATAGGCCGGGTCGCAGAACCGCAAACGAAACCGCGCGGCGTCGCGGTCAAAGGCAAGTGTTGCGGCATAGGCAACGTCAATCTGCCGGTCCAGACGGGAACTGTCCGCTGTATAAAGCCCGGCCATCACCGCAACCAATGCGCCGACCCCGCCCAGAACCACCCAGACCAGATCAGCCAGTTTCCATGCGCGATGCCCGGCTGGTTTGCGAAACAGGAACGCTGTGCCAACTGTGCCGATCAGAAAAAACAGAATCAGCAGCGGCAGCTGGTTTTCGGTAATAAATGTCATGGAAACAAAGTGACCAACCGCCGGTCAAGTGGCAACACTCCTCACGGGCAGTTGTAGTTTTGGAACAATCCGAAGCTATGAGCCCGAACTTTGGCCGAATTTCCGAAACAGCTTGGTGCGATCAAAGGCCTGTTCCAGTTCGACCGTGCGATCTTTGACCGAATCCCAAAGCCGTTCCTGAACTTCGGCTATGGCGCATTCCATCAGGGTCAGTATCGCAGCCATCGAATCCCAGGCAGAAGGCACCGAGATGCGCGCCGCGAATGTGTGTTTGGCCAGCCGGTGGATTGGCGAGCGCCACTGATCGGTCAACAGCACGATTTCGGCCCCGCGCTCGTGGCAGAGCTGACCAATCAGCAGGCTCGCATTTTCATAGCGCCGGACATCCAGCGCGATCAGCACATCCCCTTGACGCACGTCCAACAGATCATGGGTCCAGGATGCGGCGACCGGCAACAGGCGGACATCCGGTCGGATCATTTGCAGGTGCAGATACAGGTATTGCGCCAGTGTTCCGGTAATGCGGCCACCGGTGATGAAAATACGCCGGTTCTGATCGCTCAGCAGGCTGCAGAAGCTATCGAATTCGTCGGGGTCGATCTCGTCGATTGTGCGCTTCTGGTTGGCCAGAGAACGCTGGGAATAGCGGTTGAGGATATGTTCTTCGGGCAGGTCATTCTGCCAGACATCACGTTTGGCTACTGGCCCCGAGATCATTTCTTTGACCTCACCACGCAGCGCGGCCTGAAATTGAGGATATCCGTCAAAACCGGTCTTTTGCAGCATCCGTGCAACCGTAGTGGTCGAGACTGAGGCGGTACTGGCCAATTCGGTAATACTACCCAGCCCGGCCATCGGGTAATCATCCAGCAGAACGCTGACCAGTTGCCGTTCAGACGGGGTCATCTTGTCCCGATGGGCCAGAAGCCTGTCTGTCACCCGCACTGGCGTGTCCTCCTATTATGCGACCAGACCATAATGTGAATAATTTTTCAGCAAGATCAAGCTTGGAAAAATTTATACAGAAAAAATATTGACAGGATGATGCGGTCTGTGGAAATTTTTCCACAATGTCTCATTTTGGAATCGCAGGACGGTAGATTGGACTTCGGCAAAGTTGTTCATACGGATTTGGCGGGCAATGCGCCTGTGGTCGTGCTGGTGTGCGAACATGCGTCTAATCGTATCCCGGCTTTTCTGGGTGATATGGGGTTAAGCGCTGAAGCACGCGAAAGTCATATTGCCTGGGATCCAGGCGCACTGGCCGTGGCGCAGGCTATGGCCAAACGCATGTCAGCACCTTTGGTCCATGGCGGGGTGTCTCGGCTGGTCTATGACTGCAATCGCCCGCCCGAGGCGGCGGGTGCAATGCCGATCCGCAGCGAGGATTACGAAATCCCGGCGAACATCAACATGTCGCCCGAGCAGCGAATGGTCAGAATCGAAAACGTGTATCAGCCGTTTTGCGCCGCTCTGTCGGATTTGATCGATCAGCACAGCGCTTCACTTAGGTTGATGGTGACAATCCACAGTTTCACGCCGATCTATCTGGGGCAGAAACGGCAGGTCGAACTGGGTATTCTGCACGGTGTGGACAACCAGTTTGCCACAGCGATGATGGCTGACGGAGCTATCGGCAGCCCCTTTATCATCAGGCTGAATGAGCCTTATTCTGCGGCGGATGGAGTAGCTCATACACTGGATACCCAGGCGCTGCCTCACCGCTTGCTGAACGTGATGATCGAGATCCGCAATGACTTGATCCGCACGCCTAAGCAGCAGGCAGAGATGGCCGATTGCCTGGTGCCCTGGATAGCGCGTGTTCTGTCGGATTTTCAGGAAGGGGCGTCAGCGTGATCAAAGCAATGAGCGCATATGTCCGTATCGTGGATGCGATCAACTATCGGATCGGGCGGGTCATGATGTGGGGCCTGTTTGTCATGATGGGCATCCTGCTGTGGTCTTCGATATCAAAGACCTTCTTCCTACCGTCGCTCTGGACACTTGAAATGGCACAGTTTGCGATGGTGACCTATTACATCATGGGTGGGCCATATTCGATCCAGCTGGGTTCGAATGTGCGCATGGACCTGTTTTACCACAACTGGAGCCCCCAACGAAAAGCGTGGTTCGATGCGTTCACCGTGCTTTTGCTGATCCTCTATCTGGGTGTGCTGTTCTACGGTGGGCTTGGATCGACGGCGTACAGCCTTGGTTATTGGGGCGACGAACCCGTTTCCTACTTCACCGGACTGCTGACCGGCAGTGAAGAGATCGGTCGGCTTGAACGTTCCTCGACCGCGTGGCGGCCGTATATCTGGCCGGTCAAATCCATCATGGTTTTCGGCTTCTTCCTGATGTTGCTGCAGGCAGTCTCGGAATTTTTCAAAGACATTGCGCGGATCAACGGGCAGGAAATCGGGGTACAGCGGGCATGAGCCAGGAATATATCGCCATCTTCATGTTCGCGTTGATGATGCTGATGCTGTTCACAGGTCAGCGCGTTTTTGGTGCGATCGGTGCGGTTGCGACGATCGCGGCGCTTTCATTGTGGGGAACCGGAGGGCAGGACATCACATTTTCAGCCGCGATGAAGCTGATGAAGTGGTATCCGCTGCTGACCCTGCCAATGTTCATTTTCATGGGCTATGTGCTCAGCGAAAGCAGGCTGGCGGATGACCTGTATCGCATGTTCCATGTCTGGATGGGGCCGGTGAATGGCGGGCTTGCCATCGGGACGATTGGTTTGATGGTCTTGGTTTCTGCCATGAATGGCCTCAGCGTGGCCGGGATGGCTATTGGAGCCACGATTGCTTTGCCTGAACTGTTGAGACGCGGGTACGACAAAACCATGGTGACCGGTGTCATTCAGGCCGGGTCCAGTCTGGGTATTCTTGTACCACCTTCGGTGGTTCTGGTGCTGTATGCGATGATCGCCCGTCAACCTGTGGGACAGTTATGGCTGGCGGGGATCGTGCCCGGGCTGATGATGGCTGGTATGTTCATCCTTTACATCTGGATCCGCTGCCGCATTCAGCCCGAGCTTGGTCCAGCGATGAAAGACGCGCACGAGGTTCCGCGGGCCGAGAAAATCCGGTTGCTGGGCGCGGGTGCGTTGCCGCTGATTATCTTCGCTGCGATGATGGTGCCCTTTGTGAACGGGTGGACGTCACTGGTTGAAAGTTCGGCCATCGGAGCGCTGGCGGCATTGGTGGTTTCGGTGGCCAAACGTCGAATGACCTGGGCGATTTTTGAAACCTGTACCAAGCATACGCTGGCGATATCGTGCATGTTCATGTGGATCATCCTTGCAGCACTTGGTTTTGGCGCGGTTTTCGACGGGCTTGGTGCGGTGAAGGCAATCGACAACTTGTTTACCGACCAGTTGGGCCTGTCACCCTGGATGATCCTGATCCTGATGCAGCTCAGCTTTATTGTCATGGGCACGTTTCTGGACGACACCGCGATGCTGGTGATTGTGGCACCGCTTTATGTACCGCTGGTTGGTGCGCTGGGCTTTGACTTGATTTGGTACGGGGTTCTGTACACGATCACCACACAGATCGCCTATATGACACCGCCTTTCGGCTATAACCTATTTCTGATGCGCGCGATGGCCCCACCAGAAATCACGCTGAGGGATATCTATGGCTCGATCTTTCCGTTCGTCGCCGTGATGGTTCTGGCGCTTACGATTATCATGATCTTCCCGGAACTGGCTCTTTGGCTGCCCGGCTATGTCTATGGAAATTAACAAGAATGCCTTTCGAAGAGGCACGAAGCACTTCAACAGAGAGGAAATTGACATGACGACAAGACGTAAGTTTCTGAAAACCGCCGGGGTAGGGGTCGCAGCCGCACCTCTGGCCGCACCGGCGCTGGCTCAAAGCACGATCACGTGGCGCATGCAGACCTATGCCGGTCCTGCGCTGGCTGCGCATGTGATCGACCCGGCAATCGAGATGTTCAACAAGATTGCCGGTGACCGGATGCAAATCGAGCTGTTCTATGCTGACCAGCTTGTTCCGACAGGCGAACTGTTCCGTGCCATGCAGAAAGGTACCATTGATGCGGTACAGTCCGATGATGACTCGATGGCGTCGCCCACCGATGTCACAGTATTCGGCGGCTATTTCCCGTTTGCCTCGCGCTATTCCCTGGATGTACCGGTTCTGTTCAATCAGTACGGTCTGAACGAAATCTGGGACGAAGAATACTCGAAAGTCGGGGTCAAGCACATCTCGGCTGGCGCATGGGACCCGTGCCATTTCGCCACCAAGGATCCAATCAACAGCCTGGCGGACCTGCAAGGCAAGCGTGTCTTCACTTTCCCTACAGCGGGTCGCTTCCTCAGCCAGTTCGGTGTGGTACCAGTTACACTGCCATGGGAAGATATCGAGGTCGCCGTACAGACCGGCGAGTTGGACGGCATCGCATGGTCGGGCATCACCGAGGATTACACTGTCGGCTGGGCGGATGTGACCAACTACTTCCTGACCAACAACATCTCAGGCGCCTGGGCCGGGTCTTTCTTTGCCAACATGGATCGCTGGAACGAGTTGCCGGAAGATCTGCAAACCCTGTTCCGTGTTTGCTGTGATCAGTCGCATTACTACCGCCAGTGGTGGTACTGGGGCGGCGAGGCCAGCTTGCGGGTCAATGGCGACAAGATGCAGCTGACCACGATCCCAGATGAGGAATGGGCACAGGTCGAAGGCGCGGCAATCGCATTCTGGGATGAGATTGCGGCAGAATCTGAGATCAAGGCGAGGGTTGTTGAGATATTCAAGCAATACAACGCCGACATGCTCAAGGCCGGACGGCCTTATCGTTACGGATAATAAGCAACTTCCCGACGCGGGTAACTCCTCTCGCGTCGGGTTTGGACATCACCTGGCGACACCTCTTATGTTCATATCAATCCCAATAACAGAGATGCGAAACCGGATGCACAGTGCTGCTCACCGGTCGGACGGGGTATGAACACATGGCCATCGCTGGTTTTCTGATCGAGATTTTTGCCGCAACCATGTTGCTGCTTTTCGCCGTTCGCTTGGTTCGTACGGGGATTGAGCGGCGATTTGGCGCGCTATTTCAATCGCTTTTGACCCGACATTCAAACAGTTTTGTCGCCGGTGGCGCGGGTATGGTTCTGGCCACGATCCTGCAAAGTTCAGCCGCCGTGGCGGTTTTGCTGACAGGGTTTGCGGCGGCCGGAATGGTCAGTTTTGGCATCGCCCTGGCGGGGGTTTTGGGGGCCGATCTGGGATCGGCTCTGGTCATTCAGATACTGTCTTATGATTTGGGATGGTTGCAGCCGGTGTTGCTGGCGCTGGGCGGGTGGCTCTACCTCAAATCCGATCGGGCAAATGTTCGCCTGATGGGGCGGATTGTTCTGGGTGTGGCCTTCATTTTGGTATCACTGCAATTTTTGCGCGATGCAGTTGATCCGATCCGTGAAAGTGCCTTTTTGCCGGCTATCGCGGGCTATCTTGAAAGCGACTATTTCAGTGCCTTCATCGTTGGGGCTGTGCTTGCCTTTGTCATGCACAGCTCGGTTGCGACAATCCTGATGTGCGTGACGCTGGTACAGATCGGGGCAATCCCATTCGCGGCGGGTTTGTCGTTGGTATTGGGGGCCAATTTGGGCTCGGCCTTTATTCCGATCTGGTTGACGCGCGACCAGATCGTTTCGGCCCGCCGGATACCGATAGCCAACCTGTTGCTGCGCGGCAGTGCGGCGCTTGTGATGCTGTTTGCTGTCAACGTCACCGGGACCCATGCCGCATTGATGATCAGCGGACCGGGGCAATCGTTGATCTTTGCCCATATCGTTTTCAACCTCGTGGTGTTTCTGCTGGCTACCGGGTTCGTCACCCGGATGGAAGCGCCGATGGCTTTGCTCATGCCCGAGACCGACCCTGAATCTGGTGTGGCAGATCAGTTCTCGGGTGCTCTTAATCCGCTAGGCGACCCCAGTGCCACAGGCCCTGATGTTGCGATGTCCTCGGTGCGCCACGAATTGTTGCAGATGGTCACTCAGGTCGAACGCATGTTTCGCCCGGTGCTGGATATCTATGAGCGTGACGACATTGATACCATTGCCGCCCTGTCGCAGCAGGATGAAATGGTAAACGCCCAGTTGACGGAAATCCGACGCTTTGTCGCGCGGTTGCCGCGGCAGAATATGAGCAAGTCTCAGATCAAAGCCGCCCGTGGTCTGGTGGAATACGCTATTCGGCTCGAGGCCGCTGGAGATGTCGTGTCGAACAGAATGACGCGTTCAGCAAAGATTAAACACATGGAAAGGTCCGAGTTTTCCCCCCAGGGGTGGAAAGAACTCAAGGATTTACACGCCACCATTCAGGAAAGTTTTTCGCTGGCGCGACACGTTTTGTTGGTGGACGACGTCGACTGTGCCCGCCGCCTTGTTCTGGACAAGGCCGAGATCAAAAGGATGTCCCGCGACAGCCGCAAGGCGCATCTAAAGCGGCTGGAGCGTGGTCAAACGGAAAGTTTTCAGTCCAGCGATCTGCATCTGGAGGCACTGCGCGCTATGCGCGATCTGCACGGCCATATCGCGGCCATCGCCTATCCGATCCTCTACAAAAGCGGACAGGTTCTGGAAACGCGGCTGGTTATGGAAATGGAGAAAGAAGCGGCCGAAGACTAACGGCCGTCGATGGGAACAGGGGCGCGGTGGGCCCGATTGTGATGAAGGATGAACATGATGGGCCATGATGTTGTGTTGGCGGACCTCAAAACCAAGGTTGAAGCAGGTCAAGTAGACACCGTTCTTGTTTGCATGGTGGACATGCAGGGGCGGCTGATGGGCAAACGGTTTCACGCCGGTCACTTTGTGGCAGGCGCTTGGCAAGAGACCCATTGCTGCAATTATCTGTTGGCGACAGATCTGGAAATGGGCACGCCTGACGGATATGCCTCGACCAGCTGGGAGCGGGGCTATGGCGATTACGTCATGAAACCTGATCTCAGCACTTTGCGCCCGGTGCCGTGGCTTGAGGGCACGGTGATGGTGATGTGCGATGTTCTGGATCACCACACGCATGATGAGGTCCCGCACGCGCCCCGGTCGATCCTGAAGAAACAGGTCAAACGCCTGAAAGCCATGGGTTACGACGCGATGTGCGCCACTGAGTTGGAGTTCTTTTTGTTTGAGAAGAGCTTTGACCAGATCCGCAAGGAAGGGTTTCGCGATCTGGCGCCGATCTCGGGCTATAATGAGGATTATCATATCCTGCAGACCACCAAGGAAGAGCATGTGATGCGTCCCATCCGCAATCATTTGTGGAACGCGGGCATCCCGGTCGAGAATACGAAGGGCGAGGCCGAGACCGGTCAGGAAGAATTGAACATCAAATACGCCGCCGCCATGGAAACGGCCGAGTATCACTCGATCGCCAAGAATGCGGTGAAGGAAATCGCCTGGCAGCACGGGCATGCGGCCACGTTCCTGCCGAAATGGCATCATGACAAGGTTGGCAGTTCATCCCATGTGCATCAGTCGCTGTGGTCTGAGGGAAGGCCAATCTTTTTCGACGAAAAAGATCCGCTCGGCATGTCGGCAGTAATGAAAAGCTATATGGCCGGGTTGTTGAAATACGCTGCCGATTATACGTGTTTCATGGCCCCCTACATCAACAGCTACAAGCGTTTCCAAAAAGGAAGTTTTGCGCCGACGCGGATCATCTGGTCGGTCGACAACCGCACCGCCGGTTTCCGACTGTGTGGTGATGGAACCAAATCGGTTCGCGTGGAATGCCGTATTCCGGGCTCGGATATGAACCCGTATCTGGCGATTGCTGGTATGTTGGCGGCGGGTATCGCAGGCATCGAGGAGGGGTTGGAGCTTGAACCACCAACCAAAGGCGATGCGTATCAGAGCGAGTCCGGCATGATCCCCGGCAACCTGCCCGCTGCGCGGGATGCCCTGCTTGGCTCAACCATGTTGCGGGCCGCTATGGGGGACGAAGTTGTTGATCACTATGCGCGCGCCGCCGAGGTGGAAATCGAGGAATTCGAAAGCGTGGTTACTGATTGGGAAATTGCCCGCGGGTTCGAACGGGCCTGAGGGTGGACGAAGTTGGGGGCCCTGCCTGCCGCTATTGGTGCTTGAACCAATGGCGCATCAATGACGGCCCCCGAGGTTTGTGTTGGCCAGATAAAGCAGGAGATTCTGCTTTTTAGAGGATGGAATGGAGATGGGGCAGATGTTGAAATGCATCTCGCCGATCGATGGATCGGTTTATGCTGAGCGCGAAACCTTATCGCGCGAAGCAGCGTTTGAGGTGGCTGCGCGGGCCAGGGAAGCGCATACAGCCTGGGCAGCACGCCCATTACAAGAGCGAATTGATCTTGTGATGGCGGGTGTCGCCGCTGTTGGTGCGATGAACGACGAAATCGTGCCCGAGCTGGCCCATATGATGGGGCGCCCAGTGCGCTACGGCGGAGAGTTCGGCGGGTTCAACGAGCGCGCCTGCCATATGGCCGAGATCGCGCAGGGTGCACTGGCCGATATTGCGGTGGGCGAGGATGAGATCTTCAGGCGCTATATCAAACGCATTCCGCATGGGGTTGTCTTTGTCGTGGCGCCCTGGAACTACCCGTACATGACTGCGATCAATACGGTGGCCCCGGCGTTGATTGCGGGCAATACCGTGGTGCTGAAACACGCGACCCAGACCTTGTTGGTGGGTGAGCGGATGGCGCAGGCTTTCCATTCGGCAGGTGTTCCTGAGGATGTGTTCCAGAATTTGTTCCTGAGTCATGATGTGACTAACGATTTGATCGCTGGAAATGCGTTTGATTTCGTGAACTTCACTGGCTCGGTCGGTGGTGGTCAGGCGATGGAACGTGCGGCGGCGGGCACATTCACCGGGGTCGGTACCGAGTTGGGCGGCAAGGATCCAGGCTATGTCATGGACGACGCCGATCTGGACGCAGCTGTTGATACGCTGATCGACGGTGCGATGTTCAACGCGGGCCAGTGCTGCTGCGGGATTGAGCGAATTTACGTGCACGAAAGCCTGTATGATGCGTTCGTTGCTAAAGCGGTTGAGATTGTTCAGGGCTATAAGCTGGGCAATCCGCTGGATGCAGAGACGACGATTGGACCGATGGCCAGTGTACGCTTTGCCGATGAGGTCCGCGCTCAGATTGCCGAGGCAGTCGCGGATGGCGCAGTTACCCATATCGATACTTTCCCCGAGGATGATGGGGGGGCATATCTGACCCCGCAAATCCTGACCAATGTCACACACGACATGCGGGTGATGCGGGATGAGAGTTTCGGCCCCGTAGTTGGTATCATGAAAGTGTCGTCGGATGACGAAGCCATCGCGCTGATGAATGACAGCGAGTTTGGTCTGACCGCCAGCCTCTGGACCCGCGACGTGGACCGGGCCGCGCGGGTCGGTGACCAGATTGAAACTGGCACCGTCTTCATGAACCGCGCCGATTATTTGGATCCGGGCCTGTGCTGGACCGGTTGCAAGAATACCGGGCGTGGCGGTGGTCTTTCTGTCATCGGCTATCACAACCTTACCCGCCCCAAATCCTACCATCTGAAGAAGGTGACACCATGAGCCTGTCTGGAAACTGGTCTTATCCGACCGCGATCAAATTCGGCGCTGGCCGCATCAAGGAACTGCCCGAAGCCTGCGCTGCCGCCGGAATGAAACGCCCTCTGCTGGTCACGGACAAGGGGTTGGCTGATCTGCCGATCACCTCGGCGACGCTGGATATTCTTGAGGCTGCGGGTCTGGGGCGTGGCCTGTTTAGCGAAGTGGACCCGAACCCCAATGAGAAGAACCTTGAGGCCGGCGTTGCGGCGTATCGGGCAGGCAACCATGACGGGGTAATCGCATTTGGCGGTGGCTCGGGGCTGGATCTGGGTAAGATGGTCGCTTTCATGGCCGGGCAGACGCGCCCGGTCTGGGATTTTGAGGATATTGGCGACTGGTGGACCCGCGCCGATGCCGATGCCATTGCTCCGATCATTGCGGTTCCGACCACCGCTGGCACCGGGTCCGAGGTCGGGCGCGCCAGCGTCATCACCAATTCGGAAACCCACGCGAAAAAGATCATCTTTCACCCTAAGGTACTGCCAACCGTGGTGATCTGTGACCCGGAACTGACCGTGGGAATGCCGAAATTTATCACTGCTGGTACTGGTCTGGACGCATTTGCGCATTGTGTCGAGGCGTTCTCTAGCCCGCATTACCACCCGATGTCACACGGCATCGCGCTGGAGGGGATGCGGCTGGTCAAGGACTACCTGCCGCGCGCCTATACCGATGGCACTGATATTGAAGCCCGTGCCCAAATGATGAGCGCGGCAGCGATGGGGGCCACGGCCTTTCAAAAGGGCCTCGGCGCGATCCACGCGATGAGCCACCCGATTGGCGCGGTGTTCAACACCCATCACGGGACGACCAACGCGGTCTGTATGCCCGCGGTGCTAGAGTTCAACGCCCCCGCCATCGCCGACCGGTTCCACCAGGCAGCGGCCTATCTGGGCATCGATGGAGGCTTTGACGGGTTCCGCGCCTTTGTGCAGGAGTTTAATGACTCGCTGGGTATCCCCCGCAAACTCTCGGATATGAAAGTGACCGATGCGGCAATCCCCGAACTGGTCAAGGGGGCGATCATCGACCCCTCTTGCGGCGGCAATCCGATTGAACTGACCGAGGACAACCTGACGGCGCTGTTCAAAGCGGCGCTGTAAGCCTCTTGCCGATCCGCTCCCTCATCTCTCATAGTGAAGGCAGGTGAGGGGGCGTTTCCATGACCAAAGAGATTGTTCTGATCCACGGAGCCTTTGCCGGACCGTGGTGTATGGCCGATTACGCAGAATTCTTTCGCGACCGGGGCTGGATGGTGCACACGCCCGCTCTGCGGTACCATGGTGGCGATCCCAAGGCCGAACCCGATCCGGGGCTGACCGACACCAGCGTGACGGACTATACAAATGACATTGCCGACTTTGTTCAGGGGCTGGACAGCAAACCGGTTATTCTGGGCCATGCCATCGCGGGCGTTGTGGCGCAGCAGGTGGCAGCGCGCGGCTTGGCCAGCGCCATCGTTCTGATCAACCCGAACGCGCCGTGGGGCACACTGCCCGAAGCCGACGACGAACGCGCCGTTCCGCGTGCGTTGATGGAGGGCGGGGCGTTCTGGAAACAGCCCATGCGCGTTGAGTTCGATCTGATGGCGCCCTTTGCGCTGAACAAGATGCCCGAGGCGCAGCAGCACGCGGTGTTCGACCAGCTGGGTGCCGAAAGCGGGCGGGTGATGTTCGAGATGTTCTTTTGGATGTTCGACGATCACCACGCAATGAAGGTCGATATCGACAAGGTCGATTGCCCGGTGCTGATAGTGTCAGGGACCGAGGATCGCGCCGTCAACCCAAACACTTGCCGTGCGCTGGCCAATCTGTACGGGGATCGCGCGACGTTTATGCCCGTGAAAAACCACGCGCATTTCCTGTTCATGGAGCCCGGCTGGGAGCATCCCGCCGGCCAGATAGCGAACTGGCTGGAGGGGAAGGTGGGCTAGAAGGCCCGACCTTTCAGTTCAGCGATTGACCTGAATACCGCTCTCCGGTTTCCACTTCATGGCACCGTCGCCGCTTTTGATACAACGCAGAAGGTGTTCTTCGTGCGTACTGGACGTTTCGGTCACGGTGTTGTTGCCAGAGATCACAACAAAGGCGTCCGCTGAATAAGCGAGGCCGTTGTAATAGCAGAACCGTAACTCTGCCCGACCGGAATAGGCGAAGCGCCGATCAGCGACTGCTGCGCGCTTACCTGACTGGCCAACAAGGCAAAGGCCAGCCCGAGGGTTAGTGATTTCATGTCGTCCTCCCGTTCGAAAAATTTGTTCGTTCAAATTGGGTCTTGGACGCTCGGATCCTCTGAATTTGTTCTTGGATGACAATTGCGCGCAAGTGTGAACGGGATCAACGGGTTAGGAAAGGGGGGGGTGTTTTTTCGGGCGTTCATCCTCACCTGTGTTTCAGCCAATAGTCGATGCTGGGGTGAGGATTTGGAGAAATCCCTTTCAGGAAAGTCCATCTTATTTGCGTTTTGTTTTTCGCAATCTGAAACTGTTTAAAGTATAGCACGGTATAAACTATCGGGAGCGTTAGCATTGCCATGGCTGCGACTGCAAGGGGGCCAGCTAAAAGGGTGTTGTCAATTGTAGTCAGTGCATCCCATGTTTCCCCAAACAAATAGCAATAGACTCCTGCTAGTGGGAGAATAGATGCGCAAATGAGCAGAAATAGAGGTAAGCTGAGAAGTGTTTTGGTTCCGGTTGTGTGTGTGATCAAGTGACCGTTACGTACCGGCGAAAGTGCGTCAAAACCTCTATGACCGAGATGGTTAAGTAAAACGCTGGGAAACCTGATGCCCTTTCCTAGAAGTTGTTCAGCCAGAACTCTCTGCACCATTAGCTGTAATAGTGCGAAGAGTTTCATAAGCAAGCCTGAGAAAATTGAAACACATGAGAAGACAGCGTAAATTTTCGGTATCTTTACTTCGACTAAGCTGGTCTTCAACATCAGAAATCCACTATCACTTAGTGAGTATGTGGCAACTACGCCCATCAAAAGATAGAAGGTCAGTTTTGTGAGTTGACGTATTTCTCGCTCAAATGAAGACGCAATCCCGTCGTAGATCTCAAAAAAATCGGTGTTTGTTTGACTTTGTTGCCTTAGAGCGGCCCGTGTTTCGTGTGTGACAAAGTCAAATAACGAGGCTTTTCGTTTTAATTTCAAACGTCCAGCTCCTCCACAAACCGCGCGTTTTCCTGAATGTATTGGAACCGCAGTTCGGGTTTTTTGCCCATCAGGCGCTCGACTAGGTCGCCGGTCTCGCCAGGTTCGTCCTCGTCGATGGTGACCCGGATCAATTTCCGGGACGCGGGGTCCATTGTGGTTTCTTTCAGGTCCTTGGCGTCCATCTCACCTAGACCCTTAAAGCGTGAGACGTCGATCTTGCCTTTGCCGCCCAGACCTTTTTCCATCCATGCGTCGCGCTCGGCCTCGTCCAGACAATAGACGCGTTTGGCGCCTTGGGTCAGGCGGTAGAGCGGCGGGCAGGCGAGGTAGAGGTGGCCCGCGTCGATCATGGGCCGCATCTGGGTAAAGAAGAACGTCATCAGCAGAGCCGCGATATGCGCGCCGTCCACATCCGCATCGGTCATGATGATGATCTTATCATAGCGCAGGTCATCGACGTTGAAACGGGTGCCGAGGCCCACACCCAGCGCCTGGGTCAGGTCGTTGATCTCGGCATTGGTGCCCAGCTTGGAACTGGCCGCGCCCAACACGTTCAGGATTTTGCCGCGCAGGGGCAGCAGCGCCTGTGTTTTGCGGTTACGGCCCATCTTGGCCGAGCCGCCCGCCGAGTCGCCCTCGACGATGAATAATTCGGTGCCGTCCCGTGTTGAACTGGAACAGTCCACGAGCTTGCCGGGGAGACGAAGTTTCTTAGTGGCGGACTTGCGCTGTGTTTCCTTTTCAGCCCGTCGGCGCAGGCGCTCCTCGGACCTTAGAATGAGGAAATCGAGGATCGCTCCGGCGGATTTGTTATCTGCGGCCAGCCAGTTGTCGAAATGGTCACGGACCGAGTTTTCGACCAGCCGCTGTGCTTCGACCGTGGCGAGGCGGTCTTTGGTTTGGCCAACGAATTCAGGCTCGCTGATAAAGCAGGACACCAGGGCGCAGCCGCCGGTGACCAGGTCGTCGCGGGTGATCTGCGCGGCCTTTTTGTTGTTGATCAGCTCGCCGTAAGCTTTGATGCCCTTGAGGACAGCGGCCCAGAAGCCTGCCACATGGGTGCCGCCTTCGGGCGTGGGGACGGTGTTACAGTAGGATTGGATAAACCCGTCGCGTGAGGGGGTCCAGTTGATCGCCCATTCGACCTTGCCAGCGGCATTGAATTTTTCCCGAAAGTCCACGGTGCCGGCAAAGGGCTGATCGGCATAGGTGGACGAGCCGTTCATCGTTTCCTTCAGGTAATCCGACAACCCGCCGGGAAAGTGGAACGTCGCCTCGGTGGGGGTTTCGCCGTCATCGATGGCGGTTTTCCAACGGATTTCGACGCCCGAGAACAGGTAGGCCTTGGAGCGGATGGATTTGAACAGCCGCGCCGGTTTGAATTTGTGGTGGCCAAAGATGTCGGGATCGGCATGGAAGGTCACAGTGGTGCCGCGCCGGTTGGGCGCTGCGCCGACCTTTTCGACGGGGCCCTGAGGTACTCCACGCGAGAAGCGTTGTTCGAACAGCTGTTTGTCCCGGGCCACCTGAACAACCATGGAATCCGACAAAGCATTGACCACAGATGCACCAACCCCATGCAGACCACCCGAGGTCTGATACGCCTTACCCGAGAACTTGCCGCCCGCGTGCAATGTGCACAGGATGACCTCAAGCGCGGATTTGTCGGGGAATTTCGGGTGCGGATCGATCGGAATGCCGCGCCCATTGTCGCGCACGGTCAGGGCGTAATCTGCGTGCAGTTCGACCTCGATCCGGTTGGCATGGCCTGCCACCGCTTCGTCCATCGAGTTGTCGAGGATTTCAGCGACCATATGGTGCAGCGCACGCTCATCCGTGCCGCCGATATACATGCCGGGGCGTTTGCGAACAGGTTCAAGACCTTCGAGCACCTCAATGGATGAGGCGTCATAGGTATTGGTCGCTTCGGGCGTCAACAGATCGTCGGGCATATGGGCTGCTCTTGTTTTTGAGTTTCCCCCCATTATGGCAGGTGATGTGGTCCGGGGGAAGAGGGACGCGAGGTGTTGTGGATGGTTTGGGGCTGGTTGGCCGATTAGAGGATAATCAATATGGTTGCGGCACCAGCTATCACTAATGGAAGCGATGCGGACGAAACGGACATTGAGGTCATGTCAGGTTTTGAATAGCTTTGGGCAACTGGCAACCTAAAGGAGGACTCTGCATTGCGCGAAGCAATCTCAATCTCGCTTTTGCTCCTGTTGCTCGGTTGTGCCTCACCATCATCTGAAAACGAAGTCGTTGAAGCATTCTTCCCATTTGCCGACCGACCAACGGAACAGGTCACGTTGCAACACGATGTTCAGATAGTGAAGGGATCTGTTTTTCACTTCGAGCAAGACGGTTCTAGAGTTATTTATCATTTCGCTCCAGTCGCCACTACATTAGACAGAAATACCTATGTTGTTTCAGTATCTTCTGTTCTGGACATCGCTGACTTCATGAGCGGCGACTTCGATGCGGAAAGCGATGTTCGCGCCGTGATAGCCGCAGCGCAAGCCTATTGCGAACAAACGGGCTATATACGCCAAGGTAGTGACGCTATCATTTGGGTCGGTGAAAATTCATCATCTCTTGTTGAATTCTGTATTCCGAAAGGCATTGAGTTACCCTCCTTCTACAAAGCAGGTGATCGGGTACCAAGAGGGCAATAGGTAAAAGGCCGTTGCTTTTTGGGGCCAAAATCCAGCCATTCGGTGCGATGCTCCCAACTAGCTAAGGGCTCAGAGCAGAAGTTCGACGATTTCGTTTCGCGACCTGTTCTAAGGCCTCTTAGGCTGCGGATAACAAATCACAGCGACAGCAGGAATCTTAAAATGAGCTGGATAAAAACCATCCCCTACGATACGGCCACTGGTCGGTTGAAGAAACTCTACGACCGCATCACCGGCCCCGACAACAATGTCGACAACATCATGATGGCGCATTCCTTGCGGCCGCATTCGATGGAAGGACATATGGCGTTGTACAAGAATGTGCTGCACCATTCGGCCAATCAGATTCCCAAGTGGTTTCTCGAAACACTGGGTGTCTGGGTCAGCTCCCTGAACCACTGCGGGTACTGTGTCGAGCATCATTTTAACGGGTTGCAAAGGCTGTTAGGCGACGAAGTGCGCGGTAATGCAATCCGTGCCGCGATCGAAGCTGGGACACCCGAAAGCGCACCATTGGAGGCTGCTCAGGTTGCGGCCATGCTGTATGCGCGCAAGCTGACGCAGGCCCCTGCAGAATTGGTGGAAGGTGACATCGCCGCCCTGCGCAACACAGGGTGGGATGATGGAGAAATCCTCGAGATCAACCAGGTCTGCGCCTATTTCGCCTATGCTAACCGCACCGTTCTGGGGCTGGGATGTTCCACCGATGGTGACATTCTGGGGCTGTCCCCCAATAACTCGGCTGATCCTGCCGATTGGGGGCATAAATAGGCCTCAGCCGTCTGTCCACTCAATGATTGCCTGTGCCAATGCTTCGGGCTTCTGGTGGTGTAACCAGTGATCTGTGCCCGGAATATCGACTCGTGTGAGGTCGGGCGCAAAATCTTCCAGACCGTCTGTCGTCTCGGGCAGCAGCGCTTTGTCATCGGAGCCCCATAGCAAAAGATGTGGGCAACGAACCATCAGCCGCTCGACCGGAAGCCGGGGCAGGTCTGTGCAGGGCTCGCCCGGTTTCGCCACAACCAGCGGAGAGGCCCGATACCAGTTCAGCATGGCATTCAGACGACCGGGACGGGCCCATTCAGTGCGATAGTCCTCCATCCGGTCGTCGGACAGCCAGTCCAAGCCCATCCCGTGGCGAAAGAAACTTTCCAAGCGGGTAAAATTGTTCGCGGCAAAGTGTGTTGCGGCATCAGGGGCCCGTAGCGCGTTAATATATTGAGAGGCCGCGGATTGTGCGCCGCCTGATGCCATAGCCCGTTGGAAGGGCACCGGGTGAACGCCGTTTGCGATGATCAGACGACCGACGAGATCTGGGCGGAACATGGCCAGGCCATAGGCGACCGCGGCGCCCCAGTCATGGCCCAGAACACTGATTGGCGTATCCAGACCTTCGACAAGTGCGATCATATCCGAGACCAGCTCGGACGTGGCATATTGGCCGACACCCTCTGGTGCCCAGCTTTGGCCGTAACCGCGTTGATCAGGGGCAATGCAATGGAAATGAGATGCCAGATGTGGCGCCAGATCGGCCCATGCCCCACCATATTCCGGAAAGCCGTGTAGCATCAGCAAGGGTGGCAGGTCGGATGACCCCCAACGGCGAATATGAAACCTCTGGCCATTCAGGATCTGAAATCGGGTTTCCATGTTTCTTGGCCTTTTCGCCGTATAAGTGAATTTGGTTTGACCCCAATCAAAGCGCGAAAGCTTCGGTTCTGCTAGCCGTTTTTTCGAACAGTGAAAAAAGGAGATTATGAATGGATGCAGCTGCGCAACCCGAGCAAAATCTACCACGCGTGAATGACGAAACACCTGTTGCAGGTGCTGTTTCCGAGCCAAGCCCGGAAAAGATCCGCAAGGCATTCGAAAGCGGAAGATATCCCTATCATCGCAAGATGCCCCGGCGGGTCTATGAGGCCGAGAAGGCCAAACTGCAGGCTGAGTTGCTTAAGGTTCAGCTGTGGGCGCAGGAAACCGGTCAACGGTTCGTATTGCTGTTTGAAGGGCGCGATGCGGCTGGTAAGGGCGGTACAATCAAACGGTTTATGGAACACCTGAACCCCCGTCAGGCGCGCGTGGTCGCCCTTAACAAACCCACCTGGGAAGAAAAGGGTCAATGGTACTATCAGCGCTATGTGCACGAGCTTCCCACCGTTGGTGAAATGGTGTTCTACGACCGCTCTTGGTACAACCGCGCCGGGGTCGAGAGGGTGATGGGGTTCTGTTCTCCGAACGAGTACCTAGAGTTTATGCGCCAGACGCCAGAGCTTGAACGGATGTTGGTGAGGTCGGGAATTCAGCTTTACAAATACTGGTTTTCGGTCACGCAACCCGAACAACAGCGGCGGTTTCAAAGCCGTGAGACCGATCCGTTGAAACAATGGAAACTATCTCCGATCGACAAGGCAAGCCTTGGAAAATGGGATGACTATACCGAGGCTAAAGAGGCGATGTTCTTTTATACAGACACCGCTGATGCGCCCTGGACTATCGTGAAATCGAATGACAAAAAACGCGCTCGTCTGAACTGTATGCGCCACTTTCTGTCGACACTTGATTACCCGGACAAGGATCACGGCATTGTTGGCGAGCCCGATCCTTTGATCGTGGGTCAGGCGCATCATGTGATCCACCGATCCGAGCATATTCTGGGCAACGCGCTGCATCCTGACGCCCGCTGCTAGGCCTAAGGTTCGGGGCAGGGCACCTGTCCCGGTTCCATGTCTCACTCTGAAATTTCTCTGTTCCGGTCTTGTCCCGGCCTTTCGCCGGGCCTATGGCTGGTGGAATGAATAAGGTGATGACATATCAAGGCCATTTCCGTGCCATTGCCGTCCTGGGCCTGCCATTGGTTGGCGGGCATCTGGCGCAGTTCGCAATCGGTCTGACGGACACGATCATGCTTGGCTGGTACGGGGTCGAAGCTTTGGCGGCGGTCACGTTGGCCAGCAGCTTTTACTTTGTCCTGTTCCTGTTCGGGGGCGGGTTCGGTCTGGCCGTTATGCCAATGGTGGCAACAGCCGCTGCCGAAGACGATGAAACCAGCATTCGCCGTTCGACCCGCATGGGGCTCTGGTTGTCGTTGCTATATGCAGCAGTGGTAATGCCATTGCTGTGGTGGTCATACCCGATCTTGATCGCCACAGATCAGGATCCACAGGTGGCGGAAACTGCATCGGAATACCTGCGGGTTGCAGGCTGGGGTCTGTTCCCCGCTCTGGTGGTAATGGTCTTGAAGTCCTACCTTGCGGCGTTGGAGCGAACCCAGGTTGTTTTGTGGATCACTGTTGCAGCTGCGGTGGTGAACGGTCTGACCAACTATGCTTTGATCTTTGGCAACTGGGGTGCGCCTGAACTGGGCGTGATGGGCGCCGCTATCGCTTCGGTCGTGACGCAGACCGTGTCGTTAATTGCGGTTATCATCTATGCTGTAAAAGTTCTGCCCGAGCATAGCCTGTTCCAAAGGTTTTGGCGGCCCGACTGGGAGATGCTGCTTAGCGTTCTGAAGCTAGGCATACCCATCGGGTTGACCCTGCTGGCCGAAGTGTCTCTATTCGCGATGTCGGCCTTTATGATGGGCTGGATCGGTCAGGTGCCGCTGGCGGCGCATGGGATCGCTCTGAACCTCGCCTCGGCGACATTCATGGTCCATCTGGGCCTGTCCAACGCCGCCACGATCCGGGCGGGCAATGCGCTTGGCCGCAAGGACCGCGCGCATCTGGAAAAAGGAGCCGTCGCCGTGACAGGGATGTCCCTTGTGGTGTCTATCCTGACAATCATCCTGTTCCTGACCTGCGCCGAGCCTCTGATTTCCGTATTTGTGGAACCGCAGGATCCGAAACGCCCCGAGATTCTGGCCATAGGTACCGGGTTGCTGGCCATGGCTGCGTTGTTCCAGCTGGTGGACGGTGCACAGGTGATCGCGTTGGGCCTTTTGCGCGGATTGCAGGATGCCAAGGTGCCAATGGTCATGGCGGGGCTAAGCTATTGGGTCGTCGGAATTCCGGCGTCCTACTATTTTGGGTTCATCCGCGGCATGGAGGGCGTCGGTGTCTGGTTGGGCCTTGTGCTGGGTCTTGCCTGTGCCGCCGTACTGTTGATGGCGCGCTTCTGGTTACGATCAGTGCGTATGATCGCTGAACCGGCATCGTGAAGGCAAATTAGCCTTTGTTCAGCCGGTCGGCTTTCTTCCGAACCAATACGCTGCGCAGATCATGCATCGCCAGTAGTAGCCGGTCCGTAACGTCCTCGAGCTGTTGGTCAGTCGCTTTGGACTGGGCCCACTGTGTGGTTAGGTTCAGATAGTCCACCGCGCGGTGAATATCGTCGATATCGCGCTGCGCCAGAAGATCTTTACGTTCTGCCATCCAGCGCTCGATTTCGGCCTGATCCGCCTCAGTCAGAGCGCGCTGACCCTGCGGCTTCACCTCTCCATTGCGGATGTTGATGACCGCGATCTGGTTCATTTCAATCCGACGTTGGCGGTTTTCCGTGTCGATCCGGAAAACCGCGGCACCGTTTTCGCGTATGCGGAAATAGTACTCAGGCAATTCGGCAGTCATAAGGTCTCCGATCAGGTCAGCGAAGCACAAAACCTCTGAATGCGCGTGCAGGCTTCGGTCAGCGCTTCATCTGACGTAGCATAGCTGACGCGGAAGTTGGGGGACAACCCAAACGCAGCGCCGAAGACGACTGCAACGTCAGCCTCTTCCAAAAGCGCGGTTGCGAAGGCTTCGTCTGTGTCGATCAAAGTGCCAGCAGGCGTGGTCTTTCCGATCAACCCGGAAATGGAAGGGTAGACGTAAAACGCACCTTCCGGAGTTGGGCAGGTCACTCCTTCGATCTGGTTCAGCATGCTGATGACCAGATCACGGCGGCGTTTGAACGTTTCATTGTTCGGGGCCAGAAAGGACTGTGTACCGTTCAGCGCCTCTACCGCCGCCCATTGGCTGATCGAGCAGGGGTTCGAGGTCGATTGCGACTGAACCTTGCGCATTGCCGCAATCAATTCGGTAGGCCCTGCTGCATAGCCAATCCGCCAGCCAGTCATCGCATAAGCTTTGGATACACCATTGCAGGTCAGGGTGCGGTCATAAAGCCTGGGCTCGACTTCGGCCGGTGTGCAGAATTCAAACCCGTCATAGGCCAGATGCTCGTACATATCATCTGTCATTACCCAAACATGCGGGTGCCTGATCAGGACATCGGTCAAAGCTCTCAATTCCGCCCGGCTATACCCTGCACCGGTTGGATTGGACGGAGAGTTGAAGATGAACCATTTGGTCTTTGGGGTAATAGCTGCCTCAAGCTGTTCAGCGGTTAGTTTGAAACTGTTCTCCAAGGTCGTTTCAACTGTCACAGGCGTTCCCCCTGCCAGAAGAACCATATCGGGATAGCTGACCCAATAGGGCGCAGGTATGACCACCTCATCGCCCGTGTTCATGGTGGCCATCAGCGCGTTATACAACGTCTGCTTGCCACCGGTTCCGACCGAGATCTGAGCAGGCGAATAGTCCAGTCCATGATCACGTTTCATCTTGGCGCAAACCGCCTGCTTCAGCTCTGGTATGCCATCGGGCGCGGTGTATTTGGTCTTTCCAGCGGCGATGGCCGCCACCGCAGCATCCTTGATGTTCTGGGGCGTGTCGAAATCTGGCTCCCCGGCGCTTAGGCCAATTACGTCTCGTCCGGCTGCCTTTAATTCGGCCGCCTTGGCTGTCATCGCGATTGTTGGAGATGGTTTTACGCGTGACAGTGTCGCAGACAGGAAACTCATGGTCGGCCTCAGTTTGTATGTTTAGCCTGACTGTCATAGGGTGCGCCTGAACGACGATCAAGCGATATAAAACAAGAGATTTGGAGACCCCGATGAACGACGAAAATGACTGGTACGGACCCGACGCGGCGACATTCGGAGACCGGCTGGCAGGGGCGCGTGAGGCAGCGGGGATGACGCAGGCACATCTGGCTCGCAGGCTGGGTGTCAAGAAGTCTACGATTGCCGCCTGGGAAAATGATCTGTCTGAGCCCCGGGCCAACCGACTGTCGATGATGGCAGGCATGATCAACGTTTCGATCATGTGGCTTCTCACCGGCGAGGGCGACGGGATGGACGCCCCTGTCGAGGCTGGAGAAAACGCACCTGACCTGGCCAGAATCGTATCCGAGCTTCGTTCAATCCGAGGCGAGATGCGCGCCAGCGCCGAGCGGGCTGCAAGGCTGGAGAAACGTGTGCGCATGATGCTGGAGGCGGAATAGTGGCCGAACCGCGCAATGTCAGGATCAAACGGATGAAAATGCGTTCCATGCGACGCGGCATCAAAGAGATGGATCTGATTCTGGCTGCCTATGCAGACCGCAATCTGGACTCCATGGATGCAACAGGGCTGGATGTTTACGACGCCCTGTTGCACGAGAATGATCAGGACCTGTATCAATGGGTCACCGGTCAGGTCCTGCCACCCTCCCAATTCTCGGACCTTGTTTCCGAAATCGCACAAACCTTTCAAAAATAGAGATTATCCGGCTTAACTGATTTTTCGGCTTTTCGCTTCATTCTGCCTGAAACTGCGCGAATGAATCGGAGGATCGTATGAGTTTGGAAATGCAGGTCTCCGCGCCGGGGGTCAAAGGCTTCATGACCAGCTATCTTGAGGCACTTGCTCTGGTTGAGCGCCTTCATCGTTTGTTGTTGGACGTTATCAAAGATGAGTTTGAACGGGTCGGTGTTCTTGAGATCAACGCGGTTCAAGGGTTGCTTTTGTTCAATATCGGGGATCATGAGGTTACCGCTGGTGAATTGAAAAGCCGCGGCTACTATCAAGGCAGCAATGTCAGCTACAACCTCAAAAAATTGGTCGAGATGGGGTATATGCACCACCAGCGTTGCGAAATAGACCGCCGTTCGGTGCGTGTCCGGTTGACGCCACAGGGCCGGGAAATCCGCGATATCGTCTCCGAGCTGTTTTCGAGACATGCCGAAGGCCTACAATCGCGCGGCGTGCTTGGACAGGAAGGGATCGAAGACATTACCGGAGCATTGCGGCGGGTAGAACGGTATTGGACGGATCAGATCCGCTATATCTACTGATGTTTGGTCGGCCTCAGTCCCGCATCCGATAGGGTCAGGCCTTCAAGTTCGCGGATCAGTTTACGGGTCATTGCTTCTTCGTAATCGTCAAAGCCCAGGGCAACCTCAACAAAGGCGCCGGGGCCAAGGATGACCCATGCTTTGAAATAGGCCAGCAGCTCTCCGACCTGAACATAGCGGGTGCTACCGATGTCAGGGTCGTCGGCACCGATGACCAGTCCATTGATCGTGATACCGTCGTCAGAGAGCGTCTGTTTCGCATTTCTTGGATGCAGGCCGATATTGTGCTTTCCGTCCCCCGACAGATCCAATGTCCGCTTCCAGCAATCGGGTTTCTGGCCCAAAAGCTCGGCACCGAACAGCATGGCGGACCCGACGGCGGTTCCTTGCGGAGCGCCGCTGCGTTTCACATGGTCGAGCAGGGTGGCTATGCGCCCCAGATCGAGGTCCGATTGTACTGCGGTCCAGCCCAGTAACAGGCGTTGGTGGCCGGGTTCGCTCCACTCATAAATCGCGATGTGTACCGGGTTTGCTGTGTCTGAAAGAAAGAGTTGCTTAATCTCGGGCCTGCGCAAAGCACCTGCCAAGCCGCCAAGCTGCAACCGGTATTCCGAGCTGTCGACTGATCCCGACACATCCAGGCCCAAAGCCAAAGCATGGCGGCATTCTGATGCCGCAGAGGTGGCCAATATGCTGACTATCGTTGCAAGCGCACGTATCATCGCTGGCCGGGGCCCGACAATGCGCCGATCTGCATACCTTTTAGTTCGCGTTCAAGTTTGCGCCGCATGGCGCGTTCGAAATCCTGGAACCCGTCGGCGATTTCCAGAAACGCGCCGGGGCCGTACAGGACATTGTTTTCAAAGAAGGGAATCAGGTACAGCTCGCCTTCGAAGTCGGCGGCATTAATGACCAGGCCATTCACAATCGTATTCTCAAAGGGAAAATGCCGATAGGCGGAATCCGGGCCATATCCATCGTTGTTCGAACCGTCACCTGACAGATCAATGGTTTGAAAAAGACATGTCGGGGCCTGCTGCATCAGCGTCGCCCCAAAGGCTAGCGCATACCCCATCGCCGTGGCCGAGTCGCTGTCTGATCGGACCGATTGCTGTATCGTGGTCGCTGCCACCAGCAAATCGGTCTGCGTGTTGATCATCGTCCAGCCCAGTATGATGTGCTGAACGTCCCGGCCGCTCCATTCATAAACAGCCAGCGCGACCGGCATCGACGAGGAAAAGAAGGCCTCGGTCACCTCGGGGGCAACCAACGCTGCGGCAAGGCCCTGCCTTTGCAGCGCGTCCTCTTCTGCGCTTACCGATGTTGAAATGTCCATTGCCAGCGCAAGCGCAAGGCGACAGGGCTCGGCCCGCAGGGGGCTGGCTAAAAAGGCTAGGCCCAGTGTGATCAACCAGCGGATCACCAGTGCCCGGTGCTTTCCATGCTGGCCCAGGGTTCGGCCGGTTCCAGCGCATCACCGTTTTGTAGCAACTCTACCGAGATATTGTCGGGTGACCTGACAAACGCCATTCGGCCGTCGCGTGGTGGCCGGTTGATCACGACTCCATTGTCCTGCAGGTGCTGACAGGTTTCATAAATATTGTCGACTCCATAGGCGAGATGGCCGAAATGGCGGCTGTCGTTGGGCAGATCGTCATCCCCATCCCAGTTATAGGTCAACTCGATTGGTCGATCCTCTTGCCCAGCGGGAGCCATGAAGATCAGAGAAAACCGCCCCTGTTCGCTGTCATAGCGGCGCGTTTCCTTAAGACCCAGCAACTTGTAAAACGCCATGGATTTGTCCAGGTCCTTCACGCGAACCATGGTGTGGAGGTAAGTGAGCCCCATTGCGGGTTCCTTTCTGTTCAGGTGATGCCCTGCACCTTAGCGCGCGTACATCACGTGTCGAGAGGCCGCACGGACACAATTCTGAAAATGCAAATGTGGGCGCACATATCGCGGTTCCTGTCTTTTGATTGGCGATATATAGTGGCAGGCGACTCATTGCTGGAAAGGAAATTTCATGCCGCTGTCCTCTGACCAACTGGGCGAGATCGAAGCGCAACGGGCGCAATCGCATCCAACACGCCGTGTTGTAGCTGCGGGGATGGAGGAACATCTGTACACGGCGCATCAGGTTCTGGACCACGGTTTTGTGCGCGTGATCGACTATATGGGTGATGACGCTGCGATTTGTCAGGCCGCACGCGTGTCCTATGGCAAGGGCACCAAATCAGTGCAAAATGACGAAGGGTTGATCCGCTATCTGATGCGGCACTGGCACTCGACCCCGTTTGAGATGTGCGAGATAAAGTTGCACGTCAAGTTACCGGTTTTTGTCGCGCGACAGTGGATTCGGCACCGGACAGCGAATGTGAATGAATATTCGGCGCGCTATTCGATTTTGGACCGTGAATTCTATATCCCGGCACCCGAGCACGTGTCCGCGCAGTCCGAGATCAACAATCAGGGTCGCGGCGATACGTTGCAGGGCGAAGAAGCCGCGCGCGTCCTTGAGATATTGAAAGCTGATAGCGCGCGTTGTTATGACAATTACGAGGCGATGATGGGTCAGGACGGGCAGCAAGGGCTTGCGCGTGAACTGGCGCGGATGAACCTTCCGGCGAATATCTACACGCAATGGTACTGGAAGGTTGACCTGCACAACCTGTTCCACTTCCTGCGTCTGCGCGCGGATCCTCATGCCCAATACGAAATTCGTGTTTACGCCGATGCCATGTGCAAGATCGTCGCTGATTGGGTGCCGGCCGCCTATAAGGCGTTTGAAGATTACCGCCTGGGTGCGGTCAATCTTTCCGCGCAGATGGTCGACAGCCTGCGTCGGATGTTGGCCGGAGAGACGGTCATGCAGGAAAACTCGGGCATGACCGGGCGGGAATGGCGTGAGTTCGAGGCGATCATCAAGGAAAGCTGAGTGCGCTTGCCGTCTGTCTATACGGGGCGTCATGAAATGGTTGCGATCGTTTCATGACACTTTCAGTTTTGATCAAAACCGGTTGTCTGACCCTGTTCCTGCCTTGCGTGGCACAGGCCGAGGCCCCCCATCGTCGATGGTGATTTGCGAACCCACGGCTACATGCACCAAAAACTTGCGCTCCAGTTCACCTCTGAGCGGGCAAGAGCCAGGATGTGCAATCCTGAACAACTGATGGAAGTGTGGACTAGATAATCCGGCAACTGGACGATGGAGGTCACCTATGCGACCAGTACGTCCTGTATCGTGCCATGTGGCAAAATTGAACCACGCGCCCCGAAAGCAGCAGGGCGCCAGAATAGGCACATCACTTTCGATGGCCAACGGCCTGAAATTGGCCGTTGTCCTGATTTTCGTACCCGCAGTAACGGGATTTTACAGTGGCTTCAAATCTGAAGCCATTTGTCGGCCGTCACGTCCGTCTTCCAGTTCGTAAGCGACCTTCTGATTGTCAGCGAGTCCGGTAAGACCAGATCTTTCAACGGCCGAGATGTGAACAAATACGTCCTTGCCGCCTTCATCAGGGGCAATAAACCCATAGCCTTTGGTGGTATTGAACCATTTCACGGTGCCAGTTGGCATTTCCCGTGTCTCCTTCTACTTGCACGTTGTCCCACAAAATTGGTGGGGGTAGCGATTGACGTAACCGCAACACATCACCGTCTCGTCCACACGACACGGCCCGAATTACGTGTTTCGTCTTTTTCAACATTGCACGGTGAAGTAAAAAATCAAGAAATACCGGAATACACTGGCGAATTTGCCCATTATCAAGATCGAAACAGGAGCAGCCCGAAAATGCGCGTATATGGATTGAAGACTTGCGATACTTGCCGTAAGGCTTTGAAATCGCTTGAGGGTTCGGATTTTATCGATGTTCGCGCGCAAGGTGTGCCGGATGCGGTACTGGCGCAGGCCCTAAAACGTTTCGGCGAGGCTTTGCTCAATACCAGGTCGACAACGTGGCGCGGGTTGGATGCAGAGCAGCGCAAAAAAGAGCCGCTGGAACTCTTGCAGGAACACCCAACCTTAATGAAGCGACCGCTTGTTGAGAAAGACGGTGCACTTTATCTGGGCTGGACGGCTGAAACGCAGGCAGCCCTTGGCGTTGGCTGAGTGGGTACTTATGTGGTTGGTCGCAAGCTAGAGGGGTCTAAATGCGTAACGCAGCGATGATTTTAGGGGTAGTTGCCGGTCTGATCGGCATGTTGGTCGGGTTTGTTGGCTATGGATATGTCGAGTTGATCGACAGGTTTGGCGAAATCGACGGGATCGCCGAGCAGGTGGACAATGCGCAGTTGATCCGAACCGCGGCGATCCTTGCGCCTTTATTGGCTATTGCGGGCGGGGCGATGGCACATGCCCGCGCTCTGATTGGTGGCGTGTTGCTGCTGATTTCTGCGGCTGGGATGTATTATGCGTTCGGGTTCAATGTGTTCACCATGTTCCCGGTCGCCTTTGCCGCCGTGGCGGGTCTCCTTGGGCTGGCCGCGGGTAAACCGGACGAGCCCAAGGCACATTTCTGAGTTACTTCAGGCGCAGGATGCGATCGATCGAGATCGGGCCTGCGCCGTTTATCGCGATGACCAGAAACAGGAAAGTCCACATCACGCGCTGATCCATCAAAGTAAGTGCGTTGTCGAACAGGCCTCCCAATTTGACGCCATGACCGGTCACGTCGACAATGGTCTGGACCCAAACAAACCCAATCATCCCAAGGGCTGCCACCCGGGTCAGCAGGCCGACCAGCAACAAGGCTGGCAGGACAAATTCGGCGACTGTTCCCAGAAAGATTACGACGCGTTGGAAAAAAGTCATCTGGGTTACGTCATAAAGTACGGCCTCTGCCGCTTTGGGGAAAATCTGCCCAAACGCCCCCGCTGACGGAGAGAAAATCGACCCGTCGATTTTCAGGGTGGCTGAGTTCCAGTAGTAGACAAGCAACACGGCAACAAAGACAAGACGCGCCAGGGTTGGTGTCAGCCAGTTGGCCGAGCTGTCGATCCGTCCCAGGACGTTGTTATGAAGAGAGATCAGGGCAGTCATGTTGCCAGCCTTTCAATAGTCACAGAAGTGATAGCGCCGCCCTGTAACAGCAGCGCCAGAGTGGCCCCAAGATCAAAATCCGGGGTGGTTTCGGTAGTGTTTTCAAATGCCTGTCCGATTGTGTTTCCGGCCTGCATCGCGGCGATCCAACCCGCCCCGCCTTGCGGCAGGGCCTGAGGAACAGGATCATATTCGCGGCGCGTGATCAGGGTATCTTCAGCACCAGCTTGGGGTTTCGGTGCGCCGTCTTCGGTATTGAACCGCCATATCGAAAAGATGGGCCAGTCCGAGCGCAAGATCTGCATCGAAGGTGCGAATTCCAATCGGGCCCGGAACAGATCTTCGGGTGGCACGGCTAACGCGTCGTCCGACGCTGGCACGCTGTCCGCCGCGTGGTAAGATCGGCGAAGGGCCAGCTCCAGTCGCGCCACATCGGGCAGGTACCCGATATGCGACAGCTGATCCATCCCGGCCAGGAAATCCGGAAACGCTTCGCCATAGAACATCATCAACGGCGAGGTTGGTGGGTGGCTGCGCAGAAAAAGCCCGGCCAACCCGTCCATGTTTTGCGAACCCAGCAACTTGGCGATAACCGGGAAAGCCTGATGCATGGCTTCGGTCAGCGAAACGGCAACATTGTTGCGATAGACACTGAAACGCCGTCCCGCCGGCTGATCCGACGCGTCTACAAGGCCATCAGGCACCGACATGGCTGGATCCAGCAAAGCCAGGTGAAACTCTTCTTGCGACACGCTCATGCTGGAATGCGGTCCAGTGCCGCTTGGGCGCGATCGGCTTCTGCGCGCAAGACAGGCCAATCAGGGACGTCGGTATCCCATTCCACAAGAACAGGTTTTGGTCCCGATTGTTCAAGCACATAGTTCAGAAGCGCCCAAACCGGATCAACCACTTCTCGTCCGTGGCTATCGATCAGCAAGGGAAGCCCGCGGTCGTCTTCATCCTCATCATGCCCGCCAAGGTGGATCTCACCAACCTTGTCCAGCGGATAGGCGTCGATATAGCTCTGCGGTGAGAAGTCGAGATTTGTCGCCGATACGAAAACGTTATTCACATCCAGCAAGAGCCCGCATCCGGTGCGGCCCGAAATTTCGCGCAGGAAGTCGGGTTCGGACCACGTGCTTTCATCAAATGCTAGATAGCTTGACGGGTTTTCAAGCAGCATCTGTCGCCCAACGACATTCTGAACTTGGTCGATATGATCGCAAATCCGTGCAAGGGTTGCGTCGGTATAGGGCAGGGGCAACAGATCATTCAGGAAGTGGCTGTCATGTGTCGACCAGGCCAGATGTTCGGAAAAGCTGGCGGGGTTGAGCCAGCCGACGAGGTGTTTCAAACGGGCCAGGTGGTCGGTATCCAGCGGGCCTTCACCGCCGATGGACAGGCCAACGCCGTGGACGGAAATCGGGAAGTGTTCCGACAAGTGCCGCAGCTGTGCCAGCGGGCGGCCACCATCGCCCATGTAATTCTCGGCGTGGATTTCCAGCCATGCGACCGGTTGCGGATGATCCAGAATCTGCTGGAAATGCTGAGGCTTATAGCCGACGCCTGGTGCCGCAGGCAGCCTGTTCGATCGGATTGTGCTGTCCAGCATCTGGTAACCTCGCGGTCTTGAAAAAAGAGGCGGGCGATACTTGCCCGCCCCTCAGATTTGGCAAAAACTCAGGCTTATGCCGGCAGGTCGCGCTCCAGCGGCTCGAGCGATCCCTTGCGGGCAGCGCCGTCAGCTGACTGAGGCAGGTCGATATCGGCGCAGGTGCCGGCATCTACCAGCGTCCAGGCATTGCCCTGATAATCAACAGTCGAGGTGCCCGCGCACGTGGTGCCAGGACCGGCGGCACAATCGTTCTGACCGGCCAGAGAAACGCCATAGCACTTTTCTTTGGCTTGTGCGGATGCGGTTGTGGCCATGCCTGAAACGGCTGCGGCTACGGCGCTTGCGATGACAAGGGATTTAGCGGTGTTCGACATCTCGGTTATCCTTTTGATGACTGCGTATGTCTGTGTTCGACAATGACAAAGGTAATGGGTTGCAGGTCACAGTTGAATTCACGAGCCTGTGTCTCACGAGCCCGTCAATGACTGTCATGACATCTTGCAAACTAATAGTTTGTTTTAGAAGAGATAAAACGCAAATGTTTCAATCCGGCCCCTCAGAGAGGGCCGGATTTTGTGCAATTTGCCGCTGATTGTTACAGCAGGTCGGGCGGCGTAGCGGCCCGCGACAGTTCATTTGTTACAGCCTCAAGCGGCTGCACTTGTGTCTGTTTCTCACCAAGACGACGGACACTGACCGTGCGGTCCTCAACTTCACGGTGACCGACGGCCAGAATGACCGGAACTTTGCCGACCGAGTGTTCACGGACCTTATAGTTGATCTTTTCGTTGCGGATATCCGCCTCGGCTCGGACACCTGCGGCCTTGAGTGTCTCAACCACTTCCTGCACGTAACCGTCAGCCTCGGAGGTGATCGAAGCGACCACGACCTGACGCGGGGCCAGCCAGAAGGGCAATTTGCCCGCGTGTTCTTCGATCAGGATGCCGATGAACCGTTCGAACGAACCCAGCGTTGCACGATGCAGCATGAAGGGGCGGTGCTTCGATCCGTCCGCGCCAATGAAATTGGCGTCCAGCCGCTCGGGCAGGTTGGGGTCCACCTGAAGGGTGCCGCATTGCCAGGTACGGCCGATCGCGTCGGTCAGGGTGAATTCAAGCTTGGGTCCGTAGAAGGCGCCTTCGCCTTCGAGAAGCTCATAGTCGTATCCTGCGGCCTTGCAGGCGTCACCTAGGGCTTTTTCGACCAGATCCCAGCTTTCATCCGACCCGATGCGTTTTTCCGGGCGCGTCGAGAGCTTGATGGTCCAATCATGGAAACCGAGATCGGCATAGACCTTCGACAGAAACGCGATGAATTTTGCAGTTTCAGATTCGATCTGATCTTCGGCGCAGAAAATATGCCCATCGTCCTGGGTAAAGCCGCGCACCCGCATGATACCATGCAGCGCGCCAGAGGGTTCGTACCGCGCGCAAGACCCGAACTCGGCCATGCGCAGAGGCAGATCGCGATAGGATTTCAGACCCTGATTGAACACCTGCACGTGGCAGGGACAATTCATCGGCTTAAGGGCGTTCACGGCCTTTTCACGGGCATGTTCCTCGTCGACTTCGACGATGAACATGTTTTCCTGATACTTGTCCCAGTGGCCCGAGGCTTCCCACAATTTGCGGTCAACAACCTGCGGTGTGTTGACTTCGACATAGCCGTCACGCTCCTGCATGCGGCGCATATAGTCCTGCAGGGTGGTATAGATCTTCCAGCCATTCGGATGCCAGAAGATCTGGCCGGGAGCTTCTTCCTGCATGTGGAACAGGTTCATTTCGCGGCCCAGCTTGCGGTGGTCACGCTTGGCAGCCTCTTCCAGCATGTGCAGGTGCGCCTTGAGCTTTTCCTTGCCGGTAAAAGCCACGCCATAGATGCGTTGCAGCATCGCGCGGTCGCTGTCACCGCGCCAATAGGCCCCGGCGATGGACATCAGCTTGAACGCATCGCCCGGAACCTGGCCGGTATGCTGAAGGTGCGGGCCACGGCACAGGTCCTGCCAGTCGCCATGCCAGTACATGCGCAACGGCTCGTCGCCCGGGATGGCGTCGATCAATTCGACCTTATAGGGCTCGTTGTTTTCGGTGTAGAAATCAATCGCGCGCTGACGGTCCCAGACCTCGGTGGTCACGGTGTCGCGCTTGTTGATGATTTCCTTCATCTTTTTCTCAATCGCGCCGAGGTCTTCGGGCGTAAATGGCTCGGCCCGGTCGAAATCGTAGTACCAGCCGTTTTCGATGACGGGGCCGATGGTGACTTTGGTATCGGGCCAGATTTCCTGCACAGCGCGGGCCATGATATGGGCGAGGTCGTGGCGGATCAGCTCGTTTGCCTGATCTTCATCTTTCATGGTGTGCAGGGCGATTTCGGAATCAGATTCAATGGGCCATTGCAGATCCCAATGCTGGCCATTCACCGTGGCTGAGATGGCCTTTTTGGCCAGTGAGGTCGAGATGTCGGCGGCCACCTGCGCAGGGGTTATACCCACGTCATAGGATCGTGCATTGCCGTCAGGAAAAGTGAGAGAGATTGACTGTGCGTCCAAGGCCATGGCTGGCTCTCCTCGTCGGTTTGGCGCCCACTGAACGCCCGGTTGCGGGTTATGTTGTGTTCGCTTCATTTGTCAGGTGGGGGTGGACCTGTCAAGGGCCGGCGCGAGGGGCTGGCCCCTCGCGCTCCCCGAGGTGTTTTTGGCCAGATGAAGGGGGATCTGGGAATTGCACTTGGGGGTGGGGCGTGCATGATATCGGAAAAAGAAAAGAGGGTGTCATGGCAGCGACGAATTTTCTGGAAACGGCGCAGGGACGGCGGCTGGCCTATCACAAAAGCGAGGGCACCGGGCCGACCATCGTGTTTCTGGGCGGGCTCAAATCCGATATGGAGGGCACCAAGGCGGTGCATTTGGAGGCCTGGGCGCAGGGGCGAGGCCATTCATTTCTGCGGTTCGACTATTCAGGTCACGGTGAAAGCGGGGGCACGTTCGAAGAAGGATGCATTGGTGACTGGCATGAGGATACGCTGGCCGCGATCACGGAATTGACGGATGGGCCGCTGATTGTTGTTGGCTCGTCCATGGGGGGGTGGCAGGCGCTGCTGTTGGCCAAAGCGCTGCCAGATCGGATTCAGGGAATGGTGACCATCGCTGCTGCGCCGGATTTTACCGAGGACGGGTATTGGGCTTCATTCTCGGAAAACCAGAAACAGGCACTGGAAACTGTTGGCCATGTCGAGCTGCCTTCGGACTATATGGAGCCATACATCGTGACCAAACGGATGATCGAAGATGGTCGCCAACATTTGGTCCTGCGCAAGCCTCTGCATATGCCTTTTCCCGTGCGGTTTTTGCAAGGTACCGAGGA
Organism: Ruegeria sp. CDSC042; assembly: GCF_059610745.1. Classification (NCBI taxonomy): domain Bacteria; kingdom Pseudomonadati; phylum Pseudomonadota; class Alphaproteobacteria; order Rhodobacterales; family Roseobacteraceae; genus Ruegeria; species Ruegeria sp. CDSC042. Next base: position 112,814 of record NZ_JBXWOF010000001.1, read on the forward strand.
CACAGCGGTTTCAACCGGAACAGCAGTGCGCCTGATTGAACATGCGTTCGGGCCCGATATGCGGCTGTCATTGATCAAGCACGCCGATCATCGCTTTTCGGATGGCCCATGCCTGGGGTTGATTGAACAAGCTGTTCTCGATGTGATGGCAGCCCAATAATGCGGATATTGGGTCGCGTTTTTCTGACATTGATCGTTGCGTTTGGCCTGATTTATTGGCTTGGCCCGCGTGAGAAGGTTGATCTGGCCCCAACATTTGACGCGCGCAAATTCGGCGAAGGGGTGCAGGTCTATTTCGAAAGTGTGGAATCTGCATTCGCCGACATCATTCCGGGGGTCGAAAAGCGAGTTATTTGGCAAGAGGGCTATAAAGAGCAGCGAACACCTGTTTCGATTCTGTATCTGCACGGGTTTTCTGCATCATCCGAAGAGATCCGACCGGTTCCCGATCTGCTCGCCGAAACGTTGGGCGCCAATCTGGTCTACACGCGGTTGCAGGGTCATGGTCGCGGGGGGGAAGCAATGGGTGAGGCGACGGCCGCGGGTTGGATGCAGGATCTTGCCGAAGGGCTGGCTGCCGCACGGGCGGTTGGGGATCAGGTCGTGGTGATTTCGACATCAACCGGCGGCACGTTGGCAGCTGCGGCCGCACTGAATGAAGAGCTGAGCCAAAACGTTGCGGGGATCGTATTTGTTTCTCCGAATTTCGGCGTTAAAGCGGCCGGCGCATGGATACCCGGATTGCCTTGGGCGCGCATCTGGTTGCCCCTGATGATGGGTGAAACCCGGGGCGTCGCAGGGGTGAACCCGGAAATGAACAAATTCTGGTCGGCGGTCTACCCTTGGCAGGCTGTGGTGCCGATGACAGTGCTGGTGGATGTGGTCTATGCGCTGGATTTTTCAGACGCAAAGGTTCCCGCGTTGTTCTGGTTCTCGAATGAAGATCAGGTCGTGCGTGCCGACCTGACCCACGAGATTGCCAAGGCATGGGGAGCCCCTGCGTCGGTTGAGCTGGTAACAATGGGGCCCGGGGACGATCCTAATTCCCATGTGATCGCCGGGCGGTTGATGTCTCCGGGGCAGACCGACGAAGTGGTGGCTGGTATCCTGAGATGGTTGAAAACCTTGGGGATCGAGTGAGGAAGAAATAATGCGCAGACCAGGCAGTATGTGGAGCCTTGAAACCCTCGGTCGTGTGCGTCTGTCCCGTCATTTTTTCATGCGCGATTTTCTGTATTCGGAAATAAGCAATTTTCACGAAAAGCAGAATTTTCCAGACGATCCCAACCTTGCCATCGAAACCGGGAAGGCGCTTTGTGAAACCCTGCTGGACCCGCTTGAGGAGACCTTTGGCCGGATTGCCGTACGATCCGGCTATCGCTCGGCATCATTGAACCGTTTCGGCAATGAAAACCGGCTGAATTGCGCGCGAAATGATAACCCGCTGGAATGTCACATCTGGGATCGCGCGGTGGGTGATGATCGGATTGCCGGTGCATCGGTCGTGATCCCATGGTTTGCGGATCAATATGAGGCGGGGCGGGATTGGCGGGATTTGGCGTGGTGGATGCACGACCATCTGGATTATTCCGAAATCTGGTTCTTTCCAAAACTCTGTGCTTTCAATCTGGTCTGGAGGCCTGTGCCTCATAAGCGCATCGACAGCTATATCGCGCCGCGGGGCTGCCTTCTGCGCCCAGGAGGCGCGCCTGGCGAGGGTGACCTTGAGCGGCAAAGACGATATGCGGACTTCCCCGCTTTTCGCGGTATCCGCTACCCCTGAACTTTAACTTGCCGAACCATACAAAACCTCTCATCCTGAAACTAATGACGACGATTTGAGTGACTTTTCCAAAGGAGGCGTTGTTTGATCGAGCCGTTGGTTCTTTTGCCCGGTTTGATGTGTGATGCGCGGGTATTTGAGCATCAGATGCGCGCCCTGTCACGTGATCGCGCCGTGACGGTCGCTTCGGTTTCGACTGCTGAACGGATTGAAGAGATCGCGCGGGGCCTATTGGTTCAGTTGCCACAACGCTTTGCATTGGCGGGCCTAAGCCTGGGCGCCGTAGTCGCTTTGGAAATTGTCCGATATGCACCCGAGAGGGTGTCGCGCTTGTGTCTGATGGCTTCGGATGCGCATTCGGAATCGCCTCAGACCGCAGCCGCGCGGGAGGAGCTGTTGGTCGCCGCCAAGATGGGTCGGTTAGAGGAAGTGATGCGTCGGCTGATTGGATCGGATTCGCTGGCCCCGGGGCCTCGACGTATTCCCATTCTTGCTGATGTCATCTCGATGGCGTTAGATTTGGGCCCGCAGGTGTTCGAGCGTCAGATTCGCGCGCTGCAGCGTCGTCCGGACCAGCAGGGCAACCTGCGCCGTATCACGGCCCCGACTTTGGTGCTATGTGGGGCGCATGACACGGTTGTTCCGGTGCGAAGGCATGCGTTCATGGCGGACCTGATCCCAAATGCAGAACTGCACGTCATCAAGGATGCAGGACATTTGCCTACGTTGGAATCGCCTGAAAATGCCACCGAGGCGCTGAAGACCTGGCTCAGCGTGAAGCCTGCGCTGGATTACGCGTAGAGCGCTTTACGCTGTTCTTTGCTGAGAATGACCGGGGTTGAGATCGTCTGGCCCGTATTCTGATCAAAGAACGGGGTGTCCCTCCAACTGCCAGAAAGCCGGGATTTTAGTACCCGCGTAACAATCCCGGCGACAGCGTAACCCAGTCGCTTGTGTTTGTGTTTTCCATCGGCCTGGGGAATGAACCCTTGGGTCGTAACCGGCCCTAAACAGTCCGGGTCGGAAACTCGTTTCACATCAAAGCCCGCAAACGGAAATTTTGGAGTATTTGATGTCGTCGCCAGCGGCGCATTGCAGCAGCTGGCATACCAGCGCAGCATCCCCTTGGGGCCAAGGCGCATCGCGGCCAGGTGTTCGATGCCGCCGTCGATCCTTATTTCTTCAGGGGCCATTTGGAAAATGTCCACCGGTTCCGGCGCAGGGTCCGGTTGCCCGAAATATATCTGCGCGGCCCGGCAATCACGGCAAAAGCAGACTACATGCGTTCCGTACTGAACGCCTCTGGCTGTAATGCTGCCAAAGAGTTTTCCACAGTTGCAGGCGAAAGCCGTCTGTTTGGCGACTTTCTTTCCCATCGGCGTTAGGCCACTTTGTTGCGGTTGGCCGCTTTGCGAGAGGGTTTGCGGGCGTTGGCGTTCATAAATTCGATCACCAATGGGCGGATATTGTCGCGCCAGCTGCGGCCGGCGAAGATGCCATAGTGACCTGCGCCAGGTTCGACATGGCTGGCTTTTTTCGAATCCGGCAGCCCTGTACACAGCTCGAGCGCAGCAATGCACTGGCCAGGGGCCGAGATGTCGTCATTCGCACCTTCGACTGTTTTGACAGCAACGTTTGTAATTTTGCCGATATCCACCTTGTGCCCTGCAACAACAAACTCGTTGCGCGCGATTTCGCGGTTTTTGAAGACGCGTTCGACGGTCGAAAGGTAGAACTCGGCGGTCATGTCCATAACGGCGAGGTATTCATCGTAGAATCTGTTATGGGCATCGTGATCCGAAGCCTCGTCCCGCATAACCCTCTGGATCTGCTCGGAAAACGCCTGAGAATGCCGGTCAGAATTCATCGACATGAACGAGGCCAACTGCAGCAGGCCGGGATACACCATGCGCCCGACGCCCTTATACTTGAAGCCGACGCGCTGAATCATGGTTTCTTCCAGCTGCCCCATTGTCACGCGACGTCCAAAATCGGTCACGTCGGTAGGTGTGGCATCCGGGTCAACAGGTCCGCCGATCAATGTCAGCGTGCTGGGTTGGGCTTTGGGTTCGACCTCGGCCAGATAGGCTGTGGCGGCCAGCGTCAGCGGCGCCGGTTGGCAGACGGCTACAACGTGGGTGTCCGGTCCCAATTCTTTCATGAAATCGACAAGGTAAAGTGTATAATCCTCTACATCAAACTTACCTTCGGACACGGGGATATCGCGCGCATTATGCCAGTCAGTGATATAAACTTCGCAATTCACCAAGAGGCTTTTTACAGTGGACCGAAGCAAAGTGGCGTAATGTCCAGACATCGGGGCGACCAACAGCACCTTGCGGGGCTGTTCGGCGCGGCCATTGACACGTATATGTATCAAATCACCAAAAGGGCGTTCGATCACCGGGACAATATCGACCAGATGATCCTTGCCGTCTTCGCAAGTGAATGTACGGATTCCCCAGTCGGGTTTTACAACCATGCGCTGGAACGTCCGCTCAGTCACCTCGCCCCAGGCGGCCATCATGCTGAACGCAGGGTTGGGCACCATCGAAAACAGCGGATAAGAAGCCATGGCACTTGCCGTAGCACCCATCCACTGATTGGTGTTGCGCAGCGTTTCCATCAGATCGTAGGTCATCATGTAGCGCATGAAATGGGCCTCCTGAGTGTCAGCCTGATAATTCGGACCATTCGTCGCTTTGCCCCCCGACGCCCACGACGTTATTCTGCATAGCAGCGAGGTTAGGGTGGAATTGTTAAAATGACAACAAGTGAAGATAACGCGCCAGAGCTGTCCGAGGAACACCTTGAACGGATTAGAGAAAATATGACGAAAGTCGAAGAATTGTCGAAAAGGCTGATCGATGTGATGGCTGGCAAAGAGGCGCACACTCCCGCTTTGGACGGTCCGAATCAAGATCTTTTCGCAAGAGCAGCAACTTCGTATTTCGCCGAAGCGTGGCAGAATCCCGCCAAGCTTCTGGAACATCAGGTCGCCTTCTGGGGACAATCCGTTATGAACTTTGCTGAGGCTCAGCAGGCGCTGGCCGCCAGCGGGGTCGAGGACAGCGAACCCGGACCCAAGGATAAAAGGTTCTCAAACCCTCTTTGGGACACCAACCCCTATTTCCGGTTTATTCGCCAACAGTATCAGACAAACGCCGATGCAATCGCGCAGGCGGTTGCTTCGGTCGACGATCTGGACGGCAAGGACAAGCAGAGGCTGCATTTCTTTTCGCAACAGATCATTGACTTGATGTCTCCGACGAATTTCCTGGCCTCCAATCCCGACGCGCTGGAAAAGGCGGTCGAGACGGAAGGGCAATCGCTGATCAAAGGGCTAGAGAATCTAGTTGCGGACCTTGAAGCCAATAATGGTGAAATGGTTGTCAGACTGGCGGATGAATCCGCGTTCAAGCTTGGCGAGAATATCGCGACAACTCCGGGCGACGTGGTCTATCGCAACAGGCTTATGGAGTTGATCCAGTACAAACCCACGACCGAGACCGTACACGAAACCCCGATCGTTCTGTTTCCGCCCTGGATCAACAAATACTATATTCTGGACCTTAAGGCGCAGAACAGCCTCATCAAATGGGTGACCGAACAAGGCTATACCCTGTTTGTTGTGAGTTGGGTTAATGCGGATGCTTCTCATGCCGAGGTCGGTATGGGCGACTATGTCGAAGAGGGATTTCTGACTGCCATCGAGACCGTCAAGTCGATCTGTAAGGTCAAGCAGGTCAATGCGGTGGGATATTGCATTGCCGGCACCACGTTGAGCTTGACGCTGTCCCTGATGAAACAGCGTGGCGACAAATCCATCAAATCGGCGACCTTCTTCACAACCTTGACCGATTTCGGTGAACAGGGGGAATTCACGCCGTTCCTACAGAATGACTTTGTCGATGGCATTCAAGAACAAGTGACTAAAGACGGTATCCTAAAAGCATGGGTCATAGGTCGTACCATGTCGTTCCTGCGATCGAATGACCTGATCTACGGCCCCGCCATTCGAAGCTATATGATGGGTGAGACCCCTCCGGCGTTTGATTTGCTCTACTGGAACGGGGATGGCGCAAATCTTCCGGGCAAAATGGCAATCGAGTATTTGCGGGGGCTTTGCCAGAGAAATCAATTTGTGACCGACGGTTTCGATTTGCTTGGGCACAAACTGCATATCCGCGACGTTGATGTTCCTTTGATGGCCATCAGCTGTGAAACCGACCATATCGCCGCCTGGAAAGATTGTTATCGGGGTGTGCAGCAGATGGGGTCACGTTCGAAGACGTTTGTCGTTTCGGAATCCGGTCACATAGCAGGCATCGTGAACCCGCCGAGCAAGAAGAAATACGGCCACTACACCAACCCTGATCTCAATGCGGATGCCGATGCGTGGATGAAAGAGGCCGATTTTCATAAAGGGTCCTGGTGGCCGCAGTGGGAAGCTTGGCTGAAGAAGAGATCCGGCAAGCAGATCCCCGCGCGCCAAGTGGGCGATTCGGGATACGCTTCCCTGGCCGAGGCACCAGGAACCTATGTTTTGGTGAAGGCAACAGATTGATTTTTAACAGTTTAGAAAAATATTGCTGCAGTGCAGCAAGAAAAAACTTGCAATGCTGCGATGCAGCAACGATATTGTCCTCAAGCTGATGAAGCCCGGGGTTGGCCCGGATCGGCAAGCAAAGGATTTGGACAATGGCAAAGACTCAAGACTTTACCGCGACCCTGAAAGACATGATGGGTGCATTCCCTGTTGACACCACCGCTCTGGAAGGTGCGTTCAACACCACCGCGACCCTGAACGAAAAGCTGTCGGGCGTTGCTCTGGAAGCGGCTGAGAAATCGGCTGAGATTTCGAACAAATGGACCAAGGAAACCCTGGCCAAACTGTCCGATATGTCGAAAGCGAAATCTGACCCTGCAGATTACGCAAAAGCTGCAACCGACTACGCAAGCGCGTCGGCTGAAGTTGCTGCTGAAAACCTGGCTGCTTTCGCTGAAATCGCGAAAAAAGTTCAGTCGGAAACCGTTGAGCTGCTGATGGCTGCTGGCAAAAACGCTGCAGAAGACGCAACTGCCGTTGTCAAAAAAGCAACCAACGACGTGTCCACTGCTGCGAAAAAAGCAGCTGGCGCCAAGTAAGGTAAGATAGCGAGGCGCACCCACTCCTCCCATTTGGTGCAATCGCGTTGGGCGGGTCGAAAGACCTGCCCTTTCTTTTTGTTCTGCACTCGCATAATCTCTGCTGCAATGCATCATTCCTTGGGGAGGGTAGACGGTGTCAGAACAAGAAAAACCGTTGCTAATCAAACGATATGCCAGCCGTCGGCTGTATAACACTGAAACCAGTGACTATGTCACGCTCGAAGATATTGCGGCATTCATACGTGACGGTCGCGAAGTTCAGATCATAGACCTGAAGACTGGGGATGATCTGACACGGCAATATCTGCTGCAAATCATTGCCGAGCATGAAAGCCGCGGTGAGAATGTCCTGCCGGTGAACGTGCTGAACGATCTTGTGCGCAGCTATATGTTGCCGGGCGGAGGAGTGATGCCGCAATTCCTGCAAAGCTCGTTCGAAATGCTGCGCGAAAGCCAAAGCAAAATGATGGAAAACATGTCTGCGATGAATCCGATGACCCAGATTCCGGGTTTCGAAGCACTGCAAGCGCAGCAAAAGGCATTTCTGAAGGCGATGACCAGCGGCATTTCCGGCAGTTGGTCCGGTCCGGAAACGGATAGCGAGGCCAAACCCCAGTCGAGTGAGGATCTGGACGACATCAAGAAGCAGTTGGCGGAGTTGCAGAAAAAGCTGTCTAAACTGAACTGAATTTGTCCACACAATGAAATAGGCCCGCCGCTGGCGGGCCTTTTCGTTTGAATTCAGCTTGTTCAGGTTCCAAATGCGATTTTCGGGGCGGTAATTTCCCCTACTGAAGCCAACAGAATATCAGCGATCACATCCAGTTCCGCGCCTGTCAGGCGTACAGGCAGGCGCACATCGCAAGCTTTCATCAGCATGTTTCGCGTTTGTGGCAGCTCGGTCTGTTCCGGCAGGAATTGCCAGTTCCAAAAGGCACGGGCGTTGTCTTCACTCAGGCCGAATACCTGAACTTTCACCCCGCGTGCTTCGGATGCTGCGGCAAAGGCGCGGATATCATCATCGCTTAGGTCAACCAGATTGAACTGGATCGAGTCCGGCGCCCGGCGCTCTGGCACCAGCGGGGCAGGCACGTTGATATAGGGCGATGAGTTCAGGCGCTCTGCCACATAGTCGTGGTTTTGCAACCCATCGTGGACACGGCGTGCCAATTCAGGCATCTGGGGACGGATTACTGCAGCGCTCAGGTTGCTCATCCGCAGGTTATACAGCGGCAACTGGTTCTGCCAGCGGCCAAAGGCCTCTTCGAGTTCCGATGAGTTGTCGCCACGCGGACCTTTGTGTTTCTTCCAATTATGTTCGTAGGCGCCGGACATGATCACGGCACGTGCCACCAGATCAGCGTCGTCGGTTATCAGAATGCCACCTTCGCCCGCATTGATCATCTTGTAGGACTGAAACGAGAAACAGCCGATCTTGCCAATCGTCCCAATATTGCGACCATGCCAAGTTGTCCCCAGCGAATGGGCTGCGTCCTCGATCACCGGAATGTCGCGCGCGCTGCACAGGGTCATGATCGCGTCCATATCCGAAGTATGTCCGCGCATATGGCTAATGATCACGGCCTGCACGTTATCCAGTTTGGCGGCAAAGTCATCCATGTCGATGCGATAATTGTCACCCACCTCACACAATACGGGGATGCAATCCGCATGTATGACGGATGAGGGCACCGCCGCAAAGGTAAAGCCCGGTATCAGCACCCGCGCGTCCCGCGGCAAACCCAGCGCCTTGAGCGACAGGAACAGTGCCGCCGAGCAGGACGATACAGCCAGCGCGTATTTCGTGCCCAGCAGTTCCGCGAATTCCGACTCGAGCATCGCAACCGGAGCGTCCTGCGGCGCAGTGTAGCGGAACAGGTCGCCTGACTGCATCAAGGCATCAATGGCGTCGCGGGCGGCCGCGGGGATGGGTTCGGCGTCATGGACGTTAGGAGGCAGCGTCATATTTGGCATTCCTGAATTCTATCTTTGGGAAAGATAAAGCTAATGAAGTGTCAATCCAAGCCCTTAATCTTCAGGGTGGCGAAATTTCACTATTCTGTCGTAGTCAGAGAGACACAGGTTGGCTTACCCCGCGTAGCGGGAAATTCTTTTGAACTTGCAACTTTGGGGGAAGTAAGGTGGCAATGGATCTTCTTTGACGTTGTTCTCGTATGATGGGTTGGATCACTGCATTGACTATCAGTCATTTGGCCCTTTGTGGCGCGCTTTCAACTTTCGCTTCGGCGGTTCACGCAGATTATCTTCTGTCGGATGGCACTGAAGTTGCGCCGCTTGTGATGTTTCAGGAATGCGATGTTTGCCCTGAAATGATTGTCTTGCCTTTGGGTGAGTTTCTGATGGGTGGACCGCCGGGAGAATCGAAACGAAACTTTCATTGGGATGAAAAAGGGCTTCGCCCCGCGACAGCGGAAGAGCCGTATATCGCGCATCGTGAAGGTCCGGTTCATAGCGTCAGAATAGATCTGTCCTTTGCCATGGGACGTAACGAGGTTACCCGTGATGAGTGGATGGCCTGCGTTGAAGATGGGGGATGTAGCAAATATGTGCCGGAAGATTTTGTAATCGGCGATAGTTTTGAGCGCATAGATCTTACGGGCAATCATCCAGTGAATGATGTGTCTTATTTGGATGCTTTGGCTTACACGGATTGGCTGAACAAAAAACTCGGGATAGATGCCTACCGCTTACCAACGGAAGCCGAATGGGAATATGCCGCCCGTGCCGGAACGCAGACTCCTTTTGCGCAAGGAGAGGAAGTTACGACGGATCAGGCCAATTTCCATGCCAAACCGACAGAAGAGATGATTGGTGAAAAGCGGCCGGATTTAGTGTGGCGCGGTTACCCAGTTCGCGTTGATGAACTTGATGCCTCCAATGCTTGGGGTCTTCAGCATATGTCGGGGAATGTCGGGGAAAGAACGATGTCCTGCTGGACAGCGACGCACCCGGGTTGGTCGACTTCCAGCCAGCACTTAGAGATGGCGAGATCAGTCGATTGTCACAGGCGGGTTGTAAAAGGCGGTTCTTATCCATTTGCTATGGATTTTTCGCGCGCTGCAAGTCGCGGTGGGGCGGGCATTGATTGGCGGTCAAAATTGACGGGCTTTCGTATCCTGAGAGAGTTTAAGTGAGTTTCTCTGACAATCTCGAAATCAGAATCCCAGCCGGTCCCGCAGGGAGAACCATGTCATCGCCAGCACCAGCAACGGGCTGCGCAGGGAAGGGCCTCCGGGGAAGGGCATGGCGGGTACGCGGGACATGGTGTCGAACCCCTCGGCCTGGCCTTGAATGGCCATCGCCATCAACTGCCCGGCATGGGTGGCCGTGCCGACCCCATGGCCGGAATAGCCCGAGGCCGACAGGATATTGGGCGCAACCCGCGTCAGATAGGGCATCCGCCGCATAGTGATGCCCAGAGTACCGCCCCAGGCATAGTCGATCTTTACATCGCGCAGATGCGGGAAAATCTCGGTCATCGGCTTGCGCACCTTGGAGGCGATATCTGTCGGGAAGCGGTAGCCATAGCTTTCCCCGCCGCCGAATAGCAGGCGGTTGTCGGCGCTCAGGCGGAAGTAATTTACCACAAACTTGGTATCAGCGACGGCGACATCCCGGGTCAGGACACGGGCGGCATCGGTGCCCAAAGGCTCGGTCGCGGCGATGAAATTGTTGATCGGCATGACGCGCGACGCCACTTTGCCGTTCAGATCGCCGAGATAGCCGTTGCAGGCCAGAATGACGTGGTTGGCCGTCACCTTTCCCTGCGGGGTTTGCACGATGGCCGGATCGACTTCGTCGATCCCGGTGACCTCGGTGCTTTCAAATATGCGCACGCTGGCCTTGGCTGCGGCATCAGCCAGCCCCAAGGCAAAGTTCAGCGGGTGCAGATGCGCCGCCCCCATGTCCAGATAACCTCCGCGATAGGTTGGGGATGGGCACAAGCCATGCGCCGCGCCTTCGTCCAGCAGCTCCATATGGTCATACCCATATCGCGCGGACAGATGCGCCGCGTGGTCGTGGAGGTCTTGCTGATCCCCGGTGCTGAGGCCCAGAACCGCCACGCCCGGTTTCAGATCACAGTCGATTTTGTGCTTTTTGATCAGCGATTTGACCAGATCCTTGGCATCTTCGGCCAGATCCCACAGCTTGGCGGCATCGTCATCGCCGACCAGGCGTTCAAGGTCTTCCTGATCCATCCGCTGGGCGCTGCCCAGCTGCCCGCCATTGCGGCCTGACGCTCCGAAACCAACGCGATGCGCCTCAAGCAGCACGACGTCGAACCCGGCCTCGGCCAGATGCAGCGCGGCGGACAGTCCGGTATAGCCGCCACCGACCACGCAGACATCCGCTTTGGTATCCCCAGCAAGCGCGGGAAAACGGTCGAGTGTGTTGGCCGTCGCGGCATACCAGCTGGCCGGATACTCGGCCTTGCGGTCGTTGGAATAGAGGAGATTCATCGCGGCTTAAACGTTCATGAGCAGGTGCTCACGCTCCCACGGAGAGATGACCTGTAGAAACTCTTCATACTCGGCACGTTTTACAATGCCATAGACGCGGGCAAATTCCGGGCCCAGAACTTCGTGCAGGGCGGTGGCCTGATCAAACAGGTCCAGCGCATTGCCCATGACCTGCGGGATATCACCGTCACCTTCGTAGGCGTCGCCATAAAACTGACGGCGCGGACGTTCCTGCTGGGTCAGGCCGAGATAGCCGCAGGCGAGCGACAAGGCGATGCCCAGATAAGGGTTGCAGTCCATGCCTGCGATACGATTTTCAACGCGCCGCGCCTCGGGGCCGGACAGGGGAACACGGATGCCGGTCGTGCGGTTGTCACGAGCCCATTCCAGATTGATCGGCGCGGCATGGTCTTTCACATAGCGGCGGTACGAGTTCACATAAGGTGCCATGACTGCCAGGCCTGCAGGCAAGTGGTTTTGCAGCCCTGCAATGAAGTTATAGAATGCATCCGTTTCGCCGCCCTGAGGTCCGGAAAAGATATTCTGTCCGGTTTCGATCTCGGTGATCGAGTGGTGGATGTGCATGGCCGATCCAGGCTCATCCGCAATCGGTTTCGCCATGAAGGTCGCAAAGCAGTTGTGTCGCAACGCGGCTTCGCGGATCAGGCGTTTGAAAAAGAACACTTCATCTGCCAACTTGACCGGATCACCATGGCGCAGGTTGATTTCAAGCTGTCCGGCGCCGCCTTCCTGGGTGATGCCGTCAATCTCGAACCCCTGATGTTCGGCAAAGTCATAGATGTCGTCGATCACCGGGCCGAATTCATCCACCGCTGTCATCGAATAGGCCTGCCGCGCGGCCGCCGGACGACCCGAACGGCCCATCATCGGTTTGATCCCCTGCGCGGGGTCGACATTGGGGGCGACCAGAAAGAACTCCATCTCTGGCGCGACAATCGGTTTCCAGCCTTTGTCGTGATACATTTTTACGACGCGCTTCAACACGTTGCGTGGGCTGAACGGGATCGGCTCTCCGTCCCGGTCATAGGCGTCGTGGATCACCTGCAGTGTCCAGTCACCCGTCCAAGGAGCAGCGGAAGCAGTCGAAAAGTCAGGCTTAAGGATCATGTCCCGTTCAATGAAGCCGTCCTCTCCGGCGGCTTCGCCCCAGTCCCCGGTGATAGTTTGGTAAAAGATACTATCGGGAAGATGGAAGTAGGACTGGCGTGCAAATTTGGTGGCCGGAACCGCTTTCCCGCGCGCGATGCCGGGCAGGTCAGAGATGATGCACTCGACCTCATCCAATCGGTGACCTTCAAAATAGGTACGGGCTGCCTGTGGCAGTTGTTCTGTCCAATCGGCCATCAGGCCCTCTCTTTCTTCAAAAACTCTGCCATGAACTGTCCGATCTTCGGACTGTCGTCGCGGGTGGGCAGGCGGTCGGCGGCGGCCTGCATCAGATTGTCTGGAACGACTCCTTTGCCGCGTGTGTCCATCAGCCCTTCGATGAAGCTGTCGCCATACTCCGGGTGGGCCTGAACGGTCCAGATCGTGTCGCCATAGGCCAGCATGGCATTCTGGCAAAAGGCGTTCGAACCGGTTACTTGTGCACCGGCGGGCAGCTCTACCACCTGGTCCTGATGCCAGGCATTCAAAGTGACGGTCTGTCCGTCCAAATCGTAGTCCGTCCGCCCCACGGCCCAGCCCTGTTTGAACTTTTCAACTTTCCCGCCAAGGGCTTGCGCAATGACTTGATGACCAAAGCATATGCCGATCAGGGGTTTGCCGCTTTGATGGATGTCGCGGATCAGCGCTTCGAGCTTGCGGATCCAGGCATGGTCCTCATAGGCACCATAGCGCGAGCCGGTGATGATCCATCCATCAGCATCGTCAAAACTTTGCGGAAAGTGATCGTCGACAACCGCATAGGTCACAAACTCAAAGCCGTTGCCATCCAGCAGCGCGCGAAACATGCCGTCATACTCACCGAACTGATCGTGCAATTCGTCAGGGGGGTGGCCGGTTACAAGGATACCGATTTTCATGGGTCACCAAATTTGATCAAATTTATTCTAGCTGAGCAGGACGAAGCGAGCAAGGGGGCTCAAACCGCCTCGAGATAACTTAGCCAATGCTCCTCGGGTGGGCGTTTGTCAAAGCGCAGGATCTCTTGTCGCTTTGTCATGGCGAGATTGCTGATCAGCGGGGCGGGAAAGATGCGCGCAACTTGCGGATCGGTTTCAAGGGCGGTGATGGCTGAAGCCCAGTCGCCAGCGAGTTGCGGCAGGCCGTCGATCTCATATGCGTTGCCCGTGATCGGAGCTGGCGGTTCAGTTCCGTCCTCGATGCCGTTCAGCGCCGCACCGAGCACGGCGCTCAGCATGAGGTAGGGATTGATGTCACCACCAGCAACGCGATGTTCGATCCTGCGGGCAGAGGGCGCGCCGCCGGGAACGCGCAGCGCGGCAGTGCGATTTTCATAAGCCCAGCATGCCTCAGTTGGGGCATGGGCGCCGGGGACAAGCCGGGTGTAGGAGTTCCCGTGCGGTGCAAAAATCAGAGTTGAACCAGGCATTGCAGACAGACATCCGGCTATGGCCGAGCGCAAAAGATCAGTGCCTTCAGGCCCGCCATTGTCAAAGATATTTTGCCCATCCTGGTCGACGACCGAAAAATGGACATGCATCCCATTGCCCGCATCCTGGGCATAGGGTTTGGCCATGAAAGTTGCGGTAAACCCATGTTTGCGTGCAAGGCCACGAGTCAACACCTTGAAAAGCAACGTATCATCTGCGCAGCGCATGGCGTCCTGATGGTTCAGGTTGATTTCAAACTGGCCGATCCCGCTTTCGGAAATGGCGGTTTGAGCCGGGATGCTCATTGCCTCGCATCCGTCATAGAGGTCTGTGAAAAAGGCGTCGAACGCATCCATTTCCGCCATGGACAGGACTGCCTCGTCGACCAGCCGTCGCCCCGTCAAAGGATTGATCGGAGGCACCGGTCGTGCACCTGATGAGTCCAATAGCGTGAATTCCAGCTCGGTCGCCGCAACAACAGACCAGCCACGCTCGGCATAGCGTTGCAGCACCGAGGTCAGAGCATGGCGAGGGTCGCCGGCAAAGGGCGCGCCCTGATCGTCATACAGGGACATCAATACCAGCGCTGTTTCGGTTTCAAGCCAAGGAACAGGGACGGGGCCACGCTCGGTTGGCAGTAATATGCCGTCCGCGTCGCCTGATTCAAACACAAGCGGACTATCCTCGATATCCGCGCCCCACAGATCAACATTCAATGCCGAAAAGGGCATCCGCACCACACCTTTACTCAGCTTGTCAGCATAAGAAGGAGGCACGCGTTTGCCGCGCAGCTGACCGTTAAGGTCGCAGGCCGCTACGCGAAAACTGTGTAGGGCGTTCAGGTCCATCGGCGTCTCCATCACTCTGGTACCCCGAGGTTTAATCGACACAAAGCGCCTTGTCACGAAATTTGATCAAATTATCCCCGCGCCGTTTTTTTCGGCGCGGGGTCGGGACCTTATGCAAAGCTTATGCCGTTCTCGGCCATCGGCAGATCGGCAATCAAGGTCCCCGACATTGCCTTGATTGCGTTCGCGAGCGCGGGGGCCGAAGGCGGCGTGCCGGGTTCGCCCACGCCCGTGGGGGCTTCGGCCGAGGGCAGGATGTGGACGTCGATTGTAGCTATATCGCCGATCCGAAGGGGCTCGTAATCCGGGAAGTTGTATTGATCCACGGAACCGCCGGTCAGTGTGATCTGATCGCGCATCACATGCCCGATGCCATAGCCAATCCCACCTTCCATCTGGGCACGCACCACGTCGGGGTTCACCGCGATACCGCAATCGACAGCACAGGTGACCTTTTCGATCTTGATGCCGTCATCCGGATCGCCCGAGATTTCAACCACCTCAGCCACATAAGAACCAAAGGATTTGTGCACCGCAATACCTTGCGCGCGACCGGCAGGGACGTTGCCCCAATCTGCTTTCTCGGCCGCAAGTTTCAGGACACCGGCCTTGCGCTGTTGGTCGGGATTGCCCGCATCCGCCAGATGGGCGAGACGGAACTCAACCGGGTCACGGCCCGCGGCGGTGGCGGCCAAATCCATCATTGTTTCCATCGTATAGGCAGTGTGGGTATGTCCTACCGACCGCCACCATAGGACCGATGTGGCCTTGGGTGTGTCGGTCAGTCCAAGCGCCATCCCCGGAATATCATAGGGGCTGTCTGCGATGCCCTCGATCGAGCTGTGGTCGACGCCGTCATGCACTGCAACCGCTTCGAACGGGGTGCCCTTCATGATCGATTGCCCTGCGACCTGATGCTGCCATCCGACGATATTCCCCTCCGCATTCAACCCGACACGAACTTTGTGGCCGAAGGCCGGGCGGTAATACCCGCTGCGAATGTCGTCTTCCCGCGTCCAGACCAGTTTGACCGGGCGCGAGCGGTCAGTGACAACAAAGGCCAACGCGGCCTCAACCTGATAGTCCGCATCCGGTGTTGCGCGACGCCCGAAAGACCCGCCGGCCAGCATCGTTCTGATGTGGATTTTCTCGGGTGGCAGCTGAAAGATTTGCTGATACGCCATGTGCGGGCCGGTTGGCATCTGAGCGCCATCATGCAGAACGATGTCACCCTCTGCTGTCTGTTCGATTGTGCAGTTCAGTGGCTCCATCGGAGCATGGGCGAGAAGCGGGTAGTAAAAAGTTTTTTCTACGACCGTATCCGCCGCGTCGATCGCAGCCGAAACCGTGGCAACATCTGCCTTGTTCACGTTATAGGTCGGCTGGGCATTCAGCGCGTCCATGATCTCGGCCTTGATCTGATCCGAGTGGCGGGTTTCAGCGCCGGACATGTCCCATTCGACCTCAAGCGCGTCACGCGCCTGAATCGCGGCCCAGGTATCTTCGGCATAGACCGCAACGCCCGCCTGATTGGGCAATGCAGCGGCGCTGATATAGCCTTTGACCTCTTTCGATGCGTTGTCGTCAAAGCTGATGACAATACCGCCCCGCGAATCCGGCCGCTTGATCATCGCAACCATCTGGTTGGGCAGGTGGACATCCATGGCATACATGGCTTGCCCGTTACCCTTGATGGCCGAGTCCGTGCGACGCACGGCCTCGTTCCCGATCAGGCGGAATTCCGAGGGGTCTTTCAGGCGTGGCTCGTTCGGCGCTTCCATCTGTGAAGCGGCCGCCACAAAATCGGCAATCGGGGCGGATTTGTCGCCTGCTTTGACGATGCCCTCCTCAATGGTGATGCCGGACGCATCCACACCCCAGCTTTGGGCGGCGGCATTGATCAGCATCTCGCGGGCGGCAGCGCCAGCCTGACGGTATTGCAGCCAGGAATTCGCCATCGCGGTCGAGCCGCCGGTGCCCTGGAACGGGCCGAACAGCAGGTTGTTATAGACTTGGGGGTTCGACGGCGCGAATTCGTAGTCTATCTGGTCCATTGTGACGCCGATTTCCTCGGCGATAAGCGTCGGCAGGCCGGTCGCCGGCCCCTGACCCTTTTCGAAGTGTTTGACGATGGCAGTCACAGTGCCGTCCGCGTCAATCTTCACAAATGGGTTGAGCTGCGTCATCTCGGACGAGGCCGCTGCCAGAACGCCATCGGGGCGGGCGCCAATCAGCAAGACGGCACCGGTAGCAGCAGCGCCTTTCAGAAAACTACGGCGAGAGGTGTTGATGGTCATGGATCAGGCCTCCAGAATTTCGGATGCGCGCTGGATACCGGCGCGGATGCGTTGATAGGTGGCACAGCGACAGGCGTTGCCGGACATGTAATCGTCGATTTCTTCAACGCTGGGCTTTGGATTCTCGGACAGCAATCCGACCGCCGACATCACCTGACCCGACTGGCAATAGCCGCATTGAACCACGTCCAGCTCGACCCAAGCCTGCTGGACAGCAGCGCCGATATCATTTTCGCCCACCGCTTCGATCGTGGTGATTTCGGCACCTTCGACATCTTCGATATATGTCTGGCACGAGCGCACCGGCTCTCCGTCCAGATGCACGGTGCAGGCCCCACAGGACGCGACACCGCAGCCGAACTTGGTTCCTGTCATCTTCAGTTCGTCACGGATTACCCACAGCAGGGGCGTGCCGGGCTCGGCCTCAACCGTGTGGGTCTGGCCGTTCAGTTTCAATGTCAAAGCCATTGGGGGCATCTCCTGTTGGGCTGGCTACCTGAATCGGTAAACTGGCGGGTTTACCTTAGGCAGGGGACAGGGCGTTGTAAACCCGAGAGTTTACCTAGCGTTTGACCGGCTCATATCAAAGGGTCTATAGCTTTGGAGCATGAATGACCTCAGCGCACCGAAAGCATCAAAGCATGCCCAGATCATCGAGGCTGCCGTAGCTGAATTCCAAGAAAAGGGGTTCTCGTCGGCCAGCATGGATCGGATTTCGGCAAGGGCCGAGGTCTCCAAGCGCACGCTGTACAAGTATTTCGAAAGTAAGGAAAACCTGTTCCGCTCAATCGTGGTTGAGCTGTCGAACCGCTTCTCTGAGGTGCTGGATATCAGATACGAAAAGGGCCGGGATATCCAAGAGCAACTGACCGATCTGGCCTGGGCAGAAGGGCGCATTCTGATGTCCCCCGAGGTGATGGCAATGTCGCGTATGGTGATCAGCGAAACCTTGCGCAATCCCGACCTTGCGGTCGCCGCGCAGGGTAAGCTGGACAAAACCGCTATTTTCTCAGCCATGCTGAAAGAAGCAGCGGAAGATGGTCAGCTGCGCATCGACAACCCTGAGGTCGCAGGCCGTGAATTCATCGGATTGATCAAGAGCAGGGCATTCTGGCCCATGGTTTTTTGCGGGTCTGTACTTAGTCAGGACGAAATGTCTGATACCATTCAGCGCAGCGTCGAAATGATGATTTGCCGGTACGGTGTCGACAATCGGTAACGCGGTTGGCAGACACAAGGACGGCCCCTTTCGAATATGCTAAACCCCGGGCTGCCCGATTCGAAGGGCAGGAATTTGCGGTTTCGATCCGTCAGATTGGATACCGGGTGCGACGAGGACTCAGCATTGAATGACAAGGTAAGACAAGCCGCACGCCTGAGCGTCGCCCCTATGATGGATTGGACGGACAGGCATTGTCGCTATCTGCATCGGTTGCTGAGCACCGAGGCGCTGCTGTACACTGAAATGGTCACAGCGCCTGCGTTAGTTCGGGGTGGCGCGCTGCATTTGCTGGACCACAACCCGCAGGAGCATCCCGTGGCCCTGCAACTGGGCGGGTCGGACCCTCAGGAATTGGCACAAGCGGCCCGGTTGGGGGCGGATGCTGGTTATGATGAGATCAATCTGAATTGTGGCTGCCCGTCTGATCGAGTACAATCTGGCACTTTTGGTGCGGTGCTGATGAAATCCCCTGACCGCGTTGCGGATTGTGTTGCCGCAATGCGCGAAGCCGTGGACGTAGATGTCACGGTCAAATGCCGCATTGGAGTCGACGACCAACAGCCCGAAGACATTTTGCCTGAGTTTCTGAGCCAGATCAGGCAAGCGGGATGCACACGGGTCACGATCCACGCGCGCAAAGCCTGGCTGCAAGGGCTCAGCCCCAAAGAAAACCGGGATATTCCACCCCTGGATTATGATCTCGTGCATCGGATGAAGGCGGAATTCCCGGATATGCACATCTCTATAAATGGTGGCATTGCTGATCTGGAACAGGCGCGCGGGCATCTGGATGCAGGGCTGGATGGTGTCATGATCGGGCGGGCTGCGTATCATCAGCCGTCAGATGTTCTGTCCACGGCGGATCCTGTGATTTTTGGGGTCGGTCAGACCGCCGACCCGTTTGCTGTTGTCCGGAAAATGGTGCCTTATATCGAATGCCATCTTGCTGGCGGGGGGCGCTTGCACCAGATTACGCGACATATGCTGGGCCTGTTCGCAGGACGGCCGGGTGCGCGGGCTTGGCGGCGGACCCTGTCTGAAGGTGCGGTGCATGACGGGGCGGGCCCCGAGGTTATGTTGCAGGCACTGGATCATGTCGCGCCTCTGACCGAGGCCTGAATGGTGGCAATACGGCAAAAGGTCGGTTGGGGGGAATGATGCCCGAAGTAATGTTGCTTGCTCAGATGCTGGTTCTTCTGCTGGTGATCGGAGCGCTGGCAGGCGTTTTGGCGGGTCTGTTGGGTGTCGGCGGAGGCATCGTGCTGGTCCCTGCTTTTTTCTATGCGTTTCAGACCCTTGGGTATGGCGGCCCGCAGTTGATGCAGCTGTGCCTTGCCACCTCACTGGCAACGATTATCGTAACCTCACTGCGGTCGGTTCTGGCACATAACAAAAAGGGTGCCGTTGATTGGGATATCCTGCGCAGTTGGGGTCCGGGCATCGCCATCGGTGCGGTGTTGGGCGTGATGGTGGCATCCGCTCTTCGGACCGAGGCATTGCAAGCCCTGTTCGGTGTATTGGGTATGGTGATTGGTGCCTATCTTGGTCTGGGTAAATCCGAATGGCGGCTTGGAGACGCCATGCCCAAGGGCCTGAAACGCGCGCTCCTGTCGCCCTCGGTCGGCTTCCTATCCGTTCTGATGGGTATCGGCGGCGGCAGCTTTGGCGTGCCGTTAATGAGCTTGTTCAACACGCCAATTCACCGGGCTGTGGCTACGGCGGCCGGGTTTGGCGTGATCATCGCTGTGCCCTCGGTCATGGGGTTCCTGTTTCTCGAAATTGCCCCTGAACACCGCCCGCCCTTTACCATCGGCGCCGTCAATCTGATTGCCTTTGGGATTGTGGTCGCCATGACCATGATCACTGCGCCTTGGGGCGTTAAGTTGGCCCATGCGATGGATCCAAAGCCGCTCAAGCGGATATTCGCGGTCTTTCTGACTCTGGTCGCCCTGAATATGTTGCGCAAGGCGTTGGGTTTTTGAGTTCTTTCGAGGAAAAGGGCTGGGTGAAATTTCCCCACGACCGGGCTATTCTGGACTGGGTATCTTATGCGCTGCCCGCAGCACGCGCTGCTGCGGCGGATCCGGAATTCGCGCATTGGCTGGACTGTGAAGGGACCTGGTTCATTGGGGTCGACGCGCTGAACAACGACACCGAGGGCAGGGTCCAGGGGTCCCCGGTTCTGACCGGGGCCGTCATGGATTTCATAGTGTCGCGTTATGGGTCGTTGCCATTGCACAAAGCCCAGGTCTCGGTCATTTACCCCGGCTACCCGTTGCCCCGACGCGGAGAGGGCAAGGCTGCTGCCCAGTATCGAGCAAAGCGGGATGCGGCCCATGTGGATGGATTACGCCCGTCCGGCCCGGACAGGCGCCGAAGGGTCGAGGAACCGCATGCGTGGATACTGGGCATTCCATTGACTGATGCCAGCGAGAATGCGTCCCCGATGGTTCTTTGGGAAGGTAGCCACAAGATCATGCAGGCTGCATTTGCGGATGCACTTGAAGACAAGCGCCCGGAAACTCTGGATCAGGTGGACATAACAGATGTTTATCAGGCTGCCCGTCGTGAGGTCTTTGATACTTGCCGTCGCATCGTACTGCCCGCACGTCCGGGCGAGGCCTATCTGCTGCACCGCCACTGCCTGCACGGGGTAGCGCCATGGGGCAGCGGGGCTGAGGCTGGGTCGGATGGCCGGATGATCGCCTATTTTCGGCCTGAATGCGCTGGCGGTGTGGCCGAATGGATCAAATCCTCCTAACGTTCTGTCATTATACAGATTTGGAGGATTTTTTGATGATTGCTGTCCACAAAAACTCTGACGGAGCATTGATTGAAATCGAGCTTTCCGGCGAAGTGACAGGTACGGACTATTCCACAACATTGATCCCGGCGATTGAGGCCGCACTGGCCGAACACGACACGGTGCGGTTGTTGGCGATCGTGCAGCCAGAGTTCAAAGGGTACGATCTGAATGCGGTTTGGTCGGATACAAAATTGGGCCTCAGCCACTGGCGCGGCTTTGACCGAATTGGAGTGGTGGCGGATCAGGGTTGGGTTCAGACCAGTATCCGGCTTGCGGCTCCGCTTTTCCCTTGCCCTGTGCAGGTATTCGATCACGCGAATATTGAAGAAGCGCGCCGATGGTTGCGCGAATCTCTGGGCTCTATTCACGTTATGGATCTGGGCGGCCCCTGCGTGCAGGTCAGCCTGATGGGAAAACTCGACCCTGGCGAATTCAAAAAGGCCGAAACCGATCTGGACTACATTTTGCAGGAGAAACAGGGGTTTCGCCTGCTGATTGATCTGTCCAAGTTTGACGGATGGCAAGGCCTTACGGCGCTTGCCTCGCATTTTCGGCTGGCCCGGGGGCACATTGGTAATCTGGATCGGGCAGCGGTTGTTGGCGACAAAGCCTGGCAACATCTGGCCCAACGGGTGGCCAGCCACATCCTCGGCACACGAACTCAGTTCTTTCCCGCCGAGGAAATTCAGAACGCCAAAACATGGCTTGCGTCTGGGTAGAAACGCAGCGGCTTGAGCCTGCTGTGACATTTACGTCAGGGCACAGAAATATCAGCAAGGATTTTTCTTGATCGATTGGTCAAAAAAGACGTACACAGATCGAACTCCTCTGCCGAGCCACTGCAGAGGATCGATTGTTGAAACGCGCCGCTGTGGGTTGCCACTCACTCACCAGCTGTCAACGAACTTGACCCCCTCGTAGTTCAGACCAGCCCGCAGCGGTGCAGATTCAGCAATCACATCCTTTTGTGGAAATCTCAGGCCTTGTTGAGCCGCCCCGCCCGGCCGCCGCGCCGTTTGGCAAGCAGCGGTTTGCGAGACGGTAGGTCTGCCATGATATCGGCGCGCTCAGAGCTGTCCATTTTCGACCAGCGAGAGATTTCGTCGATCGTGCGGTAGCAACCGGTACAAATACGTTCGGTCGGGTGCACAACGCAGATCTGGATGCACGGGCTTTCGACCTCGTTCCTTTTCCAAACCATGTTCGACATCAGCGTTTTCCGATCCTTAAAGAAAGCGCATTCTGTCCAGCGCGCCTTGCAGAATATAGCCTGCCGCGACGTGGTCGATAACCTGTCCGCGACGCTTTCGTGTCGTATCCGCCTCAAGCAGTGCCTTTTCTGCCGCAACCGTGCTGAGCCGTTCGTCCCAGAACCCGATCGGAACTTCGGTCAAACGGGACAGGTTTCGGGCAAAGGCACGGGTGGACTGGCAGCGCGGCCCTTCGCTGCCATCCATGTTTTTCGGCAGACCCAGTAGGATGCCCCCGATCTCACGGTCGGCGATGATTTCCAGCAGACGGGCAGAATCCAGAGTGAATTTCTTGCGCCTTACGGTCTCCAGCGGGCTTGCAACACCGCGCATCCGGTCCGAGACTGCAACCCCGATAGTCTTTTCTCCCAGATCGAGACCGATCAACGCGCTCATAGGCGCAAGCGCGCCTGCAAATTCCTCAAAAATGTCATGGATCATTGGGTCACCCCAGCCTGAGCTGCTGCCGCACCAAGGATAGCCAGTGCGTTGTCATTGTCCGAGAATACGGATTGGGCTTCGGCGTAGATCGCGGTGGCC
Organism: Ruegeria sp. CDSC042; assembly: GCF_059610745.1. Classification (NCBI taxonomy): domain Bacteria; kingdom Pseudomonadati; phylum Pseudomonadota; class Alphaproteobacteria; order Rhodobacterales; family Roseobacteraceae; genus Ruegeria; species Ruegeria sp. CDSC042. The sequence continues at coordinate 135,768 of NZ_JBXWOF010000001.1, forward strand.
CGGTCGATGTCGCCAACCACCCCAAGGGCACCGATCAGTCGGGCCCATTCTTCGGGGGAGCCGCCTTCGGTTGCAAGCCTGTCTGACAGTTGCTCGACCATGCCAAGGATCATCTCTTGGCGCTCTTGTGCGGTCAGAGATGCAGCGGCCTCGATGTCATCCTCACCGGGGCCTGGGTTCCCTGCTGGTATAGGGGCGGCATTGAACACACCCGCACGAAAGGCCAGATCGTCCATCTGTGCGCGAATGGCCGTTGCCCAGGGGGCATTTGTCGGCGCGCTTCCAAGTGCATCCACCCAGATCCTGTAACCGATATCAGGTCGTCCGACCTGTACCATCATCTGTCCCAGGTAATACAAGGCCGGACCATGGCGTGGATCACGCTGCAATGACTGTTTCAATGCGTCTTCAGCTTCGGGCGAGATATATCCGTTGGTAGCAAGGATCATCATCTCGGCAAGATGCGAATAGGCATCTGCGGGTGCAGTATTCCCGGACAGTTCGATTACACGTTGCTGCGCTTTGTAGGCGGCATGGAAGTTACCTGCGTTCGCCTCGTGCTGGGCAAGAAGGATATGTCCTTGTAGGTCATCAGGACGACCGGAAACGGTTTCGCGAAGTTGCCCGAGAAGAGAGGCATAGCTTTCGTCAAGCTGTGGCAGTGGTGCGGGTGGCGTGGCGGCCTCTGCCTCGGCCTGACTGGGGCGCTCTGTGCGCAGGGCATCAGCCATTTCTAGCCGCAATGACAGGGGCTGATCGGGGAGCCCGGCTGCACCAAGCTTCAGATACATCCAGGATCCTCCGCCAACCAGGATGGCCGCGACAAATATGGATGCCGTAACCGAGATCCATTTGGAAGGCCCTTGCGGTTCAGACAAAGATTGCATCTGCGCATCAGCCGCAAGAATGCGGCGTGAAATTTCCGTGCGAACTCGCTCGGCATCTGCGTCAGCGATGACACCACGGGCCAGGTCTCGATCTACGCTGGCCAACTGTTCACGATAGACCTGCAAGTCATACGCAGTGGATGGTTCGCGCGTATCTCGCCTACGCAGTATCGAAATCCCAAGAAAAACCGCTATCAGGACGGCGGTGGCTATGATGAGGGCCCAGAAGGTCATGATAACTCCAAGATGGCTGTCCTGACTTAGACCTGTGGCGGGGCGGAAAAAAGGGACAAATGGCCGCGAGGGGGCTTCATGTCGCAATAATAAGGGCGATGTCGCAATAGTGCGATATTATGGCGTTGCACGGCAGGGGCCAAAGGCGGTTACACGGCATACCTGCGCCAATCACCGAACCGGATGGATTCGCTTATGAAACACTATTCAGCCTTTGCTGTGGCGCGCGAAGCGCTGCGCTATCATACCGGATGGGAACGCGCCTGGCGTTCGCCCGAGCCCAAGAAACGCTATGACGCCGTCATTGTGGGGGCGGGTGGCCATGGTCTGGCAACCGCCTATTACCTGGGTAAGAACTATGGCATCCAGAATGTCGCTGTGATCGAAAAAGGCTGGTTGGGCGGTGGTAATACCGGTCGGAACACAACCATCATCCGCTCGAACTATCTGCAGGATCCGTCTGCCGCGATCTATGAAAAGGCGCGCAGCCTTTATGAGGATCTGAGTCAGGACCTGAACTATAACGTAATGTTCAGCCCGCGCGGCGTGATGATGCTGGCGCAGACCCAGCATGAAATCCGCGGCTATCAGCGCACGGCTCATGCGAATGCGCTGCAGGGTGTAAAGACTGAATGGATCACACCTGAACGGGTCAAGGAACTGGTACCAATCATCAATCTCGAAGGCCCGCGCTATCCGGTTCTGGGTGCGCTGTGGCAGGAACGCGGTGGCACCGCCCGTCACGATGCGGTGGCTTGGGCCTATGCGCGCGCTTGTTCCGCCATGGGCATGGATATAATCCAGCAATGCGAAGTGACCGGGGTTCGGTCACAGGATGGTCGTGTTGTCGGTGTCGACACCACCAAAGGTGCGATCGACTGTGACAAGCTGGGCATCGTGGTTGCGGGCCATTCCGGTCAACTGGCCGAAATGGCGGGCTTCCGTCTGCCGCTGGAGGCGATTGCTCTGCAGGCGCTGGTGTCTGAGCCGATCAAACCCTGCATGGACGTGGTCGTGATGGCCAACACGGTGCATGGCTACATGTCGCAATCCGACAAGGGAGAGATGGTGATCGGTGGCGGCACCGACGGGTTCAACAACTACACCCAACGCGGCAGCTTCCACCATATCGAAGAAACTGTGCGCGCGCTGGTCGAGACCTTCCCGATGATCTCACGCCTGAAAATGCTGCGGCAATGGGGCGGGATCGTGGATATGACCGGCGACCGCTCGCCCATCCTGTCAAAAACACCGCTTGGGAACTGTTTCATCAACGGTGGCTGGGGCACCGGTGGCTTCAAGGCCATTCCGGGGTCCGGCTGGGGCATGGCACAGCTGATGGCCACGGGCCATTCACCGCTGACCGAGGCGTTCTCGTTGGATCGTTTCAAAGAAGGCCGCTTCATCGACGAAAGCGTCGCGGCCGGGGTGGCGCACTGATGCAGATTTTCCGGCGAAAAATCTCGCGCGCCCGTTACTCAGATTTCGCATGCAGCATGGTCTCGCCTGCTGCCGAGAGGATGAACATATGCTGATCCTGAATTGCCCCTATTGCGGCGTCGATGCCGAAGAAACCGAATTGGCCGCCGGTGGCGAGGCGCATCTGAAGCGTTTCGGTCCGGGCTCGTCGGATGGTGACTTCCACGATTACCTGTTCATGCGTGAAAACCCTAAAGGCGTTCATTTCGAACGCTGGCGCCATGCGAATGGATGCGGCAAGTGGTTCCACGCGGCGCGCTGCACGCAAACGCTCGAAGTTTTCGGCACCTACTCTGCCCAGGTGTTTGAGCCGCCTAAAGAAATTCGCGAGGCGATCACCGCCAAGCGCCCTGGCTGGACGTGGAGAGAATACAAATGATCCGCGCCACCACCCGTAATTCCGCCTGCGAAAGGTCCGCATCATGAGCACCCGTCTCGCAAATCAAGGCCGGCTGATTGACCGGTCGAAACAGGTCACATTCTCCTTCAACGGCACTTCGATGCAGGGCTACGAAGGCGACACGCTTGCCTCGGCCTTGCTGGCTAATGATCAGATGATGATGGGCCGGTCGTTCAAGTATCACCGCCCGCGTGGTGTTGTCGCCAGTGGTGCGGAAGAACCCAACGCTCTGGTCGGTCTGGGGCAGGGCAATCGGTTCGAGCCGAACCAGCGCGCCACCACGACCGAGCTGTTCAACGGTCTGACCTCGATTTCTCAGAACCACTGGCCGAACCTGGAATTTGATATCGGTGCGATCAATACGCACCTGTCGCGGTTCCTGCCGGCTGGCTTCTATTACAAGATGTTCATTCATCCCAAGCCGTTCTGGAAACACGTCTACGAGCCGTTCATCCGCCAATCTGCCGGTCTGGGCAAAGCCCCCGACAAGGACAGCCGTGATGCGGATACCTATGAGCATTTCTACAACTTCGTCGATGTGTTGGTGATCGGTGGCGGTGTGGCCGGTTTACAGGCTGCCAAAGTGGCTGCTCAGACCGGTGCAAAGGTCATGTTGATTGAGCAGACCGCGCATTGGGGTGGCCGTGCCCCAGTTGATGGCGGCACAATCAATGATGAGCCTGTGGATAAGTTCGTGGAACAAACTGTTTCCGAACTAGAAACAATGAACAACGTCATCTTGCGCAATCGCTGCATGGGTGCAGGGGTCTATGACCATGGCTATGTGCTGGGCTATGAACGCCTGACGGACCATAAGCCTGGCGCACAAGGCCCGCGCCATCGCCTGTGGCGTATTAGGGCGAAACAGGTCGTGACTGCTACCGGAGCGATTGAGCGTCCGTTGTCTTTTGCGGGTAATGATGTGCCGGGTGTCATGCTGGCCTCGGCCATGCGGGACTATGTCGTGAACTGGGGTGTGACACCCGGTGAAAAGGTGATTGTGGCCACCAATAATGACGACGCCTACCGGACTGCGATAACCTTGAAACAGGCCGGTGTGGATATCTTGCGTGTGGTTGACGCAAGGGCTACCTCGGGCCCTCTGGCTGAAGAGGCGCGCCAACTGGGTATCCGCGTCGATGTGGGCAAGGCTATTGCCAAAGTCAAAGGCGGCAAACGCGTCAAGAAAGTTGCCATTTGCAATCAGGACGGCATCGGTGGCGCCCGTGAAGAGGTCGAATGCGACGCTGTTGCGATGTCAGGCGGCTGGTCTCCGGTCGTGCATATGTGGTCGCATTGCGGCGGCAAGCTGATCTGGGACGATGCCAATGCGCATTTCCGGCCGGATCCTGCACGACCCCCGCTTGGGGCCGATGGCGAAGGGTTCGTCGTAGCCGCCGGGGCATCGAATGGCCCGATGGCGCTGGGCGATGTGCTGGCCGATGCCGATGCAGCTGGTAAGGCCGCAGCCAAAGCGGCTGGATTCAAAACCAAACGCACCAAAGCGCCTGTCGGGGAAACTACGTCCGAGGCACCTATGGCTGCGGTCTGGTTGATGCCTGCGAACGCGGATATTCAACTGCGGATGAAGTCCTGGCTGGACTTCCAAAACGACGTCAAAGTTTCGGACGTGCAACTTGCCGCGCGTGAGGGGTATGAGAGCGTTGAACATACCAAGCGTTACACCACTCTGGGCATGGCAACGGATCAGGGTAAACTGAGTAACATCAACGGATTGGCGATCCTAGCCGATGCGTTGGACTCCGAAATCCCGAAGGTTGGAACAACAACGTTCCGCCCGCCTTACACCCCAATTTCAATGGCATCTATCGGCGGTGAGGCACGTGGTGAGGTGTTCCAGCCAATCCGCCAGACTCCGATGCATAACTGGCACGACAAGAACGGCGCCGATTGGGAGCCGGTCGGCCATTGGCGCCGGACCTATGCCTATGTTCGCCCGGGTGAATCCGTGCATGACGCCGTGAACCGTGAGGTGAAAAACACCCGCGAGAACCTCGGCTTGCTGGACGCCTCGACCCTGGGTAAGTTGATCGTCAAAGGGCCGGACGCAGGCAAGTTCCTGGACATGATGTACACCAACATGATGTCTACGCTGAAGATCGGCAAATGCCGCTATGGCCTGATGTGTTCCGAAAATGGCTTTCTGATCGACGACGGTGTTGTTGCCAGGATCGACGAAGACACATGGTTGTGCCACACCACCACCGGCGGGGCCGAACGTATCCACGGTCACATGGAAGAGTGGCTGCAAACCGAATGGTGGGACTGGAAAGTCTATGTTGCCAACGTGACCGAGCAATATGCGCAGGTCGCCGTTGTTGGCCCCAACGCCCGCAAGGTGCTTGAAAAGCTCGGCGGCATGGATGTGTCGAAAGAGGCGCTGCCCTTCATGGAGTGGCGCGATGGCAAGATCGGCGACTTTGATTGCCGGGCCTATCGCATCTCGTTCTCGGGTGAGCTGTCGTACGAGATCGCCGTCCCTGCATCACAAGGGCAGGCCTTCTGGAATGCGCTGCTGGATGCAGGCAAGAAATTCGGCGTGATGCCCTATGGCACTGAATGTCTGCACATACTGCGGGCCGAGAAGGGCTTTATCATGATCGGCGACGAAACCGATGGAACCGTGATCCCACAGGATCTGGGGCTGCATTGGGCGCTGTCGAAAAAGAAAGAGGATTACCTTGGCAAACGCGCCCATTCGCGCAGCCACATGGCCGATCCCGAGCGCTGGAAACTGGTGGGTCTTGAGACTGTGGATGGTTCTGTCATCCCGGATGGGGCTTACGCAGTGGGCGAGGGCGTCAACGCCAACGGTCAGCGCAACATGATCGGTCGTGTGACCTCAACCTATTATTCAGCCAACCTGGGCAAAGGTATCGCCATGGGCTTGATCAAGCATGGTCCTGACCGCATGGGCGAGATTGTCGAGTTCCCGGGCACCGATGGCAAATCCTACAAAGCAAAGATCGTGGATCCGATCTTCTTCGACAAGGACGGGGAGAAGCAGAATGTCTGAACCCATCAGCGCACTGAACCACGCCAGCTATGAGGGCATCGCCAAGGTTGAAGAATGCGGCCTGCAGGGCATGATCACCCTGCGCGGCGACCTGTCCGACAAGGTTCTGGCCAAGGCCGTCAAAGACGCCACCGGTCAGAAAGTACCCGGCCAGCGCGAGGCATTTGTCGACGGAGACTGCGGTGTTTGCTGGATGTCCACCGACGAATTGCTTGTGCTTGTCCCATATGCCGAGGTCGAGGCCAAACTGGCCGCGATGACCAACGCGCTGAGCGGTGTGCATGCCCTGGCGGTCAACGTCTCGGATGCCCGCGCGGTGTTCAGCATCTCGGGCGCGAACGCTCGCGAAGTTCTGGGCAAACTGGCCCCGGTAGATCTGTCGGCTGACGCCTTCCAACCCGGCCAAATCCGCCGCTCGCGCTTGGCGCAGGTTGCCGGTGCGTTCTGGATGGATGACGCCGAAACTCTCCGCGTCGTCTGCTTCCGTTCGGCTGCAGACTACGTGTTCAAACTGCTTAAAGTTGCGGCGCAGCCCGGCAGCGGCGTCGGGATTTACTGAACCGAAGTGAACTAAAAAGCCCCCGTCACACCGGGGCTTTCTTTACCCGGTGAATACGCTGCAGACTCCGGATCCATATGGCTTGTTGGCAGCGCTTATATGAGCAAAACTGGCGCGAACTTTGACAGTGTTTTTTGCTGAATTAAGATTTGCCTGATATTTCATGCGCAGATTTTGTCCTTCGCTTGACCGGAGGGTGACGTTCCAAAACAAGCGATATTCGCCACTTTTTTTCACTTTAAGTTGGGCGCTGGTCCAATCGTGATGGCCGCTGACAACTTTGGCCTCACGCGTGTCAGTATCTACTTGAAAAAAATATTCGGGCGCGATCCAGCCGTGGCCGTCCGGCTTCGTGATTTCACATTTGTATTCGACAGTACCAGCTAAAACTGAATGCGCGGAAACGATCATCGCAGCAATCGCTGTAAGCGAAGCTTTCATTTTTGTTATCCTTCAAACTAATCCGTGTGCGCACTTCAACCAGCTCACGCTTGGGTTGCAAGTGGGGAAACACCTACTTCGACAGGGCTAATGGCCGCATTACTACCCAGTAAATAAAACCGTATGGTATCGTGTCATTTCCGTTGGGCTGAGCGCTTTCTGAACATCCAGCGGGCGTCCGGTTTCGTCAGTAATTTTAGAATAAAAGGAGAGGCTGTTCAACAGGTCGGATGTCCGCTGATGTCTGTCCTCTTCAGCCAAAAGCGGTGAGTGGAGTGAGAGGTACAGAGTGGGTCGCGTCCGTTTCAACCAGGGCAGGATCGTCGGCAGTACAAAAAACTCAGCCCCCTCAATATCCATTTTGACCAGAGATACACCCGATAGGTCATTTACGGCCTCGAACTGATCCCACTCGATGGTCAATGCATCTGTCCCATGCACCCCGTCATGCAACAGTGAACTGGTGGAATCCCCGGGTTCACCGCGAACGGATGCCATACGGGCCACGCCGAATTGATCCGACAATGCGACGCCAAATGCCGAAACATTGCGAATGTCGTTCAGGTCCAGATTCCACGCCAGATGCCGAAACGCGGTAGGGTCCGGTTCGAAACACCATACGTGGCGGGCTTTGCGGGCACCGTACAGCACGGTTGGGCCGATCCATGCCCCGATGTCCAGAAAGTCGCTGTCCGGCGTTAGATATCTATCCAGCACGGCAAAAGTCTCGGGCTCCCAGGCGCCGGCCGAGGCCTTGCGCCAGAACTTCGAGTGGTAGGGATCCAGCCGGAAAGGCTCGCCATTCAGGCTGCCCGCATAGTATCCGCGGGCGCGGTAAAACATCTTGCGCGCCTGAGTTAGCATCGCGGACCTCCGGGTTTTATGATCTCTGCCCTTGACCTGCGGCACTTGCCAAAGCATTTAACTTTTGGAAACCGCAACATTCATTTTCAACAGGGGGCCGAGATGGCTTTTGAACTTCCTGATCTTCCTTATGCACACGACGCGCTGGCAGCCAAGGGCATGTCCGCCGAAACATTGGAATTTCACCACGACCTGCACCACAAGGCCTATGTCGACAACGGCAACAAGCTGATCGCCGGTACCGAGTGGGACGGCAAGTCGCTGGAAGAAATCATCACCGGCACCTACGACGCAAATGCCGTCGCGCAAAACGGCATCTTCAACAACATCAGTCAGCTTTGGAACCACAACCAGTTCTGGGAGATGATGGGCCCCGGCGACAACGCCATGCCTGGCGAGCTGGAAAAGGCGCTGGTCGAATGCTTTCGCTCGGTTGACGAGTTCAAGTCGCAGTTCAGCGCGGCTGGTGCCGGTCAGTTCGGTTCGGGCTGGGCGTGGCTGGTCAAGAATGCGGACGGTTCGTTGGCAGTGACCAAGACCGAAAACGGCGTGAACCCGCTGTGCTTTGGTCAGACTGCTCTGTTGGGCTGCGATGTGTGGGAGCATTCTTATTACATCGACTTCCGCAACAAGCGTCCGGTGTACCTGTCGAACTTCCTCGACAACCTGGTGAACTGGGAAAACGTCGCTTCGCGGATGTGATCCAGTGACCCGTAGAGGGTTCATAAAGGGCCTGCTGGCAGTGATGCTGGCAGGCCTTTTTGCTGCCACGTATGGTTTCTTCATCGAACCCGCGCTGCGCCTGCGTGTTCGTAAGTGGCGGATCCGGCGCGCGGACTGGACCGCACCGCCGCTGCGGATCGCGGTTCTTGCTGATCTGCATGTGGGTGAGCCCTATGTGGGGCTGAAAAGAATCCAGCAGATCGTCCGGCGCACCAATGCCTTGTCTCCCGATCTTATCCTGTTGTTGGGTGACTACGTCGCCGGGCATAGGATAAATCTAAAACCTGTGAAAATTGCCGATCTGGCGCCAGTGTTGTCCGGATTGCAGGCAAAGCATGGTGTCTATGCGGTTCTGGGAAATCACGATTGGTGGGATGACCGGTCAGCCCAAAAGCGCAGGGGCGGGCCGAATCTGTACGGCGATGCGCTGAGGCGGAATGGTATCCGGGTGCTTTCAAACGAGGCCTTCAAACTGGATGGTGCCGGGATTTGGCTTGCAGGCCTCGAAGATCAGTTGGCGATTTATACGGGCAATGGTCGATACCAAGGGCTGGATGACCTGCCTACGACGCTTAGGCAGATCACGGATGATGCCCCGGTGGTGATGATGGCGCATGAACCGGATATCTTCCCCAAAATTCCTGATCGCGTGGCCCTGACCCTGTCAGGTCATACTCATGGAGGGCAGGTACGGCTGTTTGGCTGGTCGCCGGTGGTGCCCTCGAAATTCGGCAATCGCTATGCCTATGGTCACGTGCGCGAAGGCAATCGTGATCTGGTCGTGTCCGGGGGTATCGGATGTTCGATCCTGCCCGTGCGTTTTGGTGTAACGCCCGAAATTACGGTCATCGAACTGTCCTCCTAACCGGTGAAAACTCGCCTATAACCGCAGTTTCGCGGTCCGGCCGGATTGTAAGACGGCGCGCAGTGCTTACTTTAAGTGTGGCGGAGGAGAGAGCCGCAAATCACTTTAAAAAAATTCCAGGCGGCGCGGCGAAAAACAAAGCTGCGTAAACGGTTAGCCGTGCCTGAAACCCGAGGGATGGTCTCAGAAAAACCAAAACAGGAGATCACAATGGTCGCACTATCGCAGGGAACATGGATTGTCATTGCCGACGGGGAAAAGGCGCTGTTCATGGAGAATATCACGGATGCCGAAGACCCCAATCTGGTGGTTGTCTCGGTCGAAGAAAGCGACGGCTCAGGCGTCAGGCCTTCGGATCGGGCAGGGCGACGCTCTGACAACGGGCCCAATCAGAAATCAGCCGTTGAGGAACCCAAGTGGAAATCGCAGGCCAAGTCTCTGTTCGTGCAGGATGTGGCAAATCTGTTGAATCGCAAAGGCCTGAAGGGGGCATATAAGCGCCTGGTACTGGTCGCCAGCCCTCATGTTCTGGGGCTTCTGCGCCGCCGCCTGCACAGCGAAGTCCTAAGGAAAGTGGTGGCCGAGGTTGATAAGACCCTGACCAACCACCCGCTGAACAAAGTGGAACAGGTTCTGATCAGCCGTCTAAAACCCGCCACCTAGGTCTGCGGCAATCTGCGGGCGGGTCACACCGCCCGACTAGCCCTTATGCGGGACCAACATCGCTCTCAGGGTCGACATCGCCGTTTCCGGGCTGTCGACCCACGCTATGAAATCGGCCAGAGATGTGTCCGCAAATCCCTGGCCGATGACCTGCTGCACAAGATCATGGAGGGCATCCCAATATCCATCAACATTCATGACCAGAATGGGCTTGTCGTGCAGACCCAACTGTCGCCATGTCAGGGCTTCGAACAATTCGTCCAGTGAACCCGGACCACCCGGCAGGACAACCACCGCATCGGCATTCATGATCATGACCTTTTTGCGTTCGTGCATCGTTTCGGTGATCACGAACCGGGTCAAGTCTGTCTTGCCAACCTCGCGCTTTAGCAGGTGAACGGGAATCACGCCGAACGTGTCCCCTCCGGCGGCTTGGGCCGCACGCGCGACCTCGCCCATCAGACCCACATCGCCCGCGCCATAGACCAGTCGCCAGCCCTCCTGCGCCAGAAGCTGACCAAAGGAGCGGGCTGCGTCGGAATAGCTGGTTTGGGCGCCATTGCGTGACCCGCAATACACACAGACGGATTTCTGAGACATCGAGAGGCTTCTCCGGGGTTGTATCTGGGGTTTTGACCCGTGATAGCGGTATTGATAGATTGGCTCAACCGTCAGGCAGAATGCGTTGTAGATAAGGCATTTGCGCTGCGGAGTGAAAGGAAGAGTATGGATTCCAATTCGGGAAGCGAGAGCCCCAGATCTTTCACCTGGGGGGTGATCGCCGGTTTGCTGGTTCTGTTGGGCGTCGGCGGTGCATATTTTTCCGGCGCGTTTAACGGCACGTCTCTCGACCCAACAGCGCAGGAAGATGTGGCTGAGGATGCGTCTGAGAACGCGTCCGTTGCCTCGGACACAGAAGAAACCCCGCAGGCCGATGCGACGACTGATACGGATACGGCAGCAGCCGAGGCTCCGACCGAAGAGGCTGACGAGACCGCTGAATCGGCTGAGGAGGTTGCTGAACCGGCTGAGGAAGTTGCCGAAGTTACGCCTCCGGCCTTGGATCAGATCTTTGTTGAGCCTGACGGGAATGCTGTTCTGTCCGGAAATGCAGAACCCGGCGCCAAGGTGCGGGTATTGCTGGACGGTGAGGCAGTTCACAGCTTTACCGTTGATGACAGCGGGCAGTTTGCCGAATTCGTGTCGATCCCGTTTTCCACGGCCGCACGCGGTCTGACACTGGAAACCGATGGGGTCGATCAACCGGTCCGCTCTGATGACTATCTGATTGCGGCTTTGCCCGAACCCGAACCAGAGGTCGCATCGGTTGATACGGCGGAAACCACCCTCGCCGACGAATCCGCAGGCGGCGATGAAACCGAGGCGGGGCAGGTCGCTCAAACCGGCGACACATCTTCTGAAGAAACGGCAGATTCCACGCAAGGACAACAGGTTGCGATCCTGCGATCGGGGGAAGACGGGGTCGAGCTTGTCCAACCTGCGACGCCTCAGAGCACCGAACCTGATCAGGTCGCGTTGGATACGATCGGGTATTCAGACACGGGTGAGGTCGAGCTGACCGGCCGCGTGGCTGATGGTTCCGCGGTACGCGTGTACCTGGACAACCAACTGGTCGCTGATATGCAGCCCACGGATGATGGAAAATGGCGCAGCGAGATCGAAGGCATTGATCCCGGTGTGTATACGCTGCGTGTGGATGAGGTTGCCTCGGACGGCACGGTTAAAAGCCGTCTGGAAACCCCGTTCAAGCGTGAGCCTCTAGAAGTTCTGAGCGTGGCCGAAGTGGACGATGGGCCTGCACCCTCTCAGGAAACACCGGCCATCCGTTCGGTTACAGTACAAAAGGGTGATACGCTTTGGGCTATCTCTCGGGAACGATTTGGCGATGGTGTCTTGTATGTCAAACTGTTCGAGGCCAACCGAGGCGCGATCCGCGACCCGGATCTGATCTATCCGGGGCAGGTATTCACCATTCCGGAATAATCCTGTACCTCTGACCTTCCGGGGTCAGGGGCACTCTCTGACCGCAGTTCCGGTACGTGAAGAGACGAGTAGCCCCGATGAATTCCGACAATATCCCAAAATTGGACGCGCGCAGCTCTGGCTGGCGTACAATCCGGAAAGTTGCGCCTTATCTCTGGCCCGAGGATGAACCCTGGGTTAAGCGCCGCGTTCTGATTGCTATGGGCATGTTGGTTCTGGCCAAGTTGATCGCGGTCTACACCCCGATTTTGTACAAAGGCGCGGTTGATAGCCTGGCGGGCGAGGGCGTTCCCCCCGTAGCGCTGGGTGCTGTTGGGTTGACGGTGGCATATGGTGTTGCGCGCATGATGACTGTTGGTTTGCAGCAGTTGCGGGATGCGGCCTTTGCTCCTGTCGGGCAGCGAGCATTGCGCGCACTGGCATTGGAGACTTTCCAGCATATCCACCAGTTGTCGATGCGCTATCACGTGACGCGGCGCACGGGCGGTCTGAGCCGTATTATTGAGCGCGGCGTAAAGGGGGTCGAATTCCTCTTGCGTTTCCTGCTGTTTTCCATCGGACCTTTGATCCTTGAACTGCTGCTTGTTGCGATCATTCTGATGTGGTTGTTTGATGTCTGGTATCTGGTGGTCGTCGCGGCAACGATCGCACTGTATATCTGGTTCACATTTGCTGTGACCGAGTGGCGCGTGAAACTGCGCCGCGAGATGAATGATCAGGATACCGAGGCGAACCAGCGCGCCATCGACAGCCTGCTGAATTTTGAAACCGTCAAGTATTTCAATGCTGAAACGCGTGAAGCTGAACGGTATGATGTGTCAATGAAAGCCTATGCGGGGGCGGCTCTCAAGACGGCGTATTCTCTGGCGTTTCTAAATTTCGGGCAGTCCTTTCTGATCACCTGCGGATTGATCGGTGTGATGGTCTTGGCAGCCATCGGGGTGCAGGCTGGGACGCTGACCGTGGGCGATTTCGTCATGGTCAACGCCTATATGATCCAGATTACCGTACCGCTGAATTTTTTGGGTACGGTGTATCGGGAAATCCGCCAATCTCTGGTCGATATGGGCCAGATGTTTGACCTGTTGGAACAACCCTCCGAAGTGGTCGACAAGACCGATGCACCGGATCTGGATGTAACAGGGGGTGAGGTTACCTTGCATGATGTACAATTCGGATATGATGCTGAGCGGGAAATTCTCAAAGGTGTTTCCCTAACCATTCCTGCGGGCCAAACCGTAGCGATTGTGGGTGCGACGGGGTCGGGTAAATCCACCATCGGTCGGTTGCTGTTCCGGTTCTACGATGTCACCGGGGGCGCGCTGAAAATTGATGGGCAGGATGTGCGCGACGTCACGCAGACCAGCCTGCACGCGGCAATCGGAGTGGTGCCACAGGATACCGTGCTGTTTAACGATACCATTCGCTATAACATTGCCTATGGACGCGACGGAGCCACGCAGGAAGATGTCGAAGCCGCCGCCCGGGCTGCCCAGATCCACGATTTCATAGTTACGTTGCCCGAAGGCTATGACACCACAGTCGGTGAGCGCGGGCTAAAGCTGTCGGGTGGGGAAAAGCAGCGGGTCGGTATTGCCAGAACGCTGCTGAAAAACCCGCCGATCCTTTTGCTGGACGAGGCGACATCGGCGCTGGACACAGATACCGAACAAGACATCAAGGATGCTTTGGCCCATGCGGGCGAGGGGCGTACGGTTCTGACGATTGCCCATCGCCTGAGCACAATCGCCGAGGCAGACAGTATTGTAGTGCTAGAGCGTGGCAAAATCCTGGAGCAAGGCACGCATGATGAATTGCTGAAACGTGAGGGGCGTTATGCCCAGCTTTGGAATCGCCAGCAATCGGATATGCAGGCGGCCTGATAGGCGGCCCAAACTATGTTACACTACAGATCACTCATCTGAGGTCTTGTTATGCATAAATATTTCCGCAAGTTCATTGTGCCAGCCATAGCGGCAGTTGCCACACTTACACCGGTCTATGCGCTTGGAGACCCCATCATCGGAATTTGGAAGACCGAGCCGGACCGGAAGAACCTCGTCTCTGACATCAAAATTACAGCCTGCGGTGACAAGTTCTGTGGTCAGATTTTATCTGCATATGACGCCAGCGGAAAAGCAGTACAGACGCCGAATATCGGAAAGAAACTGTTTTGGGATGTCGGCAGCCAAGGCGGTGGTAAATATGGCGGGGGTGAATTCTGGGTGCCGTTAGTGAATGTTGATGCAGTTCCGCAAATGACGCTGAAGGGTGACACTCTGATGGTCAAAGGGTGTGAACACCACATTTGTGCGCATCAAACCTGGACGCGCGAGTAAAACAGGGCTGGATTGCCCAGCCCTGTTGCTTTTTATTCGGCTGCTTTCAGCGGTGAACCGGTCGGTTCTTTCCCAGAACTGTCAGCGCTCGGATCGTCGGCACGCAGCTCATCATCCCAGACCATTTCGGTTGCCTGAGCATTCATCGCGGCTTTACCGATAGCCATATCCAGCGCCACCTGGCTGGATTTTCCCGCTGTAGCACGGGCCAAAATCTTACCCAACCAGATGGCATAGGTTGTCACCCAGACCCGCATAGCCAAAAGCGAAGGCGTCACGATCAGCGTCAGTACCGTCGCGATACCAAGGCCAAAGACAACTGCGGTTGCCAGCTGTTTCCACCAGAGCGCTGTGGGGCTGTTGATCGAATACCCGCCGTTGATAAAGTCCAGCGACAGCCCGAACATCATCGGGGTAAGGCCAGCCATCGTGGTGAGTGTGGTCAACAGAACCGGACGAATGCGTGCCTCGGCGGTGCGTATGATCGCCTCGATCCTTGGCATGTACTGGCTATATTCCTGATAGGTGTCGATCAGAACAATGTTGTTGTTCACCACGATCCCCGCCAGAGCCACAATACCCGTCCCTGTCATGATGATCGAGAAGGGCTGTTGCATCACCATCATACCGATCAGAACACCTGTTGTGGACAGTACCACGGCCAGCAGAACCAGGATCGAATTGTAGAACGAGTTGAACTGCGCGAGCAGAATAACGAACATCAGCCCCAAGGCGCCCATAAAGGCATTCACAAGAAACGCCCCGGATTCGGCCTGATCCTCCTGATCACCTGTCCATGTCCAGCTGACGGAACTGCCAAAAGGATCGGTTTCCAGCCATTCAGTCAACACAACAATCCGTTCGTTCGGGTTAATCAGACTGGTGCGCGCGTCACCGGATTCGATCAGCGTGCGCAAAGCATCGGTGCTTTCTGCCTCGGTCAGCATGATCAGTTCGAACTGAGTGCCATCGGGAAAAGCCAATGCGCTAGCTGTGGGGCTTTCATCCTCTGCGAGTTCACGCACCACTGCCAATCTTTGATCGGCCCCATCCGGTCCTGTGACCACAACATTGCTCAGGCCGGGCTCAACATCCGCCTTCACGTCAAAATAACGTTCCTGATCGACACGGTTGATTTCGGCCAGTTTGGCGACTGGTTTGCGCGAGACAAAGTTGGACAGTGGCACCAAACCATCGACCGTGCGGACCTTGAGCGTGTCAAGCGTTGACAAGACTCGATCCTGATCAGGCAGGCGAACACGGATTTCGATTTCATCATCCACGTTGTCCGGGCGCATTTCGCCCAGCAAAAGGCCACGCGTAACAAGCTGTACCATCGCACCGACGGTGGCTACGTCTGCGCCAAACCGGCCTGCTTTGGCGACATCAACGTCAATCTGCCAATCGATACCGGGCAGGGGCAGCGTGTCCTCGATCTTAATAAGGCCCGGGGTGGCGTCGAATGCCTCACGTGCGGCCAAAGTGGCTGATGTCAGCTCTTGCCAGCCATCGGCCTTGATCCGCAGATGGACGGGTTTGGAAGAGCCCGGCCCTTGCTCAAGCGGCAAGGTCTCAACGATGATCCCCGGTAGTTGCGCAAGCTCCCTGTTCAACTCTTCCAGAACATAATCGCCGTCATAGTCTGGCGCCACTGTGTGCCGGTCTAACAATCCTCCGAAAATCGGTTCCGAGACGTTCGGTCTGTCTTCCCAAGGGATGATTTCGAACTGAACCTGACCAACGGTATCCGCCGGGGATTGGCCACCGGGTCCACCGGTGTCCAGACCACCTTCACCAGCGAATGCAAAGACGTTGATAACAGCCGGGTGCGCACTGATAATCTCTTCTGCGGCGAGTACCATCTGGTCCTTTTCGGCCAAAGAGATATTGCCGCGCGCACGGACATAGGCCGTGGCCTGTTCTGGTTCGCTTTCAACGAAGAATTCAACTCCGCGGTTGTTTTCCCCAAAGGCCGTCATGACCAGATACACGGCGAAGCCAATCACAAGGATTGAGACAAGCGGCATGACCGGGTTGCCCACAAGGAACTTCACCACATGCCCAAAACGTGTGTGTTCGCGGCTGGTCTGCACATGCTCAACCGGGGCACGTTCGATTTTTGCCGCGCTCAGGGTGACCGACCCGGCAAACGCACCAAGCATGAATAGGATCATACCAAGAACCGAACTGCCTGAATCGACCAGGTAATTCGGGTTCAGTGTCTGCATCGCCCCCAGGAAGATCAGGTATAACGACGGGGGAACCATCGCTGCCCGAATCCACCAGGCTGTTCGCGCCCTCAGCCAGTTCGACGACCGGTCAAACACGCGGCTCAGGCGGCCGGAAACGCCGCCCATCACGGGCAGGTAGATCAGTGCAACGATTAACGACGCCGACAGAACAAATATCAGCGTAACTGGCAGCATCCCCATGAATTCGCCCGGAACGCCGGGCCAAAAGAGCATAGGCAAGAAGGCGCATAATGTCGTAGCTGTCGAGGATACGATCGGCCAGAACATCCGTTGTGCGGCTTCGACATAGGCATGCATGGGACCCACGCCCTCGTTGATCCGCTTGTCGGCATATTCAACCACCACGATGGCCCCGTCGACCAGCATTCCGACCGCAAGAATCAAACCGAACATGACGATGTTCGAAATGCTGACCCCCATCACCGCAAGGAATGCAAAGCACAGCAGGAATGAGGTTGGAATCGCAAAACCCACCAGCAGGGCGGCACGGGTGCCAAGCGAGGCCAGAATGACAATCATAACCAGCGCAATAGCGGTAAGAACCGAACCCTCAAGCTGGCTGACCATCGACCCTACGATCCGGCTCTGGTCATTCGAGGTGCCCAGTTTGATCGCCGCCTGCATCTCGGCTGGCCATTTGGATTGGGCCGCTGCGATAGAGGCTTTGACCTCGTCGACCGTGTCGATCAGGTTATAGCCTTTGCGTTTGACGACCTGCAGTGCCACGGTGGCCTCGCCGTTGAAGCGGGCGGTGCCTTCGCGATCTTCGAAAGTATAGTTGATTTGCGCCAGCTCGCCCATGGTCACGACGCGGTCGCCATTGACCTTGACGGGTAGGTCATACACGTCCTGGGCGGTCTTGAAAGACGAAGGGATCTTGACCGAGAAGGTGCCTTGATCGGTTTCCACCTCACCAGCGGCGATCAGCTGGTTGTTGTTCTGAACAACATTGATCAGCTCGGCGGCGGTAACGTTATACGCTTCCAGCCGCAGCGGGTCGATGATCACCTCTAGCAATTCGTCTCGATTGCCGGCTATCCCTGCCTCAAGCACGGAATCCAATGCTTCCAGATCATCCTGCAAGTCTTTGGCGACACGGGCCATTGTTCTTTCAGGAACAGCCCCGGTCAGATTGACAATCACAATCGGGAATTCAGAAAAGTTGATCTCGGTCAGGGTATATTGCTCAGCCCCTTCAGGAAAATCGGCCTGGGCGCTGTTCATGGCGTCGCGGACATCGGCCATGATCGCCGTCTTGTCCCATCCAAAATCGAATTCCAGCGCGACGCCGGCATAGCCTTCGGCAGCCGTCGACGTCATTTCTTTGAGACCGTCCAGATCAGCCAGCTCGGTTTCCATCGGCTTGACCAGCAGGTTTTCCGAGTCTTCAGCGGAAATGCCGGGGAACTGAACCGAGACGAAAAGCGCAGGGATTTCGATATCCGGCTCACCTTCTTTCGGCAGGCCAACATAGGCGTATCCACCTACGATCAAGGAAATCGCGATAAATGCCAGAACCATTCGGGCTCGGCCAGCGGCCCAGCTTACTATTCCGGTCATTGCGCTGCATCCCGATAAGTTGGCTCAACCATCACGCCGCGAGTCACGAATTCTTGCCCGACGATGATGATGTCCGCCGTTTCCGGCAACCCGTCGACCCAGACACCTTCGGAAGTGTCGCGCAACAAAGTGACCGGCAGGAAATCCACAATGTTCCCATTTCCAACGGTCCGTACACCAACTTTGCCATCGTTATTCAGCGTCAGTGCGGACTGAGGCAACAGATGTGCCTTGGTCCCTTCAGCCGAGATTCGGATGTCCGCAGTCTGACCGTCCCGAATTGTCAGGTCGGGGTTAGGAACGGTAATCTCGACCTCAAAGGTCCGGGTGGTCTCATCGGCCGACCGGCTAAGGAAGGTGACCCGCCCAGAGACCTGAAGCCCCGAGATCAGCTGGGCCGAAGCCTCGGACCCTACGATGATCCGGTTCACATCTGCCTCGGGAACAAACCCGACCAACTTGATTGGGTCCAACTGGATCACAGTCGCACACAGCGACCCTGGTTGCATAAGGCTTCCAAGCTCAGCTGTGTCACTTTCTAACAGACCCTTGAATGGAGCTTCGATCGTCTGGCGTTCGATTTCACGTTCGGCGGCCTCGACTTCGGCTGATGCCGCTTCGATACCGGCGCGTGTTGCTTCCAGCCCGGCTTCGGCGCTTTTGATACCAGCCTGGGCTGTACTCATTTCTGCCTCGCTGGAAATCCTGCGGGTTTCCGACCCAAAACCGGTCTCTGATAGCTTTCGTGCGGCTTTCAAGTTGATTTCGGCTTCGGCTACGCGTGCATGTGCCTCCAGCAGACGCGCTTCGGCTTCGGGCACCCGGCTTTTGGCTTCAAGCTTGGCGGCTGCTGCTTCGGCCAGGCTTGCCGGACGGGTGCCTGGATCCAGCTCACATAACAAATCACCGGCTTCGACAAAACTGCCCTTGCGCTTGGGTTCTGATACGACAGTTGACGTCGTTTCGGCCAGAACTTCGACCTCGCGGTTTGCTCTGGTTTGTCCACGCAGAGTCACTGCACTGTCTACTTCGCGGGCGACAGAGCGCTGTGCAACCACACGGATTACGTGCCGATCCTCCGCGGGAATTTCAGAAGATTCTGCCTCGGACGTAGTGCCCGGGTTTGAATCATCGCGACCGGCGAATGCTAATAATGCATCCCTTTCGAATACCAAATAGAACAAGGCAACAATCACCAAAAAGGCGTTTACGAATGAAATCAAACGCATACAGGGTCTCTCCCAGAATTCTTTGCCGACTGTCCCTCGGCGCGCATGCTTAGAAATGGGGGCTGGGCCTCATCTTTTCCACACTAAACTGAATAGTTCGGTTCACTTTTTTCTGCAAGGGTATCCGCAGGTGGGGGAATTGTATGAAATCGGACCCTTGGCTTGGCAATGGCAGCGGGGTATGACATTGCCCAATATCACAGAACACAAGCCCGGGGAGCAGGGATGAGCGACGTCGACAGTTTCATTGATGAGGTGACCGAAGAGGTGCGCCGCGACCGTCTGTTCTTGCTTTTGCGCCGTTGGGGTTGGGTTGGCGTAGTGGCGGTTGTTCTGATCGTTGGTGGTGCCGCGTTCAACGAACTACGCAAGGCGCGCGCAACCAGTCAGGCACAGGATCTGGGAGATGCGATTCTGGCCGCTATGGCACAGAATGAGTCCGCCGATCGTGCCGATGATCTTGCCTTGGTACCTGCACCAACACCCGGTGGAGATGCGATTGTAAAGATGCTGCTTTCTGCCTCGCAGACCGAAATCGAGTCCGGGCAGGGCGCTGTTGAGAGTCTGAACGCCATTGCGGTTCAGGGTGATCTGCCTGAAATTTACCGGGCCATCGCGACCTTCAAGGCTTTGCTGCTGCAAAGCGAGACAATGCCGGTAGCAGACCGGCGTCAGCAATTCGAAGCGCTGGCCGTGCCGGGAGCCCCATTGCGGTTGCTGGCAGAGGAGCAACTGGCACTGATCGAAGTGTCCGAAGGTCAAGTCGATGCCGCCATTTCCCGTTTGCAGGCAATGCGGCAGGACGCTGAAATCGGCGTAGATCTGCAGCAACGCGCAACACAGTTGATTGTTGCGCTGGGTGGTGAACCGGAACCGCTGGTCGCACGGCAAAGCTGAACCGGTAGAAAATAAATGACAGGCAAGTTCGGAGTATCATGGTGATTAGTCTCTTCCCCCGTATTGGGTTGCCGGTCGCGGTTGTTTCCCTGACATTGCTGGCGGCTTGTCAGGAACCCGAGGTCATCCTGCCCGGAGCTCGTGAGGACATCCGACCCACATCCGACAATGAAACGGTTGAGACCCAGGGAGCCAAGCCAATCAGCCTTCCTGCCCAGACGGCCAATGCCAACTGGTCACAAAGCCCGGGAACCGCGGCGTATCGGACGACAAATGCCTCTTTGCGCAATACGCCGCAGAAACTGTGGTCCACCTCGATCGGTGATGGAGATTCGCGCAAGCAGCGCATCACGGCCGAGCCGGTCGTTGCAGGTGGTTTAGTCTACACGCTGGATTCCGGAGCGACCGTTTCAGCGGTCTCACCGCAGGGGCAGGTTGCCTGGAGTACAGATCTAATCCCTGGCACCGACGGGGATTCAGATGCAACTGGCGGTGGATTGGCCTATGCCAATGGCGTTCTTTATGTGTCTTCTGGTTTTGGTCGCCTGACCGCTCTGGATGGCAAAACCGGTGCCATTCGTTGGCAAAAGCGCCTGAATGCTACGGGCAGCGGCTCACCTCTGATCAATGATGGCCTGCTGTATCTTGTCGCCGGAGATGAAATCGGATGGACGATTGATACAAAAGATGGGCGCATCCTCTGGCAGGTTCAGGGCACCCCAAGCGTTGGCAATGTGTTGGGCGCGCCTGCGCCGGTGATTGCCTCGGATTTTTCGGTGTTTGCATTTGGCTCGGGCGATATAGCCGCAACGTTCCGCAGAGGTGGTATTCGCCGCTGGAACGCGTCGGTTGCTGGTGGGCGTCGCGGGCGCGCCGCAGCGCAGATCGTTGACGTAACAGGCGGCCCGATGGTGGTCGGCGATACCATCTATATCGGCAACCATTCGGGCCGCACCGTGGCATTCGATTCCACTTCGGGTGAGCGGAGATGGACCGCGGATGAAGGTGCCGTTGATACGGTTTGGCCGGCTGGAAACAGCATCTTCCTGATTAGTGATCGCAGTCAGTTGGTGCGTTTGGATGCCTCGGATGGCTCGATTGTGTGGGCGCAGGACTTGCCTGGATTCGTCAAGGACAAGCCTGGTCGGCGTGGCGCAATCTATGCGCATTACGGGCCGATCATGGCCGGTGGGCGTATCGTTGTTGCATCGAACGATGGTTATCTAAGGTTCTATAACCCGCTCGACGGCACGCTGGTTCACCGCGTCGAGGTTCCCGGCGGTGCCACTACGGCGCCAGTTGTTGCCGGGCAAACCTTGTACGTCGTTTCGACCAAAGGTGAACTGCACGCTTTCCGTTGACGACAAGATGCGCTAAAGGGCGCGTCTGAGTCTTGAAAGTTGAGTAACATGTCCCTGACCCTCGCTATCGTGGGGCGCCCCAATGTGGGCAAATCCACTTTGTTCAACCGCCTCGTCGGCAAACGACTGGCATTGGTCGACGACCAGCCAGGTGTTACGCGCGATTTGCGCGAAGGCGAAGCGCGTCTGGGCGATCTGCGCTTTACCGTTATTGATACGGCGGGTCTTGAGGATGCGACAGACGACAGCCTTGAAGGCCGGATGCGACGCCTGACCGAGCGCGCCGTGGACATGGCTGATGTGTGCCTGTTCATGATCGACGCGCGTGTGGGGTTGACGCCCACAGATGAGATGTTTGCCGAGATTCTGCGCAAACGATCGAAACACGTGATCCTTGCGGCCAACAAAGCCGAAGGTTCGGCGGCTGATGCCGGTGTGCTCGAAGCTTATAATCTGGGTCTGGGCGAGCCGGTCCGCCTGTCGGGTGAACATGGCGAGGGGATGACCGATCTTTACGCACATCTGATGCCTCTGGCGGATGCTGCTGCGGAAAAAGCGATCGAAGAAGCGCCCGTAACTGATATCGAGCTTGATGAAGACGGCGAAGCCGTAACCCCGTTGATCACCGACGCCAAGCCGTTGCAAGTTGCCGTTGTTGGTCGCCCGAATGCCGGAAAATCCACCCTGATCAACAAGATCGTTGGCGAAGATCGCTTGTTGACCGGACCCGAGGCCGGGATCACACGCGATGCAATCAGCCTGCGGATCGACTGGGCCGACCCCGAGGGTGAAAGCACGCCGATGCGGATCTTCGATACGGCGGGGATGCGCAAAAAAGCCAAGGTACAGGAAAAACTTGAGAAGCTTTCTGTATCGGATGGTTTGCGTGCAGTAAAATTTGCCGAGGTTGTGGTGGTGTTGCTGGATGCGGCGATTCCGTTTGAACAGCAGGATCTGCGCATCGCGGATCTGGCCGAACGCGAGGGCCGAGCCGTCGTTGTCGCCATTAACAAATGGGATATCGAAGAGGACAAGCAGGAAAAACTGCGCGATCTGAAAGAATCATTCGAACGTCTTCTGCCGCAGTTGCGCGGCGCGCCACTGGTCACGGTTTCCGCCAAAACAGGGCGGGGGCTTGAGCGCCTGCGAGCTGCTATCCTACGCGCCCATGATATCTGGAATCGCCGTGTGCCGACTGCTGCTTTGAACCGTTGGTTGATCGCAATGCTGGAACAGCACCCGCCGCCAGCGCCGCAGGGTCGCCGGATCAAGCTGCGGTATATGACGCAGGCCAAAACCCGCCCCCCTGGATTCGTGGTTATGTGTTCGCACCCCGACAAGATGCCTGAAAGCTATAACCGTTATCTGGTCAACGGCCTGCGTGAGAGTTTCGATATGCCCGGGACCCCCATCCGACTGACCTTGCGCGGACAGGGAGACAAGAACCCTTACAAGGGACGGCGTAAGAAAAACGCAGGTGCCTTGGCCAAGCATTTGAAGGGACGCGCGTAACTGCGCCAATCTGTTGCATTTTTCATCTCGGGGCGTGACAGCCCTTTGATGGCGCGCTAGCATTCGCTGGCGCGCTTTTGTTTCCAAGCGTGTCGCTTGTTTGCGGGAAGACCGCACCCATTTTTAGAATCACATTGCAACGGGCCATTGTGGGGAGCCGACGGAATGGATTTGAGAGAATACACACGTCAATACGCGGTTCAGGATAATGGATTGGCCGCGATCAGCTACTTTGGGACTTTCGCGGTCTATTTCTCATCGTTGGCATTAGCCATCATCTATGTGGACCGCTGGTATGTCATGATGCCTGCCGGAGTGGTTTTCGCGTTTTCCGCTGTTCGCCTTTACGTGCTGCAGCACGATTGCGGGCATCATTCGCTATTTGAAACGCGTGCACAGAATGAATGGGCAGGGCATGGGCTGTCCCCGTTCACTTTCGCTCCATTCGAAGTGATGAAGCAAAACCACAACCTGCATCATTCCGGCATCGGCAATCTGGAACATCGTGAGACCGGCGAAATTCATACCATGACCGTGAGGGAATGGAATGCGGCGAACTGGTGGTCGCGGCTGTATTATCGCCTATACCGCAACCCGTTTGTCCTGGTACCGGTCGGAGCACTGTTTACTTATTTCATTCGCTACCGCTGGCCCAAGAATACGGTGCGGTTCGGCGTCAAAGGCGTGCTGCTGCACAACCTGTCGATCCTGATTTTCCTGGGCCTGCTGTATCTGATCGCCGGTGCGACCGGTATATTGGTTTGGGTGGCCTTTTCCTTCCTTGGCGGGATGCTGGGAGTTTTCCTAGTCTATCTTCAGCATAATTTCGAAGACACATACTGGGACCGTCGCCCAGATCTGGATCCGAAATTGGCCGCGCTGCAGGGGTCGTCGGCGCTGGATTTCGGCTGGTGGTTTGATAATGCGGTGGCCTGCATCACATTGCACGACATACACCACTTCAACGCGCGCATCCCGTCTTACCGGCTGCGGGAATGCCACTATAACCTGCCGTCCGAGTATACGCCGCGTCGGATCAAATTCCCCGAGGCGGTAGCGGCTTTGAATCTGAAACTTTGGGATGAGGACACTAAACGGCTTGTGCCTTTCCCGCCCAAAGATCAATCCCGGGGGCTGGCCCATAGCAGCTAGCCGATACCCGCACTGATGTGAGAAGGAAGGGAACTTTGATGACTGCAGTGACCGATGTTAAGGGGGTAGGCGAGGTGCTTGGGCAAGCGTTGATTGCCAATGGCTTCAAGACCGCAGAAGACCTTGCGAGCGCGAAACCCGCAGAGCTCGTCAAAGTTCCCCGCATTGGTGTGGCACGGGCACCGGTTCTTATAGCGGCGGCGAAAGCAGCTGTTTCAGCCAAAACCACGACTGCGCGCGCGGCAACCAAGCGCCCAGCTGCTCGGAAGGGCGTTACTGCCGCCGCCCGGAAGCGGGCTGAGGAAACCGCCCAGAAGGCTGCTGAAGAGAAAGCCGCTGCTGAAGCCAAAGCGCGAAAAAAGGCCAAGGCAAAAGCCAAGGCTGAGAAAGCTGCCAAAAAACTGCTGGAAATGGAGGCCGCATTCTCAAAGGCAAAGGACAAGGTGAAAGCCAAAGCCAAAAAGGATAAAAAGTCCAAAAAGGACGACAAGAAAAAAGATCAAAAGAAACAGGACGCCAAAGAGAAAGTCGGCAAGAAGAAGAGTAAGAAAAAAGATAAGAAAAAGGCGAAGAAGTAGACCTCCTCCGCCTTTTGATTTTCTCAGGACCGGCGCAGTTGGTTAGCGCCGGTTTTCTTATGCCAGCGTGCCGTCCCGCTGTAAGGTCAGTTTGCCGCCAAGATAGGGGGCCAAAACCTTGGGCAAGGTCACGGTACCATCGGTGTTCTGACCATTTTCCAGCACGGCGATCAGGCAACGACCGACAGCCAGACCGGAGCCGTTCAGTGTATGGACGTATTCCGGTTTGCCACCCGCTTCGGGGCGGAACCGCGCGTTCATGCGGCGGGCCTGAAAATCACCACAAGTCGAGACCGAGCTGATCTCGCGATAGGTATCCTGTCCGGGCAACCACGCCTCGATGTCATAGGTACGGCGCGCGCCAAAGCCCATGTCGCCCGTACACAGGATCACGGTGCGATAGGGGATGCCCAGCTTTTCCAGAATACCCTCGGCACAGCGCAGCATGCGTTTTTGTTCGTCGTCCGATTTGTCCGGATGGGTGACCGAGACCATCTCGACCTTTTCGAACTGGTGCTGGCGCAGCATCCCACGGGTGTCTCTGCCAGCGCTGCCAGCCTCGGACCGGAAGCACAGGGAATGCGCGGTATAGCGGCGAGGCAGATAGCTTTCTTCGATCAGCGTTTCATTGACGATATTGGTCAGCGACACTTCGGAGGTTGGGATCAGCCACCAGCCTTCACGGGTCTGATAGCTGTCTTCGCCAAACTTCGGCAGTTGCCCGGTGCCCTGCATCATTTCGGAGAGAACCAGAACCGGGCCGTTGACCTCGGTCAGTTCGTTTTCGTTGATATGTGTGTCCAGCATGAACTGTGCCAATGCGCGGTGAATGCGGGCTACGCCACCGGACAGCAGCACAAAACGCGAGCCGGACAGTTTCGCGGCGGTCTCAAAATCCATACCGGTCTGGACGGATTCGATCTCAAAATGCTCTTTGGGCGCAAAATCCAGCTTGGGCGGAGTGCCCCAGCGGTTGACTTCGACATTGTCGTTTTCATCCGCGCCTTCGGGCACATCTTCGGCGGGCAGGTTGGCGATGCGGATCAGTTGATCGGTCAGAAGGGCGTCCAGATCCTTGGCCTCGGTCTGCATCTGGGCAATCTCGGCCTTTTTCTCGGCGACCAGCGCGCGCAGGCGCTCGAACTCGACCTCATCGCCGCGCCCCTTGGCCGCGCCCACCTCTTTAGAGGCCTTGTTCTGTTCAGCCTGAGCGGTTTCGGCGGCCAGAATCTTGGCACGGCGGCTTTCATCCAGGCGCAACAGGTCCGACGACACCGGCGCGTCCCCACGGCGCGCAAGGGCGGCGTCGAAAGCGGCTGGGTTTTCGCGTATGGCGCGGATGTCGTGCATGGTTCAGGTCCTTAAATGCGTGAATCACTGAACCTGCTTATGCACCATATGAAAGGCAGGGTGTAGCACCGGTTACGACTTATCCGTTCCCTCGTGTGCTTCATGTGCCAGATGGCCATCCCAGCCTTCAGTGGGGATTTTCGGCTCGGGTGGATCGGCGATGTAAGACGGGGTCATAATCTGCACATTGTTCTCATTGAACACAGCCACAATATTGCGATGCAGGTCTGACCGAATTTTCGGGATGATGCTGCCCCGCGTAGTATAGCCGTTGATCTGATAATTGATCGCATAGTCGGCCAGAGCGGTCCACAAAACGAATGGTTCTGGCTTTGCCTTGATTGCCTTTGTCCGGCGTGCGGCTTCGATCAGCATCGCTTCGACCTTCTCCGTAGGTTCCTCATAGCCGATACCAACAGTCGTATGCAGCAACAGCCCGCTACCATCTGTTTTCTTTGAAAAATTGATCACATCCGAATTCATCAACTGCGCATTTGGGATCGAGATCAACTCGTTCTTGATTGACTTCAGGTGGGTCTCCATCAGCTTGATCCGAACAACGTCACCGATGTGGTCGCCGATCTGGATGCGGTCACCGATCGAGGTTGAGCGGCGGTAGATCACGAACAGCCCAGCCAGCATGTTGGAGACCACCGAATTCGCGCCAAGCGATAGCATCGCACCTACCAGAATAGTCAGCCCCTGAAACGCTGCGGAATCCGAGCCTGGGATATAGGGTACTGCAAACACCAAGGCGATCAGGATGACCAAAACGCGGGCAATGTTGAATGTCGGGTTTACCCAATGGCTTTCAAAATCGCCCAGTTCGAATGTGCCGGCCTCGACCGCGTCAAAGAACACGCGCATCCCCTTGATGATATACATCGCCAACCAGGCGATCAGCGCCAGCATGATAAGGTTGGGGATATAGCTGACCACTCCCTTGAAGATCAGCAGAACCGGTTCGGTCAGATAGGTCAGCAACAGCTGAGCGAAATACCGGGTTTCGGCAAAGGAAAGCAGAACAAAAGACAGGTAGTAGTAAAAGCCCAGAAAGAAGACGACCAGCAATATGAAGTTCAGACCGTAACTGACGAGGGCTGCAATGGCTTCGGCTTGAACGCTTTTGGCTGTTGCCGTTTCCACGTCCTTCAGATGGCGCGATACGAATTTCAGCGTACGCCGTCTGATGCGCCGGTGCAGCCACAGAATAAAGGCGATGAATACGGCAAACCCCAGCGTCCAGCCCAAAGCCTCAAGCGCGCCGGATACACGCGCCTGTTCGGTTCGGTTTGCGCGGTAAGCGACAATCGCATCATGGATGGCCGAGCCATGGAGATAGGTGATGACGTCCAGCTCCATCTGGTCCATTTCGGCATCGGCGACGGTGACCGTCGATACCGGCACGCCATCAACCAGAATACGCGTGCCCAGTTCCGTATCCTCATAAGTAACGGTAACCTCAGGATTTTCCGAGGAAAGGGCCACTTGGATAATGTTGTTCTGAACGGTCTCGGCCCGTTCGGGCGCGGGCAGGGCGCTGGATCCGCGCAGGAAAAACAGGCTTTCGCCGTCGATGATGACCGGCGCTTTGAAATTCTCTGATTGTTCAGAGGTTTCAGGCGTTTCGATTGGCGCATCCTGTGCTAGCGCCATCGCTGTGCTGAACATAATCCAGACAAGCGTGAACCAGATGCGCGAAAGCGTGCCAAGCGTTTGGATTAATTGAATCATCGGTCCTCCTGCCGGCCAACTATATCCCAGCCGAGCCCGGATCAAAGGACCGATCTGCGACCCCGGCGTATTTCTTTGATCATTATGAGCCAATCATTGTAAAAACCTGTGCTGCCATTCCTTGCAAACAGGTGGTTCAGAGAATAGGTTCTCGCAAAATTTGCGGAGCATTTTCGCAGTACCAAACCAAAAGGAATGTCCCATGGAAGGTGGCGCAATCGCCCAGTTTCTCCCGCTGATCCTGATTTTTGCGATCATGTATTTCCTGCTGATCCGTCCGCAGCAGAAGAAAATGAAGGAACATCAAGCCATGGTCGAGGCCGTGCGCCGGGGCGATCAGGTCGTTACCCAGGGTGGGCTGATTGGAAAAGTGGCCAAGGTCAAAGAAGGCGACAACGAGATCGAAGTTGAAATCGCCGAGGGAGTCAAAGTCCGCGTGGTTAAATCGACCATTTCGCAGGTTCTGAACAAGACTGAGCCGGCGAAGTAACTTCGCGATACAATCCCTTGAAAAGGCAGGGTAATGCTGCAAATTGATACCTGGAAGCGGGTTCTGATCTGGCTGGTCTGCGTGACTGGCTTGCTGATGGCCCTGCCGAATGCGTTTTATACGCGCGTTGAACAATCCAATGACGCCAAGACGGCGATTGAGCTTGGCGTCGACACTCCTGAAATGCAGGCCGAGGCGGCGCAATGGCCGAACTGGCTGCCGTCGTCGCTGGTCAATCTAGGGCTGGATCTGCGTGGTGGCGCGCATCTTTTGGCCGAAGTTCGGGTGGGTGACGTCTACGAATCCCGTATGGACGCCATGTGGCCCGAAATTCGGGATGCGCTGCGGGACGAACGTGCCACCGTGGGCACCATCCGTCGCCAGGACTCGGCGCCTGATGAGATTCGCCTTCGCATCAGTCAGCCCGAGGGCATGTCCCGCGCGCTGGAGGTTGTCCGCGGTCTGGCCCGTCAGGTGCAGACCCTCAGCGGTGTAGGGGCCACGGATATCGAGGCCCGCGCCGAAGGTGATACGATCATTGTACAACTTTCTGAGGCCGAGAAGCTGGCGTCAGACGACCGCACCGTCCGTCAATCGCTGGAAATCATTCGCCGCCGGATTGACGAGGTGGGCACCCGCGAGCCAACCATTCAAAGGCAAGGCACCGACCGTATCCTGATCCAGGTGCCAGGTATCGGCAGCGCAGGAGAGTTGAAAGAGATCATCGGCAC
Source organism: Ruegeria sp. CDSC042 (assembly GCF_059610745.1). Taxonomy (NCBI): domain Bacteria; kingdom Pseudomonadati; phylum Pseudomonadota; class Alphaproteobacteria; order Rhodobacterales; family Roseobacteraceae; genus Ruegeria; species Ruegeria sp. CDSC042. The sequence goes on from NZ_JBXWOF010000001.1 coordinate 165,109, forward strand.
GACCGCGCAACTGACCTTTAACCCCGTTGTTGGGCGCGGAACCGACCCCGATGCGATAGCGGGCGTTGGCGAAGAGGTGGTGCCGTCGATTGACGAAAATGGCGTCTATTACACGTTGGATGCCGCGCCTGTTGTAACGGGCGAGGAACTGGTCGATGCGCAGCCCGCGTTTGACCAGAATGGCCGCCCGGCGGTGAGTTTCCGCTTTAACACCTCAGGCGCGCGCAAATTTGGTGATTACACGCTGGAAAACATCGGGGCACCCTTTGCCATCGTTCTGGATGACGAAGTGATCTCAGCCCCGGTGATCCAAAGTCATATCCCCGGTGGGTCTGGTATCATCACCGGTAATTTCACCGTTGAGGAAAGTACAAATCTGGCTGTCCTGTTGCGCGCAGGGGCACTGCCCGCCGGGCTGGAGTTTCTGGAAGAAAGAACCATCGGCCCCGAGCTGGGCCAGGACAGTATCGACGCGGGTAAGGTGGCAACCGTCGTGGCCTTTGTCGCGGTGCTGACATTCATGGCGCTCAGCTATGGCCTGTTTGGTATCTTCGCCAATATTGCGCTGATCATCAACGTTGGCCTGTTATTTGGTCTGCTTTCCCTGATTGGGGCGACGTTGACCCTGCCTGGGATCGCGGGGATCGTTCTAACGGTAGGTATGGCGGTGGATGCCAACGTTCTGATCTTCGAGCGTATCCGAGAGGAACTGAAATCTGCCAAAGGTCCTGCCCGCGCGATTGAGCTGGGTTATGAAAAAGCGCTGTCGGCCATTCTGGACGCCAACGTGACCACCTTCATTACCGCTGTAATCCTGTTTGCCATGGGCAGCGGGCCAGTGCGCGGGTTCGCAATCACTTTGGGTCTGGGTATTCTGACCTCGGTCTTCACCGCGATCTTCGTGACGCGCCTGATGATCGTGATTTGGTTCGAACGCCGCCGTCCGAAAACGATCGAGGTTTGACATGAGACTGAAACTCGTACCCCAGAATACCTCGTTCGATTTCTTCAGTCGCTGGAAGATCTGGCTGGGTATCTCGGCCTTGATGATGATTGTCGCGTTTACGTCATTCATGCTGCAGGGCCTGAATTTCGGCATTGATTTCCGTGGAGGGACCACCATTCGGACCCAAAGCGCGCAGGAAATCGATGTCGGCACATATCGTGACGCTATTGCGCCGCTTGGACTTGGCGACGTGACGATCACCGAGATTTTCGATCCGAGCTTCGGGCCAGATCAACATGTCGCGATGATCCGCATTCAGGCGCAGGATGATGCTGAGGCTGTCAATGCGGCCACGATTGAACAAATTGGCGAAGCTCTTGCCGCAGCGGACCCCGGGTTGAAACTGCCCTTCGAAAGCGTCGAATCTGTAGGACCCAAAGTCTCGGGAGAGCTTATCCAGACCGCCGTAATCGCGGTGGTGCTCGCCATTGGGGCGGTGCTTGTCTACATCTGGCTGCGGTTTGAATGGCAGTTTGCGCTGGGGGCTGTCGCTGCGCTGGTGCATGACGTCATCCTGACTATCGGCATCTTTTCCGAACTGCAGATCCGCTTTGATCTGGCGATCATCGCTGCGCTGCTGACCATCGTGGGCTATTCGTTGAATGATACGGTGGTCGTGTTCGACCGGGTGCGCGAGAACTTGCGGAAATACAAGAAAAAGGACCTAAAGGAGGTTCTGAACCTTTCGATCAACGAAACGCTCAGCCGGACAGTCATGACCTCTGTCACCACCTTGCTGGCGTTGATTTCGCTCTATGTTCTGGGTGGGGATGTGATCCGCGGGTTTGTCTTTGCTATGATTTGGGGTGTGATCGTAGGTACCTATTCGTCCGTCTTTGTGGCCTCAACCATCCTGTTGTGGCTGGGCGTCAAGCGCGACTGGTCCAAGCCATCAAACACTTCTGGCAACCAGTTTGCCAACATCGATGCCTGAGTATTTTGGCCAGTCCCCCACAGGGCTGGCCATCATAGTTTTTGCTGCTTTTCTTGGCGGTGTAGTGCGCGGCTTTTCCGGATTTGGGACCGCCCTGATTTTCCTGCCAATCGCAACCCCATTCCTTGATCCTTTCAGGGCGCTGACGTGCCTGACAATCATGGATATTCTGGGCCCGCTGCCCAACCTTCGCCGGGCCTGGCGCGAGGTCGACAGGGGTGATCTGGTCCGTCTGGTGGGAGGGTGCGCACTCGCTCTGCCATTGGGGCTGTGGTTGCTGACCACGGTCGATCCACATGTATTTCGCTATACCGTTAGCCTGTTGGCGTTTCTTATGCTGGCTATTCTGGTGTTCGGTCTGCGCTATCACGGTCATGTCAGCCGCAAAATGGTTTTGGGAATAGGAAGCGCTGGTGGGTTTTTGGGCGGTGTCGCGGGCCTGCCGGGACCGGCCGTTATCTTGTTCTATATGTCTCGACCTCTGCCCGTGGCCGTGATCCGTGCGACGATCCTGTTATACCTGTTCGCCTTTGATTTTCTGCTGCTCGGGTACCTGACTGGCATGGACCGTATCACGCTGCCTGCTGTGATATTGGGTCTGGCTCTGGCGGTCCCCAATCTGGCTGGTAATTGGCTGGGTGGTTGGATGTTCCGGCCCGAGCGGGAAAAGCTGTATCGTGCCGCTGCGTATCTGGCGATAGCGCTTGCAGCCTTGTCGGGCCTACCGCTTTGGGGCTAGATGCCTCCTATGCGTATGAATGAAATCTCTTATGACAATGCGGCCCCTGTTGACGGATATGGTCCTGGGTTTTTCCGCATCGGTGGTCAGGTCTATGACGGGTCGGTGCTGACCGGCCCTGCAGGATCAGCGAAATGGGGCGGGTACGACGACAGGGATGGTCTGTTGAAATTGGCGGGTCAGGTCGATGTGCTGTTTATCGGAACCGGCGCTGAGCTGGCCCATATTCCTTCTGATCTGCGCGCCGCCTTGGAAGATTCGGGGATCGGGGTTGAGATCATGAACTCTCCGTCCGCGTGCCGCACATACAATATCCTGTTATCCGAAGGGCGCCGTATTGCGCTGGCGCTGCTACCGGTCTGATCGGATTCTTTTCCTCTGGCCTTGCGCTAAGATGCCACCCAAATACGTTGCTGTGGGTATGCTGCGGCAAATCCCGCCTTTTGCCTCTGACGGCAATAGGATAAGCGGGATTCATGACATTGACCGTGACCGACCTGTCGATCGCCCGAGGGGGCGTACCTGTGCTGGAAAATCTCAGCTTTTCGCTGGAGCCCGGAAAGGCGCTTATCCTGCGCGGGCCGAACGGGATCGGTAAAACAACGCTGCTGCGAACGCTGGCAGGCCTGCAGCCTCCGCTTGAGGGGCAGATCGACGGGGCTGAGGACCGGATCGCCTATGCCTCACATTCCGACGGACTCAAGCCGACTCTGACCGTGGTGGAAAACCTGTCGTTCTGGGCGCAGGTCTTCGGCAGTCACAGCATTCAACCGGCCCTGGACGCGTTTGCTTTGACTGAGCTGTCGGATCGCCATGCAGGCAATCTGTCGGCAGGCCAGAAACGTCGATTGGGGTTGGCGCGGATGTTGGTCACCGAACGACCGATCTGGATGTTGGATGAACCCACTGTGTCGCTGGATAAGAATGCAGTGCAGATGTTTGCTGACGCGGTGCGCGCGCATCTGGGGCAGGGTGGGTCTGCCCTGATTGCCACCCATATCGACCTTGGTCTGGACGGAGAGGTCCTGGATGTGGGGCCCTACAAGGCTAAACCGAAACCTGTCGATGATCTCGACGGAGGTTTCCTGTGATCGCCCTGCTTTTACGTGATTTGAAACTGGCCTTCCGTGCGGGCGGTGGGTTTGGCCTTGGCCTGGCGTTTTTTCTTATCGTCACCGTGCTGGTGCCTTTTTCAGTTGGCCCGCAATCCGCGTTGTTGTCCACGATTGCACCTGGCGTGCTGTGGCTGGGGGCGCTTTTGGCCTGCCTTCTGTCACTTGACCGGCTGCTTGCGCTGGATTGGGAGGACGGCTCGCTCGACCTATTGGCGACGGCGCCCCTGCCGTTAGAAGCGGTCGTAACGATCAAGTCTTTGGCGCATTGGCTGACCACGGGCTTACCACTGGTTCTGGCCGCGCCCTTCCTGGGCGTTCTGCTTAATTTGCCTTTGCCCGGCTTTTTCTGGCTTGTCGTCTCACTTTTGATTGGCACGCCCGCGATGAGCGTCATCGGAACCTTTGGTGCCGCTCTTACGGTCGGCTTGAAACGCGGCGGATTGCTGCTGTCGCTTCTTGTGCTGCCTCTTTATGTACCGACATTGATCTTCGGGGCCGAGGTCGCGCGCCGCGGCGCAACCGGAATGGAAACGCAGACACCCTTGTTGATGCTGGCTGGGATCACTGCGGCGACGATTGCCCTGTTACCTTTTGCCAGCGCCGCCGTGTTGCGCATTAACCTACGGTGACACAGTGTAACTTTGACGGATGTCAATTGAGAATGAACCCGACTCGGACTAGATAAGGCCCATGTCTATCGCAGCCAAAGCCAATACCCTCTGGGAATATGCCAATCCGCGCAAGTTTCTTGCCACCAGTGAACGGGTGATGCCGTTCTTCTGGGGCGCGGCTTTGGTTTGCATCGTCATTGGTCTGGTGTGGGGATTTTTCTTCACACCCGATGATTACAAGCAGGGATCGACCGTCAAGATCATTTACCTGCATGTGCCCGCCGCACTGATGGCGATCAACTGCTGGCTTATGATGCTGGCGACCTCTCTGGTTTGGCTGGTTCGCCGTCATCATGTCAGTGCGCTGGCTGCGCGCGCGGCCGCACCTGTGGGCATCGTGATGACATTGATTGCGTTGGCAACCGGGGCGATTTGGGGGCAGCCCATGTGGGGCACCTGGTGGGCCTGGGATCCACGTCTGACCTCATTCCTGATCCTGTTCCTCTTCTATTTGGGCTATGTCGCCTTGTGGGAGGCGATCGAAGACCCTGATACGGCTGCCGATCTGACCTCGATCCTGTGTCTGGTGGGGTCGGTCTTTGCTATCCTCAGCCGTTATGCGGTGAATTTCTGGAATCAGGGGCTGCATCAGGGCGCTTCTGTCCTGCGGGCTGGTGCCGTGACTGGAGCGGATACCGAAGAGAAGGTCAGCAATATCTATTTCTATCCTCTGCTGCTGTGCATTGTCGGGTTCGTGTTGTTGTTCATCGCCTTGGTACTTTACCGCACGGGTACTGAAATTCGCACGCGTCGGACCAAGACTCTGCTGGCGCGGGAAAGGGCAAACGGATGATCCCTGATCTTGGAAAATATGCCGATACGGTGCTCTGGTCCTATGTGGTTTCCATCGGGCTTTTGCTGGCGCTGGTTCTGGTCAGCGTGATGCGGGGCCGCAAGAGCCAGGCTGAATTGGAAAAAGTTGAACAGAGGATAAAGCGCAATGGCTAAGATCTCGCCCCTGATGATTGCGCCTCCGTTGATATTTGGTGCCTTTGCTGTACTTGCCGGTATTGGCATGTTCCGTGATGATCCAAACGCTTTGCCCTCGGCCCGTGAGGGCCAAACCGCGCCACCGGTTGTATTAACAGATTTTGCAGGCAAGCCACAATTTGACGACGCAACGCTGCGCGATGGACAGATCAAGCTTGTGAATTACTGGGCCAGTTGGTGCGCGCCCTGCCGGGTAGAGCACCCGAACCTGCAGGCCCTGTCGGATGAAGGCATTCCTGTCTACGGTATCAATTATAAGGACAAGCTGGAAAATGCCGAGGCATTCCTGAACGAACTTGGTGATCCCTATACGGGTATCGGCCGGGATGAACAGGGACGCATGGCGCTGGACTGGGGCGTTTACGGCGTACCGGAAACCTATGTGGTCGACGGCGACGGAACCATTATCCTGCGCTTTGCTGGGCCGATTACCCAGCGCGTCATCGAAGGAACTATTCGGCCCGCTTTGGAAAAGGCTAAGGCCGATTAACGCGGCAGGGTGAGGGAAGAAACACCAGTCTTCTGAATGATCTGGTCACAATCATCCATCTTGGTGCTGTCACCGTAGCCCCTCTGGTTGGGCAGAACCAAGTGGGAGGTCGGTGAAAAAGCCAGGCACAGCATCCTGGCGCAAATGGAACGTAAAAAGGGCGCCCGACCGGGCGCCCTTTTTAGTTTGCTCAGAGATCTTAGTCGGCCTTGGCCAGGTTCCGCAGCACGTAATGCAGCACGCCACCGTTTTCGATATATTCGATTTCGGGCGCGGTATCGATGCGGCACTTAAGGGTTATGGTTTTCTCAGAACCGTCACCGTAGGTGATGGTGCAGGGCACCTCTTGCAGCGGCTGGATCGTATCCAGACCGTGGATCGAGACGGTTTCATCACCCTTCAAGCCCAGCGTTTTGCGCGAGTCGCCACCGGTGAATTCGAACGGTACAACGCCCATGCCAACCAGGTTCGAGCGGTGGATACGCTCAAAGCTTTCGGCGATCACCGCTTTGACACCCAGCAGAGCTGTGCCTTTGGCCGCCCAGTCGCGCGACGATCCGGCGCCGTATTGCTCGCCACCGAATACAACCAGCGGCGTGCCCTGTTCCTGATAGGCCATCGACGCGTCATAGATTGAAGTCTGCTCGCCATCGGGGCCTTTGGTGTAACCACCTTCGACGCTGTCCAGCATCTCGTTCTTGATGCGGATATTGGCAAAGGTGCCGCGCATCATGACCTCGTGGTTGCCACGGCGCGACCCGTAAGAGTTGAACTCGCGCGGTTGCACCTGACGGTCGGTCAGATACTTGCCAGCCGGTGTTGTCGTGGCAAACGAGCCTGCAGGCGAGATATGGTCAGTGGTGACCATATCGCCCAGAATGGCCAGAACCTTGGCGTCTTCGATGTTCGAAATTGTGCCCGGCTCGGTCCCCATGCCCTGGAAGTAGGGCGGGTTCTGGATATAGGTCGAGGCCGGTGGCCAGTCATAGGTTTCGGCATCGGTGGTATCGACCGCTTGCCATTTCTCGTCGCCTTTGAAGACGTCTGCATATTTCGACAGGAACGCCTCACGGGTGACCGTCTGTTCGACCAATTCCGCCACTTCTTGCTGGGTTGGCCAGATGTCTTTCATAAAGACATCATTGCCGTCCTTGTCCTGACCGATCGGTTCTGAGGTCAGGTCGATATCCATCGTACCGGCCAGCGCATAGACCACGACCAGTGGCGGTGAGGCCAGGTAGTTGGCGCGAACATCCGGACTGATACGGCCCTCGAAGTTGCGGTTGCCCGACAAGACCGACGTGGCTACCAAATCGCCCTCGGCAATCGCCTCAGAGAGCTCTTTCTGGATTGGACCCGAGTTGCCGATACAGGTGGTGCAGCCGTAGCCGACAAGGTTGAAGCCGATCTTGTCCAGATCTTCCTGCAGGCCAGCGGCCTCAAGATAAGCAGATACAACCTGCGATCCCGGTGCCAGTGAAGTTTTGACCCAAGGCTGACGGTTCAGACCCAAGGCTGCGGCTTTGCGGGCCACAAGACCAGCGCCGATCATGACATACGGGTTCGAGGTGTTGGTGCAGGAGGTGATCGAGGCGATCACAACCTTGCCCGATTCCAGGGTATAGTCTTCGCCTTTGACGGTGACTTCCTTGCCCATGGGACGTTTGAACGTCTCGGCCATTTCCTTGGTGAACGCCGCCTTGGCACCGGTCAGAGCAACATAATCCTGGGGGCGCTTTGGGCCCGAGATCGCGGGAACGATGGTGCGCATGTCCAGCGACAGGGTGTCGGTGTAGATCGGTGCGTAATCTGCGTCGCGCCAGAAGCCGTTTTCCTTGGCATAGGCTTCGACCAGCGCGATGCGATCTTCGTCACGGCCGGTGTTACGCAGATAGCGCAGCGTTTCACCGTCAATCGGGAAGAAACCACATGTCGCGCCGTATTCCGGGGCCATGTTGGCAATGGTTGCCCGGTCGGCCAGCGGCAGACGGTCCAGACCTTCGCCGAAGAATTCGACGAATTTGCCCACAACACCCTTTGCGCGCAGCATTTCGACGACCTTCAGAACCAGATCGGTTCCGGTCGTACCTTCAACCAGATCTCCGGTCAGCTCAAAGCCGACAACCTCGGGGATCAGCATCGAGATCGGCTGACCCAGCATAGCGGCTTCGGCCTCGATCCCGCCGACGCCCCAGCCCAGAACGGCCATACCGTTGACCATGGTGGTGTGACTGTCGGTGCCGACCAGCGTGTCGGGATAGGCAACCTCGTTGCCATCCTGATCCGTGTCGGTCCAAACGGTCTGCGCCAGATATTCCAGGTTCACCTGGTGACAGATCCCGGTTCCGGGGGGCACAACGCGGAAGTTGTTGAAGGCACCCTGACCCCATTTCAGGAACTGATACCGTTCCATGTTGCGTTCGTATTCGCGGTCAACGTTCATCTGGAACGCGCGCGGGTTGCCGAATTCGTCAATCATGACCGAGTGGTCGATGACCAGATCAACGGGGTTCAACGGGTTGATCTTCTGCGCGTCGCCGCCCAGAGCCTTGATACCATCGCGCATGGCGGCCAGATCGACCACTGCCGGAACGCCGGTGAAATCCTGCATCAACACGCGGGCAGGGCGATAGGCGATCTCGCGGGGGTTCTTGCCACCTTTGGCGCCCCATTCGGCAAACGCCTTGATGTCGTCGACCGAGACGGAAAATCCGTCATCTTCGAACCGCAACATGTTTTCCAACACCACCTTCAGGGCGGCGGGCAGTTTCGAGAAATCACCCAGGCCGGCCTCTTGCGCGGCGGGGATCGAGTAATACGAGATGGACTTGCCATTCACGCTCAGGCTGCGGCGTGTCTTGGCGGTATCCTGTCCGACTTTGATGGGCATCTGTGGCCTCCCTCTCAAATGACGTGGAATATGGGATTCGCTGAGGGCTATCTGCATCACCCAAGCGCGCGGTTCAAGGTCCAACAGACCAGGTGCGGCAATTTTTGTATACCATTGCACACATTTTTGCGAAAACCTTGTGTCACCGGTCTCAAGAAACCTTGATTGGTGCTTGATCAGCGTTCCGTCTAAACCAGTAATGCACCCCATGAAACCCGAGAGCAAACATGTTCAAATCTGCAACCGCGACCGCCCTGGTGTCCTTGTTTCTGGCAACTTCGGTTGTTGCAGAAAGCGGACCCGTCGTGGTCGAGCTGTTCACCTCGCAAGGATGTTCGTCCTGCCCGCCGGCCGATCGGATCATGCATGACTTGGCCAAGCGGGACGACGTCATCGGTTTGGCGCTGCACGTAGATTATTGGGATTACATCGGTTGGGAGGATGAATATGCCATTCCCGCCCATACCGACCGTCAGCGCAGCTATGCCGGAAACTCCGGGCGTACGGTGATCTATACGCCTCAGATGGTAGTGAATGGTCAGCAGGATATTGTAGGGGCAGATACGGCAAAGCTGGATTACCTGATCGGCGACCATTCCAAGGCCGCTCCGCTGGCGTCGGTTTCGGCCTCACGTACAGGAGATAACGTAACTGTCGACGTTTCCTCGATCAGTTTGCCACCGGATCAGGTCTATGACATCCGGGTGGTGCAATACACGCCAATGCGCCATGCTTCGATCCGGCGCGGAGAGTTGGCCGGACAAGAACTGGATTATGCCAATGTGGTCGAGGCCTGGACAGTCGCCGGGCAATGGGACGGGACAGCGCCTAAGACCTATAAGGTATCTTTGACGTCAGGTTTACCGGCCGTTGTGTTGGTGCAAGGGGTTGGCCATGGGCCGATTATTGCGGCAGCACGCGTTCGCTGATCAGGGCATGTCTTTGGCTTGGACGCCTAGCCCGTTCCAGGTTTTCCAGCGACGATGAATCCAGAACCACTGACCCATATGCTGTCGGACAACCGCCTCGAGGTCATCATTGGTGAACTGGGTCATCGTCTTTGGATCCGTATGTGGGACCGGTTCGTGCAGGATGATTTCGAAATCAACCCCATTGGGCTGACGCACTGCATAGCACGGAATCAGGACGGCTTTGTATTTCATGGCCAGTTCAGCATTCAAAACCGACGTCACGGCCGGTTTGCCGAAAAAAGTCAGCTCTTCCCCGCCATGTGCGTGCAGGTCTGACACAATAGCGATGATCCCGCCTTTTTTGAGTGTCCGCACCATTTCGACCATCCCGCGACGGCCTTGTTCGAACATCGGGGCGCCGGTTTTGTAGAACGCATCGACATACATGTCGTTGAAGTAGGGGTTCGCCATTCGACGGTAGAGGCAGCCAATAGGCTGACCGCTGCGTTCTTGAAGGGCGATACGCGCGGCCAGGTAATGGCCGAAATGCGCAGTGATCATCATCACTGGTCGCCCTTCTGCCAAGGCGGAATCAAAGGCAGCAAGGCCCGTACCCGTGACTTTGGCAAAGCGTTGGCGTTCTGTGAAATCCTCGGGCGAGAAGTGCTCCATGATCGCGCGTCCGGCGTTGTCAGGAACGGCCTTGCAGATGCGTTTCACTTCGGATTCAGTCAGGTCCGGGCAGGTGAGTTTCAGATTGCTGCGTACTCTTTTCGAGAACCCGACCAACGGCGCAAGGTTTCTCGCTATGGCGCCCATTGTGGCAATGCGTGTCTCATAGGGCAGCAACCGTAACGCTTTGATAACGCCTTTCAGGAACATGCCGGATACATAGTATTTGCCAAGCTCGGACCTGCTTAGTTCAGACTTTTCAACGGGCATCAGAAGGTCTCGGCGTCTGTTGTGAATTGCCGGGTCAGACATACAAGCCGATCGCGGTAACCACAAGCTTTCTGCTCGGCCAGAGATTTAGGCGCGCTTACTCTCTTTATTCGTCGCCGTCATCATCCCGGAGCGTGATGGTTCCCTCATCGACAAGTGTCCGGATGGCGCCAATGATCTGGGTCATCGCCTCCTCTGCATCGGGTTGTTTGATTTTTCCGACCTCATCCATTTCTTCGCGCAGGTTTTCGGCCATACGCGACGACATGTTGGACAACAGGTAGTCAACCGATGCCCTGTCTCCTTCCGTTTCTGCACCGGCGAGCGCTGTAACCAGGACGGGTTGTTCCACACCGCGTAGAATGGCCGGTACATCACGGGGCAGAATACGGGACGGGATATGGGCGAAGGTGAAAATGGATTGGCGAACTATGGTGGCAAAATCGGCGTCTTCTTCTTCTAACGCGCTCAGCAGGCCGTCCCGGGTCGAGGCAGCGGACTGATTCAGTATCGCGCCAACGCGGGCACCCGGTCCGTCGGCAAACGCTGTGGCAGGGCGCTGATCCATCTGAGCCGCCAGCGACCATCCGATCCGCTCGACGGCCTCTGGGCTGACATTTGCAGTTTTCGAAACCGCATAGGTAATACGCCGAGCAACTGGGCCGGGAAGGTGCCCTAGCAGTTGCGCAGCTTTGGCGGTTTCAAGTTTCGATAGCATCACGGCCGCAATCTCAGTGCTTTCGGCCTGCGCCATTTCGGCCAGATCTTCTATAGGGATCTCTCGCAATCGCTGCCAAGGATCGCCGATCTGGCGTATCCCGGCCACTTTACGCAAACGCGCCGCAGTGGCCGGGGCGATTTTGTCGTTCACCACATCCAAAGCGCCCGCCAGACCATGTGGAAAGGACAGGCCAACACTGTCCAGCGCATCTGCAAATTCACCGGCAACAGCGTCCAAGGTAACCCGGTCGACAAGGCCCATTTTGCCCAGTTGGTGGGTTAGCTTTTCCTGTAAATCGTCGGGGAGCTCTTCCAGCGGAATGTCCGCCCCATCATTCAGCAAGAGACGCACAACCACAGCCGCCTTTTGTCGGCTGCTGAGGCTGCGGGCCACCAAGCGAAGGTCGTCATCGTTTTCTTTGGCCAGCTGGGCAGAAGCCCCCGGGGCCACCTGTACCAATGTGTTTGTGTTCTGCATCTGCCTGCGGTGCCAAAGTTCCTGTTCCACAGGCAGATTACAGAGAGTCGGGTAAAGAAAGGCTGAAGCTTAGTAGTTGTAGGTCAGTCCGGTGCGGATCGCCTCGCGCAGGGAAACCTCTGCCCAGGTTCCTTCGCCGCCGCGCGCCTTGATTTCACGCCACTGGGCAATCGCCAGATCGGTTTTGCCCTCGGCAACAAAGCCTTGCGCCATATAGGAACGTGCCAGGATATTGTCGGGATTTGCGTTAATTGCACCTTCATAGAACAGGTTCGCCAGTTCCAGCTTGCCCATCTTCCGATAGGTAAAGCCCCAATAGGTCATGACGCGATCGTCATTTTGGTCCATCACGCGCAGCACGCCTTGGGCGTTTTTGAACTGCCCGTCATAGGCCAGTTCACGCACGGCGTGGTACAGCTGATCCTGAGTGAAATTGGTGTTGCTGGGCTTTACGCATTTGCCCGCGGCCTCATCATAGACCCGTCCGAACAGACATTTCTTGGTGGTGTTTGTTGTTTTTGGCGGCGTCGATCCCCCGCCGCCACCTGCGGCATGAACCATGGGGGCAAATGTAAGGGCCTGAATTGCAATAACCGAAGCTAGGATGAGGCGCATAATTGGTCTCCGTTCGTAGGGCTGCTCAGAATAAGCATAGCGCGTTCTATACAAAAGCTAACAACTGATCGCGCGAATTTATTCACAAGTTAGAAAGCGGGAATGATCCTGCCGTGATCAAGCAAAGAAAAACCCGCACAAAAATTTTGTGCGGGTCAGTATTGCAGAGTCTTTACGAAATTTTACTCGCCAAACACCCGGGCAAAGATCGTATCGACATGTTTGGTGTGATAGCCGAGATCGAATTTCTCTTCGATCTCCTCCTTGCTCAACGCGGCGGTCACGTCAGTATCCGCCAGAAGTTCTTCTTTGAAGTCTGTGCGGTGTTCCCAGACCTTCAACGCGTTGCGTTGAACCATAGCATAAGCCTCTTCCCGGCTGACCCCTGCCTGCGTCAGCGCCAGCAGAACCCGCTGGCTCATCACTAGACCGGGGAACTTGTTCATGTTCTCCATCATGTTCTCGGGGAAGATCAGCATTTTGTCGATCACGCCCGTCAGTCGAGCCAGAGCAAAATCCAGTGTGATCGTGGCGTCCGGCCCAATCATGCGTTCCACCGAGGAGTGTGAGATGTCGCGTTCGTGCCAGAGCGCCACATTCTCCATCGCCGGGATCACCGCCGCGCGCACCATGCGCGCCAGCCCGGTCAGGTTCTCGGTCAGTACAGGGTTCTTCTTGTGCGGCATCGCCGACGACCCTTTCTGCCCCATCGAGAAGAACTCGGCCCCCTCAAGAACCTCGGTCCGCTGCATGTGACGGATTTCAATGGCAACGTTTTCGATGCTGCTGGCGATCACGCCCAACGTGGCAAAGAACGCGGCATGGCGGTCGCGGGGGATGACCTGCGTGCTGATCGGTTCGGGCACCAGTCCCAGCTTGTCGCAGACATGCTCTTCGACCTGAGGGTCGATATTGGCAAAGGTGCCGACCGCGCCGCTGATCGCACCTGTTGCAATCTCGGCCCGTGCGTCGCGCATGCGGGATAGGTTGCGATCCATCTCGGCATAAAAGCGCGCGAATGTCAGGCCCATTGTGGTGGGCTCGGCGTGGATGCCGTGGCTGCGGCCGATGCGGACAGTGTCCTTATGTTCGATCGCGCGGCGTTTCAGAGCGGCCAGCAAACCTTCGAGGTCGGCGATCAGGATGTCGGCAGCGCGGGTCAGCTGAACGTTGAAACAGGTGTCCAGCACGTCCGAGCTGGTCATGCCCTGATGCACAAACCGTGCCTCATCGCTGCCGACATGCTCTGCCAAATGGGTCAGAAAAGCGATGACATCGTGTTTGGTGACGGCCTCAATCTCATCAATGCGGGCCACATCGAATTCCACATCCTTGGCCTTCCACACGGCATCGGCGTTTTCACGCGGGATCACGCCCAGATCGGCCATGGCGTCACAGGCATGGGCCTCGATCTCGTACCAGATGCGGAACTTCGTCTCGGGCGACCAGATGGCGACCATGTCGGGGCGGGAATAACGTGGAATCATTGGCAGCGGCACCTTTTTATGATTTGGCAGAGGTCGTTGCGGCGCGGTTTAAACCCAGCCGCCCTACGGAACAAGGCGCGAGTGCGGTGATGAGACGGTTTGCCCTGATTTTATCCCTTTGGCCTGGTGTTGCGGCAGCGACAGAGTTCTGGCCGCTGACGGGTGATGAAATTACCGAAACCTTGTCGGGCAAAAAACTAACTTATGGCGACGGCATCTGGCAAACATTCGACCAAAGCGGGGTGACCCATTTTTTTTCGGGTCGTCCCAGCACCGGAAAGTGGGCCGTGCAGGGCGATCAGTATTGCTCGGTTTGGCCGCCTTCGGATATCTGGGCGTGTTATGATGTTCTGCAAAGCGGTGTCATCATTCGATTTATTGACGGCGCAGGCGAGATCACAGACGGGTATTATCCCGAATGACCTTTCCAAACGAACTGACCGACTTCGAAGGGGACTGGAGCCTGTCACGCACCATTCGGGATGCGCGGGCCGGGCAGGTAGTTTTGGCCGATGGCTCTGCGCGATTCACAAGGTCCAAAGACGGTCTGATCTATGACGAGACGGTAACTCTGCGTATTCCGGGCCAGCCCGAGATGATGGGAACGCGCCGATACCTGTGGCACGACAAGGGCGAAAGCGTTGCGGTGCATTTTGATGACGGGCGTTATTTCCACGCTCTCAAGCTGGGCCAGGCGCAGGCTGCGGATCACCATAATTGCTCGCCAGACAGCTATGACGCAGTCTATGATTTCTCAGGCTGGCCCTGCTGGAGGGTCCGTTGGACCGTGTCCGGCCCCCGGAAATCATACGAAATGAATACGGAATACATGCTGCGGTAGCGTAATCATCTTGCAGATGCGGCGCTGACAGGGCATTCCTGTTGCAGAATCTCGGTCCGTTTAGGGAGAAACAACATGAATGCGAACGTATTGGCCAATGCATTTGGCCCACGTGAAGGGACGGCGCTGCGCGTCAAACAGGTGGTTTTGGTTGCTTTGGGCATCGTTGCCTTGGCCGTCGCCGCCAAGATCAAAGTGCCGATGTGGCCGGTTCCAATCACCATGGGTACATTTGCGGTTCTGACCATCGGCACCGCCTATGGCGCACGGCTGGGTCTGGTAACCATGATGGGCTATCTGCTGATCGGCGCGCTGGGCTTTGACGTGTTCGCGGGCTCTTCGGCTGAAAAATTCGGCCTTACTTACATGATGGGTGGCACAGGCGGCTACCTAGTCGGATATGTGCTGGCAACCCTGATGCTGGGTACGCTGGCCGCGCGCGGCTGGGACCGTTCGGTCGTGAAAATGGCGTTGGCGCTGGTTCTGGCCAACGTTCTGATCTATGTCCCCGGCCTGCTGTGGCTGGGCCAGCTCTATGGCTGGGACCAGCCGATCCTGGCATGGGGCCTGACACCATTCCTGGTGGGTGATGCGATCAAGCTCGCGCTGGCCGCGCTGCTGATCCCCGGCCTGTGGAAGCTGGTGGGCGACGCCCGCACCTAAACCACAGTCAACCTAGTTGACATGAACCGCGCCCGGAGCGATCCCGGCGCGGTTTTTTGTTGCGCCAACAAGAGGCTGGACAAAACCGGTCGACACAGTTCAAGCTGTAGCAATAGAAACAACAGGTTATTCAGATATGCCTAATCTATTGAGGGCTGTAACCCTTTCCTGCGCGGTTGTTTGCGCCGGGGCAGGGAGTGCAAAAGCCGAAACACCGATCACCTATACTGATGAAGGGCGCGCCTTGTTCAGCTTTGCGGTACCAGATTTTTGGTCGGTTCGTACTGGCGGCCCGCGTGAGGTCGATGACACCGAGCTGAACGATCCCCGCGCGGTTGCCCGAGTCATGGGGATCAAACCGGTAACGGATGACAGCGTATGGATTGGATTTGTCTCGCCATCTGGTGTGTCATCCATCGACGGTGGCCTGCGATACCTTCAGGATATCGACAAGTTTCTGGTCAAAGATCCGATCGTTTCGGAAACAGTCGCAACCCGGATCGGAGGTCTGCCAGCGCGGGTTATCCGCGGTACCGGCACCCGTGATCGGCGGGGGATAAATTTCACGGCCACAGTGATTGACTTGCCGCGTGATCGCGTGGCTGTCGCAGTGGCCGTATTAAGAGACGGCGCCGATCCTGGCTATGTGGACGACCTGAATGCCGTATTCGCGTCATTCCGGTCGCTTCAGTGAGGAGGTTTGGATGACTCGTAAGCTGATGAAACGGTCGATCGCCGCGCTGGTATTCGGTTTGACCAGTATCACCTTGTCTGCCTGCGACGGCGTGACGGTTGGTGTGGGATACGGATATGATCCGTTCTATGACTCGATGCTTTGGAACGACTACTATCACGACGTTGATGTGGACATTGATGTAAATCGTCCACCGCAAGGTAAGCCTCCGGTCAAACCCAAACCTCCGGTCGCCAAGCCCCCGGCGCGCCCACGCCCCCCTGTCGCCAAGCCCCCGGCACGTCCACCGGTTGCCCGGCCGCCAGTTGCCCGGCCGCCTATTCACCGCCCGTCACCGCGGCGGCGCTGATGCGGATCACGACAGCAATTCCGTCGTGATTTTCGCTGTTCCTTCAAGTGTCCTGTGAACAGGGCACTTGTCGGCGATTTCAAGCAGACGTGCGCGCTGATCCTGATCCAAGGGGCCCTCGAGCCGGATTTTGCGGCGGAACAGATCGACCTTGTTGTCAGTGATCAGACCCGCATCCTGTGCGTGGACCTTGTTATGGCAAACATCGACAGTGATGCCTGTTAGTGGCCAGCCCTTGCGCCGCGCATACATCCGGATTGTCATCGAAGTACAGGCTCCCAGACCCGATGACACAAAGCCATAGGGCGACATACCGCGGTCGGTGCCTCCATATGAGGCCGGTTCGTCCGCAACAGCATGATGCTTGGGGCCGGACTGAATGTCTTGCTGGAATCCGTTGGGATCGGCCTCAGTCACCCGCACTACGCCTTCGGGCGCACCCGGTGGTGGGGCAGGCGGGCGCAGCACCACATAGCGCGTAACCCAAGCCGCTATTACATCTGCAGCATATTCCGCATCCGCCGCGCGTGTAATCAGGTGATCAGCGTCGTCCAGCGTCACGAAGCTTTTGGGATGTTTGGCTGCCAGAAAGATCGCGCTTGCATTGTCGATACTAACCGTTTCGTCGCGTGGCGCATGAAGTATCAGCAGCGCGGCCTTCAAATCCGCAATCGCAGGGGTTAGCGCGGATTGGGCGATATCTTCGACGAACGCTTTGCCAATACGGAACGGGCGACCACCCAAAGTTACCTCGGCCGATCCCTCTTGTTGGATTTCCGACAGTGCGGCGTCGAAATGGTGCGAGACATGCCCTGGATCGGCAGGCGCGCCCAGCGTCACAACGGCCTTAACACTCGAAATACCAGCTCGGGCGCGCAGAACCGCTGCCCCTCCGAGAGAATGCCCGATCAGCAGAGACGGGGACATGTTCCGTCCAGCCAGATACCGTGAGGCGGCGATCAGATCCTCAACATTCGAGGTGAAGGTGGTGTTTGCAAATTCGCCGTCTGAATGACCCAAGCCTGTGAAATCAAACCGTAACACCGCGATACCCATCGCTGCCAGACGGGCTGCGATCCTGCGCGCGGCCGGGATATCTTTTGAACAGGTAAAGCAATGGGCAAACAATGCCGTAGCAAGGACAGGCCCGTCCGGCAGGTCGAGGCGCGCAGCCAGTTGGTGGCCGTCGTGACCGGCAAAGGTGATGCGTTCGGTGGGCATGGCAGTTCCTTACGTCATGAGGTGCCTCAATATTGTGGCCGCCAGCGAGGGGTCTCAACCCCTATGTAAGAAGCGTCACGGGAAGGTGAGACTGGGTCAGGGGCCGGCGGAGTTCTGGTGCGATAGATTTCATCAACTTTTGTGATGCATTACCAGTCAAACATTCACTTTAATAAAGCGAACGCCACCCTCATCTTGAGCCTGTCGAACACAATCAGCCACGGAGGCAACAATGGTACATCTCACTTCTCAGCCACATGGCACAAATCTTCGCGTAGATTTACTGATCGTTATCGCCGTAACTGCGGTCATCAGTTTTGCCGCGGGTCAGAACTGGACACAGCCGACATCTTTTGCCAGCACCGAAATCGAGGACTGGCATGGGAACGTCAAACGGTCAAACTGGCCGAACTGAGGGGTCAGGCCAGCCCCATAAGCTGTGGGTCAAAGGGATAGGTGGACAGGTTTTCATACCCATCCTCAGTGATCAGAACCTGATCTTCGAGTTTGATTGAGAAATCTCCACCTACCTCGCCAACCGCAGCTTCGACGCATAGAACCATGCCCGGTTCCAGCGGATAATCATAAGCGCCGGCGACGGCCTTGTCCGGATAGGCGACCAGAGGCCACTCGTCACACAGGCCAACGCCGTGCATCAGGCAGCCGTATTTCTGGTCCTGAAACTTGCTATCCAACCTATGGCTGTTGGCGGTCAGTTCAGGGATCATAACGCCGGGTTTCAGCATCTCCATATTTGTCATGATATGCTCATGCGCGTGCTGCATGGCATAGACCATATCCGGGCGGGGTTTCTCGTCCCCGATCCACCAAGTGCGCGAGATATCGATGCAGATGCCGTAAGACCCGATCAAATCGGTATCGAAGGCGATGATTTCATTCTTTTGCGTGATCCGGGGACCACATTCCTGAAACCACGGGTTGGTGCGTTGGCCTGAGGCCAGCAGGCGGGTTTCGATCCATTCCCCGCCGCGCCGGATGTTTTCGGCATGCAGAATGGCCCAGATGTCGTCTTCCGAGGTTCTTCCGTCTCCGACATTGGCGCGGGCAAATGCCTCCATCTCGGCCACCGCGGTCTCGCAGGCGTGGTTGGCACATCGCATCGCCAGAATTTCGTCCGGGCCTTTCACGGCGCGGGACTTTTCAGTGACTTCCTCGCCTTCCATGATCTCGAACCCCTGGGCCTCAAGGGCGCGCAAACCGTGCAGCATGATCTTGTCCACAGCCAGCCGCTTGTTACCGCCGCCATGCGCATCAATCAGCGCCCGCACTTCGTTCGAGAGTACATCCGCGGCAACATCGACCTTGTCGCCGCGATCGAAATAGAACAGGTCGGCGCCCGACCGCTGTTCCTTCACTAATGGGTTGAATTGGCTTAGAAAAGGTGAGTTTTTATAGTCCCAGATCACCATATACCCGTCGGCACATAACAGCACTGCGCGGAAGGGGTTATGCGTGTTCCAGAGCTGCATGTTGGTGCTGTCTGTGGCGTATCGAATGTTCAGAGGATCAAACATCAACAAGCCACCATAGCCACGATCAACGATGGCCTTGGTCAGACGTTTCCACCTATACTCACGCATCCTCTCAAGGTTCGGCAAGGTCAGGCCGGCGGCTTCCCATTCGGCGAAGGCCAGCTGTGTGGGGCCGATCTCGATCCGGTCCAAATCATTGGGAGTGCCGTCCCCAAGCGCTGTGCCTTTGGTGGGGTCGATCTTGCGGATATCTCTATGGTGACGGTTCATAGTAGCCCTCCCTGCCTGTCTATCGAGCGTGAAGAAGCATTCTTTCAGCGTCTTGATAATTTGCGACCGCCATCCGTCGCTTTTTGACCGACAAGTCGAAGTGCCGATGTTAGGTCGGGCTCATGACGACCATTTTGCAGACCTCTACTCCCTATGATCCTTTGAAACCCCGCCCGCTGCCGGGTATTCAGCCCGCCAGTATGGAAACTTGGTTGCATCAGGACGAAGCGTTCGCGGCCCAGATGCAATATCGGGAAGCGTTGCTGAAAGAGCGTCACGCTGATGTTCTTGCGCTGGCGCCCGAAGCCGAACCAGCCGCACAAGAAGTCTTGGACCTGGTGTTGCAATATGCGTACCCCGGATGCTCAGACCTCGTCACGAGAGCCGATGGGCAGAAGGTCCAGATTGATCGGCAGGCCCCAATGGAAACCCTTTGCAGACTGGTGCAGGAGGATATCTGTATCTTGCAAAAGCAAGGGGACGAACATGTTTTGACTGGCGCGGTTTTGTGTTTTCCAGCCAGTTGGCGACTGTCAGAAAAATTCATGCGTCCCCTGATCGACATCCATGTACCGGTCAACAGCTACGACGAAAGCATCGCGCGCCGTGTCCAGCGGTTGTTTGATGGAATTCAGCCCGATAAGCCGCTCTGGCGGTTTAATGCGCTGTGGTATGAGGATGCCGATCTGCATCAGCCTCGAAGCGCTACAGAACCGCGCGAGGTCAGTTCACCCGGAGCCGCGTGCTATTTGCGCAGCGAGAGGCAAATATTGTTGCGGCTGCCGAAAACGCGGGCTGTGGTTTTTTCGATCCACACCTATGTTCTTGAGGCTGGAAGCCTTCGCCAAAAAGAAAACCCCACCTGACGGCGGGGCTTCCTAGGAGGGTCTTATTGGAATTAGTCTACATGCCTAAAGCAGTTGCCACACCGGCAAAGGCACCGCTGGTGCTGAGCGCTGATATTGCAACCGAATAGGCAAGTACCTGAGTATTCAGGCGGAAATCTTCACCTCGGATCAGGTTGACGGCAGCCATCGAGGCCGCGATCGGGACCGACACGCTGGCCACGGCACCCGTAAGTCCCCAACTGGTAAGTCGCAGGATATCATTGGGTTTCTCGTGGTCGAGGGGGGGAGTGTCGGTCCGATCATCCGGTTTCTGCTCGATCGGTTCTGTCCGAAAAGCAATGCTAAGCAACTGCTCGTCTGACAGCTGGATTGGCCGCGCATGTGAGGTCTGCGTTTTGTTTCTTGGCTCATCCAGATCTTCTGTCTCCGTTAATTCAAGACCTGCAAACGGCCCGGAAACGGATTCGAAAATTTGTTTTCTGTCCCGCTGTTTAACGGGCGCCAGAGTGTCAAAAGCACTCATGAATTGTTCCATGGTCAGGACTGTATTCGGAGACAGCCATTCCACGCGCTGAGTCGCACAGATATCAACCATACGATACAGGATCACAACAAGCATAAGCTCCGAGATCTCGCTGTCGTCCAGCAAGGCGGAAACAGGGGTAATTGTGACCGTCAACCGGTTTTCGGGCAGGGTCACCCGGGGTTTCGAGACGGTCCTCAGACCGGCCGCACGGTCCCGCCGTTCAAACCGGTCTTCTGTTTCAGCCAGTTGGGTATCCAGCGTAAGGCGCACAAGGTACTGACTTGAGACGATGCTCGCCTCGGTCGTGTTCAAGATCGTTTTGCGCTCAACAAGATGGCCGTAATCTTCCAGGGTCGCCGCCACGATGGCACCAAACCGCTCGATCGCGCCATTGGTCTTGCCTGTGAACTGCAGGCCGCCGTGATAGCTGTGCTTCGGAGTCACTGCGCATTCCTTTGTGCATTCCGTCAGATGACTCAAATTATCAACAGATAAGGGAAAGAATTGGGCGGAAATGGAAAAAAATGAGAAATCGGCAAGATTGATTACGCATTGGAAACCTAGGCATTTTAAGGGCTATTTAGCGTCTGTGGCGACAATGTGTCTGAATTGCGGTCGCCCTACATGACAGACCGACACAATCATCCGTCGATTCGAGCAGCCATGATTGCGATGGATTCTTGGTACACCGTCGCGGCATTCCACTGTTGAATGACCGCAAAATTCGGTTGGCCCGGTTGATATCCGCGTCCGGGCTTCCAGCCCTTTTTACGTAGGAAATTAGCAGTCGAGGCCAGCGCATCGGTCATATTGTAGAAATCGACCTGACCGTCACCCGTGGCATCCACACCGTATTCCAGGGCATTGCCCGGCAGAAACTGTGTATGTCCCAGCTCACCATGCTTGGCACCAACAGTGTTGGTCGTAATGCTGCCTTGATCGACCAGCTTCAGTGCTCCGATAGCGTGGGGGACGAAGAACTCGGATCGGCGACAATCATAGGCCAAAGTGGTTATTGCTGACACAACCTGGCTGTCACCCATGAAATTTCCAAATCCTGTTTCCATTCCGTGAATAGCGATCAGAACGCCTGCTGGCACCCCATACTGGCGCTCGAGCGTCGCATAGAACTGAGGGTTCCTGGCTTTGCGCTTACGGCCCTGCGCTACGATGGTATCCGCGCCGCGGATCTGCATGAATTTGTCCAGCGAGTATTTAAAACTCTTTTGGTTTCGGTCCGCGGCAATGGTTCGGGTGGCGTATTGGCTTTGGCTCAGCGCCTGCAAACCCTTCTTTTTTACTCCCGCGCGCTGGGCCTGCTTCGCGAAATCCCGCTTCCAGGTCTCAAATCCATTTCCGGTGTTGCCACAGGGGGCCGCTGCCGCAAAGCCAGGTAGAGAGATTGCCAAAATAAGAGCAAGCCGAAGCATCTTGTAATCCGATCCAATGAAATGACAGGGGCAGCCTAGGCAGGGAAGCCGCACACGAAAAGGGGTTAATAAAGGTCGAGTTCCCCGGTGCCCTTCAGGCTATCAAACCATTCATCCGGCGTTTTGTCGATTTTGGCGTGCTTGACCATCATGGCGTTCATATTGGGAAGCCCTGATGAATCTGGCCAGTTTTCAGGTTGCCACATATCCGACCGGATGACGCATTTAGGGCAATGTGCAAAAGCGGTCTCGATATGAATCATAAGGGCTAGCTTAGGCGCGCGATTATTCACTGCCATACTATTCAGCAAGTCCTGGTCAATACATATGCGCGCGGTTCCTCGGATGCGCAAAGTCTCCAACTTGCCAGGCACTAGGAAGATCACACTAACACGCGGGTCCTGTATTATATTGTGAAACGTGTCAGTCCGCTTGTTGCCTGGGCGGTCGGGAATGGCGATCAGAGTGTCTGAGATCAGCCGAACAAACCCTTCGGGATCCCCACGAGGAGAAATATCCAGATAACCACCCGGATTGGCCGAAGCTATCAGGCAGAAGGTCGACTTGGCGATAAAGTCGCGGCACATGCCGTCCAGCGCGGCTTGTTCCTTGGCGATGATCTGGGGAAGGGGCGCGCCGGTGATGCGCTCCAGTCCCTCTTTCGAAGTGACGAAATCCGAGAACGGGGCGAATGCGGTTTCGGCTGACATGCGATCTCTCCTAACCGGGGTAATGGCAAGTGTGAAAGATCGGGCCAAACGAAACAAGGGGCGCCCGATGGACGCCCCTATAGAGTTATCGTCGAAAATGCTGGATTAGCAGCTGTAATACATGCCGTATTCAACCGGATGCGGCGTGTGTTCGTAGGTTTCGACTTCGTCCATCTTCAGTGCGATGTAGCCGTCGATCTGGTCTTTAGTGAACACGTCGCCCTGCAGCAGGAAGTCGTGATCCGATGCCAGGGCTTCCAGAGCTTCACGCAGTGAACCGCAAACCGTCGGGATGTCGGCCAGCTCTTCGGCCGGCAGATCGTACAGGTTCTTGTCCATGGCTTCGCCCGGATCGATCTTGTTCTTGATGCCGTCCAGACCAGCCATCAGCAGCGCGGCAAACGCCAGGTAGGGGTTTGCGGCCGGATCAGGGAAGCGGGCTTCGACGCGCTTGGCTTTCGGGCTTTCGGTCCATGGAATACGGACACAACCCGAACGGTTACGAGCCGAGTAAGCACGCAGGACGGGGGCTTCAAATCCGGGGATCAGTCGCTTGTAGCTGTTGGTCGCCGGGTTGGTGAAGGCATTCAATGTCTTGGCGTGCTTCAGGATACCACCGATGAAGAACAGTGCCTCGTCCGACAGATCAGCATACTTGTCGCCAGCAAACAGAGGCTTGCCGTCCTTCCAGATCGACATGTTCACATGCATGCCGGTACCGTTGTCGCCTGCGATTGGCTTCGGCATGAAGGTCGCCGATTTGCCGTATGCATGCGCCACGTTGTGGATGATGTATTTGAACTTCTGCAGCTCATCTGCCTGTTTGGTCAGGCTGTCAAAGATCAGGCCCAGCTCGTGCTGGCACGACGCAACCTCGTGGTGATGCTTGTCGACCTTCATGCCCAGACGCTTCATGGTCGACAGCATTTCCGAACGCAGATCCTGGGCTTCGTCGATCGGGTTGACCGGGAAGTAACCGCCCTTGACGCCCGGACGATGGCCCATGTTGCCCATCTCGTACTCGGTATCGGTGTTCCACGACGCATCAGTTGCATCAACTTCGTAGGATACTTTGTTGATGCTGTTGGAAAAACGAACGTCGTCGAACAGAAAGAACTCGGCTTCAGGACCCATATAGGCCACGTCGCCGATACCGGTTGCTTTCAAGTAGGCTTCAGCTTTCTGGGCGGTGCCGCGCGGGTCACGCTCATAAGCTTCGCCGGTGTCGGGCTCAACAACTGAGCAATGCACGCAGATGGTTTTCTCTGCGTAGAACGGATCGACATAGGCGCTGTTGGTATCGACCATCAGTTTCATGTCCGAGGCTTCGATGGACTTCCAGCCAGCGATGGAAGAGCCATCGAACATGAAGCCTTCTTCAAGGAAGTCTTCATCTACCTGATCGGCCACCAGGGTGACGTGCTGCAGTTTGCCGCGCGGGTCAGTGAAGCGGACGTCGACATATTCGGCGCCTTCGTCCTTGATTAGCTGAAGAACTGCGTCCTTGCTCATTCTCTTGATTCCTCTGAATTGAAGATTTGGTCTTGTTACAGTGCGTCCGAACCGGTTTCGCCGGTACGGATGCGAATTGCTTGTTCGACGGGTGAGACAAAGATCTTGCCGTCGCCGATCTTGTCGGTTTTGGCGGCGGAAACGATGGCTTCGATGGCGGCATCGACCAGATCGTCGTCCAGCACAACTTCGACCTTCACCTTGGGCAGAAAGTCGACCACATATTCCGCGCCGCGGTAAAGTTCAGTGTGACCTTTCTGACGGCCAAACCCCTTGACCTCGATCACGCTGAGGCCCTGGACTCCGACGTCCTGCAGCGCCTCTTTTACTTCGTCCAGTTTGAACGGCTTGATGATCGCTTCGATCTTCTTCATACCGGGCTCCCTTTAACTCTTGTCAGGATGGCACTGACCACGTCTAAGATCGGGCGGCAATGTGAATGAGAAAATGGCGATGCCGGGTTGCATGGAAATTGGATGGCCGGTGAAATTTTGAACAGTTTGCACAAAAAATAGTCAAAATTGAATCGCACGAGGGTTCAGCATGACAGATTTACTGACTGCAGCACAGATGCGGGCGATCGAACAAGCGGCCATTGAGTCCGGTGAGGTGACCGGTCTTGAGCTGATGGAACGGGCTGGGCAGGGTGTTGTCGAGGCGATTTTCGAGGAGTGGCCAGAGTTGGACAAGCGAGGGGCCAGCCCCTCGCGTTCCCTGACGTATCCGCGGCCAGATGAAGAGGATCCGTTGCGGGCAGTTGTCTTGTGTGGGCCAGGAAACAACGGTGGGGACGGGTTCGTCGTGGCCAGGCTTTTGCGGGAGCAAGGGTGGGAAGTCGCGGTGTTTCTGTATGGCGACCTAGAGAAGCTGCCGCCGGATGCGCGGGTGAATTATGAGCGGTGGCAGGAGTTGGGGGAAGTTATAACTCTGACTGAAAAGGACATGCGCAAGGGTGGTTCTGCCGATCTTTACGTTGATGCTCTGTTTGGGACGGGGCTGAAGCGCGGCTTGGACGGAGAATTGTTCAAGGTCGTTCGGCATCTTTCTGGTGTGAACGGGGAGCACTATACCGACCGCCTGGTCAGCATAGATGCCCCATCCGGCTTGTGTTTGGACAGTGGGCGGGTGTTGCATCAAGAGCCATTGAACCTATGGCCTCGCGAATTTTTGGACGGTGTACCCGCAGAGATGCGAAACAAGGTAGCTCCTGCGGGCGGCGCGCGTGCTTTGCATGACCGTTTTGCTTGGTTGACAGTGTGTTTCGACAGCCCAAAGCCTGGGCATTTTCTGGCGCAAGGACCGGATTTGTGTGGCAAGCTTGTTGTGAAAGACATCGGTATTTCCACACAGCGTTGCCGCTTTAACGGTGAACCATACGACAGTGCGTTCACATTAGGTCCCAAGCCTTTTCGCAGGGCGAGCCGACCTGCTTTTCTAACCCTTGCCGAGGCACCTGGCCGCGTGAAGGACGAGCGAACATGGGTTGGGTTGCCGCTTTATCGCTTGCCCAAATTCAAACAACAACACAAGTATTCCCATGGACATGCGCTGATCCTGTCCGGTGGTTCTGGCAAGACCGGCGCGGCGCGATTGGCGGCGCGGGGTGCTTTGCGGATTGGGGCCGGGTTGGTGACATTGGGTGTTCCTCCGGCGGCACAGATGGAAGTTGCGGCGCAGGTAACCGCGATCATGTTGCAGCGGGTTGAAGATGATAATGCACTGTCGGAAACCCTTGAAGATGAGCGCTTGAATGCTTTGTGTCTTGGCCCCGGTTTAGGTCTGGAGCGAGCACGGCATTTGGTGCCTGTTGCCTTGGCCTCAAAACGAGCGACAGTTCTGGATGCGGGCGCACTGACGGCGTTTGCAGACGACCCGCTGACGTTGTTCGACATGCTGCATGACGGTTGCGTGTTGACCCCGCACGGGGGCGAGTTCGCGCGGCTGTTCCCGGATATCTCGGAAAAACTGAAAGCGGTTCCCATCAAGGGTCCGGCCTATTCCAAAGTGGACGCCACCCGAGAGGCTGCCAGGCGGGCAGGGTGCGTGGTTTTGTTCAAGGGACCCGATACCGTGATTGCGGAGCCGAACGGGCAATGCTCAGTGAATTCGGCCGTTTATGAACGTGCGGCGCCCTGGTTGGCGACAGCCGGGGCCGGGGACGTGTTGGCGGGGTTTATCACCGGGTTGCTGGCGCGGCGGTTCTCGTCCTTGCAGGCCGCGGAAACTGCGGCATGGCTGCATGTGGAATGTGCGCGATCCTTCGGGCCGGGGTTGATCGCCGAAGATTTGCCCGAACAGTTGCCACGGGTTTTGCGGGAAGTAGGTCCTTAATCGCCTCGGCGAAAATCCGCCGCTGCAGTATTCGATGTCCCAAAATGAGCGTATGATGAAATTCAGGTCAGGCGTCAGTATTGCGGCAAGCGATCTGGGTGACTTGGATGACATATATTCTATCGTTTTGAAGTAGATCAAATTAACACCCTTCAGCTGCGGTTATATTCGAACAAGATGCGCGAGCTGAATGGGCCCGAGACAGGGGATCATAGAGAAATCGCGCACAAGCGAGCAGTGCCCGTAAATGGATCCATTATGGTGAATGACTATGACCCAGAAAGTATCGATAAGCACGATTGCGACTTGTCTGACCGCTGCATCGGCCATCCCAGCAGCGGCGGAGCTTAGATATAACAACAACAGCGGCGGTTATGTTGAGCTGTATGGCCAGTTTAACCCCGTAATTGTCTCAGTTGACGACGGGGATGAGACGGAAACCCGTTTGCTGGACAATGATCTGTCCAACAGCCGGGTAGGGCTGTTTTTGATGCAACCCTACGGTAGCAATGAGTTTACCTTCCGTTTCGAATCCGGTCTGGGCCTGCCGAGCACGGGGAGCGCCAACCAGGATGGGACAAATGCCGATGGTTGGAACCGTGAAGATATTCGGCACGTCGATTTTGCGTTGAAGGGCGGCTATGGTAAATTTTCCGCCGGGCAGGGCAGCATGGCCTCGGATGGAGCGGCCGAATCCGATCTATCCTATGTTGGCACGGCGCTCTATTCGTTCACCAATGATGAGAATGGCGCCTTCTTTTATCGTGAGTCTGATGGAATGCTAAGCGGCATTACCGTTGGTGACACATCTGATAACTTCGATGGTTCAAGGCGCGGGCGCATTCGCTATGACACGCCAGATTTCAACGGGTTTTCGGCAGCGATAGCCTATGGTCAGAACATCCTGTCCAGCAGCGATGACGATGATTACTACGATGTGTCGGTGTCCTATGGAAATACCTTATCCAACGGGGTGGAGATTGCTGCATCCCTCGCCTACGCCGTGCGCGATTACGATAGCGGATCCGGGGAGAGAAAAGACACAATCGGGTCCGCCTCGGTTCTGCTGCCCAGTGGTTTCAGCGTAACCGCAGCTTTGGGTACAAGAGATGACACTTCCAGCGGTGCCAGTGACCCGAATTATTGGTATGCGAAGCTTGCGTATGAAGACGATTGGGTGTCATGGGGTAAGACTGGTATCGGCATCGACTATTTCGACGGATCTGATTTCTCGATCGACGGCTCAAGTACGAAGGCCTGGGGTATTGCTGTCGTACAGCGCATCGACAGTATCAATACCGATGCCTATTTGAAATACCGTAACCATGATTTCGATGACACCACGAGTTTCGATGACAACGAGGCTTGGGTGCTGGGTGCGCGCTGGAAGTTCTGATCCCGCGAACAATTCCTCAAGAACGCTCCGGTCAGGTCCGGGGCGTTTTTTTGGTCAAATCGGCGGCAAAACAAGGCTGATCCGGGCTTTGCCCCTTGCACGCGGGCGGCTGGGCAAATAGAAGGCCTCAAATTTGCCCGGCGCGCCGTTTTGCGCGCCCCGAATCCTATGGGGACTACCATAATGCAGGTTACCGAGACGCTGAACGAAGGTCTGAAACGCGGCTATAACATTGTCGTATCCGCAGCTGAGCTGGACGACAAAGTTAACGAGAAACTGGTCGAAGCACAGCCTGAAGTCGAGATGAAGGGCTTCCGCAAAGGCAAGGTACCGATGGCACTGTTGAAAAAGCAGTTCGGTCAGCGTCTGCTTGGCGAGGCGATGCAAGAAAGCATCGACGGTGCAATGAACCAGCATTTCGAAGACAGCGGTGAGCGTCCGGCACTTCAGCCTCAGGTGAAGATGACCAATGAGGATTGGAAAGAAGGCGACGACGTACATGTCGAGATGTCTTATGAGGCCCTGCCTGCCATCCCTGAGGTCGACCTGAAATCGGTTGAATTGGAAAAGCTGGTTGTCAAAGCCGATGACGCGGCCGTTGAAGAAGCGCTGGGCAACCTGGCCGAAACTGCGCAGGATTTCAAATCCCGCCGCAAAGGCTCGAAAGCCAAGGACGGCGACCAGATTGTGTTCGATTTTGTCGGCAAGGTTGATGGCGAAGAGTTCGAGGGCGGATCCGCTGAAGACTATCCGCTGGTTCTGGGTTCCAACAGCTTCATCCCCGGTTTTGAAGAGCAGCTGGTTGGCGTAAAGGCCGAGGAAGAAAAAGACGTAAACGTCACCTTCCCCGAAGAGTACGGTGCCGAGCATCTGGCCGGCAAAGACGCTGTGTTTACCTGCACCGTCAAGGATGTGAAAGAACCCGTCGCCGCCGAGATCAACGACGAGCTGGCCACCAAATTTGGTGCAGAAGACTTGGAAGCGCTGAAAGGCCAGATTTCAGAACGTCTGGAAGCGGAATATAGCGGTGCTTCGCGGGCGGTGATGAAGCGTGCTCTGTTGGACGCATTGGACGTGAAGGTTTCGTTTGATCTGCCACCGTCGCTGGTAGATGCCGAGGCCAAGCAGATCGCACACCAGCTGTGGCACGAAGAAAACCCGGAAGTGGAAGGCCACGACCACGATGAGATTGAGCCGACCGACGAGCACAACAAGCTGGCCGAACGCCGCGTGCGTCTTGGCCTGTTGCTGGCCGAGCTGGGCCAGAAGGCAGAAGTTGAAGTCACCGATGCCGAGATGACCCAAGCGATCATGAACCAAGCGCGCCAATACCCTGGTCAGGAACGCCAGTTCTTTGAGTTCGTGCAGCAGAACGCTCAGATGCAGCAGCAACTGCGCGCGCCGATCTTCGAAGACAAAGTCATCGACTATATCGTCGAGCTGGCCCAGGTTGCGGATAAAGAAGTCAGCAAAGACGACCTGCAGAAAGCCGTAGAGGCATTGGAAGAGGAGTAATCCTCTTCTGCCCATAGAATTCTTATGGGCACAAAAAACGGAGCCGTCTGAAAAAGACGGCTCCGTGTGGGTGGCTTTATGCTATGAGGTGAGGGGGTCAGGCCTCATGAGCAAAAGCACGGGGGGTCCTTAGCAGAGCAGTTTTCTGCTCTGGGGTGAACCGATCCGAAACTGCTTCGATCAGGTTCAATACAGCTTCGGCTTCGGCTTTTGTGGTTGCCGAATTCATCTGTTCGACAAAGTATTTTTCCATCTGGCTTAGTGGTTGGTGGTCGTAATTCGCCACACCTGTATCTGCCGGTGTTTTGTTTCTGGCATACAGATCTATTGCCTGCTCGTCCGTCAGGAATACATCGTGAGCGATGTTCGCATATTCCCGAATTCCGGAAATTCTCTCATCTGAGCAGTCCATCAAAGCGGCCATGGCGACGACTTTACCCATGGGCTTAGCACTGCCGAGGTAGTCATAAGGCGCGTTACCGGACCTTTGCAGAACGCGGTTCATAACTGGATCAATCACCGCGATCGAGTCAAGAACGCCAGCCGCTTTGGCATATTCGAAAGAGCCAATCATAACTTCGCTGGTCACATAGGATACAGAATTTTCACCGCGCCCTCGGCCCAGTTTTTTAGTATCGACACAGAACCGGGTGGCTTCCCAGACTTGCGCGCTCCGAATTGGAGGTTCTCCATCCAGGATCGAATGGAAAACATCGGACAGCATATGCGGTCCTTTGGTTTGCAGTAGTCTCATGCACCCGACAACGTCCCCCTCGTCGTCGATGCTGACTACATGTGCTGGATGCAGATCATCGAAGTGGTCGCGCTCGCGCCCATCCTCAATATTGACCTCCCAACCAAGGCGATCGCCGAAAACACGAGCGCGCAGTTTGAACATGTCATCCAAGACATCTTTGAACTTATGTTGATTAATACCATCAATAACGATGATCATTTCCATCCCCCTACAGTCTGGTTACCGTAGGGATTAGGTTAACCAAGAAATAAGCGCAGACTATTAGGGATTTCCCGTAGAAGTGCTTTTTTTTTGATTAACCAGGGGCAATTAGGCCCAGGCCGATCGCACGACCAATAGCCTGTGAGGTGGTCAGTGCGCCCAACTTTTCACGCCCGGACCGCATATGAACTTCGACGGTACGGTGTGAAATAGACAAAATATCACCGATATCTTGTTGCGACTTTCCATCAGCTACCCATTGGAGGATTTCCTGTTCGCGTGTGGACAGTGTGGGCAGGTAAAGAGCTTTGGCCAGCAAGCCGGATTGCATAACAGTATCGTGGGCTTGAACGGCAGCAAGTTGCAGATCACCCATGACATGTTTCTTTAGCTTATCCCATTCGGAATCCGAACAGTCCCGGGTAACGTTTAACAGTCCGCATTCACCATAAGGTCCACGAACGGGAACTGTTAACCCCCTGGAACTAATGCCAAAATCATGGGCGTCACGGAATACCGCGTTGAACTTCTCGTCCTGATCAAAGCGTCCCCAATCAACGGGTGCAATGCTTAGGACAGATTGATAAAGCGTCGGATCGAAGTGATGAAAGCCCTGGCTGCCATAGTGGATTTTCCACTCATCTGGATAGTTTGCATAGCCCTGCACATCACCTTTCACAGGGTTAAAGGTGGCATAAGACGCATAGTCGAAGCCAAGCTCTTCGCAGACGGCGTTTATAACGTCAGCGGCCGACTTCTCTGTGTGGTCGACCGCGGCCAAATCTATAAGTTTCACCTGTCCAACCCTTGTGGCGGCATATCTCTCCCCCAAGACATGCCAGACTTGTCCTTAGGGGTATACGTTGCGTCAACCACAGGGCATTGTGCAAGCAAATTGTTCGCCTTGTGTAGTCATATTGCGATGTAATGGCAACAGAATGGTCCGAAACAGCATGTCTCAGATGATTCGTTTGGGGGTAAATCCGGTTATTCCGGACGTAACCCTGTTTCGACCAGCATCCCACGTGCCTTTGCTTCGGGATAGAACCCTTTTGCGTAAAGGAATATGGCGCGTTGCTGGTCGCCGTCGGACAATAGCCAAGCGCCTCGCAGATATTTCCCGGCAAATTCGAGATTTGTGTCTGCATCCAAAAGGCCTTTGGCGTTTCCAGTATATCCCATTGAACGAGCTGTGGCCGGCAGGATTTGCAGCAAGCCATAATAGGGCCGATTCACAGCCCAAGGTCGGTGGGTGCTTTCGCGAATTGCTAGCTTGTGCACCAATTCGCGCGGCACTTCGTAGTGGTCGGCCCATTTGTTTATGGAGGCCCGCAGTTCCGGTGTTTCGTTGGGATAGAGCGGAGGATCAAACGTGTTCTGGGTTGGGGTATCGGGCCCTCCGCACGCCGCAAAGGGTGCAATTATCAATAATGCCAATACACTGCGGCGCAGAAGAAATGTCATTGATCGTCTCCGAATAGTTATTATGCGATGATAGGAAACCTATTGATGACCGCAAGCAAAGGCCGGGGCCCAAGCTGGATTTCGCCGGGCGGAGGCATAAAAAAGGCCGCACAGATCGTGCGGCCTTTCTTGTTCAATTCGAAACCCGAGGATCAGGCTTTGGCTTCGTCTTCTTCGGCCGAAGCATCCTGAGCAACCAGATCGTCGTCGTCGGAAGCGGCGGAACCGATATCGTCGAACAGCTCGGCGATTTCGAATTCTGCGGCGGCTTCTTCTTCGGCGGCCAGTTCCTGAATCGATTTGCCCGATGCCTGTAGTTCGGCTTCTTCTTGCGAACGAGCAACGTTCATTTCGATTTTCACTTCAACCTCGGGGTGCAGTTTAACTGCGACTGTGTGCAGACCCAGGTCCTTGATCGGTGCGATCAAGGCAATCTGCTTTTTGTCGACGGTGAAACCTGCTTCGGTAGCGGCGTCTGCGGCGTCACGCGGGGTGACCGATCCGTACAGTGCGCCGGCATCCGAGGCCGAGCGAATCACGATGAATTGCTGTCCGTCCAGCTTTTCAGCCAGCGCTTCAGATTCTTTCTTGGATTCCAGGTTGCGGGCTTCAAGCTGCGCTTTCTGGGCTTCGAACGACGCGATGTTGGCGTCCGATGCGCTCAGCGCTTTGCCCTGAGGCAACAGGAAGTTGCGGGCATAACCGGACTTGACGTCAACGACGTCGCCCATCTGACCCAGTTTCGCAACGCGTTCCAGCAGGATAACTTGCATGTCAGTATCTCCTTACTTAACGGCGTAGGGCAGCAGGGCGAGGAAGCGGGCGCGCTTGATAGCACGGGCCAGTTCACGCTGCTTTTTCGCCGAAACGGCGGTGATGCGCGAAGGTACAATCTTGCCACGCTCAGAGATGTAACGCTGCAGCAGACGAGTGTCTTTATAGTCGATCTTCGGCGCGTTCTCACCCGAGAACGGGCAGACCTTGCGGCGGCGGAAAAATGGTTTTGCGGCCATGGTTTAGTGTCCTTTCTTCAGGCGTTAATCAACGGCGCTCGCGGCGGCCTTCGCGCTCGTCGCGCTTCTGCATCTGGACCGAAGGGCCCTCGTTGTGCTCGTCGACCTTGATGGTCAGAACGCGCATAACGTCGTCATGCAGGCGCATCAGGCGTTCCATTTCCTGAACGGCGCCAGCAGGAGCGTCGGTCTTGAGGAAGGAATAGTGACCCTTGCGGTTCTTGTTGATCTTGTAGGCCATCGTCTTGACGCCCCAGTACTCGCTGTCGATGACGTTGCCGCCATTGTCAGCCAGAACGGTGCCGAAATGTTCGACGAGGCTTTCTGCCTGCGCGTTGGACAAATCCTGACGCGCGATCATTACATGCTCATATAGTGGCATGTGCACTCCTGTTTCTATCAAGGCGCATTTCATAGGCGGGGCCGTTTCGTCCTTCGCGACCCTGCCACGAGAGGCTGCGCGATTCATGTCGTTTGCGAAGGATGGCCCGATATACACGTTTGTACGCTGGGGGCAAGGCCTGCCACAGATGCCTTTGTGAAGTCGCGCTATTTCCTCTGCGCTGCCCAATTCCTGACGCTTTTCGGCTCAAAGTTGTTTTGTATACCGGAAATTAACCGGACTGACAAAAGTTGGAACGGCAACCTGAGAAACAGGGTACTGAAAATGACCGCGATTAACACAAATACCTTCGAGAAATCCGCCACAGGCGTAAGTTTTGAAAAGTCAGTGCCGGTGCTCATTAGCTTTGCACCAAATTGGAAAGCTCGGATGGTTCTGGCCCGTGTGGCTGGTGCGCTACTGATAGTTTCTGCCTTTTCCATGTGGTTGATGCCCAGCACGGCAATGGCCGCTGAAGTCTGGCCGATCAAATTGGCGGCCTCGCTGATGTTCCTTCTGGTAGGTGTCAGCCTTCTGACCATCGAAGTTCTGGACGCGCGTCCTGATGCGTATTTTGACCCGATCCGCCGCGAGGTCCGGGTATTGCAAAAGAATGAAAATGGCCGCCCGCAGACAGTTTTGCGCCGGAGCTATGACAGCCTGGGTGGTGCCCGTTTCATTGAAGACCAGATCGAGTTGTTCGATGTGGACGGCAGCTTGTTGATGAAACTGCCGCTTGAATCGGCGGATGTCAGCCGAGCGCTCAAAGGTCAACTTAGCGGAAGTGTAACAATTTTCGCCTGAGTTTTATTCTGTTCAATTAAGAACAGATATTGTGAAATAATATTACTTGTGTGCTGCCCTAGGGCAGCACATTTTCGTTGTCGAGCAACCCAAGAGGTTTGCATCTACAAAATTGCGGAGATTATCATGAAATCCACCCTTCTTGCAGCAGCGCTCGCGGTTTCGGCCACAACGGCATTTGCCGGCGCCGAAAAATACGTTCTGGACTCCAGCCACAGCCAGGTTCTTTTCAGCTATAACCACCTTGGCTTCTCGACCACCCATGGCATGTTCTCGGGGTTTGAAGGCGAGATCATGTTCGATCAGGAAAACCCGGCTGCATCCAGTGTTACAGTTTCCATGCCAGTGGTCGAGATGATTACCGGTTGGAAGCCACGTGAAGACCACTTTATGTCCGAAGATTTCTTTGGTGTGACCGAAGGAGAAATGGTGACCTTTACTTCTACTGGTATCGAAGTCACGGGCGAAAACACTGCCAACATCACTGGCGATCTGACTATGAACGGCGTGACCAAATCGGTTGTTCTGGATGCCAAGCTGAACCAGGTGGGTGAACATCCTATGGCAGGAAAGCCCTGGGCCGGTTTCGACGCAACCACCACCTTGGTACGTAGTGAGTTCGACCTTGGTCAATTTGCGCCATTCGTGAGCGACGAAGTTGAACTTCAGATTTCAGTCGAAGCCCAGAAGGCCGACTAATACCATTACAACGAGTTGAAACGAGGCCGCCGGAGTAACCCTTCGGCGGCCCATTTTCTTAGTTGCCACGTTTTGCTGAAAGATCAACTGATACTGTAACAGCAAAACCCAGCGAATCCTCGGTCGACTGCGAAGTGCCGATGTCGAAATCCAGCCGGTTCAGTTCAAGCTGTCCTGAAATAGCTGCGCTGTCATCCTGAAGGTCGAGAGTAAATGGCAACACTACGTCCACACTCTTGTCGCGAATGGTCAACGCGCCGCGCGCTTCGTACCCGTCCTCAGTTTTGAAGAGATCAGCTTTGAATTGAGCGGTTGGAAATTGCGCACTGTCGAAGAAATCAGCACCCATTGCCTGATCTGTGACTGTCCCGAGCTTGAGCGACGTTATCGCGATTGTGACATCTGCTGATCCGGCTAAGCCCGGCGTGGGCGGATCTTCGAAAGCGATTGCAGCGGTCCAATCGGAAAAGCTGCCGGTTACCGGGCTGCCCAGCTGGGTGATGGTAATGCTTAGATTGCCTTCCTGGACGTTCCAGTCGGACTGTACCTGGGTCAGTTCTGCGACCTCTGTGCTAGCTGTAGATTGGTGGTCAAACGCGCCGATTGACCATCCTCCGACCAGAACGGCACCCCAAATGGCCAAAGAGGCCAATGCGGGCGTCATTGAATGGCTTTGCTCTGGCGGTTCCGGTGCATCCGAGGCGCCCGGCATCATTCGACGCAGCGTGCTGTCTTTGTCGATAATGTGGTGTTTTAGCGCTCCGGCGACGTGCAGCGCGACTGACCCGGCCAGTGTCCAGACGAACAGCCAATGCAGGCTTCCGGTCAGCTCTGCCAGAAACTCGGATTTTGGTATAAGGGGTAGGTCCTGTCCGAAGGGCCACAAAATCGGAGCGAAACCTTCGGCGGCAGCGTGATGGGTCCAACCGGTCAGTGGGGCCAGAACCAAAGATGCGTAAAGCAGCCAATGCACGGTTTCAGCTGCAAAGGCCTCGGGCTTGTTCTCGGCGTTCAATAGGCCGGGTTTGGTCTGCGTTATCGCCCACAAGATACGCGCGAGCGCGACGAAGAAAACAGTGATCCCGACGGTTTTATGGAGAGAAAAAAGGCTGGCGGCGCGTGCAATGTCATCTTCGGTTGTGGCTATTGCAGGATCGTAAATCGCATGGGCCAATCCGTTGGCGACCCACCCCAGAGGGAATGCGGTGAAGATAAGTAACGCGGTCAGCCAGTGAAAAGTTTTGGTTACGCTTCCATAGCTTGAGAAGGTGTTTGACGAAGGCATCTGAGGCTCCGGAAGGTGGATCGTATGCAACAACCTACCGCTACAAGCCTAGGACACAATAGCAAGGGATGCACAGAGCCGGTGCCAAAGTGCAGAGATCAGGCAAAGCTTGTGCCGCGCGGTCTGTCGGTTTACACCCCGCGGCAACCTAACGTCATCCAAGAGGTTGCAATGACACGCGCATTTGTTTTCCCGGGGCAAGGTGCCCAGACTATCGGTATGGGTAAGGCTCTGGCCGAGGCCTATCCGGCTGCACAGGCTGTATTCGACGAGGTGGACGAGGCGCTTGGGGAAAAGCTGAGCGATCTGATCTGGGAAGGTGATATTGCGGACCTGACCCTGACCCAGAACGCGCAGCCAGCACTAATGGCGACCTCGATGGCTGCGATGCGGGCCCTGGAGGCCAATGGGATTTCGATTGCGGATGCTGGTTTTGTCGCTGGGCATTCGCTGGGGGAATACTCCGCGCTCGCTGCGGCAGGGGCATTGTCGGTCGCTGATACGGCGCGCCTTTTGCGCACCCGCGGGCAAGCGATGCAGAGTGCGGTTCCCGTTGGAGAGGGCGCAATGGCCGCTATTCTTGGATTGGATCTTGATGCTGTGCGCGCTGTTGCAGACCAAGCTGCGCAGGGTCAAGTTTGTCAGGCTGCCAATGACAATGATCCCACACAAGTCGTGGTATCAGGCGCAAAGGCTGCCGTGGAACGCGCCGCCGAAATCGCCAAAGAAAAAGGCGCCAAGCGCGCGGTCATGTTGCCCGTCAGCGCACCTTTCCACTGTGCATTGATGCAACCTGCCGCTGATGTCATGGCCGAAGCCCTGGCAAATGTCGAAATCAAAGCTCCTGCCGTGCCATTGATTGCCAATGTGCGGGCCGAGGCTGTCACAGATCCCGATCTGATCCGTGGGTTGCTGATCGAGCAGGTCACAGGTTCGGTTCGCTGGCGCGAAAGCGTATTGTACATGGTTGCGCAAGGCGTGAGTGAAACTTGGGAAATCGGGGCGGGCAAAGCTCTGTCCGGTATGATTCGCAAAATTGACCGTGCGATCGTCGGTAAAGCTGTCGGTACGCCTGATGACGTGCAGAATGTGACACAGGCCGAATCGTAAGACACCGAGCATCAAGAGGAAAACCGAATGTTTGATTTGACAGGTAAGAATGCACTGATCACCGGTGCATCGGGCGGGATCGGTGGAGAAATTGCGCGAAGTTTGCATGAAGCCGGTGCAATTGTGGCTTTGTCTGGTACGCGAGTTGAGCCGCTACAGGCTCTGGCCGACGAATTGGGTGAACGCGCCCATGTTCTGCCCTGTAACCTGAGTGATGCCGAGGCGGTGACAGCCCTTCCGAAGCAGGCTGCTGAGGCAATGGGATCGGTTGATATTCTGGTGAATAATGCAGGGATCACGCGAGACAATCTGTTCATGCGCATGTCCGATGAAGAATGGCAGAGCGTGATCGACGTCAACCTGACATCTACTGCCCGTCTGTGCAAAGGCGTTTTGAGGGGCATGATGAAAGCGCGCTGGGGCCGGATCATTAATATCTCATCGGTGGTGGGTGCGACAGGGAACCCGGGACAGGCCAACTATGCTGCATCCAAAGCAGGCATGGTGGGCATGACCAAATCGTTGGCCTATGAGGTTGCCAGCCGTGGAATCACCGCCAATGCGGTGGCACCCGGTTTCATTACGACTGCGATGACCGACAAACTGACCGAGGATCAGAAATCTGGGATTTTGACGCAGGTTCCTGCCGGTCGTATGGGTGACCCCTCGGAAATTGCTGC
Source organism: Ruegeria sp. CDSC042 (assembly GCF_059610745.1). Classification (NCBI taxonomy): domain Bacteria; kingdom Pseudomonadati; phylum Pseudomonadota; class Alphaproteobacteria; order Rhodobacterales; family Roseobacteraceae; genus Ruegeria; species Ruegeria sp. CDSC042. The sequence continues at coordinate 203,291 of NZ_JBXWOF010000001.1, forward strand.
GGCTGTGCTGTATCTTGCAAGTGCCGAAGCCGGATATGTTACCGGAACCACCTTGCATGTGAACGGCGGTATGGCCATGTTGTGAGCGCGGATCGAGGTGGGCGCGAAAGCGTTTGCCTCGGGCGTTGTCTGTGTTATAGGCGGCGCACATATGCAGGGGCTGGCCGGATGGTCAACCTTCTACTTACCCGGTAATCGGGGACCTAAACCGCCCAGAACGGGCACATCAAGGCCAGCCTGAGCGGGCAAGGGCAGAACCGGGCACTATGCCCTGAAATGAAATGAGGAATAGACATGAGCGACGTCGCAGATCGCGTTAAAAAGATCGTTGTTGAGCACTTGGGTGTTGAAGAAGATAAAGTGACCGAAAACGCGTCCTTCATCGACGATCTGGGTGCAGACAGCCTGGACACTGTTGAGCTGGTTATGGCCTTCGAAGAAGAGTTCGGCATCGAGATTCCTGATGACGCAGCCGAAACCATCCAAACTTTTGGCGACGCCGTCAAATTCATCTCTGAAGCGTCTTAAGACCTTCTTTATCCGCTAAAACGGCGCTTCCGGGCAACGGAGGCGCCGTTTTTTTTGCCCAGCCGGAATTCGCGCTTGCCAGATAGCTATTGACCCGCAACCATTTACGCGAGGCAGGAAATTCTGAGCGGGCAGGGCATGCTACGATCCACCCCGATGATAAATACGGCACGTCTGATGCTTTGCGCTATGCGTCCCGACGACTTTAGTCGTTACGCTGAGATTTGGCGGAACCCTTGTGTTGTGCGCCATCTTGGCCGGGAACCGCTATCGCGGGGCGAAGCGTGGGAATCCTTTCTGAGGAATGCCGGCCACTGGCAGATGGCCGGTTTTGGCCAATGGGCCGTCTTTCGACAGTCGAATCGTCAGATGATAGGTCAAGCTGGCTTTTTCTATCGTAATCGAGGGTTAGGCGACGACTTCGACAGCTTTCCCGAGGCCGGATGGCTATTGGCACCAGAGGCCCAGGGGCAGGGATTTGGTCTTGAAGCGGCTCAGGCCGCACATGACTGGTTTGACAGAATAATGCCTGGACCACTGGTTTCCCTGATTGATGCTGAAAACCACGCGTCGCAGAATCTGGCGGCAAAGCTGGGTTATGAGCTGATGGCCGAGCGCGACTATATGGGAAGTCAGGTGAACCTGCTGAAAAGAAACGGGCCGCCCAAACTGGCTTAACCTTTCTCTTTGATCGTGCCGCAAATTGCCTTTGGTTTGCCGAAACTGGAAATTCTCGCCGATAGGGTTGAGGGTATGGTATCCTCTATTGACGTTGCGATTGAGCGGAGGAGCAAGCTCATGAGGATTTACCCTACGATGGAACTGCAGAACGGCCGCTGTGTCACACTGGACAAGGGTCGTCTGGATGAGGCCATGATTTGGCACGTGAATCCCGCAGAAACGGCACGCAGTTGGGCCGATGCTGGAGCCGAGTGGATGCACTTGACCGATTTTGACGCGATTGAAGGGCGCGATACCAATTCGGAGATGGTTGAAGAGATCATCCGTTCTGCCGAAATCCCTGTGCAGTTGGCAGGTGGTATGAGAACGCGCGAGCAAGTCGAGCACTGGATCGACAAGGGCGCAGGCCGGATTGTTATCGGCACTATGGCTGCGTGGGATCCAAATCTGGTGAAAGAATTGGCCAAACTCTATCCGGACCAAATCGTTCTGGCCGTAGACGTTTGGCAAGGCTTAGTGATGACCGACGGTTGGCGTAGTCAAAGTGCGTTTACACCAGAGGCCTTTATCGAAGCGTTTTCAGAGACGCCGTTTGCGGCAATTCTGGTCACTGATATCGATAGCGACATGGAAGACGTTGAGGCACAGCTGGGCCTGATCTCGGGGCTGGCAGAGACATCTCGCACACCGATCATCGCAAGCGGTGTGGTCCGCACGACAGATGATATCTCGCGGTTGGCTTATATCCCGAATATTTCGGGCGCCTTGGTTGGCCGCGCGCTGTTCAGAAAGACGCTTGAGCTTTCAGATGCGCTGAATGTTGCCAGCACAGCGCACGAACCGGTTGCGGCGTTTCAGTAAGATTTCTTCCAAAACAACAGGTTCCGCCCTTTCATGTCCAGTGAAAGGGCGGGCTTTCATCTGGCCAGGAGCCGCATTGCAAGAGTGTATACTGTAGGTGTTCCGCTCAATCTGCTTGTGTGATGATTGCGCCTTGCTCTTGCCCCCGCACCCCGGCCCGGGGTAAGAGCGTTTCTCAAACAGGAAGCAGGCAAGAGGCATTTTATGCGCAGAGTCGTTGTAACCGGTCTTGGGTTGGTCACTCCATTGGCCAGCGGGGTCGAGGAAACATGGTCGCGGTTGCTGGATGGGGAATCCGGTGCAGGCCCGATCACGCAATTTGATGCTGAGGCAAGTGGGGTCACCACAACGTATGCCTGCGAAGTTCCGCGAGGCGACGGCACCGACGGGACATTCAATCCTGACGACTGGATGCCGCCGAAAGAGCAGCGCAAGATCGAAGACTTCATTCTGTACTCGATTGCAGCTGCTGAAATGGCCTGCAAGGATTCCGACTGGCTGCCCGAGGATGAAGAGGCGCGCTTGCGCACTGGCGTTCTTATCGGTTCAGGTATCGGTGGGCTGGGTTCCATCGCGGCAACGGCTAACCTGATCCGCGACAAGGGCCCTCGACGGGTGTCGCCTTTCTTTATTCCAGGCGCGCTGATTAACCTGGCCTCGGGTCAGGTGTCGATCCGCCATGGATTCAAAGGCCCGAACCATTCGGTTGTGACTGCATGTTCGACCGGTGCTCACGCTATTGGTGACGCAAGCCGCATTATCCGTGCCGGTGACGCTGACGTAATGGTTGCCGGTGGTGGCGAAGGGTGCATTTGCGAAATCGGTATCGCTGGATTCAACGCTTGCAAGGCGCTGTCGACCAAATACGCGGATAACCCCAAAGCAGCCAGTCGCCCCTATGACGTCGACCGAGACGGTTTTGTCATGGGTGAAGGTTCGGGCATCGTTGTTCTGGAAGAGTACGAGCATGCAAAAGCGCGTGGCGCGAAAATCTATGCCGAAGTTCTGGGCTATGGCATGTCCGGTGATGCCTATCATATCACCGCCCCCAGCGAGGACGGCGACGGCGCAGAGCGTTCGATGAACGCGGCACTGCGCAGCGCGGGGCTGGAGCCGAAAGACCTAGATTATATCAACGCGCATGGCACATCTACCATGGCCGATACCATCGAATTGGGTGCGGTCGAGCGTATGTTGGGCGAGCATTCCGCGAATGTGACGATGAGCTCGACCAAATCGGCCACTGGCCACCTGTTGGGCGCAGCAGGCGCGATCGAAGCCATTTTCTCGATCCTCGCAATCCGCGATCAGGTTGCGCCACCGACGATCAATTTGGACAACCCAGCGGTCGAGACGCAGATTGATCTGGCTCCGAATGCTAAGCGTGAGCGCAAGATTGATGTGGCGTTGTCAAACTCGTTTGGATTTGGCGGCACCAATGCAAGTGTGATCTTCGGAAAGGCCAGCTAAATGTGGCGCGCTTTGGCCTCCAACATGCTGACCATCCTGGTGGTCGGCCTGTTTCTTGCCGGTGGACTGATTTTGTGGGGGCAGGCGCGATACAAGAATGCGGGCCCTCTGGAAGCTGCGATGTGTTTGCAGGTCGAACGTGGCTCGAACATGACGCAGGTCAGCCGACAGCTGGAGGATCAGGGCGCGATCAGCAGCGCTACGATATTCCGTATGGCGGCGGATTATACCGACAAGGCACCTCAGCTGAAGGCAGGCAGCTTTCTGGTCCGCGAGGGTGCTTCGATGGAGCAGATCATTGATGAGATTACGCGGAGCGGGGCCAGTACCTGCGGATCCGAGATTGAGTACCGGATCGGTGTAACCCGCATACAAACCCGTGTACGCGAATTGAACCCCGCAACATTGGATTTCGATGAAATCGCATCGTTCGATGTAGCGGAAGAAGAAATACCCGCGGCTTATACCCAAAAGCGCGAAGACTCGGACACACGGTACCGGGTCTCGATTGCTGAAGGTGTTACATCCTGGCAGGTGGTTGAGGGTCTTAAGCAGATCGACGCGTTGACGGGGGAAATCCCTGAAATACCGGCCGAAGGGGCGCTGGCACCGGACAGCTATGACATTGTGCGAGGTGCCGATCGGGCGGCAATCCTGCAGTCGATGCAGGATAAGCAGCAACTGCGCATTAACGCCGCCTGGGAAGGGCGGCAGGATGATTTGCCAATCAAAACCCCCGAAGAGATGCTGATTTTGGCGTCAATCATCGAAAAGGAAACTGGTGTTCCGCATGAGCGTGGACAGGTTGCTAGCGTATTTGTAAACCGGCTTGAGCGAGGCATGAAGCTGCAGACGGACCCGACTGTAATCTATGGTGTCACCAAGGGGCAGGGCGCGTTGGGCCGAGGCCTGCGCCGCAGCGAACTGCGCCGTGCAACGCCTTGGAACACTTATGTGATTGATGGGCTCCCGCCAACACCTATCGCAAATCCTGGTCTTGCAAGTCTTGAAGCCGCAGTTTCGCCCGAAGCGACTGATTTTGTTTTCTTTGTTGCAGATGGCACCGGCGGACATGCTTTTGCCGAGACACTGGATGAGCATAATCGAAACGTCGCCAAATGGCGTGAGATTGAGGCCGAGCGCCAAAGCACCGGAAACTAAAAAAGGCGCCGCTAATAGCGGCGCCTTTTAGATTTAGGCGGCGGAGGATCGACGCGGTCGCCGGCGTTTTGGGCCTCCGGGGTTGCCCGACTTGTTAGCTGCTTGCGGCTTTGGACCACGGCGACGGAACCCTCCGCCTTTCCGCGATTTTGCGGGTTCGGCGAACTCGGGCATTGTGCCGCTGGCGACCGGAACCTCAATTTTCATCAGTTTCTGAATCTGCTTCAGTTGATCCAGTTCATCCGGTGCACAGAAAGCGATCGCCTCGCCTTCGCGGCCGGCACGGGCGGTTCGGCCAATGCGGTGGACGTAGTTATCCGGCACTTCGGGTAGGTCGTAGTTGATGACATAGGCAACGCCCGGGATGTCGATGCCACGAGCGGCCACGTCTGTTGCCACCAAGACATTTATTTCGCCTGCGCGGAAAGCTTTGATCGCCCTGTCACGCTGTCCCTGACTTTTGTTGCCATGGATCGAGGCGGCGTTGAAGCCGTCGGCCACTAGGCCCTTCATCAGCTTCTCGGCGCCATGTTTTGTACGCGAAAACACCAGCGTCAGAGCTTCTTTATCCGCAGATAAAATCTCGCGCAGTTTGCTCGGTTTTTCCGCGCGGCTCAGGAAATGAACCGATTGGGTGATCTTGTCGGCGGCTTTACCCGGAGGGGACACTTGAATGCGTTGCGGGTTTGTCAGGTAGGCCTGGCTGAGTTCTTCCATCTGCTTGGGCATAGTGGCAGAGAACAGCATCGTTTGGCGGGGCGTGCCCAACTGCGGTGCAATCCGGCGCAGAGCATGAATAAAGCCCATGTCCAGCATCTGATCGGCTTCGTCTAGTACCAGATGACGTACCGAGCCGAGGTCGACTGCTCTGCGTTCCATCAGGTCGATCAAACGACCAGGGGTGGCAACCAGAATGTCTGTGCCGCGTGCCAGAAACGAAATCTGCCTACTGATGGACTGACCGCCAACAACTGTCGCCACGCGCAGCTTCGTATTCGTGGTCAAATTGCGCAGGCTATCTGCGATTTGGTTGACCAGTTCACGGGTCGGGGCAAGGATCAGAGCCTTGGCGGTTTTCGGCGCAGGCTTGCCGGTCTGAGCCAGCAGGTGGTCGATCAGAGGTAGGCCAAAAGCCAGCGTCTTGCCGGTGCCGGTCTGGGCAAGGCCCAGAATATCGTGCCCCTGCAATGCCATGGGGATTGCCTGGTTCTGAATCGGAGTGGGTTGTGAAAAATTGGCGCGTTTCAAAGCGTCGTTCAGGGCCGGGGCAAGACCCAGCATATCAAAGTCGAACAAATATCATTCCTTTTTTGCCCCTGGTGACTGGATCACCACGGACGACATAAATCAGCAGCGCAATATGCGATGCCAACAGGGTTACGCTAAGACTCTGGATGCACAGGCGTTTCCTGCGGCATCCGGCCGTCGCATTCAGAACCCTGCGTGAAGGGGAACTATGGGGTGAATCGAGCGCTGTGGAGCAGGTCGGACCTGCCAATGCTCACGCGTCAGCGCTTTGTTAAGGCGCTCATGCAGGTTGCGGGGCGGAATGTCAAGCTGTGCGTTATAGATCACATCCGGCGAAAAGGATCGTTGTGGGCTGTCTGCAACCTTTAAGCAGTGAGATTGACCGCTTGGTTGATCGCAAAACCTGTTCTCACAGCTCGATATGTAGGGAAGGGCATCCGCGCGGCAGTTTCAATGTCCCGTCGGATCCAGTCGAGCGCCTCTAGCTGTTGAAGGGACGACGACAGCGCCCGATCCGTGATCGATACCAAATCCGATTTGATGGCGGAAAAGCGGTGCGGAGTGCCGGTGAGTGCCAGGATCGGGACGGTCCAGGATTTACGGACGAGCTTGAACTTGGTGTCATCCGGAACGGCGTTTACGATTGCGCTGGCCATACTGGCGGTTTCGATCCCCGGCAGGGTTAATCGGAATTCAGGGCGCAATGGGTGCCCGTGGCCCGGATTCCTTTCGATCAGGTCAAGGCGTATGAGATGGTCCAGGCTTGCCGCGAAGGCAGTTCTTCCTGCGCTGGTGGCAGCAAGCAGAGCGGCCTGCCTGCCAGGAGTGCCGGAATGCATGAGTGCCAGAATATTCAGCGACCAAGCTCGGGAGGTCAGCTTGACAAGCAATTTAATGTCCATAAAGTATAGTTAATATAATTTAGCTCAAAAGGAAAGATTGATGCCCCTTGTTTCTTTGAAAAACACGATCACGCTTGCGATTTCAGTTCGGGACCGCCATGCAAGCGCCGAATGGTTCAGCGACAAATTGGGGTTTGAAATTGCCCATCACATAGATGAAGCGGGTTGGAGTGAGATGCGCACCAATGTGGACGGTGTCACATTGGGGTTAGGAGAGCAGGCAAAGCCTTCGCCGGGGAATTGCGTTCCAGTGTTTGAGGTCGCCGATATCACCACCGCCCGCAGCGCGTTAGAGGCTGCAGGGGTGGCCTTCGATGGTGCGACGGAAACGATCGAAGGGATGGTCAGCACGGCCACGTTTTATGATCCGGATATGAATGCGCTGATGCTGGCGCAGGATTTGACTGGCAGCGGCTAAAGACTCCGGCAGGGAAGAAAATATTAACCTGCACCGCACGTTCCCTGTTGCGTGGGTGTTGCGCAAATCATTGACTTTTCGGACTTAATTTGGTACGAACTGTGTCATGCTAGAAGAAGTGGGCAACGGCCTCGGGGTAACACCCGGCGGCCGTTTTCGTTTCTCTCGTGCGGAGAAAACTCACGCATGAGGTCAATACGCAAACATGACTTTAATTACCCCGGAAGAGCGGATTTCCCAGACGGCTGACTTGTTGCAGTCACTTGAGACATCCATTCGCGATCTGCGCAAAGCAGCGGAAGAACTGCGCAGGCAGATCGGTGCCGGGGAGGATGCAGATCTTGCTGGTGCAGGCAAGCAACTGGGACAGCTTGAGGGGCTGATCCGAAGTTGCCAAAAAGTGGAGACAAGCTTTGTCGAACAACATCACAGACAAGCCGGAATTGCCCAAGGGGGCTACGCGCTCGACCTTGATCGGGCACGATCTGAGATCGGGTGCAGGCTGGCTCGCCTCCGCGCCTGCTGCGGTGCAGGACAGATTTCTGAGTGAGATCGGGGAGGGGGGGCTGTGTGCCCTCCCTTTCCTGTTTGAGTTCTGGGCTCTGCCGCATCAGTTGCCGCCCGAGGGCGATTGGCGGTCATGGGTGATCATTGGGGGGCGTGGCGCTGGTAAGACGCGGGCCGGGGCCGAGTGGGTTCGGTCGATGGTTGAGGGGTCTTTGCCGTTGGACACGGGCAAGGCGCGCCGGGTGGCTCTGCTTGGCGAGACGTTTGATCAGGTGCGCGACGTGATGATCTTTGGCGATAGTGGGATATTGCAGTGCTCACCACCGGATCGTCGACCTATTTGGAAGGCGTCAGAGCGAAAACTAGTCTGGCCAAATGGGGCCGAGGCGCAGGCGTTTTCGGCGCACGACCCTGAGGGGTTGCGCGGCCCTCAGTTCGATGCGGCCTGGGTGGATGAGCTGGCTAAGTGGAAAAAGGCGGGCGAGACCTGGGACATGTTGCAATTTGCGCTGCGGCTGGGGGATCAGCCTCGGGTCTGCGTGACGACCACCCCGCGCAATGTGAAGGTTTTGAAGGATCTGCTGGCGTCGCCGTCCACGGTGCAGACCCATGCGCCTACCGAGGCGAACCGGGCCAATCTGGCGGACTCGTTTTTGGAAGAGGTGCACGCGCGGTACGCGGGCACGCGGTTGGGGCGGCAGGAGTTGGACGGGGTGCTGCTGTCCGACGCCGAAGGGGGGCTGTGGACCGGATCGATGCTGGAGGCGGCGCGCTGTGCACGGGTGGCCGAGCTGGACCGCATCGTGGTGGCGCTGGACCCTGCGGTGACGGCGGGGGCGGCTGCGGATGCTTGCGGGATCGTCGTCGTTGGAGCGTGTTTGCAAGGGCCGCCCGAGGAGTGGCGCGCCTATGTGCTGGCCGACCGGACGGTGCAGGGCGTCGGCCCGGCGGGCTGGGCGCAGGCGGCGCTTGATGCGATGGATGAATTTGGGGCCGAACGGCTGGTGGCTGAGGTCAATCAGGGTGGCCAGCTGGTGGAAGAGGTCGTGCGGCAGGTGGACCCTCTGGTCCCGTACCGCGCGGTGCGGGCGTCACGCGGTAAGGTCGCGCGGGCCGAGCCTGTGGCGGCTTTGTACGAACAGGGGCGAGTGGCCCATGTGGCCGGGTTGGACGCGCTGGAGGAGCAGATGTGCCAGATGACCGCGCGCGGGTTTGAGGGGCAGGGCTCACCCGACCGGGTCGACGCGTTGGTCTGGGCGCTGCATGAGTTGGTTGTCGGGCCTGCGGGGGCGTATCGGCGGCCGAGGGTAAGGAGTTTGTGAGCTTAGCGATCAGGAAGGAATGACGACAATAGAGCTTTAACCAAGCTTTGCTATCAACTGTTTGCGGCTGGTTTCTGCAGATTTGACAGTTTAAAGGCTAAGCTATGCAAAAAGTCACAGTAACCAGTACCAACAGATTTGATTTAAAAGATATTCTCGCCCCCGGCGAAAAGTTGCTCTGGTCGGGTGAACCCGGATACGGACGCAAGTTCTTTCAGGCGGTAGGTGAGGAGCGGAAGATTCATGTTTTCCTGTTGGTCGCTTCGGTCGTCATGTGGGCTACTATTCCATTCATCAATGCCGATGCCGAGTTTGGCCGTTTTGAGGCGTATTGGATATACGGAGCAGTAACGTTCGCTTTCGTTGCCTTTTCGTTTAGCATCGCGAGTCAGCGGCACTACGTCCTGTATAACTTGGCCTATTTTGTTACGAACAGGCGGGTAATTGTTTGCCGGCGAGGTAGAAACTGGAGGCTAGGTGTCCGGCTCTATGTCGTTTCGTGTGAACATTCAGCGAAGTTTCCGTATTCAATAGTCGATAGTCGCCCTTATCCATCACTTGAAGTTGGCATTCTTCTTTCCGAACAGCAGGTGCAACCATTCGGGCTTGGGCTGTCCCATCCCGGCCATCCGATACTCTTTGGCAGGACATACTACCCTATACTGTTGGACTATGTTCCGGAGGCTGAGGAACTACTCACAATGATCCGATCTTGACGGCGTGATGTAGCGGATACCACAGGAGTGTCATGAGCATTAGATTTGACCTCGTTTCGGCTGCGTAGCCCCATCTCAATGCAGCTACAGCTATCCCGTTGCCCACCCTCCGTACGCCCCATTCCCAAGGCTTAAACTTCTTTCCGTCATAACTCCTTTCAACAAGCCGGGCAGAGCGGCGGCAGAAAGGAGCACAGATGGTATTCGATTTCTTGCGTCGTGGATCGGCTGATGAGGCGCCCGAGGCGAAGGCGAGCGCGGCGGGGCCTGTGGTGGCGTGGCAGACCGGGGGGCGCGTAGCGTGGAGTCCGCGGGATGCGGTGTCGCTGACGCGGACGGGGTTTGCGGGGAACCCGGTGGGGTTTCGCTCGGTCAAGCTGATTGCCGAGGCGGCGGCGGCGTTACCTTTGGTGCTGCAGGATCAGGCGCAGCGCTATGATGTACATCCGATCCTGTCCCTGATGCGCCGTCCGAATGCCGCACAGGGGCGGGCAGAGTTGATGGAGGCCTTGTTTGCGCAGTTGCTGCTGTCGGGCAATGCCTATGTTGAGGCGGTTCAGGCCGAAGAAGGGCTGCCGGTTGAGCTGCATGTCTTGCGATCCGACCGGATGAGCGTGGTGCCGGGAGCGGATGGCTGGCCCAAGGCGTATGATTACGCTGTGGGCGGCAAGAAACACCGGTTTGCGGCGGAAAACATCTGTCATATCAAATCGTTCCACCCGCAAGATGATCACTACGGGTTCTCGCCGATGCAGGCTGCGGCGATGGCGATTGATGTGCACAACAGCGCGTCTCGGTGGTCAAAATCGCTGCTCGACAATGCAGCGCGACCTTCGGGGGCGCTGGTTTGGAAGGGCGGTGATGGCCAAGGGGTGATGGCCGACGATCAGTTCCGGCGTCTTTCCGATGAGATCGAGCAGAACTATCGCGGGGCGCGCAATGCTGGTCGTCCGATGGTTCTTGAAGGGGGGTTGGATTGGAAGCCGATGGGCTTTTCGCCCTCGGACATGGAGTTTCAAAAGACCAAGGAAGCCGCCGCCCGCGAGATCGCGCTGGCCTTTGGGGTCCCGCCGATGTTGCTGGGGATCCAGGGCGATGCGACCTATTCGAACTATCAGGAGGCCAACCGGGCGTTTTACCGCCTGACCGTGCTGCCCCTGGTGACGCGGGTGGCGGCGGCGGTGTCGGCGTGGTTGGCCGGCTTTACCGGCGAAGAGCTTATGCTGAAGCCCGATCTGGATCAGGTTCCAGCGTTGTCCGCCGAGCGGGATGCGCTTTGGTCGCGGGTCAATGGGGCTGAGTTCCTGACTGACGCAGAAAAGCGTGCTTTGCTGGGGCTGCCGGAGCGTGCGGATGGCTGAAGGATATCCGCCATTCGATTGCGCGCCAGGCTTGCGGCTGGCCGCGCATGAGCGGGTGGCCGAGATTCAGCATGCGCATTTGTGCCAGCGGCTGGATCAGATCGAAGAGATGATGGAGCGGCTGGAGAGGCGGTTGTGGTTGACGGTGTATGGCGTGGCAGCGGTGATCCTAGCGCAGGCGTTTCAGTCATTCCTTTCAGTAACGCCATGAATTCAGAGAGTTACATGGAGAAGTTTATGGATTTGGAGCATAAGTTCGCACGGTTCGGAGAGGGTCTTTCGGTGACCGAGGACGCGGTGATCGAAGGTTATGCCAGCCTGTTTGGACAGGTGGATCAGGGCAGTGACGTGGTGCAGAAAGGTGCGTATCGCGGTTCGCTTGAGAGGCTGGGCACAGCGGGTCAACGGGTCAAGATGCTCTGGCAGCATGACCCGGCGCAGCCCATTGGTGTCTGGGATGAGGTGCACGAAGATGACCGGGGCTTGTGGGTCAAGGGACGTCTGCTGGAAAGCACTCAGAAAGGTCGCGAGGCGGCCGAGTTGATCCGGGCGGGCGCAATGGATGGCCTGTCGATTGGCTATCGTACCAAGCGCGCCGTGAAGAATGACAAGGGCCAGCGGGTCCTGACCGAACTGGAGCTGTGGGAGGTGTCGCTGGTGACGTTCCCGATGCTGCCCAGTGCGCGGGTGGCGGCAAAGGGGGTGGACCCCGAGGCCGAGAACACCTGGCGCAGTATTGCCGAGGTGTTTGATCACGCCCGGCAGGAGCTGGCGCGAACCTAGCGCGCCGAAACCTCACCCCCAAAAAGGAAGTGCTGATGAGCAAGACCGAAACCCCGGCCTTGACCGGAGAGGGTGTGCCCCTGGTTCAGGAGGTGAAGCAGGCGATGACTGGCTTCGTGAACGAATTCAAGGGCCTGAAGGCTGAAGTTAAAACCAAATTGCAACAGACAGAAGAGCGACTGACCATGCTGGATCGTAAATCAACCATCGCGGCACGCCCGCATCTTGCGGCCTCAATCGAGGACGGTGCACCGCATCAGAAGGCCTTTGATGCCTATGTGCGTTCGGGTGAGGATGACGGCCTGCGTGGGCTTGAGATGGAGGTGAAATCCCTCTCGAGCGCTGTGAACAGTGACGGTGGGTACCTGATTGACCCGCAAACCGCCGAGATCATCAAATCGGTGCTGAAATCTACGGCCTCTATCCGCTCGATTGCTTCGATCGTAAATGTCGAGGCGAACTCGTTCGATGTTTTGATCGACCACACGGATATCGGTGCGGGCTGGGCAGATGAAAATGCTGCGGCGAGCGAAACCAGCACCCCGTCGATTGACCGGATATCGATCCCGCTGCACGAGCTGAGCGCACTGCCCAAAGCCTCGCAGCGACTGCTGGATGACAGCGCGTTCGATGTCGAGGGTTGGCTGGCCGGTCGTATCGCGGACAAGTTTGCACGCGCCGAGGCCTCGGCCTTTATCAACGGCGACGGCGCGGACAAACCCAAGGGTATTCTGAACCACGCCAAGGTCGACAACGATGTCTGGGATTGGGGTAACATTGGCTATGTCCCCACCGGTACCGATGGCGGTGTCGAAGCGGATGCCATTGTGGACGTGGTCTATGCGCTGGGCGCGCAGTACCGGGTCAACGGGACCTTCGTCATGAACTCGAAAACTGCTGGTCTGATCCGCAAGCTGAAAGACAGCGATGGCCGCTTCTTGTGGTCGGACGGTCTGGCTGCTGGTGAGCCGGCGCGGCTGATGGGCTATCCGGTGCTGATCGCCGAAGATATGCCGGATGCGGGAACCGACAGCTTTTCGATTGCTTTCGGTGACTTCCAGGCGGGCTATACCATTGCCGAGCGTCCGGACCTGCGCGTATTGCGCGATCCCTTCAGCGCCAAACCGCATGTTCTGTTCTATGCGACCAAGCGCGTCGGCGGCGATGTCAGCGACTTTGCTGCGATCAAACTCGTGAAATTCGGCACCGCCTAAAGCGGGCTGAATCCCGGGGGGCCTTCGCCCCTCGGGGCGGCGGGCGCGGGTCGGGGCGAGATCCCTGCGTTGTCTAGCTGCTCCCCTCCGTCCGAGCAACGTGGGGCGGCGCGTGCCCGTCAATTCCTGAAGTTACGGCCCCGGAGGGGTCCGAGATTGCGGAGTGAATGGATGATGTTGATCGAAGAAACCGCCATCGCGGATGCGGCGCTGCCGGTGGATCAGTTCAAGGCGCATTTGAGGCTGGGAACAGGCTTTACTGGTGCCAGCGTGCAGGATGAAGTGCTCAAGGGCTTCTTAAGGGCGGCGATTGCTGCGATTGAGGCGCGTACCGGGAAGGTACTTATCACGCGTGAGTTTTCCTGGAGCCTTAACAGTTGGCGTGACCCTGCGGGCGAAGTGCTGCCTGTGGCGCCGGTCTCGACCATCAATACGGTCAGTTTAACGGATGCAGCGGGTACTGAAACCGCCGTTTCGTCTGACAGATACAGATTGGATCGCGATAGCCAGCGCCCGCGGATACGCCCTGCCGGGGCTGTCTTGCCCGCTATTTCGACCGGCGGATCCGTGAAGATCGCGTTTATCGCCGGTATTGCCGGGGAATGGTCAAGGTTGCCGGCAGATCTCGGGCAGGCGGTTCTGCTGTTGGCCGCGCATTACTATGAATACCGGGATGAGACCACGTTGGGTGCCGGCTGTATGCCCTTTGGCGTGACCAGCCTGATCCAACGCTATCGTGTGGTTCGTTTTGGTGCAGGGGTGGCCCAATGAAGGCGCCTCGGCTGAATAGAAAACTGTTGCTTGAATCCTCCGTGCGCACCGCTGATGGCGCCGGTGGGTATCTGGAAACATGGGTCGCCTTGGGCTCGGTTTGGGCCGAAGTCACTGCGCGCAGCGGGTCAGAGCGAAATGTTGCAGGGTTGCCGGTTTCGCGTGTCGGCTACCGGATTGTGGTTCGTGGCGCGCCCGAAGGATCGACCATGCGCCCCTCGCCGGATCAGCGGTTTGCGGAAGGCACACGCCGTTTCGTTATCCGCGCCGTCGCCGAGCGGGACCTGCGCGGCCAGTACTTGATCTGCTTTGCGGATGAGGAGGTGGCGGTATGAGCTATGGCGTTTCAGCCGCGTTGCAGGCGGCAATTTACCAGAAATTGTCGGAAGACACACAGATCAGCACTCTTTCAGGTGGAGCGATCTATGACGCCGTTCCAGCGGGTTCAGTTCCGCAAACCTATGTGACGCTGGGCCCGGAAGAGGTGCGCGATGCCTCGGACCGGTCGGGGACCGGTGCGGTGCATCGGTTCACGGTGTCCGTCGTGTCCGAAGCTGCCGGGTTCGGTGCAGCAAAAACGTTGGCGGGGGCGGTTTGTGACGCCCTGGACAGTGCGGGGCTGACCCTGGATCGAGGCCGATTGGTCGGGCTGTGGTTCGAACGTGCCTCGGCCCGTCGGACCGGAACGGGCGGCGCGATCCGCCAGATCGACCTGAAATTCCGCGCCCGCGTGGAAGACGATTAAGCAATCAACGGAGAGAGCAAATGGCTGCCCAGAACGGAAAAGACCTGTTGGTCAAAGTGGATATGAACGGCTCAGGCCTGTTCGAGACCATTGCGGGGCTGCGTGCCACGCGGGTCAGTTTCAACGCGGAAAGTGTCGATGTGACCAGCCTGGAAAGCCAGGGTGGCTGGCGCGAGCTTTTGTCGGGCGCGGGGGTCAAGTCGGCCTCGATCTCGGGCTCGGGCGTATTCAAGGACGCGGGAACGGATGAGCGCGCGCGACAGCTGTTCTTTGACGGTGAGACACCTGGTTTTCAGATCATCATCCCGGATTTCGGGATTGTTGCGGGTGCGTTCCAGGTGACCGGCATCGAATATGCGGGCTCTCACAATGGTGAAGCGACCTATGAAATGAGCATGGCAAGCGCCGGTGCTCTGACCTTTACGGTGCTGTAACGATGGCCAATCCGTGGACGGGAGAGGTGGCACTGACCATCGATGGAGAGCAACGGGTGCTGAAGCTGACTTTGGGTGCTTTGGCGGAACTGGAACAGGAACTGGGCACCGGGACATTGGTTGAACTGGTGCAACGGTTCGAAGGTGGCGCCTATTCCAGCGGTGATGTTCTGGCGCTTATCGTCGCCGGGCTGCGGGGGGGCGGGGCCAATGTCACCCGCGCCGACCTGCTGAGTGCCGAGATCGAGGGCGGGCCAATGCACGGTGCTCGTGCCGCGGCCGAACTGTTGGCAAGGGCCTTCATGGTGCCGGGGCAGGCATGAGCGGGTTCGACTGGCCCGCATTGATGCGGGCCGGGTTCCTTAGCCTGCGCCTGACACCGGACCAATTCTGGAGCCTGACCCCGGCCGAGTTGCGGCTGATGCTGGGGCAGGGCGCGGGCATGCCTTCGATGAACAGGATGGGTTTGGATGCGTTGCTGGCGGCCTATCCGGACAAGACAAAAGGAGAGCGTGATGACGGATCGTAACGGGTTGGAAGACCTGCAGGAGCGGGGCGAGGCGCTTGGCGACTCGTTGGGTGATGCGGCATCGATGGCTGCGGCATTTGATGGGCAGATGAAGCGCATCAAAGCAGCCTTTGAGGAAACGGGCAAGGATGTTGCAACGCTGGAGCGTGGCATGTCCGGTGGCCTGCGACGGGCGTTCGATGGCGTCGTGATGGACGGAATGAACCTGTCCGATGCGCTGGACGTGTTGAAGAACTCGATGATCCGCACCGCTTATTCTGCTGCGATCAAACCGGTCACGGATCATTTCGGCGGCCTTCTAGCCAATGGGATCGGAGGTTTTGTGAAGGGCATTCTTCCTTTTGCTGACGGCGGCAGCTTCAGCCAAGGACGGGTGATGCCCTTTGCCAACGGTGGAGTGATCAGCGGTCCAACCACGTTTCCAATGCGTGGCGGCACCGGGCTGATGGGCGAGGCTGGCCCCGAGGCCATTATGCCGCTGGCCCGCAGTACCGATGGGAAGTTGGGCGTGCGCATGTCTGGCGGCGGCTCTGCGGTGAACGTGGTGATGAACATCACGACCCCGGACGTGCAGGGTTTCCGTCGAAGCCAAAGCCAGATCGCGGCCCAGATGAGCCGCGCGCTGGGTCGTGGCAATCGCAATAGGTAGATCAGGGAGCAGACCATGAATTTCCACGAGGTGAGATTTCCGGCCAGCCTGAGTTTTGGTTCGGTCGGTGGGCCCGAGAGGCGCACGGATATTGTGACGCTGGCGAACGGGTTCGAAGAGCGCAATACCCCCTGGGCGCATTCGCGGCGTCGCTATGATGCCGGTCTGGGTATGCGATCCTTGGATGACATCGAAACGTTGATCTCGTTCTTCGAGGCGAGGCAGGGGCAGATGTTTGGATTTCGCTGGAAAGACTGGTCCGATTTCAAATCTGGTGCGGCTACGGGCGAAGTTGCCCAAGGCGACCAGATCATTGCGCAAGGTGATGGCGTAGCGACAGAATTCCAGCTGGTAAAGACCTATTCCTCGGGTGGATTCACTTATGTAAGGCCGGTCGTCAAACCCGTATTGGGAACCGTCCGCGTGGGCGTCGAGCAGGATGAGATGCGTGAAGGTGTCGACTTCGAGGTGGATCTGAACTCGGGGTTGGTCACGTTCTATTCGCCTCCGCCTGAACGGGTTGATATCACCGCCGGTTTTGAATTCGATGTGCCAGTGAGGTTTGACACCGACAAGATCCAGACAAGTGTCGCGAGTTTTCAGGCAGGGGACGTTCCGAACGTGCCAGTGGTCGAGGTGCGTGTCTGATGGCTGGTGACAAACAGGCACTGCAGGCCCATCTGCAGAGTGGTCTGACAACGACCTGTCGGTGTTGGGCGATTACGCGCACAGACGGTGTTCAGTTTGGCTTTACCGACCATGACCTGAAGCTGAGCTTTGAAGGCCTGGACTTCAATGCAAGTTCGGGTCTGACAGCAGCCGCGATCGAGCAGGCAACGGGGCTGTCCATTGATAACTCGGAAGCAATGGGTGCGTTATCGGATGTCGCAGTAACCGAAGAGGATATCGAATCCGGTCGCTTCGACGGGGCCGAGGTGCGGGCATGGCTTGTGAACTGGGCCGATCCATCGCAGCGAATGTTGCAGTTCCGCGGATCAATCGGTGAATTGCGACGGGCAGGTGGGGCTTTTCATGCCGAACTGCGGGGCCTGACAGATAAGTTGAACCGACCTTTGGGCCGGATTTACCAAAAGCCCTGCACAGCCGTGCTGGGCGACAAGGCGTGCGGGTTCAACACCGATGCCCTGGGATACTCGGCCGAAGCTGAGATCGTCGGTTTGACGGGTGGCAGTATTTTGCAGCTGCGAGGGGCGGAAACTCACCTTGAGACATGGTTCGAACGTGGTCGGCTTGATGTGCTGACAGGCCGTGCGGCTGGGCTGTGGGGGGCGGTCAAGAAGGACCAAAAGACCGACACAGGTCGATCGGTCGTTCTGTGGTCTGCAATCAGCGGTGGATTGGCCGAGGGCGACAGGGTGAGGCTGACCGCAGGTTGCGACAAGCGCATGACGACCTGCCGCTTGAAGTTCAATAATATCACGAATTTTCAGGGCTTTCCTGACCTGCCTTCCGAAGATTGGGTGATGGCGGTTCCCAAGAAAAACGGGGCAAACAGGGGGGGAAGCAGACGATGATCCCGACAAAGCAAAGCATTGTTGATGAGGCCAGAAGCTGGCTAGGCACCCCCTATGTCCATCAGGCGTCTGTAAGAGGCACCGGAACGGACTGTCTGGGACTACTGCGTGGCGTATGGCGCGCTGTGCTCGGGCACGAACCTGAGGCCGTCCCAATCTATAGCATGGATTGGTCTGAACCACAGGGCGAAGAGCGTATGTGGGCCGCAGCACGCCGCCATCTCATCGAGAAAGATCCGGCATGGTTTTCGGTCGGAGACGTGTTGCTGTTTCGTATGCGGGAAAGTGGCGTTGCCAAGCATTTGGGAATTGTCAGCACCTGTCGAGACATCCCTCGGTTCATTCACGCTTATTCCGGACATGGCGTTGTTGAAAGCGCCCTAAGCGACCCGTGGCGACGGCGGGTTGTTTCTTGTTTTGAGTTCCCCACGGAGGATATCTAGATGGCGACGATATTACTGTCTGCGGCGGGTGCCGCTGTTGGCGGGGCCATTGGCGGGACGGTTGCGGGGCTGTCCACGGCAGTTATCGGCCGTGCCATTGGTGCCACTCTTGGGCGTGTCATCGACCAGCGTTTGATGAGCCAGTCGGTCATGGGCAGCGGCAGCGAAGTTGTAGAAACGGGCCGATTGGACCGTTTTCGCCTTACTCAGACGGGCGAGGGCGCCGCTGTCGCCAACATCTTTGGTCGGATGCGTGTCGGGGGGCAGGTTATCTGGGCTTCGGATTTTCTGGAAACCCGCAGCACCAGCTCTACCACGCAATCGGTTGGGGGTGGCAAGGGATCCCCCAAGCAGCCCGAGGTTACAACGACCACCAACAGCTACAGCTATTCAGTTTCATTAGCGGTCGCGTTGGGCGCGGGGCAAATATCTGACGTGCCGCGTGTCTGGGCGGATGGCGAAGAGATTGAGCGCAGCAGTTTGAATATGCGCGTCTATCCTGGCACCGACGATCAGCTGCCCGATCCGTTGATCGAAGCAATCGAAGGTACTGGAAATGTCCCGGCCTATCGTGGCACCGCCTATATTGTGATCGAAGATTTGAAGCTGGGCGCTTTTGGAAACCGCGTCCCGCAGTTCTCGTTCGAGGTCGTGCGGCAAGAGCAGCCTGGTTTGCCTGATACCGAAAATTCCCTGTCACGTATTGTACGAGGCGTGGCGCTAATGCCTGGGACCGGTGAATATGCATTGGCGTCCCAGCAGGTGAATTACACAAAAGGCCGCGGCCGCAGTTGGGCGGCCAATGTGAATTCGACCTCTGGTTTGCCTGATCTCGTGACGTCCACACAAGCCTTGAAAAGTGAACTTCCGGGCTGTGAAGCCGCCTCTTTGGTTGTGTCCTGGTTCGGAAGTGATCTGCGATGCGGTCAATGCAAGATACAACCAAAGGTTCTGCAAAATGGTATCGAGGGCAAAAATATGCCCTGGGGTGTCGCGGGGCTGACAAGGGCAACCGCCCAGATCGTTCGTCAGGAAAATAACGAGCCCGTCTATGGCGCGACACCAGCGGACGCGTCGGTCATTCAAGCGATCCAACACCTTAAGCAAGAGGGGAAGCGGGTCATGTTCTACCCGTTTATCCTGATGGATCAGATCGGTGGAAACGGATTGCCCGACCCGTGGTCTGATGCCAGCGATCAGCCGCACCTTCCCTGGCGCGGTCGCATCACTCTGAGTGTTGCGCCTGGGCGGGACGGGTCTCCGGACCAGATGGCTGAGGCCAATGTTCAGGTGTCCGATTTCTTTGGTCAGGCGCGAGCGGATGATTTTGTCATCGGAAACGGCACGGTTTCCTATTCTGGCCCGCAGGAATGGGGGTTGTGCCGATTTATTCTTCACTACGCTGCCTTGTGTAAGGCGGCAGGTGGGGTGGACTCCTTCTGTATCAGTTCGGAAATGCGTGGTCTTACCCAGATTCGTGGCCTAAACGGATTTCCGGCCGTTGAGCAGCTGCGCGTTTTGGCAGGGCAAGTGCGTAGTATTCTGGGGCCAGACACAAAGATCGGTTATGCGGCGGATTGGAGCGAGTATTTCGGCTACCAGCCAAATGATGGCAGTGGGGATCGCTACTTCCACCTCGATCCGCTTTGGGCGGATGACAACATAGATTTCGTCGGTATCGACAATTACATGCCTCTGTCCGACTGGCGGGACGGTGAAGATCACGTGGATGCGGATGCCGGCGCAAAATCCATCTACGATCTTTCCTATCTGCGTGGGAACATCGAAGGTGGCGAAGGCTATGACTGGTATTATGCCTCGCCCGAAGAAGAGGCGGCACAAATCCGTACGCCGATCGAAGATGGTTCACATAACGAGCCGTGGATCTGGCGATATAAGGACGTTCGCAACTGGTGGTCACAACCGCATCACGAGCGAATCAATGGTGTGCGTAGCGACAACCCGACTGACTGGTTGCCAGAGTCCAAGCCCATCTGGTTCACTGAGCTCGGTTGTGCGGCAGTAGACAAAGGCACCAACCAGCCCAACAAGTTTCTAGACCCTAAATCTTCAGAATCCGGGTTGCCGAAATATTCAAACGGGCTTCGGGACGACTTTCTGCAGACGCAATACTTCAGGGCGGTTCTTGGCTATTGGTCGGACGCAGATATCAATCCAGTTTCATCCAGCTATGGCGGCCCGATGGTGGACGTGTCCAATGCCTATGTCTGGGCGTGGGATGCGCGGCCCTATCCGACCTTTCCAAACCTGCGCAGCCAGTGGAGCGATGGGGCCAACTATGCCCGCGGCCATTGGCTTAATGGGCGTTCCGGCTCACGAACGCTGGCCTCTGTTGTAACCGAGCTTTGCCATGCTGCCGGTGTTACCGAGATTGATGTCTCGGGCCTTTACGGTTCCGTTCAGGGCTATGCGGTTGAACAGGTTTCGGATGCCCGTTCGGCATTGCAACCGCTCATGCTGCGGTATGGTTTCGATGCGCTTGAACGCGAAGGAAAGCTGATCTTTCAGATGCGGGATGGCGCACGTGCCCTGACCCTGAATGAAGAGCAGTTGGCCATCACTTCGGACATTGACGGACACGTGGAATATCGTCGCGAGGCTGAGGCGGAAATCTCTGGCCGTGTCAGGCTGCGCTTTGTTCAGTCTGATGCTGACCATGAAATAGTCTCGGAAGAGGCTGTGTTGCCTGATGATGAAACCCATTCGGTATCGGTAAATGAGATGCCGTTGTCCATGACGCGGGCCGAGGGGCGTCAAACGGTGGAACGTTGGCTGAGTGAGGCGCGTGTCTCGCGTGAAACGGCTAGGTTTGCATTACCGCCTTCGCTTTTGAATGTCGGGGCAGGGGATGTTGTGCGGCTTGTCAGTGGTGGGCAGGAAGCGCGCTATCGCATTGACAGGCTTGAACAGGCCGAAATGCAACTGGCCGAGGCTGTCAGGATCGAGCCCGGCGTTTACACACCGCCAGATGCCCCCGCTGATGAAGTTACAGCGAAGCCATTTGTCGCTCCGGTGCCGGTGCTGCCGGTATTCTTGGACCTGCCTCTGATCACCGGTTCCGAAGTGCCGCATGCGCCATATCTTGCGGCTGCAGCAGACCCTTGGCCAGGAAGCGTTGCGGTGTATGCCGCATTAAGCGATGAGGATTACGCGTTGCAACAGGTGATAACAGGGCAGGCCATAATAGGCTTCACCGCAAGCCCGATGCGAAGGGCCAGTACCGGACTTTGGGATGAAGGCGATGCCTTACGTGTCAATCTTGTAGATGGCGTCCTGGAGTCCCGTCCACGGTCTGCCTTGTTAAACGGCGCAAATCTTGCAGCGATTGGCGACGGAGCGCCCGGCAATTGGGAGGTGTTCCAGTTCGCGGATGCTGCTCTGCAAGAGGAAGGTGTCTATACCCTATCTGGCCGGTTGCGCGGCCAGCTGGGGACAGATGCAATCATGCCCGATCTCTGGCCCGAAGGATCAATGTTCGTGTTGTTGGACGAACGTGTCTTCCAGACAGGGTTGTTGCGGTCGGAACGTGGCCTGACCAAACATTACCGTATCGGCCCTGCAACCAGAGGGTACGAAGATCCCTCTTACGAGCATCTGGTCGAGGCCTTTGAAGGCAATGGTTTGCGGCCCTATGCCCCTTCTCATCTTCGCGTGCAGCAATCCAGCTCGAGGGACGTGTTCTCATGGGTGCGGCGGACACGTCTGGATGGCGATGACTGGTCCGGGCTGGATGTGCCGTTGAATGAAGAAACCGAAGCCTACCTTGTTCAGGTCCGGCAGAATGGTAGCCTGATCCGGGAACAGGTCGTTGCCCAGCCGGATTGGAATTACACGTCGTCCATGAAGGCCGGTGACGCTGCAACTGGGTCTTATGAGGTGTCGGTTTCGCAGATATCTGCGGCTTACGGACCTGGATCGCCTGTCAGGCTGCAGGTCGGATAGGCGCGGTGCGGCCCGTATTGCACGGAGATGTCAGCACGGCGGCGCGTGTTTTGTTGAACGCGCCGCCCGATCAGCGTGACCGTTTATGCCGACGTATGATTGCCGAAGCTGAAACGGCTGATGGCCATGTAAGTAAAACAGGGCGGCTGCACCCGTTGTTCGGCAACGGTTCGTTATTGGCTGCGGCGCGAAACCGGCGCCTTGCCGCCGAACCCTCATTCGATGATCTGCAGTATTGCCGGTGTTTTGAGACGGTGCTGCGTCATTTGATCCGGTTCCGCATTAACCAGAAGCACAGCTGACACATCTGGTTGCGGCGAGGTCCAATTCAAGTCGGCCATTTGGAATCGGCTCGCCGCAATCTTCGCAGAATCCGTATTCTTGACTTTCAATCCGCTTCAGCGCGGCCAAAAGACGTCGGTATTCCAGGTCCCGGTTGATTTGGTGCGCCTTGGCCATGGCCTGGTTCTGTAGCGCATCCATCCGGCTCAGACGACCGATAGATTGTTGATCCAGTTCAACAACAGATTGCGCATCTTTCCCGGCCTGCGACTGGCGCGCCAATTCGTCCAGCCTGACAAGGATTTTCTCGTTGATTTGCTTCAGGTCAGCCTCATTCATTTTCGTTGCTTTGCCGATCACGGGTTTGCGTTTGGCGTTTTAGCCACTAAATGGCATTCTAGGCGCAGCAAAGGATCAAAAGCCATGTTGGAAAAGCGCAGTCATGTCACACCTGTAGATCCCGTTTGGGATCGCATCACGACCGAGGCTCAGGCCGCGGTCGAGAATGAACCACTGATGGGTGGATTGGTGCACGCCTGTATTCTGCATCATCGCAGCCTGACCAGAGCATTGTCCTATCGCGTTTCCGCAAAACTATGTTCGAACGAAATGTCGATGATGGTTCTGCGCGAGATCGTGGACGAAGCTTATGCTGACGATCCCCATTTGATTGAGGCCGCCCGCGCAGATCTGATGGCGGTCTACGAGAGGGACCCGGCCTGCCACCGTCTTCTGCAACCGATTCTGTATTTCAAGGGTTATCAAGCGATGCAGGCCTACCGCGTCGCCCATTGGCTATGGCTCAAAGGGCGATATGATCTGGCCTATTTCTTCCAGATGCGGTCCTCCGAAATCTTCGGTATCGACATTCACCCGGCTGCCAAAATCGGCAAGGGGATCATGATCGACCATGCTCATTCCATTGTGATCGGTGAAACGGCCATCGTTGGCGACAATGTTTCGATGTTGCATTCGGTCACGCTGGGCGGGACCGGAAAAGAAGAGGAGCAACGTCACCCCAAGATTGGTGATGGCGTTTTGATCGGCGCCGGCGCCAAAGTCTTGGGCAATATCGAAGTGGGCCATTGTAGCCGGATTGCCGCCGGTTCGGTGGTGCTGCAAGAGGTGCCACCTTGCAAAACCGTTGCCGGTATTCCGGCCAAGATTGTCGGTGAAGCAGGATGTGACCAGCCCTCGATCTCGATGGATCATATGCTGGGCAAAGATCACTAGATCTGAAGGTTCTTAAAGAAAAAGGCCGCCCAGAAGAGGGCGGCCATTTTTTAGTCAGATATCAGGCCAGCATGACCATCGGGTTTTCCAGATTGTCGACGATCGCCTGCAGCAGCTGCGCACCGAGGGCACCGTCGATGACCCGGTGATCGACCGACATCGTAACCGACATGACCGTTGCAACCGTCAGTTCGCCATCGTCACCAACAACAGGTTTCTTTGCGCCAGTGCCGACGGCCAGAATGCCCGCATGCGGTGGGTTCACGATAGCGTCGAAATTGTCGATGCCGAACATGCCCAGGTTCGAGACCGCAAATGTGCCGCCCTGATACTCATGCGGGGCCAGCTTGCGTTCGCGGGCACGGGCAGCCAGGTCCTTCATCTCGGTTGAAAGCGCTGATAGCGACTTGGTGTCGGCGTCTTGCAGGACCGGCGTGAACAGGCCACCTTCGATCGCGACGGCAACGGCCACGTCCGAGGGTTTCAGCTGCAGAACCCGATCTCCCGCCCAGACGGCGTTGCATTCGGGCACCTGTTGCAGCGCATTGGCCAGGGCCTTGATGATGAAGTCATTGACGCTGAGTTTGACGCCACGGGCCTCAAGTTGCTTATTCAACTGACCGCGGAATTTCAGCAGTGCATCCAGCTTGATATCCCGGCGTAGATAGAAATGCGGGATGGTTTGTTTGGCCTCTGTCAAGCGCGCGGCGATGGTTTTGCGCATCCCGTCCAGCTTAACCTCTTCATAATCGCGGGATTCGTACATCCGCATGACCATATCCGTCGAGGGGCCGGTTGGCGCGGCTGTGGAGGCTGGTGCTGATGCGGCCTGTACAGGGGCAGCCGCCACAGCAGGGGCTGCGGTTGCGCTTTCGACATCCGCCTTGACGATACGCCCATGTGGGCCGGATCCACTGATTTGCGCTAGGTCGAGACCTTTTTGCGCAGCGATGCGACGAGCCAGGGGCGAGGCGAAGATACGACCGCCATCTGCCTTGACCGGCGCTGCCGGGGCGGGGACGGGCGCTTCGGACGCCGCTGGAGCGGAGGCCTCGTTGCCCGTGGCGGCTGGCGCCGCCGCCGGAGCCGCTGCAGGCGTTGCACTGATATCATCAGCGCTTTCGCCTTCTTCCAGCAAAACCGCGATGGCGGTGTTGACTTTGACCCCTTCGGTTCCCTCAGGGATCAGGATTTTGCCGATTGTGCCTTCGTCAACGGCCTCGAACTCCATCGTGGCCTTGTCGGTTTCGATTTCGGCGAGCAGATCTCCAGAGGAGACGGTGTCGCCCTCTTTGACTAGCCATTTGGCAAGCGTGCCTTCCTCCATGGTCGGCGACAGGGCGGGCATCAGAATTTCGGTGGGCATCTGTCTGTTGCTCCCTTACCGGTAGGTCACTTGTTTGACGGCTGCGATCACCTCGTCGGTGGTCACCAGCGCCAGTTTTTCGAGGTTCGCTGCGTAGGGCATCGGAACATCCTTGCCGGTGCAGTTGATGACAGGCGCGTCGAGGTAATCAAACGCTTCCTGCATCACCACCGATGAAATGTAGCTGCCGACCGATCCTTGTGGCCAGCCTTCTTCGACGGTCACAAGCCGGTTGGTCTTCATCACCGAATTGATGATTGCACCAGTGTCCATCGGGCGGATGGTACGCAAGTCGATCACTTCGGCACTGATACCGTCCTCGGCGAGCTTGTCTGCAGCTTCCAGTGCGAACTGCATGCCAATGCCAAAGCTGACGATGGTCACGTCTGTGCCCTCGCGCCAGATGCGGGCCTTGCCCAACGGAATGCTCAGGTCATCCACCTGCGGTACTTCGAATGAGCGGCCATAGAGGATTTCGTTTTCCAGGAAGATCACCGGGTTCGGGTCACGGATCGCGGATTTCAGCAGGCCTTTGGCGTCGGCAGCAGAATAGGGCATGACGACTTTGAGGCCGGGGATCTGCATGTACCAGGCGGCATAGTCCTGACTGTGCTGCGCGGCCACGCGGGCGGCGGCACCGTTGGGCCCGCGGAACACGATGGGACAGCCCATTTGACCACCGGACATATAGAGCGTCTTCGCCGCCGAGTTGATGATCTGGTCAATCGCCTGCATGGCGAAATTGAAGGTCATAAACTCGACAATCGGTTTCAACCCGCCAAAGGCCGACCCAACCGCGATACCGGCAAAGCCATGTTCGGTGATCGGGGTGTCTATCACGCGCTTGTCGCCGAATTCGTCCAGCAGGCCTTGCGAGATTTTATAGGCGCCCTGATACTCGGCGACTTCTTCGCCCATCAGATAGACGTCACCGTCATTGCGCATTTCCTCGGCCATGGCGTCGCGCAGGGCTTCACGGACGGTCTCGGATTTCATCTCGGCATCAGCTGGCCAGTCCGGGGACAGATCGACCTTCGGTGCTGCCGGGGCAGTGGCAGGAGCGGGGGCCTCAACCGCCGCTGGGGCGGCCTCGGTCACCGCTGCGGCTGCGGGTGCAGCCGCGGACAGAGCCGATGCGTCTTCGCCTTCTTCGACGAGGACGGCGATAGGGGTGTTCACTTTGACCCCTTCGGTGCCTTCGGCGATCAGGATCTTACCCATGATGCCTTCATCAACGGCTTCAAACTCCATCGTGGCTTTGTCGGTTTCGATCTCGGCCATGATATCGCCGCTTGATACGGTGTCGCCTTCCTTGACCAGCCATTTGGCCAGGGTGCCCTCTTCCATTGTGGGAGAAAGGGCGGGCATGAGAATTTCGGTTGCCATGTCTTAATCGTCCTCTCAGGCGTAGATATCTGTCCAGAGCTCATCCAGCGAC
Source organism: Ruegeria sp. CDSC042 (assembly GCF_059610745.1). Lineage (NCBI taxonomy): Bacteria > Pseudomonadati > Pseudomonadota > Alphaproteobacteria > Rhodobacterales > Roseobacteraceae > Ruegeria > Ruegeria sp. CDSC042. The sequence continues at coordinate 229,851 of NZ_JBXWOF010000001.1, forward strand.
GGCTCGGGGCTTTCTTTCGAGAATTCGGCGGCTTGATTGACGATCTCTTTGATCTCTTTGTCGATCGCCTTCAGGTCATCCTCGGTCGCGTGTTTGCCGGATAGCAGCAGCTCGCGGACATGTTCGATCGGATCGCTTTGTTCGCGCACCTTCTGAACCTCTTCGCGGGTGCGGTACTTGGCCGGGTCGGACATCGAGTGTCCGCGATAGCGATAGGTTTTGATTTCCAGAATGTACGGACCCTTGCCCGCGCGGCAATGGGCGACAGCCTTTTCGCTGGCCTCTTTGACCGCTAGCACATCCATGCCGTTGACGATCTCACCAGGGATGCCGAACGCCTCGCCCCGGTGGTAGATATCCTTGGTCGAAGTCGACCGCGCCTGGGATGTCCCCATCGCGTATTGGTTATTCTCGATCACGAAGATCACCGGCAGTTCCCAGATGGCGGCCATGTTGAAAGTCTCATAGACCTGACCCTGGTTGGCGGCACCGTCTCCGAAATAGGTGAAGGTGACGCGGCCGTTTTCCTGATACTTGTCGGCAAAGGCCAGCCCGGCACCCAGAGGAACCTGCGCCCCGACGATGCCGTGACCGCCATAGAAATGCTTCTCTTTCGAGAACATATGCATCGAACCGCCTTTACCCTTGGACAATCCACCCTCGCGCCCGGTCAGTTCTGCCATTACGCCGCCCGGATCCATGCCGCAGGCCAGCATATGCCCATGATCGCGATAAGAGGTGATCCGCTTGTCACCTTCTTCGGCGGCTGCTTCCAGTCCCACAACAACTGCCTCTTGACCGATATACAGGTGGCAGAAACCACCGATCAGACCCATGCCGTATAGCTGGCCAGCCTTTTCTTCGAATCGGCGGATCAGCAACATTTCACGGTAATAGGTCTTGAGTTCTTCCGCAGAAACGTTTGGTTTCTTTGTGGTTTTTCGCGCAGCCATTGTGGCGATCTCCCCCTCTCGGCAAGATAGTTTAGCGTTAAACTATCTAATAGAACATTTGAGGCTTTCTGGCGAGTGGAAATATTGCGCTGTTGTTTGACACGCGGAAAACCGTTCAGGTAGGGACGTATGCGTTACCACAGCAGGGATTTCCGACGAAGAATTTTGGTCCCGCTCAGCGGATGACAATCTCATCCGAGCGGATCATACCAAGGATCGAGCGCGCCTGCTGATCCAGTAAATCGAGGTCAAGATAGGTGTCTGAAAGCCTGCGGGTCAGATTTTCCATTTCGGCGATTTCGGTGCTCAACGCTGCAAGGTCGCGCGACAGAGCATCCCGTTCCGCTGCAATCTCGACCCGTCGAAACAGGCCATAGTCACCCTGGACGGCAGCAAAGGTGAAATACACACCCAGCATGAAAGCCATCGAGAAAAAAGCAACTGAGCCCAAACCGGGCCGATGGGAACGGGACACTCTGTTTACCGCCGTATGAAGTCTGCCTCAATGTCGTGCCATTATGCTTGGCATCTGACTGCACTATGTCACAGGTGATTCGGCTTGTGAATCCCCCGATTCGCAAAATTACCCGTGCAGCTGAATTTATTGTTCCAGCGCGGCGACGCCGGGCAGGGTTTTTCCTTCCATCCATTCCAGGAATGCGCCGCCTGCTGTCGAGATATAGGTGAAATCCCGCGCCGCGCCGGACGCGTTCAGGGCGGCTACGGTATCACCACCGCCCGCGACCGAGACCAACTGGCCCGAACGGCTGAGCGCGGCAGCCTTCAGTGCGGCCGCATTCGTTGCGGCATCGAACGGTTCCAGTTCAAAGGCGCCCAAAGGGCCGTTCCAGATCAGGGTTCGGCTTTGGCTGATGACTTCAGTGATAGCGGCGACACTCTCGGGGCCTGCATCCAGGATCATGCCGTCTTCGGGGCATTGGTCTGCGGGCAAAACCTGATGCGGCGCGTTGGCCTGGAAGGTTTTTGCAACAACCACGTCACACGGCAGAACGATCTGGCAACCAGAGTTTTCCGCCTTGGCAAGAATCTCTGCGGCAGTGTCTTTCATTGCGGTTTCCGCCAGCGATTTGCCGACACTGATACCTTGTGCCACTAGGAAGGTGTTGGCCATGCCACCGCCGATGATCAGGTGATCCACCTTGTCGATCAGGTTGCCCAGCAGCTCCAGCTTGGTCGAAACCTTGGCCCCGCCGACCACCGCTGTCACCGGACGCTCGGGCGCGCCAAGGGCGCTTTCAAGTGCCTGCAGCTCGGCCTGCATCAGCCGACCAGCGCAGGCAGGCAGCAGGCGAGCGATAGCTTCGGTTGAGCTGTGGGCGCGGTGCGCAGCGGAAAAGGCGTCGTTGCAATAGACCTCGCCCAGTTTGGCCATGCCTGCGGCCAGATCGGGGTCATTCTTGGTTTCCGCGGCATGAAAACGGGTGTTTTCCAACAGCAATACTTGCCCGGCTTGCAGGGTGTCTGCGACAAGCTCGGCCTCGGTTCCGACGCAATCGGCTGCGAACAGAACCTGCGCACCAAAGGCGCTTTCCAATGTGGGGATAAGTTGTTTCAGCGACAGGCTTTCGCGCCGCTCTCCGCCCGGGCGTCCGAAATGGGCTAGAAGGATAGGCTTGCCACCTGCGGCGAGAATATCGCGTACTGTGGGTACGATGCGCTGAATCCGGGTTGCGTCGGTCACGACCCCATCCACCACGGGCACATTGATATCCACGCGCACCAGCACGCGTTTACCGTTCAGGTCCATATCGTCCAGTGTTTTCCAGCTCATCGCGCGATCCTCGTGTTTGGCAACCGATCTAGGCGGTTCTTTTCCTGCATTTTGCCCTCAGGTCAATGCGTCACTTGGCTTTCGCGTGCGTGGCGCATAGGTATTTGCGCAAGACAAACGACAGGAGGGCCACATGGCCGAGATCAAGGATCCCGAAAACACAATCATCATCGAGCTGAAGGGCGGCAATGTCGTCATCGAGCTGCTGCCAGATGTGGCCCCGCAGCATAGCGCTCGGATGAAGGAACTGGCGCGCAGCGGTGAATATGACAACGTGGCATTTCACCGTGTGATCGACGGTTTCATGGCGCAAACCGGTGACGTGCAGCACGGCGATATGGAAGACGGATTCAACCTGCGCAGTGCAGGCACAGGCGGGTCATCGCTGCCGAATGTTCCGGCAGAGTTTTCGAAACTGCCGCATGATCGCGGCACGTTAGGCGCGGCTCGGTCGCAGAATCCGGACTCGGCCAATTCGCAGTTTTTCATCAACTTTAGCGACAACCATTTCCTGAACGGCCAATACACGGTCTATGGCCGTGTCATCGACGGGATGGAGCATGTGGACGCCATCGTTCGGGGCGAGCCTCCCGCAAGCCCGGATCGTATGATCAGCGTTAAGGTGGCTGCCGATGTATAAGCTGGCCGCCGCATTTGTCCTGCTGGCTGGTCCTGCACTGGCCACCGGCCTTGAGATCGAGATTGAGGGCGAGGGGGCCAATGGCACCGTAACCGTTGATCTGTTTGACGATATTGCCCCCAAGCATGTTGAACAAATTAGCGCCCTTGCCGCTGCTGGTCAGTATGATGGCGTGGTGTTTCACCGCGTGATCGACGGCTTCATGGCTCAGACCGGTGACGTTGAACACGGTCGGGTCGGTGGCGATATGCGTCGTGCCGGTACTGGTGGTTCGGATCGGCCGGATCTGCCAGCAGAGTTCTCGGACTATAACTTTGATCGTGGTGTTATTGGCATGGCCCGGGCGCAGGATCCCGACAGTGCCAACTCGCAATTCTTCATAATGTTTGAACCTGGGCCGTTCCTGAACGGTCAGTATACGGTTGTCGGTCAGGTCACTGACGGTATGGACGTTGTTGATGCGATCAAGCGGGGCGAAGGCCCGAACGGAGCCGTAATCGGCCAGCCGGATGCGATGAAAAAGGTCACCGTGACCGAATAGATAAAAGGACCCCGGTGCCTGGTCAGGTGCCGGGGTCTTTTTGTAAGCGTGCGCTTGGATCAGTCGTCAGACATGGCCTTCCAGATCAGCGCACCAATCGCGCCGCCTATCAGCGGGGCAACCCAGAACAACCATAGCTGAGTCAACGCCGGCCCATCGGCAAACAGGGCAACACCGGTTGACCGTGCCGGGTTGACAGATGTGTTGGTCACCGGGATCGAGATCAGGTGGATCAGCGTCAGCGCCAGACCGATGGCAATCGGCGCGAACCCTGCCGGAGCACCGCTTGAGGTCGCGCCCAGAATGATCAGGATGAAAAATGCCGTCAGTACGATCTCGATCACCAAGGCGGACATCATCGAATAGCCCATGGGTGAAGCCTCGCCATAGCCATTGGACGCAAAGCCTCCAACCCCGGCGAAATCTGGTGCGCCGCTGACGATCAGATACAGAACAGCCGCTGCTGCAATGGCTCCGATGACCTGAGCAATCCAATAGGGCAGCAGATCCTTAGCCGGGAACCGTCCGCCGATCATTAAACCCAGACTGACTGCCGGATTGAAATGCCCGCCTGAAATGTGGCCAACGGCAAATGCCATAGTCAGCACTGTTAGGCCAAAGGCGAAAGATACGCCCAACCAGCCGATACCGACATCCGCGACGCCAGCCGCTAAAACAGCGCTACCGCAACCGCCAAGCACCAACCAGAATGTACCGAAAAATTCAGCCATGAGTTTTGTTGACATGAAAAGTCCTCCGAAAACCAATGGGCTGTAGTGTAATCCAAAACGCAGAAATATCGAAGCTACTCATCACACATAGAAATTCGGCGGAGAATGAAGGGGTATTTGGGCGCGCTTGCCACGTCAAAAGTGGGCAGATAGACCTATGGGTGTGGCATGGAAATATGGGTTCAGTCTACGATGACGTCAAAGACGAATAAGCCGGTTAAGGCCAAGTTATTGCCGGATGATCCGTTCTTCCCGCTTATTCAGGATGCTTATCGCGTTTTTAAACGTCCAAAGCCAAGCAGCATCGAGGTCTGCGAAGGGTGCTGCATGGAACCGGATATCGAGGCTGATTTCTTTCACCCGCCCATTCAGGAACTGCCGTTGCACTATCTTCAGGACTGGTATTTTGCAGCGAGTGATCCGGGAGGGATTGCCAAGAATACCTGGGCCTATCTTTTGCCGCGTGTGCTAGAGGTCTTGGCCTGTGGCGAAGAGGTAAGCTCTGTCGGGATCGAAGTCAGCCTGAGCCGGTATCCGACGGGACAGGCCCGGAACTGGTCGTCGGAGGAGTGGCGTGTCCTGGACGATTTCCAGAAACGCTTTCTTCTGAAGGCGATCGAAGGGGGCTCAGAAGAATGTCTGGACGATACGCTCTGCATGTTTCGCCTCGGGGGTTGGCCAATGGATAGCCTTTTGGCGCAAGTAGCCGCAGTTAAAACGGCGACTTTGGCAGAACGGTTCTGGCAGGACTGGTGTTACGGGTATGCGCCCTCGGTTTGGATCACGGCCTTCTGGGAAAGCCCCGACGGCACGGCTGCATTCGATTTTTACACGTCTGAAGTCATGTATCGAAGAATGCAGCAGCTTGCCTTTGATGATGGCACGCCACCAGAATTGTCCGAAAAGGCGCTGATGGTCGCAGAAGTGATCGAGGCCAATGCGACCTGGAACCAACCTGATCAGTGAAAGCCTTTCGGTCAGAATTGCAAAAGAAAACGCCGCAGGCTGTCCCGCGGCGTTTGTTTCCTGTCAGTCTGTCAGGATTACTGTTTGACGTCAGCAGCCGGGTTAGCGCCCGGTTTTCCGCTGCGGCCAGGGTTCAGAGGATCGTCCTGACGCTGAACGGAGCCTTCGAAATGCGCACCGCTTTCGATGGCGATTGTCTTGTGAATGATGTCGCCTTCGACCCGTGCGGTCGAGGTCAGGCGCACTTTCAGGCCACGCACGCGGCCAACGATACGGCCGTTGATGACAACGTCATCTGCAGTGACTTCGCCCTTGATGGTCGCCGTTTCACCGATGGTCAGCAGATGCGCACGAATGTCACCTTCCACCGTACCTTCGACCTGAATGTCACCCGAGGTTTTCAGGTTGCCGGTGATGTGCAGATCCGAAGACAGGACCGATGCGGGTGGCTTGGGTTTGGGCGCGGTGCTGGCCTTGGTTTCCGTCGGTGCAGGGGTTGCCGGAGTGGCCGGAGCGGCAGGCTTGGCGGCCTCTGGGGCATTGGTTCCGGGCTCGTTGATTTTGCTCTTAGAAAACATTTCTTGCAGCCTTGATGTAAGTCATTGGGTTAACTGGTTTTCCGTTTACGCGAACCTCATAGTGCAGGTGCGTTCCGGTCGACCGTCCGGTGTTACCCATATCAGCAATATGATCCCCGCGCGAGACCCTTTGGCCAACCTTAACCCGTAACTTGGTGTTATGAGCGTAAAGTGTCTCAATTCCAAAGGCGTGCCGGATTTTGACCAGACGCCCGAAACCCGATTGCCAGCCCGCATGGGTGACTACGCCGTCGGCGGTCGCAAAGATATCAGTTCCATGTGCACCTGCAAAATCGGAACCGTTATGCATGCGACGACCGCCCGTTTTAGGGTCACGGCGCGTGCCAAAGCCACTGGTAAAGCGGACAGCCGCTTTCACCGGGCTGGCAAACGGGGCCTTTTCTGCTGCGATACGATAGAGGTTCAGCTGGTCCATCTGTTGCAACAGAGTGTTCGCGCGGATCTCGTCGGGGGTCAGGTCCTCACCGCGCGTGCTGAAGGAAATTGGGGTGAGGGGGCCACCCATGCCGCTATAGCCACGCCGTACTTCTTCAATGATACGGTCAGTTGGCATACCTGCCTGTCGGAACATCTTGTCGAGCGGTTCGACCGAGATGATCATTGCTTCTTCTAGCTGACGGAAAATTTCGTCGCTGCGTTCCTGCATCAGCCGGATCTCAAGCTCGAGATCGTCCCGCTGATCCAATGCGTTCCGGGCGTCGGCTGCGATCTGATCACGCTCTTGCGCGGTGCGAGTCAGAGCAACGGTCATAAATTCCATCTGTTCGGGGCTGGCAGTGTTTGCCAACATGAGCCCATCATCGGAATCTGATTGTTGCAGCGCCGCAAGCTCCTGACGGGCAGATTCCCGTTGTTTCATGGTGGTGCGCAAGGTGGACTGGATTACCTCGATCCCCGTTTCCAACTCACGGCGGCTGTTTTCGGACGCCAGCAGCTCGGACTGCATCGCAGAAATCTGTTCAAGCGCGGCGTTGAACCGGTCCTGAGCCATCAGAGCCTCATGAGCGCGCACGTCACGCTCTGCTGACAGGATATTCAGCCGCTCCTGATATGTCGCCTGATCGCGCTTGGCCTGTTCCCGGAAGTTGCCTGATCCGATGCTGTCCATCAACAGGATTGCCGTAGTGACCGCAGTCCAGCCAACAAACAGGGCAACACCAGCAACTGCAAAGATTTGTGTCTCTGAGCTGAGCCGGATGAACCGTGTGTCATTGTCAGATTTCAGAAAGACCCGGCGCTCCGGGAAGTGCTGCTCAAGCAGCGAATGTAGTTTGATTGCCAGACGTGTTCGCACGCGCCTTACCTCTCGATCCCCAAATTCGGGATCGGTTGTGAGTGGTCTCCGTCCCTTGGGGCAACTGAATAGAGGGGACGTCCGATTTGGGCAAGTTTGTTAACTAGTTCACACAACAAACAGGGTTAATCCCGCCAATTCTCGGCGAGAAATTGCCGATTACATCAACTGGAGGATGTTTCAAAGACCGCTATGACCGTGCATGCCGACCTAGCAGGCAGAGCCGGGCGGCGGCAGGCCTTCGGTCAGCGGCCAATAGAAATCCGGCGGTAATCCGGCTTCGGCCCGCTTTTCTTCGTTGAAGGGCGGTTTAAGAACGCCATGAAAATAGCGCCGGACCAGATCGTGAAAGATACCCTTTGGGTCAGCGTTCTCGCGTCCGCAAAGGAAATGGAACCACTTGGACCCGTAAGCAACATGCCCGACTTCTTCGGCGTAGATCACCTCGAGCGCTGCAATGGCCTGTTCAGCCTTGGCCTTGCGGAAAATGTCAATCATGCCGGGGGTTACATCCAGACCCCGCGCCTCAAGCACCATCGGCACTACGGCCAAACGGCCCATCAAATCTTCGGCTGTATCTTCGGCAGCGCGCCACATACCCGCATGGGCGGGCAGGGCGCCGTAATGACTGCCCATCTGTTCCAGGCAATCGCAGACCATTTCGAAGTGGCGCGATTCCTCTTCGGCGCATTTGACCCAGTCGTCGTAGAAACCGATAGGCATAGGGACATGGCCAAATCGGGCGATTATATCCCAATGCAGATCAACCGCGTTCAGTTCGATATGGGCGACCGCGTGTAGCAGGGCGATGCGCCCAGCCTCGGAGCCGGGGCGGCGCCTTGGGACATCCCGGGGGGACAGCAAATCTGGTTTGTCCGGTCGGGCGGGATTCAACGGCGGTGTTGCGGTGCCCACTTCAATCGCAGGAGCGTCCCCGGATCGCGCCGCAAACCAAGCTGCGGCATGGCGCTTGGACAGGGCGGTCTTTTCGCGCCCGTCTGCTGTGGTCAGAACTTCGGTCGCCATTTGGGTCAGTGTTTTCGACACCGGGATATCTCCGCTTTCAAGATTTGTGCGGGTCATAATCCGGATGACGACCGCGGTGAAGAGGGTTACATCGCGCGCACGGCTTCCAGTACCTCTTCCACATGGCCGGGCACTTTGACCTTTCGCCAGATGCGAGCGATCTTACCGTCGGCGTCAATCAGAAAGGTTGAACGCTCGATCCCCATCGACTTGCGCCCGTACATGTTCTTCTCGACCCACACACCGTAATCCTCGCAAACGGTCGAGCCTTCGTCGGACAAAAGTGGCGTCGTAAGACCGTGTTTGGCGACGAATTTGTCATGCTTAGCCACCGTGTCGCGCGAGATGCCGAAAACCTGGGCGCCGGCATCAGCAAAGGCTTGAAGTTGTTCCGAGAAACCGATGGATTCCTTGGTGCAGCCCGGCGTATCATCACGGGGATAGAAAAACAAAACGACGGCGCTGCCTTGCAGGTCTGACAGCATAACCTCACCACCGCCGTCGCGGGGCAAAGTGAAACCAGGGGCGATGTCTGTAACGTCGGGCATTGGAAACTCCGCTAAAGGTTTTTAAGTGCTGCCTGACATCATGGTGCGGTGCAAGCAGGTAATAGGGCGTGGGTCGGAATTTGGCGCGGCAAGAAGATACACAAGAAGGCCCGGACGGGAAACCCCGCCGCCGTCGGTCACGCCGCCGCATCGCTGCGTGGGGGATCGTCGGAACCTTCCTGTTGCTTTGCCTGCTGGCCTTTGGCGGCTGGTTCTTTCTGATTGGCAAACAGCTGCACGCGCCCGACTGGATGCGGGCGCAGGCCGAAAAACGGCTGGATGAAAGCCTTGGAGGGATCAAGATCCGCTTTGGCGACGCCAGCTTTATCGTCAACGAAAACTGGCTGCCACGTTTGCGGCTGACGGATGTGACGATCAGCGACGCGGCGGGACAACAGATCGCGCAAGTGGCGGATATGCGCACACGGTTGTCGATGCGGTGGCTGCTACGGGGGAAAATCCGGCCGCGCACGATTACCCTGCGCGATGCCCAAATCGCATTGACCCGCGGATTGGACGGGGCGCTTTCGTTGACAGTCGGTTCTGGCAGTGCACCGGTTCAGCGGGCGCGGACATTGATCGAGTTGATCGAGGAATCTGACGATGTCTTTTTGTCACCACTGCTGTCGGGGCTGCGGTCGGTCGAGCTTGAGTCGTTGACGCTGGACTATCAGGATTTGCGCCTGTCGCGCGCCTGGGTTTTCGACGGCGGACATATTTCGATCATCCGTACCGGTGACGAAATGCGCATGTCCACCGGGTTCTCTGTTCTGACAGGGCGCGATTATGCCAGTTCGATTGAGGTAAATTATACCAGCGTACTTGGAACGCCCCAGGCAAGCTTTGGCTTTGCGATAACCGACCTGCCTGCCGAGGATATTGCAAGTCAAAGCCTAGCCTTGTCATGGTTGCAGGTCCTTGACGCTCCGATCTCGGGCGCGGTGCGCGGCAGTGTTGATGGCAACGCGGCGCTGGGGCCGTTATTTGCGACCCTGAACCTTGCGGCAGGCGCGGTGCAAGCCAACCAAGAGACAAAACCGATTCCGTTTGAATCCGCCAGGGCTTATTTCAGCTATGACCCAAGTCGGCAGGAGCTGGATTTCGACGAGGTTTCTGTAGTCTCCGCCTGGGGGTCCGTTCAGGCCGAGGGAAGGGCCTTTTTGAGAGGTATCGAGAATGGACTGCTGGAAAGCCTGACCTCTCAACTCCGTCTCAGCAGCATCGACATCAACCCGGCTGGTCTGTTTCCGGAACCCCTCAAGTTGGCGCGTGCCGACCTTGATCTGAAGATGAAGCTGGCCCCGTTCGAGTTGCGCCTCGGACAGATGACGGTTGAAGACGAAAACCTAACGCTGCGTGCTAGGGGTAATCTGATTGGTGAAGCCGAAGGTTGGTCGGGGTACCTCGAGGCCCATCTGGACGAGTTGGAGTCAGGCCAGTTGCTGAGATACTGGCCCCAATTACTTGCCGAAAAGCCGCGTAAATGGGTGTCCGACAATTTATATGAAGGCCGGCTCTCGGATGTCGATTTTGCATTACGGTTGAAGCCGGACACCAAGCCGGACATTTACTTGGACTTCGGGTTCGACGACGCCAAAGTCCGCTTTGCCAAAACTTTACCTCCGGTCCAGGACGCTCAGGGGCAGGCCAGCCTGATCAACCAACGGTTTACCGTGACAGCCGAGAAAGCGGTTGTCATTGCCGATCAGGGCGGCCCGATAGACGGGTCAGGAACATCCTTCATTATTCCGGATACGTCGATCAAAAAGCTTTCGCCGGCGATTGTGCGCGTCAAGGCCAAGGGCTCGGCAACGGCCGCCTTGTCTTTGATGGATCGTCCCCCTCTGCAGCTGATGACAAAGGCAAATTTGCCCGTGGATGTGGCCTCTGGCGATGTGGAACTGTCAGGCACCTTATCTCTGCCGATGAAGAAGGGGCTGAAGTTCGATGAAACCCAGTTTCACTTTACTGGTAAGATTGGTGATGTGCACAGTGATCGCTTGGTCAAAGGTTTTGTCGTCAGCGCGCCTCAGTTGACTATTTCAGGTGACCAATCCGCTGTCGAAGTCGGCGGCGACGGATATTTCGGCGACGTGCCCCTGCAGGCAACCTGGCGCCAGCCAATTGGGGGTCGAGAACCGAAACCCAGTGAACTGAAAGGGCAGATCGAGATTTCGCCCCGGTTGGTGACCGAGCTGCGTGCCGGGTTACCAAAGGGTATGCTGACCGGAAAAGGCGTTGCCGACATAACCTTGGGCATCGGTGCTGGCCGCCCCCCGAAACTGACGGCGGCATCGGATCTGGAAGGCGTTGTGCTGTCCATCCCCGAGCTCGGGTGGCGCAAAGGCGCTGGTACCAAGGGGTCGATGGATGTCGAGGCAACGCTGGGCGATCAGATGCGCGTGGATACACTTCGGCTGGATGCGGCGGGGTTGCGAAGCCTGGCCTCCATCAATTTCAAAAATGGTGCTTTCGATCGTGTTGAGTTCAGCTCCTTCGAGCTGGGGAACTGGCTAGCGGTTCCGGCGGAGCTGATTTCACGGGGGTCAGCCTTGCCCGACATCAGGGTTTTAGGGGGCGTGATGAATCTGGGGGGCGCGACCTTTGGATCCTCCGAAGGTGGCGGCGGTGGTTCCGGGCAGGGGCCCGAGCTGGATGTAGTGTTGGATCGCCTCCAGATTACAGAGACGATCGCCCTGACCGGGTTCAAGGGAAAATTTGCGACAACTGGCGGTGTCAGCGGCGCGTTCACGGCGAATGTAAACGGCGGTGCTGCTGTGCGCGGACAGGTGGCCCCGCGCGGAGGGCGCAGTGCCGTCAATCTGACCTCTGGTGATGCAGGTGACGTTCTGAGATCGGCCAAAATGATAACCCAGGCGCGCGGAGGCAAACTGGACCTGCAACTGGAACCGGTCGGCGGGGCCGGGAACTTCGATGTCATCATGAAGATCGTGAACACCCGAATTCATGACGCCCCGGCCATGGCTGCCTTGCTGAACGCAATCAGCCTCGTTGGGCTTGTGGATGAAATGGCTGGGCAAGGCATCTTTTTCTCGAGCATCGAAAGCCGAATGCGGATTACTCCGACCGAAATCAAGGTTCTCAGCGGCAGCGCGGTCGGTCCTTCGATGGGATTGTCCTTCGACGGGACAATCGACACGGTTAGCGAAATGCTGAACTTGCGTGGCGCGATTTCCCCAATCTATCTGGTGAATGCGATTGGAAGTGTCTTCACCAAAAAAGGTGAGGGTGTGATCGCGTTCAATTATACTCTGACCGGCCCTTTGAAATCACCCTCTGTCTCGGTCAACCCTCTGTCAGGGCTTGCGCCATTGTTCTTGCGCAACCTTTTAAGGGAGCCCGCGCCGAAGGTTCAGGATGGGCCAAATGCACAGAAAGCCAAGCCGGATGAGCCTAAGCGCACCTTTGGATCGCCGCCAAAAGACAACTGAACAGGGATATAGCCGAATCTGATACGACCCTGTAAGGCGCGCCCATGAAACTCAGCGATTTCGATTTCCACCTGCCCGAGAATTTGATTGCCACCCGGCCTGCCAACCCGCGGTCTTCGGCGCGTTTGCTTGTGGCCGAAGGCGATGCAATCTCGGATGCGCATGTCTTTGACCTGCCAGACTGGCTGCGACCCGGTGACCGGCTGGTGTTGAATGATACGCGGGTCATCCCGGCACGCCTCAGCGGGCGGCGTCATCGCGACAGTGCGCAAGGGCCGGTGTCTGCGTCGATCGAAGCGACGTTGCTTGATCCGCAGGCAGACGGCACCTGGGCGGCGTTGATCAAGCCTCTCAAGAAGGTCAAGACAGGTGAGGTGATCCGGTTTTCGGATCAACTGAGCGCTGAGTTGGATAGGGTGGCGGACGGGCAGGCCTTTCTGCGGTTTAACCTTACGAGGCAGGATTTCGATGCTGCGCTGGAACAGGCCGGCGCCATGCCGCTGCCGCCCTATATTGCCGCCAAGCGCCCTGCCGATGCGCAGGACAAGACGGATTACCAGACGATCTGGGCGCGCAACTCCGGGGCAGTGGCAGCGCCCACCGCGTCGCTGCATTTTGACGAAGCGCTGATGCAAGCGCTTACCGCGCGCGGCGTTTCTGTTTCCTACGTTACGCTTCATGTCGGTGCCGGAACATTTCTGCCAGTCAAGGTCGAGGATGTGACGACCCATAAGATGCATGCAGAATGGGGCAGGGTCAGTGCGGAAGCCGTCAGTGAAATTCGTGAAACCAAAGCTATAGGTGGCCGTGTCATTCCGGTGGGCACAACCGCGCTGCGATTGATCGAAAGCGCCGCCCGCAGTGGGCAGATCGTACCTTGGGAAGGCGATACCGACATCTTCATCTATCCGGGCTTTCAGTTTTACGTCACGGATGCGCTGATCACCAATTTCCATCTGCCGAAATCCACGCTGCTGATGTTGGTTTCAGCTTTGATGGGGCAGGATCGGATGCAAGAGGTTTATGAGCACGCGATTGCGCAGAACTATCGGTTCTTTTCATATGGGGATGGGTCGCTTTTGATCCCTTGAGCGGCGTGTTGTCGGGATCGTTGCGTTTCGATGTCGTAGACAAGCTGGTTCAAAGCCGTTTTTGATATAAAAACGAATCTCTAGTTCAGGTTAGCAATCTCGGAGGCCTCTATGCTTCAGGTCATTACCAGCGCGTGGTCACTTCTTCTTGGCATGGGCCTGCTTATGATTGGCAATGGCCTACAGGGCACAATCCTGGGCGTTCGAGGCGAGATCGAAGGGTTTTCGACCCTTCAGATGTCTGTTGTGATGTCAGCTTATTTCGTAGGTTTCCTCGGAGGTTCTCGCCTTGCACCGGAGATGATACGGCGGGTTGGACATGTGCGGGTCTTTGCTGCGCTCGCTTCTTTTATTTCGGCCGTGATGATCATGTATCCGATGTTGACCGAGCCAGTCGCGTGGGCTTTGGGGCGTGTCGTGATCGGGTTTTGTTTCTCGGGAGTGTATGTCACCGCCGAAAGCTGGCTGAACAACGCGGCCAATAACGAGAACCGGGGCCAGGCACTTTCGCTTTATATGATCGTACAGATGACTGGGATCATCACCGCTCAGGGGCTTATGCTGGTTGGCGATCCTGCTGGTTACGAAACCTTTGTGATCGCATCCATTCTGGTTTCGGTATCCTTTGCTCCGATTCTGCTGTCGATTTCACCGACACCGGCATTTGACACGACCAAGCCCATGACATTGCGTGATCTGATGGGGAAATCACCACTGGGCTGCGTCGGCATGTTCCTGCTGGGCGGAGTGTTCTCGGCCCAGTTTGGTATGGCGGCGGTCTATGGCGCGCGCGCTGGGCTGACACTGGTTGAGATTTCGACCTTCGTGGCCGCCTTCTATATCGGAGCAATTCTGCTGCAATATCCGCTGGGTTGGTTCTCGGACCGGATGGATCGCCGGTTCCTGATCATGCTGGCGGGCATCATTGGTGCTTGCGGGGCGGCCACTGCGATGATGTTCGGGTCGACCTCATTTCCGTTCCTTCTGGCCTCGGCCTTTGTGATCGGAGGCATGTCTAACCCACTGTATTCGCTGCTGATTGCGCATACGAATGACTTTCTGGAGCATGAGGACATGGCGGCGGCCTCTGGCGGTCTGGTCTTCATCAATGGACTGGGCGCCATTGCTGGCCCGCTGATTACCGGTTGGTTGATGGGCGATGACGTGTTCGGACCGTCGGGCTTTTTCCTGATCATCTTTGCACTGCTTGCAGCCACTGCTGTCTATGCGATGTATCGCATGACACAGCGTGCGGCGATTCCTGTGGATGAGACGGGCACCATGTCTCCGCTTTACCCAACGGCCTCGCCGGTGGCGTTCGAATTGGCGCAAGAGGTGGCTATCGAAGCCGCCGAAGCCGATCAGGAAACGCAAGATGTAGCCTAGGACACGAAATTATGTCGCAAGTGTTGCAAATTTTTACTGTCACAAATCTGTAAATCAGCCTTAAATGACGTTACGTCCCTGGGGAGGGCAAAACGACGGAGCAAGGCAATGGTAGGGCCTGAAGAAGTATTGAGTTTTTGGCTGGATCAAGTGGGTCCAGATGGTTGGTATATTGAGGATGAAGCGCTAGACGCAGAGATCCGCGAAAAATTTCTTTCCACATGGGAAATTGCTAATGAGGGAAAGTTCTCTCTCTGGCTGACATACCCCAGCGGGGCACTGGCCTATATCATTCTGATGGACCAGTTTCCTAGAAATATGTTCCGCGGCAGTGGTAAGGCGTTCGCCACTGACAAGGCGGCCTTGTCGGCAGCGAAATGCGCCATCGACAAGGGCTGGGATCTGAAGATTGACGAACCCGCGCGGCAGTTCTTTTATCTTCCACTGATGCACTCGGAAAATCTGTGTGACCAAGAGCGTTGTGTACGCCTGATGTGCCAGAATATCGACGAATCCAAGTCAACCAACCTGCTGCATGCAAGGGCGCATAGGGAGGTGATCCGAAAGTTCGGCCGTTTCCCCTATCGTAACGAAGCATTGTCGCGCCCCATGACCGAACATGAGGCCGCCTATGTAAACATGGGCGGGTACGGATCCACCGTCCGAGAGCTTCAGGCCGCAGGTTAGCCTTCGACCGAACAACCTTTGATTGTGATAATACGGTCGGCCACAGTGTCGGCCGTTTTTTCTATTGCGGTGCCGATGAAGGCGTCAGGCGTTTCGGCAACCGCAACGATACGAGACTGCGCCGCCTGCAGCGTATCTTCGATTTGGCTCAGGCGGTCGAGCGTTTGCGAGACCCGTTGGGCGGTGGCGGTGTCGGCAAGCGCGCCATTGACTTGTATTGTCGCGAGTTCAGTGCGAAGTGCTGCCAATTCACTGCGCACCCCTTGAACCTCTTCGCGCAAAGGGGCGACGATCTGAACCTTCTGTGAAAAATCAGACATCAGGGACTGCGCTGTTGTGGTCAGCTTCCAGCCCAAAAACAAACACAAGGCCACCAGGATAAGCGTGGCGTTGATTAGGGCGAGGGCCAGATCTTTCAGCGTTTTAGCCATGTTATGCCTTTCGCGTAAATGGATTTAGAATGGAGCAACTGGGATACTTAGCTATCTTCTAGCGTTTCGAACGGGTGCGGTATAGGCTCGAACCTCTGCAATCCGTATGGGTTTACCTTGCGTAGCTTTTGTCGCGGGGACTAAGTGTTGAAGGGTGACTGGTATTAGTTTAATGGTAAACTAATTTGGAAATGACCTGCTCCGAGAGGGAAACATGGCAGCACAATCTTTTGATCTGATCGTAATCGGCGCTGGTCCTGGCGGGTATGTCGCAGCCATTCGCGCAGCACAGCTTGGTTTGAAAACCGCCGTGGTCGAGCGCGAACATCTCGGGGGGATATGTCTTAACTGGGGCTGCATCCCAACAAAGGCGCTGCTGCGGTCTTCAGAAGTGTTTCACCTGATGGAGCGCGCAAAGGATTTTGGGCTGAAGGCCGAGAAGATCGGATATGATCTGGATGCTGTGGTCAAGCGATCGCGCGGTGTCGCCGGGCAACTTTCGGGCGGTATCGGTCACCTGCTGAAAAAGAACAAAGTGACGGTTGTCATGGGCGAGGCGACGATCCCGGCCAAGGGCAAGGTCTCCGTCAAGACCGACAAGGGCAGCGAAGAGTTGACAGCCAAGAACATCGTTCTGGCAACCGGCGCGCGCGCCCGCGAGCTTCCCGGGCTGGAAGCGGATGGTGATCTGGTTTGGACTTACAAACACGCCCTGCAGCCGCCGCGGATGCCAAAGAAATTGCTGGTCATCGGGTCGGGTGCAATCGGGATCGAGTTCGCTAGCTTCTACAATACGCTCGGTGCAGATACGACGGTGGTTGAAGTCATGGACCGGGTTCTGCCCGTCGAGGATGCCGAGATCAGCGCCTTCGCCAAGAAAGCCTTTATCAAACAGGGCATGAAGATCATGGAAAAGGCGATGGTCAAGCAATTGGACCGCGCTAAGGGTAAAGTCACCGCGCATATCGAGGTGAAGGGAAAGGTCGAAAAGCACGACTTTGACACCGTGATTTCTGCGGTTGGCATCGTTGGCAATATTGAAAATCTGGGGCTTGAGGCTTTGGGTGTCAAAATCGACCGGACCCATGTTGTGACTGACGAATTCTGTCGCACTGGTGTCGATGGCCTATACGCCATCGGTGACATTGCCGGAGCGCCATGGCTGGCGCATAAAGCAAGCCATGAGGGTGTCATGGTGGCCGATCTGATCGCCGGTAAACATGCCCATCCGGTCAAGCCCGAAAGCATCGCGGGCTGCACCTATTGCCATCCGCAGGTAGCGTCGGTCGGCTATTCCGAGGCAAAGGCGAAAGAGCTTGGCTATGACATCAAGGTCGGCCGTTTTCCCTTCATCGGCAACGGCAAGGCAATCGCGCTTGGAGAGCCGGAAGGGCTGGTCAAAACAGTCTTCGACGCCAAAACCGGAGAGCTGTTGGGCGCCCACATGATTGGCGCGGAAGTCACTGAGTTAATTCAGGGGTATGTGGTCGGGCGCCAGCTTGAAACCACCGAAGAGGATCTGATGAACACAGTGTTCCCGCATCCGACTTTGTCCGAGATGATGCATGAAAGCGTTTTGGACGCTTACGGGCGCGTGATCCATATGTAACTCAGGGCAGGGGGTACCTCTGCCGATCTGCGGCACATTACCAAAAGTATCTTTGGCCAGATGAAGCAGCGAGCCAAGCTTCATCTGGCCTTTTGATTCCCGGATTTGGTTATCGGGTCAAAGCGTCGAGAATGCGCGCCCAGGACCGGATGCCTTTGTGAAAGCTCTTGACGTCATATTTCTCATTCGGTGAGTGAATTGCGTCATCATCATTGGCAAAGCCCACAAGCATGGAATCCATGCCAAGTTCCGTGTCGAAGTAGCCAACGACAGGGATTGACCCGCCCATTCCGGTAAAGACGGCTTCGCGCCCCCATTCATCGGACAATGCGCCTCGGGCGGCTTCGAATTCGGGGCGGTTGATATTCATGACGGATGCGGGCGCGCCTTCAAGATCGTTGTCCCACTGTACTTTCGCGTCGGGTGACAGGCGGTCTTCTACATGCTTGCGAATCTGGTCACGCAAGGCGTCAGGGTTCATGTCACCCACCAGACGGCAGGTGATCTTGCAATGCGCCTGTGAGGGAATGACCGTCTTCGAACCGGCGCCGTTATAACCGCCCCAAAGCCCGTTTACCTCAAGCGTCGGGCGCGCCCATTGTTGCTGCAATGTAGAATATCCTTTTTCGCCATGTGGCTGAGAATACCCCACCGAGTTCAGATAATCCGCCTCATCGAACCCGCAGTTTTCCCATTGGCGCAACTGTTCGGCCGGGACCTCATGAACCCCGTCATAAAAGCCTTCGACAGCGACGCGACCGGTTTCGTCGTCATAGAACGAGGCGACGATCTTGGAGAGCTCTCGCAGCGGGTTTAGCCCCGGTCCGCCGTAATGGCCCGAGTGCAGGTCGATCCGCGGACCGATGATGGTGAATTCGTCCTTGAGCATCCCGCGCAGCTGTGACGCGATTGATGGCACCCCACGCGACACCATCGAAGTGTCGCATACCAATGCCAGATCCGCTTTCAACTCGGCCACGTTTTCACGCAGGAACGGGACCAGCGACGGCGAACCGGATTCTTCTTCGCCTTCGAAGAAGAAGGTGATGCGGCAGGGCAGGGTGCCATGGACGGCCTTCCATGCGCGGCACGCTTCGACGAAGGTCATCAACTGTCCCTTATCGTCCGAAGAGCCTCGACCCCGGATAACTGGCCCATTTTCGGTTTCTTCAATGGCCGGATCGAACGGATCCCGGTTCCACTGGTTCAACGGGTCAACGGGTTGAACGTCATAATGGCCGTAGAACAGAACATGGGGCGCGCTGTTGTCCTCGCCTATGTGGCCCACCACCATGGGATGTCCGGTGGTTTCACGTTTTTCAGCCTGAATTCCTATGCTTTTCAGGTCAGATACCAGCCAGTCAGCTGCCTGGTTGACCTGTTGGTCAAAGGCCGGATCGGTTGAAATTGACGGAATGCGGAGCAGTTCCATCAGGCGGTCGATTGAGGTCGGCAGATCGGCGTCGATGCGGTTCAGAACAGCGTCCAGCGACATGAGAGGGCTCCTGCTTGATTTGGATTTTCCGGAACCCTATCAGCGCCACTTTTGCCGTCTAGCCCGCAAGGACAGGAATCTGGTATAATATCGGAAACCCGGATGAGATAATGTGCTGTGCCTGCGTCGTTTCCTCGCGTCCAGGGGGCGTAACTTTACTTGTCGGTCAGGGTCAGAGCGGATATTTGATGCAAATCAAATAAGCTTTCACTGTGCTTGCGGTATCAAGCAGGCAGTGGGAAATGCTCTGGTGCAGATTCGTATCCTGCGCAGAAGAAGACGTTCGGTCGCCGTAATATCGGTCGGGCAACTAAGGAGAAACCGGTGGATTATACTGCTCAGCTTGATTCAGCGATCGCAAGGCTGCATGACGAAGGACGGTACCGGACCTTCATTGATATCGAACGTCGCAATGGTCATTTCCCGCATGCGGTGCGCACGCGCCTCGATGGATCGCAGCAAGATATCACCGTCTGGTGCGGCAACGACTATCTTGGCATGGGGCAACACCCTGTGGTGCTGGAGGCGATGCACGAGGCCGTGGATGCCGCAGGCGCCGGATCAGGTGGAACCCGCAACATTTCGGGCACCACGGTTTACCACAAACGGCTTGAGGCCGAGCTGGCCGATCTGCACGGCAAAGAAGCTGCGTTGCTGTTCACCAGCGCCTATATCGCAAATGACGCGACACTCAGCACTTTGCCGAAACTGTTTCCTGGTCTGATCATTTATTCTGACGCATTGAACCATGCTTCGATGATCGAAGGGGTGCGCCGCAACGGCGGGTCCAAGCGCATCTTCCGCCACAATGACGTCGCCCATCTGCGCGAACTGCTTGAAGCGGATGATCCCGCAACGCCCAAACTGATCGCTTTTGAGTCGGTGTATTCGATGGACGGCGATTTTGGCCCGATTGAAGAGATATGTGATCTGGCCGATGAATTTGGTGCGCTGACCTATATTGATGAGGTCCACGCCGTTGGCATGTACGGACCGCGCGGCGGTGGCGTGACCGAGCGTGATCGTCTTGCCCATCGGATCGACATCATCAACGGCACATTGGCCAAAGCCTATGGCGTCATGGGGGGCTATATCGCGGCCAGCACTAAAATGTGTGACGCTGTGCGGTCTTATGCTCCGGGCTTCATCTTTACGACGTCCCTGCCACCTGCCGTTGCTGCGGGTGCCGCAGCTTCGGTTGCCTACCTCAAAACTGCGTCCGAATTGCGAGAGCAGCATCAGACGCAAGCAAAGATCCTCAAGCTTCGGCTCAAGGGGATGGGCCTGCCACTGATTGATCACGGCAGCCACATTGTGCCCGTGATTGTCGGCAACCCCGTGCACACGAAGAAACTCAGCGATATGCTGCTGGATGACTATGGAATCTACGTCCAGCCCATCAATTTCCCCACTGTTCCGCGTGGAACAGAACGCCTGCGTTTCACACCGTCCCCGGTTCATGGACCTGACGAAATGAACCGTTTGATCCAGGCGATGGACGAACTTTGGTCACATTGTGCGCTAAATCGCGCCGAACTTGCCGGTTAACCTAACGCTAAAGTGTGCAATTCGTATGCCGCGTGCTAAAATTACGCTAACAAAACTACGGCGCGAATCATTCTTTTAATGATTCGACCACGGCGTGAAACACGCACAGGCAGAATGGGGCAGCAGGGATGATTGGGCGCAGATCACAGCGCGGATCCGAAGGCGACACTGACGTCAGGCCCAAGGGCTTTGACGACTATGAGGTGCGGCTGGGCGACATGATGCGTGGTGAACGCGCAACAATGGGCAAATCCTTACTGGATGTGCAGCGCGAACTGCGGATCAAAGCCAACTACATTGCAGCCATAGAAGATGCCGACCCGGACGCCTTCGATACGCCCGGATTTATCGCTGGGTATGTGCGCTCTTACGCCCGCTATCTGGGGATGAACCCTGACGAAACTTTCTTTGCGTTTTGTAAGGAAAGTGGGTTTGAGGTCGCGCATGGCATGTCGGCCGAGGCGTCGGTGGTTCGAAAGACCTCGGGCAGCTTGCCGGCTCGCGGTCCGATGGGGCGCGATCCGTTTATCTCGCCAAACACTCCCTATATTCCCGGACGGGAATCGTTGGTCAGCCAGATAGAGCCGCGTGCCATCGGGTCGTCTCTGGTTCTGTTGGCTGTGATCGGCGGTATTGGATATGGCGGATGGTCCGTCCTGAACCGGATTCAGCAAGTGCAGGTAAGCCCGGTTGAACAGGCTCCGGTTGTCTTGTCTGATTTGGACCCGCTTGAGGCGGCGCGTGGCACCACCGAAGATCAAGTCGCGCTGATCGACACCCCCTCGGCTGAGGCTCTGGATAGGCTGTATCGCCCACAGGCCCTGGATTTGCCGGTGCTCGTTGCCCGTGATGCACCAATTTCTACACTGGACCCGCGTACCGTTGGCACCTTCCAGCCGCCTGAGCCGCCCAAGGTTGAGGTTGCCGAAGTCCATACGGTTCTTCGCCCGGCATTGCCGCAGGTGGTTGAACAGATTGATACGACCCTGAAAATCGTCGCCGTTGATCCGGCGTGGATGCGGGTCACCGCTGCGGATGGAAGTATCATCTTCGAGGGTACGCTTGGAACCGTCGAACAGGGCAGTACATTCGAGGTACCGCTGACAGAAGAACCGCCTAACCTACGTGCAGGTGCCGCCGGATCTGTCTATTTCTCGATGAATGGTGACCATTTCGGCCCGGTCGGAGCACCAGGAACTGTCGCCAAAGGTGTCGTTCTGTCCAAGGATGCGGTTTCCGAACGCTATACGGTAGCTGATCTTGAGGCCGAGCAAAACGTCGCCCTCAAGCAACTGGTGGCGGAACTTCAGGCGCAAAGCTCTGCCGCACCGACAGAATGATCTGACCATTGCAGTGGCCAGTTAGGCTGACTATTTAAAGATCAACTCAGACAGTCTTGGACCCGTCCACATGTCCCTTAATCACGTGCGCCCATGGCGCAATATCTACCGCCGCAAATCTCGTCAGATCATGGTTGGAAACGTCCCCGTCGGAGGTGACGCTCCGATTGCGGTGCAGACTATGACCAATACGCTGACGACGGATGTTGCGGCGACTGTGGCTCAGGTACAGGCCGCCGCAGAGGCGGGTGCGGATATCGTGCGCGTTTCGGTCCCGGATGAGGCCTCGTCCAAGGCGCTGAAAGAGATCGTGCGCGAAAGTCCGGTACCTATCGTGGCGGATATCCACTTTCACTATCGCCGTGGGATCGAGGCCGCCGAGGCAGGCGCAGCATGCTTGCGGATCAACCCTGGCAACATTGGCAATGAAAGTCGGGTGAAAGAGGTCATTCAGGCCGCGCGTGACCATAATTGCTCGATCCGGATCGGGGTGAATGCGGGAAGCCTGGAAAAGCACCTGCTTGAGAAGTACGGCGAGCCTTGCCCCGAAGCGATGGTTGAAAGCGGGCTAGAGCATATCCGGATTCTTCAGGACAACGATTTCCACGAATTCAAGATCAGCGTGAAAGCCAGCGATGTCTTCCTGTCGGCAGCTGCCTATCAGGGCATCGCCGAGGCCACGGACGCCCCCATCCATCTGGGTATTACCGAGGCCGGAGGACTGGTTTCGGGCACCATCAAATCGGCGATTGGTCTGGGCAATCTGCTGTGGATGGGCATTGGCGACACGATCCGCGTCAGCCTGTCTGCGGATCCTGTCGAAGAGGTCAAGGTGGGGTTCGAGATCCTGAAATCTCTGGGCTTGCGCCATCGCGGGGTTAATATCATCTCATGCCCCTCTTGTGCGCGGCAGGGGTTCGATGTGATCAAAACAGTCGAGGCGTTGGAACAGCGTCTTGAACATATCAAAACACCAATGAGCCTATCGATCATCGGCTGTGTCGTGAACGGCCCGGGCGAAGCGCTGATGACCGATGTCGGCTTTACCGGCGGCGGTGCCGGATCGGGTATGGTGTATCTGGCGGGCAAGGCCAGCCACAAGATGTCCAACGAACAGATGGTCGACCACATTGTTGAAGAGGTCGAGAAGAAGGCCGCTGAACTGGACGCTGCGCAGGAAGCCGCTGAGTAATTTTCCAGCTTGATTGGCCGTTGAATGACCAGTTCGGCAGGCATGCAGGGTCAATTCATAGGGCCTGCACTTTATTGGCCGCGTGTATCTGGTGGACCCCAATCCCAGACACCTCATTGAAAACGCGACGCTGTTGGTCCACATTATTGTTAGGAATGAGATTTTCATTCCCGCTTAGATTTGTTGTTTTTGTTTCAAGGGTTTCTTAGTCGTATGCCAGTAAGTGATCGTTTGAAGAATAGATTGTCTCCTGCCTCTTCGGCCCTCGGTCTTTGCGGTCCGAACTCTTACAGGGGGCTTATGCAATGCGCCGTAACTTGAAAGCCTTCGGCTTGGGTGTAGTTATCGCCGGGTGTTCGGGTTTCATGGTGGCAGATAGCGTAGTGGCCGATCAGCCCGCATTTCCCGGTGCGGTGGGATATGGGCAGAACGCTACGGGTTGGCGTGGCGGCGAAGTGTTTCATATCACAACCCTGGACGATACCGGCCCGGGCAGCCTGCGTGAGTGCGTCGAAAATGACGGCTCCGGACGGGTTTGCGTTTTCGATATTTCAGGGACGATCACTGTAGACACCCAGATGAAAGTGGCTTCGAACACCTATATCGCCGGACAGACCGCGCCGGGACAGGGGGTGCAGATCAAACTTGGCAAGGTTCTGGATTCACCCCTGATGATTTTTGAGGCGCAGGACGTTTTGCTGCGGAACCTCAAGTTTCGGCCCGGACCCAGTTACAAGCCCTCGTCGAACGTGGACGGGCTTTCCATAGAGAGCAGTTCGAATATCTACGTTGACCGTGTCTCGATCCAATTTGCCACGGATGAGAATCTGGGCGTTGGAACGGAAAACCTGCCAAGCGAAGATATCACGATTGCCCGCAGCATCTCAGCCCTGGCTCTGGATAAGTCCACCCATACAAAGGGAAAGCATTCAAAAGGAGCTCTGCTGTGTTCCGATGATGGAACGGCAAGGCAATGTGGGCGGGTCACCCTGTATCAAAACCTGTTTGCCCATAACCGCGACAGAAATCCAGACATCCAGTCGTCACCATCTGGGCAAGTCGACATTATTAACAACGTGTTCTACGACGCGACCTCGCAATTCGGTGAGTTCTGGAACCACTACGGCGACACCTGGATCGCCTATGTGGGAAACGTGGTCCTGCCGGGCCCCAGTACACGGAACAGGCCGCCCCCCGCCGCATTCGAGGTGTTCCCTTATGGCGCCGACAAGGGGTTCAGCATCTCGGTTTTCGAACAGGATAACCTGCATCTGGACAGCCGTATTGAGCTGCTATGCGACAGATCAGTGAAGGGCAAGATTGCGGATGATGCGGCGGTCGAATTCCTTGTGGCTGAACCTCACCAACCGCTGTCGGTTGAACCTGCCGAGGTGAGCACGACATACGAAACCGTTCTTGGAACCGTGGGGGCCCGGCACGGGGATGACCAAGCTTTGGACAGTCTGGATGCGATGGTGATCGAAAACGTCCGCGGCTGTGATGGACATCGGATAAACGATCCGGGCGAGGTGGGCGGTTGGCCGGATTTGCCCATTGTTCACGCGGCAGTTGATACTGACCGGGACGGAATGTCTGATACTTGGGAAACAGGGCGGACTGGCCTGGACCCGAATGATCCCTCTGATGTCTGGGCGGACCGGGACGGCGATGGCTGGTCTAATCTTGAGGAATATCTGAGCCACCTTGCTGGCGACCCGATGCCCTGACGGAATGGCCGGCTCCTGTTGCGGAACCGGCCTGCCAAATCAGCCTTGCTCGGCGCGAACGGCGTTCGCAATTTGCTGCATCTGATCTGCTTTCAGGTACCCGCGCAGCATTTCGCTGCCCAGCACAAACGAAGGCGTGCCCGAAATCTGCATCCGCTGCGCCAATTCACGGGTCTTTTGGATTTCCTCGGTGACCTGTTCGCTGTCCATTGCCGCCAGAATCGCGTCACTGTCCAAACCCAGCCCGTCCGAGATACGGCGCAAAGTAACCGGCGACGGTTCCCCGGTGAATTCGAGCAGGGCATCGTGAACCTGCTTATAGGCATCGTCCCCGGCAACATGTTTGGCGGCAACAGCAAAGCGGGATGAGATCATCGACGCGTCTCCGAGGATCGGAAACTCTTTGATCACAAGCCGAATATTGCCATCCTCGGCCAGCAGGCTGGCCACTTCGGGAACCGCACGGCGGCAATATCCGCAGCGATAGTCCATGAACTCGACCAGAGTAATATCTCCGTCCGGATTGCCGCCCACCCAGCTGTACCCGTCGTTGAAAAGCTCATCAGCATTGCTGGCGACAAGCTCTTTATCCGCCTGCGCTTCTTCAACGGCGTTGCGTTGTTCCAGAATGTTGATCGCTTCGATGATGACTTCGGGGTTTTCCAGAAGGTATTCGCGTACCTGCTCTCCGAATTGTTGTTTTTCGGCGTCGGTCAGCTGGCTCAGGTCCAAGGCCTGCGCCGATCCTGCGATCAGGGAAAGCCCCAGAAGGGCTGGTGCAGCGTGTCTGAGGATCATTTCCGTTTCCTTTTCGAATTACTCTTGTTTGCTTGTTCAAACGCAATCAACACATCTTGGGCCCGTTGCCAACCCGGTGATCCGACCGGCAACTGCGCAACCGCGCGTTTCGCGTGAATACCGGCGTCATCCAAACGGCCCTGCAGGGCATATCTTTCGGCTGTAACCGCCGATGCCATGCCAGTATTGCCTGTTTTGGCATAAGCTGCACCCAGGTCTTGCATCAATCTTGCGTTACGAAAATCTCTGGCCCGCGCTTTTTCAAGAATGGCCAAGGCTTCCACTGTCTTACCTTGAACCAACAGGGACCGCCCGTATCCGGCCAGGATAAGTGGGTTATTCGGCGCCAATTCAACGGCTTTGCCATATGCTGCTACCGCATCAGCCACTTGACGGTTTTCAAGCATGATCTGGCCTTTGAGGTCATAGTAATAGGGGTCATTGGGCCGGATTGCCAATGCACCATCAATCGCAGCGCGCGCTTTGGTCAGATCACGGTTTTGATGGTGGGCTGCTGCCTCGCGCATCAGTCGTATGTCCTGGGCGGTTTCTTCTTTGGCGCGCCGCATCGTCCATGTGGGCGAGCGGATGAAGGCCGAAAGCTTACCTTTTGCCCTTGCGAACCAGTAATCGGCATTCTGGCTGGGTTTGGCTTTATCGCCGAACTCTTCCAGAAAGGCCTCGGCGGCGCGCAGCCTCTCGCGGCTGGTGGGGTGTGATCGCATGTATGGGTCCTGGTTGACCGTGTTTAACAGCTCTTGCCCCGCGAATTTACGGTGCAGAGACACCATGCCACTGGGCGAGATACCGGCCCAACGTAAATAGCTTGCTGCGCTGCGATCCGCCGAGGACTCTTCAGCGCGGGTGTGGCCAAGAAAGCTGCGCAGGGCTGCCGAATTAGTACCGGCCGCAATTCCGAATGCAGCCTCGCCGCCGCCAGCAGCTGCAGCAATCAGAGCCAAAGCCGTCCCAAGCCCGGCTTTTTGCCGTGCTGCATTCAGGTTTTCGTAACGGCGCGATAAGTGCCCGTTGGCGATATGGGCCGCCTCATGTGCGATAACCGCCTGCAACATCTCGGGGCTTTCGACTGAAAGGATTAGCCCATAGTTCAGATAGATCGCATTGTAATCCAGAACGAAGGCATTGAACGTGCTGTCATTGACCACCAGTATCTGGACCCGATTGGTATTCAGACCGGCGGCGCGCAGAACGGGAAAGGCCAACTCTCGCAGACCGTGTTCAATATCTGGATCACGGATCAGGCTTTGGGCCTGAACAGCGCCTACGAGCCAAGTCACTGCAAACAGCAACAGGGCCGGGATTGACGCCAGCCTGGATACGCGTTCAAAAGCCATGATTGCAACATGGGAGATGGCCATGCGAAACTCAACCCGGTCCGGGGTCGATCCGTTCATCGTGATGGACGTGATGGAGGCTGCCCGCAAAGCCGAAGAGGCTGGCCGCCACATCATCCATATGGAGGTCGGCCAGCCTGGAACCGGCGCACCCAAAGGGGCGACCGAGGCATTGGCTAAGGCAATGGAGCAAGGCCCGTTGGGATATACCGTTGCATTGGGTCTGCCAGCACTGCGCCACCGGATCGCGCAGATGTATGGCGAGTGGTATAATGTCGATCTCAATCCCGAACGGGTGGTGATAACCCCCGGTTCGTCTGGCGGATTCCTGCTGGCGTTCACCGCGCTGTTCGACAGCGGGGATCGCGTGGGTATTGGGGCCCCCGGCTATCCGTCATATCGGCAGATATTGCGGGCCCTGGGGCTGGTCGCGGTTGATCTGCCCACCGCTCCGGAACACCGCCTGCAGCCGGTGCCAGCCGATTTCGCCGGGCTAAATTTGCAGGGGCTGATGGTGGCCTCGCCCGCCAACCCGACAGGAACCATGCTGAACCATGCCGCAATGGGTGCGCTGATCAATGCCGCACACAGCCAGGGCGCGTCTTTCATCAGTGACGAGATTTATCATGGTCTGGAATACGAAGCCAAAGCCGTCACCGCGCTGGAGTTGACAGATGAGTGCTATGTGATCAACTCATTCTCCAAGTATTTCTCTATGACAGGTTGGCGTGTGGGCTGGATGGTTGTGCCCGAGGATCAGGTGCGCGTCGTCGAACGGATCGCGCAGAACATGTTTATCTGCGCGCCCCATGCCAGCCAGGTGGCGGCGCTGGCTGCGATGGATTGTGATGAAGAATTGCAGGCAAATTTGGATGTCTATCGGCGGAACCGCGCGCTGATGTTGGACGGTCTGCCCAAAGCCGGTTTCACCAATATCGCGCCACCTGATGGGGCATTCTATGTTTACGCCGATGTGTCTGACCTGACCGACGACAGCCGTGCCTTTGCGGCTGAGATTTTGGATAAGGTCGGCGTGGCGGTCACTCCGGGGCTGGATTTCGATCCTCAGCGTGGGCACGGCACCATCCGTTTTTCCTATGCACGCTCGACCGGGGATATCGAAGAGGGGCTGCGGCGGCTTCAGCGTTTCATGGCTGATCGAGGCTTGATTTCTGCCCAAGCCTAAAGCGTTCACATCCAAGTGCGGGTCGGGTAGGCTGCGCTTCAATCGATCTCGGGAAAACTTGAGGCCATGAGCAGAATTATCTACGCCATCGCGCTGATCTGGGCGCTAGGCAGTACCGCAGTTGCGCAGGATTTCAGCGCACTCGCCCGTGTTTTGCCAGACCAAAGTTCGATTGTTGATGACGGGCGGTCCGGTGTAAGCATCCAGCTTGGGCTTAGCCAGGGGGTGCCTTATCGCGTTTTTACCCTGCGCGACCCGTATCGGATGATCCTGGATTTCCAGGAGGTAGACTGGACCGGTCTTGATCGTGACCGCTTTCTACAGACTGGCCGTATCAGCGGTGTGCAGTTCGGCTCTTATGTACCGGGCTGGTCCCGCATGGTACTCGAACTGGGCGCGCCTCTGGCGGTTGAGACGGCGGATATGCGAGTGGACTCTGCGACTGGGGCCGCGCATTTGACGCTTGGGCTGCAAGGGACAGATTTCGACAGTTTCGCAGCCAGCGCCGGAACGCCCCGGCAAACCGGCTGGGATTTGCCCGAACCAGCAGAGACATCGGTCGCTCCGGTGGGGCAGGGCAACGGAACTTTGCGTGTCATGTTGGACCCCGGGCATGGAGGAATTGATCCCGGCGCCGAAGTTGACGGTGATGATGAGAAAACGCTGATGCTGACCTTTGCCCGAGAGCTGCGCGAGATGCTATTGCGCACGGGCGGATACGAGGTTGAGATGACGCGGACCGATGATCAGTTCGTTTCTCTTGAACGTCGTATTGCATTGGCACACCGTGCAGGTGCAGATGTGTTCATCTCTTTACATGCCGACATTCTGACAGAAGGGCGGGCTCATGGCGCGGCCGTTTATACGCTGTCTCAAGATGCCTCGGATGTGGCAAGCCACAAACTGGCTGAGCGGCACGACCGCAGTGATTTGATTTCGGGCGTCGATCTGAGCGGTGCGGATGATCAGGTTGCAGATGTTCTGCTGGACCTTGCGCGTCAGGAAACCAGGCCGCGTACGGATGCGTTGGCACAAATGCTGGCGAATGGAATGACGCAACAGGGTGGTCCGATGAACAACAAGCCAATTCGCACAGCCTCATTTTCGGTTCTGAAGGCAGCGGATATTCCTTCCGTTCTGATTGAGCTTGGCTTCCTTTCCAGCCCTAGAGATTTGAAAAACATACGAAATCAGGAATGGCGCATGGGAATGGCGCGCGGTATTCGGGATGGGCTAGAGAAATGGCGCCAGGACGATATGGTAAAACGATCCCTGATTGGACAGTGACCCCGTGGCGCAAACCGGCTATTATTGGCCATGGTGTTTTGACCCTGCACAGGTGCGACACTATATAGGCGGCACCGCGAGCAAAAGGCAGTAACGTGATCCGTTTCATTCTTTCGATTTTCGGGGCGATATTCAGCCTCGTGACCCTGGGTATTTTTATGGCTGCGCTGGTTATCGGCGCGGTGTTCTGGATGTATGGGCGCGACCTGCCCAGTCACGAATCCCTGGCGCAGTACAAACCGCCCACGATCAGCCGGATTTATTCTGGCGAGGGTCAGCTGATCGACGAATTTGCGCAGGAACGCCGTCTGTTCACCCCGTCAGAAGAAATCCCCGAACTGGTTAAGCAGGCCTTTATTTCGGCCGAAGACAAGAATTTCTATAACCATAAGGGCTATGATCCGCGCGGGATTATTGCCGCTGGTGTCGAGGCAGTGAAATCCAAGGGCGAGAATGTACGGGGTGCATCGACGATCACACAGCAGGTAATGAAGAACTTCCTGTTGTCGGGGGACCGTCGGGCCGAGCGCAAGATCAAAGAGATCATCCTGGCCACACGGCTTGAGAATACGCTGGATAAGGAACAGATCCTAGAACTGTACATGAACGAGATTTTTCTGGGCCAGAACTCGTATGGTGTAACCGCAGCAGCGCAAACCTATTTCAACAAGACCCTTCAGGAATTGGCTCCGCATGAGGCCGCCACTTTGGCGGCTATGCCCAAGGCGCCGTCGGATTATCACCCGGTTCGGCAGAAAGAACGCCTTGTGAACCGGCGCAATTACGTGCTGCGCGAGATGAACCAAAACGGTTATATCAATACGGCGACCTATGAGGCCGAGGTCGAGATGCCTTTGCGGTCTGTCCAGAATGGTGATTTCGAAAGTTTCCGCACCGCCTTACCGCCGCGGGATTACTTCACCGACGAAATCCGCCGCCAGCTGAGCGAAGATTTCGGCGAGGGCGAGTTCTTCACAGGTGGTTTTACTGTCCGCGCCTCTGTGGACGAGGAAATGCAAGTCAAAGCCGCGTACGCCCTGCGCGAGGCGCTGCAGAAATACGACCGGTCTCGTGGAAAATGGCACGGGACCGACGAAGTGATCGCCGAAGAAATACTGGCGGATGAGGCGCATTGGCGTGAGGCCTTGGCGATTTTGGAAATCCCCCGTGATGTGGTTCTGCCTACGCAGTGGTATCCCGCCGTAGTACTGGATGTCGGTGAGCAGGCCCTGACCGTCGGCATTGAAAATGGTCCGGCTGACGGCATCATCCCGCGCTCGGACATCAAGTGGATGCAGGGCAGCTTCTTCGACAACTTCAAACGCGGTGACGTCATTCTGGTGATGGCCGGGGAAGAAGGCCAATGGTCCGCCCGTCAGGTCCCCGAGGTTCAGGGCGGCTTTGTTGCGATGGATGTGAACTCGGGCCGGGTTTTGGCGATGCAGGGCGGATTCTCGTATCAGGATTCGGTTTTTAACCGCGCCACACAGGCACAGCGCCAGCCTGGATCAAGCTTTAAGCCTTTCGTCTATGCCGCTGCGTTGGACAGCGGGTATAGCCCTGCGACCATTGTGGTCGACGCTCCGATCGAAGTGAACACACCGCAGGGCCTGTGGCGACCCAAGAATTCGACCAACAAATTCTACGGGCCGACGCCATTGCGTACCGGGATTGAACAGTCGCGGAACCTGATGACCATCCGTCTGGCGCAAGAAGTCACGATGCCGGTGGTTGCCGGATACGCGGAACGCTTTGGCGTTTATGACCGGATGGGTGCTTTCCTGGCCAACTCGCTGGGGTCCGAAGAGACGACGTTGTACAAGATGGTTGCGGCCTATGCGATGTTCGCAAATGGCGGCGAGCGGGTTGAACCCACTCTGGTTGACCGTATTCAGGATCGGTTCGGCAAGACAATCTATCGGCACGATGACCGCCAGTGCCTGGATTGTAATTCGGCCTGGCTGGAACCTGATGAATCCCCCACGATCGAGACAAACCGCAGTCAGGTCATGGATGCGATCACCGCTTATCAGCTGACGTCGATGATGAAAGGTGTCGTGGATCGTGGCACGGCATCCCGTGTTGTCAATCTGCCGGTGCCCACCGCTGGGAAAACCGGGACAACCAATGAATCCAAAGACGCCTGGTTCATCGGCTTTACTTCGAACATCGTTGCTGGCTGCTATATCGGCTACGACCGTCCGCGCCCGATGGGCCGGGGCGCTTATGGCGGCACTTTGTGCGGTCCCGTGTTCCAAAGCTTCATGGAGACAGCTGTCGAGAAATACGGCGGAGGTCCGTTCGAGGTGCCACCGGGTGGTCACTTTATCAAAATTGACCGATTCAGCGGTGCACGCTTGCCCTCTGATGCGTCCGGAGACTTTGTCGTGGCCGAGTATTTCCGCGATGGCGCCGACGGCTTTATCGACCGCATCTATGACGGTGGTTTTGCGATGGGTTCCGACCTGCCGCTGTTTGAAGAGGTCAACAGCTCGGGTCGTCAGGTGACCACGTCGACCGGCGACACCATCACCGTTGGCCCAAATGCCAGCCAGGGCGATTTGCAGGGCGGCGGGCTTTACTGATCCGCCGCGCGCAACAATAGGTTCAAGAGCGTTGCCTCGGGCGCAGCTGAAACTATCCCATGGCCGCGCCACATGATGGATAGCGCACATTTTGCAGCGGCCCATTGGGCAAGACGTTTCCGCGACACATCTAACGCTCCGGAGTAAAGCTGGAGGCAGCGTTCGATCTGGTCGCGGCTGCGAACCAGATCGGGCATGCCTTTGGGGTGCCGCAATGCGTTTGCAAGTTCAAAAGCAGGATCGCCCAGATACCCCTTTGCATCAATTACCCGTGCCCCTGAAGGCGTTTGAATTACGTTATCGGTGTGAAGGTCACCATGCAGCGGCACCACCTGCGGTTGGCTCGTCAGAAGGTTTGATGTCAGTTCCGTTGCGCGGATCACATCTCGTTGTAGCGCGTCGGGACAATCGCGGGCAAACGTGCAGTCAAACAGTGGATTGAATACCTCGTGCAATGGTCGCAGCTCGTCGAACGCAACCGTGGGCTTTTGGTGAAGGCGGTGGGCCACCTCCGAGAAAACCTGCAGCGCGCTTTCGGCGTTTCCGTCACGCGCGATGTCACCCAGTGTCGGACCCTCCAACCACTCCATCAATACGCCTTTGCCCGCTTCGGCATAAATGGCAACCGCGCCACGATCCCGCCAGAGCGACAAAAGCCCGGTCGAAGCAGCTTCGTTCCCGCGATCTGCGCGGTGGTATAGCTTTAGCGCGGCCGGCCCATAATCCCGCGCGTGAACTTTCCAGACTAACGCATGCTGGGCTTCGGCGATCAGTATGGCACGGCATAATCCCCAGCAATCCATGATATCACCCGGAACAATATGCATTCAGGTCTCCGCTGTCTTGTGGTGGCCCCACGCTCTTGCTATCACGCAGGCCTGATTGAGCAAGTTGGGACGTAACCATGCGCGCCGAAACCCAGAATACCGTGGCGGAAATTGAAAAGTCGCTAGAGCTGCTGGCGCAGCGCATGGACTATGAAACCGCACCTCACCGCCTTGAGGAATTCAATGCCCGGGTTGAGGATCCCAACCTGTGGGACAACCCCGAGAATGCGCAAAAACTGATGCGCGAGCGGCAGATGCTGGTCGATGCTATTGAAATCTATGAATCCATCAAAACCGACCTCAGCGACAATATGGAATTGATCGAACTGGGCGAGATGGAAGAGGACGAAGAGGTCGTCACCGACGCTGAAGAGGCGATCAGAAAGCTAAAAGCCAAAGCCGCCAAGAAAGAGCTTGAGGCGCTGCTGGACGGAGAGGCCGACGGCAACGACACCTTCCTCGAGATCAATTCGGGCGCAGGCGGCACCGAAAGCTGCGACTGGGCTTCGATGCTGGCGCGGATGTATGTCCGCTGGGCCGAGAAAAAGGGCTATACGGTCGAGCTGCAATCCGAGACCTCGGGCGAAGAGGCGGGTATTAAATCTGCGGCGTACAAAATTTCTGGCCACAACGCCTATGGCTGGCTGAAATCCGAAAGCGGCGTGCATCGGCTGGTGCGAATTTCACCTTATGACTCGGCGGCCAAACGGCATACATCGTTCAGTTCGGTCTGGGTTTACCCGGTGGTGGACGACAATATCGAGATCGAGGTCAACCCGTCCGAGATTCGCATCGACACCTACCGGTCCTCGGGGGCAGGAGGCCAGCACGTGAACACGACAGACTCGGCCGTGCGGATCACGCATATCCCGACCGGGATCGTTGTTACATCATCCGTGAAATCCCAGCACCAGAACCGTGATATTGCGATGAAAGCGCTGAAATCCCGCCTGTACCAGCAAGAGCTGGACCGCCGCAATGCTGACATCAACGCAGCCCACGAGGCCAAGGGCGATGCGGGTTGGGGCAACCAGATCCGGTCGTATGTTCTGCAGCCCTACCAGATGGTCAAGGACCTGAGGACCAACCATGAAACCTCGGATACCAAGGGGGTTTTGGATGGGGATCTTGACGGGTTCATGGCCGCCACACTGGCCTTGAACGTGGCCGGAAAAAGCCGCTCCGAAGCACAGGGCGAGGGCTGATAGCAGCGCGTTCGATGCCCATGATGAAGCTGATCAAAGGACATTGGCAACTGATTGCGCTTGTCGCTTTGGTGTTTGTGTTCTGGTCTACGCCGGTTGTGGTGCCTCTGAAGATACTCATCGTTTTCCTACACGAGCTGTCGCACGCGATAACCGTCGTCCTAACCGGTGGTTCGGTCGAGAGCTTCTCGATCTCACCGCAGCAGGGTGGTCTTGTCACAGCGCGTGGTGGGCAAAGGTTCTTGAGCCTGTCCGCCGGTTATCTCGGGTCGCTGGCGCTAGGGATGGGGTTGTTGCTGATAGCATTGCGCACGCATTGGGACCGGGCGGTGCTGGGTGGATTTGGCGGCGTGATGCTGTTGGTAACAGCGCTTTATGTCCGCGATCCCTTTGCCATGGCGTTTTGTGCAGGTGTTGGGGCGGTAATGATCGGCATGGCGTTCTATCTAAGTCGGCCGATCTGTGATCTGGCTTTACGCGTGATCGGGCTGACCAGCGTGATCTATGTGCCTTATGATATCTTTGATGACACGATCCGGCGCTCGGGTGTCCGCTCGGATGCCTACATGCTGGCCCAAGAATTCGGCGGCACAACCATGATGTGGGGCGGGATCTGGCTTGTGTTAAGCGTCCTTTCCATCCTTTTGTGCGTAAAACACTTTCTTGGGCACGACAGCAATTTGCATTTTGGGTCTCGATCCAAGTGACCTCGGGTGGTCTTTGGTAAAAAGATGCATTCAAACTGAGGGTTTAAATGAGGATACGCTCCGGCTAGGCTGACCAAAAAGGTGGAGCCCAGGGATGGATCTAGGCCAAATAACAGCAGCCGAATTGTTGAGTGCATTGTCCTCTGGGCGTTTATCGGCGGCTGAGCTGATGCAACTGACGCTAGAGCGGATCGGCGCAGTGAACGAGCGCCTGAATGCAATCGTGGCGATGCGTGATCCTGATGATTTGATGGCCGAGGCCCGTGCTGTTGATTCCGGACCAAACCGTGGTCCGCTGCATGGTCTGCCGATTGCCGTCAAAGACTTGGTGAATGTTGCGGGCGTCGTTTCGTCCCAAGGATCACCAATCCTGAATGGGTTCATTCCGGAAACAGACGATCTGTTAGCCCAGCGGATGAAAGAGGCCGGGGCAATCCTGATCGGTAAAACCAATACTCCGGAATTCGGATTGGGCTCACATACGTTCAATCCAGTATATGGCGTCACATGCAACCCATATGACCCCGAGCGTACCTGCGGCGGTTCATCCGGTGGAGCAGCAGTCGCGCTGGCGTCTGGCATGGTGGCGCTGGCCGATGGGTCTGACATGATGGGCAGCCTGCGCAACCCTGCGGCATGGAACAACGTCTATGGCTTCAGGCCCAGTTGGGGGCGGGTGCCAAACGAACCCGACGGTGACGGGTACTTGCACCAGCTTTCTACATTGGGCCCGATGGCGCGGAGCCCCGAAGATATTGGTCTATTGCTTGATGTGATCAGCGGCACTCATCCGTCCCAACCTTTGGGCCATCCGGGGGAAAGCGTGTCTCCGGTCCAACCCGCAGACCTGACCGGAATGCGTATCGGGTGGTTGGATGACTGGGGCGGAGCCTTTCCATTCGAACCTGGTATCCGCGAGATTTGCCGTGACGCGCTCGAGGTGTTCACTCAACTCGGGGCCAAGGTCGAACCCCTCGCACCGCCCTTTGACGCCGACCAGATGTGGAATAGCTGGATTACATTGCGTTCGTGGAGCGTGGCCGCCGGTCTTGCGTCTCGGACAGAACACCGCGCGTCACTGAAGGATACTGCGCAATGGGAACTGGACCGTGGTCTGGCGCTGACAGCGATGCAGGTCCATCGTGCCAGTGTTGTGCGAACCGAGTGGTTCCGACGTGCGACCGAAGTTTTCCAGGACTATGATGCGCTTATCCTGCCGTCGGCCCAGGTCTGGCCCTTCGACTTGCAGCTTGCATTTCCCACCGAAATCAACGGCACCCGGATGGATACCTATCACCGTTGGATGCAGGTCGTGGTGCCGGTCAGCCTGGTCGGACTGCCTTGCCTCTCGGTTCCTGTTGGATTTGGATCCGAAGGCTTGCCGATGGGGATGCAGATCTTTGGTCCGCGCGGAGCGGATTCTCGCATTTTGTCCATCGGATCTGCATATCATTCTGCCACCAGTTGGCCGCAAAAACGACCCGCCTGAAAATCGACCGGATACGAAGGATAAAAGCCATGGACAAACAGTTTGGTGTTCCGAACATGGGGCGGGTAGATGTCGAAATGCTGCACGAGGCCCTAAGGCGAGGCTGGAGCGATTTTCGCCGCGCTCCGCTCTTTGGGCTGCTCTTTTCCGGGTTCTATGTTTTGATGGGTTGGCTGATGGTTTGGGTCACTCTCACGACCGGAACGACCTATTGGCTGATTTTGGCCGCAATCGGTTTTCCGATGCTGGGCCCCTTTGCCATGGTGGGGCTGTATGAGGTATCGCGGCGCATTCAAGAGGGTGAAGTTTTGGATTCTCGGGCCATATTTGGCGTAATCCTGGGTCAAAGCCGCCGTCAGTTGCCTTCGATCTGCGCCATCATCGTTGTGATGTTTCTGTTCTGGTTCTTTCTTGGCCACATGATCTTTGCACTTTTTATGGGGCTATCGACCATGACCAATGTGTCTTCGTCCCTTGAGGTGTTCCTTACATCAAACGGGTTGACTATGTTGGCGGTTGGAACAGCTGTTGGCGCGATTTTTGTGACCATCCTCTACATGATCACGGTGCTTTCAATTCCGATGCTTTTGGACCGAGAGCTGGATTTTGTGACCGCAATGATTGCCAGCTATAGCTATGTGGCCGCAAACCGCAGATTGATGCTGGGGTGGGGCGCGCTGATTGCGGTTCTGACGTTTGCCGCAATGATCCCCTGGTTTTTCGGCTTGTTGATCGTACTGCCGCTATTGGGGCACGCCAGTTGGCACCTATACTGGCTGATCTCTCAGGGCGGGGAAATCGCGGGTTAACACGCCAGGATCGTTGTCAAGCGCGGGCCATGGCTTCTGGTCGGCGTGCAATGCGCGCGGCGGCCAGGACTGTCGAGGTGTCGTCCCCTAAATGTCTGAGCAATATCCGCCGTGTCGTCGTTGCGGTAGCTGTAGTTTTTGACAGGCAAATTGCGACACCGCGCCAACAGTTTGTTTGATTTTCAATTCCACGTGTCACCAGATAAATCCTGCTTTTCTGAGACGCACGACAGGACATGAGCATATAAATCTGCCGCCCGGCACAGGCCACAATACCCTGTACTTCGCGCTCTGCGACTGATGCTCCGGGTGTCTCGGAAATTGGTTCAAACCCTCTAACCAAAGTACATTGCGGTAACCTTCTGGCGTGAAAAAGCCTGTGTCTCAGGGGTTTTGTGCCATCAAGTTCTGTCTCGGTCGCATAATAGAACCCGCCGGGAAACAGAATTTCAGTCAGGGTGGCAGGGGTGGACCCCAGAAACTCGGTCAGGGCGACCGCAGCCGGGTGCTTGGACGGTTGGTCAATCTGATCCAAGGGATGGAGCAAAATCCGAGCATCAACATCAAAAAAGCGGCATATTCGGTCAAGGACATCGGGTCGGGGAAAGCTTTCGCCGCCAAGATAGCGATTGAACTGAGTTCGGTTCACTCCAAGCTGGCGGCACAGCTCGGAAACTGAATTATATTGTCCAGCAAGAGTTCGCAGATTGGCGCCGAACATCCTGCGTAGGTCGTCGGGGCTGCGGCTGTCGTTCGTCATTTTCGTCCCGGTACTTGTGTGTATTCCGAATAACCGCGACACAACTGGCCAACAAACCAGGCGCTGTCTGAAATCGTACAGATGACCCAGCGGACGCATCCCAACGCCGCGCTACCCTTGAAGGCTAACGCGATGATGCACAGACGCAATAGGTTAATTCTGATTTAGCTTAAACTTTTTAGGCAAATGTGACGTTGATGTTCACGTTTGGCGTATTGTGATCTTGCAAATTGGGTATTGCCGATACCCCGCCGCCAACTGGATGCGCCGGCGGGGCAGTTTTGGTCAATCGCCGCGCAACAGGGCTGCAACGCCGGTTCGGGCGATTTCGATCAGACCCAGCGGGCGCATCAGATCAGCAAAGGCGTCGATCTTGTCAGGTGCGCCAGTGATCTCAAAAATGAACGAATTCAACGTGCTGTCCACGACATTGGCACGGAAAATATCGGCCAGACGCAGCGCCTCGACCCGCTTGTCGCCGTCGCCGACCACCTTGATGATGGCCAATTCCCGCTCGACCGACGCGCCTTCGACCGTCAGGTCATGCACGTCGCGTACCGATACGATCCGGCCCAGCTGCGCCTTGATCTGTTCGATCACCTGCGGTGTGCCGGTGGTGACGATGGTGATGCGACTGAGGTGGCCGGTATGGTCAACCTCGGCCACGGTCAGGCTTTCGATGTTATAACCACGGCCCGAGAACAGGCCGATGACGCGGGCTAGAACCCCCGGTTCATTCTCGACCAGAACTGCGATGGTATGGCGTTCCTGTACGTCGGAAAACGTGGGTCTTAGGTTATAGGCCGAATGGCGGGTGGAGCCTTTTTTGATATGTAGGGCAGACATGCTGAGCTAGTCCTCTTCGTAGCGAAGGTTCGATACACCTTCGGCATTCTCCAGAATTTTCCAAATTGCGCCACGCAATGCATCCACCTTGGGGGCTGCGTGGTATTTCTTGAACATCTTTCTCACATGCTCGGTCTTTGGTGAGAACTGAACCAGATGGCCATCACCATAGTTTGAGCAGCCGAAAACCAGGGCAAACGGCTCGTCGTGATCAATTTCGTGATACCATCCCCAGTCCTCGGCACAGGCGAAGGAAACCTCAAACCCGGATGCGGCAAGCTCTTTACTCAGAAAGATGCTGAGTTCCTTGCCAAACACATCCGGATTGATGAAATCATCAGCTTCTTCGTTCAACTCGTCCGGGGTAGGCTGGAAGCGCGTTGCGTCAAAACTGATCATCTGCGCTGTCATACCAGTACCGAACCTTTGCTATCTATCACGCCCTGCGTCTCGGCCTCGCCCAGCAGCATCTCGTTGTGGGCCTTGCCCGACGGGATCATGGGGAAGCAGTTCTCGTGCTTTTCGACCAGACAGTCGAAGATCACGGGGCCGTCATAGTTGATCATCTCCATGATCGCATCGTCCAGATCGGCGGGGTCAGAACACAAGATACCCTTGGCGCCAAACGCCTCGGCGAGCTTGACGAAATCAGGCAGCGCTTCGGACCAGGAATGCGAATACCGTTCGCCATGCAGCAGTTCCTGCCACTGGCGCACCATGCCCAAGCGTTCGTTGTTCAGGATGAACTGCTTCACCGGCAGGCGATACTGCGTAGCGGTGCCCATTTCCTGCATGTTCATCAGCCACGAGGCCTCACCAGCCACGTTGATCACCAGCGCGTCGGGATGTGCCATCTGAACACCGATCGAGGCCGGGAATCCGTAACCCATTGTGCCCAGACCACCTGAGGTCATCCAGCGGTTGGGATCTTCGAAGCCAAGGTATTGAGCGGCCCACATCTGGTGTTGGCCAACCTCGGTCGTGATGTAACGGTCATGTTTTTTGGTCAGTTCTTCAAGGCGTTGCAGCGCGTATTGCGGTTTGATGGTCTTTTCGCTGTTGGTATAGGCAAGGCAGTTCACCTTGCGCCATTCGCCGATCTGTTCCTGCCATTTCGCAATAGCTGCGGTGTTGGTCTTGCGACCGCGCGATTTCCAGACCTTGAGGATGTCCTCAAGCACGTGGGCCACATCGCCAACAATCGGGATATCAACGCGGATCACCTTGTTGATCGAAGACGGGTCGATGTCGATATGCGCTTTTTTGGAATCGGGCGAGAACGCGTCGATCCGTCCAGTGATGCGGTCATCAAAACGAGCGCCGATATTGATCATCAGATCGCAATCATGCATCGCCAGATTGGCCTCATACAACCCGTGCATGCCCAGCATGCCCAGCCAATTCCTGCCAGACGCCGGATAGGCGCCCAGACCCATCAAGGTCGAAGTGATCGGGAAATCTGTTGCGTCTACCAGTTCCCGCAGCAACTGGCTGGCTGCCGGGCCCGAATTGATGACGCCGCCACCAGTGTAAAACACTGGCTTTTTCGCGGTTTCAATCGCAGCAACCAACTCGGTGATCTCTTCCAGATCGCCTTTCAGAACAGGTTGATAGTGTGAGGTAGATGGTTTAGGTGCGCTGTATTCTCCGGACGCAAACTGAACGTCCTTGGGAATGTCGATCAGGACCGGGCCAGGACGGCCCGAGGTGGCGACATGGAACGCCTCGTGCAGGGTATCGGACAGCGAATTCGTGTCCTTTACCAGCCAGTTATGTTTGGTGCAGGGGCGGGTGATGCCAATAGTATCAGCCTCCTGAAAGGCGTCCGAGCCGATCATGAAGGTCGGAACCTGTCCGGTCAGAACAACAATCGGGATCGAGTCCAGAAGCGCATCGGTCAGCCCGGTCACCGCATTGGTAGCGCCGGGGCCCGAGGTCACAAGCGCAACGCCGGGCTTGCCGGTCGAGCGGGCATAGCCTTCGGCGGCGTGAACCGCACCCTGTTCGTGACGCACCAGAATGTGGCGAATGTCGTTTTGCAGAAAGATCTCGTCATAGATCGGTAGCACGGCGCCGCCGGGGTATCCGAATACCGTGTCCACGCCCTGATCCTTGAGGGCCTGAACTACCATCTTTGCGCCGGTCATCTCACGTGTCATCTGCTTTGCTCCATTGGCGACATGTGTCTTGCGTTTCGCATAAAAAAAGCCCCCGAGATTTTCGGAGGCGCATGGGTTCGATTATGGTTTACCGTTACCGGCCCATGCGCGTGGTTCCTACGAT
Organism: Ruegeria sp. CDSC042; assembly: GCF_059610745.1. Taxonomy (NCBI): domain Bacteria; kingdom Pseudomonadati; phylum Pseudomonadota; class Alphaproteobacteria; order Rhodobacterales; family Roseobacteraceae; genus Ruegeria; species Ruegeria sp. CDSC042. The sequence goes on from NZ_JBXWOF010000001.1 coordinate 271,036, forward strand.
TACGACTAGCGTTCTCATCGCCAGAGGCTCCTTTTTGCGTGGGTTGGACATTATGGGCGGTGGAAAGGGGCGTCAACAGGCAATTGCACCAATTTTCTAACTTCTGGGTGGTATTTTGCGACATTTTATTGCGCATTTTGACGCATGTTCGGAACTTTCGGGATTTTCGCCCCTTTGCAATGCTTGGCGAGTGGCACGGAAGTGTCGAAATGCGTCATGCCGATGTCCGAAACGGGCATGATCGTGATTTTAGGCTGAGTCACGCTGGACTTAATTGCAGTGGCGAGGGAGGCCGAACATGTTGCAGGATCTGGTTGATCTCGGGCGATACCCGATAGACCGCCCCGGTTCATGGGCATATGAGCAGCTGATAGGTGATCTGAGGCGCGAGCTGGATCGGGACGGCTGTGCTGTTCTTCCAGGTTTCGTACACGAGGATGGCGTGGCGCGTTTGCTGAAAGAAGCCGATAAGACTGCCGTTGGTGCACATAGGTCATTTAGCCGAACGAATCCGTATTTCACCAAAGACGACCCGGCATTGGCGCCAAGCCATCCGGTGCGTCGATTTTATGATCGGTCGAATGCCTTTGTGCCAGCGGACAGTTTTTCCAAATCCGGACCGCTGCGACGTATTTATGAGTTCGCTGGTTTTTTACCTTTCATTCGAACGGCATTGAACGAGTCCGAAGACCGGTTCTTTCGCTACGATGATCCTTTGGCTGATGTCATCATCAACGTGGTCGAAGAAGGGCAGGGGTTTCCCTGGCATTTTGACACCAACAACTACACCGTGACGCTGGCCATTCAGAATGGAGAATTCGGTGGTGAATTCGAATATGCCCCCAACCTGCGAAGCGCCGAGGATGAGAATTTCGCGGCTGTTTCTGCGGTTCTGGGCGGTGATCGGACACGGGTGCACCAGTTGGTGTTGAACCCAGGGGATCTGCAGATTTTCAAAGGGCGCTATTCCTTGCACCGGGTCGCTCCCGTGAAAGGAGAGCGCAGACGATATGTCGGGATCTTTTCTTTTGTCGAAACCGAAGGCATGTGCGGTGGGGTGGAACGGACCCGTCAGTTATATGGGCGTGTTCTTCAGCATCACCATGACAAGGAAGGAGTCCGGCGCGACGCCCTTCTGGATTGACGGTAACTAAGAGTGCTCTCGCCCGTTGCCCGCCTGCCTGCGGCGGCTGGGCCGGGCAGCGCGTGCCGCGCTGCGGTCAGAACCCTGGGCTGGTGCCCTGTAGAACGCCGTGCTCCAGCGCATAGCGGGTCAGGCCGGCCGTTGAGGATATGCCCAATTTTCGTTTGATGTTCTTGCGATGGGTCTCGACCGTTCGCACTGAGATATCAAGCGTATGGGCGACTTCCTTGTTCGATTTCCCTTGTGCCAGCTCCAGCAAGATCGTCTGCTCGCGCCCGGTCAAAGCCTCGCGCGTTGTGTCGCCTTTGGGTTTGAGGGAACCGCTTGCGCCCGTGCACAAATATTGTTCACCCCGCATGACGGCATCGATGGCCTTTTTGATTTCATCCGTTGGGACGTCCTTGAGCACGTACCCTTTTGCACCATGGCTGAGAGCAGTCGAAATATATTCGGGGCTGTCATGCATGGACAGGATCAGAATGCAGGTGTCCGGTATGCGTTCAAGGATGATCTCGGTTGCGCTCAGGCCACTTAGCCCGGGCATGTTCAGGTCCATCAGGATGACGTCAGGCTTCAGATCGGCAACCTGGTCAACCGCTTTCTTTCCGCTGCTGAGTGTCCCGACCACGGTGATGTCGTCATAGCTTTCGAGGATCGACTGGATCCCCTCGGCCACCATTGGATGATCGTCGACAATCAGGACCCGGATCGTCTGGTCGCTCATGTACCGGCCTTTCGGTTCGGAGTTGCGTCTTCCTGCGGCGGCAACAGGTGGCTGAGTGGCAGGCTGACCTCGATCACTGTGCCGCTGCGGTGGCCGCGTGATGACAGAATACGCAGCGATCCGTCAAGTTGCTCGATCCGTTCCTGCATATTGCGCAACCCGATCCCGGTACTGCCCCGACCCGGAGAGTTGCGCAAACCGCGGCCATTGTCGGTTATTCGCATGGTCGCGCCTTTCTTGTGCCCGCGCAGATCGATGGTGACATGGGTGGCTCCGGAATGGCGTTCGATATTGGTCAGGGCCTCTTGGGCGATGCGGTAGAGGGCGATCTTGCTATCCTGATCCAGCCGGTTGCGGAAAACAACGGTCGAGAAATCGGTCTCGATCCCGGTTCTCTCGCGGAAATCATCTGTCAGAGCCTCAAGCGCGGGGCCGAGGCCCAAATCGTCCAGCACGCCGGGGCGCAAGTCGCGACTGATGCGGCGGACCTCGCTGATGGCGGTTCCCAGATGCTCGATCCCCTTGTCCAGTGGATCATGCGCGCCCACATCATCGCCGCGCGACAGGCGACGGCGGGCGTTGTCCAACGCAAAGCGCACGCCCACAAGGATCTGACTGATCCCGTCATGAAGCTCGCGTGCCACACGGCCGCGCTCTTCCTCTTGCGCGTCGAATACCCGCTGGGTCAGCTGTTTAAGTTTGGCATCGGCCAGACGTCTTTCGCGGATGTTGAGCAACATGCCTGAGGCAAAGACAATCAGAACAGCGGCCAGAACAATGGCACCGATATACATGAAGGTACGCTGCACGCGCGCTTCAACCTCGGCCCGTGCGCTGGCAACTGCAGCAACGATGTCATCGATGAATACCCCGGTGCCCACAACCCAGCGCCAATCCTGAAGGCCGACAACATAGGCAATCATTTGCGCTTCTTCCCCGGTCGAGGGCTTTTGCCACATAAAGCTGTGCCAACCCGCACCCTGACGAGCAAGGCGAATGAACTCATTCACCACCGGTGTGCCGTCGCTGTCGGTCAGACCCTCCCAATTTCGGTTGATGAACTCAGTCTGACGGGGGCTGACCAGATTGGTGCCGTCATAGTCATAGACGAAAAAGAACCCGTCCTGCCCATAGATCATGGCCGACAGGATTTGCGCGACCTGAGTTTTGGCGGCGGTGTCATCCGGAGCCGCGCGCCCGTAGATATAGGCAAACCCATTGCGCGCCTGAGTCACATAGTTGCGCAGCTCTTCCTTCTTGGCCTGAATCAAAGAGCGTTCCAGTGCTTCAATTTCGCGCTCGGCAGTGGCGCGCGCCTCATAGGCAACCATCACCGCAATCGCGGCGACCGCCACGACCAGCGGGATCGCCGCCACCAGCGACAGCTTTTGAGCATAGGTCAACGAGACCAGTTGTCGAAGTCTTTGCATGGACGAATCGATACGCAAGCCACAGCAAAATTGCAAAAAGATTGGGCGTCTGGCGGGAAAACGGCACCAAAAATCCCTGTTTTGCTATGATTGGACCGTTATTGCCTGTGCAATTCGCGCAGAAAGCCGCGTTTCTACGCAGTAGTAGGTATTCCCTTTCACTTCCTTGTGACTAGTCTTGCCGCTGTTGAATACGACAGGCCCGGACAATCCGGGTCATGATTATGAAGGGGAGGATCACTCATATGGACCGTCGTTCATTTCTGAAAACATCCGCACTGGGCGGCTCGGCTGCTGCAGCGACCACGCTGGCGGCACCGGCCTATGCACAGGGCAAGCGCACGCTGACCATGGTCACATCTTGGGGCCGTGGCCTTGCAGGTGTGTTCGACAGCGCGCAGCGTTGCGCCGACAGCATCACCACCATGTCGGACGGCAACCTGAACGTTGAGATCAAAGCAGCCGGTGAGCTGGTTGGCGCGTTCGAAGTGTTTGACGCGGTATCATCCGGTCAGGCCGACATGTACCACGCGGCAGACTATTATTTTGTGGGTCAGCATCCGGGCTATGCATTCTTTACCGCTGTTCCGTTTGGTATGACCGCCCAGGAACTGGTGAACTGGTACTACCATGCCGGTGGTATGGAACTGCATGACGAGCTGGGCGAAATCTTTGGCCTGAAATCCTTCCTGGCTGGTAACACCGGTGCGCAGGCGGGCGGCTGGTATTCGAAAGAGATCAACAGCCCCGAAGATTTCAACGGCCTGAAGTTCCGCATGCCGGGGCTGGGCGGTAAAGCTCTGGGTAAACTGGGCGCATCCGTGCAGAACATTCCGGGCTCCGAAGTGTATCAGGCGCTGTCATCCGGCGCGATCGACGGAACCGAGTGGATCGGTCCGTGGGCTGACGAAAAAGCCGGTTTCCAGGAAATCACCAAGACATACTACACCGCGGGCTTCCATGAGCCGGGTGCGGGTCTTTCGCTGGCAACCAACCGCGAGGTCTATGACAGCCTGTCTGCCTCGCAGCAGAAGATCATCGAGATCGCCGCAGGTGAATGCCATCAGTGGAACCTGGCGCAATTCCTGGCCAACAACGGCGCGGCGCTGCAGCGTCTGCAGGCTGGTGGCGTCAAGGTCATGGAGTTCCCGGACAGCGTTTGGGACGCGTTTGGTGCCGCAAGCCAGGAAGTCCTGGACGAGAACATGGGCGACGAGCTGTTCAAGCGCATCCACGACAGCGCGATGGAATCCATGGCCGCGTCTTCGGCCTGGAACAATCTGTCGTCGGGTGTCTACACCTCGCAGCGCGACCGCGTTCGCGGCTAAGTCACTTCGATCTTTGAAATCGGTTCCCCCGCATGTCGGGGGAGCCATTCCCGTTGCGCATCTGACGGTCGGACAAACTGTAACTCTCAAATGTGCAACTGACGCGACCTGGGGACAACATGCAGGACGAAAACGGTATCTCGTTCTTCGGCGCCCTGTGGAATGGACTGATATGGTTCATTCAGAACATTGCCGAAGCCTTCATTAATTTCGGATACGCCATCACGCATCCGCAACTCTGGCTAGACTGGTCGGACAAAGAAGCAGTCATGCGCTTTGTCTATTACGGCGGGTCGGTCGAGTTCTTCTTTGTGGTTTTCACGCTGTTTCTGGTGTTGACGGCCATTGGTCTTTACTACCGCAACTTCATGTGGGCGATGGTGCGCGGGCTTGAAGGCTTTGCCAACACGACGGGGCGTTTCTTCGCCTGGGCAGGCCTTTTGATGGTGGTTCAGCAGATCATCATCGTGTTCATGCAGCGGGTCTTTACCCGCCCGGATATGTCCTTTGGGCTGGGTATCCCGTTTCAGATGGATATCAGCTGGTTCGCGGAAGAGCTGAAACTGTATAACGCCATGGTCGTGTGCCTGTGCTGCACCTACACCTTTGTACAGGGCGGCCATGTCCGCGTTGACCTGATCTATGCCGGCATCAGCCACCGCGCCAAACGTGTGGTCGACATGTGTGGTGCTGTACTGTTCATGATGCCGATGGCGGTGCTGACCTGGATGTATGGCTGGTACTTCATGTGGCGGCATCTGATCGTGCCGAAGCCCTCGGCCAGTGATACTTTGGACCGGCTGGTGGCCAAGTCCCGCGCGCTGCGCTGGAACGTGGAAACCATCGGGTTCAGCCCCAACGGATTCAACGGCTATTTCCTGTTCAAGATTCTGCTGATCGCATTCGCGGCCATGGTGTTCCTGCACGCGATTGCATTCCTGTACCGCTCGTATCTGGAATATGTGGAAGGCCCGGAAAGTGTTGGAAAATACCTCGACAAGGACAGCCTTGGTGAGGGTGAAGAAGCCTACGAAGGCGCGCATTAGGGACGGAGAACCAGACAATGCTATTCGGACTTGATGGCGTCGAGATAGGCCTCATTATCGTATTTTTCTGCCTCTTCGGAGGTATTCTATCCGGTTTTCCGGTGGCCTTCGCCATCGGCGGGGCAGGAGTGATCTCATTCGGCATCATCGCCGCATTGGACAGCGCAGGTTTGCTGATTCACCAGGCGATCGACACCGGCTCTGCGGCGTATCAGGATCTGGTCAGCACGGGGGTTAAACCTGATACCATATCAGTGTTCCGCTTCCCGGACTTACCAAGGATTGCCGAGCCTGTTTTTGTCTCGGGCTGGGAAACCGCTCTGGACCGCAACGTGTCGTTCATCGTGAACCGCATGAACGAGCGTGTTCTGGCCGGACAGTCCATTGAAACCCTTCTGGCGGTTTTGATGTTCGTGCTGATGGGCATCACGCTTGAACGGTCGAAGATCGCCAATGATCTGCTGACCACAATGGCGCGCGTCTTTGGACCGTTGCCGGGTGGTCTGGCCGTTTCGATTGTGGTCGTGGGGGCGTTTCTTGCGGCCTCAACCGGGATCGTGGGCGCGACCGTTGTAACCATGGGCTTGCTGGCGCTGCCAACCATGCTGCGCAACAACTATTCGCCTGAATTGGCGACGGGTGTCATTGCGGCTTCAGGTACGCTGGGGCAGATCATCCCGCCCTCGATCGTGATTGTTTTGCTGGGAACTCTGGCCGGTGACTTGTATTCCACCGCGCAAGAAACGCGCGCGGTTGATGCCGGGTGTACAGACGCACTGACCTATCTGGGTGAGCCTGCGGTTGTCTCGGTCGGTACTTTGTTCCAGGCCGCCTTGCTGCCAGGGATCATGTTGGCGCTGCTATATGCGCTTTATGCCTTTGGCTATGCGCTGCTCAATCCGCATAAGGCGCCTGCGGTGCCCATGACCGGCGGCAGCGGAGAGCCCATTACCCGTTCAGAAGGTTTCACCTGGTTGCTGGGTGCACCTGTCGCGTTGATCGTGGGTACGGTTCTGCTGGGCAATCTAGGGGTCATCGGCAGCCAAAATGTCTCGGTCTCGGCCTTCTCCGATATCGGGCAGGGCGCATCGCTGCGGACCAACGTTTCCGAAACCTGCAAAGCCTCGATGATCGAGCTGCATGGTCAATCCGCTTGGGATCAGGCCGTGGCCGAGCAAACGGCCATTGATGACGCAGGTGGTGCCGCAGAATCAACTCGTCTGACCGAGGAAGAGCTTGCCACCGCGCAGCAGGAGAAGATTGCCAACGCCGCTCCGATTGGAACGGGTGTTGCGGTGATGGTTCTGTTGCTGGGTCTGACCATTGTGATGGGTCGGGGCATCGCGCCGTCTCGGTCGCCGCAGCCGCTGATCCTTGGGGCCATTGGTCTGATCCTGATGTTGCTTGTCGATATTCTGTTCGTGTCGCCAACAACGTCGTCAGGTTTGACCTTTGTGATGCTGGCGTTGCCCTTTGCCTTGGCCATCTATGGCTGCAAAGAGGCTGCGGCGCGCTGTGCCACCAATGATCTGATCCGGGTGGTCTTTCCTCCGCTGGTTCTGATCATCGCGGTGCTGGGGTCGATCCTGGGTGGGGTGACCAACCCGACCCCGGCGGCGGCACTGGGCGCGGGTGGTGCAATCATGCTCGCGGCTTATCGCAAGCTGCAAGATCAGGAGCGGTCCGGCAAGGTCATCATCTGGGCCACCTTCGCCGTGGTCATTGCCCTGTTGATGGGGGTCAATTTTGATCTGCGCATCAATCAGAGCAGCGCCTCGGCCGAAACCTGGATTGCCTTCATCATAGCCTATGCGGCCTATCTGTATGCCCTGTTCGGTTTGCTGTTCGGCTGTTGGGTTCTGTATTCCAGCGGCGTGCTGACCCCAGTGGTGCGGGAAACCGCCAAAGTGACCTCAATGGTGTTCACCATTTTGATCGGGTCACAGCTGTTGAATCTGGTGGTGATCTCGTTCGGCGGTGAGCACTATATCCAGCAGTTCCTCAAGAGCTTTGACAATGAATTCACAGTCTTCCTGATCGTGATGCTGGTGCTGTTCTTCCTTGGGTTCGTACTGGATTTCCTGGAAATCATCTACATCGTGATCCCGATTGTAGGCCCGGTAATCTACGGCGGGTCTTTTGATCCGAAATGGGTGACGATCATGGTGGCGGTGAACCTGCAGACCTCGTTCCTGACACCACCTTTTGGATTTGCGCTGTTCTATCTGCGCGGGGTCGCGCCGAAAGAAGTGACCACCGGCCATATCTATCGTGGGATTGTACCGTTTGTGCTGATCCAGGTGGTCGGTATCGGAATCCTTTGGTTCTTCCCTGCGATTGTGACCATCGTGCCGGATCTGATCCCGAATTGATCAAAGATCAGGTGTTCAAATGAAAAGGGGGCCAGCGGGCCCCCTTTGCTTTGTTTGTAGGTAGAAGGGGCCAGCCCCTTCTTGGCCTGCGGCCAATTCAACCCCGAGGTATTTTTGGCCAGATGAAGATGCGGATCAGGTGAATTGGATCAGATCCCAGCGGTTGCCGAAAGGGTCCTGCCAGACTGCTACGGTTCCATAGGGTTCATGGCGCGGGGCTTCTTCGAAATGGACGCCTTTGGCCAGCATGGCCTTATAGTCGCGGTCGAAATTGTCTGTTTCCAGAAAGAAGCCGACCCGACCACCTGTCTGGTTGCCGATTGCGGTTCTCTGATCTGCATCGGCGGCCCTGGCGAGTAGAAGTGAGCCCCCGGTGGATCCGGGTGGGCTTACGCGGACCCATCTTTTTCCAGCGCCCAAGTCGATGTCCTGCGTCAGGGAGAAGCTGAGTGTATGCGTGAAAAAGGCGATGGCATCATCGTAATCCGGCACGACAAGCGTAACGGCGTGGAGGCTTTGTTGCATCAAGTTTCAGCCTTTGGTCGGGTGACGATCAGGCAGTTGGATGCTGGCAACCTGTTCGGCGATGGGGGCTGTGGACAGCGGGTGGTGGCCGTCATGTGCAATGTCATAGGGATCCTTGACCCGTTTCCATTCGCCCTGACTGTACACTTCCAGCCCTGCAAAGCGGGATTTGTATCCCATTTTCGGGCTGCCAGGCACCCAGTAGCCAAGATAGATATAGGGCAGACCCGCCTCGCGTGCGATGTCGATGTGATCCAGGATCATGTACGTGCCCAGTGAATTCTGGGGCTGATCCGGGCTATAGAATGAATAGACCATGCTCAGCCCGTCATCCAAGACATCGGTCAAACTGACAGCGATCAGATTACCGGATTCGGGGTCTGAGTATTCGACCACTCGACTGCGTATGGGGGTCTCTTCGATCATGGCTGCAAATTCGAAGACGTCCATATCCGCCATGCCGCCATCCGCATGTCGGGTGTCAAGATAGGTGCGGAACAGGTCATATTGTTCGTCGGTAGCCCATGGGGAATTCGCCCGGCGTCGCAGATCTGAGTTCCGCCTGACCGCGCGTTTCTGGCTTTTGCTGGGTTGAAAGGCCGAAACGTCGATCCGCGCGGACAAACACGCGGCGCAATCGGTGCAGGAAGGGCGGTATAGGACGTTTTGAGACCGTCGAAACCCTTGCTGGGAAAGGGAGTCATTCAGTTGATTCGCGCCTTCGCCTTGCAGGGCTGTGAACAGCTTACGCTCCATCTTGCCCTCAAGATAAGGGCAAGGCTGAGGGGCCGTAACGTAGAATTGCGGCGCGATTGGCAGCGTGTGTCGCATGAATGTCCTATGGTTCCTGAAACGGGATGATAACAACCGTTCCCGGAGCCGCCAAGTGATTCACGCGACAGTCTTTTAAGCGCGACGGTTAATCATAACCGTGCCGAGAAGGGTGTCAGTCAGGCCCTGGCCGCGCGCGCCGGTCAGCATCATGATGACTGAAATGATTTGCAGCACCGGAAATGCCATGCTGACAAAATAACCGGCTGTGTGTGCGACCGCTTTACCTGTGTCCATTCGTTCACCAAAAGCGTCGCGTAGTTCGACCCCCATGAAACGCATACCCAGAGTGGCCGAGCCGTTGGCGATTGTGACGACGCGATAGACAAAACTGACCACCGCATAAATCAGGGCGAGTATCAGTACGCCGAGCCCGAGGGTCAGGACGATGGCGACGGTACAAAGCAGCGAAATAAAGGCGATATCGAACAGCCAGGCCAGGAACCGTTTGGTCGTGACGGACTGGTAAAACTCGGGCTGCCGGTTCGGGTCTGGCAAAGAGTGCATACGGGTCATTCCGGTAGATGTTTCAAATACCCTGTCCCGATTGTCGGAACAGGGCAAGGTCGATCAGGCGTTATCGCCGGATTCGTCGCTTTCGCGGTTCTCGCGGACGCGTTCATCCATGAACTGGTCGAATTCGGCCTTGTCTTTCGCTTCGCGCAGACGATGCAGGAACGCTTCGAATTCCTGTTGCTCACGCTCCAGCCGAGCCAGAGTATCGGACTTGTAGGCGTCGAATGCGCTGTTGCCCGAGGGTTTCATTGCGCTCATGTGGCTGTGCCAGGATTTGCGACGGCTGCAGGATTTGTTGAACATACGTTTGCTCCAGATCATGTAGGCCAGAAGGGCCAGGCCGACGGGCCAGAAAAAGATAAAGCCAAGGACCATGGCTGCGATCCAGGCCCCTTTGCCTTTATCGTCAAGCCAGGCTTCTGCGCGGCTGAGCCATCCCGGGTTTTCAGGGACGGCGTGTTCGGTCAATGCGGTCATTGGTGCTCTCCGGGTTAGATGTAAATTGTTTTCACATTGAATAGATGGGGGCACCAAACCCAGTTACAAGAGGTCAATGTGAAAATGATTTACATTTCTGAATTTCGGATGGTTGACCTGACATCTGAACAAGCGCAATTTCAGTCTAACGCACCACGGTTTCTTTCAAACATTGGCTGGGTTGTCTGCTGCGGCGCTGTTTTGAGTTAAGCGCCAAATTGTTGCAATGTCGGGTCAGATATTTGGCCAGAGAAATACTGAAACCACGTCATCGGAGATGAAATGACAGGACTTCTTGCCGTCAACCGTGTACCGCGCGCCTTTGATCCTTCACTTGGTTCCGAAGCGCGCGATGCAGTGGGTGGCATTACACCTGAGCAGGGGGAACTGATCGCAGGGGCTGCGGGCTCCAGCCCCTATCTCAAAGGCCTGATTGATCTGGAAGCCGACTGGCTACCGCAAGCTTTGGCGCAACCGGACGCGATGCTTGCATCCGTTATGGAAACCGCAAGGGCCTTGCCTGCGGATCAACTCAGGCCGGGGCTGAGGCAGGCCAAGAGGCGTTTGGCGCTGTTGACCGCCCTGGCGGATCTGGCAGGGGCGTGGCCGTTGGAAAAAGTTACAGGGGCACTAACCGATTTCGGGGCCATGGTAGCGGATGTTGCCGCCAAGGCCGAGATTGCAACCTTGATCCGGCGAGGTAAATTGCCGGGGATGACCGAAGATGATGTCGCCTCTGCCGCGGGGATGATCATATTGGCCATGGGCAAGATGGGTGCGCATGAGTTGAACTACAGCTCTGATATCGACCTGATCGTTTTGTTTGACGAAACGCGCTATGATCCGGACGATTTCTATGAAGCGCGGCAAGGGATGGTCCGGGCGACACGGAATTTCTGCGCCACACTCAGTGACAAGACAGCGGATGGATATGTATTTCGCACGGATCTAAGGCTGCGGCCTGACCCTGCGGTGACGCCAGTTTGTCTGGCTGCGGAAGCTGCCGAACGGTACTATGAAAGTCTGGGCCGCACTTGGGAGCGCGCTGCATATATCAAAGCGCGCCCCTGCGCTGGCGATATCGCTGCGGGGCAGCGTTTCCTGGATACGCTCCGCCCCTTCATCTGGCGAAGGCATCTGGACTTCGCCGCTATTCAGGATGCCCATGACATGCGCTTGCGTATCCGCGAAAACAAAGGGACAGGCGGTGCGCTGACCATTCCGGGTCATGATATGAAACTAGGGCAAGGCGGGATACGTGAGATCGAATTCTTCACTCAGACCCGACAGTTGATTGCCGGAGGTCGCGATACGGACCTGCGCGTGCGTGGCACTGTACCGGGATTGGCGGCTTTGGCCGGCAAAGGGTGGGTGCCCGAGGACGTGGCTGAAAAGCTTACCGATCACTACCGCGCGCATCGCGAAGTCGAACACCGCATTCAGATGATCCATGATGCGCAGACCCATAAGATTCCGCAATCCTCGGACGGGATTGAGCGGATTGCATGCCTGATGGGGATTGATAGCGCCGATCTGACTGCGGATCTGAAACGGCGGCTGACCGAGGTTCATGAGTTGACCGAAGGTTTTTTCGCCCCCGGCCCGACAGCTCGTGCACCTTTGCCAGAAGTTGAATTTGACGAAAGCATATTGGCGCGCTGGACGACCTACCCATCACTGCGTTCTCAGCGCGGAGCGCGGATTTTCGAACGGCTGAAACCCGAGCTGCTGACGCGTCTTGCCAAAACCGCCCAACCGGATGAGGCGCTGCTGGCACTGGACGGGTTCCTTCGCGGGTTGCCTGCGGGCGTGCAGCTGTTTTCTCTGTTCGAGGCCAACCCGCAGCTTATCGACCTGCTTGTCGATATAGTAGGCACGTCGCATGCATTGGCCGCGCATTTGTCGCACAACGCCTCGGTCTTTGATGCGGTGATTGGCGGCAGCTTCTTTGACGACTGGCCGGGCCAAGCCGTGCTCCAGGACGAACTGGAACAAGAGCTGTCGCAGGAACAAGACTACGAAAGCCAGCTTGATCTGGCGCGGCGCTGGTGCAAGGAATGGCATTTCCGGATCGGCGTTCACCATCTGCGCGGGTTGATCGACGGCGTGCAGGCGGGGCAGCAATATGCCGAACTTGCAAGCGCGGTGATCGCTGCGATCCTGCCATGTGTTGTGGAGCAGTTCACCAGCAAACACGGGCCCGCACCTGGTCGCGGTGCCGCTGTGCTAGGCATGGGATCCCTAGGGGCAGGGCGGATCAACTCGCAATCTGACCTGGATATGATCGTGATCTACGACCCGCTGGATCAGGACATGTCCGAGGGCCCACGGCCTCTTGCCACGCGGACCTACTATGCCCGGTTCACGCAGGCACTGATCACGGCGCTGTCGGCCCCGATGTCGCAGGGGCGACTTTATGAGGTCGACATGCGGCTGCGCCCCTCGGGCAATCAGGGGCCGGTGGCGACCAGTTGGGCCAGCTTCACGAACTATCAGCAGAATGAGGCCTGGGTGTGGGAACACCTTGCCCTGACACGCGCAAACCCCGTCGCCGGTGAGCCCTCTCTGGCCGACGATATCGAGAGCTTTCGAACAGAGCTTGTTTCGCGCTCCCGCGATCAGGCGCAGGTTTTGCGCGAAGTTGCCGAAATGCGCGCGCGTCTGGCAGCCGCGAAAACCCCCGCCGGTATTTGGGATGCCAAGAATGGGGCCGGACGCATGATGGACATAGAGCTGATGGCCGAAACAGGCGCTTTACTGTCCGGTGTTGCAAAGCGCGATGTACATGCCGGGTTGGACGGTGCAGTCGCAGCCGCGCTTTTGGATGTCGCTCAGGCGCAAACGTTGAAGGATTGCTACGATCTATGCTGGTCTGTGCAATGCGCAGCTCGGCTGTTGTCAGGTAAGGTTATCGAGGCCGATAAAATCGGAGAGGGCGGTTCCGCCTTCCTGTGTCGGGCCACCGGGTATGAGCAGGTAGAACAGTTGCAGGCCGCGTTGCAGGAAAGCTACGATATCGCCGCCGAAATTATCGGCCGCGTGATTCAGGAGGATAAAGATGCCGCGCAATGACGATCCGAACGATCACAAAGGCCTGATCCGCGAGGCCTATCGCATCGATGGCATCACATTGCCCGAATGTCGCAGTATCTTTCTGGACTGGGCGTTAAGCCTTCCGGAGGGGCGTGATCAGAGGCAAGCCCTGTCTGACCTGCACGCCATCTATGCCAAAGATGAGGCCGATCACCCAATGACACAGGTGCTGACCGAAGGGTTGCAATCTGCTCAGGCCCCGAAACGGCGCGGTGGTTGGCGGTCTCGCAACCGCTAGGGCTTTCCCCTCGGCGCGTTCGCGACTATGAGGTCGCCATGACCCAAACTGCAGTCCGTCCCCGTATCCGCCTGAAACCCAAAGCCAATGCGCGCGGCCTGCGCCATGGCTTCCCGTGGGTCTATGCCAATGACATTGTCACCGACCGTCGCACGCGCAAAATCCCTGCTGGCGCGCTGGCCGTGCTCGAGGATGAAAATCGCGCGCCGATCGCGTTGGTGGCGGTCAATCCTGAATCGAAAATCATGTGCCGTGTGCTGGACCGCGATCCTGACGCCGAGCTGACGGCTGATTGGTTCGAAACCCGTCTGCGCCGCGCGCTTGATATGCGCGAACGCCTGTTTGACTCGCCCTTTTACCGCCTGATCCATGCCGAGGCGGATGGCTTTCCGGGTGTCATCATCGACCGGTTCGGTGAGGCCTGTGTGATCCAGCCAAACGCCGCCTGGGCCGAGGCGTATCTCGACATGTTGACCGACGCGCTGGTCGCTGTGACCGGCGTGACGACCGTGCTGAAAAACGCCTCGGGCCGGACACGCGGTCTGGAAGGGTTGGATGATGTCAACCTGACCTTGCGCGGCACTGTCCCAGATGCGCCTTTGCCCGTGTTGATGAACGGTGCAACCTATATGGCGGATTTGGCGGGCGGTCAGAAAACAGGCCTGTTCTATGACCAACGCCCCAATCACGCCTTTGCTGCGCAGCTGGTTCAACCCAAGGCTCAGGTTCTGGATGTCTTCAGCCATGTCGGAGGCTTCGGGTTGGCGATGCTGGCGGGTGGTGCCGGACAGGCGCTGTCGGTCGACGGGTCGGCCGCGGCATTGGAGTTGGCCGCAAAAGGGGCCGAGGCTTCTGGCTTTGCCGATCAATTCGACACGCGCCAAGGCGATGCCTTTGATGTGTTGGCTCAGTTGAACGACGAAGGCGCTAAATTTGACGTCGTTATCTGTGATCCTCCCGCATTTGCACCATCAAGGCAGGCGCTGGATGCAGGGCTGCGGGCTTATGAACGCATTGCGCGATTGGCCGCCACACTGGTCAAGCCGGGCGGATATCTGGGCTTATGCTCTTGCTCGCACGCTGCTGATCTGGGCCGCTTCCGCGACGCCTCATCCCGTGGCATCGGGCGCGCCGGGCGCTCAGCCCAACTGATCCATACGGGCTTTGCCGGGTCTGATCACCCGCAATTGCCGCAGCTGGCTGAAAGCGGTTACCTCAAGGCCGTGTTCTACCGGTTATGAAGGCTGTACTCGATACCTGCGTCATCTATCCAACGGTGATGCGTGAGATGCTGTTGGGCACCGCCCGACTAGGTCATTTCACCCCTATATGGTCGGCGCGCATCCTCGAGGAATGGGCCCGCGCCGCACGCAAACTGGGCCCCGAGGGCGAGGCGCAGGCCCGTGCCGAGATTGCCCTGACGCAGGTCAAATGGCCCAAGGCAGAACGCCCAGCCAATGACGGTCTGCAGGCTCGGCTCTGGCTGCCGGACGCAGCAGATATCCACGTTTTGGCCACTGCAGTAGCCGCGTCAGCGGATATCATCGTCACGGTCAACGCCAAGGATTTCCCCAGAAATATTCTTGCAGAAGAAGGGCTTGAGCGGCGTGACCCTGACAGTCTGCTGTATGGTTTCTGGTATAACGACCCGCAAGGGCTGGACCAGCTTGCACAGCAGGTACTGGCCGAAGCAAACCGTCTGTCAGGCGATACATGGACTTTGCGTGGATTGATGAAAAAAGCCCGCTTGCCGCGTCTGGGCAAAGCGCTCGCCAGCTAAGTGGGATCCCTGCTTCATCTGGCTAAAATTACCTCGGAGAGCGCGAGAGGCTGGCCTCTCGCCGCCGAGCCTCAGCCACGCGCCCAACGCTGCTCAAGCACTTCCAGCGCCGCAATCCGCTCATCCGTTTTGGGATGGCTCATCAACCAGGCGGGTACAACGCCTGCGCGTTGCTGCGTCAAATCCTCAAGCTTGTGAAACAGAGACTTTTGCGGGCCGATGCCGATCCCGGCTTTGGTTAGCAGGGCGGCGGCATATTCATCTGCTTCATATTCATCCCCACGTGACAGGCGCGACGCCAAAAGCGCAGTCAGCGCGTTTGCAATCATCGCACCGATGAATGGGACGAACCGGCTCAGAAGCAGCATCAAGGCTGTCCGCAACGCATTCTGTCCAGAAAAATCAATCATCCGTCGACGTGCATGACCCAAGGCCACATGCCCCAGTTCATGTGCGATGACGCTCGCCATCTCTTCGGCGGAAACCTCGCCATTGAGGAACTTGCGATAAAACCCGCGTGTGATGAATATTCGTCCATCCGGAGCCGCAAGCCCGTTCACCGGGTCGATTTCATATATATAGACCGGAACCCTCTCGATCCCCAGCGCCGCCGCCAGCCGGTCAGTCATACGCTTGAGGGCGGGATCGGCCAGTTCGGTCGATTTCAGGTCAAGCTCGCGATGGGTGCGCCAGACCGAGATCCGGTACATCACCACGGCATACAGAACCGCCAGAAGAATCGGAGTAATTCGGAGCATGGTTCTGATATGGGGATAAGCAGACACAAGGGCAAGGCATCAGCGTTTCCGTGGGCCTGAAAGGTCTCCTAGCTGCCATGACGCAGTGGAAACTGGGTTCTTTCGGATTCTAACTGTTGAAAAACGCCGCCTGCCGCCTTATCCGCACGGGAACTCGTCGGAGAATACACAATGTCCAACAATGACCACGAAGCCCGTCACCTGGAAACGCTTGACCGCGACCTTAGACGCTTTTCTCGGCTAGAAGTGGCAACCTCCCAGGTGGGTCGCCCATTTGTCGGGTCTGGCATCGCGCTTTCTTTTATCGTTGTCGCAGGTCTTGTGGCAGCCTTCCTGTTCGGACAAGGCAACAACACGCTGATCGTAGTGCTTGCGGCAATGTTTGGGGCTTATATGGCGCTGAATATAGGGGCCAATGATGTTGCCAACAATATGGGACCGGCGGTCGGGGCCAATGCGTTGACCATGGGGGGCGCCATCGCGATTGCTGCCATATTCGAAAGTGCCGGCGCGCTGATCGCTGGAGGTGACGTTGTTTCCACGATCGCCAAGGGCATTATCGCTCCTGAAAGCATGGGAACGCAGACTGTATTCATCTGGGCGATGATGGCGGCTTTGTTGTCTTCAGCGCTTTGGGTCAACCTAGCGACCTGGGTCGGAGCGCCTGTGTCCACGACCCACTCGGTTGTCGGAGGCGTCATGGGGGCGGGGATCGCCGCAGCCGGTTTTGGCGCAGTGAGCTGGGGGACGATGAGCAAGATCGCGGCCAGCTGGGTTATCTCGCCTATGCTTGGCGGTCTGGTCGCCGCAGGATTTCTCTGGTTCATCAAGTCCCGGATTATCTATCAGGACGACAAGATCGCAGCGGCCCGGAAATGGGTGCCGATGCTGGTTGGTATCATGGCGGCGGCTTTTGCCAGCTATCTGGCGCTGAAGGGGCTCAAGAAGATCGTCAAGATCGACCTCGGCACGGCTTTGTTGATCGGGGCCGCCTGTGGTGGGCTGGTCTGGGCCGTGATGATTCCGGTTATTCGGCGTCAATCCGAAGGTCTGGAGAACCGCAATAAATCCCTCAAAGTATTGTTCGGCATCCCTCTGATCGTATCCGCCGCATTGCTGAGCTTTGCACATGGGGCCAATGATGTGGCCAATGCCGTTGGGCCTTTGGCAGCCATCGTGCAAGCCTCTGCCTCGGGTGATTTCACCCAGGCGATCAGTATTCCCTATTGGGTCATGATCATCGGCGCCTTTGGCATTTCGTTTGGCCTGTTCCTGTTTGGGCCAAAACTGATCCGAATGGTTGGCAGCCAAATAACCAAACTTAACCCGATGCGTGCCTATTGCGTTGCGCTGTCCGCAGCCATCACCGTTATCGTGGCCAGTTGGCTGGGTCTTCCCGTAAGCTCGACCCATATTGCAGTGGGTGCCGTCTTTGGTGTCGGCTTCTTCCGGGAATGGGATGCTGAAAGACGGCTGCGTAAAGCCCGCATTACAGTGCCTGAGCGGACGGTTCTGGCACCGGAAGAACGCCGCCGGCGCAAGCTGGTGCGCCGCTCGCACTTTATGACGATTATTGCAGCCTGGATTATTACCGTGCCCGCGGCGGCTGTGTTGTCGGGTGTTTTGTTTCTGGGCATTCAGGCCATCGCCGGGTAATCCCGGCCTCGGCAGAACCTGATCCGCGGGCTGGCGTTATCGCGTCAGCTCGCGCATTCCTTTTTCCAGCCCGGCCAGAGTCATCGGCACCATCCGATCCTGAAAAATCTCGCGGATCATTCCGATTGAGTGGGTATATTCCCAATACTTCTCAGGCACTGGGTTGATCCACAGGTTCGATGCCCAATGGTCGCGCGCCCGCTGCAGCCAGATCTGGCCAGCCTCCTGGTTCCAGTGTTCATTGGCACCGCCGGGATAGGCAACCTCATAAGGGCTCATCGAGGCGTCGCCGACGAAGATGCATTTGTAATCGGGACCATAGGTGCGCAGCACCTCATGGGTCGGCGTCTGCTGGTCCCAGCGGCGGATGTTGTCACGCCAGACACCTTCGTACAGGCAGTTGTGGAAGTAGTAATATTCCAGATGCTTGAATTCGGTTCTTGCGGCCGAGAACAGCTCTTCCACCACTTTGATATGTGGGTCCATTGAGCCTCCGACGTCCAGAAACAACAGAACCTTGACGGCATTGTGCCGTTCGGGCCGGGTTTTGACATCTAGATATCCATGCTCGGCTGTTGCGCGGATGGTGCCGTCCAGATCAAGCTCTTCCGCCGCACCCTCGCGGGCCCAGCGGCGCAGGCGTTTCAGCGCGACCTTGATGTTGCGCGTGCCCAGTTCGACCGTGTCGTCGAGGTTCTTGAACTCACGCTTGTCCCAGACCTTGACCGCGCGCTGATGGCGGCTTTCCTTCTGACCGATCCGCACGCCTTCGGGATTGTACCCATAGGCCCCGAAGGGCGAGGTTCCGGCGGTGCCGATCCATTTGTTGCCACCCTGATGGCGGCCTTGCTGATCCTTGAGCCGCTCTTTCAGCGTCTCCATCAGCTTGTCGAATCCGCCAAGGGCCTCGATCTCGGCTTTTTCCTCTTCGCTGAGGTGCTTTTCCGCCATCTTCGCCAGCCATTCGGCAGGGATGTCGACGGCTTCGAGGACCTGTTCGAACCCGATCTGTTCCAGCCCTTCAAAGCTGGCGGCAAAAGCGCGGTCGAACTTGTCGATATTGCGTTCGTCCTTCACCATCGACACGCGGGCGAGGTAATAGAACGCCTCGACATCATAGGTTGCCAGCCCCTTTTTCATACCCTCCAGAAAGGTCAGATATTCCCGCAGGGATACGGGGATACCGGCTTTGCGAAGGTTTTCGAAAAAGGGAACAAACATGGGCTACACCACAAAGCGAACCAGAACCAAGGACAGGATAAGCCCGACCAGCGCGAAGGCGATTCCATATCCGGCTGCATATTGCGCGATATCAGCGCCGCTGCCGTTGCGTTTGCGCGCGGTCAGCGCCCCAAGGAGCGCACCCAGCACCGCCAGTCCCAGAACCACTATCATGCGTTAATCGCCCCCGTTAATTGACTGGTCCTTCTGCGACGTCCTGCATAAGCGACCGGGCCACTACATCCGAGCCAAAGCCGTATCGTGCCCATCTCAGACTGTCCAGCCTGACGGAACGTGCCTCTGCGGAACGGCCTATTTCATTCAGGACCTCGGCTTTCAGCAACAACAACGTTGCAAGCTGCGAGGCGTTCTCAGCCCGTGTCATCACGTTAATAGCGTCGTCGATTTCGGGCAGGAACTCTGGCCCATTGCCTTGCGAAAGCGCAAAGGCGCCCAGTTGGGTCGTGATGTAGGATTGATGCAATTCCGTGCCCGGTGTAGCGCGCAGAAACTGCAGGGCAATATCATATTGGCGCAACGCCTCTTGCGGATCATCGAACTGTTCCATGCGGCCCATCAGGTAATGAGGGTAAGCGCGCCGGTGATCGGTCCAACCTTGTTCCTTGCCAATTCGGGCTGCCTTGCGGGCCTGTCTCATGCGCGATTGCTGGCTGCGATTGGATTGCAAGGATTTCTGAATTGCTGAAATCCAGGCTCGTGGAGTTTCCGACATGGGCTGTACCGGCACCGCATCACCGCGCGGATTCAGACGCGAGAGAATTTCGGGTATGGCCGTTTCGACCTGTTCACGTGTCATACCGCTGTGCAGTTGGGATGAATATGCGGCCTTCAGGATCAACATGTCGAACCCGGTCAGGACCGTGTGGATATTGTCATCGTTGAATACCGAGTCCGGAAGGCGATACAGGTCATTCAGCGGGCCAAGCGCCTGTGCGATCTCTTCGTGCAGGCAGTCACGTTTTTCCTGCGGACTTGCATCGGCGGGAATGAAGATGCCCAGTCGCTGACGGCTGCTCAGTTTGGTCCAGCTGCTTTTCTGTTTGAACCGATCCCGGCGGTACTCCGCAAGGCTTGAGGCATTGGGTACCACGAAACATGCAGCCTGAGGCAGGATGGCCTGAATCTCTTTTTGACTGACCGCCGCGATCGTGATGTTGGCCTGACCGTCCTTGATCTGTTTGATGTCTATCCCGGCTTCAGTGCGCAGACGGGTCAGCAGGCGGCCCAGATCCTTTTGAAGCGAGGGCGTCGCAGCCCCGGTCAACCGCACCGTGATCGGGGTTTCGAACCGCGTAAAAACAGGCAGTGCCGTACCCCCTTCCAGTGCGAAATGCAGAGAGATGAAATCCGCTGCCATGTTTTCATTCGACCGCGCCGGAGGCGAGGGATATGCACGCGTAAAGGACTTGGCAGGGGGCAGGGGTGGTTCGATGTCCACAATCTCGGGTGGGCTTTCGGCAGGCTCAATCGTGGCGCATGCGGTCAGGACAAAGCTGATCAAGATTGCGAGCCATCGCGTCATGGGCGCTGATACTTGATGAAAGGTGTCTGTTTGCCGATCCTGTCATAGAGCTTTCGCGCGGTATGGTTGAAATCCTGCGTCAGCCAATAGACAGACGGTGCACCTTGCCGGTCCGCTTCGTCGTAGACGGCCTGAATCAAAGCGCGACCGACCCCCATGCCGCGCGCCTCGGGGCGGGCGAATAGGTCCTGCAAGTAGCACACGCTTTCTTCCTTCCAGGCATGGCGGTGGAACAGAAAGTGGGTCAAACCCACAAGCCCTCCGTCGGCCTGCGCGACGAAACAAGAAAAATCGTTCGGATCATCCCCCAGCAGTCGCGAGAAAGTGCTGTCATAGACGGAATCCGGAACCGTGGTTTCATAAAACGCCAGATAGTCCCGCCACATATCCGCCCAGTCCTCGCGATCAGTCGGATGCAAGGCTCGAATTGTTACTGTTTCTGGCATTGCTGAGTCCCGTTGAGTCTGATGGTAAATTGCCCGGACAAGCCGGGCAACCTGAGACCAATGCTTGCATCCGAGACTTGCTAAGGCAAGCGGCGATCACCGAGGGTTTACCGGCTCAGCGTTTGTTGCGGGCCATGAATGCCAGGCGTTCGAACAGGTGCACGTCTTGTTCATTCTTAAGCAGCGCACCGTGCAGTTTGGGCAGGGCATTGGCGCCATCGCGCTTGAGGTCTTCGGCGGTCAGGTCCTCGGCCAGCAGCAGCTTGAGCCAGTCCAGCACCTCTGAGGTCGATGGCTTTTTCTTCAGGCCCTGAGTTTCGCGAATCTCATAGAACTGGGTCAGAGCCGTTGTCAAAAGCGCATCTTTGATGCCGGGATGATGGACCTCGACGATGCGGCGCATCGTGGCCTCATCAGGGAACCGGATATAATGAAAGAAACACCGGCGCAGGAAGGCGTCGGGCAGTTCCTTTTCATTGTTCGATGTGATGATGACGATCGGACGGTTCTTGGCGCGGATCGTTTCGCTGGTCTCGTAGACGTGAAACTCCATCTTATCGAGCTCTTGCAGCAGATCGTTCGGAAACTCGATATCGGCCTTGTCGATCTCGTCGATCAACAACACGACCTTTTCATCGGTTTCAAAGGCCTGCCACAATTTACCCTTGCGGATATAGTTCGACACGTCGTGCACGCGCTCTTCACCCAACTGGCTGTCGCGCAGACGACTGACGGCATCGTATTCATACAGTCCCTGCTGCGCGCGGGTGGTGGATTTCACGTTCCACTCGATCATCCGCAGCCCCAACGCTCCGGCCACCTGCTTGGCCAACTCGGTCTTGCCAGTTCCCGGCTCACCTTTGACCAGCAAGGGACGTTCCAGCGTCACGGCGGCATTTACCGCAATGGTCAGATCGTCTGTGGCGACGTATTCGGCTGTTCCTTGGAAACGTGCGGTCATTGGCCCCTCATCAAGTGTCGCGCGAAATGCGCCCTTGGGGTTACCGCGCAGCAGAAATTTTGACAAGCTAGGTCGCTGCGTCGCATGAAGGGAAATTGCCGAGTAACTACAATGCTTTTGGTTGATTCGTGCGCTAACATCCGGTGCCGTCTTTTTGGAGTTGCCCTGAAATGGTCAGTTAATTTTCACAGAAAAACAAGGTTTTGTTGTTTGGTTGGACGTATTTAGATCAAGCGCAATGGCGCGGCGCCGGGGCGACGTTTGCATAGTGACAATTACTGCGCTGTCAGATAAACGCTCCGCAGAAGGGGATTGCCGCATGTCAGGTAATGAGAGAGTGACCGGCGTTGCAGGCCACACCGAGGGAGCAAAAATGAAGCAGGAAGTTTTTCTGCCTGAAGATTACCGTCCAGCTGAAGACGAACCATTTATGAATGACAGGCAGCTAGAGTATTTTCGTCGCAAGCTGCTGGATTGGAAAAACGAACTAATGGCTGGCAGCCGCGATACGATCGAAGGGCTGCAGGACAACACCCGTAACATTCCGGATGTCGCTGACCGCGCAAGCGAAGAAACCGATCGCGCGCTGGAACTGCGCACCCGCGATCGTCAGCGCAAGCTGGTTGCCAAGATCGATTCTGCCATGCGCCGGATTGATGAAGGCGAGTACGGCTATTGCGAGATGACCGGTGATCCGATTTCGCTGAAACGTTTGGATGCGCGCCCAATCGCGACCATGACGCTTGAGGCGCAGGAACGGCATGAGCGTCGCGAAAAGGTCCACCGCGACGATTGATCGCTGGGAAAATCTGATAACATAGACGCCGGGGCCTTTTGCTCCGGCGTTTTTGCGTTAAGCCGGTGACATGAACATCAGCGGATCGAAATTCGGCATAGTCGGAGGTGGCATTGGCGGCCTCGCGGCTGCTTTGACCCTGCGACAGCGCGGCGCCGTGGTGACCGTGTTTGAGCAGGCACCAGAATTGACCGAGGTTGGCGCGGGCCTTCAGATCAGCGCCAACGGGATGGCTGTGCTGCGTGCGCTGAAGGTTGTTGCGGACACGCCCGAGGCTGGGCTTTTGTCCCATGGAACGGTCCTTCGTGATTACCGGGCAGGGCGGCTGGTCTGCAAAATCGTGCCACCCTCTGCCGGGCCTACCTATTATTACCATCGCGCTGACCTGCTTGATCTTCTCTACAAAGCGGCGGTTCAAAAAGGGGTAGAGTTTCACCTTGGTGCGCGTGTGGAACGGGTGCGAAAGCACCCGTCCGAGGCCGAAATTACCCTCGATACGGGGGCGAGATTTCGGGTTGATTGTGCAGTCGCCGCGGACGGCGGCCAAAGTGCAATTCGTGCTGACCTGACTAGCAGGGAAACACCGAAATTCACACATCAGGTTGCCTGGCGCGCGACGATTCCATGGGACCGACGCAACAAGAACCCTTGCGCTGTGCTAACCATGGGGCCGGGACGGCATGTAGTGACGTATCCTTTGCGCGATCAGACCCTGATGAACATCGTGGCAATCGAAGAGAGGTCTGACTGGCAGGAAGAAGGCTGGCGTCTGCGCGGTGACCCCGAAGAGCTGAAGGCGCGATTTGCAGGTTTTGGCGGCTTGGTCAAAGAGATTTTGCAAGAGGTTCAGGACCCGAATATCTGGGCATTGTTCCTGCGCCCTGTTGCTGAATGCTGGCAGAATGGGCGTGTGGCGCTTTTGGGCGACGCAGCTCATCCGACGCTGCCTTTCATGGCCCAAGGTGCTTGCCTTGCACTAGAAGATGCCTGGACTCTGGGGCGGTCTTTCGAAGAACAATCCGGCGTTTCGCAAGCACTGGCCGCCTATGAAGCGACCCGTCGCCAGCGGGCAACTCGGGTGGTCGCTGCCGCTGGAGCCAACGCGCGCAACTTCCATCTACGTGGCCCTATGCGTGTCGGGGCGCAACTGGCGTTGATGGCAGTTGGATCGCGGTTGGGCCGAAAATATGATTGGATCTATGAGTTCGATGCCACGGCTTAGCCGATTACAGATCTAGATCTATCCAAACCGGAACATGATCTGACGGTTTTTCGTGCCCCCGAATTTCGGAATCGATTTTGCAATCGCGCAACAGGTCAGCGGCCTGAGGGGTCAGAAGGAAATGATCAATACGAATCCCGTCATTTCGGTTCCACGCACCCGCTTGATAATCCCAGAATGAATAATGTTCCGGACCTTGCGTGCCAGCGCGAAAGGCCTCGGTGAAGCCGAGATTCAGAATTTTCCGAAATGCGGCCCGGCTTTCAGGGCGAAACAATGCATCCTCGCGCCAGGCATCGGGACGCGCTGCGTCTTCGGCCTGGGGAATGATGTTGTAATCACCTGCCATCAGCGCGGGCTCTTCACCGTTCATCAGATCGCGGGCGCGATGATAGAGCCGTTCCATCCAGGCGAGTTTATACTCATATTTCGGCCCTGGGGCGGGGTTGCCGTTCGGCAGATAAAGCCCGCAGATACGCAGCGCCTGTTTGCCGACGACCGTGGCCTCGATCCAGCGGGCCTGTTCATCCTCATCATCACCGGGCAAACCCCGCGAGACGTCCTCGAGCGGTAGCTTTGACAGAATGGCAACGCCGTTAAAGCTTTTCTGACCGTGCGTTTCCACGTTGTACCCGCGCGCCTCAAAGATCTCTCTGGGGAAGTTATCGTCGACAGACTTGATCTCTTGCAGCAGCACAACATCGGGCTGGGCATCATCCAGCCAACGCGGCAATGCTTCGGCCCGCGCCTTGATGCCGTTGATGTTGAATGTGGCGATTTTCATGCGCGACCCTCCGACAGTCCTTGGCAACCTATCGCCCAGAACGGGCCCAACGGCAAGGCGGAGAACAGGTTTGCGAGGCGCTGCCTCGCGCTCCGAGGTATTTTTGGCCAGATGAAGAAACGGACCGTTAACCAGAATCTCCGAAAATCAGCTGGCGGTACAGGCGGAGGCGCCGATGACCGCGCCAGGTGAAGCTCTCCGGTCTAGAAATCGGAGAGCGGATCCCTGCTTCATCTGGCTAGAAATACCTTGGGGGTGTGGGGGTGAAACCCCCACGGGTGATCACATTGAAAACGAAGTGCCGCAGCCGCAGGAGGAGGTGGCGTTTGGGTTTTCGATAACAAAGCGTGCGCCGATCAGTTCTTGCGTGAAATCAATCACCGCATTTTCAAGAAACGGCAGTGAGATTGCGTCGACAATGACTTTCTGCCCCTTACCCTCAAGAACCAAATCGTCGTCTTTGGGTTTGTCCAATGCAATTTCGTACTGAAAGCCCGAACACCCGCCGCCTTCGACAGCGACACGCAGGGCTTGACCCTGATCGGCCGCGCCGATCTCGGCAAGGCGGTCAAAGGCGCGTTCTGTAACTGTCGGGGGCAGATTCATGCCAAACTCCAAAGGTTTATTTCTTAACCACTCTACCATATAGAAAGCCCAAGGACAGGCGACAAGGACAAGACCGTTGGACAGAGCAGGTTTTGCCTCGGATCCCGACCGCGCAAGAGGGCGGTTGGTGCCAGAGGAAGAGAGCAGTTTCCGGTCATGCTTTCAGCGCGACCGGGACCGGATCATTCATGCCAGCGCCTTTCGGCGGCTCAAGCACAAGACCCAAGTTTTTGTTGAGCACGAAGGGGATAGCTATCGGACCCGGTTGACCCATTCGATTGAGGTCGCGCAGGTGGCGCGGACGATTGCCGGGGCCTTGGGTTTGAATCCAGAACTGACCGAAGCGGTTGCCCTGGCCCATGATCTTGGCCACACACCGTTCGGACATACTGGCGAGGATGCTTTGCATGAGATCATGCAGCCGTATGGTGGGTTCGATCATAACGCGCAGGCCATCCGGATCGTGACCCGGCTTGAGCGTCATTATGCCGAGTTCGATGGGTGCAACCTTACGTGGGAAACCCTGGAAGGCATTGCAAAACACAATGGACCGGTAGAAGGGGCTTTGCCTTGGGCGCTGGCGGAATGCAATGCGGCTTTTGATCTGGAACTGTACACGCACGCAAGCGCAGAGGCGCAGGTGGCGGCCTTGTCTGACGACATCGCCTATAACAATCATGACCTGTTGGACGGGCTGAGGGCGGAGTTGTTCAGCGACGAGGACATTCAGCAACTGCCGATCGTGGGCGACTGTTATGCGGAGGTGGATCGCAAGTACCCGGGCCTCGACCCCTATCGCCGTCGGCATGAGGCGTTGCGGCGGGTGTTTGGGGTTATGGTGTCGGACGTGATCGACACGTCTCGGGCTCTGATCGCAGGGTCCGGTGCCCAGAGCGTCGAAGAGATCCGGCATCTTGGCTATCCGGTCATTCAGTTCTCAACAGGCCTTTGGGCGCAACTGAAGGAAATTCGCGCTTTCCTGTTTTCGCGGATGTACAGGGCGCCGTCGGTGATGACGGTGCGCGCCGAGGTCAGCAAAGTGGTCGAGGATTTGTTTCCAATCTACCTTGGCGATCCGAAGCAGATGCCCGCGCGCTGGCACGCGGACATTGAAGAGGCTGAGGATGAGACTGCCTTAGCCCGGATCGTATCGGACTATATCGCCGGGATGACCGACAGGTTTGCGCTACAGGATCATGAAAGATTGACAGGGCGCCCGATATCAGCAGATCATTCGACTCCGATATAGGCCAAGGCCCATACCTGTTGACCTGCCTGATCCTGTGCTGCCTCAGCTTCGTCGGTTGGCGGGAAAACGATCATCGTTGGGCCATATCCTCCGATCCCCATGGGGGCGCCGTCGGCGTGGGTCGCAAGGATGGGCTGATAGGTCGAAATGCTTTGCCAGGGAATTTCTGCCTGGTACCCGTCCATTGCCATTGGTTTGGCCGTTTTACCTTCGGCACCGGCCATGACCATCACATCAGACAGAAGCGGGCCGCTAAAGGTAATGTCGCGTTGGTTGGCCTCTGTGCCGTAGGGAATTGTGATCTCGACCTGATCCAAACTATCCAGCAATGCCGCGTCAAAGCCAGCTGCCCCGTCATGGGTGACCTCCAGATATCCCAGCAAGCCGCCGTCATTCTCGCCGCGCGCGGGCAGGTTGGTTTCCCCAACCGCGCCGCCAAGGGTGACCAGCACATGGCCTTGCGGGGCAGGCATTTCAGCAAAAGCCGGAAGGGCGGTCGACAAAATCAGACCAACGGGCAGGGCAAAACGCATGGGATTCTCCGTTTAGGTGTATCTGACAGACCTTAGCGGGGAGAGGTCTTTATCCAAGCGCAAATTGAATGCCTCCATTGACCTTGCGGTGTTGCGTGGTAAACCGCCGGGCAAGCAAAAGGACATTCGAAATGAACCTGTTTTCCGAGATCCGCAGCCTTGTGCTGGACGCGTTGGCACAGATGCAGTCCGAAGGCGTGCTGCCCGAAGGGTTGAGCTTTGACAACGTGGCGGTCGAGCCTCCACGTGATGCGGCGCATGGCGATATGGCAACGAATGCGGCGATGGTGCTGGCAAAGCCCGCCAAGATGAAGCCGCGCGACATTGCCGATGCGCTGGCTGGAAAGCTGGCAGAGGATGATCGGATCACAAGTGCAGAGGTTGCCGGGCCGGGGTTCTTGAACCTGCGGTTGGCGCCATCAGTCTGGCAGGGTGTTCTGGCTGCGGTGCTGCAACAGGGCACGGATTATGGCCGCTCGACCATGGGGCATGGGCAGAAGGTGAACGTGGAATACGTCTCGGCCAACCCGACCGGCCCCTTGCATGTGGGTCATACGCGGGGCGCGGTGTTTGGCGATGCGCTGGCAAGCTTGCTGGCCTATTCCGGCCATATCGTGACCCGTGAATACTATATCAACGATGGCGGTGCGCAGGTCGATGTGTTGGCGCGCTCGGCCTATGAACGGTACCGCGAGGCCAACGGGCTGAGCCCCGAGATCGCCGAGGGCCTGTATCCTGGCGACTATCTGATCCCGATTGGCGAGGCGTTGAAAGAGAAATACGGTGACAGCCTGATCGACAAGCCGGAAAGCGATTGGCTGGAGGATCTGCGCGAGTTTTCGACAGAAGCGATGATGGACCTGATCCGTGCCGACCTGAAGGCGCTGGGCGTTGAGATGGATGTGTTCTTCTCGGAAAAGTCGCTCTATGGCACGGGTCGGATTGAAGCTGCGTTGCAATCCCTGACCGACAAGGGCCTGATCTATGAGGGCGTGCTGGAACCGCCCAAGGGCAAAAAGCCCGAAGATTGGGAACCACGTGAGCAGACCCTGTTCAAATCGACCGAGCATGGCGACGATGTGGATCGCCCGGTCAAGAAATCGGACGGGAGCTGGACCTATTTTGCCCCGGATATCGCCTATCACTATGACAAAGTGACCCGTGGGTTTGACGCGTTGATCGATGTGTTCGGCGCTGACCACGGTGGCTATGTCAAACGGATGAAGGCGGCCGTGTCGGCTCTGTCCGATGGCAAGGTACCGCTGGATATAAAGCTGACCCAGCTGGTGAAACTGTGGAAGAACGGCGAGCCGTTCAAGATGTCCAAGCGGGCAGGGAACTTCGTCACATTGCGTGATGTGGTCGATCAGGTTGGCCCGGATGTGACCCGTTTCGTGATGCTGACCCGCAAGAATGACGCTGCCCTGGATTTTGACTTTGACAAGGTCTTGGAACAAAGCCGCGAGAACCCCGTTTTCTACGTCCAATATGCCCATGCCCGCGTGATGAGTGTTCTGCGCCGTGCAGCTGAGGCCGGGATCGACGCGCAGGACCCAGCGCTTAAAAGCGCCGATCTGGGTAAGATCGACCATGCCTCTGAGCTGACTGTTGCCAAGAAGCTGGCCGAATGGCCGCGTCTGGTTGAGATCGCCGCGCGCACCAATGAGCCGCACCGGGTTGCCTTCTATCTGTATGAACTTGCAGGGGATTTCCACGCGCTTTGGAACAAAGGCAACGATGAAACCCAGCTGCGGTTTATTCAGGATGGCGATGTTGCCACAAGCCAGTCAAAAATCGCACTGGCCCGGTCCGTTTCTGTTGTGATTTCAGCAGGCTTGGGTATTCTTGGCGTTACCCCGGCGCAGGAGATGCGGTGAACAACACCGTCCGAACCGCCGGTACGAGGTAGGCAATAAATGACCCGCGCGCCTTATTTTCGGCGCTAAACGGGCGGTGAGGCGGACATGGCAAGTTACGATTACCCGGGGCAAATGCGCCCCGAGCAGATGCATTATACGAATCAATCTCATCCTCAGGATGGGTATGACCTCCCTAATGACTTGCACGGATATGACGAAACGCCCCATCCTGCGGGTTTAGGTCGTATTGTTAGTGCTCTGGGTGCTGTTGCATCTTTGGCGCTGGTCGCTGGCATCGGTGTTTGGGGTTACAATTTGGTAATGCGCGATGTCAGTGGCGTACCGGTTGTTCGGTCCTTAGATGGACCAATGCGTATTCAGCCGGATAGCCCGGGTGGCACCCCTGCGGATCATCAGGGTTTGGCCGTGAACACGGTTGCGGCAGTGGGCACAGCAGCGCCGCCTGCTGATCGGCTGATCCTTGCACCGCGCCCGGTTTCCCTGACAGATGAAGATACTCCGGTGGCACCGTTGCAACCGATACCTGCCGTACATGTGATCCAGGAAAACGTCTCTGACCGGACGGCCACACAGATGCGCCAGGGCGCGGTTGATACACTGGTTGCTGAACTGGCGGGAGAGGCGGAAAATTCCGATCAGGTTGGCGAGCAAAGTTTTCAGTTGGCCTCTTTGACCATCCCCGAGGAAGAGCCTGCTATTGATCCGGCTGATCTGGCTGCATCGCAACCGGACCCAGAACTGGCAGCTTTGCCAGGTGTGCGCCGGTCGCTGCGCCCGGTCCTGCGCCCCGCTGGTGGTGTGCGCAGCGCGATTACGTCAAACACCACTACCGAAGACGCGATCAACGCGGCGGTCAAAGCTGCGGTCGGCTTGGATGTGGATCCTGAAACTCTGACCAAGGGCACCCGTATGGCCCAGCTTGGCGCCTATGAAAATTCGGACGTCGCGCGCTCGGAATGGGATCGAATGAATGGACGATTCGGGGATTATATGGATGGAAAACAGCGTGTTATACAGAAAACCTCAAGCGGTGGGCGAACCTTCTATCGTCTTCGGGTTCTGGGGTTTGACGATCTGAGCGACTCGCGCCAATTCTGTGCCGCTTTGCAGGCCGAAGGCGCTGATTGCATTCCGGTTGCCGCGCGGTGAGTTTCGGCGCAGTCATTACCGACGCTGAAGGTCTGCGCCTGACGTCTGACGAGAAAAAACTGTTCCGAGAGATGAACCCATTCGGGTTCATTCTGTTCGCCCGTAATATCGAGTCTGCGGATCAGGTGCGCGCCCTATGCGACGATTTCCGCGAGGCTGTGGGGCGTAACTGCCCGATCACTGTTGATCAAGAGGGTGGACGTGTGCAACGACTGCGCACACCGCTGGCACGGGAATGGATGCCGCCGTTGGATCACGTGGCCCAGAGCGGAGAGCAGGCCGAACGTGCTATGTATCTGCGCTATCGCCTGATTGCGAATGAACTGTTCGAGCTTGGGATCGACAGCAACTGCGCCCCCATGGTGGATCTGGCCCGGAACGAGACGCATCCGTTCCTTAAAAACCGCTGCTATGGATCTGATCCCAAAATGGTTTCTCGGATCGGTCGTGCGGCTGCCGAGGGGCATTTGGATGGCGGTGTATTGCCGGTGCTCAAACACATGCCGGGTCATGGTTTGTCCACGCTGGACAGCCATCATGACCTGCCCCATGTCGATCTGACGCAAGAGGAGCTGACCGAAGCAGATTTCGGCCCGTTTCGGGATTTGAACGATCTGCCAATGGGGATGACGGCGCATCTGGTCTATGACCGGATTGACCCTCAACCTGCTACGATTTCTCGGACCATGATCAGCCTGATCCGCAAATCGATCGGGTTTGGCGGGCTGATCATGACGGATGATATCTCGATGAAGGCCCTCAGCGGAAATCCAGAAGAGATTGCCAATCAGGCGCTAGCTGCCGGGTGCGATGTGGTATTGTACTGCAACGGCTCTTTTGATGCCCGTGCTGAGGTGCTGAGCACCGCCGGAAAGATGTCCGAACAGGCACAGAAACGCGCTGAACGCGCGTTGGCGATGCGCAAAGCCCCGCAGGAACTTGACATCCAAGCCGCCGAAGCCGAACTTTCTCGCCTAATGGGCGGGCAGGTGTATGTCGGATAATCTTTTTAGCGAAGACCCCGTCTCGGTCGCGGATCGCCTTGCGGCAGAGGCATTGATCGTAGATGTCGACGGGTTCGAAGGCCCGCTCGATGTGCTGCTGATGCTGTCGCGCACGCAAAAGGTTGATCTACGCAAAATCTCGGTTCTGGCGCTGGCGCAGCAATATCTGTCCTTCGTGGAAAAGGCGCGGGCGCTGCGGATCGAATTGGCCGCCGACTATCTGGTGATGGCGGCATGGCTGGCCTTTCTGAAATCGCGCTTGCTGCTGCCTCCGGATCCGAATGACGAAGGCCCCTCGGGCGAAGAACTGGCTGCGCATCTGGCGTTTCAGCTCGAGCGGCTTCAGGCCATGCGCGATGCTGCCGCCCGATTGATGGGGCGCGATCAGCTGGGGCGCGATTTCTTCAAACGTGGGCAGGGCGAGGATGTCACGCGCATCCGCACCGTGACCTATTCCGCCACTCTGCTGGACCTGATGCAGGGCTATGCCCGCATTCGTACCCGCGACGAATTCCGCCCCTTTGTCATGGACCGTGACGCCGTATTCACGATGGAACAGGCGCTGGAACGTATGCGCCCGCTGATCGGCTTTGCGGGAGCCTGGACGGATATGGAGACCTATCTGCCCGAAGGCTGGGATGCAGACCCAGTGCGCAGGCGGTCCGCGACGGCGGCTACTTTTGCGGCCTCACTTGAGTTGGTGAAAGAAGGGCATATGGAAATACAGCAGAGCGAAACTTTTGCTCCGATACAACTACGCAAGAGGACCCAATCCCGTGACTGACGCGCCTCAGGAAGAAGGTACCGGCACCCTGTTCGAAGCCCCGCCTATGGCCGAGCAAGAACGCATGGTTGAGGCCGTGTTATTCGCCAGTGCCGAGCCGGTGACGATTGCCGATCTAGAAGTGCGGATGCCCCATGGCAGCGACGCGTCACAGGCGGTGGAAATGCTAAAGAAACGCTATGAAGGGCGTGGTGTTCGTGTGGTTCAGGTTGGTGAATCCTGGGCCATTCGCACTGCCCCAGACTTGGGTTTTCTGATGCAAAAAGAAACGGTTGAAACCCGCAAGCTCAGCCGGGCCGCGATCGAAACGCTGGCGATTGTGGCATATCACCAACCCTGTACACGTGCCGAGATCGAAGAAATTCGCGGCGTATCGGTCTCGCGCGGGACCATCGACCAACTGTTGGAGATGGAGTGGATCAGACTGGGTCGTCGTCGCATGACGCCGGGCCGTCCGGTGACTTTCGTGGTGACTCCGCAGTTTCTGGATCACTTTGGGCTGGAGAACGCCCGCGATTTGCCGGGGTTGAAAGAATTGCGCGCTGCCGGTTTGCTGGAGAACAGACCGCCTCCGGGAACGATCCCACTGGGAGAGGGGCAGGAAGACGAAGATCAAACCGAACTGTTCGAGGAAGAGTGATCACGTGGCCCTTTTGTTGCCGCACAAATCGACTATTTAGAAGCCTGGAAATCGGAGTTGAGCAATGAATGCCAATCGTATCATTGACATGATCGTGCGACAGGTCATGCGGCGGCTTGTCATCAAAGGGGTGGACAAGGGGTTCGACATAGCCAGCCGCGTGGGCCAGAAGTCGGGGCAAGAGCAGCCGCCGCACGAGAGCTCAGGTGCCTCTGATCAGTTGCAGGCGGACGGAAACCGCCAACGTCAGAACATGCGTCAAGCCCAACGCGTGGCCAATCAGATGCGCCGGTTTATCCGGTTCTGATCAGGTTACCGTTTTGAAATGCTTGGACAGTTTCAGCCCCTGTCCCTGGTAATTCGAGGCGATGCCCGCCCCGTAAAGCTGCGTGGGCATCTCTGACATCCGCTCATACACCAACCGTCCGACGACTTGTCCGTGTTCCAGCACAAATGGGGCCTCGTGACAGCGGACTTCCAACACGCCGCGTGATCCTTCGCCACCTGCGGCCGCATGGCCAAAGCCGGGGTCGAAGAATCCGGCATAATGCACCCGGAATTCCCCGACCATCGCCAGATAGGGGGCCATTTCAGCCGCATACATCGGCGGGATATGCACTGCCTCGCGGCTGACCAGAATGTAGAACGCACCGGGGTCGAGGATGATGCGCCCATCAGTGGTACGCACTTCTTCCCAATATTCTTGCGGGTCGTATTCGCCGATCCGGTCCAGATCAATGACACCGGTATGAGGTTTGGCGCGGTAGCCGACCAAATCAGTGTCGGGCAGCCGCAGGTCCACCGAGAACCCAAGCCCGTCCTGAATGACAGCGGGGCCATCGACCAGCGGGGATTCGGCGTGCAGGGCGCTTAGATCGGTATCGCTCAGCACGGCCTGTCCCTCCCGGAACCTGATCTGGTTCAGCCGCATTCCCGGACGCACCAGAACCGAGAATGAGCGGGGGCAGATCTCGGCATACAAGGGGCCGGTGTAGCCTGCAGGCACCCGGTCAAACTCGGTCCCGCCATCGGTGATCGTGCGCGTCAGAAGGTCCAGCCGCCCGGTCGAGCTTTTTGCATTGGCGGCCGCGCTCAGCCCCTGGGGCAGGGCCAGCGATTCCATCAACGGCACTAGATAGACACAGCCCTTTTCCAGCACAGCACCTTCAGAGATATCGATGCGGTGCATCTCAAACTCCGACAAACGTTCGGCTACGGTGCGACCTTCGCCTGCCAGAAACGAGGCACGTACCCGGTAAGCAACTGTACCTAAACGCAAATCAAGGCTGGCGGGTTGAATCTGGGCGGGGATGACCTCTGGGCTTGCGGTAATCTCACCGCGAGCGATCATCGCCTCTATCTGCTGGTTCGGGCATACGCCGGTCATTCCGATCCCCCCTGATGCCAGAGCGGGATCTGGCCTGTGTGCCATAAACGTCGGTGTGATTTGGTCGGGCTAGCAGGACTCGAACCTGCGACCTTCCGTCCCCCAGACGGACGCGCTACCAGGCTGCGCCATAGCCCGACGTTGAGGTGTTCATAAAGACTTTCCCGGCGGGGGCAAGAGGAAATCATCGCCTTTTTTCTTATCCCGCCGATCGGTTTTCTATTCGGTTCAACACGCTGCGCAGCTCTTGCGCGATGGGCGCTATTTGGCTGAGCAACTGGTCATCGAATGCGTCTCGGGTCCAGGCCAATGTCGCGATTCCGCCCAACAATGGCGAGGCGTCGGGATAAGACGGCTGGGTTTGCGTCCGAGGTTCCGCATTTGGCGAATTGGGAGCAGGTTGCGGTTCGGGTTTTTGCGCGTCGCCAAGATCCAGATGTATCTGCTCTTGCGGGGGGGCTGGCTTGGCCGTGAATGGCACAACGACATTTGCATCGGGTGCGGGTTCAAGATTCGCCATTTCATCCAGGCCCTGGGACACTGAAGAAACATGCGCCACGCCCTGTTCACGCAAGATGCGCTGTACGCCTTTGATGGTGATCCCATCCTCATGCAAAAGCTTCTTGATGCCGCCCAGCAGGCGCATGTCGTTGGGGCGATAATATCTGCGCCCGCCCGCCCGTTTTACCGGTTTCACCTGATTGAAGCGGCTTTCCCAGAATCGCAGAACATGCGGCTGCACACCCAACCAGTCCGCAACTTCACTGATGGTGCGAAAGGCGTCTGGGGACTTGCTCATATTCGTGCCGTCCTGATCTTATTTGCGGTTCCCTGCGGCGACGCGATCTTTCATCAGATGCGACGGGCGGAAGGTGAGAACACGGCGAGGCTGAATTGGAACCTCTTCGCCTGTCTTGGGATTGCGGCCGATACGAGCTGTCTTGTCCCGAACACTGAACGTTCCAAAAGACGAGATCTTCACCTGTTCACCGCGCACCAATGCGTCGGACATATGGTTCAGAACGCTCTCGACCAGTTGCGCGCTTTCATTGCGTGAAAGGCCAACTTCACGAAATACGGCCTCGCTCAGATCCATTCGGGTCAGTGTTTTGTCGCTCATGCCAATTCCCCTGTTGCTATCAGAGCATAGGGTCAGGGCAAATTCGCTGTCAATATCAATGAATTGCGGGCGAGTGTGTAAGCTGAATTGCGCTTGTTACCACCGCAAGAGGACTGAGCCCCAGGCCAATCCACCTCCGATTGCCTCTGTGACCAGCAGATCACCCTGTTTGAACTGCCCACGCTGTTTAGCAACAGACATTGCCAGGGGAATCGATGCGGCCGAGGTATTTCCGTGGTCCTGCAGGGTAACGACAACGTGTTCCATAGGAACGCCCAATTTCTTGGCTGTGCCCTGGATGATTCTAATGTTTGCCTGATGCGGTACGATCCAATCCACATCTTTATGACTTAGCCCAGCCTTCTCTAGGCAGGTTTCTGCGGTAGAGGTCAGTCGTTCAACTGCCTGCCGAAACAGCTGGTTCCCTTTCATCCGCAGATAGCCTGTGGACTGGGTCGAGACGCCTCCATCCACATAGAGCAGGTCCTTATAGCGCCCGTCCGAGTTCAGGTCGGTTGCCAGAATGCCCCGATCGTCCGAGGTTCCCGCGCCCTCATGCTGTTCAAGGATTATCGCCCCGGCGCCGTCGCCGAACAGCACGCAGGTCGACCGGTCGGTCCAGTCCATGATACGAGAGAACGTCTCGGCGCCGATGACCAGTACGCGTTTGGCCTGGCCTGATACGATCAGCGCATTGGCATTGGTCATGGCATAGACAAATCCGGCGCAAACCGCCTGTACGTCAAAGGCGAAGCCTTTGGTCATGCCAAGCTGCGATTGAACCATTGTTGCGGCAGAGGGAAACGTCAGGTCAGCGGTCGATGTTGCAAGAATAATCGCATCAATATCATCTGCCTCCAGACCCGCATCGGCCAGTGCGGCACTGGCAGCCTTTGTGGCCATAATCGAAGTGGTTTCGTCTTCCGCTGCAAAATGCCGGCGTTCGATTCCGGAACGGGTCCGTATCCACTCATCAGACGTATCGAGCGTTTCTTCGAACTCGGAATTCGGGACGATGCGCTCTGGCAAATAGTGCCCGACACCAACTATAATTGAACGGCCTGCCATGCTGGGGTACTGCCTTTTTTGTTATTCACCGGCCTTCGACGGCGTGTCTGCGGCATCTTGTGCAAGCTCGGCTGTCGATGCAACCCGTGCTGCCAATTTTTCGGCGAAGCCGGACTCGGCCAAGGTAAAGGCCAGCTTTACAGCGGCTGACACGCCGGTCGAGTCTGCACCACCATGTGATTTGACGACGGTTCCGTTCAGGCCAAGGAAAACCCCACCATTCACGCGCCGAGGATCAATTCGTTTCTTCAAACGCTGCAAAGATGTGATTGCAAGGATCGAGGCCAGTCGTGAAAGCGGAGAATATTTGAACGCCTCGCGCAGAAGATCTCCGATCAGGCTGGCTGTGCCTTCTCCGGTCTTGATGGCGACGTTGCCTGTAAACCCGTCTGTTATAATGACATCGGCTTTGTCTCCCGGGATGTCGCTGCCTTCGACAAAACCCACAAAGTCAAAGCTGGCCTGATCCGCAAAACCCGAGATCATGCCATGCGCTTCTTTTAGCTCGGCGCGCCCTTTATGTTCCTCGGTGCCCACATTCAAAAGGCCGATCCGGGGACGTTCCAACGCCATGCCGTTTCGGGCATAAGAGGCACCCATCAAAGCATATTGCAGCAGGTCCTTGGCGTCCGCGCGCACATCGGCGCCTACGTCCAGCATTACATTGAAACCCTGCGGATTGCGCGAGGGCCACAAAATAGCGATTGCCGGGCGGTTTACCCCCGGCAGCTTACGTAGACGCATCATCGACAGGGCCATCAATGCGCCGGTATTGCCACAAGAGACCGCGCCATGGGCTTCACCCTGACGTACCGACTCCAGTGTGGACCACATCGAGGTTTGCTTGCCGTGTCGGACGACCTGGCTGGGCTTGTCCTCCATCGTGACCACATCGGGACAATCACGAAAAACGACGCGCCCGTTCAGGACACGCCGTTTTGCGACAAGTTTGCGCAACATGGCCTCAGGCCCGTGCAAGATGAACGCGATATCGGGGTTCTTATCCGCCGATTTGGCGATCCCCGCCACAACAGCAGCGGGCCCCGAATCTCCGCCCATTGCGTCAACCGAGATGGTAATCCGTCCGGCGTGCGTGGGCTGTTCTGTCATGCTTGGCCTGCGCTTTTAGGGCTTAGGCCGCGTCTTCGTCCAGGTCGATTTCGTCGGCCTGAGCGACGACTTCGCGGTCATCATAGTGGCCGCAGGACGCGCAGACGTGGTGCGGGCGCTTCAGCTCACCACAGTTGGCGCATTCGTTCGGGTTTGCAGCAACCAGAGCGTCGTGCGCGCGGCGGTTGTTGCGACGCGACTTGGAAACTTTGTTCTGTTGGACAGCCATGGTCTCAACCTTTGTCTACTAAGGGCCGGCAGATTCGCTGCGGGCCAGGTTTCATTCTTCGTTTTTCTCGTGGTTTGACGCGCGTTTAGGGGACGGGCCCCGCGATGTCCAACCCAAATTCCGATGAGCGCGCGAAAATACTGCGATTCTCAGCATGTTCAAGCGATTTTTCTGAGCGCCTGCTATGACAGGATTTCAGGCCCGTGTCACTCGTCTTTTTTCAGTGCATCGCGCAGCCCGGCCAAGCCCGCAAAGGGTTTGACATCTTCATCCGTTATTGCCTGTTTGCCGGGTTCGGTAAAGCCCGCCTGTTCCAATTCCGCACCTTCTTTCCGGGGATACTGGGGCAGGGCAAGCGCCAGCGCTTCGGACATGACCTCGGTCAGAGCGATTTCGGTCCCTAGCGGTTCAGATTCGTCACCCTCCGGGATTTCGAACTCCTCCTCGTCAGGGTTTGTCCAATCTGACAGAAACATCCGGGTCACCGGAATGTCGATCCGCGTGGTAACCGGTGTCAGCGTCACGACACAGGGTTGAATCACGGTTGCCCCCAGTTTTCCTGAAAGCGCCCAATCACGCTTTCCATGCGCACTCACCTCACCGACAAAACTCAGCTTACGCAGACCAAGCAGGCTCAACTCGTTCTTTAAGAGATCCAACTCCTGCGCGTCAGGGCGAATTTCAAAGGGCGTCGGTGCGTTCTGAGGCAGGTCGGCGACCCGTAAAGATGTCTGGTTGCTCATACGTGGCCCTTTCGTGTGTTGAACCGGGGTGGCGGTTTGATGTAATCGGATAGGGGCCGCACGGTCCCAAGGCAAGAGGGTGTGAATGTTGAAAGTTATGAGCAGGTTGAAACCAGCGTCCAGAACGCTCGTATTTGCGGCCTGTCTGACCGCTGCTGGTGCGTGTGCTCCGGTCTTCAAGAAACACGGATATGTCCCCACAGCCGAGGACCTGGCCGAAATTCAGGTGGGTGTCGATACACGTGAAAGCGTACTCGAATCCG
This sequence comes from Ruegeria sp. CDSC042, assembly GCF_059610745.1. Taxonomy (NCBI): domain Bacteria; kingdom Pseudomonadati; phylum Pseudomonadota; class Alphaproteobacteria; order Rhodobacterales; family Roseobacteraceae; genus Ruegeria; species Ruegeria sp. CDSC042. The sequence goes on from NZ_JBXWOF010000001.1 coordinate 309,692, forward strand.
TTGGCGCGCCCAGTACTTCAGGCGTTGTTCGCGATTCCGGCTTTTATTATGTGACATCACGCGTTCGTCATTATGGTCCGAAACGACCGAAAATCGTCTCGCGCGAGCTTGTGGCGATCAGCTTCGATGACCGGGGTGTTGTGCGCAATATTGAACGCTTTGGCCTTGAGGATGGAACCGTCGTGACGCTGGATCGTCGTATTACCGAATCCTCAGTTCAGAACCGTGGTTTCCTGCGGCAGCTGCTTGGCAATATCGGCAACTTCAACCCGGCAAACATTCCTGGCGCGACCAACTAATTCATAGTCACGTCTTGTCAACTTCACAGGGCGGTCACAAATCCTGTGTTATTGACCCTGCAAGACGAAACAGGTCAGCAACCCAGGAGGATGCGACCATGGCACTATTGCTCGGCAAGGGCCGGTACCGTGCGCGACAGGCGCAAACACCGCAGGATGTCGCGGCGGCACAATCTCTGCGCACACTGGCATTCGGGACCGATCAGACGGATCAGGATGCGTTCGACAGCCGCTGCACGCATATTCTGGTCGAGGACATGCGCAGCAACGGCAAGCTCGTCTGCTGCTTTCGCATGCTGATGATGGAGCGCGGCGCAGAGATCGGCCAAAGCTATTCTGCCCAGTTCTATGACCTCTCGGCGCTTGAAGGGTTCAAGGGACGTATGGTCGAGATGGGGCGCTTTTGCGTCGTTCCCGATCGAAACGATCCGGACATTCTGCGCGTTGCCTGGGGCGCGATGACCGCATTTGTCGATCAGAATAATGTTGAGATGCTGTTTGGCTGCTCATCCTTTGCTGGGACAGAGACTGCGGAATACCTTGATGCGTTTGCGATGCTGAAACACCGCCATCTGGCCCCGAAACGCTGGTTGCCACGGGTCAAGGCCCCGGATGTGTTCAAGTTTGCTGCGCGCTTGCGTCGGCGCCCGGATGCGAAAAAGGCCATGATGCGCATGCCCCCTTTGCTGCGGACCTACCTGATGATGGGCGGCTGGGTCAGTGACCACGCCGTTGTTGACCGGCACATGAACACTCTGCACGTCTTTACCGGCCTCGAAATCGGTGCCATCCCACCGGCGCGCAAGCGTTTGCTGCGGGCGGTTGTCGGGTAATCGCCGTTGACGGCTCGGCGCTGCCGGTTTAGCTGGCGGGCATGGCAAGAATTCCTTTACTGCAGATGTCCGGCATTTCCCTGACTTTCGGGGGCGATCCGATTTTTTCAGAGCTCGATCTGGTGGTTCAGCCGGGCGACCGCGTCGCGCTGGTTGGGCGCAACGGGTCCGGCAAGTCGACCTTGATGAAGGTGATGGCCGGTCTGGTCGAAGCGGACAAGGGTGAGATCGTCATTCCCCCGGGAAAGTCAGTCGGTTACATGGAGCAGGACCCCGGTATGGAGGGGTTTGCCACGCTGGGCGACTATGCCTCAAGCGTGTTGGAACCGGGTGAGCTGTATAAGGTTGAACGCGCAGGCGAAGGGCTGAAATTCGACCCGGCGCGCGCTGTTGAGACGGCCTCGGGCGGTGAACGTCGCCGTGCCGCGCTGGCCAAGCTGATGGCCGAAGCCCCGGATTTGATGCTGCTGGACGAGCCGACCAACCATCTTGATATCGAAGCCATTGCCTGGCTCGAGCGTGAGTTGGGATCGACGCGGACGGCCTATGTGCTGATCTCACACGACCGCGCCTTTCTGCGCGCGCTGACCCGCGCGACGCTGTGGATCGACCGCGGCGCGGTTCGGCGGCAGGAACAAGGGTTTACGGCATTCGAAGCTTGGCGCGATAAGATCTGGGAGGAGGAGGACCAGCAGCGCCATAAGCTGAACCGCCTCATCAAATCCGAGGCGCGATGGGCCGTCGAAGGCATCAGCGCCCGCCGCAAACGCAACCAGGGCCGGGTCCGCGCCTTGCAGGATCTCCGGTCCGAAAAAGCCGCACAGATCAAACGCCAGGGATCGGCCGCGATGACGCTTGAGGCCGGACCGAAGTCAGGTCGAAAAGTGTTTGAAGCCAAAAGCTTGTCCAAGTCTTTTGGCGATCATCAGATCGTGCGCAACTTTGATCTGTTGGTACAGCGGGGCGACCGCGTGGCCTTTGTTGGCCCAAATGGCGTCGGCAAGACAACATTGCTGAAAATGCTGTTGGGGCAAGAAACCCCGGATGAGGGGTCGGTCACTCTGGGCACCAATCTTGAGATTGCGGTTTTCGACCAGACCCGCGCCCAGCTCGACCCTGAAATGAGCCTGTGGGACAGCTTGACAGGCGACCCCGAGATGCGTGTTTCCGGCAAGGCTGATCAGGTGATGGTGGGTGGCCAACCCAAGCATGTGGTCGGCTACCTCAAGGAGTTTCTGTTTGACGAGGGGCAGGCCAGAGCAGCCGTTAAGTCACTGTCAGGTGGGGAAAAAGCCCGTTTGCTGCTGGCAAAGCTGATGGCCAAACAGTCGAACCTGCTGGTATTGGACGAACCGACCAACGATCTGGATGTGGAAACACTGGATCTGTTGCAGGAACTGCTGGACGATTATGACGGTACCGTTTTGCTGGTCAGCCACGACCGCGATTTCTTGGACCGTGTGGCCGCAACGACCATCGCGATGGAGGGTAACGGCCGTGCAACCGTCTATGCCGGGGGGTGGTCGGACTATCTCGCTCAGCGCGGCGAGGTGTCTGATAAGAAAGAAGTAAAAACAAAAGCTTCCAAGTCAAAGGTAAAGCAAGAGGCGCAGCCGAAACTGGGGCTATCATTTTCAGAGAAACACCGTCTTGAGAAATTGCCTGCCGAGATTGAGCGGCTTGAGACGGAAATCGGAAAGCTTGAAGAGCTGATGTCCGATCCTGAGCTTTTCAGCCGTGAACCTGTTAAGTTTCAGAAAGCGACCGAGGCTTTGGTCGAGCGGCAAGAAAAGCTGGCCGCAGCCGAGGAAGAGTGGCTGATCCTCGAGGAAAAGGCCGAGGGCGCCTAGATCAGCTTTCGCGCTGTGGCCGGCTATCCGACCACAGTTCATTTGAGTGAGCCGTTTTCATCGGTAGGTGATCAGCCACGCTCAGCGCATTCGCAGCGCGCCGTCGATACGGATGACCTCGCCGTTCAGATAACCCATTTCGACGATGAACCCGGCCAGTCGCCCGTATTCGCGGGGGTCGCCAAGGCGCACAGGGTTGGGAACGTCAGAGGCCAGTTGTTGCTGCACCTCTTCGGGCAGACCGGCCAGCATCGGAGTCATAAAGATTCCGGGTGCGATGGTCATCACGCGGATTCCGGACGAGGCCAGATCCCGTGCCATGGGCAGGGTCATACCTACCACACCACCTTTCGAAGCCGCATAGGCAGCCTGACCCTTTTGCCCATCAAAGGCCGCGATTGAGGCTGTATTGATGATGACACCGCGCGCGCCATCCGGTTCTGGGTCGTTCTTTGCCATTTCCGCAGCTGCAAGGCGTGAAACGTTGAATGTACCCACAAGGTTGATGTCGATCGTGCGCTGAAATGCATCAAGCGGGTGCGGGCCATCCCTGCCTACGGTTTTCATGCCAACCGCGATCCCGGCGCAATTCACTGCCGCGTTGATCGCTCCCATCTTCTTGCGGGCATGGGCGATGGCCGCGGCCACGGATGTTTCATCGGTTACATCCGTCTGGGCGAAATGCCCGCCAATTTCTGTTGCGACCTGGCTGCCTCGGTCCGCATCCCGGTCCAGAATGGTTACCTGTGCATTGTTTTCTGCAAAAAAGCGGGCCGTTGCCTCACCCAGCCCCGAGGCGCCTCCGGTGACAATGGCTGCGGTGGTCGACAGGTGCATCTGGATCTCCTTCCAAAAGATATGAACATACGTTCATTTAATATCAGCCAAGGGACAGTGTCCATAGGGGGGCGTCGGGCAGGCGGCCTTTCCTCAAGGCTTTCTCAGGTCAGCTTCAGGCGTTCTTAATGTTGAAATCTCAAATCGACACTGAACGCAATTGAGCGTCTGGGTGGCGCATTTGAGGAGGACAAACTATGCGAATTGGAACCAAATCAGGGCTTTCCGCTTTGGTTGCCGCTCCGTTTCTGGGGATTATGGCGGCTGGAAGTGCGGCCGCTGCACCAGAGGTCTGCAACTGGAAAACGGCGCGGGATGCTGCAAACAGCGGCGATTATGCGACCATGTGTGAGTGCACGCAGGTAACCCCCAGCTTTCTGGAGCGCTTGCAGAAACGAGCGGATTTCGAAACCACATTGCGAAACACATCCGCGCAATGCCCGGGGTTGGCCGCCTTGTTGACCGACTTTCCGACAGCATCAATCGTAAGCGCGGCAAATGCGGGCGAAGACCGCAGTTCGGACCCAAGCAGTCCGGTCACGCCGGTTGGCGGCGATGGAACAGGGTCCGGCGGGTCGGGCGGTAACGGTCCCGGCAACGGCGGCGGCGATGATCCGGGTGGCGATAACCCGGGCGATGATCCGGGCAACGGTGGCGGGGATGATCCCGGTGACGACAACCCAGGTGATGATCCCGGCAATGGTGGTGGCGATGGCCCCGGCAAACCTGGAAATGGCAATGGTCCCGGCAAAGGAGGCAATGGTCCGGGTAAAGGCGGTAACGGCCCCGGAAATGGCAATGGAAACGCTGGGAACCCTGGCAATGGCGGGGGCAATAATGGCGGCTCTGGCCCCGGCACCGGAAACGGTGGAGGTAACAACGGCCACGGCGGAGGCCACGGCAATGGCGGCGGCGGCCATGGAAACGGCGGAGGCAAAGGGGGCAAGCGATAAGCCTACAAGTGACGGATTTGCTCATGCCGAAACAGAAACGGCCACCCAATTAGGTGGCCGTTTTTCTTTCAGAGGTCTTAGTTATCCCAACTGAACCAGCGCGTGCCTCTTCTTGCCCGCACTCAGTTTGATGGGCGAGGACAAGGCGCCTGCGTCGATCATCAGTCCCGCGTCTGTTAATGAAGCGTCGTCCAGTTTGGCGCCGTTTTCTGCAATCAGGCGCTTGGCCTCTTTGCCAGATTTCGCCAGGCCAGACTGTACGATCAGTTGCACGATGGATATCGGCAAGTCTGCTTCGCCGACCGTTAGGGTCGGCAGATCGTCCCCGACGCCACCTTTTTCGAACACTTCGCGAGCGGTGGCCTCGGCATTTGCCGCAGCCTCGGTCCCGTGCAGCAAGGAGGTGACCTCGTTTGCCAGGCGGATCTTGGCCTCGTTGATCTCGGACCCCTGCAATGCGCCAAGGCGGTCACACTCATCCACAGGCAGTTCGGTGTACAGCTTAAGGAACCGCCCAACATCCGCGTCGGTGGTGTTGCGCCAGAACTGCCAGAACTCATAGGGTGAGCGCATCTCGGCATTCAGCCAGACTGCACCGTCTTGCGATTTGCCCATCTTCTTGCCATCGCTGGTGGTCAGCAAGGGTGAGGTCAGGCCATAAATCTCGTTATCCAACACGCGACGGGTCAGGTCGATACCGTTGACGATATTGCCCCACTGATCGCTACCGCCAAGCTGTAGGACACAGCCATAGCGACGGTTCAGTTCAAGGAAGTCATAGGCCTGCAGGATCATGTAATTGAATTCGAGGAAGGACAGCGATTGCTCGCGGTCCAGCCGGGATTTCACCGATTCAAAGGCCAACATCCGGTTGACCGAGAAATGCCGGCCGATGTCGCGCAGGAAGTCGAGGTAATTTAGGTCGTCCAGCCACTCTTCGTTGTTCAGCATCAGTGCTGCGTTTTCTGCGCCGCTATCATAGTCGATATAGGCGGCAAACACCTTTCTGATGCCTGCGATATTGGCGTTGATCTGGTCCGGGCCCAGCAGGGGACGCTCATCTGACCGGAAGGACGGATCGCCCACCTTCGTGGTGCCGCCGCCCATCAGGGTGATCGGCTTATGACCTGTTTTCTGGAACCAGCGAAGCATCATGATCTGGATCAGGCTGCCCACATGTAGGGACTTTGCTGTTGCATCAAACCCGATATACGCCGACTGACACCCGCTGATCAGCGCCTCGTCAAGGCCCTGATAATCGGTGCAGTCAGCCAGAAAGCCGCGCTCGATCATCGTGGCGATGAAATCCGATTTGGGGTGGTAGGTCATATCGTGCCCTTTGGGTTAATGTTGCGGGGCAGTGTATAGGCGGTGGGGATGACAAGGAAAAGGCACCTTATCCAAGAAAAACACGCGGCTTATGTGATCTGGCTTGCCTTGGGTTTGCGTTAACGTGCAGGTTGTGGGCAACGCGACGACAGAACGGGCGCGAACAGGCGAAAGAGGGCTGGCGTGGGTCGGGCAATTAGCAAATCAGGCGTATTGACTGCATTGGGTGCAATGTCGGGGACCTCGCTGGATGGCGTGGACGCGGCGGTGATCAAAACGGACGGTTACAGAATTCTTGGCTTTGGGCCCACCGGATACCGCGCCTATTCAGATGCAGAGCGGAAAACGCTTCGTGCTGCATTGGGGCAGTGGCATGGCCATGATGTGGATACCGCGGCGGAATTGGTCACGCTTGCCCATGCCGAAATACTGGCCGACTTCGATGAGATTGACCTGATCGGATTTCACGGTCAGACCCTAGCGCATGAACCAAGCGGGCGCGGTACGTTGCAGGTGGGTGACGGCGATGGGCTGACGCAGGCCTTGGGTGTCCCCGTCGTTTGGGATTTCCGCAGCGATGATGTGGCGATGGGGGGCGAGGGCGCTCCGCTTGCGCCCTTTTACCACTTTGCCTGTGCCAAGTGGATTGAGGCCAACCAACCGCTTTGTTTTCTGAACCTGGGCGGGGTCGGGAACCTGACCTATGCAGATCCCAGGTTTGATGGCCCTGAGATACCAGGTGCGCTGTTGGCTTTTGACACCGGTCCGGCCAACGCACCGGTTGATGATCTGATGCAGGAACGTCTGGGTCTGCCCATGGATCGCGACGGCGCGATTGCGCGCGGCGGCAGGGTCGAGGCCGGGGCGCTTGAGTTGTTTCTGGCAGAGCCCTTCTTTAACAGGATGCCGCCAAAATCACTGGACCGGAACGACTTTGCCGAGATGATCCGCCTGGTGCAGGAACTCTCTGACGCTGATGCGGTTGCCACGCTTACCGGCATGTGCGCCGCCGGAGTTGCGCAAGGGATCGAGCATTGCCCGGAACCGCCGTCGCGTGTGTTGGTGACAGGAGGGGGACGGCATAACCCGGTCCTGATGGAGATGCTGCGCGTTTCGCTGGATTGTCCGGTGGAGCCGGTCGAAGCGGTTGGTCTGGATGGAGATATGCTGGAAGCACAGGCCTTTGCCTATCTTGCTGTCCGTGTCGCGCGCGGGCTGCCGACCTCTTGCCCCGGCACCACAGGGGTCAAGGCGCTGGTCGGGGGCGGGATGGTCAGCGTTCCATCGAGCGAACGTAGTCTGACGTAAATTCTGAATACCCCTCAGAAGTCGATTTCAGATGTGCTTTGGTCCAGTCATGCAGCGTTGGCAGCTGGTGAAACGGCACGTTTGGAAAGGCGTGGTGTTCTGCGTGATAGGGCATGTTCCAGGCCAGAAATCGGACCAATCGGTTGGTGAACGTAGTGCGCGAGTTTTCAAGCATATTCGCCACCGGCGGGCAGAGGCCGTGTTCCGCAAGCAGGTACAGCCGAAGAACGGGCTGTGCCACCAAGACCGGCAACAGCCATAAGCTGACCACCAAAGGAGACACCAGCAGGCTTGCCCCTGCAAGCGCGTAAATGGCCAGCAGGACACGGGCCTCAATCCGCATGGCCTTATGTTGGCGATGCGGCAAATAGGGCGCCTCGATCCGGCCCATTGCGTTACTGATCAGAACGCTCGTCATCCCAGACCAATAAGGCCAACCACTCAGATAGATCAGCAGGCTGGGCCAGCTGTCGGGCCGCAGTTTGCCCCCCAGTTCGGGGTCTTTGTCCGGGTGGTTGGTCCATTTGTGATGCGCGAGGTGAAAGTATCGAAACCAGGTAAAGGGCAGGGCGATCGGGAGTGAGGCCAGATGCCCGACCGCATCATTCATCCAGCCAGTCCGAAACGGCGTTTTATGGGTGCATTCATGGCTGAGGGTGAACAGAAACACCAGCAGCACGCCTTGCGGCAGGATCAGCAGCGGCCAGAGCGGGATTTGCAGTGCTATGCCTGTACTCGTTGCGCTCAGCACCAATAGATACAGCACCAAGTGCCTCAGACCCGCCGCGTCAGACCGCATCTGCAGCCGGTCTTTGGCCTCGGCCGGGAGTGATGCGATGAGGGCGCGGTGATCCATCGGTCAGCCTCGGGGGATGTCGAACCCTGGAGCGGCGAGCTCGAACCCGTCAAACTCAAACCCCGGGGACACGGTGCAAGAGACCAGCGTGTAGGCCCCGGTGCTGCGCGCGGCCTGCCAGTGATCCTTGGGCACGATCAGTTGTGGTGCGCCTTGCGACAGGTCCGGGGTCAGCATGTGGTCGGTCGCCGGGCCAGTTTCGGTTGCGCTGAGCGACAGCACCAAGGGTGCCCCCGCGTGATACAGCCAGATCTCGGTCGCATCGACGCGGTGCCAATGGCTGGCCTCGCCCTGGGCCAGCAGAAAATAGATACAGGTCCCGGTGGCGCGGCCGTGGTTATCAGCGCGCCAGGTTTCACGGAACCAGCCGCCTTCGGGGTGGCGTTGCAGATTCAGATGTTGAATGATCTCTTGTGCGGTCATGGGGCCTCGGTCGTTTCAGGGCGATTATGCACGGGATTGGACGATCCGCTATGGTATTCGTCCCGATCAGGAATATGTTTGGAACATGACTCTGATGATCCCCTTCGACAACAGTTACGCCCGTTTGCCAAACAGCTTTTATGCGCGGCAAGCGCCGGTGCCGGTTCGTGCGCCTCGCTTGATTGCTTTCAACTCCGATCTTGCGCAGATTCTGAGAATCACGCCCGGCGAGGTGCATGAAATGGCCGAGGCCTTTTCCGGCAACGCCCTGCCAGAGGGGGCAGAACCGATTGCACAGCTCTATTCAGGGCATCAGTTCGGAAATTATAACCCCCAGCTTGGGGACGGGCGCGCGGTTTTGCTGGGCGAGACAGTTGGGACGGATGGCGTTCGACGGGATATCCAGTTGAAGGGATCAGGCCCGACGCCGTTTTCCCGACAGGGTGACGGACGTGCATGGCTGGGTCCGGTGCTGCGCGAGTATGTGGTGTCCGAGGCGATGCACGCACTGGGCATCCCGACCACAAGGGCGCTGGCCGCCGTTGAGACTGGCGAGGCCATTTTTCGAGAAGGTCCAATGCCTGGTGCGATCCTGACCCGTGTCGCACAAAGCCACCTGCGCGTAGGTAGCTTTCAGATCTTCGCCGCGCGTGGACAATTGGACAGTCTGCGTCGACTGACAGATTATGCCATCCAGCGACATTACCCGCAGGCCGACGGCCCGATGGGTCTTTTGCGCGCTGTTGTCGACCCACAATCGCAGTTGATTGCCGCATGGATGAGTGTGGGATTCATCCATGGGGTGATGAATACTGACAACTGCTCGATCTCAGGCGAAACCATTGATTACGGCCCTTGCGCCTTCATGGATAACTATCATCCCAATACCGTCTACAGTTCGATCGACCGCATGGGTCGCTATGCCTATTCCAACCAGCCCGAAATCGCCGTTTGGAATGCAGCGCAGCTGGCGACCGCGCTGATCCAGCAGTTCGAGGATAAAGAGGCCGCCGTTGCTGAGGCTACCGAGATCGTCCATGCGATGCCCGACCTGATACAGCAGCACTGGCTTACAAAGTTCCGGGCAAAGATCGGTCTTGAGATGCAAGAAGACGGCGATTTTGAGATGATCTCGGACTTGCTTAAACGCATGGCGCAGAACCAGGCGGATTTCACCAATACCTTCCGGGCGCTGGGCGGCGGTCAGGAGCGGGATCAATTCACCGATCCGCAGGCATTTGATCAATGGGCAGACGGTTGGCGGTCGCGGCTGTCTCGTGAAAAAAACCCTGCTGAGGTGATTAACAAGGCCAATCCGGCCTTTATCCCGCGCAACCACCGGGTCGAACAGATGATCCAGGCGGCGGTGCAGGGGGATTTTGACCCATTCCACCGGCTGAACAATGTGCTGTCCCGGCCCTATGAGGATCAACCCGGCGCTTTGGATCTGACACGGCCACCGGCACAGGATGAGGTTGTTCAGGCGACCTTCTGCGGTACATGAGTTCCTCACACCTGTTTTCGCAGTCAGCTACGTCGGTGTTTCGCCATGCGCTTGCTTTGGTGAAGCCGGCTTGCAATCAACGATGAGCAGCGCAATCCTGCGATCTCAAACGGACTTTCAGGAACCCATGTCTCAGACCGCAATCCTGCGCATCGCCAGCTATAATATTCAGAAATGTGTCGGACTGGATCTGCGTCGACAGCCCCAGAGGATTCTTCAGGTCATCGAAAGCCTGCAGGCAGATATTGTCGTCTTGCAAGAGGCCGACAAACGATTGCCTCCGCGCCCTGCGGCCCTGCCGCATTTCATGCTGGACGAAGCGGGATGGCAGATCGTTGATTTGGGTGGGGCTGGCAGCTTGGGGTGGCATGGGAATGCAGTGATCTGGCGGGGTGATGCGATCCGTGTCCGGCAGACCGGGCATCACGAATTACCGGGGTTGGAACCGCGTGGAGCTGTCAGGGTTGAGTTTGACACACCAATCGGTCCGCTTCGGGTGATGGGCATGCATCTGGGGCTCTTACCCGCCTCACGCCGTCAGCAAATCACCCACCTCAGACGGTGCGATGCGAATCTTGAGGATTTGCCAACTGTCTGGGCTGGGGATTTCAATGAATGGTCCCGACAGCCGGTTCTGGATCACCTGGCCCCGGATATGCACTTTCTTCCACCATTCCCCAGCTTTCCAGCGGCACAGCCGCTGGGCGCGCTGGATCGGATCGCGCTCGGCGCGGGGCTTGAGGCTGTTTTGCATGGCGTGCATTCGGTGCGACCCGCGCACATCGCCTCGGATCACTTGCCAATCTGGGCCGATCTACGGCTTGTAGCTTAGCCGGTAAATCCCCTGTAGCGCCGATCACGCATACGGTTTAATACAGAGAACCGAATATATGCCGAGGGTTCCAATGTCCGACACGATCATCGCCCGCTGCGAAGCCAAAGGCCTGCGTATGACAGGACAGCGCCGCACGATTGCACAGGTGCTGCAACAAAGCGATGATCATCCCGATGTCGAAGAGCTCTATTCGCGCGCCTCGCAGGTTGATTCTGGTATTTCCATTGCCACGGTCTATCGGACCGTCAAACTGTTCGAAGAGGCCGGGATTCTAGAGCGTCTGGAATTCGGTGATGGTCGCGCGCGGTACGAGGATGCCGAACGGGACCATCATGATCACTTGATCGACATGCAGTCAGGTGAAGTCATCGAATTTGTAGACCCTGAGATCGAAGCGCTACAGGAAAAGATTGCAGCTAAGCTGGGCTACAAGCTGAAAGGGCACCGGCTGGAACTGTACGGCGTTCCGCTGGACCACGACTGATCCATCACAAAAAACGAACGGCCTGCGCACGGGAATTCATGATTCCCAGGCGGATATTGCTTGCCTGACCGCCCGGCATCGGCTTTTGCTTGGATATGACCGGCTGAACGCGCCGCAATATTCTACGGACAAAACTATGAACAACGTGAACGGCATTTTGCTGGTCGTCGGCGCAATGGCGGCCTTTGCACTTGAAGATATGTTCATCAAACATCTGTCGGTCACAGTGCCAACAGGACAGATCATGGTCATTCTGGGCCTTGCCTGTGGTTTGGTTTTCGCAGCGATGGCCCTGTTCACACGCAAGCACATCTTTGATGTCGCCGCATGGCAGACCTTGCCCCTGATCCGCGCGCTCTGCGAAGGGCTGGGAGCCGTGGCGTTTGTGACCGCGCTGTCTCTGGTCGATTTGTCGACGGTTGCGGCGGTGTTTCAGGCCATGCCCTTGGTCGTGACCATGGGGGCCGCGCTGTTTCTAGGTGAGCAGGTAGGTTGGCGACGGTGGAGCGCGATTGGCGTCGGGTTCATCGGTGTCCTTATGATCATCCGTCCCGGTCTGGACGGTTTCCAGCCGGAAACCTTGTTTGTGGTGGCCAGCGTTGTGGCCATTGCCGCCCGCGATCTGATCACGCGCAGACTGGACGCACGTGTGGCCTCAGCCGTGGTGGCGATGCAGGCTTACGGCGCGGTGACGCTTGCCGGTCTGGTGCTGATCTCAATGGCTGGCCAGCCGGTCGTAGCCATGAGCCAGTCGGAAATCGGGCCGTTTCTGGGCGCGATTGGATTTGGTGTTCTGGGGTATTACGGGATTGTCAGTGCAATGCGGATTGGCGATGCCTCGGCCCTGACCCCGTTCCGATACACCCGGCTGGTGTTTTCTATCGCGGCCGGAATGCTGATGTTCGGGGAACGCCCGGATATGATGACGGTTGCCGGTGCATCGCTGATCCTGGGGTCGGGGCTCTATACCTTCCTGCGCGAACGACGCCTGGCGCGGTCACTGGCTCTTGCGGCCTGACGGATCGTCGCAGGTTTGCGCAAACAGGCTCTCAGATCAGTGTTAGCGATAACATGAGTGGTTTACTTTTTGCCCTATGCTGATATGAGGCTGGCAACTGATTGCAGCCACAGGGACGGGCCTCATGAGCACCATCATCGACATCCATGCACGCGAAATTCTGGACAGCCGGGGCAACCCGACCGTCGAAGTGGACGTGATCCTGGAAGACGGCACCATGGGCCGTGCCGCCGTCCCGTCGGGTGCCTCGACCGGCGCCTATGAGGCGGTCGAAAAGCGTGATGGTGACAAATCGCGCTATATGGGCAAGGGCGTGCTCGAAGCGGTTGCCGCCGTAAATGGTGAGATCGCCGAAGAACTGGTTGGGTTCGACGCGACCGAGCAGGTGGCGATCGACCAGACTATGATCGAGCTGGACGGCACCGAGAACAAAGGCCGTCTGGGCGCAAACGCCATCCTGGGCGTTTCGCTGGCAACGGCCAAGGCGGCAGCGGATTTCACCACACAGCCGCTGTTTCGTTATGTCGGCGGCACCTCGGCCCGTATCCTGCCCGTGCCGATGATGAACATCATCAACGGTGGCGAACATGCCGATAACCCGATCGACATTCAGGAATTTATGATCATGCCGACCTCGGCCGCGAATATCCGCGACGCGGTGCGCATGGGGTCCGAGGTGTTCCACACTCTGAAGAAAGAGCTGTCGTCGGCAGGTCTTGCCACAGGTGTCGGCGACGAGGGCGGCTTTGCCCCCAACATCGCCAGCACGCGCGAGGCACTGGATTTCATTCTGAAATCCATCGAAAAGGCGGGCTACAAGCCGGGTGAGGAAATCCATCTGGCTTTGGACTGCGCCGCGACCGAGTATTACAAAGACGGCAAATACGTCCTGTCCGGTGAGGGCAAGAGCCTGACCTCGGAAGAAAATGCCGACTATCTGGCCGCTCTGGTCAAAGACTATCCGATCATCTCAATCGAAGACGGCATGTCTGAGGATGATTGGGACGGCTGGAAGGCCCTGACCGACTCCATCGGCGACAAGGTGCAACTGGTGGGCGACGATCTGTTCGTCACCAACCCCACGCGACTGGCGGAAGGGATTGAACGCGGCTGTGCTAACTCGATGCTGGTCAAGGTGAACCAGATCGGATCGCTGACCGAGACGCTGCGCGCCGTCGATATGGCCCATCGCGCACGCTATACCAATGTGATGTCGCACCGCTCGGGCGAGACCGAAGATGCCACGATTGCCGATCTGGCAGTAGCCACGAATTGCGGTCAGATCAAAACCGGATCACTGGCACGGTCAGATCGGTTAGCCAAGTATAATCAACTGATCCGTATCGAAGAATCTCTGGGTGAGATTGCCGAATACGCAGGGGCCTCAATCCTCAAGCGCTGAAACCTGTAAGCCTGAATTTTGATTGCCTGGCCTGTGGAAATGGGCCGGGCTTTTTTGTGTTGGATTGTAGGTTTTGCCCATGTCTAAATCTCAAATCGGCACTTTAGCATGATTGGGTCAGAAGAAACTTGGGAGGTTATGAATAGTATTATCTAGATATATTAATGACTTATATAGGGGCCCTGCGCTGGCGATCCTTATGTGTGAACTTTTTCCTTTTTGTTCTGTAGTGCGCATTCGTATCATATTGAAATAACAGATAAGGGGAACACTATGAATGGTTCGAAACTTCTTCTGGTAGCGTCTGCACTCAGCACTGTATTTCTGGTTGCTTGCTCAGAGCCTGGAACATATCCGATCACTGGTACGGCAGTGTCCCCTGACGATCCGGTGGCAAACCTTGAAGCTCCGGTTTACATCCGTCGCGGTGAGGCCCGGTAGGGCCTGTCAATCTTTCGCGGGTGGCCTTGTTGTTCAGCCACACAGAAATGGATCAAAGGGTTTTGCTCATCAGCATATAGCGGTCACGAGGCTTGAAACCTGTGCGTAGATACAGTTTCTGTGCCGTCTCGTTTGTACGATCGACTTCAAGATGCAAGGCTGTGAGCCCCGCGCTCGCCAACGCCTTGGGCAAATCCAGCAAGACTTCAGACGCAATTCCGCGCCCTCGCACGGCAGGACGAATATAGATCTCATCCACGAATCCATCCATGCCGCCGAATTCAACCGACCACCCAAAGGTCAGGATGACATAGCCCAAGGGTGCGCGACCGGGGCCAATCAGGTAGATGCACCCAAAAGGTATTCCCTCTAGAAGAGGGGCAAGCGCATTGCGCGTCTGATCGGCATCCTGGGTAATGCCTTCTTCGGCGTGAAAGGCGGCGACCAGACCAACCAGACGTTCCAGATCCTCGGGGCGGGCAAGGCGAAGTGCGGCGCTCATAGTCGGGCCAGCCGATCCGTGAGCAGATCAAAAAACCCGCCAGCGTCAATTTCTCCGATGAACAGGGCGTTGGGTTTTCTGTCGGTAACACCCCACCAATCGGCAACAGTCATGCCCAGGGTCAGCTCTGATTGGGTCTCGACCTCGACATTCACCAGCCGCCCGGTAAACAGTTCGGGCTTGATAAGATAGGCAGTCACGCAAGGGTCGTGTAGCGGAGCACCTTCCGAGCCGTATTTGTTCTTGTCGAAACGTTCAAAGAAATCGGTCATCTCGGCCACCGCAACACCGGCCTTGTTTCCAATTGCACGGAAGGCATCGTTACGCGTCTTGGTCACCAGAGCCTTATGCGTGACATCAAGCGACATCACCACAATGGGACGTCCAGATTTGAACACAATATCAGCGGCTTCTGGATCGACGTAAATGTTAAATTCGGCGGTTGGGGTGATGTTTCCAACTTCGAAATATGCCCCTCCCATCAAAACGATCTCTTGAACCCGGTCCACGATGTCAGGCGCTTTGCGGAACGCTGTGGCGATGTTGGTCAATGGCCCAAGGGGACAGAGCGTAACGGAGCCTGGTTCATGCGCGCGCAACGTGTCGATGATGAAATCGACGGCATGCCCTTCTGACAGCGGCATCTGCGGATCCGGCAGAATCGGCCCATCCAAGCCAGTTTTGCCATGCACATGCTCTGCTGTGATCAGGGGGCGCTCTAACGGGCGGTCGCATCCGGCATAGACGGGGGTCTGGGTATGGCCAGCCAGTTCACAGACAATACGCGCGTTTTTGGCTGTCAGCTCTAAGGGTACGTTGCCAGCGACTGCGGTAATGCCCAAAACCTCAATTTCGTCGGGGCTGGCAAGCGCCAGCAGAATGGCGACGGCATCGTCCTGTCCCGGATCGGTGTCTATAATGATTTTGCGAGCGGGCATGATCGTCTCCGGAGGTCGTGAAGGTGGGACACTCGCAAGTGTCCGAGAGCTTGTCTAGCGGTTTTACGTTCCGGCCTCGGCCTTTGCCGGCGGGAGTTTGCCATTGGCCCGATGTTCCTCGATCTTTACCTCGTCCCAAAGCGCGTCCATCTCTTCCAGCGTGCTTTCTGTTGGGTTTTTTCCCCGTGCAGCCAGGCGCGACTCGACCTGCTCGAACCGGCGGGTGAACTTGGCGTTGGTCCGACGCAGGGCGGTCTCGGGCTCGACCCCAAGATGGCGGCCCAGATTGACCATAACGAATAGCAGATCGCCGAACTCATCCTCTAACGCATCCGCATCCATGCGGTCGCGTGCCTCTTCCAGCTCGGCAGCCTCTTCGGTAATCTTGGCCAGCACATGGCTGGCATCGGGCCAGTCGAATCCAACACGGGCGGCACGTTTCTGCAATTTGAGAGCACGCAGCAGGGCGGGCAGGTTGGCGGCGACACCGTCCAACGCGCCTTGTTGTTCTTTACCAGCACGTTCGGCTGCTTTGATGGCTTCCCAGTCCAGTGTTTGCTGCTCTGCCGATTTGTCGCGGGATTCGTTGCCAAAGACATGCGGGTGCCGGGCGACCATCTTGTCCGACATAGTGCGCACCACGTCCTGAAAGGTGAAATGCCCGGCTTCTTCGGCCATTTGTGCATGAAAGACAGACTGGAACAGCAGATCCCCAAGTTCGCCCTTCAGCTCATCATAAGCCTCACGTTCGATGGCATCAGCGACCTCATAAGCCTCTTCGATCGTATAAGGAGCGACCGTGCCGAAATCCTGCTCGATATCCCATGGGCAGCCGGTTTGAGGGTCGCGCAGTCGGCGCATGATCTCTAACAAGCGTTCGATGCCAGCATCGCTGTCATGGATCAGAGGATTTTCGGCCATTGCGAACCCTTTCGTTCCGGTGTCAGATGCATCCATTCCGCAGTCACGATCAGGAGTCCACCCCAGATGCCCGTCGTCAACCGAATTGCCGATTTCTCTGCCGATATGGCCGCATGGCGCCAACATCTGCATACGATCCCCGAGCTTGCATTCGAATGCCACGAAACCGCGGCCTTTGTCGCTGATCGACTCCGTGAGTTCGATGTGGATGAGGTGCACCAAGGGATCGCCACCACTGGGATCGTTGCGATCATCAATGGCCAGGGTGAGGGGCCGACGATCGGTCTGCGCGCTGATATGGACGCTCTGCCTATCCCAGAGGAAACAGGAGTCGCGTACCAATCAACCAAGCCCGGAAACATGCATGCCTGCGGTCATGACGGGCACACCACGATGCTGTTGGGCGCAGCGCGCTATCTGGCGGAAACCCGAAATTTCCGTGGACGCGTGGCGCTGATCTTTCAACCGGCCGAAGAAGAGGGTGGTGGCGCGGGCGTCATGGTCGAAGAAGGGATCATGGACAGGTTTGACATTTCCGAAATCTATGCATTGCACAATGCGCCTGGAATTCCCGAAGGATCCTTTCAGACAACCCCCGGGCCGATCATGGCTGCTGTTGATACGTTCGAAGTTCACATTCAGGGCCTTGGTGGCCATGGTGCCATGCCGCATGAAACCCGGGATCCGGTGATGGCGGCCTGCGGTATCGCCCAGGCGATTCAGACCATCGTCAGTCGTAACAACTATGCTTTGGACAGTCTGGTGATCTCGGTCACGCAAATCCATACAGGCACCGTGAACAACGTGATCCCCGATACCGCCTTTATCAACGGCACTGTGCGCACTTTTGATCCGACTGTGCAGAAAATGGTGATGGAGCGGATGGAACAGATCGTACAAGGACAAGCCCAATCCTATGGTGTCGAAGCGCGGCTGGACTATGAGGTCAACTATCCTGCAACAATCAATGACGCCGACAAGACTGGTTTTGCCGCAGAAATCGCGCGTGATGTTGCCGGTGCAGATCGCGTGATGACCAATGTCGACGCGATGATGGGGGCCGAGGATTTTTCATACATGCTGCAGTCGCGCCCCGGCGCTTACCTGTTTCTGGGGCAAGGCGAGGGGGCCGGACTGCATCATCCGAAATACAACTTCAACGACGACATCGCGCCGGTTGGGGCGTCTTTCTTTGCGCGGATCGTCGAAAAGGCCCAGCCTTTGGGCTGACAGGAGAAAGACATGGCACTGGAAGATTCAAAGAATTTCGTCGACGAGGCGTTTACCAATCCTGAACTGAAAGGCGTCTCGTACGAGAATACTTTCGGGGGGGCGATGTCATTTTTGCGCCGCTTGTATACCAAGGATCTGACCGGGATTGATATCGCCGTAACCGGCGTGCCATTTGATCAGGCGGTGACGAACCGCCCCGGTACGCGTCTTGGGCCACGCGCCATCCGCGAGGCCAGCACGTTGCAATCCCCGGATGAGCCTTATGGCTGGCCGTTTGATGCGCTAAGCGAATTGGCAATCGTGGATTATGGGGACATGGCTTATGACTACGCCAATATACCTGCCTTTCCGGACACATTGACGGACCACATTCGCACAATTCTCAACGCTGACGTGGCCTCGGTGACGCTTGGTGGGGACCACTATATCAGCTTTCCGATCCTGAAGGCCTATGCCGAGAAATACGGGCCGATGTCCTTGCTGCAATTTGATGCGCATACGGATACATGGGCTGACGACGACATGTCCCGCGTGGATCATGGGACCATGTTCTACAAGGCGGTCAAATCAGGGATAGTGGACCCTAAGCGTTCCGTTCAAGTGGGTATTCGTACGACGAACGAAGATACTTTGGGGGTCAACATCATTGACGCTCGGGAGGTGTATGAGTCCGGTCCCGCCGCCGTGGCGCAAAAGATCAAAGGCATTCTTGGTGACAACCCTGTTTACCTGAGCTTCGATATCGACGGTCTGGACCCGGCCTTTGCGCCTGGCACGGGAACGCCGGTCTGGGGTGGACTGAGTTCGATTCAGGCCCAGATCATCCTGCGCGACATTGCTGGGATTAACATCAAAGGCGGGGACGTGGTCGAGGTTTCGCCGCCCTATGACACCTCAGGTGCGACAGCGATTGCAGGCGCACATGTGGCGACCCAAATCATTTGCCTGCTGGGATGGAACAAGCTGAAGCCTTAACCTTTGGTTAGCCATCTTTCCGGTATCAGGTTAGCAGCAGGGCAGGACGGAAGACATAACGGCATGACACAATTCAACCAACCAATCAGCGGTAACGATCTGGCGCGTTTTTCCGGCCCAAACACGTTTATGCGCCTGCCGCAGGCGGATACGTTGGCCGGATTGGATGTGGCCGTAATAGGCATACCGATGGATATCGGCACCTCTTGGCGGTCGGGGACACGGTTCGGACCGAAACAGATCCGCAGCGAAAGTGCGATGCTGCGGCCTTACAATATGGCCACCTTTGCGGCCCCCTTCGACAGCTTGCAAATCGCGGATATCGGAGATCTGGCGATCAACACCTTTTCGCTGTCCGACAGTCTGAGGATCATCAAGGAGAGCTATGACGCGATTCTGGCGCAGGGTGTGACACCTGTGGCGATGGGGGGCGATCACTCGATCACCTTGCCGATCCTGCGGGCTATAGCTGCGAAACACGGGCCTGTGGCGCTGGTCCATGTGGATGCCCATGCGGATGTAAATGATGAGATGTTTGGCGAAAAGGAAACCCACGGCACCGTTTTCCGGCGCGCCTATGAAGAAGGGCTGATCGTGCCGGACAAAACCTTTCAGATCGGCATCCGAGGCTCTGGCTATGCGGCATCGGACTTTACCGAGGCCAAAGGGTGGGGCTTTCGCCAATACCCCGCATGGGAGCTTTGGCAGCAGAACCTGACGGTCATGGGCGCGCAGATACGCAATGAGATCGGGGATCATCCGGTCTATATCACCTATGACATTGACAGTCTGGACCCGTCTTTCGCCCCCGGAACCGGCACGCCCGAGATCGCCGGGTTAACCACACCGCAGGCGCTGCAACTGATCCATGCCCTGGGCGGGACAAATGTGGTTGGGTGTGATCTGGTCGAGGTTTCTCCGCCGTATGATCCCTCTGGCAATACGGCGCTGACCGCTGCCAATCTGCTGTTTGAACTGCTGTGCATATTGCCAGGCGTGACGTCACGGTAGGGATCACGGCAGTCTCTTGTTTGCTATGCGGAATTGCATATGGTCCCGCAATCTAACAGAGTGGAAAAGATGAAAATGGCGCTGTGGCTGATTGCGGGTCTGATTGTCCTTGTGGGGGCGTATATACGGCTTGCGCCGTCTGATCCCGCCATCTGGCACAATGCCCCTGTCGGCGACGCGAACAGAGACCTCCGTGGTGGCGTCGTGCGAGTACTTGAAACGGGGCCGGACGGGCTGACGCAGTTGAACGAAATCGCGGCGTCCGCTCCGCGTACAAAGGTTCTGGCCGGGTCAGTTGATGAAGGGATGGTCACCTATATCACCCGAACAAAAGTGATAGGTTTTCCAGATTACACAACCGCCCAGCAGAACGGCGATACACTGCGCATCTATGGCAGGTTGCGCTTTGGACGCTCAGATTTTGGGGTAAACCGAAACCGTGTTGATGGCTGGCTCGCGCGGATGCAGCCCTGAGGACAGGCATCCTTCCTGTACCTCGCGCCACATCGGAACGTTCAGCGACATCTGACATTGTGCAGTGAAAATGCGACCGTCGACTTGCAGGCAGATCATCTCGCCCAATTCAACGCGTGACCCGGATTTGTCAGTGCAATAGCAGTCCTGTACCTTGCCGCCGGGACCGACGACATCGGCCATCACGGGCGTCGCAAAAAGCGATAGAACCAGAACCAACCGTCTCATGCGGGGCAGCTTAGCATACGGACAGCCCTTGACCATAGCCCCGGATTAAGAGACACCGCCCGGATGATCCCCGAAGAACGCCTTGAACAGATAACTCAGCGATTCCAATACCTCGAAGCAGCCATGGCAGATGGTGCTTTGGGCGGCGATATTGCTGTGCTGGCCAAGGAATATTCGGACCTCAAGCCGGTGGTCGATCAGATCATGGCATGGCGCCAGCTGGTCACTGACCTTGCCGAGGCCGAGGCGATGTTGGCCGATCCCGATATGAGGGAGCTGGCCGAAGAGGAAATCCCCAACCTGCAGGCCCAAATCCCCGGTGCCGAAAACGCCCTGCAACTGGCCTTGTTGCCTAGGGATGCCGCTGATGCGCGTCCGGCCATGTTGGAAATCCGCCCTGGAACCGGCGGTGATGAGGCTGCGCTTTTTGCGGGCGATCTGCTGCGCATGTATCAGCGGTATTCCGAAGCGCGCGGCTGGAAATTCGAGATCCTCGAAGAGCAGGCGTCGGATCTGGGCGGCATCAAAGAGGTGGTTGCCCATATTAAGGGCGACAACGTCTTTGCCCGTTTGAAATACGAATCCGGTGTTCACCGGGTGCAGCGGGTGCCAGAAACCGAAAGTGGCGGGCGCATTCATACATCGGCAGCGACCGTGGCGGTTCTGCCCGAGGCCGAGGATGTCGATATTCAGATCGACGCCAATGATATCCGTATCGACACGATGCGCAGCTCAGGTGCGGGTGGGCAGCACGTGAACACCACCGATTCGGCCGTGCGGATTACACACTTGCCCACCGGGCTTGTGGTGACCAGCTCCGAGAAATCTCAACACCGCAATCGCGAGATCGCGATGCAGGTTCTGAAGACTCGACTCTATGATCAGGAGCGTCAGCGGATTGACAGCGAACGCTCGGCAGATCGGGCGAACCAGGTCGGGTCTGGCGACCGGTCGGAACGGATCAGGACCTATAATTTCCCGCAAGGCCGCATGACGGACCACAGGATCAATCTGACGCTGTATAAGTTGGATCAGGTGATGCAGGGCGATCTGGATGAGGTAATCGACGCATTGACCGCGGATGATCAGGCGCGTCTCCTGGCCGAGATGGCGCAATGACCGGCGGCCAGACAGCGGCTCAGGCCATGGTGGCTGCTACGGCAAGATTGCGTGCGGCTGGTGTGGCTGATCCGGCGCGGGATGCTCGGGTTCTACTCGCCCACGCCGCCCGGATCGAAGCAAGTCGCGTGACACTGATTACACCCGAAGAGCTTTTACCGGATATTGCTGAGCGATACGAGCAACTGATCTCGCTTCGGGCCATTCGTGTGCCCGTTTCTCATCTGTTGGGGGAACGTGAGTTTTACGGCCGTCGGTTCAAAGTTAGCCGGGACGTGCTGGATCCACGCCCGGAAACAGAGGTTCTGATCGAGGCCGCGCTGAGCGAACCCTTTGACTATGTCCTCGATCTGGGGGTTGGATCGGGGTGCATCCTGATCACATTGCTGTCCGAACGCACCAGTGCATCGGGTATTGGTGTGGATCTGAGTGAGGCGGCCTGCCTACAGGCCAGTGCAAATGCCGTGCAACACGATGTTCAGAACCGGATCGAAATTAAGCAATCCGATTGGTTTGGAGACATTGAAGCTAAATTTGACCTGATTGTTTCAAACCCGCCCTATATTTCCCTTCCGGAAATGGACACCCTGGCACCTGAAGTGCGGGACCATGAGCCGCGGATGGCATTGACAGACGAAGGTGACGGCTTGGGGGCCTACCGCAGGATTGCTGCCGCCGCCCCGGATTTTCTATTGCCCCATGGTCGGTTACTTGTCGAAATCGGACCCGAGCAAGGGCAAAGCGTCGCATCTTTGTTCGACGCAGCAGGATTGACAGACGTACGGATCATTCCCGATCTGGATGGTCGCGACCGCGTCGTTTTCGCCAGAATGCCTTCATGACGGAACGTTCTGAGGCCGAAATGCGCCGATTGATATAAAAAAGGTACAAAAATTGGGACAAACCTCTTGTCTGCACGCTCTGGACGTGTTTACTCAGGTGTAGTCAGAGAGGTTGACGCTGTTACAGCGGGCCCCTGACGCCAAGCCCAAAAAAGCCGACATCGTGTCATAGCTAAGCCCTTGAGCAGTGCAAGACGCGAACTGATCGGCAGCGAACGACAAGGCTGACTAAAGTAGATGAGATCTTCCAAATCCCGCTCTCGGGCAAAGAATAACCGCAATCGTCCTTCTGGCGGCAACGTCGTAAACCGAGTTTTCGACAGTTCGGGCCCAGAGGGCAAAGTGCGTGGCACGCCGCAACAGATTATTGATAAATATAATCAGCTTGCACGCGATGCTCAGTTGTCTAACGACCGTGTAGCTGCCGAAAACTTTCAGCAGCACGCCGAACATTACCTGCGTTTGCTTAGCGAAGCTCAGCGTGAAATGGATGCACGCCGTGAGGAGCAAGAGCGTCAGAATCGCGAACGCCAGGCTGAACGAGATCGTGAGCGTGCCGAGCGTCAGGAACGCGAAACCGTCCGCCAGTCGGATCCCGCTGAGGCACCTCAACCTGATGTGATGGGGTTTGCCGCTGACGCAGCTGCTCCGGAATCCGGGCTTGTAGAAACGCCTGAAAGCAAAAGCCCTGAAGAGGCCGAGAAAAAAGAAAAACCGGCCCGTCGGCCTCGGGCGCGCAAGCCCAAAGCCGCACCTGCTGCGACTGAGGACGCGCCCTCCGGCAACGGTGATACGCCTGAAGCGGCAGAGTAAATCAGCCAGTAGATTTATAATAGAAAACCCCGGTACTGCGCCGGGGTTTTTTGATGTGTTGCCCCGACCTTCAAACAAAAAGTGTTTTGTTCGGATCTTTGGAGTGTCAGTCACCTTACCGTTCTGCATATGCCTTTCGGTCTTGGTGCGTTAGGTACATTCGATCTTATGTTCGCGGTCGCAGAATTGGTGTCAACAAATGCGGTATACCGAATTGTCTTTTGGACATTTTGGGGCATACCTTTTCTGGTTCCATATCTTCTCGATAACACAACAGGCAGCGTAAGATTCCACTTAAGCCTATACTCGTCAGAGCCCAGGGATTTATAGGGAACCCGTATTGGGCCCTTTTTTACGTGGCGTATGAATTGGTCATCCACAATGGCCGTTTCGGAGCCGGTATCGATTATGAAGCGAGTCTGTTGCGCAAACCACCCATCACGGTCGCCGAGAAAGGTGCACAACAGCGTGACTTCTGAGGCATTTGAGGAGTGGGGCTGTATAAAGCATAAGATGGTTAGTGCGGAAATTCCAACAACCAGCTTCTTTTTCAGTTCCGACGCCAGTGGATTTGAGTTCACTGTTTGTCTCCGTGAGTTGACAGCAGAAATATTAGGATTGAGTGGAAGACACTTCGCGGGCCAATGCGCAGAACGCTTCTAAAGGCACTTGTTCCGCACGTTCGGTGGGTTTGATTCCGGCGGCGATCAGGCGGTCTTCGATATCCGGGGCCACGCCCTTTAGCGAGGCTCGCAGCATTTTGCGGCGCTGATTAAAAGCGGCAGCGACCACGCGGGACAGTGTGGCAGGATCAGCCGGATAGCGCGGTTGCGACAGGGCGATCAGGTGGACCACGGCGCTTGAGACCTTGGGGGGCGGGGTGAACGCGCCGGGTGGCAGTGACATGGCGATGCGCGCGTCGGCCCGCCATTGGGCAAGGATGGCTAAGCGACCATAGGCTTTTCCGCCGGGTTGGGCGACGATCCGTTCAGCCACTTCGCGCTGAAACATCAGGGTCAGGCTTTGCCAGAACGGAGGCCATTGCGGCGGGGTCAGCCAGCGGACCAGCAACTCGGTGCCGACATTGTAGGGCAGGTTCGCCGCCACACGGATCGGAGAGGTCAGATGCGTAAGCGGATCAATCTCAAGCGCGTCACCGTTGATGACCTCAAGCTTGCCGGGATAGGCGGCGGCAATGTCATTCAGGGCAGCGATACAGCGGGTGTCTTTTTCAACTGCAACAACCTTGCGCGCACCTTCTGAAAGTAGCCCACGGGTCAGCCCGCCGGGGCCGGGGCCGATTTCCAGAACATCGCATTCCGCAAGATCTCCGGCCTGCCGCGCGATCTTGGCGGTCAGGTTCAGATCCAGCAAAAAGTTCTGGCCCAGCGACTTGCGAGCCGAGAGTTGATGCGAGGCGATAACCTCGCGCAGAGGAGGAAGGTTGTCGATAGTGCTCATGATCCGATCACCGTGGCGCGGTTTGATAGGAGAGTGCCAGAGAATTTTTACCTCTGGCCGGGATATTTTCAGCCTGCTGAAGGATCAAGAGCTTTGTGCCATCTGCTGGGCAAGTTTCAGCGCTTCGATCAGGCTGGTGGGGTTTGCAAGGCCTTGCCCCGCAATGTCCAGTGCAGTCCCGTGATCGGGTGAGGTTCGGATAAATGGAAGGCCTAGGGTAACGTTCACACCGCGATCGAAATCCAGCGTCTTGATCGGAATCAGAGCCTGATCGTGATACATGGCGATGGCGGCGTCATAGCGCGCGCGCGCTGCGGCGTGGAACAATGTATCCGCGGGGTGCGGGCCGGTTACGGTATACTCTTTGCGGGGCAGCTCCGCGATCAGCGGTGCAATCCAGTCCAGTTCTTCTTGTCCCATCTTGCCGCCTTCACCGGCATGCGGGTTGAGGCCCGCGACGGCTATCCGCGGGGTGGCAATACCGAACTGTGATTGTAATCCCTGAGCTGTGATTTCGATGGTTTCCCGCAAAAGCTCGGGCGTAAGCTCGCAAGGAACGCGTGAGAGCGGGATGTGGATGGTTGCTGGTACAACGCGCAGTTGGTCACTGGCCAGCATCATCACAACACGTTGGGACCCAGCCAAGGCGCCCAGAAATTCCGTATGGCCGGGGAATGAGAAACCTGCTCCGTCGATAAGTGCTTTCTTGTGGATCGGCGCGGTACATAGCGCCGATGCAGAACCGGACTGAACCAGCGCTACGCCGGTTTCAATGGCAGTGACAACTGATCTGGCGTTGGCTGGATTAGGGTGCCCAGGCCGGTTGGGGGCTGGAAAGTCCATTTGCAGTACGGGCAGGGCAGAGCCACAGATCTCGACCGCCTGAGAGGCGTCGCTGATCTGTACCGACGGTGTCTCGGGCGGCAAATGCGCGGCATCTCCAATAAAGAAGAAAGGGCAGGTGGTTCTAAGGCTGGCCCAGGCTTTCGCGGTGATCTCGGGCCCAATTCCGGCCGGATCGCCGCAGCTGAGCGCGATTGGCTTCATTGTTCAACAATAGTTGCGTCGGCACGCATTTGCCCCAACAGGCTTTCTGCAAGTGTTTGCAGCCTTTGCTGGGTCAGAGCATTGGCGACATCTGCACGCGTTGTCTCTTCGCCAAGGTTGCGGGTACGTGTGCACAACATCACAAAAGCCAGTGTTTGGCCGTTGTTGCGGGTCAGCGTGGTTGAAACTTCGTTCAAGTCCAGTTTGGCCAGTTCCAACGCGATATCGCGCGGGATTTCCGACGGTTTGCTGACATTCCGCTCTAAAACTTCTGCTGGCTTGTTTTGCACGATACCGTACAGATCATCGCAAGTGTCTATTTCTTCTTTCAGCTTTTCGGCTGCGGCCAGTGTTTCCGCACTACGACCACCGGGCATGTAATAGACAGCATAGTCGATCTCGGAATAGGTGGGCGTACTCGCAGCGGTCTCACGCAAACCGCGCATCTGAAACAGTGCAACGGCATTGGGCAGCGGAATGGGCTGGGTGACGTCACCATTTTTGAGCCCGATGATGACCGGCTGCAGCGCCGGGGGCAGATCGGTCAAGTTCAACCAGTCAAGGCGCCCCCCATTGGTGCGAGTTCCGGCCGCCGAGTACTGTGTTGCGGCGGTTGAAAAGGAATCATAGCCCTCGATCAAGGCGATCTCTTCGGCCAGCAGTTGAACCTGTGGCAGGTTTTGTTGGTTCACAGGAATAATGATTTCCGAAAGAAGGACTTGCAGGCCGCCACTTCCAGATTGTCCAAGTGCGCGATTGATCTCGTCTTCCGATGGTCTCGCCTGCGACAGAAAACGCGCGCTGACGAATTCACGCCAGGAAATCTGATCCTCGATGAAATCTCGAACCGTCTCACGGTCAACACCGGCATCCGCCAGAAGCTGCAGGAATTCGTCGCTCGAAAGCTGACCGCGGGCTGCAAATTGGTCTATTCCAACCTGAACGTCTTCGGGGGCGACCACGATTCCAGCGTCGCGCATCGCCTGTTTGCGCAGGCGGTCGTCTATCAGAGCTTTGCGCACGTCTTCCTCGGTTGCGCCGGGAACACCCAGAATCGAGAGGAATTGCAGGCGCTGTTCCAGCTCATACCAGGTCACGATGTCTTGATTGACCTTTATGGCAGGCGAGAACAGGTTCTGCGCCACTGCCTTTACAGGTGCTATGGCAATCGAAACTGCAACCAGTGCCGGAGCAACCAGCCCGATATGGCTGGAACGAAAGAAACGTGAAAAACCTGTTATCAACTGCATCTTCTCTTGTACTGTTTGCCGCCACCTTCGACAGAATATCCTGTCAGAGCTACGGTAAAGCCGAATTCGGTCGAAGGCTCAATACTTGATGACGAGGTATAGCGCCTGCTGACCGACATGTTAACCTGAACACACTCGTTCCGGTACGTGATACCCAACCCATATCTGATCGGTTCAGATTCGCTCAGGTCATACCGCGCCTGAGCACGGGTTTGCCAGTTCTGATCGATGTCGTACCGCCCGCGCAACCAGATCTCGGAAATCTCATCGTCGACATTTTCTGCGGGATCGGGTTCTTGCCAGACATAGCTTCCGCTGAGGGCCGTTGTTTCCTTTTGCCATGCAGCACGCAGCTCGGCCTTGGCAAAGCTGAAATCTCCGTTCACCAAACCTCGCCCGGCCAGAGACCACCCGTTGGGCGTTTCAAGTTGACCGGCGATCAACACATCGGACGAAGTGCCCTGAAGGCCCGATGTAAGGTTAAAGTCGGGATCAGCATCCGCACGAAAGACCTGACCGATCGTGGCACGCGCTTGCCAGCCCCTGGAGCCATAACGCGCCCAATTCACCCCAACAACGCCGCTGACCCCATCTTCGCGCCTGTCCTCGGCAGGGAATCGGGACAGGGATAACAGGTTACCCTGGTCAAACTCCTGAAACGTACTTTCGTCGATAGGAACATCATTGTCGGAGACATGCGTCCACCCGATCTGCGCGATGGGTTCCAGCAACTGGGTTGCGCCCGACGCCTCGCGGCGGGTCATTGGCATGCGCAGCGTCAGTGCGGCGCGCGGGGTCGTGCGGGTCACCTGATCGGGATAGGCGCTGTCGTGGCGGATATTGAACGTGTCGATTGACGCGCCTACTTGGGCATCTGCACGCAGCCCCCAGCCCAGTATCCAGCTGCGCAGCCATTCGGTATCGAAGGTCGCTCGGGCAACATCGCGCCCGATAACGTCCTCATTGCTCGTTCTTTCATGGGCATGGCCGATGAAAGCCATCCGCACCTCTCCTCCGACAGCTGCCGGGAAGAAGCGTTTGCGATAGTTCAGGTCGAAGATGCGAGAAGGAATCTGATCCTGATCCTCGCTATCTCGCAAGGTTTTATAGTGGTTTAGGCTGGTCCGGAAAGCGGTATCGCGCTTGATCCTTTCCAGGGCAATTTCGCTGCGCAGACGGTCAAAGTCGGGCAGGCCGTAATCAGCCAGATAGGAATCGTCGGACGTGGTTCGAATGTTGAAGGTCAGGCGATAGTCGTCCGGCAGATCAAACCAGCCGTTGGTAAAGAAATATCCGCGCGCCTCGTCCCGTTGAAGGTCATCGCGAGTATGCGCGCCTTCGATTGTGAGCCGTCCGTTCTTAAAGGCCTGACGATAGCGATAGCCCAGAGTTCTGGTCTTACCGGAAAGGTAAGGTGTCAACGTGAGGTCCTTGTGATCTCCAAGCTTGAAGAAATAGGGAACCTTTATGCCTGTGCCCAACTGCGAGGTGGTGCGGACCGATGGGACCAGAAAACCAGTCGCCCGGTCCAGCGTTGGATCGGGGAGACGCAGGTAAGGGAAATAGAAGACCGGCACATCCAGCACCCGGAATTGCGCACCTTCGAAATAGAGCTGTCGTTCCAACTGATCATGGGTCACCTTGCGGGCACGGATTTGCCAGAGCGGTGGCCGCCCATCCGTGCAGACATGGCAAGACGTCGCCGAGACTTTGCTGAACTGGGTGTATCTGCCGCCAGCACGTGTCGCCTGCACCGAGGCAATTTGCACCTGTTGGTCGAACACCATTCGGGCGCCGATCAAAAGGCCGTTGAGCAAACCCCGGTCGAGTTCTGCGGAATCCGCCAAAACTGTAGTTCGATTGCCCTGATCAATCCGGATCGGTCCTTCCAGTGTAAGCTCACCGCTTTCGCGGTCGTACAAAATCCGGCTGGCCGTCATTTTGACGTCACCCTGAAACGCTTCGACATTGCCCTCTGCGATCAGCACACGCTCTGGGGTAATGAAAATCTTGTCGGCGACAAGTAAGGCTGGTGGCTCTTGCTGGGACGCGTTCGTCGTTTGATCCTGTTCCGGCAAAGTCTGGGCCAGGACATCCAAAGGCAAAGACAATGCAACCGCACCTGAGAGCAATAGCAGAGCGAATTTGCGCATCAGCCATCCTCCGCATGCAACAGCAGGCCAAGAGAAAGAAGGATGGCCGCAAATGGCGGGGCCCAGGCTGCAACGAAGATAGGCAACTGACCGTTTTCTCCCAATATTTGCGCGAAATTACGGACGAAATAGATGGCGAAGCCCAGTAACACGGCCGTCAGCACCGCTATTCCGGTGCCGCCGAACCGGACATGCCGCATGGTAAAGGCCGCGCCAATCAAGACCATTGCGACCAGAAACAGAGGTCTTGCCAGTTGGACCTGAAACCAGACCTCGTATTGCTTGGTCGAAAAGCCCGCCTCGCGCAGGTCTCGGATCAACTGGGGCAAATCGTAGACAGACATCGAATCCTGGTTGGCCAGCCTGTCCAGAATGCGCTGACGTGTCAGGGTGGTCGGAATCTCCAGACGATCATGCTCTTTCGAGCCAGCTTCGGGATTGATGCCGTTCATAAGCGGCCAGATCTTGGCATCCTGTAAAACCCAAAAACCGTCTTCCAACTCGGCCTGTTTGGCAGAGATTTGGCGTGTCGGCTGACCAATCGCGTCGAATGTTATTATGGTGACGTCCTTCAACAGCAGGGTGTTACCGTTTGACGTTCGGCGCGCGTGGACAACCGATTGGCCCTCTTCTGTAGCTTGCCGTAACCACAAACCCTCACTGCTGATCGAAAGAGCTGAGCTGGTGCGGTTACGGTAGGAATCGGAAAGCCGTTGGAATTCTTCGGAAGTTGCGGCAGCAAACGGGTTAAGCACCGCAACTGCCAAGGCTCCGATCAACAGGGCCAGAGTTACAGGTGCAAGCAGGACGCGAATTCCAGACCGCCCGATCGAGCGCGTCACCACCAATTCCGAGCTGCGCGCCAATCCGATGAACAACGCAATCGTGGACAGGATGATCAGCAGGGGCAGCATCTCACCGATGGCGGCGGGCGTATTCAATAGGGTCAGATACAAAAGCCGGCCAAATGACAGATCGACCTCATCAAAGCGCCGTACCTGTTCAATCAGATCGATCAGAATCATCAGCGTCAAAAAGATACAGCCAATGACCAGAAAGCTCTGGGTGAACCGGCGGGCAAAATATCGATCCAGGATCACCGATGCGCCCTCGGCATCACTGCGTTGCCTGCAGCGGGGGCCTTGAAGTCAACAGAATCAGCGGTACATGCGCCAGCGCGCAACGGCCTATGCCTGCCCCGATTTGCCAATTCGCCCTCCCGCTCTCCGACCCTGCCGGAACTTTTTCCGCGACTGTAATGCAAATGCCCGGCGGGGAAAACTGCTATCTGGTCAATGCGGTCGCCGCGGGCTAGGTCTTGGGAAACAGATTTTCAGGAGTTCCCAATGAGCAGTCTTGTTCCAATTCAGTTTAAGGCTTTTGACGTGGACGTGATGGCGCAGACCAAAGGGCGCGTCGTGATTATTGTCTCGGATGAAGGCAAGATGAACCCAGCCGCACGCCGCGCCAACCGTCTGACCCGGGGCGCAGTCGCGCGACTTGTCGAAAGCGACCGGTTCGAAAAGGTGAAATCCGGCGATGTAGTCTCTCTTGCCTGGCCAGGCGGAATGGCCGCTGAAGCGCTTGATATTCTCGTGCTGTCGCGCCGTGCCGATGCTGCAGAGGCACGCAAGGCCGGGGCGAAGCTGGCCAAATTGTCTGATCACCAGCCCTTGTTGGTCATGGCCGGAAATCAGGCCCGGACCGAAGAGCTGGCATTGGGGATCGTTTTGCGCAGCTATGATTTCGATGCCCATAAAACCCGAGATTCGGATGAAGCCGGATCAGTAACAATCAGTCATCAGAAACATGATGAGGTCGAAGCCGCATTCGCACCGCTGTATGCGATTGCCGATGGCGTTCGGATGACACGGGACCTGACCAATGAGCCCGCCAATGTGCTGACAACGACCGAATTCGCGGATCGTTTGTCCGAAATGAAGGCGCTTGGCCTGGACGTCGAAGTGCTCGACGAAGACAAACTGGCCGAATTGGGTATGCGCACCTTGTTAAGCGTCGGGCAGGGCTCGGTCAGCCCGTCCAAGGTTGTGGTGATGCAGTGGAATGGAGGCGACAAGGATGATGCGCCGCTGGCGCTGGTGGGTAAGGGCGTCGTGTTTGACACCGGCGGCATTTCCTTGAAACCCGCCGCAGGTATGGAAGACATGACCATGGACATGGGTGGGGCAGGTGTGGTCGCCGGCACCATGCGGGCGCTGGCCAAGCGCAAGGCCAAAGCCAATGTCGTGGGCCTTGTCGGGCTGGTAGAGAATATGCCTTCGGGCAATGCCACGCGCCCCGGCGATGTCGTCAAGTCGATGAAGGGCGACACGGTCGAGGTCATCAATACCGACGCCGAGGGCCGTTTGGTCCTGTGTGACGTGATGTGGTACGCGCAAGAGCGGTTTGCCCCCGTGGGCATGATCGACCTGGCAACGCTGACCGGCGCGATCATTATCGGGCTTGGGCATGAGAATGCCGGTGTCTTTTCGAACAATGACACGTTCTGCAACGCCTTCCTAAAGGCTGCCGGGGCCGAGGATGAGGGCGCATGGCGGATGCCGCTGGGCAAAGCCTATGACGAGCAGCTGAAATCGCGCATCGCCGATATGAAGAATGTCGGTGGACGACCTGCCGGGTCCATCACTGCCGCGCAGTTCTTGCAGCGGTTCGTGAAGGACGAAACCCCCTGGATCCATCTGGACATTGCTGGGGTGGCTTCGATTGCAACCGAGACATCCTATGCGCCCAAAGGGGCCACCGGTTGGGGTGTCCGCGCACTGAGCCGGTTCGTGCAGGACAATTTCGAATAATCCAATGGGCGCCGTTTATTTCTATCACCTGACCCGCCAACCGCTGGAAAACACCTTGCCCGTGTTGCTGGACAAGGCGCGGCAGGCCGGGTGGAAGATAGCCGTGCGGGGAACTGATCCCGCACGGATGGATTGGTTGGACGAAAAGCTGTGGCAGGGCCCCGAGGAAGGGTTCCTGCCACATGGCCGCACCGGGGGGCCGCATGACAGGGACCAGCCCATATTGCTGACGACAGGGGCCGAGGCCGCAAATGATCCGGCTTGCGTGATGGCCGTCGATGGCGCGACGGTTGAACCCGAGGAAGTGAACGCGCTGGAACGCGTGTGCATCCTGTTCGATGGGAATGATGATCAGGCTCTCCAACATGCTCGCGGGCAATGGAAAACACTGACCGGGGCGGGCTGTTCGGCGCAATATTGGTCCGAGGAATCGGGCCGGTGGGAAAAAAAGGCCGAGGCATAGGGCCTCCGCAGATTTCAGGAGAATGAGCGATGGAAATGAAGCCCCTGGGCCGTACTGGAATCATGGTGAGCGACCTGTGTCTGGGTACGATGACATTTGGTACGCAGACATCCGAGGCCGACGCGCATACTCAGATGGACATGGCACTTGATGGGGGCATTAATTTCGTCGATGCCGCCGAGATGTATCCGGTGAATCCCATCTCGAAAGAGACGGTGGGCCGGACCGAAGAAATTCTGGGCAACTGGAACGCCGCCAACCCGTCACGGCGTGGTGACTATGTTCTGGCAACCAAGCACTCTGGGGCAGGGTTCGCACATGCGCGCGATGGCGCACCGATTTCACCGCAGACAATCCCCGAGGCGGTCGAAGGTTCCTTGCGCCGCCTGCAAACGGATTGCATCGACCTTTATCAGTTTCACTGGCCGAACCGCGGAAGCTATATGTTCCGGCAAAACTGGACCTATGCGCCTTCGGGGCACAATACCGATGAGGTTCTGGACAATATGCACGAGTGCCTTGTTGCCCTGAAGGAACAGGTCAACAAAGGAAATATCCGAGCGTTTGGCCTTTCGAACGAAAGCGCCTGGGGCACCGCTCAGTGGTTGCGGATCGCCGAAGCCAACGGCACGCCCCGCGTGGCATCTGTTCAGAACGAGTATTCTTTGATGTGCCGGCATTTCGATACAGACATGGCCGAGCTGAGCGCACATGAGGATGTTGGGCTGATGGCCTTTTCACCGCTTGCCGCCGGTTTTTTGACCGGGAAATACCAAAACGGCATGGTGCCCGAGGGTTCGCGGATGTCATTGGTGCCTGAGGTGGGAGGACGCCATCGCAGACGGGCATTTGAGGCGGTTGCGGCCTATCTAGAGATCGCGGACCGCCACGATCTGGACCCGGTCCATATGGCGCTGGCCTGGTGCCGGACGCGGCCCTTCATGATGTCGGCCATTTTCGGCGCAACAACGGTGGCGCAGCTTGGGCATATTCTCGACGGTAAGGAACTTCGCCTTTCCGGGGAAATTCTGACTGAAATCACCGACGCGCATCGCGCGCATCCGATGCCGTTCTAGGGGGCGCTGCCCTCGTCTCCGCAGGCGGAGCCTCCCCCGCGGTATTTTCAATCAGATAAAGCGGATCCGCTTAGTGATGTGTGGGTTGTGTCCTGTCTTGCCGTAGGTCCCGGGCCGAAAGGCCGTGCGCTGTGCGAAAGGCGCGGGCAAAGCTGGATTGCGAGGCGAAACCCGTCGCCAGGGCCACATCCATCAGTGACATATCGGTGTCCGTCACCAATCTGCGTGCCTCGGCCAGTCGGAGCTGCAGGTAATGGTCCTGTGGCGTGGTGTTCAGGCGCAGTCGGAACTGCTGTTGCAGGGTGCGTGAACTGGTGCCCAGGGTTTCGGCGATATCTGCCAATGGCATAGGGTCGTCCAGTGCGGATTGCATCAGCGTATTGGCTTTGGCGGTCAAAGCTGTGTGGCGGTGCGGCGCACCGGTGCGGCTTTGTGGTTTTGTGGGATCAGGCGCACCGTCATAGAGGAACAGACCCGAGACGCGGGCGGCAAATCCGGCGCCATGGCGGGCGGCGATGATATGCAGCATCATCTCGACCGCTGGGATCGCCCCGCCCGAGGTCAGGCGGCCTTCAGAAACGGTAAACCGGTCAGGGCGCACGTCCACTTCGGGGAAGCGGGCAGAGAAGTTCTCCAAATCTTCCCAATGGGTGGTGGCGGCGTGGCCGTCCAGCAGGCCTGCCTCGGCCAGCAGCCAAGGACCGCCATCAATACCTGCCATTGTGGCGCCGGTCTTGGCGATGCGGCGTAGGCCGGCCAGCAGGCTGGGTGTGGCATGGCGGGCCAGTTGGAACCCGGCAACGACAATCATCAGATCGCAGGATTGCAGCCGGGCCAAAGGTACACCCGGAACCGAAAGCGCACTGGTCAGCATGGCCGGTTCAGCAGTGGCTGTCACATAATCCCAATCAAATGCCGGACGATCCGCCAACCGATTGGCGGCACGCATTGGATCAACGGCCGACGCAAAGCTGAGCGTGTTGCATTCGTCCAGCACCAGCACAGCCGTTTTCAGGGCACGATGTTCGGGCTGCAATATGTTTTTTGCGGATTTCATCAAGTTCGATTCGCATTTTGACAAGTGTTTGACCAAAGCTGCGCCAAACTCGGGGGCGAAAGCAAATCGGAATCCGTGGAGAAGCCTGGGGAAAACTCAGGGTTAACCGGGTATAAGCTGGGGAGAACGCCATGCCTTTGGAAATGAACCGCGAAGTCTTCATTACATGCGCCGTCACAGGCTCGGGTGGGACGCAGGATCGCAGCCCGCATGTGCCGCGTTCGCCAAAGCAGATCGCCGACAGCGCGATAGCTGCAGCCAAGGCAGGGGCAGCGGTGGTGCATTGCCATGTGCGCGACCCTGAGACCGGAGCGCCTTCGCGTGATCTGGCACTGTATCGTGAGGTCACAGATCGCATTCGCGATGCCGAGGTCGACGCCGTGCTGAACCTGACTGCTGGCATGGGTGGCGACATGGTGTTTGGCGGTATCGAAAACCCGCTGCCGCTGGCCGAGGCGGGAACCGATCTGGTTGGCGCGACCGAGCGTGTGGCCCATGTGGCCGAATGCCTGCCGGAAATCTGCACCCTCGACTGCGGCACCATGAATTTTGCCGAGGCCGATTATGTGATGACCAACACCCCGGGTGCGTTGCGCGCGATGGGCCAGATGATGACCGATCTGGGGGTAAAGCCCGAGATTGAGGCCTTTGATACCGGTCATCTGTGGTTCGCCAAGCAGCTGGTGAAAGAGGGCGTTCTGGAGCCGAACGCTCTGGTTCAGCTGTGCATGGGCGTGCCGTGGGGCGCGCCGGATGATCTGAACACCTTCATGGCGATGGTGAACAACGTGCCGGACGACTGGACCTTCAGCGCGTTCTCATTGGGCCGGAATGAGATGGCCTATGTGGCCGCTGCGGTTCTGGCGGGCGGCAACGTGCGCGTCGGGCTGGAGGACAACCTGTGGCTGGACAAAGGCGTGCTGGCCGAGAATTGGCAACTGGTAGAACGCGCGGGTAGCATCATCGAGAATATGGGTGCACGGGTGATCGGGCCACAGGAAGTGCGAGAGAAACTGGGGCTGGTGAAACGGGCGCCGAAGTGAAAAGAGGATCATTTATTTGCGTAGCATTGGCTGTAGCGGCTTGCTCGGCACCCGAGTCTAATGAGTAATCCGACGTCGCATTTGATGGGGATCATGCTCTGAATGTGATCTGCGAGAAAATCGCTCGCGACTATCGCGAAGATAGAATTGCGAATCCCGACCTTTGTGTTGGCTATGACGAGAATGGTTGGCCGATAAATGGTGGGAAATCGAATTGCCAAACAGTTGGAAAAAGAGATGACAAACACAGCAGCAATCATTGGCGGTGGGGTAATCGGTGGTGGATGGGCCGCGCGGTTCCTGCTGAACGGCTGGGATGTCCGGGTATTCGACCCGGACCCGGAAGCCGAGCGTAAGATCGGAGAAGTTCTGGACAATGCGCGCCGCTCGTTGCCGGGGCTAAGCGATGTGCCGTTGCCTCCCGAAGGGGCGCTATCGTTTCATGAGGAAATGGCCGATGCGGTGCAGGGTGCCGCTTGGATTCAGGAAAGCGTGCCGGAACGTCTGGATCTGAAGCTGAAGGTTTACAAGGGCTTGCAAGAGGCTTGTGATCCGGGTGCGATCATCGGGTCCTCAACCAGCGGGTTCAAGCCGTCAGAGTTACAGGAGGGCGCGCTACGCCCCGAACAGATCGTGGTGACGCACCCGTTCAACCCGGTCTACCTCCTGCCGCTGATCGAACTGGTGCCAACTGGTGCGAACCCGCCGGAGATGATCGAACGGGCGCAAGACCTTCTGAAATCGGTCGGATTCTTCCCGCTGCATGTGAAGAAAGAGATCGACGCGCATATCGCCGATCGGTTCCTTGAGGCCGTCTGGCGCGAGGCGCTGTGGCTGGTCAAGGACGGCGTCGCCACGACCGAGGAAATCGACGAGGCGATCCGTATGGGGTTTGGCATCCGCTGGGGGCAGATGGGTCTGTTCGAAACCTATCGTGTCGCCGGCGGCGAGGCCGGGATGCGGCACTTCATGGCGCAGTTCGGCCCGGCACTGAAATGGCCCTGGACCAAGCTGATGGATGTGCCCGAATTCACTGACGAGCTTGTCGATCTGATTGCGGATCAGTCAGATGCGCAATCCGGCATGCATTCGATCCGCGAGCTGGAGCGTATCCGCGACAACAACCTTGTGGGCATGATGCGGGCGCTCAAGGCACAGAACTGGGGCGCGGGGGCGGTGCTGAACCAGCATGATGCTCTGCTGAAACCGGGTGCGCTGCCATCATTGGAGCAAGCGGATCTGAGCCAACCGATCCTGACTCTGTCCCGTGCCGTGCCTTTGGATTGGACCGATTACAACGGTCATATGAACGAAGCCAAATACCTTGAGGCCTTCGCCGCCGCCACCGACCGGTTCATGGAAATCATAGGCTGCGATATGGAATATATCTCGTCCGGGGGCAGCTATTTCACTGCGGAAAACCACATTCGATACATGAATGAGGTCCATGCCGGCGCAAAGATTGAGGTGCGCACCCAGATGCTGTTGGGGCAGGGCAAGAAACTGCACGTGTTCCACAGCATGTATAGCGGTGAGACGCTGCTGGCGACCGGGGAGAGCTTTTTGCTGCATGTCAGCCTGGAAACACGCCGCCCCAGCCCGCCATCGCCCAGCATTGAGGTCGCTATGGCCCGCATCGCCGAAGCGCAGGCCGGATTGCCTTATCCCGAAGGGGCCGGGGTTGCGATCAGGAAACCCTCATGACCTGCCGGGTGTTGGTGACGGCTGGCGCTTCGGGTGTTGGTCGGGCTATGGCAGAGGCGTTTGATGCGGCCGGGTATGATGTCTGGATCACAGATATTGATCGGGCGGCGCTAGATGGTGTGCCGGATCATTGGACAGCCCACCATGCTGACGTGTCGGATGAGGGTGATATGCATGCCGTGTTCGCCGCGATTTCTGATGCGGGTGGTCTGGATTCGCTCTGCGCCAATGCGGGAATTGCCGGGCCAACCAGCGCTATCGAGGATATTGACCTCAAGGACTGGCGCAGCTGCGTAGCGGTCAATCTGGAGGGGGCGTTTCTGGCGGCCAAATACGCCGCGCCGCTGATGAAATCCGCCCGGGCGGGCAGCATCATCCTGACCTCATCCACTGCGGGGCAATATGGCTATCCCTTTCGTGCGCCCTATGCCGCGGCCAAATGGGCGGTGATCGGATTGATGAAAACACTGGCGATGGAGCTTGGCCCTCACGGCGTCCGCGCCAATGCGATTTGTCCCGGCGCGGTGGAGGGCCCAAGGATGGAAGGCGTTCTGGCACGCGAGGCGGCGACCAAGGGCATGAGCCGGGACGAGGTCTATCAGGGCTATGCCTCGGGCACGTCCATGGGTCGTTTCGTCGAAGCGCAGGACATCGCCAATATGGCTGTCTTTCTGGCCTCTGGCGCGGCGAGGTTGGTGTCGGGTCAGGTGATCGCGGTGGATGGCCACACGGTTAATCCTGACCCGAAGTTGTAAGCTAGCCCTGGTTCGGGCCGCGGATCTGGCGGATGGTTTGACGAACGGCTTGCCAATCGCGGGCTTGCTGGGCGTTTCCGGCAGCCTCGCATTCGCGCATTTTCATTGCGGCTTCTGCCTCGGCCTGGTCACCGTGCGCCGTGTATAAAGCCCGTGCATATTGGGCTGTTTTCAGTGCGTCCATTCCTGTGGTCCTCCGTCTGTGGTCGGAATGCCCGAAAGTTCGCGCCCGGCGACGATACCACAGGTTGTACGGGGATGCATCACATGTCGCGGGAAATCGCTGCTCTGAGCTGTTGCAGGTGCTCTGGAAAGTCCCGCGCGGTCACGACTGCCTCGCGAACCAGAGTGTCGAAATGGCGGCTGAAAATTTCAATCCGGTCGCGATCGCGAAAGGCCATGTAATGGCTTCCTGCGTAAAACACGCAAAGAAGGGGACCGAAAATCGTTACGGGAGCCGAATACAGCCGTTTGGCATCAAACAGATAGATGCGCAGCCGTGGGTAGAGCTGTTCACACAACTCCAAAAGGTGGTCAATCTGATCCAGCCGCTTGCGAAGGCTAAGACCTTGATAATAGCCGGTTGCATGCGCAAAGCTGTCGATTTCGTACATCGGCATTGCGATCTCGTAATCGGACTGGGCGCTGCGCATCCAGGTCAGTCGATCTTCGGACGCACCTATGGCCTGATCTGCCGTGCGCCCCAGATGCGGTGCGTATTCCCATTCCAGAACGGTGCGGGTCTTGAGCATGTCGGGCAAGGTCGCAGGAACATATCTGATTTTGTAACCCGCTGCCTCTTGGTGCCACTCGAATATGCGCTCATCTACCAGGGCGCGGGGGGCCTCAGTCATGCTCAGCGACAAAGCCAGCAACTCGGCCGCGCTTTCCGGCCGGTCAGACAGGCTCAGCAACCAGTCCGCCGAAACACCCAATGCCGTCGCGCAGCTTCCGACAACATGGGCATTCGGCAACCGTGCCCCGTGATCGGTCAACAGTTGCGATACGGTTGAGCGGTCAACACCGATCTGGCGCGCGAAGGCGCTTCGGCTGATTTGGCGTTCTTCCATTGCGCGGGCCAGGCGCAAACGGAATTGAGCGGCGCGGTCGCGTTTGTCGATTTTATCCTGCATGTGGTGATAAATATCACGTTTGATGAGTTTTGTTAATCATATTCGGAATTTTCAACCTAAGCGGCAAGCCGTAATTCTAAAGCCATAACAATATTATGGGTGACGGAATGGAAACACGACGCAGATCGGTCGTGAAGGCGGTTTTGTGGAACGTGATGGGTCTGATCATCATGTCGGTGGTTGGGCTGGTTGCGACGGGGTCCGCCGCGATCGGCGGAACTCTGGCCGTAGTAAATACGGCGATTGGGCTGACGCTCTATGTGGTTTATGAGAGGGTCTGGGCGGGCATTTCGTGGGGGCGCAATGTCTGAGCGCCCGGGTCCGGAATGGGGCACTTTTACGCTGATGCTCGCCTGTTATGCTGCCTTGTTGGCCGTGATCTTCTTCCTGCCCATCTGGTTGGCGGTTCCAGTGATGGGCGCGGTGGCCGCGTTACATTCATCATTGACGCATGAAGCACTGCACGGGCATCCTTTTCGCGCCAGATGGCTGAACGAGGCGCTGATGGCGCTGCCCTTGACCTTATTCATCCCATATCAGCGGTTTCGGGACCTGCATTTGGCGCATCATCGGGATGCAACGCTGACCGATCCCTATGATGATCCTGAATCAAACTATCTGGACCCAAAAGTTTGGTCGGGGCTAGGTCACTGGCACAGGCGGTTGTTATCGGTGAACAATACTCTGTTGGGGCGGATCGTTTTGGGCCCTGCAATCGGACAGGTTGCCTTTGTCAGGGACGAGTTGCGAGGGGCCGCGCGTGGCGAATGGGACATATTGCGCGCATGGGCTTTGCATATGGCAGGCGTGGTTGCGGTTATCTGGATCGTGACCTTGTCGCCCATGCCGGTCTGGGCCTATGTCCTGTCCGCGTATTTGGGGCTTGGCCTTGTCAAAATACGCACTTTTCTGGAACACCGTGCGCATGAAGATGTGGGGGCAAGAACCGTTATCATCGAAGATCGCGGGATACTGTCTTTTCTGTTTTTGAACAACAATTTACATGTAGTTCATCATCTGAACCCGCGTACCCCCTGGTATCAACTTCCGAAGATCTACCAGCAGGGTAAAGAGGGCTATCTGGCCACGAACAAGGCCTATGTATACCCTTCCTATGCCGATGTTTTCCGGGCCTATTTCTGGAAGGTAAAAGACCCGGTGGCGCATCCGCTCTGGCCAAAGGGTTGATTTGCGGCCACAAAAGGCGGCATGAGCCTCTGGATACCTGTCACTATCGCAGCTGCAACGTTTCAGACGGTGCGGTTCATGCTGCAAAAATCGCTGAGCAGTGTAAAGCTGACGGCCGCCGGGGCGACATTTGCCCGGTTTGCCTATTCAATCCCGCTGGTTCTAATCGCTCTGATCGCGGCGCTGCAGTTGACGGGGTATTCCTTGCCGCCGCTGACCGCCCGGTTCTGGGTGTTTGCCACCATTGGAGGAACGGCTCAGATCCTTGCCACGATCTGTGTCGTCGCCTTGTTCAAACAGCGCAATTTTGCTGTCGGCATAACTTTTAAGAAAACCGAAGTAATCCAGACCGCCATCGTTGGTTTTCTGGTCCTGGGCGATCAGGTCTCGTTCTGGGCGCTTGGTGCGATCTTTCTGGGGCTGACGGCTGTGTTGCTGCTGTCGAAAAGTCCCGGAGGAGACGGGGCGTGGTGGCGACATCTGACGAACCGGGCCTCGCGGCTTGGCCTGGGATCAGGTGTGCTGTTTGCGTTTTCCTCGGTCAGTTATCGGGGTGCCTCGCTTGAACTGGGCGAGATTGATGCGTGGTTTCGGGCACTTGTGACGCTGGCAGTCGTTGTCTCGCTCCAGTTCGTCAGCATGGGCCTGTGGCTGATGTGGCGAGACAGGGCCGAGCTGCGCGCCGTGTGGCAGACACGCCGAACAGGCGTATTTGTCGGACTGACCAGCCTGTGCGGATCGTTCTGCTGGTTCTTGGCATTCACCTTGCAAAACGCCGCCTACGTCAAGGCTCTGGGGCAGGTCGAGCTGATCCTCAGCCTGTTCGCGTCGATCTTGTTTTTCCGCGAAACCATCACCCGGCGCGAGATCGCCGGGATGACGTTATTGGGCGCATCAATTCTGGCGCTGGTTTTGTCTATTTAACCCGTGCGGCGTTCGTCGAAGCTGAGCGCGATAAAGCTGGGCAGGTGATCGCCCATTCCCACGACCGTAGGACCGTTGTCAGCGCGCCGTCCACGGCCTCTGACTTCTTTATCCTTCTTGCGATCTTCTCTTTTATCGTCGCGTTTGGGGGCCTCTGTTGGTCGGGCTTCTGCTGGCCGGGCCTTTTTCTCGGGCTTTGGCCTCTCGGGTTTCGGCTCTTCCTTTACCGGATTGTCCAAGCGAGGAATTTCTTTTTGAATCAGCTTCTCGATCGCGGCCAGTGCTTTTTCATCGCGACCCGAACAGATAGTGATCGCTTTGCCTTCGCGTCCGGCGCGACCTGTACGACCGATCCGGTGCACATAATCCTCGGGGTGGCCGGGGACGTCGAAATTGATCACATGACTGACCGAGGGCACATCCAATCCGCGCGCGGCAACGTCCGAGGCGACAAGCAGACGTAGTGTTCCGTCACGGAAACCGTCCAGTGTTTTCGTCCGTTGTGACTGATCGAGATCGCCATGGATCGCGGCAGCATCATAGCCGTATTTCTTCAGCGATTTCGCACAGATATCCACATCGGTCTTACGATTGCAGAAGATGATCGCGTTGGTGCATTTTTCGCCCTCGGAGTCGATCAGCGAACGCAGGACCTGGCGCTTGGCGCTGGCCTCGCGGTCACGGCGACCACCTTTGAACATAACCACACTTTGCTCGATGGTTTCCGAGGCCGTCGCCTGACGGGCAACTTCGATCCGGGTTGGGGCCGACAGGAATGTATCGGTGATCCGCTCAATCTCGGGCGCCATGGTGGCTGAGAAGAACAGCGTTTGGCGTGTGAACGGCGTCAGCGAGAAAATGCGTTCGATATCGGGGATAAAGCCCATATCCAGCATTCGGTCGGCCTCATCCACCACCATGATCTGGACGCCGGTCAACAACAGTTTGCCGCGTTCGAAATGATCCAGCAGGCGACCTGGTGTGGCGATCAGAACGTCGACGCCACGGTCGATCAGCGCATCTTGTTCCTTAAAGCTGACGCCGCCGATCAACAGCGCTTTGGTCAGCTTTACATTTTTGGCATAGGTGTCGAAATTCTCGGCCACCTGCGCGGCCAGTTCCCGTGTCGGGCACAGCACCAGCGACCGCGGCATGCGCGCACGTGCGCGGCCACGGGCCAGCAACGTGATCATCGGTAGCGTGAAGCTGGCGGTTTTGCCTGTACCGGTCTGGGCGATACCCAGAACGTCCTTGCCCTCAAGCGCGGGTGGGATTGCGCCTTCCTGGATCGGTGTTGGCGTTTCGTATCCGGCTTCCTCAATGGCTTTGAGGACCTTCGGGTTCAGGTTCAGTTCGTTAAACTTTGTCATGTATGTCCGGTTGTTGCGGACACTAAAACCTGGCCCGCGCGTAAAGAATGTGCCGGGCCCGGATGGCCATGCGATGTTTTGTGCATTTCGGCTTGGCGGGACATAACAAAATCACGGGGCAGGGTCAAATGAAGTCACTTTTATGCTGCGACACCGGCTGACCATGCGGATTTATCGCAACAATTCAGGTACTTCCGGGGAAATGTTTCGCGACTTTTCCATCCAAATCCAGCGGACGGTGCTTAATCAGCCCAAACTTTTCTAGGCGGGTGCGAACTTCTTGGTCGGCGCCACTGATTTCATCATAGAAAGCCCGCAGGCCTTGAGCCCCATCTTCTTCTTCGATCCAGCTCAGCAATTCATTCATGTTCATCCCGCCTTGTTCGCGCGGAACATTGGGTGACATGCCTGGCTGATACGAGCCCTTTTCGAACCGGAACCGATAATGGGCTAGCCAATGATCCCAGTCAGGTGCATGACGGTGGCATAGATCAACCTGGGGCAGCTCGACCTTGGTCGGGAGGATTTCGCCATCCTGAAACAGATTGTGAATCCGGAAATTGATCTTAGGTAAGCCTTTGCGAACAAACAGTTTACCCTGAACATGGCTGAGGAATCCAGCAAGAACAAATCCGCCAAAATTCGGATATAGTGCCTGAACGATCCCATCACGGCCCTGACCAGCGGGGATATAGGCTTTGTACAGGTCTTCGGTTCCGCCTACGGGCTCGATCGGACGAACGCGCACCGCTGGGATATGTTGCGGAATCTCCGCTAATATCGCGCCAAGGTCGGATTGCGGCCAGAGGAACTCGTCCAGATCAATATGGGCGAGCCAGTCGACCTCAGCCTTTCTGTAAGTAAAGCTGGCATTTGCGGTTTGCCGGACCTGATGTTTGTCGGGCCTCTCGCGCTTTCGGTTCGACCAGTACCCCTCGTCGCAGTTGCGTATTTCGATCTGTG
Organism: Ruegeria sp. CDSC042; assembly: GCF_059610745.1. Classification (NCBI taxonomy): domain Bacteria; kingdom Pseudomonadati; phylum Pseudomonadota; class Alphaproteobacteria; order Rhodobacterales; family Roseobacteraceae; genus Ruegeria; species Ruegeria sp. CDSC042. The sequence continues at coordinate 353,520 of NZ_JBXWOF010000001.1, forward strand.
GGTGGCGGTTCAAGGCGTTGAACGCAGCCGGGCAGGGCTCGTCCAGATACAGATACATCCGGTCGGCCCCGAGATCGAGGTGATAGGCCGCAAACCGAAGTATGTCCGGGGCCGAGCCCCGGATCGTTGATACAATGCCCCAGCTTGGGACATTATCCGGCATATGAAGCTCGTGACCCTGTCACGCCATCATCTCTTTGGTGGCGGTCAGGTTCAGGTCGGGATAGTCCCGCACGACCCGGTCGATGTCCCACTGCAGGCGAGTCAAATAGACGATGTCGCCGTCATGATCATGAGCGATGTGCTGCTTGTTGGCATTGACGAATTTCTCGACCTCAACCTTTTCACCACTGACCCAGCGGGCGGAGGTGAACTGAGACGCCTCGAACCGTACCGGCAGGCCGTATTCCATCTCAATCCGGCTGGCCAGAACCTCGAATTGCAGCGCGCCAACGACGCCAACGATAAAGCCCGATCCGATCGACGGTTTGAACACCTTGGCCGCGCCTTCCTCGGCGAATTGCATCAGGGCTTTTTCCAGATGCTTGGCTTTCATTGGATCGCCTGGTCTCACGGTCTGCAGCAGTTCCGGCGCAAAGGAAGGGATGCCGGTTACCCGGATCGCTTCGCCCTCGGTCAGCGTATCGCCGATGCGCAGCTGGCCGTGGTTTGGGATGCCGATGATGTCTCCGGCCCAGGCCTCTTCGGCCAGTTCCCGGTCGGATGCAAGAAACAGCACAGGGTTCGAGATTGCCATCGGCTTTTTCGATCGAACATGGGTCAGCTTCATGCCGCGTTTGAAATGGCCCGAGGCCACGCGCACAAATGCCACCCGGTCGCGGTGCTTGGGGTCCATGTTTGCCTGAACCTTGAAGACAAATCCGGACACTTTCTTTTCTTCCGGTGCGATCTGGCGGGGTTCCGCGGACTGTACCTGTGGCTGTGGACCATAGGCGCCGATGCCTTCCATCAGTTCCTTGACGCCGAACGAGTTGATCGCCGAGCCGAACCAGATCGGGGTCATGTGGCCTTCCAATACCGCTTGGGGGTCAAGCGCGGGCAGCAATTCGCGTGCCATCTCAACCTCTTCCAGCAGCTTCTCAAGCAGGTGCTCGGGCACATGTTCAGCCAGCTTGGGGTCGTCCAACCCGTTGATCTGGATGCTTTCGGCCACTTTGTTACGGTCAGCGCGGTCCATCAGCTCCAGCCGGTCGCGAAGCATGTCGTAACAGCCGATAAAGTCGCGGCCGACTCCAATCGGCCAGGCAGCGGGCGTGACGTCGATGGCCAGCATTTCCTGAATTTCGTCGATGATCTCGAACGTATCGCGGCTTTCGCGGTCCATCTTGTTACAGAAGGTCAGGATCGGCAGGTCGCGCAGGCGGCAGACCTCAAACAGTTTCTGGGTCTGGCTTTCCACACCTTTCGCGCCGTCGATCACCATCACGGCCGCGTCCACTGCGGTCAGAGTGCGATAAGTATCTTCCGAGAAATCGCTGTGGCCGGGCGTGTCCACCAGATTGAACCGGAAGTTTCCATAGTCGAAGGACATGGCCGAGGCCGAGACCGAGATCCCGCGATCCTTCTCCATCTGCATGAAATCCGAACGTGTCCGCCGTGCCTCACCCTTGGCGCGTACCTGACCGGCCATCTGGATGGCGCCGCCATACAGCAGGAACTTTTCCGTCAGGGTCGTCTTGCCCGCATCCGGGTGCGAGATGATGGCAAATGTCCGGCGCCGGGCGATCTCGGGCGGCAAGGTGGGTTGGTTCGTGGCGGTATCAAGCATAGTCGCGCGTATAGGCGGGGAATTCTGCCGAAGCAAGACAAAGAGGCTGGTTCGAATCGTCTGCTTGTGGCAATAAGAACATATAGTGAACAAATAATGGAGAGGATCAATGAATTTGAAAGAAATCGCCGATGAGCTGGTGGCGGGATGCCGGGAAAACCGGGCCAAGGCCAATCTGGATAAGCTGTATGCGGCAGATGCCGTTTCGGTTGAGGCCGTCGATGCATCCGGTATGGGACGCGAGGCGCATGGGCGCGACGCGATCCGTGGCAAGCACGATTGGTGGGAGAGTTCGACCGAAGTGACGGGCGGAAACGTCAGTGACCCGATGGTGCATGGCGAAGACCGTTTTGCCGTGATCTTTGAGGTGCAGGGCAAGTTCAAGGAAAGCGGTGAGAGCTTCGATATGCGCGAAGTTGCGCTGTATCACGTCGCGGATGGCAAGATCGTCCGGGAAGAGTTCTTCTACTAACCCCTTGTCATCAATCTGTCTTCCCTGTCTGCTGGGTGAAAGACATGCGGATAATCACAGATGGGGAGGAACAGATGGATCTGGGAATAGGTGGAAAGCGCGCGCTGGTCTGTGCCAGCAGCAAAGGTTTGGGTCTGGGCTGCGCCGAGGCTCTGGCAGCGGCTGGTGTGGACCTGGTGATGAACGCACGCGGCGTCGAGGCGTTGGAGGCTGAAGCCGCGCGCTTGCGTTCAGAATATGGTGTCGATGTGCAGAGCGTTGCCTGTGATGTGACCTCGGAAGAGGGGCAGGCGCAGGTGATTGCCGCAGCACAGGTCGTTGATATCCTTGTGACAAATGCCGGTGGCCCACCTCCGGGCATGTGGTCGGATTGGCAGCGTGACGACTTCATCAAGGCATTGGACGCCAACATGCTGACCCCGATTGCCTTCATGAAGGCCTTGTTGCCCGGCATGATGGATAAGGGCTGGGGCCGGGTGGTCAACATCACCTCACAATCCGTACGCGCGCCGATCGCAGTGCTGGGCCTGTCGAACGCGGCGCGGACCGGGTTGACCGGCTATGTGGCCGGAACCTCGCGGCAGGTCGCGCCGCATGGGGTGACAATCAACAACCTGTTGCCGGGGATACATGCCACGGATCGGGCGGATTCCCTGGACGGAGGCGTGGCCGCGCAGCAGGGCATTTCCATTGATGAGGCGCGCGCGCAGCGTGAGGCAACTATCCCCACGCGCCGCTATGGCTCGCGGGAAGAATTCGGCGCAACTTGCGCGTTCCTGTGCTCGCAACATGCGGGCTTTATCGTCGGCCAGAACATCCTGTTGGATGGTGGCGCGACCAATCTGACGATGTGACCATGGCGCAAGGGTTTTCACTGAAGGATCAGTTGTTTAATGCAGAAAAGACCGGCTATCTGGCGGGGCTTTTTGCCGAGGCTGATCCAGGGTTCGATGCACAGGCGTTTCAAACGCAGGTGATGTCACGCCTTCTCGAGCTTGAGTTGAAAGAGCGGATGGCGTGGATCGCCGAATGCCTGCAGCAGCAGGTTCCGGGTGAGCTGCCAACTGTCGCTCCGACCCTTTTACGGGCCTTGCCGCCGCCGCTGGATCCGAACAAAACGGATGACGATTTTGGCGATTTCATCTTTGCCCCGCTGGGAGAATGGGTCGTCAATGTCGGCCTTGATCACCCCGACCTCGCGCTGGACGTGCTGGCTGAACTGACGCAGAGGTTCTCGATGGAATGGGCCATTCGCCCCTTTCTAAATCACCACCCCGAACACGTCATGGAGCGGCTGGAGGATTGGTGCGGACATGACAGCTATCACGTGCGGCGTCTGGTGTCCGAAGGAACCCGCCCGCGTTTGCCATGGGGGCAGGCGGTGGGGCTGGAATTGACCGATCCGCTGCCTCTGCTGGATCGGCTGCATCAGGACCAAACGCGCTATGTGACGCGGTCGGTGGCCAACCATCTGAACGACATCTCCAAAAAAGACCCGGATCTGGTACTGGACCGCCTGCAGGGCTGGTCTCGTTCACAGCGTCAAGACGCGGACGAGCTGCGGTGGATGACCTCTCATACCCTGCGCGGTCTGGTTAAGGCCGGGCACCCACGCGCGATGAAGATGCTGGGATATGACCCTGATGCCGATATACAGGTCTCGGTTATGGTAAATGGGCAGGCAAAGATTGGCGGCGCGCTTGAGTTTGATGTTTCATTGGCTGGTGAGGTGAACCAACCCGTTTTGATTGATTATATCATCCATTTTCAAAGACCTGGCGGCAAAAAATCGGCCAAAGTTCACAAGCTGAAACAGGCCGCGCTAAGGAATGGAAACCTGACCTTGAGCAAAAAGCACAAGCTCAAAGGCGATGCGACCACGTTCAGGCTTGTTCCCGGCGCACATCTTCTGGAGATTCAGGTGAATGGCCGGGTGCGCGCGGATCTGGATTTTGAGCTGCTGGGCTAGCTCAACCTTTCGTCAGATTGCTCGGCTTTTTATTGCACGGTGCGCGGTGCTGGGTTAGCTCAACATCAGTCAGATCAGGGGATGACAGCGATGAAGCATGAATCGGTGCAGAACTATTATGGCGAGGTCCTGCAAAGCAGCGCGGACCTGCAGACCAACGCGTGTTGTACGCCCGACGATATGCCGGATCATCTGAAAAAGATCCTCGCCAAGGTCCATGATGACGTGCTGACCCGCTATTACGGCTGCGGGCTGATCGCGCCGCTGGATCTTGAGGGGATGAGCATCCTCGATCTTGGCTGTGGCGCGGGTCGGGATGTATACGCCCTGTCTGCTATGGTAGGTGAGAAAGGCCGTGTGGTGGGCGTTGATATGACACCCGAGCAGTTGGATATCGCTCGCGCGCATCAGGAATATCACGCCGAAACCTTTGGGTATGCCCAAAGCAACGTGGAATTCCATCACGGCTACATCGAAAAGCTGGATGAACTGGACTTAAAGGCGGGGTCTTTCGATATCATCGTTTCGAACTGCGTGATCAACCTGGCCACCGATAAGGAGGCCGTTCTGCGCGGCGCGCATCGCCTGCTTAAGGACGGCGGAGAGATGTATTTCTCGGACGTTTATGCGGATCGTCGCGTACCGCAGGCAATGGCCGAGGATGAGGTTCTGTATGGCGAGTGTCTGTCCGGTGCGCTGTACTGGAATGATTTTCTGTCGATGTCTCGCAAAGCCGGTTTCGGCGACCCGCGTCGAGTCACGCACCGCTCCTTGACCATCGAAAACCCGGTTCTTGAGGACCGCGTGGCACCGCTCAAATTCCTGTCAGCCACCTATCGTCTGTTCAAGTTACCTGCGTTGGAACCCGCCTGCGAAGATTATGGTCAGGCCGTGATCTATAAGGGCACTGTGCCCAATGCGGCGCACATATTTGAGCTGGATGACCACCACGCAATCGCGACGGGTAAGGTGTTTCCGGTGTGCGGCAACACATGGATGATGCTCAAAGACACGCGGTTTGCGCGGCATTTCGAGTTCCTCGGTGATTTCTCAACCCATTACGGCATCTTCGAAGGCTGCGGTGGTGAAAGCCCATTTGAGGCGACCGGGCAGGCCGAAACGGGCGGCTGCTGCTGATCCCTTGCACCCAAAGGGAGGGGTTGCTATCCCCGCCCAAGCCCGATTGATTTGATCGGGTAAGGCTACGGGGTCCATCGGTGACAGTAAACGCAACTCCTCCGCGTCTGGAAATTCGCAATCTGGTCGCCCGGTACGAAGGTCGGGTGGTTGTTGATGACGTCTCGCTGACCGTGCAGGCGGGGCAGGTGACATGCCTGTTGGGGCCGTCAGGGTGCGGCAAGTCGACGACGCTGCGGATGATTGCCGGTGTCGAGATGCAAGAGACAGGCCAGATCTATGTCGATGGCAAGCTGATCTGCGATACGGTGTTCCGTGTCCCGCCTGAGCGGCGCGAGATTGGCCTGATGTTTCAGGACTTTGCCCTGTTCCCGCATCTTAGCGTAGCTGACAATGTTGCCTTTGGCCTGAAGGGTAGCAAAGATGAAAAACGCGCACGCGTGGATGAGTTGCTGGCCAAAGTCGACCTGATGCGTTTCGCAGACAGCTTTCCACATCACTTGTCGGGCGGTGAGCAACAGCGGGTGGCTCTGGCGCGCGCATTGGCCCCACGCCCCCGGATAATGTTGATGGATGAGCCGTTTTCGGGGCTCGATAACCGGTTACGCGATGGAATTCGGGACGAAACTCTGGCGATCCTCAAGGAAGAGGACGCCGCAGTCCTGTTGGTTACCCATGAACCCGAAGAGGCAATGCGTATGGCCGATGAGATCGCCCTGATGCGCCGTGGCAGAATCGTTCAACAGGGTGCGCCTTACAACGTCTACACCCGTCCTGCGGACAAAGCTGCAGTTGCATTCTTTAGCGATATAAATGTGTTAGGCGCGCAAGTTAACGGAGCTTTGGCCGATACGCCATTTGGTCAGTTTCTTGCTCCGGGTGTGCCGGATGGAACGAATGTTGAGATTGTATTTCGGCCTCAGCACGTCCGTTTGGATTTTGATCGCAATGGCAAAGGTCCACTGCCGACACCGACGGACGGGGTAGCCGCGCGTGGTGTGGTCGAACGGGCGCGTTTTCTGGGCAACGAAAGCTTGATTGAATTCCGTATGGACTATGATGATTCAATCTTGAAAGCGACCGTTCCCAACGTGTTTGTCCCGCAAGCGGGGCGGGTCATGTGGCTGACCATTCGCCGCGATCGGTGCTTTGTATTCCCCAAATAGGGTCTAAAACTGCAGTTTAGGCGCAAGTGGTGCGTGAAAGCCTCAGATTGCGCCTGCGGGTTGCTTGCCGCAGTGCGGGGCTGGGTCTATCAAGGAAAAAACGCTGCGGTGGATGGGGCAAATGCGTATTCTTCTAACCAATGATGACGGTATCAATGCGCCGGGACTTATCGCACTCGAGGCGATTGCTGCCGATCTGGCCGGACCGGGCGGTGAAGTCTGGGTCGTTGCGCCCGCTTTCGAGCAATCCGGCGTGGGGCATTGCATCAGCTACACGCACCCGATGATGGTTGCCAAGCTGGGAGAACGCCGTTTTGCTGCGGAAGGATCACCAGCTGATTGTGTCTTGGCCGGTTTGCACGATGTGATGAAGGACGCGCCACCCGACCTGGTATTATCTGGTGTGAACCGTGGGAACAACTCGGCCGAGAATACACTGTATTCTGGCACAGTTGGGGGCGCGATGGAGGCGGCCCTGCAGGGGGTTCCGGCTATTGCCCTGTCTCAATATTTCGGTCCGCGCAATTTGGGGCTGGATGACCCGTTCGAATCCGCGACCCGAATTGGTGCCGAGCTGGTTCGTAAGATACTGGGGGCGACGCCGGCAGAACAAGGCGATTACCGTTTGTTTTACAACGTCAATTTCCCCCCAGTGCCTGCGGATGAAGTATTGGGCACCCGGATCGCCCCTCAGGGTTATCGGCGTGACACACATTTCTCGGTCGAGCCGCACAGCTCACCTTCGGGGCGGCGGTTTCTGTGGATCAAGGGCGGGTATCAACACAACCCGACTGCACCTGGGACGGATGCTGCCGTCAATCTGGCAGGCTATATCTCGGTCACACCAATGCGTGCGGATCTGACCGCGCATGACGCGCTGGAAGCGTTAAAGTCGATCGAATGAGCGGACTGGACCCTGAAACAACCATGCAGTTCCTGTTTGCCCTGCGCTCGCGCGGAGTGACGGATGCTCGCGTGCTGGCAGCAATGGAGCAGATAGATCGCGGCAGATTTGTCAAAGGCCTGTTTGCAGAACGCGCCTATGAGGATACGCCGCTGCCGATTGCGTGCGGCCAGACGATCAGCCAACCGTCTGTCGTTGGGCTGATGACGCAGGCGCTGGAAGTACGTCCGCGTGATACCGTGCTCGAGATCGGGACCGGATCGGGCTATCAGGCCGCGATCCTGTCGAAACTGGCACGCCGGGTATACACGGTCGAGCGTCATAAGCGACTTGTGCGCGAAACCGGCCAGTTGTTCCGTGATTTGGGGCTGACAAATGTGACGGCAATGTTGTCGGATGGTTCGTTTGGTTTGCCCGAGCAAGCCCCGTTTGATCGTATCATCGTGACTGCAGCTGCCGAGGACCCGCCCGGGCCGCTCTTGGCGCAGCTCAAAATCGGCGGTATCATGGTCTTGCCGGTGGGGCAGTCGGATACGGTCCAGACGTTGATCAGGGTCCGGCGCACCGAATCCGGTTTGGACTATGACGAATTGTTGCCTGTCCGTTTTGTGCCCTTGTTAGAAGGGCTTGGGAAGGATGGAGCTTAAAGGAATATTCTGCAAGATGCGCCGGAACCCCGATGAACAGGGGCAGGTGTCGAGGACAATAAAATGAGAGCAGTTTCCAAATCAGCAATGCGCCGCTGTGCGTTAGGAGTGGTTAGCCTTGCAATCCTGGCTGGGTGCGAAGGGCCGCTGGACTATGATCTTCGCGGACAGGTAGGCGGTTTTTCCACCGCCGAAGCAGCACAGTCGGCGACGACCAACCGGCCCGCACCGGATGCCAGGGGTGTCATCACATATCCGACCTATCAAGTGGCGATTGCTCGCCGCGGTGACACTGTCAGAGACTTGGCCGCAAGGGTTGGTTTGCCTGAAGGAGAGCTGGCGCGTTTCAATGGTCTAATGCCTACCGATTCCTTGCGCGAGGGCGAAGTTGTGGCACTGCCCCAGACGGTCGGTTCCGCAAGCTCTGTCGATATTGCGACGATAGCTGGTACGGCAATCGACGAAGTCCCCGCAAATGGCTCGGTCCGTACATCAACGCTTGAACCCGCAAAACCTGCGGCGGCACCGGCACCAACCGGTCCCGAACCGATCCGCCACAAGGTGAAACGTGGTGAAACGGCATTTACAATTTCACGCCTCTATGACGTTCCCGTTGAGGCGCTGTCAGACTGGAATGGATTGGATTCCGATTTTACCGTCCGCGAAGGCCAGTTCCTTCTGATCCCGGTGAAAAGCCAATCCGCACCGCGCAAAGCTGCTGTGCCTGCAACGAATGTGACACAGCCCGGCCAGGGGTCTCCGACACCGACGCCGCCCAGTGCTACGCAGCCCTTGCCTGACGAAACCATTTCCCCGGCCACTCCGGCACCTGATGTGACCGCCGAGGCACCAACAAACCAAAGCAATTCGGCGCTTGGGCTTCCTGTGAACGGTACGATTATCCGCACCTATCAAAAGGGAAAGAACGAGGGGATCGACATCGCAGCGGCCGCAGGATCGCCTGTAATGGCGGCAGAGGCGGGAACTGTTGCGGCGATCACTGCTGATGCAGATCAGGTTCCGATCATCGTTGTTAAACACAACAGTGATCTGCTGACCGTCTATGCCAATGTGGCAGATATCACGGTCAAGAAAGGGGATCGCGTGCGACGAGGGCAGAAGATTGCCTCGCTGCGGAGCGGGGACAACGCCTATGTCCATTTCGAAGTGCGCAAAGGCTTCGAATCTGTAGATCCAGAGCCCTATCTGAAATGATAAGAATGGCCCCGTCAGGGCCATGCCGCTGGCAGGGATAATCCCAACCCGATGACGGCAGGGTTAAGCGTATGGGTCGTAATCGCTCAGACGCTTTCCCGGCTCGTCTGCAAAAATCTCGGGCAGGGGAAGGACGGTTTCGATTAGGTCAATTCGGAAGACCCGGAAACCATCGCGGAGTTCACACCAGGAAGTCAGCGTCCAGACTCGTCCCCAATACTCCATATGCAATGGCCGAATGGTGCGCTCGGTCAGCACGCCGTCGATCCTGCGGTAACTCAGACGTAATTTTTGTCGTGATTTGATGGCGGCGCGGATCGGGGCCATATGCGCCAGCCCGCGTGCGGCATCGGCAAAGGGGTAGACCGCAAATTTCCAGCTGTCAGCCTCGGAAATCACCTGGGTCGGCAGCACGGCGTCGATCTTTTCAGCCAAAGACTCGGCGGCGGTTTTCAAGTCGGGGTCGGCGGCCTCGGCCACGATTGCCATGCCAAGGTTCAGCGCTTCCAGTTCGGCCGGGGTCAAATTCAGCGGGGGCAGGGTGATCTGCTCACGCACCATATAACCCACGCCGCGCTCACCTTCGACCGGAACGCCCGAGGCGGCCAACGTATCCATGTCGCGATAGATCGTGCGGACCGACACCTCGAGTCGATCCGCAATGTCCTGCGCACGGTGCAGTTTGCCGTCGCGCAGGATCTGGATAATGTCGAACAGACGATCAGTACGGCGCATGACACGCCGCTCTGACCGGGGTTATGCGGTCATGTTCCATAGCACGTTCTCGTGGCGCATCTGCATGCCTTCGGGGTTGATCGCTGCGATCAGTGCGGGCGCAAAACCCTGCTGCGGGAACTGCGCAGCTGCGTCCTGTGCGGCCTTCATATCGGTCCAGATCACGTAGTCAGTCCAGCGCCCGTCTTGGCCTTGACTGAGTTGACGATGGGCAAACCCCGGAGCTGCGCGTACAAAGGCTTCGGACGCTTGGCTGAGTTTTACAAACTCTTCCGGGGTTGTCCCGTTGGCGAGGGTGAAGGTGACGATTTCTGCAACATGGGTCATGTGAATCTCCGTTGACCAGGTTTCGATACCGCCTACCTAGCCCCTACCAACTGACACAAACCTGTCAGTTGATCAATCCGAGGCCGTAAAAAACATCGGATCGGATCAAATTTGAACGCAGATTTGAACCAACTCACTTTTGCAGGCGGGCCAGCGGGCGTAGACACGGACCCAGATCACATTTCCGGCGTACGGCGCCGACGTTAAAGGAGAAGAGAGATGCTCAACAATATTGGCCTTCCCGGCATTCTGCTGATCGCAGTTGTGGTACTGGTGCTATTCGGCCGTGGCAAAATCAGCTCGTTGATGGGCGAAGTGGGCAAAGGCATTACGTCATTCAAGAAGGGCGTCAAAGAAGGCGCAGAGGAACTGGATCAGGACGCATCCGAGCTGGCCAAAGACGTCACGCCCGAGACCGACAAAGACAAGGTCTGATCCGGTATGTTTGATCTGGGCTGGACCGAGCTTCTAGTCATCGGCGTCGTTGCCCTGATCGTTGTGGGGCCAAAGGATCTGCCGGTTTTGTTCCGTAATGTCGGTCGTTTTGTCGGCAAGGCCCGTGGCATGGCGCGCGAATTCAGCAGTGCCATGAACGAGGCGGCGGATCAGGCTGGTGTAAATGACATCAAAAAAGGTCTCAACGCGGCCACTAACCCTGTAGGCAGCGCCATGGATGGTGTGAAAGAAGCCGCGCAGGACCTGGCCAAAAGTATCGACCCCACCAAGTTTGACCCCGATAGCGAGACCGGTAAGCTGGCCGCCGAACGGGCCGAGCAGGCCAAGAAGATTCAGGCCTCGACCGCACGTGCTGCGGCTGAGCGTAAGGCGAAAGAAGCCGCCGAAGCGATGGCCAAGGCTGAAGAGGCCGAAGCCGCGCTGAAAACCGAAGGCAAATCATGACCGACACAGACGAGATCGAAGACAGCTCGGCCCCATTGATCGAGCATCTGGCGGAACTGCGCACCCGGCTGATCCGCGCGGTCATTGCCTTTGTAATAGGCATTGTCCTGGCCTTTACGGTCGCGGAACCGATCCTGCAATTCCTGGTCCAACCAATCGAGGCAACGCTGCGCGATCTGGGCGATCCGTCTCCGACTTTGCAATATACCTCGCCACAGGAATATCTGTTTACGCTGTTCCGAATTTCGATGGTGTTTGGGTTTGCGCTGGCCTTCCCGGTGATCTCCTATCAACTCTGGCGCTTTGTGGCGCCCGGTCTGTACAGGTCTGAGAAGGGCGCTTTCCTGCCATTCCTGGTCGCCTCGCCGTTCATGTTCCTGCTTGGGGCATCATTTGCACAATTCGTGGTAACGCCGCTGGCCATGCAGTTCTTTTTGGGCTTTGCGGATGTCAGTTCGATTTTCGCCAATCTGTTGTCGGCGACTACCGGAGATGTTCCAGAAGAGATCGTGGTTGTGCCCGAAACCACCGAGGGCGTGAAGATCACGTTCTTCGGCAAGGTGAATGAATCGCTAGATATCACGCTGAAATTCATCCTTGCCTTTGGCCTGTGCTTCCAGCTGCCGGTTCTGCTGACCCTAATGGGCAAGGCCGGTCTGGTCAGCGCCGAAGGTTTGGGCAGTGTCCGCAAATACGCCATGGTGGGCATTCTAGTGCTGGCCGCCCTTGTGACGCCGCCGGATGTGATCACTCAGATCATCCTGTTTGTCGTGGTCTATGGCCTCTATGAGGTGTCGATTTTCCTTGTCGCCCGAGTTGAGAGAAAGCGCGAGGCCGAGCTGCGCGCAGAAGGCTACTATGACGACGAAGAAGAGGCGGATGCCGATATCATCCACGAAGAAGACGGCAAATAAACGTCGATCATGCAATGAACAGGCGCGCCCATCCCGGCGCGCCTTTTTCATGCGCCACTCTTGTCGCGCCGGGCGGAACATGGTTTGAGACCCTCCAAGCACGACCGGAGGCCCCAATGGATACACAAGCTCTGAACCGTATTGCCGACGCGCTGGATCGCATGGCCCCGGCGCCTCTGGCCGCGCCCGATTTTGCCGCAGCTCCGGCTTTTGTCTGGCATGTCGAACCCGACCGCCTGGAACCGGTTAAGCAGGTCAATCGGGTCGATTTGGATCTCTTGGTGGGTATCAACCGGTCTCGCGATACACTATTGGACAATACACGCCGCTTTGCCGCTGGATTTAAGGCCAACAATGCGCTGCTCTGGGGCGCGCGCGGTATGGGCAAATCCAGCCTTGTCAAAGCGGTCCACGGCACCCTGCAGAACGAACATCCCAATCTGAAACTGGTTGAGCTTCAACGCGAGGATATGGGCTCGGTCTCGCGTCTGCTGAACCATCTACGCGCCGCGCCGCATCGGTTCATCCTGTACTGTGATGACCTGTCCTTCAGCCACGATGATCAGCACTACAAATCGCTCAAGGCAGTGCTGGACGGTGGCATCGAAGGTCGCCCGGAAAATGTGGTGTTCTACGCCACCTCAAACCGCCGCCACCTGATGCCGCGGGATATGATCGAAAATGAACGTTCCAGCGCCATCAACCCGTCTGAGGCCGTAGAAGAGAAGGTCTCACTGTCGGACCGGTTCGGGCTATGGCTGGGTTTCCATCCTTGCGATCAGGACGAATACCTTGCCATGATCGACCGCTATTGTGCTTCTTACGGCGTCTCGGTCGACGCAGACACCCTGCGCGCCGAAGCGATCGAATGGCAAGCCACACGTGGCGCGCGCTCGGGACGTGTGGCATGGCAATTCTTCGTCGATCTGGCCGGAAGAAACGGTGTTCACATCGCGTAATCCGCCGGCTTCATCTGGCTAAAAATACCTCCGCCGGAGGCATGGCCCTATGGGCCATTCCTATAACAGAGCCAGAATGCGCGCCGCTTCATCTGCGGTGCTGGTCAATGCCTCCCGATCCTCACCGGGATGAAACCGGGCACGCACGGCAGTTGGCATGGCAGCCGGTTCCACGATGCTCACACGCGGCCCGGTGCGCTCAGTTTCCAGCGCCCAGCTACGGGCCAGAGCCATCTGCGCCGCCTTGGTGGCACCGTAGATGCCATAGAATTTCTCGCCCGCCTTCGGATCATCGAAAAATACCGCATGGCCGGCCTCACCCAGCAAAGGCGTAACATAGGGGATCAGGACCGACGTGGCGGTTGCGTTGGTGTTGATGGCTTTGGTCCATTCCTTGGGGTCAATGAAATGGGTCGGCGTCAGGGCCGAAGTGTGAACCGCAGTATGCAGCCACAGGTCCACCTTGCCCCAGCGATCATGGATGCCACGACACAGTGTCGCCATCGCATTCGGATCGGCAATATCCATCGGAGCCAGGGTGGCTGAACCGCCCTTTACTTTGATGCGGTCGTCCAGTTCTTCCAACCCGCCGGTGGTGCGGGCGACAGCGACGATGTGGTACTCTGGTGCCAGCGCCTCGGCCAGGGCAGCGCCCAGCCCGCGTGAGGCCCCGGTGATGAGGGCGATTTTAGTCTGATCGGTCATGACTGCGGTTTGAACCCAAGCGCGCAGCGCGTCAAGACAGGATTAGCTGCCCGGGATCGCTATGCGCGTCGTCTGACCGCTTTGTCGCAGCATGATGCCCTCGGCATCAATGGCCACAATAGTACCTGAAGACACACGGCTGCCCAGCTTGACCTCTTTGACCCGGCCAGAAGACATCCGCATCAGCGCGCGCATATCGGCTTTTGGCCCAAACACCCCAAGCAGGGTGACAGAGTTTTTGCTAAGCGCGCCCTGTTGCGTGGCCGCGCTTGTGACGGTTTTGTTTGACATAGAGTGCGGCTGCGGCACACGGCCCCAACCCCTTTTGATGAGTGGTTGGAGGCGGACTATCAAACGCAACAAGGGAACAAAAGGTCCGGTGAATTGTCCGTTCCGTCACTTTCAAAAGGCAGTCGGTGAACCCATTGCGATTGCATTTCCTTCGCCAAAAAGTTGTGCGCGGAAACTAAGCGAATTTACACCGATGCAGTCGGAAACCGCCCGGCTTGAACCGGGCAGAGAGCTACCGATTCGCCGGGAACTTATCCCGAAGCCAGCTTGGCCGCGTTCCAGGATCCGCCGGGCACCTGCATGTCTTCACGTTTCTTACTAACGCGTGAACTGCTCTCGAGCGTATCCAGATAGTCTTTGCTGACGCTTCCGGTGATATATTTTCCGTCAAAACACGAACAGTCGAACGCTTCGATTTCTGGATTTCCTTCCTTGGCGGCCCAGATCAGATCGTCCAGATGCTGATAGATCAGGGCGTCTGCACCCAGCTCCTGCCGGATTTCCTCGACCTCTTTGCCATGGGCAATCAGCTCATGTTTGGTGGGCATGTCGATGCCATAGACATTCGGGTATTTCACCGGCGGTGAGGCGCTGGCAATGTAGACCTTCTTGGCTCCAGCCTCGCGGCACATTTGCACAATCTTCTTGATCGTGTTCCCGCGGACGATGGAATCGTCGATCAACAGAACATTGTGGCCGTCAAACTCTAGCGGAACCGCATTCAGTTTGCGGCGCACGGATTTCTGACGTTCGGCCTGACCGGGCATGATGAACGTTCGTCCGACATAGCGGTTCTTTACCAGTCCTTCGCGATAGGGGATGCCGGTGATCTTGGCCGCCTCAAGCGCGACGGGGCGGGCGCTGTCTGGGACCGGGATGATCCGATCAATCTCAAGCCCTGATTCCTGGATCTGTTTGGCCAGCGTCTGCCCCATACGCATCTGCGTTTTATAGACAGAGACGCCGTCCAACAGAGAATCCGGACGCGCGAGATAGACATATTCAAAGATACAGGGTGTCAGCTTGCCTTCGACCGCCTGGAATTCGTGCATGTTGCCGTCCAGGTCGATCAGGATAGCTTCACCAGGGCGCAGGTCGCGCATCTTGTTGAAGCCGTTGATGCCAAAGGCCACATCTTCCGAGGCAAACGCAAAGTCGTCGCCACCGCTTTCGGTTTCGCGGATGGCCACCGAGAGCGGGCGAATTCCGTGCGGGTCGCGGAAGGCCAGCATTCCGACACCTGCAATCAGGCAGATCACCGAATAGGCGCCCTGTACCCGTTCCATCGTCATCTTCACACCGGCAAAGATATTGCGAATGGGCTCGGCGTTGCCATTGACCTTTATTGCGTCAGCGACCTTGTCCGCCAGAACGTTCAGCAGAATTTCCGAATCTGACGTTGTGCGCAGGTGGCGGCTGTATTTTCCGGTGACCTTCTCACGCTGTGCGGCAGTGTTGGTGATATTGCCGTTATGAACCAGGTAGATGCCATACGGGGCATTCACGAAGAACGGCTGCGCCTCGGCCGCGCTGAGCGACCCGGCGGTCGGATAGCGCACATGGCCAATGCCGACCTTTCCAAGCAGGGTATCGGCGTCCTGAGCGTTAAACACGTCCTTGACCAGCCCGTTGGCCTTCTTTTCGCGGAAGAACTCTCCGGTATACGTGACGATACCCGATGCATCCTGACCCCTGTGCTGTAGCATCAGAAGCCCGTCATAGATTTCCGCAAACACATCATGTGTTCTGCTTGCGATCCCCAAAATCCCACACATGTACGGGCTCCAAATTACTATGACGATTTAAGTTGTGGCGGTGTTCGGAACATCAGCATGGCGGTGTCTTTGCCTGATACTTCCCATAGATCTTGGGATGCAGACGCGCCCTGGTCGCAAGCGGCAGGCGCGAAAGAAAACAGATACAGCAAGATCGGCAGCTCCGATTCCATGTCAGTTCGGACTTCACATAAAGCCTTACGGAGGCTGTGTCATCAAAGGATCACATTTGCGATTTGACGCAGGTGGAATTTGCCACAATGGCCGAACAAAAGGTGACAGGTTTCGCAGCTTGTGCTGTCATAGAGGAAACAATCCGAAACAATAGTTTCTTCAAGCCAAGCGGATTTCAGACATGTGGCAAAACAATCAAGGTCAGAAAAAGCAAGAACCGGTAAAACGCCGGTGCCACCGATGCCGTGGAATGGGGCGCGCACCCTGTCAGATTTGCGGAGGCGCAGGTGAAGTGATCAAAAGTCGGGACATTTTTGGCAAGCCCGTCATGTCCCGTTGCGAAGGGTGCTTTGGGCTGAAAAACATCAGATGCACCGTTTGCGCCGGAGAAGGGTTTGTCTAAGCCGAATTGAAAAAGCCCGGCTTTGACCAGGCTTTTGCTTTATTCCGCTGCAGGTGCTTCAGGGGCGGCAGGTGCGTCGGATGGATCGGCGCTTTCACCACAGCTGGCTACCAGTTCTTCATATTGGGATGTTACCCACCCCAGCGCGGCTTCGGGGTTTTGCTCTTCGATTTTGTCGCTGAATTGTTCGAACACTTTGGCTGACCGGCTTTCATCGACGATGGTGTAGGATTGGCCCGTCATGACTGTGTCATAGACGAAGAAGGCAATCGCCACCAAAAGGATGCCGCGCGCGATTCCAAAGAAAAACCCAAGTGCCTGATCCAAGCCGCCCAGTGCAGACCGTTGCACAAGAGATGAGAACAGTGGGGTAAATATACTAACCACGATCAGGGCAATGGCAAACACGCCAGCGAACCCGGTGATAACCGACAATTCACAACTGTCGCGCAGGAAATCTCCGACAACGGGGATTTCTTTGACCAGTGGAACGGCCTGTGGTGCGAAAATGAATGCCAAAACTGCCGCCGCAACCCATCCCGCGATCGCGAGAATTTCCCGCAATAGGCCACGGGAATAGGCCAGCAGACCCGATATAACGATGATCAGGGCAACTACCCCGTCAATTATTGTAAAACCTTCCATGGCCCTCGCCCGTAATTTTTTCTGCCCCTCAAGGCGTTACCTTAACCTGCTCCGAAGGTTTCGCCAACAAACCCTACCAAATCAGAGGGCCGGGTGAGTGTCAGACCTGCCACAGTACCGGTTTTCCCGCCTGCCGGAGCTATGGCGGATGTGAAACCAAGTTTTTGGGCTTCTTTCAACCTGTTTTCTGTCTGAGGGGCCGGTCTAAGTGCCCCGGACAACGAGATTTCTCCGAAAACGACGGTGTCCGTTGGCAGGGCTGTGTCCTCGCGCGCGCTGAGTAGCGCGGCAGCAACGGCAAGGTCCGCGGCTGGCTCGGTGATTTTAAGCCCACCTGCGACGTTGAGATAGACATCGAGCCCGGCAAAGGGGATGCCGCAGCGGGCTTCGAGCACGGCAAGGATCATTGCCAGCCGTCCGCTGTCCCAGCCGACGACGGTTCGGCGAGGCTGAGAGTGGGGGGATGGGGCAACCAGCGCCTGAAGCTCGACCAGAACCGGCCGTGTCCCTTCGATACCAGCAAATACGGCCGATCCGGGGCTGGGCTTGCCGCGTTCAGATAGAAACAGGGCCGACGGGTTTGTGACTTGTGCCAGACCCTTGCCTGTCATCTCGAACACGCCAATCTCATCGGCTGGACCAAACCGGTTCTTGACCGCGCGCAGAATGCGGAACTGATGCCCGCGTTCGCCTTCGAAATAAAGAACGGTATCGACCATGTGTTCAACCACGCGGGGGCCAGCGATCTGACCATCTTTGGTGACATGGCCAACCATGATGATTGAAACTCCGTGTCGTTTCGCAAACGTGGTCAATTCATGTGCTGCGGCGCGGACTTGTGACACTGAACCCGGTGCGCTGTCGACGTTGTCGGCCCACATGGTTTGAATTGAGTCGATGATTGCGAGACCGGGTTTCTCGGCTTCCAACGTGGTGAGGATGTTACGCAGGTTGGTTTCGGCGGCCAGTTGCACAGGCGCATCTTCAAGCCCTAACCGGCGCGCGCGCATCCTAACCTGCGCGCTGGCTTCCTCGCCCGAGACGTAAATGGTTTTCACACCCGCACGCGAGAACCGGGCCGCGGCCTGCAGCAAAAGGGTGGATTTGCCGATGCCCGGATCCCCACCTACCAGTAAGGCCGAGGCGGGGACGAGTCCGCCTCCCAGCACGCGATCCAGCTCCTCGACCCCGCAGAGCGTGCGGGGAGGGGGAATTTCCTCGGTCGACAGGTCCGTGAGTGTGATGGACTGGCCACGCTTGCCGCCGAGGGATTTTTTGGCCGGGCCAGCCGAAAGGGGTACGTCTTGCGTGATGGAATTCCATTCACCGCAACCGTCACAGCGCCCGGACCACCGTGAATGAGTGGCACCGCAGGCCGAGCATGAAAAAGTTGTCTTTGCCATGGCGCCCTTGGTGCCCGAGGAATGGCGGTTCTTCAAGCCCTCGTGGGCCTTCATCTCCGCCGGTAGCGCGCCATATCCTCAGGCCCGTTTGGGCTATCGTCCATGGCGGGCGCTGTCGCGCCTATTCGGCGGCGCGAGGTGGCGACATGGCTATGACGCTCGACGGCTTCGATACACCGTCCTTAGGCTGCTGCAGTTGCGCCGACAATTCCGGCAACAGTTCGAAAAGTTCGTCGCGCAGACGGGTTAGCTGAGAACGAGCGATGGATTCCTCGATTTCAACATCATGGGTCCACTGGCGCAGCTCGTGCTGAATGGTTTGTGCCTCTTCCAGCCGTTGCTGAAACAGTTCGATCTCTTCCTGGCGTTGCTGCAGGAATGTGCGGGCACGGGCGATGCGGGTATCCCCGTAAGTTTCGGCCAGTTCTTGGCTGATCTGGCTCATTTGCGCGGCCAACTCCAGAATCTCTGGTTCGAGCGATTGTAGGTTGGGATGTTGGCGCAGGAAGGCCATCCGCTCTTTGACCGCATCAAATTCGGACGACAGGATAAATGCCCCGCTGCGGTCCTGCGCATGGGCCAGCTGATAGGCATGGGCGATGTCGTGCATGTTCAGCGCAAATTTACGGTGCGCGTTTTCCAGCGCCATCATCCGGGCATTCGCAGGAAGGTAGAAGGCCAGCATCAGGATCAGAGCGGTCAGGCCAATCTGAACATAGATCCCGGCGTCTATGATGGTACCGCCCGCCAGTCCGGCTTGCATGGAAAGCCATGGCAGCACGCCCAGGGCGGATAGCATAGTGGTTGCGAAGGCCAGAAATGCCGCGGAGCAAATCAGAAAAAATGTCAGTCGTAAAAATGCGTTTTGAAACTGTAATGTTAACGTGTGGAGTGCGGTCATGTTCGACGATCTCCTTCTCAAACCGATACATATCGGGCCGAAGCGGACAAAGGTTGAACATAATTTTTGATCCGCTACGGACCGATCACTACAAGAAACTGGCTGCTCGAAATATTAAGATGATACTCAGATAAGTGTTTTCAATCAATTAGGTCTGATGATTTCGTGATCTGGATGTCATCTCGGTAATAATACCTAGGGCGATTGAGGCCAGAATACAGGCCGTAAACAGGTAAAGCCCCCATGCGGTTTCGATGGTCGCGTAAGAGATGCCTTTGGCCAGAGTGATATAGAGCGCGATCAGGAAAATGTCGGCCATCGCCAGCTTGCCGAGGATGTTCAGCGCCGGCTGAACGCGCGCATCCAGCAGGTCCCATTGGATCAGGGCGGTGCCGATGGTTTTCAGATAGGGGGCAAAAAGGGCAAAGACGGTGACGATCAGCGCGAGGAAGATATCGGACTTCCAAAGGGACTGGAGCCCGGTGATGACGCTGATTTCGCTGAGGCCGAAGATGGGCAGAAATCCCGCGCGCATCAGCGGAGCGAACCACGCGATGGGGTAGAGGATCAGCAGAGAGAGGGTGACGAGGCGGAGGGTCATTATAGATACTCTTCGGAACTTTTCGATGAGGTGAATATTTAACCTCAGTCTGTATTGTGCCTATACCGATATCCGAAACGCTATTGATACACATCACTTTGTTTACGAAAAAATTTATATGGCTGAACCTGTTATAAAAATTGTCGAAGGCCCGTCCCCAACCCAGAAGGGGGTTAGCGAGGCTATAACTGTTGGCCTCGCGGGGGTTCTTTCAGCGGGAAGTGTCGCTGCAGACATTATGCCATTTGATCGCGAACAGTTGTTTGGCGTAATGCATTTTCGCCTCCAGGAAGCGCTGCAGGCGCAACGCAGGGCGCGTTGGTTCGGTGGAAAAATTTACAATCGATTTTCAGGGCAAGATCCCAATTACGTTCTGTTTTCGGGAACTCATCTGGGTCAAACATTGGCGCTTGCCCGGATTCAGACGCCAGATTTTGTGGTCCCGCGTGGGAAATATTTGCTGCGGCTAGATTATGTAAAAGAAGCCTACGAGAACTTGAAACAAGAAAGGAAAGGTGCGCCTGTCTAACGCACCGCCTCTATCGGCCCCTCAGCACTACCGCTGATGAACTGTTCCACATAGGGGTCGCCCGAGGCGTCCATCTGCCCGACGGGGCCGGTCCATTGGATCACGCCTCCGTGCAGCATGGCGACGTTATCGGCAATCGCGCGGACCGAGCTCATGTCGTGGGTGATGGTCATTGCGGTGGCGCCCATCTCGGTCACGATCTCGCGGATCAGGTCGTTGATGACGCCTGACATGATGGGGTCAAGGCCGGTGGTGGGCTCATCGAAGAAAATGATCTCGGGCTCGGCGGCGATAGCGCGGGCCAGGCCCACGCGTTTTTGCATGCCGCCCGAGAGCTCGGCCGGGAACCGGTCGGCCACATCCGCTTTCAGGCCCACGCGACGCAGTTTCTCGATGGCGATCTCGCGCGCTTCATCCACGGGGCGTTTGAGCGAGCCGCGCAACAGGCGGAAGGCGACGTTTTGCCAGACGGGCAGCGAGTCGAACAGCGCTCCGCCCTGAAACAGCATTCCGAACCGGGCCAGAAAGGCATCGCGGTCGCCTTTGGTGGCGTCTTTACCGTCTACATAGACCGTGCCGCTATCGGGTTTGATCAGGCCAAGAACGCATTTCAGAGCTACCGATTTGCCGGTGCCCGACCCGCCGATGATGACCATCGAGGTGCCCTTGGGGATCTCAATATTGACGCCTTTGAGGACCTGATTGGACCCAAAGGCTTTATGTACATTCTCCATCCGGATCATATCGAGAAGAACACCCCTGTCAGAACGAAGTTTGCAGCCAGAATCATGATTGCGGCAGCCTCGACCGAAGATTTGGTCGCAGCGCCTACGCCCTGCGCGCCCCGGCCCGAGTTCATGCCGTAGTAACAGCCCATGGTCGCAGTGATCAGGCCAAAGGCCGCGCCCTTGGTGAGCGAGGAGACGATGTCATGAAATTCGAGGAAATTCATGGTGTTTTGCAGGTAGGCCGCGGCGTTGAAGCCCAGGCTTTGGGTCGCCACGATATATCCACCCGCAATGCCGATCACATCGCCCACAGCAACAAGAATCGGCACGGTAATAACGGCGGCCAGCACCCGTGGAGCGGTGAGGTACTTCATCGGATGGGTGGACAAAGTTACCAGCGCGTCGATCTGCTCGGTCACTTTCATGGTCGCAATTTCCGCAGCGATGGAGGATGTGACCCGCGCTGCAATCATCAGACCACCTAGAACAGGCCCAAGCTCGCGCACCATGCCAATCGCTACGATTTGTGGCACCACAGCTTCGGCATTGAAACGCGCACCACCTGCATAGATCTGAAGCGCCAATGCACCGCCAGTAAATATCGCCGTCAGGCCGACCACCGGCAGGGACATCCAGCCGATATTCATCAGAGCGACCGCAAATTCGCGCGGATAATAGGGGGGGCGGAAAATATGTGAAATCGCGTCCACAAAGAACAGAGCGACCTTGCCGAAATTTGCAAGCAAAGACAGGGCTGTACGTCCCAACCCGCCCAGCATTGAAAGAGGGTTCATTCGATATAGCCCCGAGAGTAGCGCGCGCCTAGAGATGTCAGAATTTCATACCCGATGGTGCCGGCGGCCTCGGCCAGATCATCTACTGTCTGGTGACCGTTGAGAATACGCAGGCGTTCCGGATCCTCGGGCAGATCCGTTACGTCGATGGTGATCAGATCCATCGAGATCCGGCCAACAACGGGGCAGGGCTGGCCTCCTACAAAGGCGTCGATGCCACCGCCGATTGCACGATGCAGCCCGTCCGCATACCCGGCCGCAACCGTGGCAATACGGGATTTGCGCCGCGCGACCCAGCTGTTGCCGTACCCCACACTTTCGCCGGGATCGACCTCGCGCACCTGAATGACCGGAAGGTCGACGGTGACGACGGGTTTCGCATCGGCAAAGGGTTGTCCGCCATACATCCCGATGCCGGGACGGCAAAGGTCGAAGTGATAGTCGCTGCCCAGAAGGATACCGCCGGTGGCCGCAAGCGATCTGGGGGCCGCACTTCCATCGGTCAATTCGTGGAACACGCGCAGTTGGTGGCGATTCATCGGGTTGTCAGGCTCATCCGCACAGGCGAGATGCGACATCACCAGCGACGGATTAAGCGGCTCAATCTCGGTGCGCAACGCGGCCCAGTCCGCAGGCTCAATCCCCAAGCGATTCATGCCGGTATCCAACTGGATTCCAAAGGCGTGTTCAGGCAAGGCCTGACGATGGCGGCGGAACTGTTCGGACGAATTCAGCAATGGCGTCAAATTGTGTTGGCGCAGAAGGTCGCTGTCGCCTTCCATATGTCCAGAAAAAACACTGATCGTTGCGTCGGGCCCGACAGCCTCGCGCACGGCAGCGCCTTCTTCGGCGGCCGCGACAAAGAAATTTCTGACACCTTCTTCAGCAAGTGCGGCAGAGACAGGACCAGCGCCCAGGCCATAGGCGTCGGCCTTGACCACGGCACCCGTTTCACAGGACGTCTTTGCATCAAGCGCCTGCCAGTTGCTGGCCAGCGTATAAAGATTGATCGTTAAGCGTGCAGTACTCATGCGTCTGTTCATGACATTGGATCGCGTCAGGTCAAGGGGGGTCGCGGCGATAATTGACCTGTACGTTGCGCATAACGGCACCTTGAGGCCGGGAAGCGGGTTGAAACAGCGTAAATCTGCGTATTGAACATCTGAGGGCGCCAAATCACTATTGTGCGCACATCGTGGTCAACCATGATCGGGTCAAGGTGATCGTTCACTAATACCCAAGGGGGCCTGTTGGGATGAAAACATGATTGAACTCTCGTTTGGGTACAAAAACCAGAGCAGTAGGTTGCCTGATTTCTTTTATGATGTGTTCTCTGCTTCAGAGGGGGCCGAGGAAGGACGGGCCATACAATCTTTGATCAGGGAATTGCTGAAAACCGAGCCCGATCAGGATCTGCAGGGATGTGTTGCGACTGATGGGGGCGATCTTCTGGGATGTATCATGTTCTCGCGCCTGACCTTTGATCAGGATCCGCGACGGGTGTTTCTGATGTCGCCCGTGGCCGTGCGGACGGATCGACAACAGGGTGGGGTCGGGCAGAAGCTGATCACCTTTGGTCTGGACCAACTGCGGGCCCAAGGCGTCGATTTTGCAATAACCTACGGAGATCCTTCATATTACGGCAAAACCGGTTTCCTGCCCATTTCTGAGGCATTCGCGCAACCGCCAATGCCGCTTAGCCAGCCGATCGGATGGCTAGGGCAATCTCTGTCTGGTTCACAGGCTGATCCAATGGTGGGGCCGTCACGCTGTGTCAGTGCATTTGACCGGCCCGACCTTTGGTGACGGTCAGTAGCCTTCGATCTGACCGTCCTGCTGCCAGGGTTTGACGAGGTTCCCAAAGCGGGTGAACTGTGCTTCGAAGGACAGCTCGACCGTACCGATGGGGCCGTGGCGCTGTTTGCCAACGATCACTTCGGCCTTGGCGTGCAGGCGTTCCATGGCCTGCTTCCACTCTTCCATCTTCTCCAACTCATGATCGCCGGGCTTTTCCCGTTCTTTGTAGTATTCCTCGCGGAACACGAACATCACCACGTCGGCATCCTGTTCGATCGAGCCTGATTCCCGCAGGTCGGACAGTTGAGGGCGCTTGTCGTCTCGGTTTTCAACCTGCCGGGATAGCTGAGACAATGCGATGACCGGGATGTTCAGTTCCTTGGCAATGGCTTTCATGCCCATCGAAATCTCAGCGATTTCGTTGACGCGGTTTTCGGCCATGCCGCGACACAGCTGCAGATAGTCGATCACCAGCAGGTCCAGACCGTGGGTCCGTTTCAACCGCCGCGCACGGGCGGCAAGCTGCGAGATCGGCAGGGCCGGGGTGTCGTCAATGAACAGCGGGCAGGCTTCCAACTCCTTGGCCGCATCAACAAAGCGGCGAAACTCACCCTCGGTCATGTCACCCTGGCGGATCTTGTGGCTCGAGATTTCCGAGGCTTCGGCCAGAACCCGGCCCGCCAACTGCTCGGCGCTCATTTCCAATGAGAAGAACCCGACAACGCCGCCGTCAATCGCGCCTTCGGTGCCGTCGGGTTTCAGCCCGCGCTTGTACGCTTTGGCTACGTTGAACGCCACGTTTGTCGCCAATGAGGTTTTCCCCATCGACGGACGCCCGGCCAGAATGATCAGGTCGGACGGGTGCAAGCCACCCAACTGCTTGTCCAAATCGGTCAGACCGGTGGAAATCCCGGCCATTCCACCACCGCGCTGATAGGCCTCGTTGGTGACGTTGACAGCCTCGGTGACCGCCTTGAGGAAGGATTGAAATCCCTGTTCTGTCTGGCCTTGTTCAGACAGCTGATACAACTGCTGTTCAGCCTCAACGATCTGTTCCTTGGGCTCGCTCGCCACATCGACCCGCGCCGCCTTGTCCGAGATATCGCGGCCAAGCCGGATCAACTCGCGCCGGATGGCAAGATCATAGATCATCTGAGCATAGTCATGCACCGCAAACGCGCTGATCGAGGCCCCGGCCAGCTTGACCAGATAGGCCGGACCGCCCAGTTCCTTCAGGCCTTCATCCTCGGCCATGAAAGATTTCAGCGTGACGGGCGAGGCCAGCGCGTTCTTGGCGATACGGGTCGCGGCGACCTCGTAAATACGCGCATGGACCGGATCATAGAAATGCTCGGCCCCGATGATCGAGGCGACCCGGTCATACAGATCATTATTGGTTAGGATCGCACCCAGAAGCTGTTGTTCAGCCTCAATAGAATGCGGCATGGTATCGGCGTTTTGGATCTGTGCCGCTGCCTGCTCGATGCTGCTTATCTCGTTCATTTTGTCCCCGCTGCCCGTCCCGAGGTTCTATACGCGAAACGCCATTGCAAGCTATCTGGAAATACCTGTGGCTAACTGGGGGTAAGGCCTAGGGATAACTTTCCAGACAGTTTGGACGCTGTGGTGTGCTTGGCCTATTATGTAGGAAAGCGGGGAAAAGTCACCAGATATCGTATATGGTCAGCCGATTCTTTGGCGCTTATCCCCAATCCATCCACAACAGGTTTAGGAAGGTTTATTAGCCTCTTGCCAGCCGCGCGGGTCGTTCAGGAAGGCTTCGACACCGTCAAGTGTTTCCGTATCAAAGGCTTTCTGTGCTTTGGCCTCGGCCAAAACATCCCACCAGGTGCACAGCGAATGCAGTTTCACCCCATGATCGCCCAGAGTTTTCTCGGTTTCCGGAAAGATGCCATAATAGAAGATCACCGCCGTATGCCCGCAGGTCGCGCCGGTTTCGCGGATCGCATCAACGAAGGACAGTTTGGATCCGCCATCGGTGGTCAGATCCTCAACCAGCAACACACGCTCGCCCTCGTTCATCGCGCCTTCGATCCGGGCGTTGCGGCCATAGCCTTTGGGCTTTTTACGCACATATGTCATCGGCAGGGCCATGCGTTCAGCGACCATCGCGGCAAAGGGAATGCCCGCAGTTTCGCCGCCAGCGATATTGTCGAACGCTTCAAAACCCGCATCCCGCATCACTGTAACGGTCAGGAAATCCATCAGAGTAGACCGGATGCGCGGGTAAGAGATCAGCTTGCGACAGTCGATATAGGTCGGGCTGGGCAGGCCGCTGGCCAATGTGAACGGCTCGCGCGAATTGAAGTGAACGGCCTTGATCTCCAGTAGCATCCGCGCGGTCAGACGGGCGATTTCGGTGCTGTCGGGAAAGGAACTGGGGATCATGGCGGGACCTCTGAGCTGAAAAACCTTCGGGGCTGATAGCCTGCTGCTGCCGTCAGAGTCGAGAGGGCAGGCAAAAGAAAAGCGGGCCCGAATGGGGCCCGCTGTCAGCTTGCACAAAGTGATGCGCTTAGCTGCTCATGTCATAGGCGCGTTCGCCGTGGACCGACAGGTCAAGGCCGTTGGTCTCGGTCTCGGCATCCACACGCAGCGGCGTGATGGCTGAGACCAGCTTGATCAACACAAAGGTCACCACCGCGGTAAAGATACCCACGATTGCCAGACCGCCCAGCTGTGCGGTCCAGGTACCCATGCCGAACAGGGCGATCATGATTGTGCCAAAGATGCCGCCAACGCCATGCACCGCAAACACGTCCAGCGTGTCGTCGATTTTCAAAATGTTGCGCATGACATAGACCGCTTCCTGACACAGGATACCTGCGACGCCGCCGATGATCAGCGCCTGAACCGGGCCGACGAAACCCGATGCTGGGGTAATCGAAGCGAGACCGGCGATGGTTCCGGTCACAAGACCCACCATCGAGGCTTTGCCAAAGCGAATTTTCTCCCACAAGGCCCAGGTCAGGGATGCAGTGGCCGCCGAAAGATGCGTCACGGTCATCGCCATCGCCGCACCACCATCTGCCGCCAGTTGCGAGCCGCCGTTGAACCCAAACCAGCCGACCCACAGCATTGCGGCGCCGATCATGACATAGCCCGGATTATGCGGAGGCGTCGTGCGATTGCGGCGCGGGCCGAGTACAACGGCAATGATCAATGCGGCCAGACCTGCCGTTTCATGCACCACGATGCCACCGGCGAAATCTCGCACACCAATCTCGCCAAAAATGCCGCCATCGCTCAGTATTCCGCCGCCCCATATCCAATGGACCACGGGCGCATAACACAGCAGCATCCACAGGGCAGAGAAGGTCAGAACAAAGCCAAAGCCAACCCGCTCGACATAGGCGCCGACGATCAGGGCGGGGGTGATAATGGCAAAGGTCATTTGGAAGGCAAAGAACAGAATTTCGGGCAGGGTGCCGGCCAGGCTGTCGGCATCAACACCATTCAGAAAGGCCTTGTCCAACCCGCCCCAAATCCCGCTTTCACCAGGGCCGAAGGCGATGGAATATCCTGCGACCAGCCAGAGAATGCTCATCAAGCAGGCGATGCTAAAGCAGTGCATGAACACGCTCAGCACGTTGCGGGCGCGTACAAGGCCGCCATAGAAGAGGGCCAGGCCCGGAAGTGTCATGAACAGGACCAGTGCGGTTGCTACTATGATCCAGGCGGTATCGGCTCCATTCATCAGCCACTCTCCTTTTCAGAATGCGTGGCGGGGCTTGAAGCGGATTGCGACTGGGGAAAAAAGAGGCAGAGCCCAAAAAAGCAGCCTATTTCAGGGGCCTTTTTTGAAGAGTTGATTAATTGGGCGTCAAATTGTCGAGCATGCCCGATTATTGGGCAGTGCTGAAAAGTGCCTTTGACAGCAGTGCCAGCGCGTGATCCCGCGCAGCGCGGCGCACCCGATCGCGGCCCAATGCGCCGAATTCGACGGTTTCTGTCATGGGTGGGATGCCGTCACCGGCCACACCAAAACATACCCGGCCTTCGGGTTTAAACTCGGACCCGCCCGGGCCTGCAATGCCGGTAACCGACACTGCCAGATGCGCCTGTGAATTCCGCAAGGCACCCTCGGCCATTTCGCGCGCGACCTGTTCAGAAACCGCGCCATGGGCATCCAATGATTCCTTGCGGACACCCAACATTTGCTGTTTGGCAGTATTTGTGTAGGTCACAAAACCGCGCTCAACGACCGCAGAGCTGCCGGGGATGTCGGTCAGAGCCGCAGCGACCATCCCGCCAGTGCAGCTTTCGGCGGTGGTGATCATCACCCCTTTCGCTTTGGCGCTTTCTAGCAGGTCGGAAACGGTCACAACCCCAGAACTCCGTGGCTGAACCCGGCGGCCAACACGATGCCTATGGCAGCGAATACCCCGGCAATCACATCGTCCAGCATAACGCCCATCGGATCACCGCGCCGGTCGGCCCAACCCACGGGGCCAGGTTTCAGGATGTCGAACAGGCGGAACAGTACAAACCCAGTTACCCAGCCTGGCCACAGCGCCGTAATGTCGATCCCGTGGGCCCAACTGGGATAGGATATCGCCCAAAGCGCGAGGAACTGACCTGCGACCTCGTCAATCACAATCTCGGAAGGGTCGTGGTCTTCTTGCCCGGCGGTCATCACCCGCGTGGCCCACAGACCGCCGAAAAACACCGCGACTGTCGCGACCGCCAGTAAGGGGAAGCCGCCCAGAGTATGCAGAACCCATACCAAGGGCAGGGCAACCAAAGACCCCCAGGTGCCGGGGGCGGGTCGCAGATATCCGACGCCACAAACAGTGCCAATCAGTTGTGCAACGGTCATGATTTCACCAAACAAGCTGTTGCAATAGAAGCAATTCCTTCACCACGCCCGGTAAAACCCAAACGCTCGGAGGTTGTGGCCTTGACCGAAATCTGATCCTGGCGCAATTCCATGATCTTCGCCATCTCTGCCCGCATGGCCGCGGCGTGAGGCCCGACCTTGGGGTATTCGCAGACCAGCGTGCAGTCGACATTCGAGATACGATATCCCATCTGCCCGGCCAACTCGACCGCGTGGCGCAGGAAAATTTCGCTTGCCGCGCCTTTCCATTGGGGATCTGAGGGCGGAAAGTGCTGTCCGATATCCCCTTGTGCCAATGCTCCGTAAATCGCATCGGTGACTGCGTGCATACCGACATCCGCATCAGAATGCCCCTGAAGCGATCGGTTATGCGGAACTTTGATACCGCACAGGATTACGTGATCCCCGTCACCAAAACGATGCACGTCGTAGCCGTTCCCCAGCCTTACATCCATATCCGTTCCCAATATGCGTTCCGCCCTGGCAAAATCCTCGGGTCGGGTGATTTTCAGGTTGTCCGTATCGCCCGGCACGATGCAGACGTCCAGCCCGGCGGCGCGCGCGACTTCCACGTCATCCGCTGAACCTCCGGGATGCGCGGTGTGGGCAGCGACGATTGCGTCATAGTGAAATCCCTGCGGGGTTTGCGCTGCATGCAACCCGGATCGATCCTGCGTGCCAGTGACCATAGTGTCGCTTGCTGTCCACAAGGCGTCCGTCACCGCAAGGCCAGGTGCGGCACCGGGGAAATTGTCCAGAGCGGCCAGAACGGCATCAATGATCTCGGTGCTGACACAAGGACGTGCGACATCGTGGATCAAGACGCGGGTCACATTCATACCGTTCAACGCCGACAACCCGCTGCGCACTGATCCTGCTCTGTCTGACCCGCCTTCCGCGAGGATCAGATCGGCGCTTTTAAATTCTTCCCAGGCGGGGGCATCCTCTTTCGAAAGCACAAGGACGATGTGATCGACTTGCCCGCGGAATCGGTCGATGGTCCAGTCGGCCACCCGACGACCTGCCAGATGGCGCCACTGTTTTGGCGTGCCGCCTCCGGCGCGTTGACCGCGTCCTGCGGCGACAATGATAGCTGCAGTCGTCATGTGTCGTGCTCTCCGACAAGTTAAGGGCAATGTTTAGGGTGCGGTGAAAGCAGAGGCAATCACTCGGTTTCATCTGCTTAAAAAATAGGCAAACGATGATTTTGCATGCTTGTTCATGGCGGTTTTGTTGTTCATATGCACTCAATTCGATATCAAAGCTGCAACTGCTCAAGGATTAAGCACGTTGACTCTGCGACTTGCCGACAAAGATTTGAACCCGCCCGTACTACTGGCGCCCATGGCCGGAATCACTGATCGTCCGTTTCGCGATCTGGTGACGCGCTTTGGTGCCGGTATGGTGGTCAGCGAAATGGTGGCTAGCCAGGAAATGGTGCAGGCCAAACCCGGTGTGCGCGAACGGGCCGAGCTGTCTGCGGATGTGGAAAACACTGCTGTCCAGCTTGCCGGACGCGAGGCGTATTGGATGGCCGAGGCGGCCCGCCAGGTCGCTGATCGGGGTGCGCGCGTGATTGATATCAATATGGGCTGCCCGGCTAAGAAGGTGACAAATGGATATTCGGGCTCGGCCCTACTGAAGACGCCTGACCACGCGCTGACATTGATCGACGCCGTTGTCAGCGCCGTGGACGTGCCCGTGACGCTGAAAACCCGGCTGGGATGGGATGACAAATTGCTGAACGCGCCCGATGTGGCAAGGCGGGCGCAGGATGCGGGAATACAAATGGTAACGATCCACGGTCGCACACGTTGCCAGTTCTACAAAGGGCATGCCGATTGGAGCGCAATCCGGGCGGTCAAAGAAGCGGTCTCGATTCCGGTGATTGCGAATGGTGACATTGTTGATTCTGGCGCTGCACGCATAGCGCTGGATCAGTCCGCCGCCGATGGGGTCATGGTTGGGCGTGGGGCGCAGGGTAAACCGTGGCTCCTGGCGCAGATGGGGCATGAGTTATACGGGGCAGAGGCGCCAATCATTCCCGCTGGTAGTGATCTGATCGACATGGTTCGTGCCCATTATCAGGCCATGCTGGGGTTTTATGGTTTGGATCTGGGCCTGCGCGTCGCTCGCAAGCATCTCGGCTGGTATATGGATGAGGCTGGAACACCGGCCCCGTTGCGCCGGGCGGTGCTGACATCGCGCAACACGGATGAGGTGATGCACCTGCTGAGTGTTGCGCTTGGCAGTGATGCAGAGGTGGCGGCATGACCTCGGATCACAGCATCTGGACCTCGCTGCCCGTTCCTGCCTTTGTCATAGATGCAGATGACCGGATCGCAGACATAAACTCCGCCGGTGAAGGGTTCCTGAATGCCTCACGCAAATCCGTGATCGGGCATCCCGTCTGGGATCAGATTGCCGTGGACGCTCCATTAGAAGAAGCGTTTCTGAGAGCGCGTCAGCACGGTACGCCACTATTTGTAAACGATGTGGATGTAGGGTCAGGCAACCGTGCTCCGTTGCAATGTGCGCTTCAGATCGCGCCGCTTGTCGGACACCCGGGGTCAATGATCATGATCATCACGCCGCGTGAACTTGCTGGGCGTATGACCCGTGGAAACACAGTGAAATCTGCTGCGCAATCGGCGATCGGCATGGCCGAGATGCTTGCGCATGAAATTAAGAACCCTCTGGCAGGAATTACCGGCGCGGCGCAGCTTCTCAGCATGAATATCTCGCAGCAAGATCTTGAATTAACAGATCTTATTGTCGAAGAGAGTCGCCGTATCGTAAAACTGTTGGAGCAGGTTGAACAATTCGGAAATCTCTCTGAGCCCGATTTCAAACCGGTCAACATACATGACGTGCTGGATCGGGCACGGCGGTCGGCCCTGTTGGGTTTCGGTGCCCATATGACGATCATCGAGGATTACGACCCGTCGTTGCCACTTGCTTATGGCGACCCGGATCAGTTTCTGCAGGTCATCTTGAATTTGTTAAAGAATGCCTCGGAAGCCGCTGACCCTAAAGGGGGAACCATACGTTTAAGGACGTATTTTGAACATTCTTTCCGCCTGCGACGCAGCGACGGGTCAGGTCATTCTCTGCCACTGCAAATCGAAGTGACCGATGACGGCCCCGGTCTGCCGGAGAAGATTCGGGGCGAGATATTCGACCCGTTTGTGTCGGGCAAGGAAAACGGCACCGGCCTGGGGCTGGCGCTGGTCAGCAAGATCATTTCGGACCACGACGGCTGGATTTCGGCCGAGTCGGTTCCGGGACGAACGGAATTTCGCATCTCTCTGAGGCGCGCGCCGCGTGACGCGAAATAGTCAATAAATCGCCGGAAAGAGCAAGAATAAGGAAAGCACCTGATGGATGGAACAGTACTGGTTGCAGATGACGACCGCACAATTCGGACCGTTCTGACACAGGCCCTGACACGCGCTGGGTGTAAGGTGCATGCAACCTCGTCGTTGACCACTTTGATGCGTTGGGTGGCCGAGGGCAAAGGCGACGTGGTCATATCCGATGTAGTTATGCCGGATGGCAATGGGCTCGAGATGTTGCCAAAAATCGCACAGGACCGACCGGGATTACCGGTCATCGTGATTTCGGCGCAAAACACGATCATGACGGCCATCCAGGCAGCCGAGGCGGAAGCTTATGACTATCTGCCGAAACCCTTCGACCTGCCGGATTTGATGAAGCGTACCGCGCGCGCGCTGGAACAGAAACAGCGCACGCCGTCAGATGCCGGTAACACGTCCCAAGAGCGTCCGGAAGAGCTGCCTCTGGTGGGGCGGACACCAGTGATGCAGGCGCTGTATCGCTTGGTGGCGCGGGTGATGAATACCGATCTGTCGGTCATGATTTCGGGCGAGAGTGGAACGGGCAAGTCGTTGATCGCCAAAGCGATACATGATTTTTCCGATCGCAGGACGCTGCCATTTGTAACGGCCACTGCCGCCGACCTGCTGGATCTTGAAGGCCCGGCGCGCGTCATGGCACGGGTGCGGGGCGGTACGCTGCTTATCGACGAGATCGCGGATATTGATGACGAACTACAGGCGCGTCTCGTTCGGATGATGGACACTCCAGGCGATCATGTTCCTCGGTTCATGGCTACGAGCCAATCGGACCTGACCGAAGCCATGGAGAACGGGCGCGTCCGGCAAGACCTGTATTATCGCCTTTGCGGTGCGACAGTGCATGTTCCGGCCCTTCGCGAAAGGGTCGATGATATCACCTTGCTTGCCGATCATTTTCTGGCGCGTGAAGAACGCGAACATGGCGCGAAACGCTGGTTCAGTCCGGATGCGGTCGAGCTGGTACGGCGCTATTCCTGGCCCGGAAATGTACGGCAGCTTGAAAATGCGGTCCGTCGTTTGAGCCTGACCAGCCGCGCCGATGAAATCTCCAAAACCGAGGTCGAGTCGGTGCTGGGCAGCCAACCCGAAGCCGAGCCGGTGCTGGGCAATGGAGAACGCGAAAAGCTCTCGGCTTCGGTCGAACGCCACCTGCGCCGCTATTTCGATCTACATGGAAATATGTTGCCACCTCCGGGTCTGTATCAGCGTATTTTGCGTGAGGTTGAGGCGCCTTTGATTGAACTGGCCCTGGATGCGACCGGGGGAAATCAGGCAAAATGTGCTGATCTTCTAGGGATTAACCGGAATACGCTGCGCAAAAAGATAACAGAGCTCGATATTCAGGTGACACGGCGGCGCAAACTGATGTAATATCGCCACACAAAGCGTGGCATCCGGGTTTCGACCGGGCAACGACCACGACATATGGCGGTAAGTCGCGCAAGCGGCACATCAGGATGAGGGCAGACGGTGGCAACCCGAGCACAGAGCGGGCTGATTTTATCAGTCAATCGGTGGCGAAAATCCCGAAGGCTGCGCAATTTTGGAACTTTGGGTCTGGTTTTGCTGGGCCCGGTGCTGGCTTTGACCACCTATCTGGTCATTGGTCCATTCGATCTGGGGGCAACCGCGCCCTCATTGCGCCTGATCCTGCTTGCGGATCTGGTCTATGTTCTCGTGGTTGCGGCGCTGGTTCTGGGTCAGGTAGGCAACCTGATTGCAGCACGCCGGGCCAAATCCGCGGGGTCCCGTTTGCACCTGCGACTGATCGGAGCTTTCACGCTGTTGGCTCTGGTGCCGACAGTCACGGTTGCAATCTTTGCCGGTCTGACGGTGAATATTGGTCTTGAGGGCTGGTTTTCCGACCGCGTAAGGCAGGTTGTCGGATCCTCGCTTACTGCTGCGGAAGCTTATGAACAGGAACACCGAGAGGGCCTGACTCAGGACGCCGTCGTATTGGCGCTTTTTCTGGACAATGCCCGGACGCGTGATTTCTATATTTCCGATGCTGAACTGCGAGAGGTTCTGGCGCAAGGGCAGGCGCAAATCCAGCGCGGTCTGCGTGAGGCCTATGTCATTGATGGAAATGGTGAAATCCGATCCCGGGGGGATCGCTCTTATCTGTTCAACTTCGAAAAGCCGACCTCTGAACAGATGGCCCAAGCGACTGAGAATGAATTGCTGATCATTGCCGATTGGCAAAACAGTGAATTCAGGGCGCTTGTGCCTTTGAAGGCTTATCTTGATCGGTATCTCTATGTCAGCCGGGAAGTGGACGGGCAGTTGCTGACGCTGCTGGACGATACCAAGGAAACAGTTCAGTTCTATCAACAGCTTGAAAGTGAACGCGGACGGGTATTGTTTGAATTCGGCCTGCTTTATCTGGGTTTTGCCGTGATCCTGATCCTGGCCGCAGTGTCGCTGGGAATGTGGTTCGCCGAGCGTCTCTCGCGCCCGGTTGGACGCCTGACCACCGCTGCGCAGCGTGTCGGGGCAGGCGATCTGGGCGTTCAGGTTATCGAAGAAGCCACCGATGACGAAATTGCGATGCTGGGCCGTTATTTCAATCAGATGACCCGACAGTTGAAAGGGCAGCGCGATACTCTTTTGGAGAACACACGGCAGATCGAACGCCGGCGTCGGCTGTTCGACTCGGTTCTGACCTCGGTCACATCCGGTGTTGTTGGTGTCGACCCCGATGGTTGCGTGACGTTTGTGAATCGATCCGCTGAACGCCTGTTGGATTGGTCCCGTGGAGAGGAACATCTTGCCATTGGCATTGCGGTGCCCGAATTCATGCCTTTGTTCGAAAGCCTCAAGGACAGCGGGCAAGAGGCTGTGCAGGGTGAAATCAAAGTCACGCGAAAAGGCCATTTGGAAAACCTGTTGGTCCGCATGGCGATCCGCCGCGGCGAAGATGGCGGGCTTGAAGGATATGTGGTTGCCTTTGACGACGTGACCGATCTGGTCAGTGCACAACGAATGGCAGCCTGGGGTGATGTGGCGCGCCGCATCGCGCATGAGATCAAGAACCCCTTGACCCCGATCCAGCTGAGCGCCGAGCGGATCAAACGAAAGTTTTCGTCCAAACTGGATGAGGATGATTGCGATATCCTTGTATCCATGACCGATGTGATCGTTCGCCAGACGAATGACCTGCGGCGGATCGTGGATGAATTCTCAAAGTTTGCGCGCATGCCGGAACCGGATCGGCACGAAGAAAATCTGGTGGGGTTGGTGCGCGAGGCTGTTCTGTTGCAGCAAGCCGGTCAGCCGGATGTCGAAATCGAAGCGATGCTTCCAGATCAGCCGATTTCAGGTGATGTAGACGCAACAATGCTGAATCAGGCGCTGACCAACCTGATCAAGAATGCAGGCGAAGCGATTGAAACGCTGAAACAAAAAGG
Source organism: Ruegeria sp. CDSC042 (assembly GCF_059610745.1). Classification (NCBI taxonomy): domain Bacteria; kingdom Pseudomonadati; phylum Pseudomonadota; class Alphaproteobacteria; order Rhodobacterales; family Roseobacteraceae; genus Ruegeria; species Ruegeria sp. CDSC042. The sequence goes on from NZ_JBXWOF010000001.1 coordinate 389,045, forward strand.
GGCACCTGAGAACCTCAAGCCTCAGATCAAGGTTACTGTGATCGGCGACGATGCGGGCACAGTAATTACCATTGCCGACAACGGTATCGGCTTGCCGGAAGATCGTGCGCGGCTGTTTGAGCCTTACGTGACCACACGCGACGAGGGCACCGGGTTGGGGCTGCCGATCGTCAAAAAGATTATCGAAGAACATGGCGGGGTGCTGACACTTGAGGACGCCCCCGTATTTGACGGACAGGACCATTTTGGCGCAATGGCCGTGATCCGTTTGCCCGGGAGCAATATTTCCTCAAATTCAGCGCCGAAAAAGCAGGCAATTGATACAAACAAACTGAAAGCAGGCCAAAGATGAGCGACATTCTGATTGTAGATGACGAGCGTGATATTCGCGAGCTTGTGTCCGATATTCTCGAGGACGAAGGCTATTCCACCCGGCTGGCTGGCAACTCGGACGAGTGTATGGCAGCCATCAATTCCGAACCCCCGGGGCTTTTGATCCTGGATATCTGGCTGAAAGACAGCCGGATGGACGGGATTGATATTCTGAAGACTGTAAAGCGCGACAACCCAGACATTCCGGTGGTGATCATTTCGGGCCACGGGAATATCGAAATCGCTGTCGCTGCGATCAAGCAGGGGGCGTATGATTTTATCGAAAAGCCCTTTAACATCGACCAGCTGATGGTTGTGATCCGCCGCGCGATGGAAACCTCGCGCCTGCGCCGCGAAAACGCCTCGCTAAAGCGGAAAGAGGTCACAAGCTCGGATATGATCGGCAAATCGGCCTCGTTCCGGGCAATGCAGAGCCAACTGGACAAGGTAACTAAGTCCAACGGGCGCGTGATGCTGACAGGCCCTGCCGGTTCAGGCAAGGAAATCGCCGCGCGCTATATCCATGCAGAATCGAACCGGGCAAATGCGCCCTTCGTGACCGTGAACTGCGCCGGGATCGAACCGGAGCGCGTTGAAGAGGTTCTGTTCGGCCGAGAAACCACCGAACGCGGGGTTGAGGCAGGCCTGTTGGAAGAGGCCCATGGTGGCGTTGTCTACTTTGATGAAGTGGCAGATATGCCCATGGGAACCCAGTCAAAAATCCTGCGGGTTCTGGTTGATCAACAGTTTCAACGGGTTGGAGGTACCGACAAGGTTCGGGTCGACCTGCGGGTGATCTCTTCGACCAATCGTGACCTTGATGCAGAAATCGCCGCTGATCGTTTTCGGGAAGAGCTTTACCATCGTCTGAATGTTGTGCCTATTTCGGTTCCTTCGCTAGAAGATCGGCGCGAGGATATTCCGGTTCTTGCCGAGTTTTTTATTGAAATGTGCAATGAATCCCAGGGCCTGCCGGTGCGCGAGATTTCAGACGAAGCTGTCGCGTTGCTGCAGACCATGACCTGGCCGGGCAATGTGCGTCAGCTTAAGAACCTGATCGAACGGGTGCTCATTCTGGGTGACGGTACGGGCCCGATCGAAGCGCGTGAGCTGCCAAACGAAGAAGAAAAAGCCGATGAATCAGGTCGCGTCGTTCTGTCCGGGGCATTGGCGACCTTGCCGTTGCGCGAAGCTCGCGAGGCGTTCGAGCGTGAATATCTGCTGACCCAGATCAACCGGTTCGGGGGCAATATCAGCCGCACCGCCAGCTTTGTCGGCATGGAACGCAGCGCGCTTCATCGTAAGTTGAAATCTCTGGGCGTAGTGACCTCGAACAAATCGGGGGCGCGGATCGCGCAACTGGACGAGGCTGAACCGGCGGAGTGATCCGCCGGCCTTTACCCTGCCTGACCTGGGGTAATGATCTGAAACGTTCCGTTGTCGAATTTGACGAAACATGAATCTGTGCTGAGCGGTGGCAGCTGTGTTGTTGGGACCGCAGCAACACGCGACTTTACGCCCTGCTTGCAAGGCGGAAGGCTGACCGGGCGATAGCCTTTCTGCGCCATGCATTGTGCTTCCAGCTTGTTGCGCAGCCCTTTGTTCACATCGACCGTATAGATCTGACCGGGCTGCCACCAGCCTCCGGTGCGATGACACCTTCCCCGACCATCGCAGTAGGTGCGACCTGGCCAATAGGTTGGTGCCCCTTGTCGCACCTGATTGGCCACGGGGGCGTCTTTGAGGGACTGAACCTGACATCCAGTCGTTTCAGACTGCATTTGCGAAACTGTCTCGCCCTCTTGATAATACAGGGAAAGCGGCCCACACGCAGTTAGCAACAGAGTCAAAGAAATCGTGAGAGCTATTGTTTTCATACGCTTACCTTGCCTCAGCTTTGCTTGTGTTACAAACTAATTGACCGTCTGGGGGGCATCTGTCATTCAAAGATTTCAGGCAGAAGGGCCAATAGCATGAAGGTCATCATTTGCGGTGCGGGTCAGGTTGGCTGGCAGATTGCACGGCATCTTTCGGGCGAGTTGAACGACGTTACTGTGGTTGACAACAATCCTGATCTGGTGCGACGGGCGACCGAAACCTTGGATGTTCAGGGGATTGCGGGATTTGCAAGCTATCCGGATGTTCTGAACCGAGCAGGCGCGCGCGATGCGGATATGATTATTGCTGCCACCCATTCGGACGAGGTGAACATGGTCACCTGTCAGATGGCACATTCGGTTTTCTCCATTCAGCGCAAAATCGCCCGGCTTCGGTCGAAATCCTATCTCGAGGCGATTCATTCGGATCTGTATCGCCGCGATCACCTGCCAATTGATGTGGTGATCAGCCCCGAGCGCGAGGTTGCCGCAGCGGCGATGCGCCGGTTGTCTGCCCCATCCGCCTTTGACACCGAGATGTTCATGGATGGCAAAGCGCAGTTGCTTGGCATTCGCATCGCCGAGGATTGCCCGATCGTGAACACGCCATTGCGGCAACTGACCGATCTGTTTTCGACGCTCAGCTCTATCGTGGTGGGTGTCCGGCGCGAGGGTACGCTGTTTGCCCCGGAATCCGAGGACCAGCTGTTTGTCGGCGACGAATGCTATGTCTTTAGCAATGTCAAAGACGTCGACCGGACGATGGAGGTTTTCGGCAAGGCGCAAAAACGGCAGGACCGGGTGGTGATTGTCGGCGGCGGCAATGTTGGTCTTGAAGTTGCTCGGACATTGGAAGAACGTGAAAGCCGCGTGCGTGCCAAGATAATTGAACGAGACCGCCACTGTGCGGAAGTGGCAGCCGAAGCGCTTGAGCGAACGATTGTCCTTCACGGTGATGGTCTGGACGCGGCGCTGCTGCGCGAAGCTGGCATCGAACGCGCGGATGCAATGTTGGCCGTCACGGATGATGACCGTGTAAATATGCTGGTTGCCGTGCGTGCCAAGGCCGAAGGCTGTGCTCTGGCGATTGCACTGATCAATGATCCCAGCATGGTTGCCCTGATGGGGCCGCTGGGTATCGACGCCTATATCAACCCCCGCGCCACCACCGTCAGTTCGATTCTGCGCCATATTCGGCACGGACGCGTGCGGCAGGTTTATTCCATCGGCGATGCCGAGGCCGAAGTGATCGAGGCCGAAGTACTTTCAACCTCGCCCATGGCCGGGCAGAGGCTGCGCGACATTGATTTCCCCGAAGGTGTGCTGGTTGGCGCAGTGCGTAAGGGCGATGAGATGTTGCGCCCCACCGGTAGTCTCAGGATTGAAGAAAAGGATGTGGTGGCGATTTTTGCCTTAGCCAAAGACGTGCCCGAGGTGGAACGGCTGATGCAGGTCTCGATCGATTTCTTCTGATGGCGCATGCACGGAAAAAACAGGTTAGCCTCATTCGGCGATTGCCGCTGTTTCTTCTGCTCTGGGGTATTTTTGCCGCCGCTATGTGGATGCCTGCCATATTTGCGCTGGTGCTGGATGATCACGAAACGTCCCGGTCGTTCTTCTATTCCGGGTTGCTGGGGTTGTTCGTGGTCGGGATCATCTCGCTGGCAACATCCAACAGAATGCCGCGCCGAGGGACATTGGGCCAGTTGGCGGTCTTGTTAGGCTGTTTCACCGTATTGCCCTTGTTTCTTGCGATCCCTCTGCATGATGCGTTGGGTAATACGAGCTTTCTGAACGCCTATTTCGACATGGTCAGCGCATTGACCACTACCGGGGCTGATTTGTTTCCTGATCCAGACCGGTTGTCGGCGCCGTTACACCTTTGGCGGGCTCAGGTCGGATGGATGGGCGGGCTTTTGATGTGGATTTCAGCGGCCGCGATCCTCGCGCCGTTGTCGCTGGGCGGGTTCGAGGTGACAGCCCGTGGTCAACCCGGTCGCCCGGTTTCAGGCGTGGCGCAAAGCGAGATGGTAGACCCGCGCGGGCGTCTTATCCGCGTCACGCTGACTTTGACGCCGGTTTATGTCGGGCTGACCGCTGTCATTTGGCTGTTGCTCGTGATCGCAGGAGAGCAGGGCCTGACCGCCATCTGTCATGCGATGTCGACCATGGCCACATCGGGTATCTCACCGGTTGGTGGGCTTGAGGGAGCGCAGGCCGGCGTAACCGGTGAGGCCATCCTGTTTCTGTTCCTGTTCTTCGCTTTGTCGCGGCTTACCTTTTCCTCGGACACAGCTACCTCAGGATATTCGCGGCTGGATAAGGACCCCGAGTTCCGGATCGGGCTCATGATCGTTGCAGGCGTAGCGGCGCTGCTTTTCTTCAGGGTTCTTGCCGGCGTCAGCGAAATTGGCGGCCAGATGGAACCTCTTCAGGCGTTGAGCGTAATTTGGGGCATGATTTTTACGGTCTTGTCATTTCTGACAACCGCGGGGTTCGAAAGTGCGAACTGGGATGATGCCCAGCAAATTTCCGGTCTGGGCACCCCGGGATTGATCCTGATGGGGCTTGCGCTGATCGGCGGTGGAGTTGCAACAACGGCGGGCGGGGTAAAGCTGTTGCGGGTTTTTGCTCTGTACCTTAACGGCGCGCGCGAAATTGACCGTTTGATTTATCCGTCTTCGGTCAGCGGAGTAGGTGGCGGAAACCGCCGCATCCAAAGCGATGGGGCCTTTATCGCTTGGATATTTTTCATGATGTTTGCCCTGACAGCTGCTGTGTTCAATGTGTTGCTTGCTGCCATGGGTACGGGGTTCGAACACGCTATGGTGCTTAGCGTTGCAGCGCTGAGCACGACAGGGCCGTTGATCGAATTGGCAACCGATGTTCCTATCCGATTGATCGACCTTTCGGGCGGTGCCAAGCTGACCATGTGTGCCGCTATGGTGATCGGCAGATTGGAAACGCTGGCGATTATTGCCTTGATCACACCCGCTCTATTGAGGGGTTAAGAAACAATAACCATGCTAGTGACTGATTTTTCATCTGGAATATCGGTTAACGACACTCCATACTCCGCCGGAGGGAGCGCGTTGGTCCGCAGCGCGTAGCAAGAACAATGGCGAGATTATAAGAATATGGCTTCGGACAGACAGAATCTGCAGGACGCGTTCCTGAATAATGTACGGAAAGCAAAAGTCCCGGTCACAATTTTCCTGATCAACGGTGTGAAATTGCAGGGTGTGATCACCTGGTTCGACAACTTCTGCGTATTGTTGCGCCGCGACGGACAGTCGCAGCTGGTCTACAAACACGCGATTTCGACCATCATGCCATCGCAGCCGATCAGCCTGTATGAGGGCGAAGACGCCTCTTGATGGAACATGAAAGGGTGCGCACCCGAGCGTGGGTGCTGCATCCGGAAATCAAATCAGATGAACAGCGCCGCGTTCCAGGACCGGCGCTGGCAGAAGCGGTGGCGCTGGCCGCTGCATTGCCCGACCTTGATGTGATCGGATCCGAAGTTGTGCGCTTACCTCGGGCGCAGGCCGGTTTTCTGTTCGGTAGCGGCAAGATCGAGGAACTGGCCGAACGGTTGCACGAGAACGAAGTCGAGCTGGTTTTGATCGACGGATCGGTTACGCCCGTTCAGCAACGCAATCTTGAAAAGGCGTGGAAGGTCAAGATCCTCGACCGGACCGGGCTGATCCTCGAAATCTTCAGCGACCGTGCGCGCACCCGTGAGGGCGTTTTGCAGGTGGAAATGGCCGCGCTGAGTTACCAGCGGACCCGGCTGGTGCGTGCCTGGACCCACCTGGAACGGCAGCGGGGCGGATTGGGCTTTGTGGGTGGCCCGGGTGAGACCCAGATCGAAGCTGACCGTCGGGCCATTGATGAACAACTGGTGCGCTTGCGTCGTCAGTTGCAGAAGGTGGTCAAGACCCGCACGCTGCATCGCGCGGCGCGGGCCAAGGTGCCATATCCGATTGTGGCGTTGGTAGGCTATACCAACGCGGGCAAATCAACCCTGTTCAACCGCCTGACCGGGGCTGATGTCATGGCCAAGGACATGTTGTTCGCCACGCTTGACCCTACCATGCGTCGGGTCGAACTGCCTGACGGTCCCGAAGTGATCCTGTCGGACACGGTGGGGTTCATTTCGAACCTGCCCACCGAATTGGTCGCCTCATTCCGGGCCACGCTGGAGGAAGTGTTGGGCGCTGATATCGTGGTTCATGTGCGCGATATCAGCCACGATGAATCTGAGGCGCAGGCGAAGGATGTCGAAACTATCCTGACTTCACTGGGTATTGACGATACGCGGCCCCGGATTGAGGTCTGGAACAAGATCGACCTGCTGTCCCCGGATGAGCGCGAAGCCGCGATGGCGCGGGCAGAGCGGGATCAGGGGATTTTCGCGATTTCAGCCGTCACCGGCGAAGGGATCGCCCCGCTTTTGGCGGAAATTGCCGTCACGCTGCAGGGCGTACGTTCTGAGGTAACGCTGGAACTGGGATTTGCCGAAGGCAACAAGCGCGCGTGGTTGTTCCGCCAGGAGGTCGTGCAGTCCGAAAAGCAGACCGAAGATGGCTTTGTGATCGACGTGCTGTGGACAGAAAAACAGGCCTCGCAATACGCAGCGCTTTGAACCCTGACTGGGGAAGAACTTTCCTATACCCATCGAACAAAGTGGTCCGTGATCAGCCGTCAATCTGGCGCTGAAAATCCTCGGCATCGAACCAACCCAAAGAGTTCTGGACCTGGTTGGTGTCGGTCATTTCCCATTCTTCCCAGCCCCGCGTCACGACGTGATTGCCGGTTTTGGAATGGTGCCCTTCAAGTGTCCAGACAAATATTGCGTGGCTTCCCGCCCAGCGAAACATGTCGCAGCGGACCTCAAGATCGGGGAAATCAGTGTAAAACCCGCGCGCCATTTCAGCCACCGCGGCGCGGCCTATGATCGGTTCTCCACGGTTGATCGTGATCTGTCCATCGGGCGCATAGAAACTGGCAACGGCCTCGGGGTCGCCCGAGCTCCAGGCGATCGCATAATCCCGCGCGAGATTGTTCAGCTTATCCCGGATACTGGCCATTTGGTCCCCCGCACACAAATCCTAGGCCTTTGGATCGTATGCCAAACGCCATTCAGCGTCCACGCGATGGAAAATAAACGGGCGAGGTCTTGCCGAAGCACGGAACTTAGCGGGGGATAAGGGTGGTCACTCCGACGGCGGCTGCATGTGCCAGGTCAAGGTCCAGGGACATCGGGATGTATTCACCCCGACGCCAAAGCTGGGCCTGATCGTCATAGTAGCGTGAAAGGAAGTGACCCGACTGGCCCGTAGCCGTGATAAACACCGAGCTGTCGGGATCCGCAAAATCATATACGCCGCGATAGCCTGCACCGTGCACGTTCTGAAACGGATCAGGGCCTTCGCCCGATGTTCTGCCACGCAACAGGGTGTTGTCGCCACCACTGGTGGACTGTCGGATATTCACAAAGAATCGCAGCACCGGAACCGATCCCAGAACCGGGTGGTCATGCGTCGCCTGATGCGCGTCACCCCAGCGTAGAGATTCCAGTGATCCTCCGTATTTTTCGGAAATCCAGATCAGCGCATCGTCCAGTGCCATGCGCGCCATATCGGTGCAGGTCTCTGTCGGCGCGCTCTGACGCACATTACACCAGGCCGAAGCTCCGTCGATGTCGCGATAGACACGTTCGATGAACAGTGGTTCGACATGTTTGTATTCAGCCGCCAGGGGGCCAAGCTCATCTGCGATCAACCGGATTTGCAGCGCCCGAACCCAAGCAGCATAGATCAGGGGTTCTGGCAGGTGTTCATTCATCTCGCCATTCCACTCGGCCAGCAGGTTCAGCGCGATCTGGCGCTGGCGTTCCTGGGTGCCTTCGGGGGCAGAGGCGCCGGTGTACCACAGATCAGCCCCGATCAGCGGCAGCAGAGAGCGGGCGGTAAAGCTGACAGTGTCCAGCTGTGCCTCGATAAAGCTGTCGCGCGTGTGTACCTCGCGCGATTGCATTAGCCGTTCCCAGCGATGGATGCGCTGCGTATCCCCCCATTCATATGAGACATGTTCAGGAAATGGCCGGTCGATGATCTTGTTGTTTGTGTTGCCCAGAATGCCGCCCGCAGGTGCGACGAATTCGGGGTTGTCAGCATAGGGCAGGCGGCCTTGCCACCGGTTTTCGGCCAGCCAGCCAGGCGTCGGAATACGCCCCCGGCTTTGGTTCTTTGCGGCACGGTGCGGCATTGCACCGATCAGCTTCATGCCGATCGTGTCCTTGTCGACCAATGACAGGTTCTGAGATGGCGCCATGAACAGCTCGGCTGCGGTGATTGCTTGTCGGACAGTGTCCGCATTCATCAGCGCCATTGAGGCTGACATGGAAGTGTCCCGTGCGCTCAGGGCCGTCCAGGACAGCGAGGCGACATGACCCGGCGGCGTGATCGTCCCAAGATCGTAATGGGTGCCCGGCAGAACCGGTCCGTTCTCGGTCCAGCGCAGGGTCAGGGTGATGGGGGCTTCGTCTTTGATCTCGATGATCGAGGGGCGGTTGCGAAAGGTCTTGTATCCGTCGGGGGTCAGGTATTCCTCGGGGTTTTCCGGGTTCAGCTGCTCGATATGGATGTCCTGATCATCCAGATAGGATGAGGTCAGCCCCCAGCCCAGTCGATCACTGCGTCCAGTCATCACCGCCGGAATGCCCGGGATCGTGGCGCCGATCACGCCGCCTTTGGCCAGTTCCAGACGGGCCAGATACCAGATACCCGGCGCTGTGAAACCCAGATGCGGGTCATTGGCCAAAAGCGTCCCGCCGCTGGCCGATCTTGTTGGCGCCGCAGACCATGCGTTCGATGCTCCGGCCAATCCGCGCTTTGGAAAGGGCGAGATGGGCGTGTCCGGCATCGACGATCCGGCCGCATATCTGGGCAGGTTGGGAAACAGGGCGGCGTATTCGGGCAGAGCGGCGATTCCCGGCCCGGGAACATCAGGCAGAATATCCGCCAGTCGGGCCTGGTCATCCAGCATAAGCGATGTGCGCGCGCGCAGCACTTCATCCTCAAGATGGCCAGAAAGTTGCAGGCTCATGAGTTTGATGACCGCCAGGCTGTCGCCCGGTTGCCAGGGCGATACAGGCGCGTTGAACAAAAACATCTCTGGCGCACCACGGCCCAATGCGTTTTCGTTAATCTCGGCCAGTCGTGCATTCACCCCGGCAGCATAAGCGCGCAGGGCCTCTTTGGTATAGTCGTCCTGGGCTTGTACCGACCGGTGTGCAAGCCCGTACAGATCAAACCGCCGCAACAGCTTGTCGATATGAACAGTGCGAGCGCCAAAGACTTCGGACAATCGTCCCTGCGCTGTCCGGCGCAGAACGGTCATCTGCCAGAGGCGATCCTGTGCATGGGCATAGCCAAGCCCAAAGAAGACATCCGGGTCTGATGCGCCCAGAATATGGGGAACATTCGCTGTATCCCTGACAACCTCAACCGGCGCAGTCAGGCCATCAACTTTAACGGTCTGATCGTAGTCCGGCAGGGACTGGCTGGCCAGAAAATACACCAGCAACACAGCCGCCAATGTCAGCAGAACAAGACCCGAGGCGATACGCACTAGCCAGCGAAAGACAATTCCCATAAGCGGTCACATTTCCGTTCACTCTATGATTGTGCAGACACTAGAGGATGGCTGGACGGATCGAAAGAGGAACCGCATGAGAACATGCGTGTTTACCGCGGTTTGAATGAAAAACCCCGCCTCAGGCCTGATGCCGAAAGCGGGGTGTCTTGAAGGGGGAGGGTAGTCCGGTATCAGGGAATGATGCGGGTGTATTTCGTGCCTTCGACCGTCGCGCCGAACTTTAGCCCTGCCTGTCCGAAGACCGCCGCCAGAACCGGCGAACGCAGGGTGGTGGTGTCGGTCGACAGAGAGTCGCCCGTCGCATCGACCACGTAGCCGACTTCGGCCCCGGCGGTCCATCCGCTGGAACGGCGGAAATCGTTCAACGCATCCTGTGTCATGAAGAACAGGACATGCGCATATTGCTGGGCACCGATTTGCAGGCCGGCGGTTCCCGAAATTGCGGAATAGTAATCAACTGTCGCGCCCTGAATGCGTAGCGCGCCTGTGCCGTAGGCACCGCCAAAGACGATTAGTCCGGCATCGGTTATCAGAGGCATGACCAGCATGCCGTTGGCCTTGTTCGCGATTTCGAGCGTGTTGGGGTAGGTGGCGTACATCTGGTTCAATGTCGCATCCACACGGGCGTCAATCGTCGCTGCGTTGGAACTGCCGACGCCATTGCCGCAAGCGGCGGTCACTGACAGACCGGCCATGCCAAAAGCAAAGCCACGACGGCTTAATCGAGTAGGTTTGGAACTGCTCATGTTTTTTATCTCTGTATAAATGCCTGATTGTCGGGTGCTCCCGATCTTGTCCGCAAGAATACGCCGATTGTCGCCTCGTGTCACGGGAAAGCTGCCGGGTGACCAAAGATAGTCGGCGAAAAATCGCGGAAACGCGGGGGATTAGCCCTGCAGGATCCGGGCGGCCTGAGGCGCGAAATAGGTCAGGATCCCGTCGCATCCCGCGCGTTTGAACGCCAGCAGACTTTCGAGCATGACCTTCTCTCCGTCGATCCAGCCGTTCTGAGTCGCGGCTTGTATCATCGCGTATTCGCCCGAGACTTGATAGGCATAGGTTGGCGCACCGAACGTGTCCTTGACCCGGCGGCAGATGTCCAAATAGGGCATGCCGGGTTTGATCATGACCATGTCTGCGCCTTCGGTCAGGTCACGCTCGATCATGCGCAGCGCCTCGTCCGAGTTTCCGGGGTCCATCTGATAGGTCTTTTTGTCCCCCGTCAGCGCGCCCGAGGCGCCCACTGCATCTCGGAACGGTCCGTAGAACGCACTCGCATATTTGGCCGCATAGCTGAGGATCATCACGTTGTGATGGTCTGCGCCTTCCAGGGCGCGCCGCATTTCACCGATCCGGCCATCCATCATATCTGACGGTCCGATGATGTCGGCGCCCGCATCTGCTTGCGCCAGCGTCATCTTTACCAGCGCCTCGATCGTTTGATCGTTTATGATCTCACCATCGACCACATAACCGTCGTGGCCGTTGATATTGTATGGGTCCAGCGCCACGTCCGTCATCACCGCGATATTGGGTGCGGCTTTCTTGATGGCGCGAATGGCTCGGTTGGACAGGTTATCGGGGTTCCACGCTTCGGCGCAATCTTCGGTCTTTAGGGATACGTCGGTGTAGGGAAAGATGCAGATTGCCGGGATACCCAGGGCCTGCGCTTCGACCGCAGCCTGTGCGATCAGATCGACCGAGCGGCGCATGACACCAGGCATCGAGGGGACAGGCTCTTCAATACCTTCGCCGTCTCGGACGAAAACCGGCCAGATCAGATCATCGGTGGTCAGTGTATTCTCGCGGACCAGCGCCCGCACCGCCTGTGATTGGCGTGTTCGACGAAAACGGGCCAGAGGATAGGGGGCAATGGTCGGTTTCATGACGCGCTCTCCTTGTAAATTCCAGCATTGGGTGGCATGAATTCCGTGTAGTCTCAAGGGTAACGATGGACGCGTCTTTGCGAAGAAGGTCCCTGAAGACGGAAATTAAGGGCTGACGCGTGGACTTATACTCTTCGATTTTTGAACTCATCGACATGCGCAGCTTTTCGAATCTCTGGTATTGGATCGGGCTTGCGGTGTTGTGGTCATCGGCCAGCCACTGGGCCATGGGCGTGCCGTATGACCTTGTTGTGCGCGCACGGCGGGTAGGCGGGCAATCGGAACAGGATTTGATGGATATCGTCCGCATTAACGGAAACCGATTGCTCTATATATTGGATGTATCCGGCCTCGCGATATTAGCGTTTAGTTGTTTTCTGTTCACGGGTCTCGCCACTTTGGGGTTCTATTACGGTGTCGAATTCGCGCAGGCCGTGTTTTTGTTGCTGTTTCCGGTTTGTCTTGTCGTGCTGATCAATGTATCAGCCGCACGGAAACTGCGCCGGGAAACACCCAGTCTGGAGTATATTTCCAAGATTCTTACGCGCTGCCGGATCTATACCCAGATAGTTGGTATGATTTCGATCTTGATCACTTCGCTTTGGGGCATGTACCAGAATTTTTCCATCGGCGTCCCGGGTTGGTAAAATCAGAAAGGCTTGGCGATGACGGGTCCGAACCAAGTAATCGTTGGCGGCGCCCCCGAAGGGTTTGACGCGCAGCTTGTCCTGAATGAGCTGGCGCGCTCGGGCGGGCCGGTGTGCCATGTAGCGCGTGATGACAAACGGCTTGAGGCGATGCGCGCGGCGCTTGCCTTTTTTGCGCCTGACATGCCGGTATTTGTGTTCCCAGGCTGGGATTGTCTGCCATATGATCGGGTATCGCCCAATGCCGATATCTCGGCAGCGCGTGTGGCCACCCTTGCCGCACTTGTGCACCAGATGCCGCAGCAATATGTGCTGCTGACAACTCTGAACGCCGCAACCCAACGCGTGCCCGCCCGTGCGGTGCTGCGAGAGGCGGCGTTTACCGCCCGTGTCGATCACCGCATTGATGAAACCGCGCTGCGGAATTTCCTTGTGCGCATGGGGTTCACCCAAAGCCCGACCGTGATGGAGCCTGGCGATTATGCCGTTCGAGGGGGTATCATCGACATTTTCCCGCCCGGCGAATCCGGGCCGGTGCGGCTGGACCTGTTCGGGGATGTTCTGGATGGAGCACGTCGGTTTGATCCGGTGTCGCAACGTACGACCGAAAAGCTGGCTGTTGTGGAGCTGGCGCCAGTGTCCGAGGTCATTCTAGATGACGCCGCCATCACCCGGTTTCGGCAGAATTATCGCATCGAGTTTGGTGCGGCGGGCACCGATGATCCCCTGTACGAGGCCGTTAGCGCAGGCCGAAAGCATCAAGGCATCGAGCATTGGTTGCCGTTCTTTCACGAAAAGCTTGAAACGCTGTTTGATTATCTGCCTGGTGCCACAATCTCGCTGGATGATCAGGTCACGCCTGCCCGTTTGGCACGTTGGGAAACCATTGCCGATCAATACGAAACGCGGCGGCTCGCGCTTGAGAACCGGTCGCGCATGGACACGGTGTATAAACCGACACCACCGGGCCTACTGTATCTGGATGACACTGCTTGGGAACAAGCTGTCGGCGATAGGCGCGTTCTGCAATTCAATGCATTGCCTCAGGCCCTTGGGCCCGGGGTGATTGACGCAGGTGGACGGATTGGACGGAATTTTGCGCCCGAGCGGCAGCAGGAAAGCATCAGCTTGTTCGGAGCACTGGCCAGCCATATCACGGACAAAATGGCAAAGGGGCCGGTTCTGATTGCGTCTTACTCCGAGGGTGCCCGCGAACGTCTGACTGGGCTGATCGAGGATGAAGGCCTTGCCGAAGCGATCCCTGTGCCCGACGGTACGCGCATCGGCAAACGCGGGCTGCATCTGGCCGTCTGGGCGCTGGAGCACGGGTTCGAAACGCCCGACCTGACCGTGATCGCCGAACAGGATGTGCTGGGCGATCGGCTGATCCGGCAACCCAAAAAGCGCCGCAAGGCCGAAAATTTCCTGACCGAAACCCAATCCCTTAGCCCGGGTGATTTGGTGGTCCATGTGGATCATGGCATCGGGCGTTATCTGGGGATGGAGGTCGTGACGGCGGCCGGTGCCGCCCATGAATGTCTGCTGCTGGAATACGCAGAACAATCCAAACTGTACCTGCCAGTCGAAAATATCGAACTGCTGTCGCGATACGGTCATGATGAGGGTCTGCTGGACAGATTGGGCGGCGGCGCGTGGCAGGCCAAGAAGGCCAAGCTGAAAGAACGTATCCGCGAGATGGCGGATAAGCTGATCCGCATCGCTGCCGAACGGGCCTTGCGCAAGGCCCCGATCATGGACCCGCCTCCGCACGCGTGGGAGGAGTTCAGTGCGCGCTTTCCCTATCAGGAAACTGACGATCAGCTGCGCGCAATCGGTGAGGTCATGGAAGACATGCATTCCGGCGCGCCGATGGATCGTCTGATTTGTGGCGACGTGGGCTTTGGTAAGACCGAAGTCGCAATGCGTGCCGCTTTCGTTGCCGCAATGTCGGGCGTGCAAGTGGCGGTGATCGCACCGACAACGCTGTTGGCGCGTCAGCACGCGGCCAGCTTCAAGGATCGCTTCCGGGGCTTCCCGCTTGAGGTGCGGCAGCTGTCCCGCTTCATCTCGGCCAAAGAGGCGCAACAGACCCGTGATGGGATGGCGCGCGGCACGGTGGATATTGTAATCGGCACCCATGCCTTGCTGGCAAAAGCGATACGGTTCAACAATCTGGGTCTGCTGATCATCGACGAGGAACAGCATTTCGGTGTTGGCCACAAGGAGCGTCTGAAACAGCTGCGCAGCGATATCCACGTCCTGACCCTGACCGCGACGCCGATTCCACGAACGCTGCAACTATCCCTGACCGGCGTGCGTGACCTGTCGATCATCGGCACACCTCCCATCGACCGGCTGGCGATCCGCACCTATGTCAGTGAGTTCGACGCGGTCACGATCCGCGAAGCCCTGCTGCGTGAACATTACCGTGGTGGGCAGAGTTTCTATGTCGTTCCGCGCATCTCGGACCTACCCGAGATTGAGGAATTCCTGAAAGAGCAACTGCCAGAGCTGACTTATATGGTGGCGCATGGGCAGATGGCGGCGGGGGAACTCGACGATCGGATGAATGCGTTCTACGACGGCAAATACGATGTCTTGCTGGCCACCACGATTGTGGAAAGCGGGCTGGATATCCCGACTGCAAATACGATGGTTGTGCACCGGGCGGATATGTTCGGCCTGGCGCAGCTCTATCAGATCCGCGGCAGGGTCGGGCGGTCGAAGACCCGCGCCTATGCCTATCTGACCACAAAACCGCGCACCCGTCTGACTGCCACGGCCGAAAAACGCCTGCGCGTTCTGGGCTCGCTCGACACGCTGGGGGCGGGGTTCACGTTGGCGTCTCAGGACCTTGATATTCGAGGGGCGGGTAACCTGTTGGGCGAGGAACAGTCGGGCCAAATGCGCGATGTGGGCTATGAACTCTATCAGTCGATGCTGGAGGAGGCGATTGCCAAGATCAAAGCCGGTGAGATGGAAGGCCTGTCGGATGCAGATGACCAATGGGCGCCGCAGATCAATCTTGGCGTCCCTGTCCTGATCCCAGAGGATTATGTGCCCGATCTGGATGTCCGCCTAGGCCTGTATCGCCGTTTGTCGTCGCTGTCGACCAAGGTGGAATTGGAAGGCTTCGCCGCTGAATTGATCGACCGCTTTGGCACGCTGCCGAAAGAGGTCAACACCCTGATGCTGGTCGTGCGCATCAAGGCGATGTGCAAACGGGCGGGGATTGCAAAGCTAGATGGCGGGCCCAAAGGCGCGACGATCCAGTTTCACAACGACAAATTCGCCTCGCCTCAGGGGCTGGTCGAGTTCATCCAGAACCAGCGCGGGTTGGCCAAGGTCAAGGATAACAAGATCGTCGTGCGCCGCGATTGGAAGAAGGACAGCGACAAGATCAAGGGGGCCTTTGCCATCGCCCGTGATCTGGCGGAAAAGCTGGTGGCCGAAAAGAAAAGAGCCAAAGCCTAGTCACCGCTGACAAAGGTGCACAACTGCCATTCGCCAGTTTCGGATTTTGCCAATGCTGCCCGGTAACCAGTCATAGGCCACAGGAAATCGCTGTGCATATAGCCCTGGCCGCCGTCTGTCAGCAGAACCCTCTGGTACTGCGCGATGGGGGAGAAGTCGCGGATGATGACGACCTCATAGCTGATGAGGTCCAGTATCGCCGCGCCTCGATTTGGTGCGTTGCGCAGAGTTACATCCTGAGCGGTCACAAAATAGGCCAACGCCGGATCCAGCGAAGCGGGTAGGGTGAGCTGCCATTGGTGGGGCATCCAGAACTCGCCATCTTCGTTGAAATAGCCAGGCTGTGTCAGGGTGTTTTCCAGATCGGACCAAAAGGTTTCAACGACCTTTTCCCTGTCATCATCATCTTGCTCTGACGTTGCCGGTCCGGGAGTAAGATACTCGCGCAGCTCGTCCGGGCCGCCATTGCCGCCGTGGCTAAGGTAAATATCCGGGCAGGCAACAGACAGCACGCCTTCGATGTCGCGCTCGGCTACCATGTTCAGCAGGTTTGCCCGGAACGAGACGAGGGTGACATCCCGCTCGGCCTCGTTGACCGGCGGAAAGGATTGTCGATCCGCCAGCGCCGGGTTGCAGAGCAAAGCGAGCAGAAAGGCGTATCTCATTCGGCGGCCCTCATGGCGGCTTGAGCACAGAAACAGGACGCGCCAACAGCCCGGTCCGCACGAGCCAGAGCCAAATCCAGCCGTTGCCTGATCTGCACGATCTCAACCGTCTCACCGCGCGCCTTCAGGCAGTCATGCAGGCCCTTGAGGCTCCAGACATTGTCAGGATGGACAGAGGCACGGCTGAGCGTACCGCCCAACCCCAAATCCTCGCGGTATATGGCCTCGGCTTCGGCGGTATGCCCTTGTTCGAACAGCAATGCACCCAACGCGTGTCGAGTGGGCTGCATCCATCCCCATGGCTCGTCATAGGGCAAGGTGTCGTCCAGTTCGACCGAGCGGCGCAGATGGGCGTAGGCCGCATCGTAGTTTTCCATGCGATACTCGATTTCGCCACGCAGCATTTCGCGGGCAATGTCCAGCAGGTCGATCACGCGGTTATTGTGCAGCAATCGCGTTTCTGGCACGCGGGCCTTGGCAGCGAGGAACAACTGCTCTTCGGCTTCGGCTTCGCTGACCTGCCCAGTGGCGGCAAAAGCAATGGCCCGGGCATAATGCGTGGTTGCCGTGAGAGTGCAGTACAGTTCGGGGTCCGAGGGCAGCTCAAGCGCCATTGCCTCTTCCCAACGGCCAAACCGGATCAGGATATGCGGGCCCATTGACATGTAACTTTCGAAGAAATCCGCCATAGGCGGGCTTTCTATGCGCAGCATGTCTTCGGGTGTGGTGTCCCACAATCCCTGATTGGCCCGCAGAGCCGGTTCCATCTGTCCCAGAAATAGGGCGCCATATATGACAAAATGATAATTGTGCTGGCGGTAGCCGGT
Organism: Ruegeria sp. CDSC042; assembly: GCF_059610745.1. NCBI lineage: Bacteria > Pseudomonadati > Pseudomonadota > Alphaproteobacteria > Rhodobacterales > Roseobacteraceae > Ruegeria > Ruegeria sp. CDSC042. The sequence goes on from NZ_JBXWOF010000001.1 coordinate 406,458, forward strand.
GTAGATGTTGAACGCGCCTTCGCGTTCGTAATATTTCAGGTCGGCCTCAACGGCTTTTTGGTTCCAGTGGACGACGTTCTGGTAATGGCCGCACAGCACATCGATATGGGTGGGCATATGCACCAAATGGCCCGCATCGGGAACCAGCGTCCGCAGAACATCCCCCGCTTTCAGCGCTTTTTCCGGGGTCGGAGACATCTCCATCAGGTGGACATAAAGATGCAGTAACCCGGGATGAGACATCGCTGCTGGATCATCAGCCATCGCCTCCTCCAGCGCTTTTTGCGCCTCGACCGTGGCGGCCCCTTCGGCGGGCTGGCCGGTCGTCAAATCCCACATTTGCCAGGGAGTGAGGTTCAAAAGCGCTTCGACATAGATCGTGCGCAGGTCCAGATGAGCGGGCTGCGATGCAAACGCTGCGCGCATAGCATCGGCAAAATCGTTATCCCAGTTGTGCATGTCGTCAATGGCTTCGCGCTGGGGATAGCGGGCGGGAAGCGCGCGGATCAACGCTCGTTCAACCGGCGTACATTCGCCCACAAGAGACATGGCCAGCTGCGTCGCATCATAGGCCAGCGTCAGCGCCTTTTGCCTGCCTGCGTCATCGTGCAGGTCCCAGGGCATGTTGTAATTCGGCCCCGCCGCATAGGCGACGCCCCAATGGGCCATGGCGCAGTTCGGGTCATGCTCTAGCGCGCGCTGAAAACAGACGACGGCCTCTTCGTGGTTATAGCCATAGGTCCAGACCAGCCCCCGGTCGAACCACAGTTGCGCATCGGGCGAAGAGGTGCTTACTGGACAGGAATGGGTGTCCAGATCGTAGTAGTCGCTCATTGAAAATCTCCCCTCGAAACAAGGGGAGGATAACGTGTTTCACGCGCTCTGCACAGATCAGGCGGGCAATCTGTCTTCTATCCGGCCCATATACAGCATCAGGCCGAACCCCATCGTGCACATAGTCAGGACACCTACTGCCAAGGGCAGGATCGATCCGTCAAACAACTGTCCCAAGGGGGCTGCTACTGCAGCGGCCAGAACGGTTGATACCGCGCCTATGACTGACGCTGCCATGCCCGCAATATGGCCCATCGGCTCCATCGCGATGGCATTCAGGTTGCCCATCGTCATACCGGCCATGAAGAACACGGCAGTCTGCCAACTGACAAAAAGCGCAAATGAGGCGCCATCAGAAAGGTCCAGACCATTCATTACCATGACAAAACACGTAAAGATGATCTGTGCGCCCAAAGTCCAGGTTACAATCCGGCGCATCCCCAATCGGATGACCAAAGTCGCGTTCAACAAACTGGCCGAGCCAGCCATCAGAGCAACGAAACCAAACCAGAAGGGGAAACTGTCGGCTCTGTCGTAGATGATGTCATAAACAGGTTGTACCATCGTCAGCATGGTGAACAGCATCCCAAGGCAAAGCGTTTGCACCATGATCGAAACCCGCACAGTCGGGTGTGCAAACATCTGCCGCGCGGCATCAATCATAAGCGGCAGGCGCAGGGGGCGGCGATTTTCGGGTGTCAGAGGTTCGCTCAGACGCAGGCCCATCCACGTGATGGTGATCAAAGAGAACAACATGAACGAAGCGAAGATGCCACGCCACCCGGCCAGAGCGATCACCCCGGCACCCATCATGGGCGCGATGGCGGGAACCAGCGTAAAGATCATCATGGCAATCGAGACGATGCGGGCCATCTCACGACCGGAATAGAGGTCACGGATAATGGCCATGGCCACCACGCGTGGGGCCGCGCTGCCGATGCCTTGAAAGATACGCGCAATCAACAGCATCTCAAGCGAGGAGGTGGCCCAGGCGACTGCGGCAGACAGGATATACAGCGCAGAGCCGACGTAAATTACCGGCTTGCGCCCGAATGCATCCGACAGAGGGCCGGTGAAAAAGGTGCCGATCCCCATGCCCAGCACAAATGAGGTCAGGATCAACTGCGCCTTGTTTGCATCACCTGGGCTGAGTTGCGCGCTGATCTGCGGCAGGGCGGGCAGCATCGAGTCGATAGAAAACGCGATTGTCGCAAACATCATTGCGATCAAAGCGACAAATTCTCCGCGCGGCATGCGATTACTCATGGGGCTCTCCTGACCCGTTCGCGCTATCACAGCGGATTGGGCACGGCCAGTGATCAGAATGCACAGGAGGCTGTGCTATTTTGCAGGGGAAGCCTCGATTTGAGACATGATTTCACCGATCACGCGTTCCCACATTTCCGGTGGTTGCGCGCCGGGGACAGCATGTTGGTTGGCAACGATAAAAGTCGGTACCGACGTCACACCCATCTGCCGGGAATGCGCGTCGCGGTTGCTGATGTCGGTGCGGTCGGCGTCGGATTTCAGCAGCTTCATGACGACGGCGGCGTCCATCCCCTGACTGTCGGCAATATCCGCCAGAACCTCGTGGTCACCGATATCGCGACCCTGTACAAAATAGGCCTGAAACAGGGCATCAACTATAGCGTTCTGCTTGTTTTCGATCCCGGCCCAGTGGATCAGCCGATGAGCGTCCAGCGTGTTCGGGGTGCGCTTCATCCCCTCAAAGTCGATGCCCAACCCTGCGTTTTCGGCATGCTCGACCACCGGGGCATACGCACGGATGGCTCCGTCTTTTCCGCCGAATTTGCGCTCCAAGTATTCGCGCCGATCCATGCCTTCGACCGGCATATCGGGGTTCAGCTGAAAGGGGTGCCATTCAATGATGAATGGATGATCCGGAGTTGCAGCCAACGCTTTGTCCAGATGAGTCTTGCCAATATAGCACCAGGGGCAGATCGGGTCAGACATGATGTCGAGCTTGACGGTCTGGGTCATGTATTGGTCGCCTTGAAATAGGCCGGCAGCGCCCGGCGCAAAAGTTTGCCATTGCCGCCTGTTGGCAGCTGAGGCAGATGGATAAAGGCGCGCGGTTGCTTATAGCGCGCCAGATTTGTCTCGACATAGGCGCGCAGGGCGTCCTCGTCCAGCTTTTCCGGCCCGGTATAGAATGCCACTATGACAAAAGTGTCCTGCTTGACCTCAACGGCGGCCGCGCCAACCTGCGAGATGCCGGGATATCGGGACAATGTGGCCTCAACCTCGATCGGTGAGACCCGGTAGCCGCCTGCATTCATCATATCATCGTCTCGGCCAAGATAGGTGATCTGACCATCAACTGCCATTGCACCCTGATCGCCGGTCAGAAACCACTCGCCCTGCATCCTGGCCAGCGCTTCGTCCGGCGCGTTGAGATAGGTCAGCATTAGGCCGGGGTCTGATCGGTGGATGGCGATGGTCCCTTCTTTCCCTTGTGGAACCGGCCCGTCTGGACCCAGAATTGCCACACGCCGCCCCGGTTGTGGTTGCCCCAGTGCATCGCCACGTGCCGGATAGGCTGGGCTTGAAGAGATGAAGGTCGAGCATTCGGACATTCCAAAAGCTTCATACAACTCGCGCCCGGTGATCCGTGTCCATTTCTGGTGCAGATGCCGTGAGAGTTTTTCGCCAGCGCAAAGACCGTGCCTCAGATCGGGAAGGTGCAGATCGTTTGCTTCGTTCAAAATTTTCCGAAACACGCCCGGAGCTGCAGCAAATATCGTGGCACGGTGATTGCGCAGCATATCGGGTAGGTTCGACAGATCGGTGCCGGGTTCCGGTATCAGCGCTGTCGCGCCAATAGTCCAGGGATCCATCAGTCCTGTCCCCAACGTATAGGTCCAGTTGAACGCACCTGCATGGCACAATCGATCCGTTTCCTGCAGGCCGTACCACCCATCCACCATCATCTGCCGCGCCCAAATTGCACGATGGGCATGTGCAACGGCCCGTGGCTTGCCCGAGGTGCCAGACGTATAGACCACATAAGCCATGTCTTCGGGGTCGCCCATCCGAAACTCGGCCAGAGGTAGATCGCGCATCTCGCGCAGTTGGCTCAAAGATATCTGGTTCGGGTGATCCGCGCTGGCGATATCGGGATCGCGCAATATGGCGGAGGGGTTCAGATCTTGGATGATCTTTGCCGTTTCTGGCTGTGTCAGCTGTGACGATGTCGGCACGGGTACAATGCCGACCGCGATTGCACCCAGATAGGTTATTGGGAAATCAACCGTGTTCCCCAAACGCATCAAGACCAGATCGCCCGGTTTCAAACCGGCCCGCAGCAGACCTGTACCGGTTGCAAGGATCGCGCGTTTCAACGCAGCAAAGCTCCAGTTCTGTGCCGACGTTGCGCCAAGTACGGACAAGGCAATCTTGTCGCCATTGCGATCTGCTTGACGCAACACATGCGCGGCCAGATTGAAGGGGGTGGGGCAGGCCTTGGGCGGGCCTTGATCGAACAGGGAAAGCATGGCGTCTGGCTAACGCGGCAACTGCTGCGTTGCAAGCGGGACAGGCTGGCCCTATAGAGTGGCGCATGAGAACCAAAGAGCAGACATCTCTGATCCGAATTGCCCGAAACTCGGGCGAGCATACAGAGGTTGAACCGCTGGACCTTGGCGTCCGTGTGCGTGAATTGCGCAAGGCGCGAAACTGGACTTTGGAACAAGCGGCCAATCAGGCGGGATTGGCGCGTTCAACACTCAGCAAAATCGAAAACGGGCAGATGTCGCCTACATACGATGCGCTGAAGAAACTGGCGATCGGGCTGGAAATCTCTGTTCCGCAGCTGTTCACGCCGCCACAGCGCGAGCAGGTGATCGGGCGTATGGCTGTGACCCGGATGGGGCAAGGCACCAGCCACGCAACCACAACATACGAGCACGAACTGCTGGCTGAGACGCTTACGAAAAAGCAGATGCTGCCCTATCGCGCCCGTGTACGTGCCCGGTCGATGGATGAGTTTGACGGGTGGGTCCGCCACGATGGCGAAGAATTCCTGTACGTGCTGACGGGTGTCGTTCGCCTGTATACCGAGTTCTACGAACCCGTCGAAATGCGCCGCGGTGACAGCGCCTATTACGACGGCAGCATGGGGCATAATGTCGTTTCGGTCAGTGAAGAAGACGCGATGATCCTGTGGGTGACGTCACTTACCTAGATGTTTGGTGACTTCACGGGTTAGCGCTTCGGTGAACAGGAAATCCTCAAGCTCTTCATGTGCCTCGTTCACCGTCAGATGATGGCGTTCGGCCAGATAAGCCTCGAATTGCGCACGGTCGCGCCCGACCGCATCCATGTCTCGGTCGCGCAAATTGGGAAACCGCCGTTTTGCACGGGCGTACATTTCATTCCAATCTTGCGTCAGATCGTTCCACTTAAACATCAATTGGGCTTTCTGTTTGTCTGGCTACAGATCTGCTCGGCCCTGAATTCAGGGTACGAATGGTGTTTGCAGGTAGGGCTATGGCAAAATGTCGCACCTTGAGCGTGCGAAGTTTAAATCAGTTAGGCCCGCCACAGGAAATCTGAGACGGGCCTACGGACCAAATAGTTTTGAGTGAGTGGAGGCTGGTCCGAAAATACTGTTCCTGATGTTGTAACACAGCTATGTGTCGGTAATGTTTGGCGTAATTCAAATTGGATACATTTGTACTAGTCGCAGGCTATATCTTTCGAACCCGTTACGTAAAGCCCCTTGTTGAAATTTTTCAAATTTGTCTGAAACTAGGGATCGCATCAATTTATAGCGGAATGCCCACAGCCTTTACCTGCATGTCGTGGTACTGCGGGTCTGTGCCAGAATCCGCCGAAGGGTATGAGACCCACACAGCAAACGCCGAACGGGTCTTATTGCATCACATCTGCAGCGGTTGCGATCCTCTGGAACGAGATTGGCACGGACAGTTAGCATTTAGGAAAGGACGGGGCCGCCTCTTTTGAGGCGCTATTCCTCGTACCACCAGACCTGCGGCATGTATTCCGGCCCGTCACCGTATATGGGCAGGGTTTCCGGCTGTTTCAGCTCACGCGCATGTGCAATCCGGCCGACGTCAAAGCTCCAGATCGGGATGACATACCGGCCAGCGGTTAGAACGCGATCCAGCGCGCGGGTCGCAGACACGAAATCTTCGTGGCTTTCAGAGGCCAGCATCGTATCGATTAAACCGTCCACTGCTAGTGACTGAACCCCCATCAGGTTACGTGTTCCTGCCGTGTCGGCATTTTCACTGCCCCAATACAGGCGTTGTTCGTTGCCCGGCGACAGGGAAAGAGCCCGGCGAAATGGGGTCATGTCAAAATCATGGGCATCCATCCGAGAGGTGTATTGTGCGTCGTCGATTTTTTCGACTGTAAGCTCGATGCCAAGCCGTTCGAGCGTACGCGCATAGATTTCGGCGATGGTTCCGACATTCTGGACAACGTTGAGGCTGCCCTGGCTGATGACCATGTCAACGATGAACGCTTCGCCATCTGCGTTTCGCAGTACGCCATCCTGAACCGTCCAGCCAGCCTCTTGCAGAAGCTTGGTTGCCTTGCGCAAATTGGCCCTGTTGCGTTCCGAACCGTCACCTACCGGCAGCTCGTAGCCTTCCAGCGTACCGGGCAACAGTGTATCGGCGTATGGCTGCAGCAGTTCAGCCACCTGACCGGTGGCAGTACCGGGCTGCATCGCCAAATCCGAGCCCGAGAAATACGAGGTTATCCGCGGTTGCGCGCTTCCGGTGACGGTGTCGTTGATGAATTCGAAATTGAAAGCCAGAGTCAGAGCCTCGCGCACGCGCCAATCATCGAAGGGTGGCTTGCGCGTATTCATGACAAATCCGGTCATGCCCGAAGGCTTGCGATGCGGGATTTCGGTTTTCAGCACATCGCCGCGCTGTACCGCGGGGAAGTCATACTGGTTGTTCCACTTATCGGCGTTAAACTCGCGCACGGCTGAGAGCTCGCCTGCTTTGAAGGCCTCGAATGCGACTGTGCCATCCCCGTAGAACTCGATCCGCATCTCATCCAGATTCATGGTGCCGCGCCGAAACGGAATGTCAGCGCCCCAGTAATCCGGATTTCGACGCAGGTTCACATACCGTCCGGCTTCGTACCCGTCGATGACATATGGTCCAGACCCCAAGGGGATGTCTTGCAGCGGCGCGTCGGCAAAGTCTTTACCCTCCCACTGTGCCTTCTGAAGGATCGGGCGCATCCCGGCGATCAACGCAAGCTCGCGGTCGGGGTCGTTAAACGTGATGCGGACGGAACGCGGTCCGGTTTGTTCGATACTGTCGATCTTTCCCCAAAGGCCGCGATATCTCAGATGCCCTTCGGTTCCCAAAGTCTCATATGACCATATGACATCCTCGACAGTGACTGGTGACCCATCCGAGAATCGGGCATTCTCTCGCAGGGTAAATTCGACCCAGGATCGGTCTGGAGCCGTCTCAACTGATTCGGCTAACAACCCGTAAAGAGTGAAAGGTTCGTCCCAGGAACGCCCCATCAGGCTTTCATGGGTCCAAAATCGCAACTGCCAGGGTGACGTGCCTTTTTGCACAAACGGGTTAAGACTGTTATAGCCGCCGGTATTTCCAAATACGACTTTGCCGCCTTTGGGTGCATCAGCGTTGACATAGGGTAGCGACACAAAATCCGGTGGTAGGGCAGGGTCGCCATACATAGCTATGCCATGGGTCGATTCTGCATGGGCTGCTGCAACGGCAAAAACACTAACGATTCCCGCGATCATAGGGCGAACGGGGCGAAGAAAATCGGGGCTCATTTTGGAAACAATCCTGCTCTGGCCTTATTTTGTTGGGATTCACCGTAGCCATGATTTTTCATATTATCAAACTTTTAGCTTGGACGAAGGCGTGGAATTGCTTATAAAGGGCGTACTGCTCGATAGGTTTCTTGCCTGTATGAAACCTGCCTCAATAACTTAACGCCCGCTTCGTGCGGGCGTTTTTTTTGTGCGATTTTCGCTGATACAGCGCCCCCAATCTTTCCCCGTTTTCTTTGCAGGTGCAGCATGGCACTGTGCCGTCAACACGGAATCTGACGGAGAACAGCCATGAGTCTTTCGGGCAAAACAGCAATCATCACAGGATCGAATTCGGGCATCGGGCTGGGCATCGCCCGCGAGCTGGCCAAGGCCGGGGCAGATGTGGTGCTGAATTCGTTTACTGACCGCGACGAAGATCATGCTCTGGCCGCAGAGATCGGGCAGGAAACCGGAACCAACGCGCGTTATATCAAAGCGGACATGTCCAAGGGTGACGAGTGTCGGGCGCTGATCGAAAAGGCTGGAGCCTGCGATATCCTGGTCAACAATGCCGGCATTCAGCATGTGGCGCCGATTGATCAGTTTCCAACCGACAAATGGGACGCGATCATTGCGATCAACATGAACTCGGCCTTTCACACCACTGCCGCCGCGTTGCCGATGATGCGCAAGGCGGGCTGGGGACGGGTGGTGAATATTGCATCGGCCCATGGGTTGACGGCATCGCCTTTCAAAGCCGCCTATATCGCGGCCAAGCACGGTGTTGTCGGGATGACCAAAACCGTAGCCCTCGAGACCGCACAAGAGCCGATTACCTGTAATGCGATTTGCCCGGGATATGTGCTGACGCCGCTGGTCGAAGAGCAGATACCCAATACGATGAAAGAATACGATATGAGCCGTGAGGATGTCGTGAAGAATGTCCTGCTAAAGCGGCAACCTTCGAAAGAATTCGCTACGGTCGAACAACTGGGCGGTACGACGATCTTTCTGTGCTCGGATGCGGCGGCGCAGATCACCGGCACGACGATTTCAGTTGATGGCGGGTGGACCGCGCTCTGAGCCTTGGGGAGTAGGGCAGTGAAACGTATCAATCTGGCTTTGCAGGGCGGCGGCGCGCACGGAGCGTTCACTTGGGGTGTGCTGGATCGTCTGCTGGACGAAGATGATATCGAAGTCGCGGCGATCACGGGAACATCGGCAGGCGCACTGAACGGTGCGGCCTATAAGTCTGGCATGGTACGGGGCGGCCGGGAGGGTGCGCGCGCCAATCTGGATGCGCTCTGGGCCCGTATGGGGGCCGTCGACGATACGAACCTGACCAACTGGATGCGTGCGTTTGAGCCCTCACATATCGCACAGTCTATCGAAAATTCGCTGCCGTTTGCTGTAGGCGACGCCTGGTCGCGGTTGGTATCTCCTTATGCCTATGGGCCGTTCTACCGCAACCCCCTGGAACCCGTGGTCGAGCGTTTTGATTTCGATGAAATATGCGCTGCCGAAGGTCCGCGTCTGTATGTCTGCGCGACATGCGTGCGCAGCGGAAAGATTCGGGTGTTCACAGGGGATGAGCTGTCGACTGAGGCCATCCTTGCGTCCGCCTGTTTGCCATCCCTGTTTCAGGCGGTCGAGATATTCGATCCAAAATCGGGCCGGACCGAGGCTTACTGGGATGGCGGATATACCGGTAATCCAGCTCTGTATCCCTTGTTCAATTCCGATCTGCCCGAGGACGTGGTGATCGTGAACATCAACCCCCTGGAACGGGAAGAAATCCCCAAGACGCCGCAGCAAATCCAGAACCGGATCAATGAGATCGGCTTTAACTCATCGCTGTTTCGGGAACTGAGGGCCATAAGCTTCGTTCAGCGCTTGCTGGAGGATGGCAAGCTGAAAGCGGGCGAAATGAGCCGTGTTCTGGTTCACATGATTGCCGATGACGCGTTGATGAATGACCTCTCGGTCGCGACCAAGACAGTGCCCAACCCTGTGGTCCTGCATAAGCTCAAAGAAGCTGGCCGCAATGCAGCTGATCAGTTTTTGACAGATCACAAGGCCGATTTGGGTGCACGCAGCACGGTCAATCTGCCGGAAATGTTTGGATAGTCATTCTGGTGGCTGGGTCGGGTCTTTGTCGTTCGGGTAAACAAGACCGGCCGAAATCACCAGTTTGGCGGCATCTTCGATCGACATGTCCAAAAGGATGACGTCCTCGATCGGAAAGAACAGCAGGAACCCCGATGTCGGGTTGGGTGTCGTCGGAATGAACACGCTGTACAGATCGCCACCTGCTTCTGCGCGTTCGTTGACTTCTCCCTTGGCGGTGGTCGAGACGAACCCGATGGCCCAGATGCCACGGCGCGGATATTGAACCAGACAGGCTTTTTCAAATGACCGTTCAGTCTGGGCAAAGACGGTCTCGGAAATCTGCTTGATGCCTGAATAGATGGACCGGATGACTGGCATCCTATTCACCAGGCTTTCGGTGAACGAGATAAAGGATCGGCCCAGGATGCCCTTGGCAACCCAGCCAACCACGACGGTGAACACCAGAAAAAAGATGACACCTACACCGCGCAGGTTGATGCCAACATATTGTTCAGGCTGGAATTGGTGGGGAACCAGCGGCAGAACCGCACTGTCGATCCAGCCGACAACAGACCAGATCAGCCAGATCGTCAACCACACCGGCGCAATAACGACGATGCCCGTCAGAAAGGACGCGCGCAGCCGTGAGAACAGGCCGGGCTGTCGGTTGGGTTCTTCGTCAAAAGGAGTGTTCATTACGGTCCTGAGTGGCTTGCGAATTTAGTTAAGCAGTCCTTGGCCTTGGTACAATAGCTATATATCATTCCGCCTTGGCGGACAGGGCGCGGGCGATCCCGGCTGCCAGACGGGCATTGTTGCGGACCAATGCGATATTGGCGGTCAGAGAACGACCTTCGGTCTGTTCATAAATCCGTTGCAACAGGTAGGGTGTGACCCCTTTTCCGCTGATCCGATGCACATCTGCATCCGCCTGTGCCGAGGCGATAATCGGGGCCAGTTCCTCGGATGGGATCTGATCGGCCTCCGGGATCGGATTGGCGACAAGTTGGCCGCCGGGCAGGCCAAGCGCGCGTCTGGTCGCATGTGCGTGCGCGATGTCTTCCGCACTGTCCATGCGCAGAGGGGCTGCCAGCGGGGATTTTGCCGACCAGAAGGCCGGAAATTCGTCCTGGCCATAGGCAATGACCGGAACGCCCAGTGTTTCCAGAACCTCAAGCGTCTTGGCCAGATCGAGGATGGCTTTGGCGCCTGCGGCAACAACCGTGACCGGGGTATGGGCCAATTCGTGCAGGTCAGCAGAGATATCGAACGAGGTTTCAGCCCCTTGGTGGACGCCTCCAATACCGCCGGTGGCGAAAACGTCGATCCCGGCGTGATGGGCGGCGATCATGGTTGCGGCGACCGTTGTTGCACCGGTGCCACCGGTTGCCATGCAGGCTGCCATATCGGCACGGGACAGTTTGGCGACCCCATGCGCTTGGCCCAGCGCTTTCAACTCTTCGGCTTCCAGACCGACGTGAAGCGTACCATTGATCACCGCCATGGTGGCTGGCACAGCGCCCGCGTCTCGGATGTCTTGTTCAACCTGTGCCGCAACCTCGATGTTCTGCGGGTAGGGCATACCGTGGGTGATGATCGTGCTTTCCAGCGCAACGATAGGTTGGCCTGCGTCTTTGGCGGCGCGGACCTCGGCAGAATATTGAATGTTGATCACAGTGGGGTTTCTCCGGAAACGTAAGTTGCGGCGGCATGCAGGGCACGTGACAGGGCCTCATCGCTTGGGGCACCGGTGGCCTCGGATGCGATATGCGCCGCCATGAATGTATCACCCGCGCCGGTCACACGGGTGACCAGAACGGATGGGGGTTTTTGGGTCAAGATTTCCTCAGCGCTGGCAACGGTTGCCGAGCTGCCGCCATCAGTCACCAGCACGCGCAGCGCGCCGCGATCCAGCAGCCCCTTGGCGGCGCTTGCCGAATCCGCGAATTCGCGCTGGCACAGGATGCCAGCCTCTTCGAGGTTCACATAAAGCGTCGCGCGGGCATGCTTGAGGAAAGGCAGCAGGCGATCGGCCTTGCCGGGTGAGGCCGGTGCCACGCGCAGGTCGGCCCCGGCGAAGGCTGGGCTTTGCGCGATTTCTTCCAAAAGCGACAGCGTCAGGTTGCCATCCAAAGCAACAGGACCATCAAATGGCATGGTCTCTGTGCCTAATGGGCCTTGCATCAGGGGTTTCAGAATTTTTGCCCCAGCGGCCTCAAGTGAATGAGCGTCCGCTATCGCGGCAATCAGCCCATTGGCGCCCTCGACAGCCATATATCGGTCGGTCGGCAGGTCCTGCGAGCGATAGATGTGATCGGTTACCATCCCCAGTCGGGCGCAAGCGTTGACCAACTCGTCCCCTTCGGGATCGCGGCCAATGGCGGTCAACAGGGTGGGCGTCATGCCAAACCGCACCAGCGTCATGGCAATGTTCATTGCCACGCCTCCGGGCAGGCGGGTGATCCTGCCGGGAACATCCGACCCCTGCCGCATGGCGCTGGCAGAACGTCCGATCACGTCCCACAGGACAGAACCGATACAAAGAATTTCGCTGTTCTGAGTCATGTCGACGTCATGCCGCAGCCCCGGCGTGGGTGCAAGGGTTAACGCTCACACCCAGTTCAGCCCATGGCGGAGATCAAAGTTTTCAGTGCGGCGGCTGGGTCTTCCTGTGGCCAGATTTCATCCCCGATGCCAAAGAAATCGGTGCAGGGGCCCAGGCCGCGGATCAGATCCGGTGTCAGGCCACCTTCGGCCACAACCGGGACTTCGATCATCTCAGACCACCACTGGAACAGATCATGCTCGGCCACGGTTCCGTCACCCAAGGAGGACGTGCCAACCGGGCCAAAGGCCACATAATCGGCGCCGGCCTCACCAGCCGACATGCCGTCATGGCTGGAGGTGCCGCAGAAGCAGCCGACAATGGCATCGGCACCCAATTCCTTACGCACATACCGGACCGAGCGCGCGCCATCATCCAGATGCACCCCATCCAGACCCAGACGCTGCGCCAACAGGACGTGGTTGGAAATCACCAGCGCCACGTCCCGCGTATGTGCCACCTCGCGGCAGGCATCAGCGGCACGGGCAATAGTATCCTCGTCATTTCCCGCAAGGGCCAGACGGATGCAGGCGATTTCGGTGCTGTCCAGAACGCGGGCCAGTTGGTCGGGGAACGTGCTCAACGTGATGGTCGGCGGGGTGATCAGGTAAATCTGCGGCTGCTCGGCGGTGTCCATCGGCGCGTCCTTAGCTTTAAGTCTTTTGCGCGGTTTAGCGGATTGCGGGCCGGAAGCAAACTTTTATGCCTGTTTCAGGCAGAATTGGCGCCGCCAATGGCTTGCCCTGCGTTGGCGCGGCGATTACAGCAGGCGCAGTTTTCGGAGACAACCATGCCCAGCGACAAATCCCAGCCCTCATTTGTGCTCGTGCGCCCGCAGATGGGTGAAAACATCGGTGCCGCCGCGCGGGTGATGTGGAATTTCGGGCTGGACCGGATGCGGATCGTGGCCCCACGTGATGGCTGGCCAAACCCCAAGGCAGTGGCGATGTCCAGCGGTGCGGGCCGTCTGCTGGATGAGGCGCAGCTGTTTGACGATCTGGCTGGCGCGCTGTCTGACAGTACCTATGTCTTTGCTACCACGGCCCGCCAGCGCGGGTTGACCAAGCCGGTCTACAGCCCTGAACGCGCCATGCAGATCGCCGCGGAAAAGGTTGCTGCGGGTGAAAATGTCGCCGTGCTGTTCGGCCCGGAACGGGCAGGGCTTGAGAATGAGGATATCGCCAAGGCCAATGCCATCATCTCGGTCCCGGTGAATCCGGAATATGCCTCATTGAACCTTGGGCAATGCGTGTTGCTGACCGCCTATGAGTGGATGCGCCAGACAGGCGACGTCGTGCATGAGGCAACCGATCTGGGCAAAGGCGACTGGGCCACAGGCATCGAGGTCGAAAAACTGGTCGAACATTATGAAGACCGGCTGGAAGAGGCGGGGTTCTTTTACCCCCCCGAAAAGGCCGAAAGCATGAAGACCAATCTGCGCAATCTGTGGTCACGGATGCGGATGACGCGGGCGGATGTGCAGATGTTGCACGGGGTCATGCGTCAGATGGTCCGTTGGAAAGACAAAGGGTAAGGCTGGACCTCGTCCCATGGTGGTCCTAGCTTGCAACGAAATTCAAGACACATGAGGAACGCATGAGCGGCAAGCGCAGCATCTTCGAAGAGGTCTCAGACTCTGAAAAACAACAAGCGGTTCAACCTGGTATGATTGACCGGGGCCGCGGTGGTGCGCGTAAGGCTATCCGGGCCTGGCTGATGATCCTGTTTGCGCTTGTGGTTGTGATGATTGCGGTGGGTGGGCTGACCCGCCTGACCGATAGCGGGCTGTCGATCACCGAATGGCGCCCGCTCACCGGGGCTGTCCCGCCGATGACCGAAACCGACTGGCAGGCCGAGTTCGACAAGTACAAGCAAATCGACCAGTGGCGCATCCAGAACCAGTGGATGGAGCTGGCGGATTTCAAATCCATCTATTGGTGGGAATGGGGCCACCGGCAACTGGGCCGCGTGATCGGGCTGGTCTGGGCTCTTGGGTTCTTCGGGTTCCTTATTGCGCGCAAGATACCCACCGGCTGGACCGGCAAGCTGGTGATCCCCGGTGCTTTGGGTGGGGTACAGGGCGCTGTTGGCTGGTGGATGGTTGCCTCAGGCGTGACACAGGGCGAGGGGATGATCGCCGTTGCCAGCTATCGCCTGGCGATCCATCTGGGTCTGGCCTTTGTGATCTTGGGTTTCCTCGCCTGGTATATGTTCGAACTTGGCCGGGAAGAGCGTGACCTGATGCAGGCCCGCCGCGCGAAAGAGGCCAAACTGTTTTCCCTGTCTACCGGCCTGATGCATTTCGCATTCCTGCAGATCCTCATCGGTGCACTTGTCGCAGGTATCGACGCTGGGCGGTCTTATACCGACTGGCCATTGATCGGCGGGCAGATTTTCCCGCCGGACGCGGCGATACTGGAACCGATGTGGCGGAACTTTTTCGAAAGCCCCGGGCTTGTGCAGTTCATCCATCGTTGCGCGGGTTATCTGCTGTTCATCTTTGCCATCGTTGTCTGGCGTCGTGGCAATTCCAGTGCGCATCCGCAAACGCGCTTTGCCTTCAACACGATGTTCGCAGCCTTGTCGCTGCAGGTGGTTGTTGGGATCATGACCGTGATCTACGCGGCCCCCTGGCAGATCGCCATTTTCCACCAGTTCATGGCCGTGATCGTGTGGACTCTGACCCTGCGTGCGCGCTTCCTGACAGCCTATCCCATCGCAACTTCGATCCGCGGAGCCTGACCCAGATGACTGCCTATGATGAACTGATGGCCTTCCAACGTGAAACCTCGGCACTTGGTCAGATTGCCGGGCGTCTGGGATGGGATCAGGAAACAGTGATGCCGCGCGGCGCAGCACCGCAGCGCGCAGAAGAAATGGCCGCGATCGAAGCTGTTTTGCATGCCCGACGGTCTGATCCGCGTGTGGCAGAGTGGCTGGAGCAGGCCGACCCGCAGGACGATGTCGCCCGCGCGCAACTGCGCGAGATACGCCGGTCCTATGAGCGGACCGTGAAAGTGCCCGCCGATTTGGCCAAGACCATCGCACGCGTTACCTCAGCCGCGCAGGGCACATGGGCACAGGCGCGCGCCGATGAAGATGTGGCGGCCTTTTTGCCCGTGTTGGAAGAGGTTGTGGCGCTCAAACGTCAGGAAGGTCAGGCCCTGGCACAGGGCGGTGATGTCTATGACGCCATGGTTGAAGATTACGAGCCCTATACGACCGGCACTCAGATCGCTGCGATCTTTGACCAGATGCGTCCGCGTCTGGTGGCATTGCGAGCAGCCGTACTGGATCAACCCGGACCGGCCGCCCTGACCGGGGCGTTTGACGCAGCGACCCAGATGCAACTGTCACAGAAGCTGGCCACAGGATTCGGTTACGACATGAACACTGGTCGGGTCGACAAGGCCGTTCACCCGTTCAGCTCGGGCAGCGGGTTGGACGTACGGATCACCACGCGCACCAGCGAGACCGATCCGTTCAACTGTTTCTATTCAACCATTCACGAGGTCGGCCACGCCGCCTATGAACAGGGCATCGACCCAGCCTACCTTTTGACCCCGCTGGGGCAGGGCGTGTCGATGGGCGTGCATGAAAGCCAGAGCCGGATTTACGAAAACCAACTGGGTCGATCACGCGCCTATACTGGCTGGCTGTTTGGCCAGATGGTCGAGGCTTTTGGCAATTTCGGCGTCGCCGATGCCGATGCGTTCTATGCCACGGTCAACCGGGTCCATAATGGATATATCCGCACCGAGGCGGATGAGGTGCAGTACAACCTGCACATCATGCTGCGCTTTGACCTTGAGCGCGAGTTGATGAGCGGTGATCTGCAGGTCAGCGACCTTGAGGGCGCATGGAATGACCGGTTCAAGGCGGATTTCGGCTATGCGGTTGATAAGCCCTCGAACGGGTGTCTGCAGGATGTCCATTGGTCCGTCGGTCTGTTCGGGTATTTCCCGACCTACTCGCTGGGCAATGTCTATGCCGGATGCCTGAACCAGGCTCTGCGATCCGCGCTGCCCGATCTGGATACTCAACTGGCCGAGGGTGACACGTCGGGCGCCACCGGTTGGCTGCGCGAAAACCTCCAACGCCATGGCGGCCTTTACGCCCCCCGCGACATCATCCAACGCGCCAGTGGCATGGAACCTGGGCCGGAGCCTCTGCTGGACTATCTCGAGGCGAAGTTCCGGGCCTTGTACAAATTTTGATCGCAAAGAAACCTGCATTTGTCGTCAGGCTGGTTACGATCTGCATCGCAGCACTCGCTGGTTATTTGGCGTTGCGTGGCAATAGGCCAAACGCGTCCTTTTCCGAGTTGTATCAGGTGACCGACTGCGGCGGTGCCGACATGCCTTGTCAGGTTTCAGACCGGCACTATAACGCCCTGATCCCAATCGGGGATGGACCTTTTCCAGCCATCGTGTTCTTGCATGGCTCAAACGGAAGTGGTCAAAAAACGGTAGAAAACATTGATTTGGTTCAACCTTTTCTGAATCGTGGTTATGCGGTGATCGCACCAACAGCATTGGAGATCGAATATCGAAACGGCCCTGGTACTGGGTGGGTGTGGGATTCTACCCGATACAGCCGGGATGATTTCCGGTTTGTCGCGGATGTCGTCGAGGATGCAATTCAAAGGTTTTCCATCCAACCGGATGGCATTCTAGTCGCGGGACATTCTCGTGGCGGTTCATTCGCCTGGTATTTGGCTTGCTCCGAGGTTGATCCGCGCCTTAAGACCTTCGCGCCAATAGGCGGGACGCCGATGCGCCGTCAGCCTGGCCCCTGTGCCACGGCCAGTTTCGACTTTGATTTGCTTTATATGCATGGCTACGCAGACTCTGTCATTCCATTTGCCGGGACAGACTCATCCCTTCGGGCACATGACTATATGGGTGCTGTCGAAGCTGTAGACGGAATGGCCTATAAATTGGGGTGCGATACGGTCGATCTAACCCAAGGAAACGGCTTTGATCAAAGAACTTATCACGGATGCCGTTCGGTTGTAGAAAAAGAAAGGTCCTTGTCAGTGATTGGTTTTCAAGGCGGACACAGTGTTCCAACCGGGTGGGCGGATCTGATCCTGAACTGGTTTGAGGGCCTGGCTGACCACGGCCAATAGCCCCAAACATAAAACGGATCGCGGAAACAGGTTCCACGATCCGCAATTCTAGACGGCCGCGTTACTCTTCGGTTTCCTCGTCACCCTGATCGGCGATCCAGGCGACGCTGACAACCTCTTCGCCTTTGCCGGTGTTGAACACCTTCACGCCACCTGCTGACCGCGAGCGGAACGAGATGCCTTCGATCGGGACCCGGATCGACTGACCCTTGGACGTGGCCAGCATGATCTGATCTTCGATATCGACCGGGAACGACGCCACAAGTGCCCCGCCGCGCATCGCCTTATCCATCGCCGCGACACCCATGCCGCCGCGTCCGCGAACGGGGTAGTCGTGGCTGGAGCTCAGCTTGCCTGCACCGCCAGTGGTAATCGTCAGGATCATGTTTTCGGCCGCAGACATCTCGGCATAGCGTTCTTGCGTGATGGTGCCGGGGGTTGCTTCATCCTCATCCGTCTCACCGTCATCGGCGATGCCTGCCACTGCGCGGCGCATCTTGAGATAGGCGGCGCGTTCATCCGGATCAGCTTCAAAGTGGCGGATCACCGACATCGAGACGACACGGTCGCCACTGCTCAGCCTTATGCCCCGAACACCGGTGGATTCGCGTGAGTTGAACACGCGCACATCAGTGGTGCGGAACCGGATTGCGCGGCCGGAATTGGTGACCAGCATCACATCTTCGTCTTCTGAGCAGATGCGTGCATTCACCAGTTCGATGCCCTCGGGCAATTTCATCGCAATCTTGCCGTTGCGGCGGACATTGGTGAAATCCGACAGTCGGTTCCGGCGCACATCACCTGCGCTGGTGGCAAAGATGATCTGCAGGTTTTCCCATTCTTCGTCCGGCACATCCACGGGCATGATCGCCGCGATGGACACCCCGGTCGGAATCGGCAGGATGTTGACAATGGCCTTGCCCTTGCCAGTGCGCCCCGACTGCGGCAGACGCCAGGTCTTGAGCTTGTAGACCATCCCGTCAGTGGTGAAGAACAACAACTGTGTATGCGTGTTCGCCACGAAAAGGTTGGTAACGACGTCCTCTTCCTTGGTCTGCATTCCCGACAGGCCCTTGCCGCCCCGCTTTTGCGCGCGGAAATCGGCCAGCGGAGTACGCTTGATGTAGCCGCCCGACGTGACGGTCACGACCATATCCTCACGCTCGATCAAGTCCTCGTCTTCCATGTCGCCGGACCAATCGACGATCTCGGTGCGACGGGGCACGGCAAACTGTTCACGAACGCTGCGCAGCTCATCTCCGATAATCGACATGATGCGCTCTCGTGAGGACAGAATATCGAGGTATTCCTGGATCTTACCCGCCAGTTCTTCCAGTTCGTCCGTAACCTCTTTGACACCGATCTGGGTCAATCGCTGCAGGCGCAGGTCGAGGATCGCACGGGCCTGAACTTCGGTCAGGTTATAGGTGCCGTCGTCGTTCATCTTGGACAGAGGGTCGTCGATCAGGCGCAGATAGCTTTCTATCTCAGCCGCGGGCCAGCGGCGGGTCATCAGCTTTTCTCGCGCTTGCGCCGCGTCAGCGGATGAGCGGATGGTTGCAACCACCTCATCCACATTCGAAACTGCAACGGCCAAACCGCACAGGATGTGACTGCGTTCGCGGGCCTTGCGCAGGTCGTAAGCCGTACGGCGCGCAACAACGTCTTCGCGGAAATCGATAAAGCTGGTCAGGAAGCGGCGCAGAGTCAGTTGCTCGGGTCGCCCTCCATTCAGCGCCAGCATGTTGCAGCCAAACGAGGTCTGCATCGGCGAGAAACGGAAAAGCTGGTTCAAAACAACTTCGGGCGTCGCATCACGTTTGAGTTCGACCACTACGCGTACGCCGTTACGGTCGGATTCGTCCTGAACGTGGCTGACGCCTTCGATGCGTTTTTCGCGAACGGCTTCGGCGATCTTTTCGATCATCGAAGCCTTGTTCACCTGATATGGAATCTCATCAACCACGATGGCATAGCGGTCTTTGCGGATTTCCTCGACGCGGGTCTTGGAGCGGATTATGACGCTGCCGCGCCCTTCCAGATAGGCTTTGCGCGCGCCGGACCGGCCCAGCATTACGCCGCCGGTCGGGAAGTCGGGGCCTGGAACATACTCGATCAGCTGCTCGGACGTCAGATCGGGATCGTCGATCAGGGCGAGGGTGGCGTCGACCACCTCACCAAGATTGTGCGGCGGGATATTGGTCGCCATGCCCACGGCAATGCCGCCAGCGCCGTTGACCAGCATGTTCGGGAACCGTGCGGGCAGGACTGTCGGCTCTCTGTCTTTGCCGTCATAGTTGTCCTGAAAATCGACGGTGTCTTTCTCGATATCCGCCAGCAGAGAGGCGGCGGGCTTGTCCATCCGAACTTCGGTATAGCGCATGGCCGCCGGGTTGTCGCCGTCCATCGAGCCAAAGTTGCCCTGACCATCCAGCAGCGGCAACGACATAGAGAAGTCCTGCGCCATCCGCACCAGCGCGTCATAGATCGCGCTGTCACCGTGGGGGTGGTATTTACCCATCACATCGCCGACCGGACGGGCCGATTTGCGATAGGATTTGTCATGGGTGTTTCCGGTCTCGTGCATCGCGTAAAGGATGCGCCGATGTACCGGTTTCAACCCATCGCGCAGATCAGGAATCGCACGGCTAACAATGACCGACATCGCATAGTCCAGATAGGACGTGCGCATTTCGGATTCGATGGAGACCGTCGGGCCACCGTAAACGGGGCGTTCTGGTGGGTTTTCATCCATATTTTCAGGAACTTCTGGCGTATCGCTCACGTAAACTGCCCGTTCTGTATGCAGACTCTATATCTTGTGGATACACCTTATCAGACCCGGCACATAAGGTGCAAGCAAGCAACCATTTTGCAAGTGAGAAACTCCGGTAACATCACGGTAACATATTGTTAACTAAGGATTAGGGTGTTTTCGTGATACAATAGGGGGACCTTGCAATTAATATTGAGGTCGAAATGGAGCGCAGCGAAACGGAATTGATGCTTAAAGGATATGGGCTGACAACGGCGGAATTATTCTACCACATGCCCGACTATATCCATGTTCTGAACACCTTCATCTGGCAGGAATACGATCTGGCGCCGGATCATCCGAAACTGTTCGAGTTTATTGATTTCTGGCAGCGAGAGATCGAAGGCCCCTTACATTCCGTAAAATTCACCCACCGTAAGATGATCGCGCCCGGAGAGTGGCGCAATCAAGTTGGCGAGTTTCGGGTGAATTAGCCGCACTGACAGATTATTGGCTGTGTAACGAAAGGGCGTGTTCCATTTGATTTTCTTAGGCTAGGGTCGTGTCCAAACCATTGATCAGCTAAGGAAATGTCCCATGCCCAGAATGTTGCTGTTTGTCGCCGCCGTTTTGCTTGGTGGGTCAGTCGCCGCTGAGGGAGTTTTGGACAAGATCAAAAAAGGCGCGTCAAACGCGGCTGACGTTGTAGGGCAAGGGGCCGAAACCGTTGGCGAGACAATCGATAAAGGCGCGAAAGCTGTTGAGGGTACGGTTGACTCGACCACCGAATTGCTAAGCAATGAGGCCACTCCGGAAGAGACGCGCGCCAAGCTGGACACATTGGCCACGCAGATTCTGGATCAGTTGCTGGCCGAAAATCCCGAAGCGCATGCGTTGTACGAGGTCTGTGCCGGCTATGCCGTGTTCGACTCGCGCAAGGTTACGGTGTTTCCAGTCTCGGCTGGGTATGGGCGGGGTGTGGCGGTGTCAAAGGACACCGGCCAGCACACATATATGAACATGGGAACAGGCGGCGTGGGTGGCGCGATCGGCATCGGCGGTTTTGAATCCAAATTTGTGATCATGTTCGAAACATCTGCTGATCTGGATAAGTTCATCACTCAAGGCTATGACGCGACCGCCGAAACCGGTGCCATGTACGGCGACGAAAACACGACGGAAACCGTGCGCTTCAGCGACGGTCGGTCCTTTTTTGCACTGTCCAAGACAGGGTGGCGCGTGGCAGCGGGCGCGTCGGGTACAAAATTCTGGAAATCGCCGGAACTGAACTGATCAACCCGAGCAGCTGGCCCCGCCCAGAACGCAGAATTTGGCACAATGCGGATGGTTAAGGTGCACGTCCGTTTCCGCCTCGGCCAGCGTATGCCCCATCTCGAACTCCGGCTCATAAGGCAGCAACGTGCAGGCCAGAACGGCCGGTTTTTCAGCGCCCTTGCGTTTGACCACCATCCGGGCACTGGCGCACATCACAGTCGCGGGTGATTTGTCCAGGATACCCCAGCAGGCGGTGGTAATTTCCGGCACTTCGACGGTTTCGTCCATTTCAGGGAAAAGGACCGTTCGCGCAGGGTCATGCGCGTCGATGCCAAACCCGTGGTGGTTGAATAACGTAGCATATCCCTGACGGCTTTTTTCATCGTCCTCGCCCCATACGGTTCTGCCGGCAACAGCCATCCGGAATCCGCCATCGAGTAGCCACTTCATACCTTCCACGGTTTTGTCAAAACTGCCTTTGCCACGTTCCTTATCGTGCAGGTCGGCACGATAATGGTCGAGCGATACCCGCAGCGTCAGTTTCCCAGCGTAGTCGCGCTGAAGTTCAGTCAATCCCTCGCGCATCTTCTGGCGCATCATTGGCCGCATGGCGTTGGTCAGGATCAACACCTCATAGCCGCGTTCCAGCGCAGCGCGTGCCATCTCGATCATGTCGGGGTTCATGAACGGCTCACCACCGGTAAAGCCAATCTCACGCACGGGCCAGTTTCTGTCTTCGATCTGGTCCAGATAGTCTCGCACTTCATCCGCCGAGATATAGACCAACGCATCATTGGTCGGGCTGCTTTCGATATAGCAGTTCACACATTCGATGTTGCACAAAGTCCCGGTATTGAACCAGAGCGTCTCGGGGTTGGTCAACGCCACCGAGGCACGAGTCTGGCCATCCGCTGTCACCAATTTGTTTTGAAACTTGCCGATATTGACGATCTGAGGGGCGTTGTCTTTCATTCCGGTTTCCGGTTCTTTTCTGTTGTCACCTTGAATTAGAGGTTTCAGACCGTTTCGCAAAGTGAGACATGGGTGAGCTGACAGAGAATTGATGTCGCGGAAATCCGCAAAAATGGTTGCGCTAACATTGGACATTGAGCATAGGGCAAGGTAAGGAAAACACATGGTTTCTCGCGTCATACCTGTAGACCCTTTTGATCTGGTCATTTTTGGCGGAACCGGCGATCTGGCGCAGGGTAAAATCCTGCCCGCTCTGTTTCGCCGGTTTTGTGCTGGCCAATGGGCTGAAGGCGCGCAAGTAATCGGGGCGGCCCGAACGGATTACGACCGTGACAAGTTCCGCAATTTGGTCCGCAACTCGCTTGAGGCACATGCCGGACGACACAGTCAGGACACCGCTGCGCTGAACGCGTTTTTGCAGCGGGTTGATTATGTGGCATTGGATGCTGTTGCGGATCATGGCTGGGCCGAGCTTGCGCAGAAACTTCAGCCGGATCGGGTTCGGGCGTTCTATTTTTCGGTGGGGCCGCGGTTGTTTGGCCCTCTGGCGGAACGGATCGAGGCGTATGATCTGACAACGCCGCAGACGAGGATCGTGGTTGAAAAACCCTTTGGCCATGATCTGGAAAGTGCGCGGGCTTTGAATGCCACGCTGGCCGCGCATTTCAGGGAAAGTCAAATCTATCGAATCGACCACTATCTGGGCAAGGAAACCGTCCAAAACCTGATGGCTGTTCGGTTCGGCAACATGTTGTTCGAACCACTTTGGAACAGCCAGTATGTCGACCATATCCAGATCACCGTAGCCGAATCCGTCGGAATTAACGGCCGTGAAGAGTATTACGAGCGCGCCGGTGCGATGCGCGACATGATGCAGAACCACCTGATGCAGCTTTTGTGTCTGATCGCGATGGAGCCTCCGGCCAAGTTTGACCCGGACGCGGTGCGTGATGAAAAGCTCAAGGTCATTCGCGCTCTGGACCCGGTAAAGCCACATCATATCGTGCGGGGGCAGTTTGAGAGCGAAAGTTCAAGTTACCGCAAAGCGGTTGGAAATCCGCGCTCGACCACGGAAAGCTATGTGGCGCTGCGGGCGCATATCAGCAACTGGCGATGGGCAGGAACACCGTTCTACTTGCGCACGGGCAAGCGCCTTGTGGCCCGGTCTTCGGTGATCAATGTGATGTTCAAAGACGCGCCGCACTCGATCTTTGGAGCGGATGCCGGGCGTCATGCGAATGCGCTGTCGATCCGCCTGCAGCCAAATGAGGGCATCACGCTGAAAGTGACGATCAAAGAGCCCGGGCAAGGCGGCATGCGTTTGGTCGACGTGCCCTTGGACATGAGCTTTGCCGAGGCATTGGGCGCCGAGAACCAGGACCCGCCAGACGCCTATGAACGTCTGGTGATGGATGTGATCCGAGGCAATCAGACGCTGTTCATGCGCGGTGATGAGGTCGAGGCCGCCTGGGCCTGGACAGACCCGATCATCGCAGGATGGCAGGCGCGTGGCGATGTGCCGAAACCTTATGAGAGCGGCAGCACTGGGCCGGGCGACGCCGAGCTGCTGATGAAACGGGACGGTCGCCGTTGGCAAGGGATAAACCCATGAAAATTCAGGAATACGCCGACCGGGATATGCTAGCCATCGACGTGGCCAATGCTATCGCCGGAGATCTTGAGGCGGCGCTGCTGCATCACGATCTGGTCTCTTTTGCTGTGCCGGGCGGTACCACACCCGGGCCGGTCTTTGACGGATTGTGTGCCGCTGATTTGGATTGGGACCGGGTCCGAATTCTGCCAACGGATGAACGGTGCGTGCCCAGCGACAGCGATCGCGCAAATGCGCGGCTGATCCAAGAGCGTTTGCTGACCAATCGCGCCTCGGTCGCGCAATATGTGCCGCTGTATCTGGATGGCAAAGATCCGGAATCGGTGCTGCCCGAAATTGAAAGCTTGATTGCGCCTGTGCTGCCTCTTTCGGTTCTCATGCTGGGTATGGGCGAAGATATGCACACCGCCTCGCTGTTTCCGGGGATGGACGGGTTGGCGGCCGCATTGGACGGGCATGCGCCACCTTTGGCCGTGGCCCGACCCGAAGTTCAGCCCGAGGCGCGGATTACATTAACGGCTCCGGTCTTGGACGGCGCATTGTCTAAGCATCTGGTGATTTTTGGGGAAACCAAACGCAAGGCGCTGGACCGGGCCATGTCCCTGCATCCCAAAGAGGCGCCGATTGCTGCTGTGTTGGGCGGCATGACGGTCCATTGGGCGGAGTAGAGTTATGAACCTGGATACTCTCAAGGCATTTGCGTCAGATGGCGGTCATTCCATTTTGGACTTGTTTGAACAAGACGTGGATCGGGCACAGGTTTTCTCGACCTCAACGGGCGATATGCTGTTTGACTATTCAAAGACGCAGATTGACGCAGATATTCGCGCAGCCCTGATCCGCCTATGCGACGAGGCGGGGCTTGCCGACAGGCGCGACGCGATGTTTGCGGGTGCCAAGATCAATGAAACCGAAGAACGCTCGGTTCTGCATTCGGCATTGCGGAATCTGGATGGCGGTCCGGTCGACGTGGATGGTCTGGATGTCATGCCTGGCGTTCTGGATACGCTGCAGCGGATGCGTGTCTTTGCCGAAGAGGTCCGTGGGGGGGCCGTGTCCGGGGCAGGGGGCAGCTTTACCGATGTGGTGAATATCGGAATTGGTGGGTCTGATCTGGGACCGGTTATGGCCACGCATGCGCTGGCTCCGTATCACGACGGGCCGCGGCTGCACTATGTCTCGAATGTAGACGGGGCACATATTGCCGATGTTCTACGGCAGCTGGATCCGACGCGGACACTTGTGATTGTCGCGTCCAAGACGTTCACGACCATTGAAACCATGACCAATGCCCGCACCGCGCGCGCCTGGATGGTCGATGGCGGCGGGGAGCCGGCCCGACAGTTTGCTGCGGTTTCCAGTGCTTTGGACAAGACTCAGGCCTTTGGCATTCCCGAACAGCGCGTGTTTGGTTTCGCCGATTGGGTCGGCGGACGTTATTCGGTTTGGGGGCCTGTGGGCCTGCCGGTGATGATTGCCGTAGGCTCGACGGCCTTTGACGCGTTTTTGCGTGGTGGACAGGCAATGGACGTGCATTTTTGCGCCGCCGATTGGTCCGAGAATATGCCGGTGATGTTGGCTTTGACCGGTGTCTGGCATCGGCAGGTTCTGGGATATGCCAGCCGGGCCGTGCTGCCATACGATCAGCGTCTCCTGCGCTTGCCCGCATATTTTCAGCAGCTCGAGATGGAGTCGAATGGCAAATCCGTTGCCATGGACGGCAGTGCGCTGACCATTCCTTCGGGTCCGGTGGTCTGGGGTGAGCCTGGTACCAATGGTCAGCATGCGTTTTATCAGCTGATCCATCAGGGCACAGACGTTATCCCTTGCGAATTCATGGTCGCTGCCGAGGGACATGAACCCGAGCTGACCCACCATCACCGTCTGCTGCTGGCCAACTGTCTGGCCCAGTCCGAGGCGCTGATGCGCGGCCGATCGCTGGACGAGGCGCGGCAGCGCATGGCCGACAAAGGGTTGACGGGTGAAGAATGCGAACGTCAGGCCCGACATCGGGTGTTTGCTGGCAATCGTCCCTCGACCACGCTGATGTACCCCAAGCTAACGCCTTTTGTTCTGGGGCAGATCATCGCCCTGTACGAGCATCGCGTATTCGTCGAAGGGGTCCTGTTGGGGATCAACTCTTTTGACCAGTGGGGCGTTGAACTGGGCAAGGAACTGGCGACTTCACTGGGGCCAATCGTGGACGGTGCAGAAGGTACCGAGACCAAAGACGGGTCAACCGCCGCCCTTGTTGCCTATGCCATGTTGCACCGGGAAACCGAATAAAAGCCAGCTTTGCAGCCCTTGCATGACGCATTCTTCTATTGTCAGACAATTAAATGCTTGGCAGAATTTCTTTTGACCGCGCCAACAGTCAAAGATGCGTGGCAAACAAGAAGGTGCTGCAAAAAGCGGCCCCGACACAGGGAGGATGTCCATGCTGGGACAAATGATGACGCAACCGTTGCTGATCTCGTCACTGATCGAGCATGCCGATCGCTATCATGGCCAAACCGAGATTTATTCTGTCGAAACTGACGGCAGTTTAACTGAAACAAACTGGTCGCAAGTCGCCGAAAACGCGCGAAAATTGGGTTCTGCACTGTTAGGTCTTGGGCTGGAACCGCACGCTCGGATAGCGACATTGGCATGGAACAACCGCCGCCATCTGGAAATTTATTATGGCACTTCGGGTGCTGGATTCGTGTGCCACACCGTAAACCCCAGGCTGTTTCCAGAGCAGCTGACCTATATCATCAATCATGCGCAGGACCGGGTTCTGTTTTTCGACGCCACATTCATCCCGCTTGTCGCCGCTTTGAAGGACCACCTGACAGAGGTGCAGCATTTCGTGTTTATGGGTCCGCGGAATGATGACGCAATCGTGCAGGTTCCAGGGGTGCAGTTCTATGATGAGCTGATCGAAACCGGTGATTCCGGCTATCAATGGCCCAGACTGGACGAAAACACAGCCTCAAGCCTTTGTTACACCTCGGGCACAACCGGAAACCCCAAGGGGGTGCTCTATTCCCATCGCTCGACAGTTTTGCACAGTTTTGGGTCCAACACGCGTGACGTGATCGGGTATTCGGCGATGGATGTGGTACTGCCAGTTGTACCGATGTTCCATGTGAACGCTTGGGGATCGCCGTACGCTTGCGCGATGTCGGGGTCTCGGATGGTATTACCGGGACCAGATTTGCATGGCGAGGCATTGGTCAATTTGATTGACAACTATGGGGTGACACTGGCCATGGGTGTGCCGACGATCTGGCAGGGTCTGCTGGCCTCTGCCAAGAAGTCGGGCAGTCAACTGTCCAGTCTTGAGCGCACAGTTATTGGTGGGGCGGCATGTCCGCCGTCGATGATCGAGACGTTCCGCGAAACCTACGGTGTTGATACAGTCCACGCCTGGGGGATGAGCGAGATGAGCCCGCTGGGAACCGCGAACCAGCCCTTGGCGAAACATGGAAAACTGCCCAAAGAAGAGCAGTATGGGCTTCGGGAAAGTCAGGGCCGTCCTTGTTATGGGGTCGAATTGAAAATCGTTGATGATCTCGGCAATGAGCTTCCGCGCGACGGTGAAACACAGGGAGACCTGATGGTGCGCGGATACTGGGTATTGGACAGCTATTTCATGATGCAGGATCAGGGTCTGTTGCAAGACGGTTGGTTTGCCACTGGCGACGTGGCGACACTGGACCCGGACGGGTATATGACGATCCGAGATCGCTCAAAGGACATCATCAAATCCGGCGGTGAATGGATCAGTTCGGTCGAGCTCGAAAATATCGCGGTGGCACATCCAAAGCTGGCAGGCGCAGCCGTTGTAGGTGTGCCGCATCCGAAATGGGACGAACGGCCCGTTCTTGTGGCGGTGAAAGCCGAGGGGGCAAACCCAAGCGAAGAAGAATTGCTGGCGTTTTTTGGTGGTAAGATCGCCAAGTGGCAGATCCCGGACAGGGTAGTCTTTGTGGACGCGCTGCCACTGAACGCGACTGGCAAGATCCTGAAACGCAACCTGCGGGAAGACTTCAAAGGTCTGCTGAGTACCTAGCGCAAGATCACTGGTCTGGCAGACACAAGCGAGATGGTTTGCCGGGTTTTCTGACTTCGCGGCGAACGTAGATCTATAGCCCCTCAGCCTTCTGAAGTTCCGCGCCTGAAATCTGCCAGTTTGGGTTTCCTCGTGCGCCTGAAATACTCGAACGAACTGCCTGGCCAGTTGGTGGTTATCCGCTCGCCATCTTTGTAATAGCTGCGCTTGATCCGCGCCCACTGACTTTTGGCAAGACGCTGTTGCATCTCGTCATCGAAACGCAATGCCGCCTCAGGTTTTACTTCGATCGTGCCGTGATCGGCCGCCTTGATAAGTTGGATGACAAAACCGATTTGCGCTTCGATCATGGCCAGTACCGTCGTGTGGCCAAGGTTTGTGTTTGGTCCGTAAATAATGTGCAGATTGGGGAATTTGGGAACCGAAATACCAAGATAGGCCCGCGCACCACCCTTATCCCAAACATCGCGCAACAAGATACCATCACGTCCCTTGATATCAATAGCTTGCAGGAAGGGGTTGGATTGGAACCCGGTGCCAAGAATGACCACATCATGGTTGCGTTCGGTACCGTTTGTGGTCTTGATCCCATCTTTGGTGAAACAGTCGATCCGCTCCGTTACCAGATCAACCTTATCCTGGTTCAGGGTCTGATAGTAGCTGTCCGAGACCAAAAGGCGACGCGCGCCGGGCGGGTATTTGGGCCGAAGCGCCTCGCGCAGTTTTGGGTCCGATATCGTCTTTTCCAGATGCCGGTTCAGTATGTTCTGCATCAGCATCTCGTGCAGTTTCGATCCTTTCATGACTGGAAAGATCTTGAATTCATTCTCGGCCCAAAGGCGGAAGCGATAAAGTTTTTGAAGGAAGGGCATCGAACGCATCAGCGACTTGAAGCTCTCGCCATAGGTCTTGTTGCCTTTGGGCATGACCCAATTTGCCGTGCGTTGATAAACTGTCAGAATGTCTGCCTGTTTGGCGATCTCTGGGATGAACTGCAGCGCGCTGGCTGCATTTCCAATCACAGCAACCGATTTGTCCTTCAGGTCGATATCATGGCGCCATTCGGCAGAATGGAATATGGTTCCCCCGAAGAGCTTCATCCCCGGTATCCCAATACGGTTGGGAAAGTGCAACTGACCAACCGAGCAAACCACGTGGCGGCAGAGATAGGTTTCATCTCCATTGCCCTTGGTCGTTACAGTCCACATTTCACTTGTCGGATCGAAGCTTGCTGAAGTGACGGCGCAGCCAAGGCGTAAATGCGCGATCACTCCGAATGTTTCCGCACAATCCCGGATGTAATCCAGAATCTCTTTCTGTCCCGACCATTTTCGGCTCCAGTCCGGCGTTTTGCTGAAAGAGTAAGAATACAAATGCGAGGGCACATCGCATTCCGCACCGGGATAGGTGTTATGCTGCCAAGTGCCCCCAAAATCAGTGGCCTTGTCGAGTATTGCGAAGCTGTCGATTCCCGCTTGTCTGAGCTGGTAGCCCATACCAATGCCGCCAAAACCAGCACCTATGATCAAACAGTTCACCTGCTTCATGATACTTCCTTATGCTCGTATGTCCGTTTCGCGACTTGCCAGTGGCGTTTCTGATCTGCCTGGTTTGGCTTTGGGACAAGCGTGACCGGCATAAAATCTTCTTTCAATTTATCTCAAGTTCACCTGAGCCTGCTAATAACTTGGGCCCAGACTAAGTCCTTCAATGCAAATGTAATTGGGAACTTATCCCTCAACTTTGGGTTGAAGGGAATGGAAAAGTTAGAAGATGAACCTTTGAAACCGTTTATCATCTGCCCTGAGTTATGGCGCACGGCCTGAAGCAGGGTGTTTTTATAGTCGTGAAGATTTTGGAAGATTGGCTCCGGCGGTAGGGATCGAACCTACGACCAATTGATTAACAGTCAACTGCTCTACCGCTGAGCTACGCCGGAACGGTTCGCGCCGTATAGCAACCCGACTCTTCGCCGTCCAGAGGGGGGTGTGAGTTTTTTCGTCGAAAAAACATGCACACAGCGAAGGCGGGCATCCATGATAATTTGCGGTGTGTTTTGGGGAAATTGGCTCCGGCGGTAGGGATCGAACCTACGACCAATTGATTAACAGTCAACTGCTCTACCGCTGAGCTACGCCGGAACGGTTCGCGCCATATAGCAACCCGAAATTTCGCCGTCCAGAGGGGAAGCGCGGTTTTGGAAAAAAAATTACCTCGGCATCTATGGGGTTCTGGCGAAGATCGCGCCGACGGATAATTTTGACTGCGGTGCAACCAGAAATCGGCATGTAAGATCAACGAGATGGGCGAATACATTCCGTTCGGCAGCGGGCAACAGGGCAGCGGGGGTTTCGGTATAGATTCGCTCGGCCAATTCCCGGGCGGTTCCTGGCCTGGTTTCCAATGCGGACAGAATCTGTTTTTCCCGGGCGCGCCGGTGGGTGATCAACCAATCGAGCCTTTTGGCAGGGTCGTTAATCGGTGCGCCATGCCCTGCGTGGAATACGGACCAGTTATGTTGTCCTAGCTTTTCGCAAGCCGCCATGAAATCGGTCAGATCACCATCAGGTGGTGACACCAGTGAACTGGCCCAACCCATCACATGATCGGCGGTAAAGCAGACATCTCCCCAACCCAGCGCAATATGGTTACCAAGATGACCGGGCGTATGGATCACATTCAACTGCCACCCTTCGGCGGCGATTACATCACCATCTTCGACTTCGATATGCGGGCGGAACGCCGTGTCGATCCCTTCACCTCCGCCTGCGAGCCCCTGATTGGCCAATTCGGACATCACCTCACTGCGGCCTGCTTCAGGGCCTCCGAAAGCAATGATCTTTGCTTGCGTTCGTTCGGCCAGCGGTGCAGCCAGCGGAGAGTGGTCCAGATGAGAATGTGTGACAATGATGTGGCTGATCCGTTGTCCGGGTTTAACCGCGTTCAGGATTGCATCCAGATGGTCCGCATTGGCAGGGCCGGGGTCAATCACCGCAAGATCGGTTTGGCCAAGCAAGTATGTATTGGTGCCGCGATATGTCATCGGAGACGGGTTGGGGGCGAGAATCCGCCTTAGGCCCGGTTGTAACTCGTCATCTCGACCTGGCATTGGATTGAAATCGTCCGGTGCTTGCATTCTGCACTCTTTCTCTCGTCTGAACAGCCCGTTAGGTTTAACCCATGACGACGCAATGGCTCAAACTTTATATGCCGCGCAGCCTGTACGCACGGGCGGCTTTGATTCTCATTTTGCCGGTGGTGGTGATGCTGCTGGTGATCAGTGTCGCCTTTTTGCAAAAGCACCTGGAAGATGTCACCGCGCAAATGACTCGTGCCGCATCGCGTGAGGTTACGCTGGTTACGGATGTGATAGAACATTCTGAAACGCAGCATCAGGCGGTGGCCGAACTTCGGCCCGATCTGGCCGCGCTTGATATGAAACTGCGGTTTCTCGGGATAAACGAAACGCCAGTCATCGGGAATCGCCGCTGGTATGATTTCATTGCACCTCAAGTCGAATCCGAGTTGCGCGCTTTGCTTCCCGATCTTGTAGCGGTCGCCTTGCCAAGCGGGCAGGAGGCTCGATTGTATCTGCAGACGGATTTGGGTGTATTGCAGCTAACTTTCGACCGTCGGCGATTGTCCCCAACCGCGCCGCATCAGTTGATTGTGACCGTCTTGTTCTTTGCGATCATCATGACAACCATTTCGTTTTTGTACATGCGCAACCAGCTACGACCGATCACCCGTCTGGCCGAGGCTGCACAGGCGTTCGGACGCGGGCGGGTTGTTCCTTATTCGCCAGGCGGCGCGATCGAGGTGCGGGCCGCTGGCAGTGCGTTTCTGGATATGCGCGCCCGGATTGAGCGTCAGATGGAGCAGCGCACCATGATGCTGTCCGGTGTCAGCCACGATTTGCGAACGCCTTTGACGCGTCTCAAGCTTGGGCTGTCTTTGTTGCCCGAAGGTGAGGCAGCGCCATTGCAACAGGACGTGGATGAAATGCAGCTATTGCTGGACGCGTTTTTGGACTTTTCCAAAGGAGCGGCAGAGGTGGCGCCGGAATCCGTAGACCCTGAGAGGTTCCTTCGGCAGATCGTCAAGGATGCGTGCAGGGCAGGGCATAAGGTCGAATTGGTAAAGGTTGATGGCGCAGGAACCGCGATGTTGCGCCCGACGGCTATTCGTCGCGCGGTAGAGAACTTGATCGGGAATGCGGTCAGGTATGGAAATCGCGCTGAGATCAGCCTGTCGGTCTCCTCCAAATCGCTGCGTATCCGCGTCGAAGATGATGGTCCGGGTATTCCGCCCGAGCAGCGCACCGAAGCGGTCAAACCTTTCTCGCGATTGGATCCTGCGCGCAACCAGAATCGGGGCAGCGGTGTTGGTCTGGGGTTGGCCATTGTGGCAGATGTCGCCCGAGCCCATGGCGGCGTGCTTCGATTGGGCAAGAGCGAACATCTGGGCGGTCTGTGTGCCGATATTATCATCGGTCGCTAGAGCATCGTGCACCGGACCTCTGCTCTGCCAAATCTGGTGTGAGTTCATCTTGGATTGTCGGATGTTCAGTGACCGATAAACTGATTCAAGCGCCTGAAAAGTTACCGGGATATCCCGGGCGGGAATCGAAGATATGTCCTGAAACCGTGGGGCACTTGCCTCGCAACCTATTGTTAGGTCGTGGAGCATCTCTATCTATTTTCGGGCTGATCGATCGTTGTTTCTAAAGGAAAATTTGCGGAAATTGGTAGGCCCGGAGGGACTCGAACCCCCAACCAAAGCGTTATGAGCGCTCTGCTCTAACCAATTGAGCTACAGGCCCGCCTAGGCGCTTTGCCTATCATGGTGAACGCCCGCGTCAAGCCTGACCGTTGCAACATCTCCAACAATCGACTAACCCGCGCGGGAACCATTCAAAAGAGGTTGGCCATGACAGCGGGCAAAAACGGAATCACCTACGCGGATGCGGGCGTTGATATTGATGCGGGGAATGCTCTGGTCGACCGGATAAAACCTGCTGCCAAGCGGACCAACAGATCCGGCGTGATGAGCGGGCTGGGCGGGTTCGGCGCATTGTTCGACCTGAAGGATGCAGGTTATCGGGACCCGATTCTTGTCGGCGCCACCGACGGTGTTGGCACCAAGTTGCGGATCGCGATTGATACAGGCCTGGTCGATGGCGTCGGTATCGATCTTGTGGCCATGTGCGTCAACGATCTGATCTGTCAGGGTGCCGAGCCACTTTTCTTCCTCGACTATTTCGCAACAGGCAAACTGGATACCGAGACCGCCGCACGGATTATTGAGGGCATTGCCGAAGGCTGCGTTCAATCGGATTGCGCATTGATCGGTGGCGAAACTGCCGAGATGCCGGGCATGTATCCCGATGGTGATTTCGATTTGGCCGGGTTTTCGGTCGGTGCGATGGAGCGCGGCGCACACCTTCCTGCAGATGTTCAACAGGGTGACGTGTTGCTTGGGCTGGCCTCAAACGGGGTGCATTCCAATGGCTATTCGCTAGTGCGCAAGCTGGTCGAGATTTCGGGCTTGGGTTGGGATGCGGCATCGCCCTTTGGGGATGGATCGCTGGGCGAGGCACTGCTGACCCCGACGCGCCTTTACGTGAAACCTGCGCTACAGGCGATCCGGACAGGCGGGGTGCATGCGCTCGCCCATATCACCGGCGGTGGCCTGACCGAAAACCTGCCACGGGTGCTGCCCGAAGGGCTGGGTGCCCAGATCGACTTGAACTCTTGGGATTTGCCACCCGTATTCCGCTGGATGGCAGAAACCGGCGGTATTGCTGAATCCGAGATGCTCAAGACTTTCAACTGCGGCATCGGCATGATCGTGGTTTGCGGCGCAGAGCAGGCCGACGACCTGTCGGCACTGCTGGCCCAAGCTGGTGAGACGGTTTCGCGGATTGGCACCGTAACCGACACCGCAGGAGTGGCCTATTCGGGCAAATTGCTGTGAGCCATAAGCGCGTCGCCATTCTGCTCTCAGGTGGGGGGTCGAATATGGTCTCTCTGGTCGACAGCATGACCGGTGACCATCCGGCCAGACCTTGTTTGGTCTTGTCGAACGATGCTGAGGCTGGGGGACTGAAGAAGGCAGCTGATCGGGGAATTGCAACGGCAGCCGTAGATCACCGGCCATTCAAGGGCGACCGCGCAGCTTTTGAGGCCGAGCTGCTGAAACCGTTAGAGCAAGCACAACCGGACATCGTGTGTTTGGCTGGGTTCATGCGGGTGCTGACCGGTGATTTCGTCTCGCGCTTTCAGGGTCGGATGCTGAACATCCACCCGTCACTGTTGCCAAAATACAAGGGTCTGAACACCCATGCCCGTGCGATTGCAGCAGGTGATATCGAGCATGGATGCTCGGTTCACGAAGTGACCGCAGCGCTGGACGATGGCCCGATCTTGGGGCAAGCCCGCCTGAATATTGAGGCTGGAGACACTCCTGAGACTTTGGCGGCGCGCGTTCTGACCTACGAACACAGGCTTTATCCGGCCGTATTGCGCCGCTTTGCCGGAAATGACCGCACGCCGGTGCTTTTGCCGTGAATCCCGCGGGGTGATTTACACGCGGTTGCCATTCGGCCTATGGTTCGCCCGACGGCCCGGAAACGTGTAGGACTGACGGGTGATTAAAAACAAAAGCAAGAATAGCACCACGAATGAAAACCCTCACGACGACGCAAGAGCTGGCCGATTTCTGCAAAGCGGCTGCGGCCTTTGATTACGTAACCGTAGATACCGAGTTCCTGCGCGAACGGACCTACTATTCAAAACTTTGCCTGCTTCAACTGGCGGTCCCGTCGCCCGACGAAGACAGCGCCGTTTTGGTCGACCCGTTGGCCGAAGGGATGACTCTGGAGCCTTTGTACGAGCTCTTCGCCGATGAAAGCGTGGTCAAAGTATTTCACGCAGCCCGTCAGGATCTTGAGATTTTCTGGGTTGAGGCGGGTGTGTTCCCCAACCCTCTGTTCGACACGCAGGTCGCTGCTATGGTCTGCGGATTTGGCGAGCAGGTTGGCTATGAAACCCTGGTGCGCAAGATTTGTAAGGAAGGCGTGGACAAGACCTCTCGATTCACCGACTGGTCACGCCGCCCGCTGTCCGAGGCGCAAAAGACCTATGCGCTGGCGGATGTAACGCATCTGCGGAAAATCTATGAATATCTGGCGGCCGAGCTGACGAAAACCAAGCGCAGCCATTGGGTCGCCGAAGAGCTGCGCACGCTGACGCAATCCGGCACCTATGAGATCCAGCCCGAAAACGCGTGGAAGCGTATCAAAACCCGGACGAACTCGGCCAAGTTTCTGGCCGTTGTTCGCGAGTTGGCCGAGTTCCGCGAAGCCTATGCGCAGGAAAACAACGTACCGCGCAGCCGTGTGTTCAAAGATGACGCGCTGATCGAACTGGCATCGACCAAGCCGAAATCTTTCTCAGATTTGGGTGGATCGCGCCTGCTGCTGCGCGAGGCCCGCAAAGGGGTCATTGCGGATGGGATTCTGGCCGCCGTCAAAAAGGGTGTTAATTGCCCACCAGAAAAATTGCCCAAGATTGATACCAGCCGTGACAAGTTGAAGGTAAATCCTGCGCTTGCCGACCTATTGCGGGTGCTGCTGAAATCAAAAACGGAAAGCTCGGGCGTGGCCGCCAAACTGATTGCTACCAGTTCCGAACTGGATCAGATCGCAGCCGGTGAACGGGAATTACCTGCAATGTCCGGTTGGCGGTTCGAGGTATTCGGCGAAGATGCCCTGAAACTGTGCGATGGCAAAATCGCCCTGGCAGCTAAAGGGCAGACCGTCACGGTCGTAGAGCTTTAGCAGGAATTATCTGCGGCGGGATTCCAGGGCATTTTGTTCCCCTTTGACACGGACCAGCCGAATGTTTGCAAGCTCGTCTCGGCTGATATTGATTGCATTGGATACCCTTCGGGACCGTTCGGTCCCCTGGCTTGTCGCATATGACGGGTAGTCGACACGGAACGTGAATTCGAGAATGCCGTTTTTTGCATTCTCTTCGCTTTCAACACGAACAAGCCGCGCATTATATGCACCCTGCCTTGCAGCAATCCCAGTCGTGTAAACGATAGCTCCATTCGGAATTGGATCGATCCGCAATTCTTCGATCTTGGCGATCGGGAAGCTCTTATCCTCGGGTGGCTTCTTGGAAAACAGGCCAACACCATCGTCTGTCTGGGGAACCAGCGCATTTGCATCGTTCACCGAGACTTCAGAGGGTGCCGGAGTACTGGACCCAAACCAGTTTGTCGGGTTGACCCGAGAATCACGCCAAGCGCTGCAAGCCGACAGGGTCAAGGCAGCCGCCAAAAGAACAGACAGTGATTTCTTCATCGTCACAACACCCAGAGCAGTCTATATGGCAATGAGTTATCGCACTTTTCCGGGTTTGAAAAGCCACGTGGGGGGCTGGACAGATGCTGGTCAGGATCATAGTTCAAAAATGTGAACCCAATGAGAGGACAGCCCCGAGATGGCGACACCTGCTTTTGAAGAAATCGTCGAAGATTTCGAATTCCTGGAGGACTGGGAAGACCGGTACCGCCATGTCATCGAGCAGGGGAAAGCGATGGCGCCATTGGATGATGCGTTGAAGGTGCAGGCAACCAAAGTCCATGGTTGCGCCAGCCAGGTCTGGCTGCATCCCAGTGTCGAGGGAGGGACCTTTCATTTTGACGGCGACAGTGATGCTCTGATCGTGAGGGGGCTGATTGCGGTTCTGCGATCCCTATATAACGGCCTGCCGGTTCAAGAAGTCCCGCAGGTTGACGCAGGAGGCGAACTGGCGCGGCTGGGGTTAAACGATCATCTTTCCGCGCAACGATCTAACGGTTTGAGGGCGATGATCGACCGTATCCGCGAGGTCGCGATAGAGGCCGCCTAAAGCGGGCGGTTGGCCCAGTCGCTCAGCGTGGATTGCAGATCACCATAACCGGTAAAACGGCGCTCGAAAGCCAGGCCCATTCGGTCTGCGCACTCCTTGGCCCGTTCGGTCAGAGCCGCATCATCAGTCTGTGCCTGATAAACCAGTTTCGTGTAGTTGCCGAAATACATTTCCCTAAGCTCGGGGTGGCGATCCAGCCCCAGCGGCTTCCAGACGAAGGCATCGAATTGACGTGCCAGAAAATCTGTTAGGTAGAACGCTGTAGTTTCATCCTCGCCGCGATTTTCAAAGACCTGGTTCCCCTCGAAGAAAGAATAGCAGTGGGGCCCTTTAATCATCTCCACGCCCATCTCCCCGCAGGCTTTCTGTAACAGGCCACCGGTGCCGCAATCTGCGTAGACGACATAAACTTTATCGTATTGGTCGCGGTGTTTGGCAACGGCCTCTTCCACCGCCTGCGTGATCCGTTCCGGGTGGATGTGCAAGATGGCGGGCAAGCAGGTCAGTTCCATATGATCCCAGCCATTACGACGCTTTAGGTCCAGGATTTCCCGCGCCAGCGCACCGCAGGCCAATAACAGAATTCGCCCTGCGCCGTGATGGTCTGAATAGCCCTGCGTTGTCAGGCTGGCGTCGTCGGGAAGTTGGTCCTGAGTCATTTCGCGCCTCTTTCTCGTTATCTAGAAAATCGGCTTATTCGGTGGCTGGCAAGCCCGTATTCGACACATAATGTCGGCTTCGGATCAGGGTAGGGTGAATAAATGAAAAAGGCCGCCCGAAAACCGGACGGCCCTGAAATGGTTTAGATGTCGATCAACCCGCCAGCTGATTGTGCTTGCGCGAGACAAAATCCTTTGCCGTTTCAACAGCTACGGCCGCGTCACGGCAATAGGCATCAGCACCGATCGCCTTGCCGAACTCTTCGTTCAGGGGCGCGCCGCCAACCAGAACGATATAGTCATCGCGCCGACCCTGTTCGATCAGTGTGTCGATCACGACTTTCATATATGGCATGGTCGTCGTCAGCAGGGCCGACATGCCCAGAATATCGGGCTGTTCGGTATCAAGCGCTTCCAGATAGTTTTCGACGGGGTTGTTGATGCCGATATCAACAACCTCGAATCCGGCGC
This sequence comes from Ruegeria sp. CDSC042, assembly GCF_059610745.1. Taxonomy (NCBI): domain Bacteria; kingdom Pseudomonadati; phylum Pseudomonadota; class Alphaproteobacteria; order Rhodobacterales; family Roseobacteraceae; genus Ruegeria; species Ruegeria sp. CDSC042. The sequence continues at coordinate 444,658 of NZ_JBXWOF010000001.1, forward strand.
CTTCCATCATCATTGACACCAGGTTTTTGCCAATGTCGTGAATGTCGCCTTTAACAGTGCCGATCACCATTTTACCAACGCGCGGTGCGCCGGTTTCGGCCAGCAGCGGCTTGAGGATAAACATGCCGCCCTTCATTGCGTTTGCGGCCAGCAAGACCTCGGGTACGAACAGAATGCCGTCACGGAAGTCGTGGCCCACAACCGTCATGCCGCCGACCAGTGCCTTGGTCAGGATGTCATAAGGTGTCCATCCGCGCTCCAGCAGGATGTTCACACCTTCTTCGATTTCTTCTTTCAGACCGTCGTAAAGGTCATCGAACATCTGTTCGACCAGTTCGTCGTCGTTCAGTTCGGACAGGACGATGTCTTCTTCATCGGACATGGGGCGTTTCCCTGAGCTGTTCGGGCCTTGCGCCCGTGGTGGCATTTTTTCCGTTTTGGCCATTTCGCCGTAATACTACTGTGACGATTGCGACCTTGGCAGTTCCGAGACCGACCTATAGGCCAAATTTGTCGTTATCTCGACGTCATTTTACACATGAACATCCTGCAATTCGTTCAAATGCACCAATTGTTCAGGGCCTGATTGGGGTTCTGATGATGCCTCAGCAAGGTAAATGTGCCGCTTGCCGGACCGGTCGATATTCCATATACCAAATAGCATGAACAAAAGTAGAACAAACCTTCCTTCGGCCATTGCCAAGGGGCGAGCAGCCACGGAAAATACGGCAGGCAGATTCGAACGGTTTGACACAATCCCCTGCGATGACGGCTGGGGGTATGATGACGATCTTCCTCCGTTGCGGACTGAAGTCAGGCACGAGACGGCACGCAGCATAATCACTTATAACCGCTCCCCCGACTTGCCATTTGATCGTTCGATCAACCCCTACCGGGGGTGCGAGCACGGCTGCATCTATTGCTTTGCACGGCCCAGCCACGCCTATCTGGGCCTGTCGCCGGGGCTGGATTTTGAGACGCGCTTGATTGCCCGACCCAATGCGGCCGAGCTTCTTCGCAAAGAGCTTTCTGCGAAAGGTTACAGTGTTGCGCCGATTGCGATTGGAACCAATACCGACCCTTATCAGCCAGTTGAAAAAAACCTTGGAATCACAAGGTCTTGTTTGTCGGTGCTTGCAGAGTTTCGCCATCCGGTCGCGATTGTGACCAAGGGGGCACTGATCGAACGTGACCTCGATCTGTTCGCACAGATGGCGGAACAGGGTTTGGTTCGGGTCGGGATATCTCTGACCACGTTGGATGCGGATTTATCGCGCCGAATGGAGCCACGGGCGCCCGCGCCAAATCGGCGCCTGAAAATCATTCGCAGGCTGACCGAAGCGGGGGTTCCGGTGCGGGTCATGACCTCTCCTTCTATTCCCGGTTTGACAGATCATGAGATGGAAAGCCTGTTAGAGGCGGGCAGGGATGCCGGGGCGGATGCAGCAAGCTGGATTATGCTGCGGCTGCCGCGCGAAGTTTCGGAACTTTGGCAAACCTGGCTGCAAGAGCAAGAGCCAACGCGCGCCGAAAAAGTCATGTCCAAGCTTCGGCAAATGCACGGGGGCAGGGACTATGATCCGCGCTGGGGCCACCGAATGCGCGGTGAGGGCGAATATGCCGAGATGGTGGCTAAGCGGTTTTCACTGGCTGTAAAGCGGCTAGGCCTTGCAACGCGCACCCCGAAGCTGCGGTGCGATTTGTTCGATATCCCGCCCCAAGCCGGGGACCAGTTGACGCTTTTCTAACAAATCAGCCCCGGATTCTGGTCCGAGGCTGTTTGGTTTGTTGGGGATCGAAATCAGCGTTTTTCGATGTCCACGTAATCGCGACTGGTTTCGCCCAGATAGAGCTGGCGCGGGCGGCCGATTTTGTTCTGTGGATCTGCGATCATCTCTTTCCACTGACTGACCCAGCCAACGGTGCGCGACAGTGCGAAAATCGGGGTGAACATCGACGTCGGGAAACCCATCGCCTCGAGGATGATTCCCGAATAGAAGTCCACGTTCGGGAACAGTTTCTTTTCGGAGAAATACGGATCTTCCAACGCCTGTTTTTCCAACGCCTTGGCGACTTGCAGCTTGGGATTGTCCTCAATCCCCAGCAGATCCAACACTTCGTCGGCGGATTGCTTCATAACCTTGGCGCGCGGGTCAAAGTTCTTATAGACGCGGTGACCAAAGCCCATCAGGCGGAACGGATCAGCCTTGTCTTTGGCGCGGGCGATATATTCCGGGATACGGTCAACCGTGCCAATTTCTTCCAGCATTTCAAGGCAGGCCTGGTTTGCGCCGCCATGGGCAGGGCCCCAAAGACACGCGATACCAGCGGCAATACACGCAAACGGGTTCGCCCCCGAGGAGGAGGCCAAACGCACAGTCGAAGTCGAGGCATTCTGTTCGTGATCCGCGTGTAGAGTAAAGATGCGGTCCATCGCGCGGCTGAGGATTGGGTTCACCTCATATTCTTCGGCAGGGACGCTGAAGCACATGCGTAGGAAGTTTGAAGCATAATCCAGATCGTTGCGCGGGTACACGAAGGGCTGACCGGTGTGATACTTGTAAGCCCAGGCAGCGATGGTCGGCATCTTGGCGATCAGACGATGGGATGCGACCTCACGCTGATGCGGGTCCGAAACATCGGTCGAATCGTGATAGAACGCAGACATCGCGCCCACGACACCAACCATGATCGCCATCGGATGCGCATCACGGCGGAAGCCACGATAGAAATACTGCATCTGTTCGTGCAGCATGGTGTGGCGGGTGATCGTGGTTTCAAACTTTTCCAGTTCCTTGGCCGCCGGCAGCTCTCCATAAAGCAACAGGTAGCACACTTCGAGGAAATGCGATTTCTCGGCCAACTGGTCGATCGGATAGCCACGGTGCAGCAGTTCACCTTTTTCGCCGTCGATATAGGTGATGGTGCTGTCGCAGCTGGCTGTCGAGGTGAAGCCGGGGTCATAGGTGAACACATCCGCTTCGCTGTACAGCTTGCGGATGTCGATGACATCAGGTCCCACGGTAGGCGAATGAACCGGCAACTCGTATGTTTTACCATGTACGGTCAAAGTGGCTGATTTATTGCTGTCGGTCATAATGTCCCTTCCTCATTCATACGTGAAACGGATCGTCGTCCGTTTCGGCGGGCAACGGTTGCGCACAGGGGCGCAGCCCGGGTGTTAGCGGAGCAGCGTTACCCAAATGTGAAACCTTTGGTTATGTCGCTGCGTCGGAGAGCCGTGCCAGGGTTTCATCCCGCCCAAGCACAAGCATCATATCAAAAACCGAAGGCGTTACAGCCCGACCAGCCAATGCAGCGCGCAACGGCCCTGCCAGCTTGCCAAACTTTAGCCCTTTCGCTTCTGCAAACGAGTTCAGGGCACTCTCCAGTTCGTTCCGGGTCCAGCTAGCATTTTGCACGTGCGGCGTCAATTCACTCAGTATACCGTCGGATACAGAGGACAGCGCCTTTGCAGCCTTCTCATCAGGTTTAATCGGGCGTGACGTCAGCACAAAATGCGCTTTTTCAAGGAGTTCCGGGAATGTGCGTGCCCGATCCTTGAGGCAATACATCGCACGTTCCAGATCACCTGATTGTGCATTGGTGAGAGCGGGCAGTCCCGCCGCCGCCAAGTATCCCTGAATTTCCTGCCGCAACGCGGCATCGCCAGTGATTGGAATATGCTGACCACATAGATTCTCGAGCTTTTTCAGATCGAACCGTGCAGGGCTTTTACCGATTCCAGCCAGATCGAACCACTCTTTCGCCTGCTCATCTGTAAAGAATTCGTCATCCCCATGGCTCCAGCCGAGACGGGCTAGATAGTTGCGCATACCCGCGGCCGGGTACCCCATCGCCTGATATTCTTGGGCACCCAAAGCTCCGTGACGTTTGGATAGTTTCTTGCCGTCCGGACCATGAATCAGCGGAATATGTGCCCAGACCGGAACATCCCAACCCATGGCTTCATAGATCATCATCTGGCGTGCGGCATTGTTCAGGTGATCGTCGCCCCGGATAAGATGGGTCACACCCATGTCGTGATCATCCACAACAACCGCCAGCATATAAACCGGTGTTCCGTCCGAGCGCAGCAGGATCATGTCGTCCAACTGATCGTTGCGGATTGTCACGTCGCCCTGAACCTGATCGCGGATCACGGTGACCCCGTCCCGCGGTGCCTTTATGCGGATCGCATATGGGGCGTCAGGTTGGGTCGAAGGGTCAGCGTCGCGCCAGGGGCTCTGGAACAGCGTCGATTTTCCCTCTGCACGCGCCTGTTCGCGAAAGGCTGAGATCTCGTCCTGGGTCGAAAAACATTTGTAGGCTTTGCCGTCCGCCAGCAGCTGATGTGCCACTTCAGCATGACGCGGGGCGCCTTCGAATTGGCTGATCACATCGCCATCATGGTCCAGGCCCAACCAGGACATCCCCTGAAGAATTGCTGCAGTAGCCTCTGGCGTTGAGCGTTCGCGGTCCGTGTCTTCAATCCGCAACAAGAACTTGCCACCACGTCCCCGAGCAAAGAGCCAGTTGAACAATGCAGTGCGCGCGCCACCGATGTGAAGAAAACCAGTGGGTGAAGGTGCAAAACGGGTGACGACCTGATCGGACATAGTGTGGATTAACCTTTTGGTAACCGTGTCGGGCTTAACTTGGCGCCTGTCTAACGAGCCCGAAGGACGGGGGCAACCATGCGTGTTCTGGCACGGGTCGAGACCGCATTGCTGAACCAGACAGGCTATTTGTTTCAGTGGTCACCAGTGTGCTTGGCCATTGGCATCGGCCTGTATTTCGCGCTCCGGTTCGAGCCGGGGTGGCAGATTTACATTTGTTTCAGCGCGGTGATTGTTGCGGCTATGGGGATGGCCCGCAAATCGCGGTCTGGCTGGGCTTCGTTGGCAATCGGGGGGACGCTGATCGCTGCCGGGTTTATCCTGGCCGGCGCACGTGCCCATACGGTGGCAGAGCCGGTTCTGTCTTGGCGGTACTATGGCCCGGTCGAGGGACGTGTTGTCGCCATAGACCGCTCTGCGTCGGATGCGCTGCGGGTGACGCTCGATCGGGTGCGATTAGGGGACGTGCCCTTGGATCGACGACCGCAGCGCGTCCGACTTTCCCTGCATGGTGGGGATGTCGCGCTGGTTCCTGGGCAAAGGATCATGACAACAGGTCATCTGTCGCCACCTCAGGGGCCGGTAGAGCCCGGCGGTTTCGATTTCCGTCGCCACGCATGGTTTCAACGTTTAGGGGCAGTCGGATACACGCGCGTACCGGTGTTGTCGGTTGCCCCGCCGGACAGGGCCAATCTCCGCATCACGGCGTGGAGGATGGCGATTTCTGAACATGTGCGCGCATTGCTGCCTGGAGAGGTCGGAGGTTTCGCCGCGGCTGTCACGACGGGTGATCGCAGCGGAATGGGTCAGGAAACGCTGAACAATCTACGGGCATCTAATCTGGCTCATCTGTTGGCGATATCCGGATTGCATATGGGGTTGTTGACAGGTTTTGTTTATCTGATCTTCAGGGTCACGCTGTCAGCTGTCCCGGTGCTTGCTCTTAGACTTCCGGTCCGCAAGATTGCAGCGGTTTGCGCCTTGGTCGCGGCGGTTGTTTATCTATTGCTGTCTGGCGGGAATGTCGCAACAGAGCGGGCCTTTATCATGGTCAGCGTAATGCTGGGGGCCATTTTGATCGACAGAAGGTCAATTTCGCTACGCGCGGTGGCCGTCGCTGCCCTTATCGTGCTGTCGTTGCGACCAGAATCTCTGTTAAGCCCCGGTTTTCAAATGTCCTTTGCTGCAACAACGGCACTGGTGGCCGTTTTCGGAGCCTTACGCGGTTTCGATTCTGCTTTCGGGCCGAAATGGCTACGGCCCATTATCGGGGTGTTGATGTCATCTGCCATAGCGGGGCTTGCCACCGCACCGATTGGGGCGGCGCATTTCAATTCACTGTCTCACTATGGGCTGGTTGCGAATATGCTGTCGGTCCCGGTGATGGGAACCGTCGTGGTTCCTGCGGCCGTTATTGCCGCAATCCTGGCGCCATTCGGGCTTGAGTGGATTGGGCTGGCGGTCATGGGGGCAGGTTTGGAATGGATTCTGGCGGTTTCAGACTGGATCTCGGGACTGGAAGGTGCGCAAGGTTATGTGGTCAGTCCACCGTCCTACGTCTTGCCCATATTTGCATTGGGCGCGCTCTGGATCGCCTTGTGGCGCGGTGGGGCAAGGTGGGTCGGCGTCGCACCTAGCATGGTGGCGATTGCGCTTTGGGGGCACGGTAACCGTCCGGAAGTTTTGGTCGCAGACTCCGGTGGGTTGGTTGGTGTGATGACTGATCAGGGGCGCGCGCTGAGCAAGGAAAAGGGCAGCAAATTTATTGCAACCGTATGGCTTGAAAACGACGGAGACGGCGCGAGCCAGAAAACTGCCGCAAATCGCTGGCCCGATGGGAAAGATCTGTCGCAAAGATATTTCTGGCAGGGCAAAGAGCTGATTCACCTCACTGGCAAACGATCTGCGCGCGAATTCAGCGAATGTGGAGATGACCAAATCGTCATCTCTGCTGTTCCGGTCCAGCTGTCCGGCACCTGTATGGTGATTGATCCCGAGTTGTTGAACAAGACAGGAAGTATTGCACTGTCCGGCGGAAACGTAATGACCAGTGCCGAAGTCATAGGCAAAAGGCTGTGGTCGCCAGACAACTAAAGATCAATAGCTTCGGATGAGCCCAACCAAACGGCCCTGAACCTTGACCTTATCTTCGGGCAGTACACGCGTTTCATAGGCCGGGTTGGCAGCCTCAAGCGCTATCGCCTGACCTCTCCGAAAGAACCGTTTGAGCGTTGCTTCCTGATCTTCGACCAGCGCGACAACGATATCACCATTATCAGCCACGGAGGTTTCGCGGATGACGACCACATCGCCGTCGTTGATGCCAGCGTCAATCATCGAATCGCCGCGTACTTCAAGTGCGTAGTGCTCGCCTCTGCCGGAAACCATGCTTCCGGGGACGGCAACGCGGTGCGAGACATGGCTGATCGCCTCGATCGGAACACCTGCTGCGATGCGTCCCATGACCGGCAATTCCATTGCGTCTACGGTCACTGGTTCGAAATTCGCGGGGCGCCTGCCTTCGGGCTTGTCACCTTCGATAACACGGGGTTTGAAAGCGACTGTTGGCTCTCCTCCCAGGCTTTCAGGAAGTTTGACGATTTCGATGGCACGGGCACGATGGGCCAGACGACGGATAAAGCCGCGTTCTTCAAGCGCTGTGATCAACCGATGGATGCCGGATTTGGACCGCAGGTCCAGCGCAGCTTTCATTTCATCGAAACTTGGGGGGACGCCATCCGCCTGAACGCGTTTATGGATGAACTCCAACAAATCCAACTGCTTCTTGGTCAGCATTGCTCACACCTCGTCGCTCATGCGTTTTCTTTTGTTCTACGCATGTTCACGTTTTGTGTCAATGATCTTGTAGGGACTCAGATCGGAAGGAACATCACTTCGTCTCCGGCCAGGCGTGCCGGGTCATTGGGTTGCCGAACCAAAAGCGCGTTTGCTTCGGCAAGTACGCTGAGCAGCGAACTGTCCTGGTTTTGGCAGGCTTTAATTCCATCACCAGTCACGATAGCGCGCATGTAATGCTCGCGCGGCCCATTCGCTGGGATAGCCTCAGTTAAATTGGCGCTTTGAAGCGGGGTCAGAACCTGTTCCAGGCCCAGCATCTTACGGATCATCGGGGCAAGAAACAGATAGCTGCAAACCATTGCGCTGACCGGATTACCCGGAAGTCCAACCATCACGCAATCGCCCAAGCGACCGGCCATCAGCGGTTTGCCGGGGCGCATGCGGATTTTGTAAAAACTCCGCTCCAACCCCAGTGCGGTGGAGACCTGAGAGACAAGATCATAATCCCCAACCGAGGCACCGCCGATCGTAACCACCAAATCAACGTCGGCTGCTAGGGCAAAGGCGGTCTCGAGGGACGAAACCGTGTCAGAGGCGATGGGCAGAACCCGCACATGCGCTCCAACATCCTCTAGCAAGGCTTTGATACCAAAGGTGTTTGAGGCGATTATCTGATCCGGTCCCGGTGTTTCGCCGGGCATGATCAATTCATCCCCGGTTGCGATCAGCGCGACCACGGGTTTACGTGCAACCGGCACCATGGGGATATTCATCGCCGCCAAAAGCGCCAGATCCTCGGGGCTCAAACGACGTGGAGCCGTAATCTTGGCGCCAATTTCGAAATCGACGCCTTTTGGACGAATGTTGGATTTAGGGCCCGGCAGATCAGAAATGGTGATTAGGTCACCTCGGCGATCAACATCCTCTTGAATGACAACAAAATCTGCACCTTCAGGAATAGGGGCGCCAGTGAAGATTCGAACCGCCTGTCCGGGTCCAACCTGACCGTCAAATCGCCGACCGGCCGCAGCCTCGCCAATGACTTTGAACATGGCGTGCAGCTCGACCTCGGTCGACTTTACCGCGTAGCCATCCATAGAAGACGAAGCGAATGGTGGCTGATCGCGTGTGGCTGCTACATTCTCGGCCAGTACTCTACCCGCCGCATCCATCAAGGGAGCCGGCTCGGAGGGGAGGGTGTTTACAAGATCGAATAGCTGCGTCCGGGCGCTTTCAACGGTTATCATTTCGCCTCGTAACGACCTGATTTACCGCCATCTTTTAGCAAGACGCGAATGCCGCCAATTTCCATTGCCTTATCGACGGCTTTGGCCATGTCGTATATGGTCAGTGCGGCGGTTGAGGCCGCTGTCAGCGCCTCCATTTCCACGCCGGTTTGACCAGATGTCTTGACGGTTGCCTGTACCTGTATGCCGGGTAATTCTGGGTCCAGTGTCAGGTCTACGGTAACTTTGGTCACTGGCAGTGGGTGACATAGCGGGATCAGATCGGGTGTCTTCTTTGCCCCCATGATACCGGCCAGACGTGCAACCCCCAAGACGTCACCTTTTTGGGCGCGACCTTCTGCGATCAAGTCGAACGTATCTTGTGCCATCGTGATATGAGCCGCTGCGACGGCGACACGATCCGTGATGGGCTTGTTCGACACATCGACCATATGAGCCTGACCCTGGGCATCAAAATGAGTCAGCGGCATCACATCACACCCGGGCTGAGCGGACGCGACAGCAGATCGTGTGTCGCTGCTGCGACGTCATCCTGACGCATCAGGCTCTCGCCAATTAGAAAACAACGCGCACCGAAACGGGCGATATCGGCCAAGTCTGCTGGAGTGCTCAACCCGCTTTCGCAAACGATGGTCCGGTCAGCGGGAACTAGTTTTGACAGGCGGCGTGTCGTATCAAGAGTGGTCTCGAAGGTCTTGAGATTACGGTTGTTTATCCCAATCAACGGGCTTTTGAGCTGCGTTGCACGTTCCAGCTCGGCTTCATCATGAACTTCAATCAGAACGTCCATGCCCCAGTCAAAGGCGGTCTGTTCCAATTCAGCCGCCTGGCTGTCATCAACCGAGGCCATGATGATCAGAATACAATCCGCCCCAAGAGCGCGGGCTTCAGCCACCTGATAGGGATCGTACATGAAATCTTTGCGTAGAACCGGCAAAGAACAGGCTGCGCGTGCCTGAACCAGAAACTCTTTGGCACCCTGAAAGCTGGGCGTGTCGGTCAACACGGAAAGGCAGGCAGCGCCGCCTTCTTCGTAAGCTTGTGCAAGTGCTGGTGGATCAAAGTCAGCGCGGATCAGACCTTTGGAGGGGCTGGCTTTTTTGACTTCTGCAATCAGCCCGTACCCGCTGCGTACAGCCATTTGCAACGCCGATGCGAATCCGCGCGGTTCAGAGGCTGATCTTGCTTCGTTTTCAACAGCTTCCAGAGACTTATTGGCCTTGTCCGAAGCGACCTCTTCGAGCTTGTAAGCTTTGATTTTGTCCAGAACCGTTTCGGTCATGCGGCCTCCTGAGTAATGCGGGCCAGGGCCGCGATCTTGTCTTTGGCTTTTCCGCTGTCGATACTTTCAGCGGCTTTTGCGACACCTTCGCGCAGATCAGCAGCGGCCTCTGCGACGACCAGGGCTGCTGCGGCATTCAACAATACCGCATCGCGATAGGCAGAGGCCTCACCGTCTAGAAGAGCTCGGAAGGCTACTGCGTTTTCCTCGGGGGTTCCGCCGAGAATGTCCTCGAAGGGATGTACCGGCAGCCCTGCATCTTCGGGGTGAAGCTCGACCTCTTTAATTGTGCCGTCTTCGAGGGCCGCAATCCAACTGATACCCGTGATGGTCAATTCGTCTGTGCCGTCCGATCCGTGTACCAGCCATGCGCGGTCGGACCCAAGCAGGCCCAACGTTTCGGCCATCGGGCGGATCAACTCTCGGCTAAAGGCTCCGGTCAACTGCCGCTTGACGCCTGCCGGATTGGTCAGCGGACCGAGAATGTTAAAGATCGTCCGTGTCCCAAGCTCTTGCCGGGTGGGCATGACATGCGCAATCGCCGGGTGATGCATGGGGGCCATCATGAATCCGATTCCGACATCTTGCAGTGCATTTTCAACGGTTTGCGGGCCGACCATAACGTTGATACCCAGCTGGCCTAGCGCATCTGCGGCTCCGGATTTAGAACTCAGGTTCCGGTTGCCGTGTTTGGCCACGGTGACACCGGCACCCGCAACCACAAAGGCGGTCGCGGTGGAGATATTCAGCGTTCCCTTGCCGTCACCGCCGGTGCCTACGATATCCATCGCGCCAGCTGGTGCCTGAACTGCATTGCATTTTGCACGCATCACGGCAGCGGCGGCGGCATATTCATCGACGGTCTCACCGCGTGTGCGCATAGCCATCAAAAGCCCGCCGATCTGGCTGGGTGTTGCGGCGCCGTCAAACAGGATCCCAAAGGCTTCTTCCGCTTCGGCGCGTGTCAGGGGGCGGTCGGCGGCAACTCCGATCAGCGGTTTCAGGGCGTCGCTCATGCGGGAACTTTCATCTCGGACAGGAAATTCTTGAGCAACGCGTGGCCGTGCTCGGAAGCGATGGATTCCGGGTGGAACTGTACGCCATGAATGGGCAGTTCGCGGTGCTGGAGGCCCATTATGGTGCCATCTTCCAATTCCGCCGTAATCTCCAGGCTATCGGGCAGAGTATCGCGATCCACAATCAGCGAATGATAGCGCGTCGCCTCAAACGGCGTGGGCAGGCCCGCGAACACACCTTTACCGGTGTGGTGCATTGTTCCCATTTTGCCATGCACAATCTCATGGCAACGCGTGACTTTTCCACCGAAAACCTGACCTATGGTCTGATGGCCAAGGCAGACACCCAACAAAGGCGTCCGTGTTTCGGCGGCTGCCTCGGTCAGGGCAAGGCAAATGCCTGCCCGGTCAGGGTCGCAAGGGCCAGGGCTGAGCAGGATGCCAGCGGGGTTCATGGCCATCGCTTCTTGCACGTCCAGCGCGTCATTCCTTCGAATGACCATTTCCGAGCCAAGTTCGCCTAAATAATGTACGAGGTTGTAGGTAAATGAGTCGTAGTTGTCGATCAGCAGCAGCATTTGGCTCTTGTCTCGTGTTGGTCATTTCGGGCTGGCGATGCAACCCAAGGCCACGGTATAGTGTTGGCACATACATGCTCAGGCTTGTGGGGCAGCGTCAAGGGTGCATCCCGAACTTGGCGGTCCTGCAGGCAGGTGCCACAACAGATGGTGCAAGGGCAAGGCAGCAGGACTAAGGCGAGAGGCAAATATTATGGGCGGATTTGTCGGCGGAATGATCGCAGGCGCAGTTGTCGTTGTGGTGCTGGGGGCAGTCTTATCGCTCAACGCGCCGCTGTCGAAAAAGCCGTCCATAGCGACAGTCGCACCAGAACCTGCACCGGTGCAGACGTCGGAGAGCTCCGAGGTTGTCGCTGAGGCGGGTGCAGATGCCGATCTGCTCAAACTCCCTGCGCAGACGCCCGAGAATGAAGTCGAAGAAGAGGATTCTCTGGCGGGTTTATCCGAAGCTGAGAACGCCCCGGACAGCCAGCCGGTAGTGAATGACGTAAGCGTTCCGGTCGAAGCGCCGACGCCCAGCGAGGCGGATTCCGTAAGCATTTCGAGTGAGGCCCCGGTCGTTCCGCGAATGCCTGTCCCCGTTCAGCCTGCGCCGCTTGCCGACCTTAGCCCAGATGCCGCAGAAGATGCCCCTGAGCCACCGGCTGATCAGGTTGCTCTTGCCGAGCCCTTGCCTGAAGTCTCGCCTTCGGAATCAATCGAGCTGGAGGTGAATCCGGAGGATAGCCCAATCGCAGTGGAAGGGGACGAGGACACGCTGCCCAGTCAGCCGCTACCGCGTATCGCCTCGGTTCCGCAGATCGGCGTAGAGGACAACTCGTCGGGAAATACCACTATCGGGCGTCGTGTAGTGCCTTTGACTGAACGAGATGATGAAGCAGCCCAAGATCCGCAGGAAGAGGTTCCTGTAGGTAAACCGATCGAGGCCTTCGCAGAGAAGTTTGACAATCCGGATTCCAAACCCCTCATGTCGATCATTCTGATTGACGATGAAGGTGCATATGGCGCCGAGGCGCTTCAGGATTTCCCATATCCGCTTACGTTTGCGGTGCGCCCATCAGACCCCGATGCAGCTGAGAAAATGGCTCGACATCGGGCGGCCGGGTTCGAAGTGATGGTCACTGCTGACCTGCCCAAGGCGGCCAGCGCACAGGATGCTGAGGTATCGCTTTCGGTGTGGCTAGAAGCGTTGCCCGAGACTGTAGGAATTCTTGAAGGTGATGGATCCGGCATCCAGGGTAACCGGAAACTGGCGGATCAGGTCGCCGCCATCGCCGGTGGAACGGGTCGAGGACTTATCACTCAGGATAACGGGCTCAACACGGTACAGAAGTTGGCCTCCCGTAATGGAATTCCGTCTGCGGTAATTTTCAGGGATATCGACGGCGCGCGGCAGGATGCAAAAATCATGCGACGTTTCCTGGATCAGGCTGCGTTCCGGGCCGGGCAGGAAGGCACTGTTGTCATGTTGGGCCGGTTGCGCCCGGATACCATATCCGCCTTGCTGCTTTGGGGTCTGGAAGATCGCGGAGGCCGCGTAGCAATGGCGCCTATTTCGGCGGTGATGATGCAAGGGGCACAATAAGCCCGATCACATCCTTCCCCGAAACAGGCAGCCCAGACGGGCTGCCTTTATCAATTCTTGCCGGACAGCGTAAATCGGGCCGCGTCAGCCGCAGCGCGTCTGATGGCGTTGGACTTGTGGACGGTTTCCATGAATTCAGCCTCTGGATCGCTATCATACACAACGCCACCACCGGCCTGAATATATAGCTTTTGATCCTGAACGATGGCCGTTCGCAGGGCGATACACATGTCCATGTCTCCGCCGGCGCTGAAATAGCCGACGCCGCCGCCGTAGACACCGCGTTTTTCCGGCTCAAGCTCATCAATGATTTCCATGGCTCGTACCTTGGGCGCGCCCGAGACCGTCCCCGCAGGCATTCCCGCAAAAAAGGCGTCCAGCGCATCCTTACCCTCGGCCAGCTCACCCACAACGTTTGAAACGATGTGCATAACATGGCTGTACCGTTCAATGATGAACTCTTCGGTCGGGCGCACCGTTCCGATCTTTGAAACCCGCCCGGTGTCATTGCGGCCTAGATCCAACAGCATCAGATGTTCGGCCAGTTCTTTCTTGTCGGCCAGCAATTCAATTTCGTAAGCCTTGTCCTCTTCCGGGGTCGCTCCACGTGGACGCGTCCCGGCGATGGGTCGTATGGTGACTTCATTGCCAAACACGCGCACCAGGATTTCCGGGCTGGCGCCGATCACCTGAAACCCGCCAAAGTTAAAATAGAACATGAAGGGCGACGGGTTTGTTCGCCGCAGCGACCGGTACAGCGCAAATGGAGGCAGCGGGAAATCCTGCGTCCAGCGCTGCGCTGGCACTACCTGAAAGATATCACCAGCGCGGATGTATTCCTTGGCTTTCTCGACCGCCTCCAGATAGCCGGATTTGGTAAAATTCGAGACGGGCGGGGCGACTTCGTACGCATCGCCAAGATCACGTGTTTCAGCAGGCATCGCCCGCTCCAGATCGCGCACTGCGTCCATGACGCGCTCGGCTGCCTGGGCATATGCAGCCTTGGCCGACTGGCCATCGCTGACCCAGGCGGGGGAAACGACCGTGACTTCGCCCTTCACACCATCCAGAACCGCGACGACAGAAGGGCGCAGCATGACGGCATCCGGCAGGCCCAAAGGGTCGGGGTTGATGTTCGGCAGATACTCGACCAAGCGCACCATGTCGTAACCGAGATAGCCAAATAGTCCCGCCGCAGCTTGTGGAAGGTCGTCAGGCAGCTCGATCCGGCTTTCGGCCAGAAGCGTCCGAAGGTTGTCCATCGGATCGCCATCCTGCGCCGTGAAAGCGTCCGGGTCGAACCGGGCCGAGCGGTTCAGTTCCGAGGTCTCAGCGCGACAGCGCCAGATCAGGTCGGGTTTCATACCGATGATCGAATACCGTCCGCGGACCTCGCCACCAGTCACCGACTCGAGCATAAAGGCGTCTTTTTGCGCGCCGGTCAGTTTCAGCATCAAGGAGACAGGCGTATCAAGATCGGCTGCCAGACGGGTGTAAACGACCTGGTTTTCGCCGGCCTCATAGGCGCGGGCGAAGCTGTCAAACTCTGGGGTCAGGGCCATATTCGGTCTCTTAATTAATAGCTCGCCTGAACGGCGTTCAGTGCTTGCTGATCCACCACAGGACGGGCGCGGGCCTGGGCGTCGCGAACATAGGCATCGAAAATGTTCTGTGCCAGAGCCTGATTCAGCTGAGCGGCCAGCGCTTGTTGAACCTGACGGCGTTCATCGGTCTCGGCAGGGGGCAACAATTCGTCAAGTCGAACGATCAACGCGACCCCGGCACCGGGAACGACGCGATAGCTTCCTAGTTCCATGTCGAACACTTCCGGCATGAACCCTGCGGGTACATCTTCTAGAAATGCAGTTCGTGTCAGAGCGTTTTCCACGCGGTGAGGTAGACCGGTCGTGGTGAAATCCCCGTTCTCCTGCAACTGCTCCAACACGGCATTCGCGTGGTCTTCCAACGCTTTGTCAGTTTGAACCTGTGTCCAGGCCGCCGCAACGCGATCACGCGCTGATTCCAGCGGTTCAGGCCGACGAGGAAGCGTTTCGTTCAGGCGCAGCGCAAAGATCGAACCGTCCTCAAGGAATGCAATCTCGGGAAAATCTCCGTCTTGCACGGCTTCGGCTGCACTGCGGAAACCGTCATATGCGGCCACGCCATCCTGACTGGCGCGAGTCCAGTCGATCTGTCCCAGCTCCATCCCAGTCTCGGCTGCCAACTCCTCAAGTGTTGCCCCGCCTGCAAGCAGGTCATTGATGTCTTCGGACTGAGCCTCGATCTGGCGGCGCGCACGGTCTGCGGCCAACTCTTCGCGCAGAGCTGGGGCGGCGTCTTCGAAGGGAGTGTTGTTCTCAGCCAGCGAGCCGTTGATACGGAAAAGGGCAGGGCCGAATACCGAGGGCAGAGGTCCAACAACAGTGTCCAGTTCAGCCGCGAAAATGGCCTCGGCCGCATCGCCTAGGTCGTCGCGGGTAACGTCGCCCAGATCCACGTCGCTCAGCTCAAGCTCACGGTCACGGACAAGTTGTTCGAAGGTTGTCCCGCCAACTTCAATCTGTGCCATGGCATCTTGCGCAGCTGCGTCATCAGAAAAAGAAAGGCGTTCAACAAGGCGGCGTTCGGGTTGCTGAAACTCGTCTGCGCGCTGTTCGAAAAGCCGGAGAACTGAATCTTCGTCCACCTCGACACTATCCAGCAGCATATTGGGCGACAGAATCGTATAGGTCAGCTTTTTGGTGCGGGGCAGGGAAAACTGGTCCTGGTTCTCGTCGTAATAGGCCTGGATTTGTTCATCGGTTGGGGTTGCAACCGGCTCTGCCAAAGCTTCGGGTGAAACGGTTGCAACAGTAAAGCTGCGGCGGGCACCGACAAAGTCTGTCAGAACTTCAGTCAGGATCGAGGGCATTTCTACTCCGCTGACCACGGCATCCTGCACGATGGTCCGTGCGGATTCTTTCCTCAGATCGGTTTCAAACTCGGTGTCGGTCATGCCAACCTGTTCAAGCTGAAAGCGATATGCCTCACGGTCGAAAGAACCATCAGGCCCCTGAAACGCAGGGATCGAGACGATTTCTTCCTGCAAATTTTCATCGCCGATCGAAATACCCAGCAGACCAACTTCGTTATCCAAAGCAGCCAGCGCGGTGAGGCGCGACAGAGCCAGCTGGTCCAAGCCAAAATCGCGGGCCTGTGACATTTGCAGGGGCTGGCCGGTCTGGCTTTCGACCGCGCGGATTTCTCGCTGAAGTTCGCGGACGTAATCGTCAATCGAGATATCTTCGTTGCCCACCTGCGCCACAGTGTGCACAGTTCCAGTCAGGCTGGTCGCGCCAAATCCTGCAAGGCCCAGCATCAAAAGACCCATGAGGATCCAGACAAAGGTCTTTGATAGATTTTTCATGCCTGCGGCCATAGCGCCCTCTTGTTTTATTCGGCAAGTATTTGCCCTGTCGGTTGCGGCCCTGAATACGACGCGCACCGCCGGGGGGCAAGCTTAGAAGGAGAGAGCGTGCAGGCGGTCAAACAATTCCGTAATTCCGTTGCGATCAAGATTGGCAAATGCGATGCGGACTTGTCGTTTCCCGGCCGGGTCGTGATCGGGCATGAACATCGTGCCTGGCAGCAACAGAATGCTGGCATCCGTAACCAGCCGACGGGCCAAATCATCCGAAGAGATGTCAAACGGGTGTTCGAAATAGGCAAAATAGGCGCCCAACCCAAGCAACCGCCATCCTTTACTGGTCAGTTTGGGAAGTTGTCTTGTAATGACAGCGCGACGGTCGAGGATTTCCCTTCGTTCATCGGCCAGCCATTGCGACAGGTTTTGCATCCCCCAAAACGCACCAAACTGACCGATTTGGTTTGGACAGATCGCGACGGTATCCAGAAATTTCTCAATCTCAGACAGCAGCGACGGACTGGTCGCAACAGCACCTACTCGGTGACCAGTCAGACGGTAGGCCTTTGAAAACGAATATAGATGAATCAGAGTGTCATCCCAGCCCGGCTGAGCGAACAGATCGTGGGGCGGGCCGCTGCGGCTGTCGAAATCGCGGTAGGTCTCATCAACCAAAAGCTTAATTCCGGTTTCGCGCGACAGTTCGAAAAACGCGCGCAGCAGCTCAGCCGGGTATTCGACTCCGCCGGGATTGTTCGGGGTGACCAGAGCAATGGCGCGGGTCTTATCCGTTATCAAATCCCGCGCCGCGTTCACCTCTGGCAACAGTCCATCATCAGTTCTCAGATCAATGGCGTTAACACCTGTCATATCCAGCCACATTTTATGGTTGAAATACCATGGCGTGGGCAGAATGACTTCATCCCCTTGGTCTGTGATGGAGGAAATCGCAGCGGCGAAGGCCTGATTGCAGCCAGAGGTAATGGCAACCTGTTCCTGTACGACAGGTGCGCCATAATGATCCG
Source organism: Ruegeria sp. CDSC042 (assembly GCF_059610745.1). NCBI lineage: Bacteria > Pseudomonadati > Pseudomonadota > Alphaproteobacteria > Rhodobacterales > Roseobacteraceae > Ruegeria > Ruegeria sp. CDSC042. The sequence continues at coordinate 462,212 of NZ_JBXWOF010000001.1, forward strand.
AAATCTGGCTGGCAAGCTCAGACCTGAGGGCGCTGTTGCCCAGAACCGGGCCATAGAGATGAGCGGAATCCTCGGCCGACGCATAAGCCGCCATCGCCTGACGCATCTCAAGTGGAGGCGGATCAACGGGGGCCGCCTGACTTACGTTTATCAAGGGCCGCTCTTCAGGGAAGGTCACGCCTTCGATCCACCGGCGCGCCTCCATGACTGGGGGCGGAAAGGTGGCGGCGGTGCGTGTCCGGGTCATCTCAGCGCCCCAGTCAGTTGCTGCGCTTGGGCCGGATCAATCCGTGCCCCGGTAGGGTTCGACATATTGCAAAGCCATATCCCACGGGAAGAAAATCCAGGTGTCCTGGCTGACTTCGGTGATGAAAGTGTCAACCATCGGGCGGCCTTTCGGCTTGGCATAAACCGTCGCGAAATGCGCCTTGGGATACATCGCCCGCACCAGTTCCAGAGTTTTGCCACTGTCGACCAGATCGTCGACAATCAGGATTCCGGTGCCGTCGCCCATGAGGTCAGCGTCGGGTGCTTTGAGCACTTCGGCTTCGCCTTGATCCTGGTGATGGTAGGAGCGCACGCTGATCGTGTCGACTGTGCGAATGTCCAGCTCGCGGCTGACAATCATCGCCGGTGCCATACCGCCACGGGTAATGGCAACGACGCCACGCCAGGCCCCATCATTCGGACCTTGCCCATCCAGCCGCCAAGCGAGCGCTCGGGAATCGCGGTGAATCTGATCCCAGCTGATGTGAAAGCCTTTTTCGTGGGGCAGGCGGTCCTTGGCACTCATGATTCAACCCTTCTCAACGTCTGGAGCATCAACGGCTTTCATACCGACGATGTGGTATCCCGAATCCACATGCAGGTTCTCACCAGTGACACCGCCGCTTAGATCGGAAAGCAGATACAGCGCCGAGTTGCCCACATCGTCGATGGTCACATTGCGGCGCAGGGGTGAGTTATATTCGTTCCACTTCATGATATAGCGAAAGTCGCCGATGCCGCTGGCGGCCAGTGTCTTGATCGGCCCGGCCGAGATCGCATTCACACGAATGCCGTCCTTGCCTAAATCCTCGGCCAGATATTTGACCGATGCTTCCAGCGCGGCTTTGGCAACGCCCATGACATTATAATGCGGCATCACCTGTTCGGCGCCGTAATAGGTCAGGGTGATGGCGCTGCCGCCTTCGGTCATCATCTTTTCGGCACGCTGCATCACGGCGGTAAAGGAATAAACCGACACGTCCATCGTGAGGTTGAAATTCGCCCGCGACGTATCAACGTAGCGCCCGCGTAGCTCATTCTTGTCTGAAAACCCGATTGCGTGGACAACAAAGTCCAGCTTTCCCCATTTCTCGGATAGCGCATCAAACAATCCGTCGATCGAGGCTTCATCGCTGACATCGCAGGGCAGGACGATTTCACTGCCCAGCTGTGCCGCCAGAGGGTCAACGCGCTTTTTCAAGGCATCCCCTTGATATGAGAATGCTAACTCGGCCCCGGCCTCGGACAAGGCGCGGGCGATTCCCCATGCGATTGATTTGTCATTGGCCAGTCCCATGATGAGGCCGCGCTTTCCGGCCATCAACTGATTTGACATGTTCGGTTCTCCGCCTGTCTTCGCGTTATGTTGCGTTGGTTTATGCCATTGGCTGGTCTGCTTCAAGGCCGTGCACTCTTGCCCGTGGCGGGAACTCGCCCTAGGGTATCCCTCAATAGTTTCCAGGGGATGGAAATGAGCGAACGTGATGGCATCTTCGCAGGAACCGACCCATTTGCAATAGCAGGGCGGTGGCTGGGCGAAGCTGTGAAGAGTGAACCCAACGATCCTAACGCGATTGCACTGGCAACCGTGGGCGAAGATAGTATGCCCAATGTACGAATGGTGCTGTTGAAAGAGATCGAAGCCGACGCCTTCGTTTTCTACACAAATTACGAAAGTGCCAAGGCAGGCGAGTTGGACAATGCTGGCAAGGCGGCCTTCGTGATGCATTGGAAATCTTTGCGGCGTCAAATCCGCGTTCGTGGTACAATCACGCGCGAGGATGGACCAAAGGCTGATGAATATTATGCCTCTAGGTCACTGAAAAGTCGGCTTGGTGCATGGGCGTCTAAGCAATCTCAGCCGCTTAGCAGCCGTTCCGCGCTGATGGCGGATGTGGCGAAAGTGACCGCAAGGCTTGGCCCTAACCCTCCGCGCCCTAAATTTTGGGGTGGTTACCGGCTTGTGCCGACGGAAATCGAATTCTGGGCAGACGGCGCATTTCGTCTGCATGACAGGTTCAGGTGGTGCCGGGATGACGCTGCTTCCGAATGGCAGATTCAGAGGTTGAATCCATGACGTTCACGTGTCGCGAATTGCAATGCGCAGATAACAAAGGGATTTTTCACCTTGAATTTGCGCGTCAATCCCATACACATCGGACCCTTAATAAAGTGAAAAAAAACGCAGTGGGACCACAGTGCCAGAAGATCTGAACAACATGTACCGCGTCCGAGGACACGTTAAATGGTTCGACCCTGCCAAAGGATACGGCTTTGTCGTATCGGATGAAGGTGGGCCGGATATTCTGCTGCACGTAAACGTTTTGCGTAATTTCGGTCAAAGCTCGGTTGCAGACGGGGCGGGCATCGAAATTATGACGCATCGCACTGATCGCGGTGTGCAGGCTGTCGAAGTCATCAGCGTCGATCCGCCAGCGCGCGCCGATACGATGATGCTCGCGGATTTTGCTGAACTTGATCCAGTTGAGATTGCAGCGGCCCCTTTGGTGGCTGCGCGGGTTAAGTGGTTCGACAAGGGCAAAGGGTTTGGCTTCGCTAATGTATTCGGGCGTGGCGAGGATGTGTTCCTGCATATTGAGGTTCTACGCCGTTCGGGGCTTGCGGATCTGCAACCCGGTGAAGCATTGGCCATGCGGGTCATAGACGGACAGCGTGGTCGGATGGCGGCCCAGGTTATGGCCTGGGAAGCAGCTATGGATGACTGATCTGTCATGGCAGGGCTTTTCAAGGTTCTGACTGTTGTCTTGTTACTTTGGGCCGGTGGCGCAGACGCCGCCTGTCGTACAGATCGTGTTAGCCTGAAAAATGATAAGTCCCAAATCGGCTTTGATATTGAACTCGCCGTGTCGCCACAGGAGCGATCGCGCGGACTCATGTTTCGAGAATCGCTTCCGGTACGTTCAGGGATGCTGTTTGTATTTGACCCGCCGCAACCTGTTGCGTTCTGGATGAAGAACACGCTGATTCCTCTGGACCTGATCTTCATAGATAAGACGGGTATGGTAACGAAAGTTCATCACAACGCGATTCCCGGTGATTTGACCCCCATCGGAGGGGGCGATTCGGTATTCGCGGTGTTGGAAATCAACGCTGGTCTCGCAGATCGTTATCTGATCACGCCTGGAACACAGATCCAGCACAAAGTTTTTTCACATGGTCCGGCAATTTGGCCCTGTTAGGGCTTTTCAAATCAGAACGGCACGGTTAGGAAGGCGCACGGTTCGGGGCGTGGCGCAGTCTGGTAGCGCACCTGTTTTGGGTACAGGGGGTCGTAGGTTCGAATCCTGCCGCCCCGACCACTTCTTCAAAAATTAAAATGGCGACCCACCCATCGTTCGATAGATGGCGCTAAGGGTTTTATCCAATTCTTTGCTTTCTACAGGGACTTTTGCAGCAGGCCCTGTTTCGCGCGGCACATTAAAAAACAGATCCGCTTCAACCAGATAGCCACCTGTATTTTTTTCGGCGGTCAGCCGAGTCACACTTTTGGGTAGGTTCTGTGGATAGCCGTCATAGTTGAGAATCAGGTAGGCTGTGGTCTTCGGAGGCAGAAGTTCCTGACACTCGAACTGACGATTTCCGATTTTCCTAAATTCCTCACCCGGGCCGTTGCAAGATGTCTCGAACGTAGCAAACAACTTGTCGGGAAAGGCTGAGAACTGCGCGCTGCGCGATGTGGCGGGCGTTTCTTGTGGTGTGCAGGCCACGATCAGGGCAAACAGGGAAATTATTCGAAACGCGGTCATTGATCGGTCTGCCCTTTGTTGGATGTGCTTTTACGCGCACCTCTGAATAATGTCGAAATCGGCCGGATGCTGATTCTATTTCAACTTAGACATCTTAAGGCTGGTTTATCAAATCGCGATAAGTAAGCCGGAAAGAACGGTTAATCGTATTACGGACTTGGCTAGGTGATGGCGAACCATGGCGGATAACTCTGTGGAGGAATCGGAAACTGTCCTTCACCAGTTTGTCTATGCGGATCGGTCAACATAAAAGATTCCAAAAATGGCGGAAAAAGGCCGTTGACGATCTATGTGTGAATACGCCAGATTGTATAGGCCGAAAGTGCTGCCACTAAATCTGGTAGAAAATCCAGAACGTGGCACAGGGCGAGGGCTGGAGAGCACATCATACTTACGTGCGTCCGTCGGAACGGGGTCACGTTGCTTCGGGCAGCGGCCGGTTTCCTGCGCCCAAGATTTTCGGTTAGGGCAGATGGTCCGTTTATTGGGATCAAAAGCCAAGGGACAAGTTGATTGAATCTAGGGCGGCGGACATGAAGATTGACAGAAAATTTACCAAATCGGGACAGGATGCTTATGCAGAGCTTAAGTTCGCTTCTGCGACGTCAGAAATCCGAAACCCGGATGGGACCATCGTTTTCCGCCTGGACGATATCGAGGTTCCTACCAGCTGGAGCCAGGTCGCAAGCGACGTCATCGCGCAGAAGTATTTCCGCAAGGCAGGCGTTCCGACCAAGCTGAAGAAGGTCAAGGAAAAGGATGTCCCTGAATTCCTGTGGCGTTCTGTTCCGGCTGAGGACGCTGAATTTGGGGGCGAAATCTCGTCCAAGCAGGTGTTTGACCGTCTTGCCGGCGCCTGGGCCTATTGGGGCTGGAAAGGTGGCTATTTCTCGACCGAGGATGACGCGAGCGCCTATTTCGACGAGATGCGTTATATGCTGGCGACTCAGCGCGCTGCGCCGAACAGCCCGCAATGGTTCAATACCGGCCTGCACTGGGCTTACGGAATCGATGGCCCAGCACAGGGGCACCACTATGTCGATTATAAGACAGGCAAGCTGACCAAATCGAAATCCGCCTATGAGCATCCGCAGCCGCATGCGTGTTTCATCCAGTCCGTAGATGATGATCTGGTGAACGAGGGTGGCATTATGGACCTGTGGGTCCGCGAGGCGCGCCTGTTCAAATACGGAAGCGGAACTGGGACCAACTTTAGCCACCTGCGTGGCGAGGGCGAGGCACTGTCGGGTGGCGGTAAATCCTCGGGTTTGATGGGCTTTCTCAAGATCGGCGACCGCGCCGCTGGCGCGATTAAATCAGGCGGCACGACCCGTCGAGCAGCAAAGATGGTCATCGTCGATGCAGATCACCCAGACATCGAGAAATTCATCGAATGGAAGGTGATCGAAGAGCAGAAGGTGGCCTCGATCGTTGCCGGATCGAAGATGCACGAGAAGATGCTGAACGGCATTTTCGAGGCCATCCGCAGCTGGGACGGCGCGCAGGAAGACGCGTATGATCCCAAGATAAATGACAGCCTGAAAAAGGCGGTTCGCGAGGCGAAAAATGTTGCGATCCCCGAGACTTACATCAAACGCGTTCTGGATTACGCCAAGCAGGGTCACGATAGCATCGAATTCCCGACCTACGATACGGATTGGGATTCGGAAGCCTACAGCTCGGTTTCGGGCCAGAACTCGAACAACTCGATTCGCGTAACCAACGCCTTCCTGACCGCTGTCGAGAAGGACGCGGACTGGGAACTGGTCAACCGCACAAACGGGAAAGTCGCCAAGACGGTCAAGGCGCGCGACCTGTGGGAAAAGGTTGGCCACGCGGCCTGGGCCTGCGCCGATCCTGGCATCCAGTTTCACGACACAGTCAACGAGTGGCATACATGCCCCAAAGATGGGGAGATTCGCGGATCGAACCCGTGTTCGGAATATATGTTCCTTGACGACACGGCCTGTAACCTGGCGTCGATGAACTTGCTGACTTTCCTCAAGGATGATGAGTTCCAGGCAGTGGACTATATGCATGCCTCGCGCTTGTGGACCCTAACGCTGGAAATCTCGGTGACCATGGCGCAGTTCCCCTCCAAGGAAATTGCGCAGCTTTCCTATGACTTCCGCACTTTGGGTTTGGGCTATGCCAATATCGGCGGTCTGCTGATGAACATGGGCTATAGCTATGACTCGGATGAAGGCCGCGCGATCTGTGGCGCGCTGACCGCGATCATGACCGGTGTAGCCTATGCAACCTCGGCCGAGATCGCCGGCGAATTGGGTCCGTTCAATGGCTATGAGCGCAACGCCGATAACATGCTTCGGGTCATCCGCAACCACCGACGCGCATCTCAGGGTGTGACTGAAGGGTATGAGAAACTGGCAGTGAAGCCTGTACCTCTGGACCATGGCAACTGCCCGGATAAACGTTTGGTTGATCTGGCGATGTCAGCTTGGGACGAAGCGCTGAGCCTGGGTGAGCAGAACGGTTACCGCAACGCGCAGGCCACTGTGATTGCGCCAACCGGAACCATCGGTCTGGTAATGGATTGCGACACCACTGGGATCGAGCCGGATTTTGCTTTGGTGAAGTTCAAGAAACTGGCCGGTGGCGGGTATTTCAAAATCATCAACCGCTCGGTGCCTGCAGCGCTGGAAAAGCAGGGGTATTCCTCGGCTCAGATTGAAGAGATCGTCAGCTACGCGGTTGGTCATGGCACCATTGGCAACGCTCCGGGGATCAACCACACCTCGCTGACGGGTCACGGCTTTGGCCCCAATGAACTGGCCAAGGTGGATGCCGCGCTGGAAAGCGCCTTCGACATCCGGTTCGTGTTCAACCAGTGGACTCTGGGCGAGGATTTCTGCACCGGCGTTCTCGGCATTCCTGCGACCAAGCTGAATGACCCGACCTTCGATCTGCTGCGCCATCTGGGCTTTACCAAAGCGGATATCGACGCGGCCAACGACCACGTTTGCGGAACCATGACGCTGGAAGGCGCGCCGCATTTGAAGGAAGAGCATTATTCGATCTTCGACTGCGCCAATCCGTGTGGCAAGAAAGGTAAGCGTTTCCTGGGTGTTGATAGCCACATCACGATGATGGCCGCCGCTCAGAGCTTTATTTCAGGCGCGATCAGCAAGACGATCAACATGCCGAATGACGCCACCATCGAAGACTGCCAGAAGGCCTATGAGCTGTCCTGGTCGCTGGGTGTGAAGGCCAACGCGCTGTATCGCGACGGCTCGAAACTGTCGCAGCCGCTCGCCGCCGCGCTGGTCGAGGATGACGAAGAGGCAGCAGAAGTTCTGGAAACCGGGACGCCGCAGGAAAAAGCCGTCGTTCTGGCCGAGAAGGTGATCGAGAAGGTTGTGGTCAAGGAAATGATCCGCAGCCATCGCGAAAAACTGCCCCATCGCCGCAAGGGCTATACGCAAAAGGCGATTGTCGGCGGCCACAAGGTCTATCTGCGCACTGGTGAGTTCGAAGACGGACAGTTGGGCGAGATCTTCATCGACATGCACAAGGAAGGCGCGGGCTTCCGGGCGATGATGAACAACTTTGCCATCGCCGTGTCGGTTGGCCTGCAATATGGCGTGCCGCTGGAAGAGTTTGTGGATGCCTTTACCTTTACCAAGTTCGAACCCGCTGGGATGGTGCAGGGCAACGACTCGATCAAGAACGCGACGTCGATCCTGGACTACATCTTCCGTGAACTGGCCGTGTCCTATCTGGATCGTACTGATCTGGCCCATGTGAAACCAGAAGGCGCAAGCTTTGATGATCTGGGCCGGGGCGAGGAAGAAGGTGTCTCGAACGTGTCCGAGATCAGCGAAAGCGCGGCGTCCAAGTCATTGGAAGTGCTGAAACAAATCAGTTCGACCGGGTATCTGCGCAAGCGGATGCCGCAGGAGCTGATGGTTCTGAACGGCGGACAGAACGTGGTGAACGGCATGGCCGAAACCGCAGCCACATTCGAAGCGCCGGTGGCCGAAACCGCCGTAGCAACCGGGATGGACGCCCGCACCAAAGCCAAGATGCAAGGCTATGAGGGCGATCCCTGCGGTGAATGCGGAAACTACACGCTGGTGCGCAACGGCACCTGCATGAAATGCAACACCTGCGGCTCAACAAGCGGGTGTAGCTGAGTTAAGCGCCCCGGCAACCCGGGGCGTAGGGGTCGGAAGCTGCCACAGTTGCCGGCCCCGACGAATACGGATCAAGGCGCAGAGACTTACCTTCGATGCCTTGGTCCACTCGGCCGACATGCCCGTGTTGGCCGGGAACAGGGTGGGGCGGAATATTTGCTCTTTCCCACTCTTTCACGGAACGGGTGCGCTCGTTCCATGCGACGTCCAGGCCGCAGGCAAACAAAACACCGGGCGGTCAACGAATGGAGCCTGGATGGCGAAACTGACAGGGGGCTTCGGCCCCCTTTCTTTTTGTCCTAAAGCCGTTAACTCGGCAGAGCCTCGCCATATTGCCTGTTTCCCATCGGGCAAGAACCGCCGACCGTGTTTGGGGGAGTTTTACCCAGCGACAGATCGCGGATGCGACTCTGGCAAACGCGCGGAGTTTGGCGCGAAATCAAAACGATGGCACTCAGTGGCTGACAACTGGTGGTGATTGCGTGTTCTTGATGCTTGTCCGGACACAAAACACACAAACTCTATCAGGAGGCATCACAATGAAACTGAATACTCTGGTCACATTTTCTGCACTTGCTTTTGCTCTGCCGACTTTGGCTGTCGCGCAGTCTGCGGCGGATACCAATGGGGACGGCGTTCTGACAATCGAAGAAGTTCAGGCCGTCGTGCCGGACGTTGACGCAAACGGATTTGCAGCAATGGATGCAAATGGCGACGGCGCGCTGGATCAGGATGAAATTGCAATCGCGCAGGAAGCCGGGTTGCTGCCATCTACAAACGGCTGATTAACAAATTTTCAAGGCGGCCAGACGAAAATTCTGGCCGCCTTTCTAAGTGTTTATCGGGGTAGGTGAATGTTGAATTTATTGCGAATCTGTGCATCCAATGCCGGATCGAACTGTGCTGGCGAAGAGGTCGACAGGATTTCCAGCTTTCGCGCGGTCGCTTTTTCGATCAAGTCAGGTTTGCCAAGCTCGACCCATTCTTTCGGAGACGTTCGATCTCCATGTGCGGGATACACATAATCGGCCTGCATGCGCCCAAGTGTGGCATCGGTTCCCAAATAGTGACCGGGTCCACCAAGGCAAACCTCGGCCATCTGATCCAATGCCAGTGTTTCGTCAGATACTTCGATCCCGCGAACGCAGCGCATCGCCTGTCCGATAAGATCATCCCCTAAGATCAAGCTTTCAAAGCAAAAACCCAACAGAGACGAGTGCATTCCAGCGGATTCATAAACCATGTTCAGGCCCGACAGGCCGGCCATGACGTTCGAGCACATCTGCTCCCATCCCGCTTGCATATCAGGCAATTTGGAATCCGATGCGCCTGCGGCGGCTCCGCCTGGCAGATCATAAAACTTGTGCATTTGGGCACAGCCTGCGCTAAGCAGAGCCTGTTCACCTGATCCTACGGACATGGCGCCTGTCCGAAGGTCCAACCCAAAGGGCCAGGTTCCAAAAATCGCCGGGGCACCTGGCTTTACGGCATTTACATAAACCAAACCGGCAAGACATTCTGCAGTTGCCTGGGCAATGGCGCCTGCGATTGTGGACGGAGCAGTTGCACCTGCCATTCCGGCCGAAAGAAGAAGAACAGGCATTCCTGCCTTGATGCATTCCTCCATCACCTGACAGCTTTCAGTGGCAAACTTCATGGGCGGTACGACAAAGCAGTTCGAGTTCGAGATGAATGGCCGCTCGCGCCACTTGTCTTCACCGCCTGCGATCATGTGGATTAACTCCATCGCTGGCGCGACATAACTAGGATCGGTGAATGATGTGCCGATATGCTTGTAAGTACCAGAACTACAAGCGTAAATTGTGTTCAGGTCCATCTCGAGATTGTCGGAAATATCGCGACAAACCATCGGGCGTTGGACAAAATGGATGTTGTCCAGCTGTTGGCAAATCCGCGCGGCATCGTGCAGATCCTGCACAGTCGAATCGCGGTATTCGCGGCCGTTGACTTCAACCATACTGACAGCGGCACCGGCGGTCCCATAGTGAACCTTTGCCCCCGACAATTCCAGGTCAGTTTGACCATCCCGGCTGAACAATGTGACCGAGCGGTTGGCTTTGGCAATGGTGTCTTCAACCAGCGCGCGCGGAAACCGGATGCGTCCGTCGTCGCCAAGTGTGCAGCCCGCGCCAACCAGATAGTCGATCCCGCTTTGCGGAGCATCCGCCAGACCTATGGTTTCAAGCGCCTGCAGCGCGGCTTCGTGAATGCGTTCGACTTGTGGCTGAGTCAGTGGCTTGTAGCGTCCGCCCTCCATTCCCGGGCGGATAGGGCGCAGATGATCAGGCAGAGCAGATGCGCGGGCAGCACGACGCGCAGCACGTCCGCCACTGCGGGAAGAGTTACGGGGTTGGTCGTTCATGTTTAGGATCCAATAGTGAGAAACGTATTTTGAGAGGCCTTACAAAAAGCCTGACGGCCGCCCCCTGGCAGCACGTCCCCGATCCGCGCCGATTGTGCGGCTGATCAGGTGGATTTTCCAAAATTCGTTCTGCATTTGGTTCCTCATCCAGTGGCCGCAGTGTTCCAATTCAGAACGGCATTATCTGTTCTATTTGCGACCTTGATGCCGAAAAGCGAAGCAAATTCTCAAGTGATTGTTGCCTAAAGATATTTTTCCCCGAGGCGATCGAAATCTGCTATAATTCCTGTGCTTACTTGAATTGGGCCTCTAGGCTAAACACTTTTTTAACGAATGCGGCCCAGTTTGTAGCAAATTGATCTGAATACTCGAAAGCATTGCTGAAAGGTTTTTGGTGAATCGTAGGAAGGTGCATATCGCATTAATTGTTGCTCTGGCGACATCCGGCTTCTCACCGGCTTTGGCCGAGGATTGGAGCGGTGCCTATGCGGGATTCAGCTTTGGCTATGCTGATGCAGACGGGCCGAATGGTTCAAGCGGCAGCGACACCAGCTTTGGTCCTCATCTCGGGTATGACTTTGATTTCGGCAAGTTCGTGTTGGGTGGTGAGCTTGAGTATAACCGGCTGTCGCTGAATCTTGGTCAGGGCGAAGGCAGTCTGGATAGCATGACCCGGCTGAAATTGCGCGGCGGATACGATTTCGGCAATGCGTTGGGATATGTAGTTATCGGTGCGGCGCGCGTGGATTCCACGGTCGAAAACGATACCGCAGCGGTTTATGGCATTGGTGTCGCTTATCCGATTGGCAATAATTTCGTCATCAGCGGTGAGGCGCTGCGCCAGAATTTCAATGACGTTACCCGATCGAATGGGGGGCTGGATTCGAATGTGTTCAACCTGCGTACGACATTCCGGTTCTAGCAAGATTTCCAGATTGAATCTGATCTGAGCTGCCGAATTCACGACCATGAAGGTCAGGTGTTTGCGGAACATGGCGTCAATTTCCTATTCCAATTCAAGGCGTTCGCCAATCACTCCCTGGTCATGATAGAACGTAAGGCTTGGCGCGGCGGGATAGCCGTGCTAGAGGATGATCCATGAACCGGATGACCTGCATCATTATCTGCTGCATTACCTGCTGATTTATCAAGCGGGCCGGTTTCTTTCGTTTTCTTCCCTGAGACAAGTTGCTAAGCCCGCGCCAACGCGAGACGCTATGCCGTTCTTAGGAGCCGACAGATGAAGACGATCAAACTGCACAACACACGGACACGGACAAAAGAGGATTTCGTTCCGATCAGCGCCGACAATGTGCGGATGTATGTCTGTGGACCTACCGTCTATGACCGTGCCCATCTGGGTAACGCGCGGCCCGTGGTCGTGTTTGATGTGCTCTATCGTTTGCTGCGGCATGTTTATGGCGCAGATCATGTGACCTATGTGCGCAATTTCACCGACGTCGATGACAAGATCAACGCAACCGCATTGGAGCGCCAAAAGGCGGGGGCCGCGGGGACGTTGGAAGAGTTGGTGAAGGAACGGTCAGATGAGACCATCGGCTGGTATCTGCGCGACATGGGCGAGCTTGGTGCGCTCAAACCCGACCATATGCCGCGCGCCACTGAATTCATCGCGCAGATGATCGCAATGATCGAAGACCTGATCGACAAGGAACACGCCTATGCCCGCGAGGGGCATGTTCTGTTCGCCGTGGACAGTTGGAAAGAGAAATACGGAGCCCTGTCCGGTCGGTCCGTGGATGACATGATCGCGGGTGCCCGGGTCGAAGTTGCGCCGTATAAGAAGAACCCGATGGATTTCGTTCTGTGGAAGCCGTCTACCGACGAGTTGCCCGGGTGGGAGTCGCCTTGGGGCCGAGGGCGTCCGGGTTGGCATATCGAATGCTCGGCCATGAGCTATGAGCTGCTGGGTGAGAGCTTTGACATTCACGGTGGTGGCAACGATTTGATGTTCCCGCACCATGAAAACGAGATCGCCCAGAGCAAATGCGCGCACCCGCATGGCGAGTTCGCACGCGTTTGGCTGCACAATGAGATGCTGCAGGTCGAGGGCAAGAAGATGTCCAAATCGCTGGGCAATTTCTTCACCGTGCGTGATCTGTTGGAACAGGGCGTGCCGGGTGAGGTGATCCGCTTTGTGTTCTTGCAGACCCATTATCGCAAGCCGATGGACTGGACTGAGAAAAAGGCACGCGAAGCCGAAGCAACGCTGCGCAAGTGGCGGGCGCTGACAGCGGGCATCGAGCCCGCCGCCAGCGCGGCACCCGCAGTCATCGCTGCGCTCAGTGATGACCTGAACACGGCGGGTGCCCTCGCTGAACTCCACCGTCTTGCGGCGGATGGGGACGTTGCCGGTTTGTTGGCTAGCGGGCGGTTGCTGGGTCTGTTGACCCCTGAGATGGGGGCGTGGGCAGACACGGCATCGGTGGACCTGTCCGCACATGCGGATCGGTTGGCGGACGCACGGGCAGAGGCGATGCAGAGCAAGGACTTCTCGGAAGTGGATCGCTTGAAGGCCGCATATGTGGCCGCTGGTCTGGAAGTGCGGATGAGCAAAGATGGCGTTGAACTGGTGCCCGGCGCTGGTTTCGATGCTGCGAAGCTGGAGGAGGTGTGATGCCCAAGGAACGCCTTTACCTCTACGACACCACGCTGCGCGATGGGCAGCAGACGCAGGGCGTGCAGTTCTCGACCGCTGAGAAGGTGCAGATCGCGCAGGCTCTGGACGAGTTGGGTGTGGATTACATCGAAGGCGGTTGGCCTGGGGCGAACCCAACTGACAGTGCGTTTTTTGATGCCGCGCCGAAGACTGAAGCGCGGTTGACCGCTTTTGGGATGACCAAACGCGCGGGCCGGTCGGCTGAGAATGACGATGTTCTTGCGGCGGTGATGAACGCAGGCACAAAGGCAGTGTGTCTTGTGGGCAAGTCGCATGATTACCACGTGACCCAGGCGCTGGGGATCACTCTGGAGGAGAATGTCGAGAACGTGCGCGCCTCGGTTGCGCATATCGTGGCGCAGGGGCGTGAGGCGCTTTTTGACGCCGAGCATTTCTTTGACGGCTACAGGGACAATCCCGGATATGCGGTCCAGGTTTGCAAGGCCGCTTTAGAGGCCGGAGCTCGCTGGGTTGTTCTGTGTGACACCAATGGGGGTGCATTGCCCGGTGAAGTGTCGCGGGTTGTATCCGAGGTGATTGCCGCAGGCTTGTCAGGTGATCGTTTGGGCATTCATACCCATAATGACACGGAAAACGCAGTTGCGTGCTCGCTCGCTGCTGTGGATGCGGGCGTGCGTCAGGTTCAGGGAACCCTGAACGGGTTGGGCGAACGCTGCGGGAATGCAAACCTGACTGCTTTGATCCCCACTTTGCTGCTGAAAGAACCTTATGTGTCGCAGTTTGATATTGGGGTCAGCGTCGAGGCCTTGGCGGGTCTGACACGGGTCAGCCGTATGTTGGACGAAATCCTGAACCGGGTTCCCAGCAAGCAGGCGGCCTATGTGGGGGCGTCTGCTTTTGCGCATAAGGCAGGGCTGCATGCCAGCGCGATCCTGAAGGATCCGTCGACATACGAACATGTAGATCCGGCGACTGTCGGCAATGCACGGATCATCCCGATGTCGAACCAGGCGGGGCAGTCGAATCTGCGTAAACGCCTGACTGAGGCCAGCCTGAGCGTGGAAAGTGGTGATCCGGCGCTGGGGCGCATTCTTGACCGGATCAAGCAGCGCGAGGCCGAAGGCTATTCTTATGACACCGCCCAGGCCAGTTTTGAGCTGTTGGCGCGCGATGAGCTGGGTCAGTTGCCCGCCTTTTTCGAGGTCAAACGCTATAAGGTCACGGTTGAGCGGCGGAAGAACAAGTATGACAAGATGGTCAGCCTGTCCGAGGCGGTTGTCGTGGTGAAGGTCGACGGGGAAAAGAAGCTGTCGGTCAGTGAATCTCTGGACGAAGATGGCAGCGACCGAGGACCAGTGAACGCTTTGGCCAAGGCTCTGGCCAAGGATCTGGGGCAATATTCGCGGATATTGGACGACATGCATCTGGTCGATTTCAAGGTGCGGATCACCCAAGGTGGAACCGAGGCCGTGACGCGGGTCATCATCGACAGCGAAGACGGGCAGGGGCGGCGCTGGTCAACTGTCGGGGTCAGCGCGAACATAGTGGATGCGTCGTTTGAGGCCCTATTGGATGCGATCCAGTGGAAGCTTGTACGGGATTGCCGTCCTCGGGCGGTGGTGGCCGAGTGACAGTGCAGTTCAATGACGATCTGAAGGCCTGTGCTGCATTGGTGCATCGCGCCGATCCGGACCGGTTCATGGCGGCGATGGCCGCGCCGGTTGCCGCACGTTCGGTTCTGTTTCCGATCTATGCGCTGAATGTCGAGGTCGCCCGAGCGCCCTGGGTCACGCAAGAGGCGATGATTGCCGAAATGCGCCTGCAATGGTGGCGCGATGCATTGCAGGAAATTGCTGAAGGTCCGACTGTGCGTCGACATGAGGTCGTGACGGCGTTATCGCAGGTTCTTTCTCCACATCTGGCGGTGATGCTGGATGAATACGTGGCCGTAAGGCGCTGGGATATCTATCGCGATCCTTTTGAGGACGAGACCCATTTTGAGGCCTACCTAAATCACAGCTCGGCCAGTTTGATGGTGGCGTCGGCGCAATCTTTGGGTGAGGCCGACGAGCCTGTGTTACGAGATTTCGGCTATGCCGTTGGCGTGGCGAACTGGTTGCGCGCAATCCCGGATCTTGAAGTGCGCGGGCGTATTCCTTTGTTGGATGGAACACCCGATGCAGTGCGCGATCTGGCGCAAAAGGCTCTGAACCGGTTACGGCGCGCACAGGGACAGCGTCTGGCGATTTCACCAGAGGCGCGCCCGGCGCTTTTGGCGGGTTGGCAATCTGAATGGGTGTTGCGCAAGGCGATTGCTCAGCCAGATCGCGTGGCCGCAGGGAATTTGATGCAGGGTGAGGTTCGGCGCCGGGTTTCCCTGATGTGGAAGGTGGTCCGGGGTCGCTGGTAGACCTCAGACCGTTTCGGGATCGGACGGGCGCAGAACCAACCAAAGCAATGCGCCCCCGGCCAGAGTCAACAATGGAACCATGGCAAGGTTTACCGCGGTCCAGCCTTCAACCGGTGAGCCGCCAGAGCAGTTCATCAATCCACCCGAAGCAAGCGAAGCCAGTGTTACACCACCGAATACCAGCAGGTCGTTCAGACCCTGCATACGGCCACGCTCGTTGATGTCATGCGATGCCGCCAACATGGTGGTCGCGCCAATAAAGCCAAAATTCCAACCGACGCCCAGCAAGATCAGAGCGATGAAGAAGTTCTCAAGCTCAACCCCTTGCAAGGCGACAACGCCAGCACCGGCAAGGATTGCGAGACCAAGAGCTACGATCTTTTCGACGCCGAAACGGGCAATCAACTGGCCGGTGAAGAAACTGGGGATGTACATGGCGAGAACGTGAAAAGAGACCACATCTGCCGCGTCATTGGCTGTGTAGCCACAACCAACCACTGCCAGCGGAGTGGATGTCATGACCAGATTCATCAACGCATAAGAAACCATTGCGCAGATGATGGCCACGGCGATGCGCGGCGTCTTTAGCATCTCAAGCCGGGTGCGTCCGGTCGGGGCCCCCTCAGCGGCTTTTGCAGGCGTGGGGATGTCCAGAAAGAAAAACAAGACCGAGCCCAGAATGTTGAGCACAATCACCGCCAGATAGGTGCCCAGGAATGGGATCACATAGGCGGTAGAGGTCAGCTTAACGATTTGGGGGCCAAAGAGCGCGGCGGCCAGACCGCCGGCCATGACGTATGAGATTGCCTTAGGGCGAAAGGCGTCCGAGGCTGTGTCCGCGGCGGCAAAGCGATAGAATCCGTGCGCGCTCATATAGATGCCGGTCAGCAGACTGCCCGCCAGGAAGACCGGGAACGAGGCCAGATACAAACCGTAGGCACCAACCAGACCCCCGCAGGCACCTGCCGTTGCCCCAACCAGAAACCCTGCGCGCCGTCCCCAGCGTTGCATTATGGCGGAAATCGGCGTTGCCGCCAGCATTGACCCCAGCACGATCAGCGAGATGGGCAGGGTTGCGAGACAGGCATTGGTGGCCAGCGACTGCCCGGCCAGACCGCCAACAATAAAGATCATCGGCATCTGCGATCCCAGAATGGCCTGAGCTGCGACCAGAACAGCGACATTACGCTTGGCCTGACTGTTATCCGGGATCGTGGGTGTCATTGTCATGCGCCAATGCGTAGCGATGAAAGCAGGGTCATACAAGACGGTTGCATCTGCGACAAAGCACCCTAACGTGCTGCTGACCAATTTGCCGGAGCGCGCATGTCCGTCGGACGTATCATTGAAACCCCCGATTGCGTGGCCGACGGGGCCAAGTGGCTGGCCGAGACCTGTCCGCGCATGGCCTATGCGATGGACCAGACCGGGCCTTTGCCGCTGCGCCGGCGCCCTGACGGGTTTGCCCAGCTGCTCAGCGCGATCGTCAGCCAACAGGTCAGCGTGGCCTCGGCCAATGCCATATGGAAACGCCTGCAAGATGCAAAACTGACGGGCCCACGCAAAATCATGTGGGCCACCG
Source organism: Ruegeria sp. CDSC042 (assembly GCF_059610745.1). Taxonomy (NCBI): domain Bacteria; kingdom Pseudomonadati; phylum Pseudomonadota; class Alphaproteobacteria; order Rhodobacterales; family Roseobacteraceae; genus Ruegeria; species Ruegeria sp. CDSC042. The sequence continues at coordinate 479,416 of NZ_JBXWOF010000001.1, forward strand.
ATGAGGATTTGCGTGCGGTGGGCCTGAGCCGCCAAAAGATCAGATATGCCCGAGCGCTTGCGGAGACTCGTATTGATTACAAGGCGTTACGCGACGCACCTGATGAGGATGTTGTGGCGATCCTGACCGAAGTTTCAGGCATAGGCGTCTGGACTGCCGAGATTTACGCGATGTTTTCTCTGGGCCGTGCCGATGTGATTGCGCCGGGCGACCTTGCGCTGCAAGAGGCCGCGCGCATCCTCTATGATTTACCCAAGCGACCTACGGATAAAGAACTGCGCCAGATGGCCGAAGCGTGGTCACCCTGGCGGTCGGTTGCAGCGCGGGTGTTGTGGGCCTATTACCGGGTCGCAAAAGAACGAGAAGGGATCAGATGACACGGGTTTTGAATGCGCTCCGAAAAGAGCCGGTTTCGGGCGATACGCGCTCGGTCGTGGTGTTCGTGCATGGCTATGGCGCCAACGGGGCCGACTTGCTGGGCCTGGCCGATGTGTTAGGTGAGCATCTACCGGACACTCTGTTCGTTGCCCCTGACGCGCCCGAGCAGATCCCGGGTATGCCCAATGGCTTTCAGTGGTTCCCGATCCCGTGGATTGATGGCTCTTCCGAAGAAGAATCGCGCCGCGGGATGGAAATGGCGGCGGATGACTTCGACGCTTTCCTCGATGCGTTGATGGTGGACGAAGATGTTCTGCCCGAGCAGGTGGTTCTGTTCGGTTTCTCGCAGGGCACGATGATGAGCCTGCATGTCGCCCCGCGCCGCGAGGACCCAGTGGCCGGGATAGTAGCCTTTTCAGGACGCCTTCTGGAACCCGATCTGCTGCCGGATGAAACAGTCAGCCGCATGCCGGTCCTACTGGTACATGGCGACGCCGATGACGTCGTGCCGCCACAATCCTTGCCCGAAGCCGCCGAGGCCCTGCAAGCGGCTGAGTTCAAAGAGGTCTATGCCCATGTCATGAAGGGCACCGGCCACGGTATTGCCCCGGATGGTCTTAGCGTCGCACTGGCTTTCATGCGTGACAAGCTGAGCCTTTAAGCGATGATTGCGGTCCGCCCCATGATGCCCGAGGATGTCGCAGCAGCTTGCGATTTGCTCAACCAGATCATCGCCATTGGTGGTACGACTGCGTTCGAAACCCCTTTCTCCGAGGCGCAGTTTGCGCAGAGTTATCTATTGGGTCTCGATAAGATTTGCAGCCATGTGGCGATGGACGCGCAAGGTGAGGTTGCCGGGTTTCAATGGCTTGGGGTGAATGACGCACTGCCCGACGATTGTACTGACATTGCGACCTTCACCCGCCGCGAACCGGTTTTGAAGGGGGCAGGGCGTGCCTTGTTTGAAGAAACCGCCAAATTTGCCGTAGGGGTTGGGCTCGGTTCCATCAGCGCGACAATAAGGGCTGATAACCGGATGGGCCTGAACTATTACGAGAAGATGGGATTCCAAGATTACTCGGTTGATTTTGGTGTGCCCCTTCGTGACGGCACGCCGGTCGACAGGATTACCAAACGGATTGATCTGAGATTGGAGATACCATGCTGATCGTAACCGGAACTATCGAAATTACGCCGGAAGGTGTCGAGGCTGCCAGAAAAGCTGCGCAGGAAATGGTTGCCGAGACGGTGAAGGAAGCAGGCTGCACGGTCTATGAATTCAGCCAGATTCTGGGTCATGCCAATCGGTTTCGGATCTACGAAGAATGGGAAAGTCAGGCCGCGCTCGAGGCGCATTTTGCCACACCGCACATGGCAACATTTCAGGCGGTGCTAGGCAAGGTCGGAGTGACTGAAAGTCTAATCTATCGGATCACGGGAGGTGACAAGAAACCGCTGCGGTGATCCTAGTCCCATAAGGAAGGCTCGGCGAATTCGATGGAATTCCCGGACGGGTCGCGAACGTATAAAGACAGTACTCCGTTCGGCCATTCAAATTCAGCGTCTACGGGCACGTTCCAGTCTATAAGATGTTTTCGCATCACCGCGATTTGCGCGCGCGCCATGCCAAAGCAGGCATGACCCGGACCTTGGGCGCCATGGGCGGGAACAGGCAGGCGCGGGTTGCCTGGAGGTTTTTCGGTCTCTGCCGCATTGAATAGCAGCAACACTGAACCACCCACCTTGTAGAACACATGCCGGTTGGCGACACGCTGGATTTGCTCAAGCGCCAGAACGTCCCCATAGAAATGCTCTGCAGCATCCAGGTCGTCGACATAAAGTGACGCTTCTAAAAGGCCGGTTGGCTGCGGAATGTCAGGTGATACCTTCATTCCTCTATCCTATCACAAATAGGCGTTTCGGTCACCGACGTGGGCGCCGGTCCCGTTTGCGCGAAGAAGATGGCGCAAGGGCAGGCATAGATAGGCTATCCCATTGCCCCGGCTCAAGCCCGTCCAATGTCCAGTCGCCAATCCGGGCGCGGATCAGTCGAAGGGTCGGGTGCCCAACGGCCGCCGTCATCCTGCGCACTTGCCTGTTTCGACCTTCTCGAAGGACCAGTTCGACCCAACAATCCGACACCGTCTGCCGCACTCTGATTGGCGGGTTGCGCGGCCACAATGCCTCGGGCTGATCCATCAATCGCGCCTTGGCAGGGCGGGTCAAGCCCTCCTTCAGATCAACACCATCGCGCAGGGCTTTTAGGGCGGAGGCGTCTGGCTCCCCTTCGACCTGCACCCAATAGGTCTTAGCCATTTTATGCTTGGGATCGGCTATCTGCGCCTGAAGGTGACCATTGTCGGTCAACAGCATCAAACCTTCGCTATCGCGGTCCAATCGCCCGGCGGGATACACGTCCGGCAGATCAATGAAATCCGACAGCGTACTGCGCGGAGACTCCGCATTCGCGCGATCCGTGAACTGCGGCAATACATTGAATGGTTTATTGAAGCGGATGAACCAGGACATTCACCCGCCATAGCCCGGCGATCGAATTGGTGCAACCTGTGGATAACTGTCATCAGCCTGTTACGGATTCGGAATACTCAATCCCCGAGATATTGTGGAAACTCAGGGCTTGTCAGAGCTTTGACACGATATATAGTAAAGCTAAGGCCGGGGCGGGGGTTCTCCGCTCTGATGTCAAAAGAGGCAGAGCAGAGCGTGGAGCGATTCTGATATGGACGGAGACTTCAGGACCGAATTTGTCAGGGAACCCGGTGCGCTCAAGCATCATCCGGCATTGGTTTTGAACGCCGATTACCGCCCCTTGTCCTACTATCCACTATCGCTCTGGCCGTGGCAGGAGGCCATAAAAGCTGCCTGGCTGGACAGAGTGGATATCGTCGCCGAATATGACGAAGTTGTCCGAAGCCCGAGCACCGAGATACGAATACCCTCGGTCGTTGTGCTGAAAGATTATGTAAAACCCAGAAAGCGCGTGGCCTTCACGCGCTTTAATTTATTTCTGAGGGATGAATTCCGCTGCCAATACTGTGGCAGCCGTGGGGATCTGACCTTTGATCACGTGATCCCGCGCGCGGCGGGCGGGGTGACAAGCTGGCAGAACGTTGTTGCGGCTTGTAGCCCATGTAACTTGCGCAAAGGGTCTAAATCACTGCGGCAAGCAGGAATGACATTGCGCAAGCCTCCGCGGCAGCCGGATGCTGAGGCTTTGCGCAACGTTGGACGAAAATTCCCACCGAACCACCTGCATGACAGTTGGATCGACTTTCTCTATTGGGATGCGGAACTGGACGAGCTCTAACGGCCTTCACGCCACGCGGCGAACCAGAGCAGAACCAGAACGAAAGACAAAGCGGCATTCCATCCGGCCATGGAAACACCAAATAACTCCCATGGAATATCATCACAGCGTACCAGTGGTGCCGACATGATCTGATCCAGCAGTTCTTCTGCCGACAGACCGCCGATGCTGCTTGATGTGCAGCTTGACGGACCTTCCCACAAACCGCGTTCTACACCAGCGTGATAGACACCAATGACCGCAGTGGTCAGCGCCGCCATGACGCCTAAAAGAGGGAGGATCGCCAGCCGAGGTAGCGCAAGCGCCGCAGCACCGATCAGGATGGCGACAGCATGCGGATAGCGTTGCCAGATGCACATTTTGCAGGGTGGAAGCCCGCCGAGATACTGAAACGCAAAGGCCCCAAGCAGCAATGCCACAGATCCAAACGTGGCAACCAGGACCAGTAAATTTCGTCTTGTCATAGGAATCTCACCGCTAGGAACCCGCCGAACAAAAGGATGATGAACAGGGTAAACATAAGGCCCAGCCGCTTTTCTATGAAGGTGCGGATCGGCTCTCCGAACCCCCAAAGCAGACCGGCGACGATGAAGAACCGGATCGCTCGGGCCAGAATCGAGGTGGCAATGAAGGTGCCCAGGGGCATCCCTGTCCAGCCGGACATGATGGTGATGACCTTATAGGGAAAAGGCGTAACCCCAGCGGCCAGAACAGCCCAGAAACCAAAGTCATTGAACCGTGTGTTGAACTCTTCCATGGCGTGGGCTTTGCCCATGGATTCAAGGATGGGCTGGCCGAGGCTTTCATAAAAGAACGCGCCGATTGCATATCCTAACATTCCGCCCAAAACCGAAGCTACCAGTGCCACAGAAGCAATCAGCCAGGCCCGGGAGGGTCGGGCAAGGATCATGGGAATCATCAGAACGTCCGGCGGTATCGGAAAGAAAGAGCTTTCGATGAAGGAAACAATAGCCAGCGCCCACAAGGCATTCGGGTGTTCTGCCAGACGAATGGTCCAGTCATAAAGAGGTCGCAGCATCAGGTGCAATTTCCCTGTACATGTGTTGGGTAAGCCAAATCATGCGCCCCGCAGGCCGTCAACCTTGCAGGCTGGAACATTCCTCAATCAGGGTGTTTTTTGCCTCTGGACCTTCTCGATTTTGAACGCTAATTCAGTGTCCGTGGCCCAAGTGGCGGAATGGTAGACGCAGGGGATTCAAAATCCCCCGGTAGTGATACCGTGCCGGTTCGAGTCCGGCCTTGGGTACCAAAGTAAAAACAGAGGGTTAGGGGAACCTGCCTTCTGTTTTTTCTTTCCGGCAGTTCTAATTGCTCGCATTCCCAACTCGCACTTTCGCGTTCTGGTCAGAATTCCCGATGTCAAAAGCGCATAATTGGATGTGTTTGCGGTCACTGCGGGGCAGATGCGCAAGAAAAGCTTCAAAGGCGGGGAAAATTCAGGGGGGCTTGTCAAATCTGAGGATACGCCTGCTTTGGTGACCTGCTGGCCTTGACAAGCTAATGCTCAGAATGAAACCTCTTACGGGTTGGGAGATTCTGAAAAATCAAAGATATGCCTGCTGCATAGCGGGCGTTGTTGCATATCGCAGGGCCATTTATCCGGCGCTTTGATGTGTCTCCCACCAGAAAAATAATGGGAGTTCACTTATGAAAAACAGCAGCAAGCTTAGCCTCGGCGCGGTTGTCACGGCGGCTCTGATGGCGCCTGCGGCCTATGCCGAAGAGTTTATCACGATCGGCACAGGTGGCGTGACCGGGGTGTATTACCCAACTGGCGGTGCAATCTGTCGTCTGGTCAACAAAGGGCGCAAGGAACATGGCGTGCGCTGCTCGGTCGAATCGACCGGCGGTTCCGTGTACAACATCAACACCATTCGCGAAGGCGAGCTGGAGTTTGGTGTCGCGCAGTCCGACTGGCAGTACCACGCCTATAACGGCAGCTCGAAATTCGAAGAGGCAGGCCCGTTTGAAAACCTGCGCGCCGTCTTCTCGGTTCACCCCGAACCGTTTACCGTTGTGGCCCGTGCCGATTCCGGTGTGACCAATTTCGAAGACCTGAAAGGCAAGCGCGTAAATATCGGTAACCCCGGTTCCGGTCAGCGTGGCACCATGGAGGTTCTGCTGGGCGAAATGGGCTGGTCCACTGACGATTTCGAACTGGCGACCGAGTTGAAGGCGGCGGAACAGTCTGCGGCGCTTTGCGACAACCAGATTGACGCAATGGTCTATACCGTGGGTCACCCCTCGGGCTCGATTCAAGAAGCCACCACGGCTTGCGACTCGGTTCTGGTCAATGTCAGCGGCGAGGCCGTGGACAAGCTGGTCAACGACAACTCGTTCTACCGTACAGCTACTATTCCCGGCGGCATGTACCGCGGGTCGGATGGTGATACCGCGACATTCGGCGTTGGCGCGACCTTCGTGACTTCGGCGGACGTGTCGGATGATGCGGTTTATGCGGTTGTCAGCTCGGTTTTCGAGAACTTTGATGACTTCAAAAAGCTTCACCCGGCATTTGCCAACCTCAAGCCCGAAGAGATGATCGCGGACGGCTTGTCAGCCCCGCTGCATCCGGGTGCCGAGAAGTACTATAAAGAAAAAGGCTGGATTCAATAAGCCAGACCTGACGCGGGGTGCCCGTCGGGCGCCCCGCACAAAACCCGTATCAAGCGGGTGATTCAGAAGGCCGCAAATGGCCACGACGGGGAGACATTTTCATGAGTTCCGAGACACAATCGAACCGCCCGCTATCCGAAGAAGAACTACAGGATCTGGTCGCATCTTCAGATGCCGGAGGGCGTAATCCGGTTGGGAATGTAGGCGTTTTCCTTGCGATCGTGGCGGCGATCTGGTCGATCTTTCAGGTCGTACTTGCTTCGCCTCTGGCGAACTATGTGTTGCCCGGCAGCGTGGTTAACAATTCGCGTCAGTTTCACCTGGCCTTTGCGATGTTTCTGGCCTTTGCAGCCTATCCGGCGCTGAAATCCAGCCCACGGGATTATATCCCTGTGCAGGATTGGATCATGGGGCTGCTGGGCGCGTTTGTGGCGCTGTACGGATATTTCTTCTACACCAAGATCGTTGATGCCGGAGGGCTGGCAGACGATACAGACAAATGGATCGCCCTGGGTGGGCTATTACTGTTGTTCGAGGCCGCGCGCCGCGCGCTTGGCCCGGCGATGGCGATTATTGCGACGATCTTTTTGGCCTATGTCTTCTTTGGATCATCCGAATGGGTGCCCGAAGTCATCCGCTGGAAGGGCGCCAGCCTGAAAAAGGCGATGAGCCATATGTGGATCACCTCCGAGGGCGTGTTCGGAATCGCCTTGGGTGTTTCGACCAAGTTTGTATTCCTGTTCGTTCTGTTTGGCGCCTTGCTGGATAAGGCCGGGGCAGGGAACTATTTCATCAAGATGGCCTTTGGCGCGCTGGGTCACCTGCGCGGCGGCCCCGCCAAGGCAGCGGTTGTGGGCTCAGCCGCGACCGGCCTGATCTCGGGCTCGTCCATCGCAAACGTTGTGACCACTGGTACCTTCACCATTCCATTGATGAAACGCGTTGGGTTCAGCAGCGAACAGGCAGGTTCGGTCGAGGTCGCCAGTTCGGTGAACGGGCAGATCATGCCACCCGTCATGGGCGCTGCAGCTTTCTTGATGGTAGAATATGTGGGTATTTCCTATGTCGAGGTGATCACCCACGCCTTCCTGCCAGCGGCGATCTCATACATTGCTCTGGTCTATATCGTGCATCTCGAAGCCGTAAAGCGGAACATGCCCACATTGGGCGATCGCGAAGTGAAGCTGGCACGTACCGTGGTTGGTATGTTCTCGTTCTTCATTGTTTTTGCTGGGCTCTGCTATGGCTCTCAATTCCCTGTGGAAGCAGTGACAAATTGGATGCCGAACTCGGCCGGTCTGGTCCTCAGCCTCATCATCTGCGCAATTTACGTGGCGCTGCTGTATCTGGCCGCACAGGTGCCCGATCTGGAACCCGATGACCCGAATGCCAAAGAGGTGACGCTGCCGGTCATTAGCGAGATCTACAAGGCGGGCCTGCACTACCTTCTGCCGATCATCGTGCTGGTCTATTTCCTGATGATTGAACAGAAATCGCCCGGTCTTTCGGCCTTTTGGGCCACGTCCTTGCTGTTCGTGATCCTGCTGACGCAGAAACCGCTGAAGGCGATGTTCCGGGGGCAAAGCAACCTCTACAACGCGTTCATCGACGGTGTCGCGGATCTGTGGCAGGGCATGATCGACGGCGCGCGCAACATGATCGGTATTGCGCTGGCGACGGCCACGGCGGGTGTGATCGTTGGTACCGTGACCCTGACCGGTGTGGGCCAGGTGATGGCCGATCTGGTCGAGTTCCTGTCGGGTGGCAATCTGATCCTGATGCTGATCATGGTCGGTATCCTCAGCCTGATCCTGGGCATGGGCCTGCCGACCACTGCGAACTATATCGTCGTCAGTTCTTTGATGGCCGGTGTGGTCGTGGAGCTGGGCGCGCAGAGCGGGCTGATTGTGCCGCTGATCGCGGTGCATCTGTTCGTCTTCTACTTTGGCATCATGGCGGATGTGACACCGCCCGTGGGGCTGGCCAGTTTCGCGGCTGCGGCTGTATCGGGGGGCGATGCGATCAAGACCGGATTCATCGCCTTCTTCTATAGCCTGCGCACGGTCGCGTTGCCGTTTGTCTTCATCTTCAACACAGACCTTCTGTTGATTGATGTGACCTGGGTCGAAGGGATAATCGTTGCGATATTTGCGACGATAGCGATCCTTGTCTTTACGGCGGGCACGATGGGCTACTTCCTGACCCGCAGCCGGATCTATGAAAGCGTTGCCTTGGTCGCGGTTGCTTTCGCACTATTCCGTCCGGATTACTTTATGGACAGGATTTCACCCCCATATCAGACCGTTGAACCGGCAGCTTTCACCGAAACGATCGGGGAAACACCGCCCGGAACCGAGGTACGTCTGGTCATCAGCGGCCCGGATTTCGACACGCTTGAGATGGTGGATACCACGGTTGTCGTCTCTGTCGGCGACGAAGACGGCGGTCCTGCACGGGTTGATGCGATGGGTCTACTGCTGATCGAAGAGGACGGTCTGATCAAACTGGAAGAGCCGCTGTTGGGCGCGCCTGTTGCCGATGATCTGAGCATCTTCGACTATTACGGGGATGAGGCCGTGCGCCTGACCTCGGTCAGCCTGCCGTCAAGCCAGCCACCCAAGCAGCTGGTCTATATCCCGGCGATGATCCTGTTGGGTCTGATCGCCTTCCTGCAACGCGGCCGTGCCGCCAGACAAGGGGTGCCCGCATGACACGTTCTGTTCTGTGTGCTGTTGATATCAGCAATGGCAAAATTGATGGCCCGGTCCTTCAAAAGGCCGCTGCATTGGCCGATTTGGAGGGGGCGCAGCTGGATGTGGTCAGTGTTCTGCCCGATTTTGGAGAAAGCTGGGTGTCCGGCTTTTTCCAGGCGGATTTCCATGAAAAGGCTTTGGCTGAGGCGCAGAAACAACTGACCGAGCTGTGCGCATCAACATTGGGCAGTGAGCGCAATGAAAAGATCCGCCATGTGGTGGCCACGGGCACGGCCTATCAGGAGATCCTGAAAACCGCAGAAAGCGCCGGATCTGACCTGATCGTCATTGGGGCGCATAAGCCGGACTTCAAGGATTACCTGCTGGGTCCGAATGCTGCGCGCGTCGTGCGGCATTCGACAGTCTCGGTCTACGTGGTGCGATGATCTAATACCCGGTCATTTCAAGATAGCCACGGCCTGAATGGCTGCCTGAGACCGTAACGGGCCCCTCCCAATAGGCAAAGCGAGTTGCCATCCAGGCTTTGGGTGTCAGGGCGCTGACGACAATATCCACCCCGCGGGCGGGGAGTGTGACACGCCATTCAATCGGGATATCTCGGTCAGCGACATGAGCGGTCTGAAGCGGTTCAAAAGAAACAGAGCCATCGTCAAGCGCGGTGGTTTCGCCATCCTTGCCAATCCAGGTGGCAGAGGTGAAATCGTCGGCCTCTCCGCGCAGGCGAAAGGCCATCAGCTTGTCGCCGCCCTCAAAGCTGAGCGAGAACCAATCCCATCCGCTTTGATCCTCGGCCAAGGGCTGCGAGGACCATTCCCGATCCAGCCAACCCTGTCCGGTTACTGCAACATCCCCATCCGGCAGATGCACTGTGCCTGTCAGGTCGAAAAACGGCTGTGAATAGTAATGACTTGCCTGCCCCTGCGTAGACTTGACCGAATACCCGGCATCCCCGTGAAAGACCAAAGGCCCCGTTGCACGCATTGACAGATCGTATCCGAACTCAGAACCGTTGGCCCTAATCTTCAGCGCATTAAAGTCTGGGCCACGCATGTACCACTCGTCGATCCAGGCCTCAAATGGGGTGGCGGTGACCCCGGCCTGACCGATCCCGCCGCGCGACAGGCGTGCAGCAAAGTAATGGGCATCAGGGGTGGTCAAGGCGGCATGGCCCAACCACAACTGCGGACTTTGCCAGGATTGCTCTTCATAGGGTTTCAGCGCCGAGCGGAACAACGTCCATTGCACACCGTAATCGCGCCCGTCTTCTCCTTTCAGGTTTGCGGTCAGATACCACCATTCGATCTTGAAAGTGGGATGGGGACCGTGATCCTGTGGAAAGCTCAACTGATACCCAAGCTGGGGGACGTCGAACCCGTCGGCCTCACCTCCAAGACCGGCAAAGCCCTGCGCCCGAAGTTGGGCGGGCAATAGCAGGGCCAGAATTAGGAACCAGACTTTAGCGTTCATTGGCAAACACTCTTAACAACTCGGCAGGCGGGATGCGCAGCAACCGAAGGGCTGGAACCGCAGCGGCGATAACAGCGGCCAGTAAGGTCAGAAGAAATAGATAGAACCAGTCGCTTGGGAATAGGTACATTGGTAACCGCCAGCCAAACGCCTCGACATTGATGACGGTCAGCAACGTCCAGGCCAGAACCAACCCAAGCGGCAAGGCCAGCGCGGCGGTCAGCGAGGCCAAAAGCACGCTCTGCGTCAGTTCGAACCGCGCCAGTTGCGCCCGCGTCAGGCCAAGCGCCCAGACCGGTGCGATCTGAGGCAAACGTTGTGTCCAAAGCGTCAGCAGACTGGTCAGAATTGCAAATCCAGCAACCCCGAGCGTCAGGATATTCAGCGCAGAGGTCACCACAAATGTGTCTTCGAAGATTTCCGTGGATCGGGCCTTCATGTCAGCTTGATGAACGACTGCCTGCGGAGGAAGGTCAAATTCCGCCCGAAGCCTTTCGGCAACATCGCTGGCTTGATCAGGGGGCATGCGAACGCCATATCGCCGTTCCTCGGTATTGGGTGCGATGTCTTCCAAAAGCTCCATCGACACGATGGCTTGTCCTGTTGGATTGCCATAATCAGAATAGACCCCTGCAATGACCAGCTTGTGACCCGGGCGGAGCGTGATTTGATCTCCGGGCCACAGACTGGATCTGCGCGCAAGCTGTTCGTTGATCAGAACGGCGGTTCCGGACATCACCTGATCCCATACTCCGGGCACTGAGGCGATCAGCGGCCAGTTTTCTTGATAAACCGGATTGTTCACCACCCCGTAAAGAAACAAAGGGCCGCTTCCGTGCGCCAGCTCGACGCTGCGGATCGGCAAAACGGCGTCGACCTGAGGCAGCAGCCATTTCTTGATGTCCTGCGCCTGTTGTTCGTCGGCTGCGGTTATGTACAGTTCTGACGTCAGCCGTTGGTCAAGCCACCCAGTAAATGTCAGCCGGAAACTCGACACCATGGTGCCCACGCCGATGTTCGCGGCCAATGCCAACATCAATGCCATCAGGGCCAAAGAGAGCCCGGGCAGTTGCGCCTGCATGTCGGCGAATACCCATTGTCTGACCGGGCCGTTCTGTAGCTTCTGAAGTCCGGTTACTGCGATCAGCAAGAGAAATGGTAAAATCAACGCAGAACCCGTCAGGATTCCGGCAACCAGCACGAACCCTGCGACCAAACCGTCGGCCACAAAGATTGAAACGATCCCCAACCCAATCAGGAATACTCCGATCAGAGCCAATCTTTTGGTTGCAGTGTCATCCCCCCGCCAGGCCTGCGGACCCGGGCTGGATAACAGCGGCAGCCGAGCCAATCGGAACAAAGCCTGAGAACTGGCCAAGAGCGTTCCGAACAGGGCCATGGCCAAGCCCGCGAGAACCCAGTGCAGTTGAAGCGATAGCTGACCTTCAACTGGTGCACCATACAACCCGCGTAGGGTGGATGCCACGTCGGGCAGCAAGGCCCCGGCCAGCAAGAACCCCAGGACCAGACCGGCGCCCCCTCCAATCAGGGCCAACAGCGACAGTTCGGCCAGGATGATCCAGATGATCCGGCGCATCGATACGCCCAGCGCACGGATTGTCCGGATGATCGCTCGGCGCTGCGCAAAAGCCAACCCGACGGTGCCATGGACGATGAACAGCCCGACGGCAAAGGACAAAAGCGCGAAGGCAGAGAGGTTGAGGTGGAAGCTCTCTGTCAGTTGTGCCGTGTCCAATCTGGTTGAGGCTGCAATTCGTGTCAGATCAGGAGCGATCTGCTCAAGCGGCGGGATCGCTCGGGGTTGATCAGGCAGGATGACCAGACGTGAAATCTGCCCCTTTTTGTCAAGCAGCTGCTCGGCGATGCCAATATCGGTAAAGACCAGATCAGGCGGCAGCGCGTCGCTGGACAGGATCGGCGGCAGGTCGCTGGCTTGCTCCAGAACCTGGACCAGTTCCGGCGCGACCAGTATCCTGCCGGGCGCGGTCAGCATGTCTGCGGGATCGGGCGGCGTATCGCTTTGTTCCAGACGGCTGAGGGCGGGCAGGGGTGGAAAGGCGACCAAGTCGACCCCCATGACCTGCAGATTGCGCCCGCTATGGCGCCAACGCCCCTCAAGCACCGCGGCGACCTGCCAGCCAGCCCGACGCAAGCTGACATAATGGTCGATCGTCAAATTCCCCGAGGTGGCGTGCAATTCATCGTATTGACCAAATGAGAGTTGATCATTGGCCCGTTGATAGCTTGCCCGGGCCTCGGAATTTATGGCTTGAACTGCCGACCATAGCCCGGTCGCAAGCGCAATGCCGGTCAACAAGGTTAACAGCTGAAGCCAATGGGCACGCCAGTGCGACACCAACGCCTGTATGATGGCCAAAGTCACGAGATTAGGCCGCCGGACAGGCGGACCTGTTGGTCCAGACGGGCTGCTATGTCCTGCGAATGTGTCACCAAAAGCAGGGCTGCGCTGGTCTCGGCGACCAGCGCAAGCATCAAATCCAATACATTGGTGCTTGCGACCTCATCCAGATTTCCTGTTGGTTCATCCGCGAGCAAAAGACTGGGGCGCGGCGCAAGGGCGCGTCCGATGGCAACGCGTTGCTGCTGGCCGCCTGACAGGTTCTCGGGAAAGCGGTTCAGCAGGTCCCGCAATTCCAGTTTGTCGGCAAGATGATCGCACCAGTCCGGATCATGTTTACTGGCAAGCCTGGCATGGAAGGACAGGTTTTGGCCGACCGTCAACGACGGGATCAGATTGAACTGTTGGAATACCAGGGCCACACGCTCGCGCCGAAGGGCTGCGCGCCCGGTATCGTCTAGTGTGGACAGGTTGGTTCCGTCCAGTGAGATTTCGCCCGCATCGAATATGTCCAGCGCACCTGCGAGATTTAGAAGCGTGCTTTTGCCACTGCCACTTTCCCCGGTTAGGGCAAGCGTTTGGCCATGGTCCAACGACAGAGATACTCCGTTCAAAATCGGTCGACCGTTCGCATATGATTTATGGACATCAGTTATTGTAAGCAGCATTCATAGGCGCCCTGTATTCTGCCACTCACAATTTGCAGCCGACAGAAGCGGTGTCCAGTTCAATGGCGCTATCGTTTCCATTCGTCGCAGACGCAGGGTTGCCCAATCCTGCATTTGAAGCGATTGTGACGAGACTTAAAAACAGAGGGGATGGGCGCCGGTGACCTTATCCGAGCAGATTATCTGGGGAAGCGTTTATTTGGGTATCTGCTTTTTGATCGAAATTGCCCTGCTGACTTGGTGCATGCAGATCATCCGCGTGATGTCGATCAAACTGGAAAAAAGCAAAAGGTTCGTCACCATTGCAAGCCCGCTGACTATCGCGCTGATTTTTATCGTGATGATCCATACCTTTCAGGTCTGGCTTTGGGCGATTGTCTGGGTCTTTGGGGATGTTCTGGCGGACTGGAACTCGGCGCTGTATTTCTCTCTGGTTACGTTCACAACGCTGGGCTACGGCGACATTGTTCTGGACGACGGGCTGCGCATTTTTGGTGCCTTTGCCTCGGTCACCGGGCTTTTGGCATTTGGGCTGTCCACAGCCTTTTTGGTCGCGGTCATGTCGCGGGTGCTGCAGGAAGAGTCGATCCTTTAAAGGATTGGTGCGAACAACCGCGCCAGAGGCGAGCCGAACCGAATATAGGCCGGTTGTTCGGGCAAGGTTTTGTCCAGCTCATAGCTGGATTCAAAGTCCATCAGCAACATGTTGTGAACCGCATGGGCCGCGTCCTTGTCAAAGAACAGGGCCATCGCCTCAAAATTCAGGCGGAAAGAACGATTGTCCAGATTGGTGGTGCCAACAGCGGTCAGAGTGTCGTCCACCAGAAATACTTTTTGATGCATGAAACCATTGGTGTACCGGTAGACCCGCGCGCCGCATTCCCTGATCTCGTCGAAATAGGCAAAGGCCGCCAGCCAAGGTAAGCGGTGATCAATCACGTCGGGAACCAGAATGCGAACATCTACCCCGCGCATTGCAGCGTGGCGTAGTGCGGTCATGATGTCGATATCAGGAACGAAATAGGGGGATGCGATCCACAATCGTTCCTTTGCTTCCGTGATTGCAGAAAAGAACATCATGGCGCCGGTTTCGGTTTCGTCCCCCGGACCTGTGGCGACGAGAAGGGCGTTCATGTCCTGATCAGATTCCTGACCCGCCCAGGCCAGTTGATCTATCAGGTCTTCTTGATGCGCCCAGTACCAGTCCTCTGTAAAGATCAGTTGTAGTTGGCGCACGATATGTCCAGTCAGCCTTATGTGTGTGTCCCGCCAATGTCCGAACTTTGCGGACTGACCGAGATATTCGTCGCCGACATTGTGGCCGCCGATAAAGCCGATTTCACCGTCAATGATCACCGTTTTCCTGTGATTGCGATAGTTTAGCTGAAATCGCTGTCCTGGATGGCGCTTTTCATGCTGACCGGCAACGTGAATTCCCGCCGCGCGCAGCGACGTGATGTAGCTTGTCGGTAGGCCATAACTGCCCACGGCGTCGGTCATAAAGCGAACTTGCACGCCGCGCTCTGCGGCGGCGATCAGTTTGCTTTGCAGTTGCCGCCCCAATCCGTCATCACGCACGATGTAGAACTGGACAAGCACATAGTCCTGAGCCGCGTCGATAGCCTGAAAGATAGCGTCAAAGGTTGCCTGCCCATCGACAAGCAATTCTGCACCGTTGCCGCGTGATATGGGTAGATGCGCAAGCTCTTCGAAAGGGAGTGGGTTGATCGTAATCATGCCCGGATCTGGGCGCGAAAAATCCGCAAAGCTCTTTATCCCTTCGACAACAGTCTCAGCGTGCTTTCGGGCCATGCGATACCCGCGAAAACGATGATGTCCCAGAAACAAGTACAGCGGTACGCCAGCTATCGGCGCCGAGATCAAAAAGACCACCCATCCCACGGCACCCTGCGGTGTGCGCGCTGTTTGAGCGGCGCGTATCGAAAAGACCGCGGCGGTCAGGTACAAACATAGGACAAAGAGGGAAACAAAGAGTGTCAGCATGGAGGATTCGATCCTGGCATTTTCCTTAGTGTTTCAAGTTGCATTGGGGATTGGCCTGTTCAGACTGTATTCCCCGATGGCGGCCCTTCGTCGCCGAGTTCACCATTCAGGGACATTAAAATTGCGATCGGGCGCAATGCGGGTATATGGCTGAAGATGATCAGGATGCAGACGGTCAGCGGAACGCTCAGAAAGGCTCCGATCAGACCCCAGACCGTGGTCCAGAACATAAGTGCCAGAATGACCAGAAATGTCGACATGTTCAGCGATCGGCCCAGCATGGCCGGGTCCAGAAAATTACCGATCATGAACTGAAGCGTGCCACAGCCGAAAACTATGATCAGAAACGGCCCGATGCTTTCAAATTGGACCAGCGCAATCGCGGCTGGAAACAAAACGGCAATAATCGACCCAATCGAGGGTATGAAATTCAAGGCAAAGGTCAGCACGGCCCATGTCTCGGAATACTCAAGACCAAGGGTTTTGAAGACCACATAGCTGATTCCAGCCGTTATCAGGCTGATAAAGGTCTTCACTCCGACATAACGCTGCAGACTAAAGGAAATCGCGTCCAGAACCAAAGCGAACTCGGCACCGGTTTTAGGGTCACCGGCGGCCATACGGATCTTTTTGCGGAACGCCAGACGTTCGGCCATCAGGAAGGCAACGTAAAGGCTGATGAGGAAAAACTGGTTCAGCAAGGACGTCGCGCTGCCCAGCAACATCCGGGCGACGAAAGACATATCAATGTTGACCAGATTGTCCCGGATGAAGGCCGTGATATCGTTGCCCACAAGGTCGTTTATGCGGTTAACGGCCTCGTCGAACTGGCTTTCGTATGTATTGATCGAGCGTGCAAACTGCGTCGCCTGATTGCCCAGAATATACATGATCATGAACAACCCGACCAAAACCACGGTCACTCCAGCCAGGTTAGCCAGCCAGACCGGAGCCTTGGTCAGCGCAATAACCCGGTCACTCAGCGCGATGATCAGGACGTTGATCAGCAAGGCCATGGTCAGCGGGATCAGAAAAGCGGAACCTGCATAAAGCCCCAATACGACCAGTGACACGACAATCGCGGTGTCGCGGACAACCGAAAGGCGCAACCTGTTCGGCATGCTTGGGTTCTGGTCGCTGGTTGGCATTTTTCGCCCGGCTTTGTGTAGGTTCCGTTTCGATCCTGCACGGGACAAAGGGATTATGCAATGCAACCAAACATTTGGAGTTGGTTAATTGCGTCCAGTCGGGTTTTGCCGGTTCTGGTTCGAATACAGTCAGGGTAGAGTTTTCGGATGACGACAAGTTTGATTCCCCTGACTGGAAGAGTAATTCGAGCCCTTTGGCTGGCCTTGGGGCGATTTGGGGCCAAAAACGGCATGGTCATGAGCAGCCACGTTGCCATGTCCCTGATGCTGGCCCTGTTTCCGTTTGTTCTGTTCACTGTGGCACTGGCTGGTACGCTGTCTCAGGATTATGTCACGGACGAGCTGATCGAACTGATCTTTGGCGCCTGGCCAAAAGATGTCGCCGGCCCGATTGTGGGAGAGTTGCGCTCGGTCCTGGCGGAATCAGGTTCGGGGGTAATCACCCTGGGCGGTTTGCTGGCCATTTTCTTTGCCTCAAACGGCGTAGTTGCGGTGCGGGCGGCCATGAACCAGGCCTATCATGATCATGACGCCTGGCCATTCTGGAAGACACGCTTGCTGTGCCTGGGATTGGTGATTGTTGGCGGGGCGGCCATTCTGGCCATCGCCGCCGTCGAAGTCGTCTTGCCGGTCTACACGCGCCTCGTGTCCGAAAAGACGGATGTTAACGTGTCAGACTGGTTGTCTGTGGATCGATTGCGTTGGACTTTTACCGTGGCGGTTCCTGCGGGCACGGTTATCGTTGCACATCTTGTGCTGCCGACGCGCCGCCATCGGCTGTGGCAAATCCTTCCGGGCGTTGTTCTGACACTCGCTCTGTGGGCGATGGGCGGTTGGGGCTTTTCGATCTATATCGGACAGTTCGCCTCGTACAGCGCTACTTATGCTGGTCTTGCGGGGGCGATGGCTGCGTTGATTTTCCTGTATCTATGCGCGGCCATCCTGATTCTGGGCGCTGAATTCAACGGCGCGCTGATGGATTTGCAGGATCAAAGTAACGGACAAACCTGAAGGGCAGGGTGGCTGGGGTTGTGAAATAGCAACTCAAAGCCTGGTTTGCGTCATGAAATCGGCACGTTTCTTACCCAAACTGCATGGACTGTGACCCCATACGCATCAAGGTGAGGCCTCATGACCAAACTGCCCGAAAGCGCGAAATCGCAAAATCCATCGTCGCTGACCCGGCGGATTGAAGAATTACGGGCCAAACCGGCGACGGATATCAGTCACGGTGAAGCATTGTTGTTGCAAGGAAACGCAATATCTTCGCTGCGTGAACAGCGCCTTGCGCGTTCTCTGACTGACTTCGCAGATTAACTTCAGCCGCGAAATCCTGTTGCCACAACGAATTTTTCCGAACTGTCGGCACGGGATGCCGGTGGTTTAACATGCGCCACCTTGTCAAACTTCTGTTTCAGAATCTTCTGCAGATCCCCTTCGGCTCCTCCGGCCAAAACCTTGGCGACAAATGTGCCGCCCTGTTCCAGCACATCAAAGGCAAAATAGGCGGCGGTTTCGCACAGGGCCATGATCCGCAAATGGTCGGTTTGTTTATGCCCCGAGGACGCAGCAGCCATATCTGACATCACCACGTCAGCTTTGCCACCCAACCAGTCTTTGACCTTCTGGTCGGCATCGTCCTCCATAAAGTCCAACTGGTGAACCTCGGACCCGGCCACCGGTTCGACCTCTTGTATGTCGACACCCAGAACAGTGCCGATTTTCTTACCGCTTTTCTCACCCAATGCATTAACGCGCTGGACCGCAACCTGCAGCCAGCCGCCTGGGGCGCAACCCAGATCGACGATGCGCGCACCTGGAACCAGGAAGCGAAATTTATCGTCCAGTTCCAATATCTTGAAAGCCGCACGCCCACGATAGCCTTCGACCTGCGCGCGCTTGACATAGGGGTCATTCAGCTGACGTTCCAACCACCGGGTCGAGCTGATTTTGCGCCCGCGGGCGGTTTTGACCTTAACCTTCAGGTCGCGCTGCCCGCGGCCCGAATTGTTTTTGCCAGTAGGTGTCTTCGCCATCAGAACGGTCCGTCTTCCAATACACCGTCCGCGCTCATCTGCGCATAAAGCAGGCCTTCGCGCAGCCCCCGGTCCGCCACTGAAAGACGGTCGGTTGGCCAACATCGTAACAAAGCCTGCAATATGGCCGAGCCGGACATGATCAGGGCCTGGCGGTCATCGCCGATACGCGGATCTCTCCGCCGCCCCAGTGGGCCGAGTTCTAGATACCCGCGTATCACTTTGTCAATCTGATCGCTTGTCATGCGCAAACCGTCTACCTTGGTCCGGTCATACCGCTTCAATCCCAGATGTGAGGCTGCGACTGTCGTAACCGTGCCACTGGTGCCGACGATCTGAAAACCTTCGCGGGCTTGTTCATCCTTATAGGGCGCAAAATCGGCCAAGTTTTCTTCGAAAAACCAGCTCATCAAAGCAAACCGCGCCGCATCATCTTCGACATCATGGAACTGATCGCGCAGCGTCGCAACGCCGAGGGGAACACTGATCCAATCCACAACCTTGGCTGCAGGAAACGGGCTATCTGTTGTATGAAATCCATTATGCAGACGCATAATCGCCGCCGGGCGATCCCGACGCGGAAGTGAGGATATGTCGATCCAGACAAGCTCTGTCGAACCGCCGCCAATATCCACAACCAACAACTGTTCTGTCTTAGTGGACACCAGCGGGGCACAGGATATTACGGCCAGGCGCGCTTCTTCCTCGGGCTGGATGATCTCAAGCGTCAACCCGGTTTCACCCTTTACCTGGCGAATGAATTCACGTGAATTTTTTGCACGGCGACAAGCCTCGGTTGCGACTAGACGCATCCGCTTGACCTTGTTGCGTTTCAGTTTTTGCTGGCAAATGCGCAACGCCTGAATGGTGCGCGCCATCGACGACCGAGACAAGCGCCCCGTCCGCTCTAAGCCCGCGCCCAACTGCACGGATTTAGAGAAACTGTCCACCACATGAAACCCGCTGCCCTTGGGCTGGGCAATTAACATGCGACAGCTATTTGTTCCCAAATCCAGCGCGGCATAAAGCGCATCAGGATCGGGTCTTGCCGGCGCGGGGCTTTCGACCGCCTTCGGGAACGCGCCCGCACCTTTGGGACGCTTGGGCGCCATCTTCAACGCCCTCCGATTTACGAGTTACCCCGACCATAGGTCGGCCTTTTGGTTCGTGCAAGATACTCATTAAAGTGATGAGAATTTTGAGGTGCGGTTTACAGGAACAATTCGTTACAAGCCGTGTATCCCGTTGTAGGTGAAAACGTCGTTTGAAATGCGCCTTGTGTCGAAAATCGACCGACCTGCGACCACATTGAAGTTTAGAACCGGTCCATCTGGTTAGGAGGAATCAAAGCAGATGCCTGACGTCACCATCGTATACTGGCGCGACATTCCCGCCCAAGTCATCGTCGGCAAGGGCCGCCGGGGCGCAAAACGGCAGTTGGAAGAACGGTTCGAGCAAGCCATTGACCGCGCCGCCATGAAGGTGAACGCCAAGGACAGCGATGCCTATCTGGCCGAATGGCGCAAGGCCGCGCCTTTTGCGGTTGAGGGCGATCCGTCCGAAATTGCCGAACAGCAGGCTGTGCGTTTGGAAACGGAATATGATCAGGACCGTATCAAGGCTCTGATCGCCAATGACGGTTGGGCATGAGCTCGAAATCTATATGGGAGGCCGCTATGGCTTTGCTGAACTTCAAGAAACGTGATGCCGCCGAAAACGGTCCGGTAAATCCAACCGTCGAAGCCTTCCTGCAGGGCTATTCGATTGAGGTTATGCCGCGCACCGCCGAGAAGGTCGAGGATTTTCGCGCTTTGTTGCCTGAAGGCACACGCGTCTATATTGCCCATATCGAAGGCACTCCGATCGAAGACATGGTCAAGACCGCCAAGCGCATCGCGGCGGACGGCTATCCTGTTATGCCGCATTTCCCGGCGCGGATCATTAAAGACACGGCGACGCTGGAAGACTGGATTTCCATGTACCAGGGTGAAGCAGGTGTGGATCAGGCGCTGTTGCTGGCCGGTGGTGTCGCGAATCCTCATGGTGATTTCGACAGCTCGATGCAGCTGCTGGAAACTGGTTTGTTCGACAAGGCCGGGTTCAAGCGTCTGCACGTCGCGGGCCACCCTGAAGGCAACAAGGACATCGACCCTGATGGATCGACCAAGAATGTCGATGACGCGCTGCGTTGGAAACAGAAGTTCTCTGAGACCACAGATGCCGAAATGGCGCTGGCCACTCAGTTCGCCTTTGACGCCAAACCAATCATCGCCTGGGCCGACAGCCTGAAAGAGGCGGGGATCGACATTCCGGTTCATATCGGCATCGCCGGTCCGGCAAAACTGCAAACACTGATCAAATTCGCCATCGCCTGCGGCGTTGGTCCATCGCTGAAGGTTCTGCAAAAGCGCGCTATGGATGTGTCCAAGCTGCTGCTGCCTTATGAGCCCACGGATGTGATCACCGAATTGGCCAACCACAAAGCAGCCAACCCTGATTTCAATATTACAAACGTACATTTCTTCCCGCTTGGTGGCATCAAGACAAACGCCAACTGGGCCATCAACAACGGCGGCGCTTCGGCAAAGCCTGTAAACTCCTAAGGATCGGACATGACCCGTACAGTCGTAGAATCAAAAACAAAAACCGCCGTCCTGGGCTTTGACGAACCGTTCTGCGTGATCGGTGAGCGGATCAACCCGACAGGCCGCAAGAAACTGGCGGCGGAACTGGAAGCAGGCGATTTTTCGACCGTCGAAAAGGACGCCCTCGCGCAGGTTGCCGCTGGCGCGACCGTTCTGGATATCAACGCGGGCGTTGTCTACAACTCGAACCCCAACCCGAACGAGACCGAACCGCCGCTGATGCGCAAGATCGTTGAAATGGTGCAGGGGCTGGTCGAAGTGCCGCTGTGCATCGATTCATCGGTTCCGGGAGCTCTGGAAGCGGGTCTTGAGGCGGCAGAGGGCCGTCCTCTGTTGAATTCGGTCACAGGCGAAGAAGATCGTCTGGAGCTGGTTCTGCCGCTGGTCAAGAAATACAATGTCCCTGTGGTGGCGATCTCAAATGACGATACAGGGATTTCGGAAGACCCCGATGTGCGGTTCGAAGTGGCCAAAAAGATTGTCGAACGGGCCGCTGATTTCGGCATCCCGGCCCATGACATCGTGGTCGATCCGCTGGTGATGCCTATTGGCGCAATGGCAACTGCCGGTCAGCAGGTGTTTGCTCTAGTTCGTCGTTTGCGTGAGGAACTGGGCGTGAACACCACTTGCGGGGCGTCCAATGTCTCGTTCGGCCTGCCGAACCGCCATGGTATCAACAACGCCTTCCTGCCGATGGCGATGGGCGCCGGCATGACCTCAGCGATCATGAACCCCGTTGCCTTGCCGGTTGGTCCCAAGAAACTGGCCGAGAAGAAGGCTGAGGTTGAGGCCAAAGGCATCATCCTGCCTGCGGACATGGATGATGAGACCTTCTGCCAGCTGTTTGGTCTGGGCTCGACCCTGCCGCGCGCGGGCAAAGAGATGGAGGCCATCCGCGCCGCCAACCTGCTGACCAACAACGATCCGCATGGCGGCGCTTGGATCAAGTTCAACAAAGCCCCCAGCGAAGCCGGTGCCGAGGGCACTGGTGGTGGTCGTCGTGGCGGTGGCCGTCGCCGTCGCGCATAAGTGATATAAAACAACATGCTGGCCGGATCTTTTGATCCGGCCTTTTTTGTCTTCGCCGTCGCAAATAGCCTGACGGTTTGGATCAAAACCGCTTGAACCTGATCTTGTACCGGTGATATTCAGCTAGCAGCGGCGGGTATGATGTAATGGTAGCCTGTCAGCTTCCCAAGCTGAACGCGCGGGTTCGATTCCCGCTACCCGCTCCATTCAGTTCGATCGACGCGCTTGATACAGGTTTATCACCGCCGGGATGTGCAGGCCGGTTTCGGATGTGAACTGGGCGAATTCCTGACAGACCTCGTGCTGGATTGCTGCTGCGTCCTGTTCGGTGCCTTCGAAATGCGCGATGGTTCGCGCGGCGGGGCCGACGCGGGTGCACAAGGCGGCTATTTCCTCTGACCCGCCAGCGCCGGGCAGATTTACGGAGATGGCTTGGGCCTGAATGTCCGACAGCCCCGCCTGTTGCATCATGCCGGTGACGTGATCCAGATCGTGAAACGCCAGCGGACCCGGCGCGTAACGATCTACCCGAGGCGGCTGCCCAAGGCGTTTTACCGCAGCAATATGGGGTATTTTGAACCACGGGTTGCCATCCAATGGCCCCCAAGCTGCAAAGGTCATCTGCCCGCCGGGTTTAAGTGCGCGGGCGATATTGGCGAATGCAGCAACCGAATCGTCAAAGAACATCACGCCGAACCGTGAAATCGCTGCGTCCAACTGATTGGCAGGAAACCCGAATATCTGCGCGTCAGCATGTTGGAAGCTGATGTTGCTCAGCCCGTTTTCCGAGGCTCGGGCGCTGGCACGATCAAGAAACGCTTGCGATATATCGGCGGCCAGAACATCGCCATCCGGCCCGACCAATCGCGCGGCTGCAAGAGAGCTTTCGCCAGTGCCACAGCCGATGTCGAGCACATGCATTCCTAGTTTAAGCTGGGCATTCTCCAGCACAAGGTCCAGAACCGAAGCCATCAGTTGATCCAACTGATCCTGATATGTCAGCCATTTGGCTCCGGATTCGGATTTTCCCCAGTATTCTGCCTGTTCCTCATTCACCGACTGCATCGAACCCCTCCGTGGTTGCCGCGACTATGACCTCCGGCGACGGCGGCGGCCAGAGTTTTCCTGATCTCCGCCACCGGTGTTGAACGAGGGCGAGGGCAGGGTCGTCACTTTGGCCAATTCCGGGAAGGGATCCGTCTTATGGGGGATCGCGTTTGCTGCCACGAAATGATCCTGAAACTTGGGCTCGATGGCGGTTTCAACCTTGGTTATTTCGCGCACTACGCGTTCAATTTCACTCCGCGACCCGATGTTGCAAAGGGCGATCCGGGCGCCCGTACCGGCGGCGTTGCCCGCGCTTGAAACCTTTTTCAGCGGCGCATCCGGGATCATTCCCAGAACCATCGCATGTTTGGTCGAAATATGAGCGCCGAAGGCACCAGCAAGAACAATGCGGTCGACAGTATCCACGTTCATTTCGTCCATCAAAAGCCGCGCGCCTGCATAAAGCGCGGATTTCGCCAGTTGAATCGCGCGAATATCGCCCTGAGTGACTGTGATACGTGGGCCGCCTTCGGCGCTTGCGTCGTGGATCAGATAGGAATGGGTGCGCCCCTCGGGGACGTTGCGTGATGTGCCCGTTTGTTCTGCGGATCCGATCAGGCCGCTTTCATCCAGCAAGCCCGCCATACGCATTTCCGCCACCGCTTCAATAATGCCTGATCCACAGATACCACTGATGCCAGTGGTTGCGATGTCTTGATCAAAACCCTCTTCATCCGACCATTTCTCGGACCCAATGACGCGAAAACGGGGTTCTTTAGTGACAGGATCAATCTCGATCCGTTCAATCGCACCAGGGGCGGCACGCTGACCAGAGCTGATCTGCGCGCCTTCAAAGGCCGGACCAGTCGGTGAGGAGCACGCCAGAACCCGGCTGGTATTGCCCAGCAAAATCTCGGCATTGGTGCCTACATCTACGATCAGAACCAGATCTTCGGATTTTCCGGGCTCTTCCGACAAGGCAACCGCAGCACAATCCGCACCCACATGACCCGCAATGCAGGGCAGGATGTAGACCTGCGCACGTGGGTTCATGTTGGTCAGATCCATCTCGCGCGCGGGCAAAGACATGCTTTCGGACGTAGCCAAGGCAAAGGGCGCTTGGCCCAGCTCGACCGGATCCAGCCCAAGCAGCAGATGGTGCATGACCGGGTTACAGACGAACACCGTTTCGACAATCAGGTTGGCGTCAATCCCGGCCTCATCCGCGATGGATGTTGTCAGATCGTTTATCGCTTCGCGTACGGCTCGGGTCATCTCTTTGTCGCCGCCGGGGTTCATCATCGAATAGGATACGCGGCTCATCAGGTCTTCGCCAAAGCGGATTTGGGGGTTCATCAGGCCCGAAGATGCCTTGACCTCGCCTGTGTCCAGATCGGTCAGGTGAGCTGCAATCGTGGTAGAGCCGAGGTCGATGGCCAGACCGAAAAGTCCGTTCTCGTGCAATCCAGGCCAGATTTCCACGATCCGTGCGACATCGTCCTTGTGACCTTTGTGCACCGCAACGGTGACCTCCCACTTACCCTTGCGCAATATAGGCTGCAGTTTGGACAACAAGGAAAGATCAGCGGTTACGGCGTCGACGTTCCATTGCTCGCGCAGCGCGCGTTCCAGACGTTCCAGATCGCCGGTTGGTGAATGCATGTCGGGTTCTTCTACCGCAACAAAATACAGCCGGGTGGCCGGATCCATTGTGATGGCGCGTGCTGTGGCGGCCTTGCGTACGACCTGACGGTGCACCTGGCTTTCTGGTGGCACGTCGATCACCACATCCCCCTGAACCGTGGCCTGACATCCAAGACGGCGGCCTGGTTTCAATCCGCGCTTGTCGTCATAGCGCTGTTCAACCGCGTTCCATTCGCTTAGTGCACCGTCGGCTACGGTCACGCCGTGCTTGGGAAACTCGCCATAGCTTGGCGTGATCTGGCATTTCGAACAAATCCCGCGTCCACCGCAAACGGAATCCAGATCCACACCCAGTTGCCGTGCCGCAGTCAGAACCGGAGTGCCTACGGGAAAGTGCCCGCGTTTGCCCGATGGGGTAAAGACAACAAGAGGGTCGGTGGTCATGATTGGCCTGCCTTTTATATTCGCGCCTATGTCGGGCAAGATATGGTTTTGTACGCAAAGGGAAAGGCCATTCAGCGGCACGTTTTGTGTGCGTTGCGTCGTTTTTTGTCGCAGCATCGACCAGCGGGTAAAAACTAGTTTATGTCGGGGGCTTTTCCTTAGATGCAATCCATGCAATAGGGTCACCGTCAAACGGGCTTTTGCATGGGGTTAACAAATGCAGATTCGTGAGGCACTCACCTTTGACGACGTTCTTCTGGTTCCGGGCGCATCTTCTGTGCTGCCGGCCACGGCGGATACGACCACGCGCGTGACGCGGGAAATCACCATGAACATCCCACTGCTCAGCTCGGCGATGGACACGGTGACCGAGGCGCGCATGGCCATCGCCATGGCGCAGGCGGGCGGCATCGGCGTGGTGCACAAGAATCTGACGGTGGATGAACAGGCCCGCGAAGTGCGCCGGGTCAAACGGTTTGAATCCGGTATTGTTTACAACCCGGTGACACTGCGGGTGGATCAGACGCTGGCGGACGCCAACGCGTTGGTGCAGCGTTATAACTTCACCGGCTTTCCCGTGGTGGACGAAGAAGGCCGCGTGGTCGGTATTCTGACCAACCGTGATATGCGTTTTGCGACCTCGGATGATACGCCGGTTCACGCGATGATGACCTCGGACAATCTGGCGATGCTTCAGGAACCCGCCGATCTGGAAGAGGCCAAAAGCCTGATGCGAGCGCGACGGATCGAAAAGCTTCTGGTTGTGGACGGGGCGGGCAAGCTGACGGGTCTGCTGACTTTGAAAGATACCGAACAGGCGGTGTTGAACCCAACGGCCTGCAAGGACCGGCTGGGGCGTCTGAGAGTCGCGGCAGCGACGTCGGTTGGTGACTCTGGTTTCGAACGATCCGAACAACTAGTGGATTCCGGTGTCGACATTATCGTTGTAGACACCGCTCATGGGCATTCTCAAGGGGTGCTGGACGCGGTGAAGCGGGTCAAGACCCTGTCGAACGAGGTGCAGATCATTGCCGGTAACGTCGCCACTGGGGACGCAACCAAGGCGCTGATCGACGCAGGCGCGGATGCCATCAAGGTGGGGATCGGGCCGGGTTCGATCTGTACTACGCGGATGGTTGCCGGTGTGGGCGTGCCGCAGCTGACTGCGATCATGGATTGCGCCGCGGCCGCCGGCGATGTGCCGGTGATCGCGGATGGTGGTATCAAATTCTCGGGCGATTTTGCCAAGGCGATTGCGGCGGGTGCGTCCTGTGCCATGGTTGGCTCAATGATCGCAGGAACAGATGAAAGCCCGGGCGAAGTGATCCTGTATCAGGGCCGGTCGTTCAAATCTTATCGCGGCATGGGCAGCCTAGGCGCGATGGCACGTGGCTCTGCGGATCGCTATTTCCAGAAGGATGCCGCCAGCGACAAGCTGGTGCCCGAAGGGATCGAAGGGCAGGTGCCTTACAAGGGCTCGGCCAGCGCGGTTGTGCATCAACTGGTCGGCGGCCTGCGCGCAGCCATGGGTTATACCGGCTGCGCCACGGTCGAAGAGATGCGAAAGAACTGCAACTTCGTCAGAATCACAGGGGCTGGCCTGAAGGAGAGCCATGTGCATGACGTGCAAATCACACGCGAAAGCCCGAATTATCGAGTGATGTAAATTGCCGGAACCTGAACTGCGGCGCCCCGGTGAGGGCGCCGCTTTGCGTTTTTGCCCTGCACTATAACGGAGAATGAAATGACCCCCGCCGCACGTGTTCAGGCCTCAATCGAAATTCTTGATCAGATTCTTTCGGGTGCCCCGGTCGAAAAGGCCCTGACAGGTTGGGCGCGGCGAAGCCGTTTCGCCGGTTCCAAAGACAGGGCTGCTATTCGCGACCACGTGTTTGGTGCTTTGCGGTGCAAAAGGTCATTTGCAGCGGCAGGTGGGGCGGAAACCGGTCGGGGGTTGATGATCGGCGCGATGCGCATGCAAGAAGTCGATCTGGATCAGATATTCAATGGCGAAGGGTACGCACCAGCCAGTTTGGAAGAACACGAACAGGCTAAACCATGTGAATCCGACGCCCAGAAATACGACATACCGGAATGGCTTTGGCCAACCTTTCAAGAGTCTTTGGGTGATTTGACCCTTCAAGTGGCCGAGGCATTGCGCGCTCGAGCCCCGGTTCATTTGCGGGTCAATCTGATTAAGTCGAGTGTCGATCAGGCGGTCTCGGTCTTGCTGGCGGACGGCATCCAAGCGAGGCCACATCCCGCTTGTTCGACCGCACTCGAAGTTGTCGAGGGCGAGCGGAAAATCTCAGGAAGCCGCGCCTATACTGATGGGTTGGTCGAACTGCAGGATGCGGCGAGCCAGGCCGTCGTTGAATCATTGGACCTAAACCCCGGAATGCGGGTTCTGGACTATTGTTCCGGCGGCGGCGGCAAAGCCTTGGCCTTGGCCGCGCATCACGGTGTAGATGTTTTCGCGCATGACGTTAATGCGGCGCGAATGCGTGATTTGCCCGCCCGAGCCGAAAGAGCGGGTGCACAGATAACGCTCCTGACCAATGACGAGATCTCTGCGCAGACACCATTCGACATTGTGCTGACGGATGCCCCCTGTTCAGGCAGCGGATCCTGGCGTCGCGCCCCGGCGGGAAAATGGTCTCTTACACAAGAAGGACTGAACCGGCTTACGGAAACGCAGCGGACGATCCTTGATGATGTCGCGACTTTGGTGGGGCCAGCGGGTGTTCTTGCCTATGCAACATGTTCCATGCTCGAGGTCGAAAACGGTGCAGTGGTCGATGCGTTCGTGGCGGCGCACCCCGAATGGACCGAGACGTTTCGCAAAACGTGGTATGTATCACACGGTACTGACGGGTTTTTCACGTCACACTTGACGCGGTAGTCGGCGGACAAATAGCAACCTAAAGGAGAATTGCTCACTTTGTTGGTTAAGTGGGCGTTAACCCTTTTGCGTTGGGTTACACCTAGCCCGGCAAGTTGAGTATTTAATGTCCGATACCGCAGATTTCTATTCTGACCCAAAGTTACGAAATTCACCAAGCGGTTTGCGTCTAGCACCATTGGTTGCGCTAGGGGTGTTGCTCTCACTGCTGCCGCTGGCAGGAATCATTCCCCAAGCCTGGAATCTCGGCCTTGTGGTGGCAGGTGTGTCTTTGCTTTCTGCATCACTGTTGGTCGTGGTGAGGGCGCTGATTTCCGACGACTCGGTACGTCGAGAGCTTAGGGTTATGGAGGTTTTTGCCGAAGAAGAACTGTACCCTTGCGCGATTGCCAATGCACAGGGTGATGTTCTGATTTGCAATTCTCATGCCCGGGCTCAGCTCCATGTTTTTCCCGGCAACCGGCTGGATGAAGGTCTAAAGTCTATTTTTGCCAACCCGTCGGCAATTCTGCTGCGCCTGCAGTCTTTGGCCGAGATCCATGGCCGTGCAAGAGAAGACGTTGTCACTTTGGAGACAACCGTACCGATTTCTGTTCTCGGTGTTGGGAATAATTTTTTCTTTTGGCGGTTTCATCTGGATGGAACAGGTCAGTGGGATGCTGTGCCTGTGCCCATTTTGACTGAAGGCAGAAACGGAGCATTGCTGCGGATCAACGGGGCGGCGGAACAAATCCTGGGGCAACGACCCGACAACCTTGCACAGGTTCTGACTGGCGCGCAGCCCGAATTGGGTGAGGTTGTGCAGGTACAGACGGCACAGGGGCCAATTCCGGCTACGATGGCCGAACTGTCTCGGTCGGGAACCACGCGCGATTTGCTTGTTCTACCGCTTGATCGTGCACAGGAAAGTGGAATTGGCGCGTCATTTGTGGATCTTCCGGTCCCGGTAATGACCCTGTCTCCCGACGGGAGCATCCTTGAGGCCAACAGGCTGGCAACGCGTCTTGTCGGAAACATAGAGCCCGGAGAATCCAATGTTGTGCATATCATGCATGGTCTGGGGTATCCGGTTCTGGATTGGCTGACGCAGGCTTCAAATGAGGGCGCCGTTCCACGATCTGAATTCCTGAGGCTGACACGGGAAGACCGCGAGATATTCGTACAGGTCACATTGAAACGTGTGCTGAGCGAGGGAGAAGTCAGACTGATTGCGGTTCTGAATGATGCTACCGAACTCAAGACTTTAGAGGCGCAATTTGTGCAGGGACAAAAAATGCAGGCCGTTGGCCAACTGGCTGGGGGTGTAGCGCATGATTTCAACAATTTACTAACGGCGATTTCCGGACATTGCGATCTTCTGCTTTTGCGGCACGACCAGAATGACCCTGACTACGGGGATCTTGTACAAATCAATCAGAACGCAAACCGTGCTGCAGCTTTGGTGAGCCAACTGCTGGCCTTTTCGCGCAAACAGACTTTGCAGCCGGAAATCCTGGATCTCAGAGATACGATCTCAGACCTTATTCATCTGCTAAATCGTCTGGTCGGAGAAAAGATTAAGCTGACACTCAGCCACGATCCCGTTCTGAAAGCGGTTCGTGCGGATAAACGCCAGCTAGAGCAGGTGTTGATGAACCTTGTCGTAAATGCCCGCGATGCAATGCCTGAAGGTGGTGAGGTCAGGATCGAAACCGAAGTGGTCGTGCTGACAGAACGCTTCACAAGGGATCGCGCTACGGTACAACCTGGTGAATACGTCACCGTCAAAGTCATTGATAGCGGTACGGGGATTGCCCCCGATAAGCTACAGAAAGTGTTCGAGCCTTTCTTTACAACCAAACGCACGGGTGAGGGGACAGGTTTGGGCCTGTCGACTGTCTACGGAATTGTAAAGCAAACCGGCGGTTTTATTTTTGTCGACAGCATTCAGGGGAGAGGGACCGAGTTTATTGTGTACCTGCCGGTTTCAACCGCCCCCAAAAAAACCGAGGCAGCGCCTGCGCAATCCCCTGAGAATCCAACGGTTCGCCAGGGTGAGGGTGTCGTGCTGCTGGTCGAAGACGAAGCCCCGGTTCGGGCCTTTGCTACCCGCGCACTGAGGTTGAAAGGCTACACTGTGCTCGAGGCCGATTCGGGAGAAGAGGC
Source organism: Ruegeria sp. CDSC042 (assembly GCF_059610745.1). NCBI lineage: Bacteria > Pseudomonadati > Pseudomonadota > Alphaproteobacteria > Rhodobacterales > Roseobacteraceae > Ruegeria > Ruegeria sp. CDSC042. The sequence goes on from NZ_JBXWOF010000001.1 coordinate 510,032, forward strand.
TCTGAGGCTTCTCGAAGATGGCACATTGAATGTTGACGCATTCGTCACCGATGTGGTCATGCCCGGATTGGATGGTCCGACCTGGGTTCGTATGGCTAAGCAGAGCAGGCCAGATGTCCGGGTCATATTCATGTCTGGATACACAGAGGGTGCGTTTGGCGATTCCGGACCAGAGATTTCCGATTCAACTTTCCTGCCCAAACCATTTTCACTAAACCAACTGACCGAAGCTGTTTTTCAGCAGATCAATTAGGGTTTCAAAGTGCCGAGGCGTGGCAATCGAATTCCGCGGAGTGTGTGTTGCGGAACTTGGTCAATGTCTCTGCGCCCAGTGTTAGGTCTCGTGTGGGTGACACGTTTTCGCGTTGCAGCCGGATATCCATATTCAAGCGGTTTTGCAGGAAATCGAGAATTTTGTCCTGGTTTTCATATTTGAAGACATGGGTGGCGCCACGCCCGTTGTTGCGGGTGCGAAAAAATTGGCTCTGACTGCCGACATCGGCAAATTCAGGTCGGGGTGTGCGCATATAGGCCTGGATGAAATCATCAAAGCTCAGGTCATGTGTTGAATGCGGGTGGTCAAGACGCTCTTGGCGGCCGCGAAACCTGTACCAACTGCCCAGCCAATCGACCGGTTCACGAACAACCGCCATGATTTCCATCTCAGTATCGTACATTTTACGGAAAATGTTCTGGAAAAACCGATCATACCGGCGGACAGGTGCGTGTTTCAGATCTGGCGGATCGGTGACAACCAGATCGGCACGGTCCCGCAAAGCCGTATGATAAGCGGTGCTGCCGGTTTTTGGGACAGCCAGAAACGCAAGGCGTTCTTCATAAAAAACAAGCATTTATTCGTCCATCGGCAGTAATTATCTCCAGCTCAGATTGGCGTAAACGACTCCTTAATACAATTGCAGAACAGTAAGTAATGTAAGTTTTAGTTGAAATGTTCTCTTTTTGGTCCCATAAGGAACAAGAGGCGAACAAAGCAGCGATTGCCGCCCGTTCAAGGGTGTGACAAAAGGGAAGGCGACAGGACAATGGCGGATCTTCTGACGATGAGCGACAAGAAAAACGCAGATAAGCAAAAGGCGCTCGACAGCGCGCTGGCACAGATCGAACGGCAGTTCGGCAAAGGCTCGATCATGAAGCTGGGCGAGGATTCCAAACAGGACATCGACGCCAGTTCGACCGGATCGCTGGGTCTGGATATCGCTCTGGGAATCGGCGGCCTGCCGATGGGCCGGATCGTTGAAATCTATGGCCCGGAAAGTTCAGGCAAAACAACGCTGACACTGCACTGCATCGCAGAACAGCAGAAACATGGCGGTGTATGCGCATTTGTCGATGCGGAACATGCGTTGGACCCGCAATATGCGCGCAAACTGGGCGTCGATTTGGACGAGTTGCTGATTTCGCAACCCGACACCGGCGAACAGGCGCTTGAGATTACCGATACGCTGGTCCGTTCGGGCGCGGTGAACATGGTCGTGGTTGACTCGGTCGCGGCGCTGACGCCGAAATCTGAACTCGAAGGCGATATGGGCGACAGCAGCGTTGGTGTGCAGGCCCGGCTGATGAGCCAGGCAATGCGTAAACTGACGGGTTCGATCAGCCGCTCGAACTGTATGGTGATCTTCATCAACCAAATCCGGATGAAAATCGGCGTGATGTTCGGCAGCCCGGAAACCACCACCGGTGGTAACGCCCTGAAATTCTACAGCTCGGTCCGTTTGGATATTCGTCGGATCGGTGCGATCAAGGACCGGGATGAGGTTGTTGGCAACCAGACCCGTGTGAAGGTCGTTAAAAACAAAGTGGCACCGCCCTTCAAGCAAGTTGAATTCGACATCATGTATGGCGAAGGCATCAGTAAAATGGGCGAGCTGCTGGATCTGGGCGTCAAGGCCGGTGTGGTCGAGAAATCGGGTTCGTGGTTCAGCTATGGTGATGAGCGGATCGGGCAGGGGCGTGAGAATGCCAAGCAGTATCTGCGCGACAACAACCGCATCGCGTTTGAGATCGAGGACAAGATTCGCGCGGCACATGGGCTGGAATTCGATGTACCGCCTGGCGCGGAAGAGGATGATATCCTCGAGGCATAATAGGTCCGGGAAGAAAGCGACATTTGCCGCTCTTTCCTAGGAACTGACCATAATTTCGAACAAGGCGGTCCGCAGGGGCCGCCTTGTTCCGTTCTGCGACGCTCGCCTGTGGACTATCCCGGGGGACGGGGATAAACCCTTTTCGAAACAAACTGTTTGCGCGCCGAGAGAGCCCCATGTCAACGTTGAACGAAATCCGATCGACCTTTTTGAACTACTTTGCCAAACAGGGACACGAAGTAGTGGCATCCAGTCCCCTGGTGCCACGCAACGACCCGACATTGATGTTCGTCAACTCGGGTATGGTGCAATTCAAAAACCTGTTCACCGGTGTCGAAGCCCGTGACTATCAGCGCGCGACGACAGCACAGAAATGTGTTCGGGCCGGTGGCAAGCACAACGACCTGGACAATGTCGGCTATACTGCGCGTCACCACACATTCTTTGAGATGTTGGGCAATTTTTCGTTCGGCGACTACTTCAAGCCCGAAGCAATTCCATTCGCATGGGAATTGATCACCAAGGAATTCGGAGTCGATAAAAACCGCCTTCTGACAACGGTTTACCACACCGATGACGAAGCGTTCGAGATATGGAAGAAGGTGGGCGTCCCCGAAGATCGGATCATCCGTATCGCAACCAGTGACAATTTCTGGCAGATGGGACCGACCGGCCCGTGCGGTCCCTGCACCGAGATTTTCTACGACCACGGGGATCATATCTGGGGCGGCCCTCCGGGTTCGCCTGAGGAAGACGGTGACCGGTTCATCGAAATCTGGAACATCGTTTTCATGCAGAACGAACAGTTCGAGGACGGCTCGATGGTCGAGCTCGACATGCAGTCTATCGACACCGGGATGGGGCTGGAGCGGATTGGTGCCCTATTGCAAGGAAGCCATGACAATTATGACACCGATCTGTTCAAGACCCTGATCGAGGCCTCGGCGAGTGCCACCAATGTCGATCCCTATGGAGATCAGAACGTACATCACCGCGTGATTGCGGATCACCTGCGGTCGACCTCGTTCCTGATTGCAGACGGGGTAATGCCCAGCAATGACGGGCGCGGCTATGTGCTGCGGCGGATCATGCGTCGTGCGATGCGGCATGCGCATCTGTTGGGTGCGAAGGATCCGGTGATGTATCAGCTGGTGCCGACATTGGTCCAACTGATGGGTGCTCAGTACACCGAACTTGGCCAGGCTCAGTCGCTGATCGAAGAGACGCTGTTGCTGGAAGAAACCCGCTTTAAGCAAACATTGGATCGCGGCCTGAAGTTGTTGGATGACGAGGTCTCTGACCTGCCAGAGGGTGCGGCACTGTCTGGAGAGGCCGCTTTCAAGCTGTATGATACATACGGTTTTCCGCTTGATCTGACACAAGATGCACTGCGTGAAAAAGGCCGGACGGTTGATACCGACGGGTTTGATACGGCGATGGCCGAGCAAAAGGCCAAGGCACGCGCTGCCTGGGCGGGATCGGGGGAAGCAGCGGACCAAGCCGTTTGGTTTGACGTTCTGGATATCGCGGGCGCTACGGATTTTCTTGGATACGATACAGAAAAGGCTGAAGGACAGGTCGCGGCAATGGTCGTGGATGGCGCTTTGGTCGACAAGATCGAGACAGGTTGTTCCGGCTGGGTCGTTGTGAACCAAACCCCGTTTTATGGTGAATCCGGTGGTCAGATAGGAGACACCGGCGAAATTCGTCGTTTGGAAGAGCGTGATGATGTCGCGCGGGTCGAGGACACCCGGAAATTTGCGGATGGCAAAATCTATGCTCATCGGGTCACGGTCGATCACGGTACCTTGTCCAAGGGAGACGCAGTTGAGCTTGAGGTAGACCATGTTCGCCGCACCGCCATCCGGGCCAACCATTCGGCCACACATTTGCTGCACGAAGCATTGCGGGAAACACTGGGTGACCATGTTGCGCAGCGCGGCTCTTTGAATGCCGCCGACCGGCTGCGGTTTGATTTCAGCCACTCAAAGGCGATGAGCCCCGAGGAAATTCGGCAAGTTGAACGCTCGGTCAACGCTTTCATCCGCCAGAACTCGACCGTCGAGACCCGGATCATGACACCAGATGATGCCCGGGAACTGGGTGCGCAGGCCCTTTTCGGTGAGAAATACGGCGACGAAGTTCGCGTGGTTTCGATGGGCAAAGCGCCAACTGGCAAAGGCCAGGATGGTGAGACCTGGTCGATCGAACTGTGTGGTGGAACGCATGTTCGCCAGACCGGTGATATTGGCGCGCTTGTTGTATTGGGGGATAGCGCCAGCAGTGCCGGTGTCCGGCGGATCGAAGCGCTTACCGGTGACGAAGCCATGGTTTACCTGACCGACCAGGACCAACGTTTGGGGCAGATCGCATCTGAGCTGAAAGCGCAACCGGATGACGTTGTATCTCGTGTCAAAGCTCTGTTGGATGAACGTAAATCCCTTCAAAATGAAGTTGCGCAGCTGCGCCGCGATCTCGCGATGGCTGGTGGTTCGGGGCAGGGCGGTAGCGCTGAGGCCAAAACGGTAAACGGTATCTCGTTCTTGGCTCAGTCCCTTACTGGCGTATCTGGCAAGGACTTACCCGCGCTGATCGACGAACACAAAAGCCGACTTGGATCGGGTGCTGTGTTGCTGATAGCGGATACCGGCGGCAAAGCAGCCGTCGCGGCCGGTGTTACAGCTGATCTGACAGATGCAATCTCGGCCGTGGATCTGGTTCGGGCGGCGGTTGCTGAACTTGGTGGAAAAGGTGGCGGTGGACGCCCTGACATGGCGCAGGGTGGTGGCAAGGACGCTTCGAATGCTGATGCCGCTATCAAGGCTGCAGAGAATATTCTTGGAGGTTAACAAAATGTCCGCACTTTGGATTGCACATGTCAGTGTTACTGACGCCGAATCCTATGGAAAATATGCCGAGCTCGCCGGGCCAGCGATTGCCAAACACGGTGGTGCGTTTATCGCGCGTGCTGCGCGATACGTGCAGTTGGAAGGCAAAGAACGGCCGCGCAACGTTGTCGCCAAATTCCCCTCATTGGAAGCCGCTGTAGAGTGTTATAATTCGGTGGAATATCAGCAAGCACTGGATCACGCGCGTGGTGCAAGTGAGCGGGAATTGGTGGTCGTAGAGATCACAGATTAGAATCACCCCGTGCGATCAGGGATTTAATACCCCTGTCAGCTTATTCATTGGGCGGTTTTCAGCCAAAAGATGGCCGCCCAATTATGACGTTGCGGCAAGCGTCGACCTGAAGTCCCATAAGTTTTTTATTTACAAGTAGTTAGCGGGTCTTGATGTCGAGCCTGCCAAAGGGTTCGTGTTTCGAATGTGGCGAGCAGCGCCAGATTCTTACCCAAAAATGCCATTTTCAATGACGGAATTCCGCCTCTTTTAGTTGCAAGATTTGAGACAGATTGCACAATTAGGCGTGTTTACCGATAGTTTCGGAAAACGGAATATGGTCCTGTTTTGCGGCAATCGCAGGGAAAACACGGATCGAGGGACAGGCATGGCGACCATGGGTACGGAATTTAGGGCCGTTAATGCGCGGATCTGGACTGGTTTTGGTAGAACTTTAGGAATCCTCGCATTGGCGTTGGGGTCCTCGGTTATGGCACCAGATGCGCAAGCGCGGGAAGGCAACTTTATCCGCACAGTCGCATCTTCGCCCCCGCCGTCTGGAGCGCGGCAACTGTGCCGTCAATACTCTTGGGCATGTTCCAGCAAGGCTTCGAATTCAATGTCGAGCCAGCAAGAGATGCAGATCATCAAAAAGGTCAACCGGCAGGTAAACGCGACCACCCGCTCAGTTACTGATCAGGCCCAATATAGAACTCGTGAACGTTGGGCACTGCCGACTTCGCGCGGTGGAGATTGCGAAGACTTTGCTCTGTTGAAGAAAAGGGATCTTATCCGTGCGGGCGTCGATCCGAGCAAACTTTTGATCGCAACTGTACTGGATACGCAGCGAAATTCTCATGCGGTTTTGGTTTATCGCTCGGCCAGTGGCGATCTGGTTCTGGATAACTTGACCAACCGCATCAAGCCCTGGTCGGCGACACGATATCTGTTTCTGCGGATGCAGGACCCTCGGCGGCCCAGTAAATGGGTTGGGGTCTTCGGCAGAAGCTGAGGAAAGCTAATCTCAGCTGGTTAGAATGCAAAAATGGCGAAGCTGCTGCTTCGCCATTTTCTGTAGTACCTAAATTAACTTACTTGGGGTTGCCCGGATTGTTGGTACCGTTCGGGTTCTGAGATTGGCCGCCTGGATTGGTTCCGTCGCTATGGCCAGAACGGTTGCCCTTGGGTCCACCGTCACCACCTTCGCCGCCGTCACCACCTTCGCCGCCGTCACCACCTTCGCCGCCGTCGCCACCTTCGCCGCCGTCACCACCTTCGCCGCCGTCGCCACCTTCGCCGCCGCCGCCACCTTCGCCGCCGTCACCACCTTCGCCGCCGTCACCACCTTCGCCGCCGTCACCACCGTCGCCGCCGTCACCACCGTCACCACCGTCGCCGCCGTCACCACCGTCGCCGCCGTCACCACCGTCGCCGTCATCACCATCGTCGCCGTCGTCACCATCGCCGCCGCCGCCGCCGCCGGTACCACCGCCGCCGCCGCCGCCGCCGGTACCACCGCCGCCGCCGCCACCGCCTGAACCACCACCGCCATTTTCATCAGCAGGGCCGTCTCCTGATCGTTGCTCATTTCCGAGAATAGATGCGGTTGGAAAGTCAGTTAGAACTGCTGCAAAAGCTGGGCAACTCTCCAATGTACGGGACAAGATGTCCTCGAAATCTGAGCGTCGCTGCAAATAGCGCAGCATCCGGGCGTCTACAACAGAACATGCACAAAGCGTTTCAGTCGATACCGACTGTTTGGCTGTTCGTATTGTACACATGTCTGAAGCTGAAGCGGATACAGCTGAAATAACTGGGAATGTTGCTGAAACAAATACTATTGAAAGTAAGCGAGACTTAATGCGCATGGCGCTACTCCTTGATACTCATTACTCAAAACTTGGCAGGCAAACAGGTGCCATACTTTGGACACAAATACATCCCTTTTGAGCCAGAATTACAAGTTTCCTAAAATTGTGAATGTTAAAAGTGAAACAACCTAAAGAAGAAAGTGTAGGTAAAACAAAAAGAAGGCCCGCTTTGAGAGCGAGCCTTCCAGGATGGGCCTTAATACGCGTGTGCGCAAATATGTCACGATTGTGTTATTGTTTCCAATCTGTGAACTGCATCACTGCAATGATCAGGCAGATCTTGCCATACGCTTGCGCTCGTGCGGATCCAGAAAGCGTTTGCGCAGACGGATTGCGTTCGGGGTCACTTCGACAAGTTCGTCATCGTCGATATAGGCGATCGCCTCTTCCAACGAGAACTGAATATGGGGTGTCAGGCGCACAGCGTCATCCGATCCGCTGGCCCGGACGTTGGTCAGCTTTTTCCCCTTCAGCGGGTTAACCTCAAGATCGTTGTCGCGCGAATGCTCGCCGATAACCATACCCTGATATACATCGGTCTGAGGGCCAACAAACATGCGGCCACGCTCTTCGAGGTTCCAAAGGGCATAGGCAACTGCCTGTCCGTTCTCCATCGAGATCAGAACGCCTGCGCGGCGGCCCGGAATTTGCCCTTTATGCGGTGCCCAGTCGTGGAACACACGGTTCAAAACGCCAGTACCGCGTGTATCTGTCAGAAATTCACCGTGATAACCGATCAACCCGCGTGACGGCACATGGGCGATGATGCGGGTTTTGCCTGTACCAGCAGGCCGCATCTCGGCCAATTCACCTTTGCGGACACCTGTTATCTTTTCAATGACCGAGCCGGAATACTCGTCATCCACGTCAATGGTGACTTCTTCGATGGGCTCTAGGCGCTGACCGTCTTCTTCGCGGAACAGGACCTGTGGGCGAGAGATGCTCAGCTCGAACCCTTCGCGGCGCATGTTTTCGATCAGAACACCCATCTGCAATTCGCCGCGTCCCGCAACTTCGAAGGCCTCACCGCCCGGAGTGTCGGTAATGCGAATGGCGACGTTTGATTCTGCTTCTTTCATCAAACGGTCGCGAATGACACGGGACTGAACCTTTTTACCGTCTCGGCCGGCAAGGGGCGAATCGTTGATACCAAAGGTCACTGTGATGGTCGGCGGGTCGATCGGCTGCGCGGGCAGAGCGTCTTCGACCTGTGGGGCAACAAGCGAGTCTGCCACGGTCGCTTTGCTCATACCTGCGATGGTGACGATATCGCCCGCCTCGGCCACATCAATGGGTTGCTGCCCCAAACCGCGGAAAGCCAGGATTTTTGAGGCGCGGAAGTTCTCGATAAGTGTTCCATCCCGGCTGAGCGCCTTGAGGGTGTCACCTGCCTTGAGCGTACCACTTTCGACACGGCCAGTCAGAATGCGGCCGATGAACGGGTCGCTGCCCAGTGTCGTGGCAAGCATCCGGAAGGGTTCGTCCTTGCGTTCGATCTGTTTGGGAGCAGGGACGTGGTCAACGATCAGGTCGAACAGTGCTGACAGATCCTTGCGGGGTCCTTCCAGCTCCATATCTGCCCAGCCCGACCGGCCTGAGGCGTACATTGAAGGGAAATCAAGCTGATCGTCATCCGCACCAAGGTTTGCGAACAGATCAAAGCATTCGTCCAGCGCGCGGTCTGGTTCGGCGTCGGGCTTGTCGACTTTGTTCAGCACCACAATCGGACGCAGACCCAGCGCCAGCGCCTTGGAGGTCACGAATTTGGTCTGCGGCATCGGACCTTCGGCAGCATCGACCAGCAGGACAACGCCGTCGACCATGCTAAGGATGCGTTCAACCTCGCCGCCGAAATCGGCGTGGCCCGGCGTATCGACGATATTGATCCGCGTGCCTTTCCACTCCACCGAAGTGGCCTTTGCAAGGATGGTGATACCACGCTCACGCTCGAGGTCATTGCTGTCCATGGCGCGTTCTGCGACAGCTTGATTTTCCCGGAACGCACCGGATTGTTTTAGCAGCTCATCGACCAGCGTTGTTTTGCCGTGGTCCACGTGAGCGATGATTGCGATATTGCGCAGGTCCATGAGAGGTCAGCCTTTGAACGGGAAGTTGACGCGCGCATAACGCGGCTCGGCGAAATATGCCAGCCCTAACCGATCGTCAGTGTCCTGCTGTACCGGAAAAGAGGTGTATGATTAGTATTCCACCCAAAATCATGCTGAGTCCAGCGATCCCGGGTAAATCCAACCTCTGACCAAAGACAATGAAACCGATGATGGCAATCAGCACGATTCCAAGGCCGGACCAGATTGCATAGACGATACCAACCGGCATGTATTTGAGCGTGAGGGCCATCAGATAAAAGGCAATTCCATAGCCAACAACCACAAGCACTGACGGCCAGAACCGGCTGAATTGCTGGCTGGCCTGAAGTGCAGTTGTACCAATCGTTTCGGCAACAACTGCCAACAGCAGTAGAAGATATGCTTTGGGCACGGTGGTCTCGCATTCAATAAGGTTGCATTGGGTTGAGCACGAAATGACCGATACCCGCAAGCGATAGCAGGAGTTTTCTGGCATCCGTCAGGGGTCAGGATTACCCGACTATGTGGATTTTCGGCAATGTGATACTTTGTCCGCGTTTTATCGTGTTTTTTTTATGAGTATCGCCATGACGAAATTTGCAAAATACGTCATCGCTCTTTCGGCACTTATTGTTGCGCTTGGGTGGCTTGCTGGCGGGGGGTCCGTCGAAACAAAAGCAGCCCGAAATGTTGAGCGATTGATTGGTACATCGGTTTAAGCGACTGCCGAATACAGGGAAAAGGGGTGTTATGCTCCTTTTTCCGCTGTGTTTTCAGCTTTCTGCAGTCTCAGAAAAGTAACCCCGAAGTAACGGATCCAGCCATGCCCACAGGGCTGGTGCACCGGGAATAATCACCGTGCCGACACGGCTGTGGATTTGTTCGTATGTGACGTTGTAATCAATCCAGGAACCGCCTCCTGTCTCGAGGTTGCCAACCGGGGTCTGGAAGCGATCAATCGCTTTGGCGAAACAGGCATCGGGGCTTTCGGCCTGTTCAAACTCCTGCCAGATCGACATGAATTCTTGATTTTGCACCTCTGGGAGCATTCCAAACAACCTTTGCGCCGCAGCAAGTTCCTCGGCGGCTTGTGCCGCGTGGTCGACCTGCCCATGAATTGGGTGATCACCGGCGTCAATTTCAACAATGTCGTGCAGCAAAAGCATCCTGAGGGCGCGGTTTACAGAAACGGAAGGGGCTGCATATTCGGACAGGACCCAGGCAAAAAGCATGATGTGCCAGGAATGTTCGGCTGAATTCTCAAACCGGTTATCATAGAGCAGACGCGATGCGCGCTGAACCGATTTGAGTTGGTCAGTTTCGGACAAGAAACCCAAACGCAAAGAAAGCTCGGAGGTTTCGAGTTTGCCTCCATTCAGCAGTGCTTGGGCAAGATTATATGCGTCCGGGAAAGCTTGTTGCAGATAGGCAGCGCGACCTTGTTTCAGGTTGTCATTCACGACAGCTAAATGCTCTGGGTTTGGCCGTTCTGCACACAGCACCTGAAACATCGGTTGCGACCGATCCAGAATCTTGGCGAATTTCGCGTCCGGAGTGGCGTCGGCCTCGAATTCTTGCCAAAGAGCCAGAAACGTCGTGGCCTGATCAGCAGGCAGCATGCCAAACAGCTCTTCAGCAGCTGTTTGTTCCGCCAATTCCAGTGCTTTCCAATCTGTTTTCAGGTGAATCGGGTGATCGCCTACGATGATTTCGACCAGATCATGCAGCAGTAGCATTTTGATCACGCGGTCGATATTCACGTCTGGCCCGGCAACCGGTTCCAAAACCAGGGCCCAAAGCGCCAGTTGCCAACTATGCTCAGCCGCGTTCTCTGGGCGAGACTGATCCAACAAGGCGTTGGCACGATTGACAGATTTCAACCTGTCCGCGCGTTTAAGAAAGTCGATTTGCGCGGACAGTCTTTGCGTCATTGTTTTTCTATAGCTTTCAGTTTTGACCGATGTTCGGTCAATTTTTCGACGACAAACTTGCGGGCCTTACGTTCGGCCATCCGGACACGGATCTCGGTCAGGAATGCTTCTTCCAATGTTTGTGAGGACGCCCCGATCACTTCGCCAACTTCCATGAAGAAGCGGTCGTTTCCTGTTTCGTCCATCACTTTCATTGTGTCTTCGGCCAGCTTGGAAGCAAGCCTGATGATCGTGTCGGACATTAGCGCGTGTTCTCTGTCAGCCGCCGTTTCACATAGTCACTTACGTCAGTGATCAGCGTATCCATGTGGCGATCCTGAAAGAAGTGGTCAGCACCCTCAACTTCGTTATGGGTGATTGTGATGCCCTTCTGTTCATGCAGCTTGTTAACCAATGCAGTGGTGTCTGCAGGCGGGGCTACCCGATCAGAGGATCCGTTGATAATCAGACCCGAAGAGGGGCAGGGCGCCAGGAACGAGAAATCATACATGTTGGCTGGCGGAGAAACGCTGATGAAACCGGTAATCTCAGGGCGGCGCATAAGCAGTTGCATCCCGATCCAGGCTCCGAACGAGAACCCTGCGACCCAGCAGTGTTTCGAATTGTTGTTCATCGACTGCAGGTAGTCCAGTGCCGATGCCGCATCACTCAGCTCGCCTACGCCCTGGTCATATTCGCCCTGGCTGCGGCCAACACCGCGAAAGTTGAACCGCAACACGGTGAAACCCATGTTGTAGAACGCATAGTGCAGATTATAGACCACCTTGTTGTTCATGGTCCCGCCAAATTGAGGATGCGGGTGCAACACGATGGCGATCGGTGCGTCTTTTTCCTTTTGCGGGTGGTAGCGGCCTTCCAGGCGGCCTTCGGGTCCGGGAAAAATCACCTCGGGCATGTGTGCATAGGTCCTGTCTTTTTCTTCTGGGTGTCCGGAAATACTTGACGATAATCGTCGGACACCTTAGAACGGTTCTAATTGTGATAGTCGGCGCAAGGGCGCTGTCAGTCGGAGATACGCACTGGCAGCGGCGGCGTCAATGATTTCGCGCGTTAACTGCCATAAGGGAATGAGAATGAAGCTTTCGACCAAGGGTCGTTACGCGATGGTGGCCTTGGCTGATATCGCTCTTCAGTCTTCTGACGGACTGGTAACGCTGAGCGAAATTTCCGAACGGCAGGACATCTCGTTGCCTTATCTTGAACAGCTGTTCGTAAAGCTGCGCCGGGCCGAGCTTGTCTCGTCAGTGCGCGGTCCGGGCGGAGGTTATCGGTTGGCGCGCCCTGCGTCGGAAATCCGTGTAGTCGAAATTCTGTCCGCCGTCGACGAAACTGTAGACGCGTTGAAAAAGGGGGCAGGGGCATCCGGGGCCTCATCGGGCAGTCGTGCGCAATCGCTGACCAACCGATTGTGGGAAGGGCTAAGTGCCCATGTTTATGTGTTTTTGCATCAAACGCGGCTTTCTGATGTGATCAGGAACGACTTGGCGCCCTGTCCAGCTGTTCCCAATCTGTTCGCGGTCGTGGACGAGTAAGATGAATTTGCTTTGTCCATGTCCCTTTGGTTGCCAAAAGGTGCATCCATGAATCGTGTTTACCTTGATCATAACGCCACAACGCCAATTCGCCCCGAAGCGCGCGATGCGATGATCACGGCAATGGATCAGATCGGTAACCCTTCCTCGGTTCACGCTGAAGGACGAGCGGCAAAGGCCATGGTCGAGCGTGCACGGGCGCAGGTGGCCGAAGCTGTCGGGTGCCGACCGCAGGAAGTTATTTTTACCTCTGGTGCGACCGAAGCGGCTCGGGCCTTGCAGAATAGACCGAATAATTGCGATGTGTTCGTCGATGCAACGGCGCATGACGCGCTTTGGTCGCATCTTGATCTATCGAACTGCAACGAACGCCCGTTCGGACCTGGTCACATCTTAGCAATGGGGTTGGCGAATTCGGAAACAGGTATCGTTACCTTGCCACCGAAAAAGGTCGAAGGTCAGTGGCCCTATGGCGCACGGCGCGCCGATTGGTTGTTGCTGGATATTACACAGGCTGTTGGCCGTATTCCCTTTTCCTTCGTCTGGAGCGATGCGGATATGGCGGTTCTTTCGGCGCATAAAATCGGCGGTCCTAAGGGTGTTGGTGCTCTGATCCTAAAACAAGGGCTGGACATCAACCCGCTTGCGGTTGGTGGCGGGCAGGAAATGGGCCGGCGCTCCGGGACGGAAAACGTTGTTGGAATCGCGGGTTTTGGTGCCGCTGCCGAGGCCGCAGTGAAAGATCTGGCTAACGGTGTTTGGGAAAATGTTGCTAAATTTAGAAATATTCTAGAGAACGCTCTTGAGGCCGGATCGAAAGCGACTATTTTTGTCGGGAAAGATCAGGAGCGACTCCCCAACACTTTGTGTTTTGCAACTCCCGGATGGAAAGGGGAGACGCAGGTTATGCAGATGGATCTGGCTGGATTTGCGATCAGCGCAGGATCGGCCTGTTCAAGTGGCAAGGTAAAGACCAGCCGAGTTCTGACGGCAATGGGATATGACGAGGTAACGGCAGCCAGCGCAATTCGCGTATCGCTCGGCCCTTGGACAACAGAAGATGATGTGCTGCGTTTCGCGGATACGTGGCTGGAAAAAGAGAAAAAGCATCGCGCGCGTGCCGCGTGATCTGACGGAGGATAAGTCATGGCCGCTTTGGACCAGACTCAGGTAAAAGAAGGTGTCGATCAGGAAACCGTTGATGCGGTGCGCGAGGCCGGAACCTATAAATACGGCTGGAACACCGATATCGAGATGGAATACGCCCCAAAAGGTGTGAACCCCGATATCGTCCGTCTGATCTCGGACAAGAATGAAGAACCGGAATGGATGACCGAGTGGCGTCTGGCCGCGTTCGAACGCTGGACCAAGATGGAAGAGCCGAAATGGGCGATGGTCAGCTATCCCGAAATCGACTTCCAGAACCAGTATTACTATGCCCGTCCGAAATCGATGGAGGTAAAGCCGAAATCGCTGGATGAGGTGGATCCGAAGCTGCTGGCCACTTACGAAAAGCTTGGTATCCCGCTGAAAGAACAGATGATTTTGGCTGGCGTCGAAGGTGCCGAGGATATGCCCGCCGAAGGGCGCAAAGTGGCCGTGGATGCGGTGTTCGACTCGGTGTCCGTTGGCACAACCTTTCAGGCCGAACTGAAAAAGGCAGGTGTGATCTTCTGCTCGATCTCTGAAGCGATCAGGGAGCACCCCGAGCTGGTCAAGAAATACCTGGGCACCGTGGTTCCGGTATCGGACAATTTCTATGCCACGCTGAACTCGGCCGTGTTCTCGGACGGGTCATTTGTCTACATCCCGCCGGGCGTACGCTGCCCGATGGAGCTGAGCACCTATTTCCGCATCAATGCGGAGAACACCGGTCAGTTTGAACGTACCCTGATCATTGCCGATAAAGGCAGCTATGTCAGCTACTTGGAAGGCTGTACTGCGCCTCAGCGCGACACTGCGCAGCTGCATGCTGCCGTGGTTGAAATCATTATTGAGGAAGATGCCGAGGTAAAATACTCGACCGTTCAAAACTGGTACCCCGGGGATGAGAATGGCAAGGGCGGCATCTATAACTTTGTGACCAAGCGCGCGGATTGCCGCGGCGACCGGTCCAAGGTGATGTGGACGCAGGTTGAAACCGGCTCGGCCGTGACATGGAAGTACCCGTCCTGCATCCTGCGCGGCAATGAAAGTCAGGGTGAGTTCTATTCGATCGCGATTGCCAATAACTATCAGCAGGCCGACACTGGCACCAAGATGATCCACCTCGGCAAGAACACCAAGTCTCGGATCGTTTCGAAAGGGATCAGCGCGGGCAAGGCGCAGAACACCTATCGCGGGTTGGTCTCGATGCATCCGAAAGCCAAGGACAGCCGCAATTACACCCAGTGTGACAGCTTGCTGATCGGTGACAAATGCGGGGCGCATACGGTGCCCTATATCGAGGTCAAGAACAACTCATCGCGCGTCGAGCATGAAGCGACGACGTCGAAGGTCGATGATGATCAGCTGTTCTATTGCCGTCAGCGCGGTATGGACGAGGAAGAGGCCGTGGCCCTTGTTGTCAACGGGTTCTGCAAGGACGTGCTACAGGCACTGCCAATGGAATTTGCGATGGAGGCCCAGCAGTTGGTGGCCATCAGTCTCGAGGGATCTGTGGGTTAATCCCGACTTTCCCTGAATTTAGAACATACAGGGGGCATGACCCTCTTGCGATACGCCAAAGGAAATAAACATGCTGGAAATCAAAAACCTGCACGTCAAACTTGAAGAAGAAGACAAGCAAATCCTCAAAGGTGTCGACCTGAAGGTTGAGGCTGGCAAGGTACATGCGATCATGGGGCCAAATGGCTCGGGCAAATCGACGCTCAGCTATGTGCTGTCCGGTCGGGATGGGTATGAAGTGACCGAAGGCTCGGCGACCCTTGGTGGTGAGAACCTGTTCGAGATGGAACCGGAAGAGCGTGCAGCAGCCGGTGTTTTTCTGGCGTTCCAATATCCGGTTGAAATCCCGGGCGTTGGCAACATGACCTTTCTGCGCACCGCTGTGAATTCACAGCGCAAGGCCCGCGGGGAAGATGAGCTTTCGGCAGCCGATTTCCTGAAAGAGGTGCGCGCCAAGGCCAAATCGTTAAAGATCGATGCGGATATGCTGAAGCGCCCTGTGAATGTTGGCTTTTCTGGCGGTGAGAAAAAGCGCAACGAAATACTGCAAATGGCCATGCTAGAGCCCAAAATGTGCATTCTGGACGAGACAGATTCCGGTTTGGATGTAGACGCGATGAAACTGGTTGCCGAGGGCGTGAACGCGCTGCGCGACGAAGCGCGTGGCTTCCTTGTTATCACGCATTATCAGCGCCTTCTGGACCACATCAAACCTGATGTCGTGCATATCATGGCCGATGGGCGGATTGTAAAAACTGGCGGTCCCGAGTTGGCACTTGAGGTTGAAAACAACGGTTATGCCGACATTTTGGCCGAGGTGAACTGATGGCGTTGCCCCAAGCAAAACAGACTGCGACGGAGGAGCGGCTGGCTGTCCTGTCGTTGCCCGATGCCGGATGTACTCGCGCTGCGCGCGAGGACGCAATTGCCCGTGTGCGCCAAATGGGCTTGCCCAGCCGGCGCGACGAGTACTGGAAATACACCCAACCCGATACGCTCGTATCGGCTGATGCAGCGCATGCGGCGCTGTTCGAGTCGGACGAGCCGCAAATGTTCGATGAATTCGATCGCTTGAAGATTGTCTTCGTTGACGGAGTGTTCAATCCCGAAGAGTCCGATGATCTGACGCTCGAAGGTGTTTCGATCGACCGGCTTGAAGATATTTGCTGCAAAGATATCCATTGGGCCAAAGACTTGTACGGCGTTCTCGAAGCAAATGGACAAGTCCCGGTTCAGCGCCCGCTGGCCGCATTGAACACCGCATTTGCATCAGACGGAGTGGCCATCCATGTGACCGGTAAGCCATCGAAACCGATCAGCCTGATCTATCGCCATGCGTCCGAGGATTCGGATGCGATCCTGCATCACGTAGTGCGGGTCGAAACTGACGCCGAGGTTACCATTCTCGAAAACGGGCCGGCGGCATCGCGTTTCAACAAATGTATGGAAATTGACATTGCCGATGGTGGCTCGCTGCACCATGTGCGGGCCCAGGGTCGTGACCACGAGCGTCGTGCGGCGACGCATATGTTTACACGGTTGGGTGCCAATTCTGTCTACAAATCCTTCACCCTGACCATGAACGGTGTTCTGACCCGGAACGAACAGGTGATCGAATTGACCGGCGATGATGCGGTGGCGCACGTGGCCGGTGCCTGCGTCGGAGATGGCGACTTTCACCATGACGACACGGTATTCGTCACCCATGACGCGGTTGGTTGCGAAAGCCGCCAGGTGTTCAAGAAGGTGCTGCGGAACGGCGCGACCGGCGTGTTTCAGGGCAAGATCCTTGTGAAAGAGGGCGCCCAGAAAACAGACGGGTATCAGATCAGCCAGTCTTTGCTACTGGATGATGATAGTCAGTTCCTCGCCAAGCCCGAGCTTGAGATCTATGCCGATGACGTTGTCTGTTCGCACGGTTCGACATCAGGTGCGCTTGATGAAACGGCTCTGTTCTACCTGCGGTCTCGGGGTGTGCCCGTCAAAGAGGCAACAAATTTGCTGACCTTGTCGTTCCTGGCCGAGGCTGTGGAAGAGATCGAGGATGAAAGCCTTGCGGAGGCTATGGTTGACCGCCTTGAAGGCTGGCTTTCTCGGCGAAGCTGATGCCGGTAACGTCGGACATAGTGGCCACATACCGTGGACCAGGCCGGGTTGTAAGCCGGCTTCTGGATTTGGGCGAACGTGAGGACCGCGCTTTGGTCTTTGTAATGGCGTTCTGCGTGGTGGCATTCATTGCGCAACTGCCACGTTTGTCCCGGCGGGCGCATCTCGAAGACCTCGAGCTTAACATGCTGTTGGGCGGTGCCTTGCTTGGAACCGTCATTATCTTGCCGCTGTTCTTCTACCTTCTGGCCTTCGTGTCCCACGGTGCGGCGCGTCTGTTCGGCGGAAAGGGGACTGCCTATGGCGCAAGGTTGGCTCTGTTCTGGGCGTTGCTATCCTCGACGCCGTTGATTTTGCTGAACGGCCTTGTCGCTGGTTTTATCGGTCCGGGGACAACCATGACCACTGTCGGGTTGGTCTGGTTCGTCGTATTCCTGTGGTTCTGGTTTTCGGGCCTCAGGCAAGCGCAAAGGTATGCGGAATGAATCCGGCCGCGCTGAGTCAGATTGCTGTTCTGACCCTGACCAACCCTGCCGAAGCGGCAAGACGGTTGCTGGATCTGCGTCCCGGGCGTGAAGTTGTCTGGCTGGCATTCTTTCTGGCTGTCGTTCTGAACGGTGCCATCCAAATTGGTATCGAACAGATGGTCCCTGTCCCGCAGGGTGAACCGCTTCCCGTTTCTGATCCTGTTATTCTGAACCTTCTGCGTTCGTCAGGCGCGATGCTGCTCAGCGTGGTGGCTCTTCTTTTTGTTGGTCGTACTATCGGGGGCGTTGCGACATTCAAAGATATCCTGATCCTGACGATCTGGCTGCAATTCCTTCAGATCGCAGCGATGTCGGTAACGCTGATCGTTTCGATGGTTGTTCCATTTATGATGGTCATGTTTTTGCTGGCGACCGCACTTGTCAGCCTTTACGTCTCAATGCATTTCCTGAATGAAGCTCATAAGTTCAACTCGATGCTGAAATCTTTTGGGGTCATTCTGTTATCCGCACTGATTTCAATCTCATTTGTCCTCATGTTCACACCCAGCGGCCCGGTCTAGGGAAGAAAAATACGATGTTCGATCTGCAGAAAATTCGCGCTGACTTTCCGATCCTGTCCCGAGAGGTAAACGGCAAGCCGCTGACCTATCTGGACAATGGAGCATCAGCTCAGAAGCCACAGGTTGTCATTGACGCTGTGACGCGGGCTTATACCGAAGAATATGCAAATGTGCATCGCGGGCTGCACTATCTGTCCAATCTGGCGACCGAGAAATACGAATCCGTTCGTGGAACTATTGCCCGATTTCTGGGCGTAACGGATGAAGATGAAATTGTTCTGAACTCGGGCACGACCGAAGGCATCAATCTGGTCGCCTATGGCTGGGCGATGCCGCGTCTTCAGGCCGGGGACGAGATCGTCCTGAGTGTGATGGAGCATCATGCAAACATCGTACCCTGGCATTTCCTGCGCGAGCGTCAGGGAGTGGTGCTGAAATGGGTGGATGTGGATGCGGATGGTGGGCTTGATCCGCAAGCTGTCATTGATGCCATCGGTCCAAAAACCAAGCTGGTCGCGGTGACCCATTGTTCGAACGTGTTGGGCACGGTTGTGGATGTCAAAGCTATCACCGAAGGCGCCCATGCCAAAGGCGTCCCGGTGCTGGTGGATGGCAGTCAAGGCGCCGTGCATATGCCGGTCAATGTCCAGGATATCGGCTGCGATTTCTACGCCATCACCGGGCATAAGCTTTATGGCCCATCGGGATCGGGAGCGATTTACATCAAATCTGACCGGATGGCCGAAATGCGCCCGTTTATCGGTGGCGGTGACATGATCAAAGAGGTCAGCAAGGATCAGGTGATCTACAATGATCCACCGATGAAATTCGAGGCGGGAACTCCTGGCATCGTGCAAACCATCGGACTGGGCGTCGCTCTGGACTATCTGATGGACTTGGGGATGGACAACGTTGCTGCTCATGAAGCCGGGATCCGAGACTATGCGATGCAGAGGTTTGCAGGGCTGAACTGGATTCAGCTTCAGGGGACACGGCCGGACAAAGCGGCGATCTTTAGCTTCACTTTGGACGGTGCAGGCCACGCACATGACATTTCGACGATTTTGGATAAAAAGGGCGTCGCTGTTCGGGCCGGGCACCATTGTGCTGGACCATTGATGGATTTCCTCGGAGTCACCGCGACATGCCGCGCAAGTTTTGGTCTCTATAACTCGAAAGATGAGGTCGATACCCTGATCGAAGCGCTTGAACTTGCGCATGATCTGTTCGCGTGAAACCTGTTTGATCCGGGTCGATTTTCAGTTGCACCCGGACCGGAACAAGGTTAGCTAACGGCGCAGGCACCTGTAGCTCAGCTGGATAGAGCGCTGCCCTCCGAAGGCAGAGGCCAGAGGTTCGAATCCTCTCAGGTGCGCCATTCAACAAATATTATGAATACAAATCAAATGCTTATCCAGCTGGTTTCCACTTGGTTTTCAAGCGGTTTCCCAAATTCATTCTTTGTTCGTTCTCTTTTTCGGATTGTTTTTTGCGAGGCACTATCGCTTCCTTATGTCTAGGACTTTTCTTTCACCAGAAACCAGCACCCTTTTGTTCACGTCTCTGGTGTAATCCTCGATCTCTTTCAGGCTGTCGTGGCCGGTCCAAGCCCCGATCTGGTGTGGTGTCCATCCTGCGTAGACGAGAGACATCGCTCGGGCCTTTCGCAAACCGTGGGCAGTCCTGTCGTCGGGCAGCCCCGCGGATGATGCGGCCGCGCTGATGAACTGAGACAATGCCTTCTGACTTCGCGGCTTTCCATTGCGCGTGGTGATCCAAATCATGTCGCCGCTGATGCTATCGAGGAACATCTTCTGGTCGGTTTCAAGTAGGGGCGGTGGCGGGGCAGTGATCGGCACAACGGCAGTCCCGCCGGTCTTTTGCTGGACGAATTCCAGTATTCCGTCTTCGACTTTCTGCCACCCGAGGGTTCGCGCATCGACGCATCTCGCCCCGGTCCAGAACACGACTTCCATTGCCTGTCGCTCCGGTGTGCCGATTGCCCAATGCTTTCGGAACTTACTGATGTCGGCGGCTGTCCAGGGTTGATGTGGCTTCGGGTCGTATTTCGAGATTACAGCATCCCGCGCCGGGTTGGTGTCGATCGCACCTTGTTCTTTTGTGTACTCCAGAAGGGCGCGCCAGATCGTCCGACGGGGGCGGGCCGCTCCGGCTGATACCTTCGCGAGATCCTTGTTGATGTGATAGGTGCGCAGATCCGTGATTTTGCTGACGCCGTAGGCTTCGCTCATTTGATCGAGAATACGCCGCCAAACTACTTGCGTGCTGGGTGCGCGGCCCTCGAAAGATTTGGAGCCCTTGAAGGCTTCAATAGCTGCGGCAATCGTCCCCGCTTTTGCGCGCAGTTTTTTTTCGGGTTCAGCACTTCCGGCGGCAAGATACGCCTCAAGAAAACGCGGGTCATTTTCGGGAAGATTCGGCAGGGGAACCAAAGACCCACCGACACGGCGATAGACATAAACGCTGCCATTTGGCTTGGTTATCCGTTTGATGCCCTTCAACCGAATACCCTGTCGCATGTGTTTTCTTGCCCCTGTTTGCCCTCATAAGGGAGATTGTCGGCATAGGCGTCAAGGTCGGCGATATCGTATAACTTGTTTCCACCGTCTTTTTTGCAGGGCAATTCGAGGCCGCGGAACTTGGATGTCGAGACACCCAAATAGTACGCGGCAGCCTTTGCCTGCATCAGTCGTGGTGGAAACTGGAAGCTCATGTTCCCTCCTTTGGCTCGTCCTTCTGCTCAAGGGATAAGCGGGTCATGGGGTAGGGTCATTTTCTGACCAGCCGGCCCTCACTGCCGGTATCGGATTGCCGCTTGGGCGATCACAGCGCCGCTGATCGAATGTATCTCAGTATTCACTCGCGAATGCTCCTGTATGCTTTTGGTCGTTCCCACGGTTGTCTCCTTTTCCCCTTCCCGCCACTCACCAACGGGAAGGGGCACCCGGCACCATGCAAGGTGTTCAATCCTCGTCTCGCAGAACCACACCACCGCCGATCTTGCGCTTGAATTTGGAATTGCGACCACCGGGCAGGGGTGTCTTGCTCTGGTGGATTCCGAGATGCTTTGAGCGAATACGGCGGTCCTTGGATTTCCAAGCGACGTCGTTTGCAGTTTTGGCCTTGTGAGCCTCTTTCAGCGCCGGTTGCAGGTTGCTTTCGCGGTTCTCGCCGCCGTTGGCCAATGCCTGGACGTGGTCGATGTCCCAAGCGTCACCGGGTTGGATTTTGCGCCCGGTAATGCCGCACATGCCGCCGTGCGCTTCAAACACCCTCAGGCGAACGCGAGGCGGAACGCGCGTGTCAGGCGTGGCGCCGATCCATTCTTTGATCGCTCGGCCCGTCATGCTGCGTCTTTCTGGCGATAGCGGTTCTGGTACTTGGCAAGTTCCGGATCCGGCTCGGTTAGGTGTAGCCCCATTTGAAGGCTCTCGCGCTGAATGGTGTCCATGTATCGAACCATCTGCCGAACCTTCATCAGGCGGGTGACGCCGAAGTCCAGATCACGCATAACGCGCTGTTTGGTCTCAAAGGGCAGGGGCTTGATCATCGAGTCGTAGGCTTCACGAAACTCTGCGCTGTCTTCACGCATGATCGGGACACCGTGGCGCAACTTCCAGTCGGCCTGCACGTCAGCCGCATCCCTGTCGCCAAGCTGTTGGGCGACCTCAGCGGCCCAGAGCCACTGCAGGGAGTTTTGGTCCTTGGTGCGATCCCGCCCCTGAACCCATTCCACAGTGATCGGCAGTTTCAAGTTGCCAAGGAACCGGGTGAATTCGGACAGGTCGTCTTTGGTGTCGATCACGCGATGGGGCATCAGTTCGCGCCCATGACAGAGGCGTCTAAGATGGCCTCGGTTAGGACATCGGTTTCGATGCCTGTTTCAGCCGCGACCTGCTCGATAAGTTCGGAATGATCCGCACCTTGAGGCGTCGTCATTGCCTCGGCTTCGCGCTTGAAATACACATCAACGGCATCAGCTACGGCTTGCATTTTCATCCTCCGTTCTGTTGGTGATGATGTCGCCTTTGATGGTGGAAACGCTCACGCCAAGGTGCTCTGCCATGTCTGCAATGGTCATGGAGTGCATCATCTGTCGAACCGCCAATCGCCTTTGAATGACAGGCTTGGTTCTCCCGTGGCCTGCGCCGTAGTTGGGCTTTTGGCCAACGCCTGTCACCGCTCTAAGGCGCCTGTTGCACTGTTCGGCGTCCGCTTTCATATTTTCGAGAACTTCGAGCATCATCACGCAGCCTCCGGTTCATCTCTCTCGGGTTCCTCGGGCAGGTCGTCCTCTGGGTGAACGTACTGGTGTGTTGCTTCATCAAACTCCAAGCCAAGCTCTTTAGCGCGCTGAACGACCATCATTGAAACGTCCCGTCCTGCCTTCTTTGCACGACCGAGGAGTTCATTAATGTCGGTTGCGGTGTTGACATCTGGCAGTGTGTTCTCAAACCACTCCACCTCGCTCTTGCGTTCAATCTGGGCCTCAGAAAGAGCATTCAGGCCCTCTTTGACCTTTGCCAAAACATCAGCGAGGCAGGTTTTGAACTCGACCGAGGAAGCTTCTGGCACAACCATCATCCCCAAATCGGCGGGATCTTTGCCGAATGACGTTTCGGTTGGCGAGAACATCAGTTGACGCTGCTTGTTGTAGATGGAAATTCGGGCAATGACGTCACTATCGGTCAGGACTAAATCCTTAGAGCCACCCTGAATTTTCAGGCGCTCTTTGACGATTTCACCGTCTGCCTTTTCATCCATGTGCGACAGCAGGATGACATCCTTACCAAATCCACGCAGTCGTCTAAGGAAGGCATTGAAACGAACGCCAAGCTGGCCCCAACCGCGTTGATTCAGCGCGCCCGCCGATGCAAGTCTGGGGGCGCTGTTAATGATGTCTTGCGTCAGAGCATCAAGCGCTTTGCCAACGGTATCAATTATGATGGTGTCATAGGGGGCAAGATCGTCGGATGACATGTCAGTTATGTCCGACCATTTTGTAGCCAGCACGACGTCACCCCGATCAACCGCGCGATGCGCGCCGTGATCGAAGTCAATCAGCAATGGATTTGAAGCCGTAAATGCGAGGCTTGTTTTGCCTAACCCGGGTTGAGAATAGATGGTCATCACCAGATTGGAGATTTCTATCGGATCGTATGAACTTGTGATTTTCAGGGGCATCTAACATTTCTCCAGTTGATGCGTTTCAGTTGATGGGCGACGGGACTTACTGAGCACCCCGGTTCATCGGTCGCGTACCTGCACGCCTGTCGCCGCTTGAGGAGTGGATTTGCCACCCTCCGAAATGACCTCGGCAGGCGGGATAGAGGCGTGACACCCGCCGAGGTCGTACTCGCAATCCCGGGACAACGGTTGCGAGATCTGGTAGGCCCAAAAAACCGTGAGAAACGCCAAGGCAACAACCATCAGTATCAAGAGGTTGAGGATGTTCCCCACATCGTGACGGTATTCCGCGTCCTCGTATTTGGGGTGAGATAGGTCGGGGATGAAGTCGATCATGACTCACCTCGGGCTTTGGCCAAGACGTCCTGACCTTCGCGGGCATAACGCATCAATTTCTCGTCAACGCCCGACCAGCGGCTATCTGTCTTTGCTGCCTCACGCACTTGATCAGCAGCAATCACCAAAGACGTACAGGCCTCTTGAAGCGCCTCATACAGTTCCGGTGCGGCGGCGAATACATTTGCGCCGTAGCTGCCAAAGTAGCCGGAAACGTTAAAGTATGCGTTGTGCCAATCGTCCTGTGACCCTGACGCACTCCCATGAGGAATTTCCGCGTTGGAAATCTCGAAGTGAAATCCTTTTGGTGATTTGTCGATGACCCGTAGAGGCCCCGGTGTGAATTTCGCTTCACTCATGACTCGCTCTCCCCTGTCAGGTCACGCAGGGCGATCTTCACTTCCTCATGACTGCGCATGAGTTTGTGCGAAAGAAATGATACGGCGTAATCATCATCGCGGATCACCCGCGCCGCAGCGTTAACGGGGTCGGGCTGGGGTGTGGGGTCTTGGAGGGCGGAGAGGATTTTGTCGGCAGCACGATCAGTTCCCTCAAGCCACTCATGGCCCTCCGTATCTCCCATGCTTTCGACTTCTTCGTTAATGATGTCGATTATTGTTTGGAATCGCTGCTCATAGTCAGGGTGATGATGCGGCTTCACCCGGCGCGCTGCTTCCAGTTGGGATTCAAGTTCTGCGATCTTGGCCTTCAACGTGGCTACCAACCCAATGTTTATTGCGGGCTTGAGTGCAAACCCATTTCTCTGAGCGGTCGCGCGAATGTAAGATGGTGTGCAGCCTAGGTACTTTGCCAGCATGGGTGCGGTCCAATCGGGATTCTGCTCGTGCAGAGCAATAACCTGATGTTTGTTGACCGGCTTACGAACTGTTTCCGAAGATGGGTGTTTGCTGTCTTCACTCATTGATCCGCTCCCAATTCATTTGCAGGGCATAGGTTCGGTGCGCATGGGCGGCTGAGACTGCCAGCAGGCCGCAGAACACGCCGATCAGCAGCTTGGCCCCGAAGGGCAGGCTCTCGCGGGCGTCACGGCGCATCTGCGCGGCGTTCATGCGCTCGAAGGCAGCTTGAATGGTGTGGGGGATTTCCACCCCCTTGGACCCGTCACGGTCCTTTGGCGCAAACTCGTTACCAACAACACTGGTGACTGCGCCTAAATTGCCCCGACAGGAACGCGCCTTGGTTCCGTGAGCAGGATTGGCTTTGGTAGGTCCTGCCGGGTCTTGCGCCTGCTCGATAGGCGCGGGGGAAAGGGGGAGGTGGGTCATCGCCATCACTCCGCCAAAATCTGTTCAGACACCAATGCGTCATAAGCATCGTCACAAGCGCAGACCTCACGATCGCAATCGGGGCAGGGCTGTTCCGGGTCGAAATCATCCGCGCAACCAAAGCAGACGTTCGGGCCGTAACGGTTGGTGAGTCCTTCCTCATGTTCCGCGAGAAAGTGATCCTTCATGTGATCGTCACGATCCAGTTCAGAACCGCAGCAGGCACATACAAACGTCTGAGGAATGATCCCGCGCTGCACCTGTGCCGCTTCTATGATTTGGATGTGTCTCATGTCCGTCTCCCTCTCGTCACAAGAAAGAAATTGCGATAATCGCAATAAATAGTCAATAACTAAATTTGCGATAATCGCAATTAAATTGGGTATTGCGTTAGCAACACTAGAATCAACACCGCCAATCCTTGGATATCTTCACCTAGGCTGGTGCTCATGTGCAGAAAGTATGGATAGTCGGCTGAGGTAGCGGAACCATCAAGAACAGCTATCCGTGGAAATAGGGGATGGCTTATTCGATCTGAGAAGCACCCAAACATAACTCGCGCAGAAGAACTCCAACTAGACTTGCTGCGCGCTCCCGATCTGAGTTTTGCAGTTGTAGTAGGGTGTCCGGGAATTTGCACCAAAGGCCGTCCATGAGGCATACTGGAAGGACTAAAATTGCAGAAAATTAATTAAGGAAAGACCGATGGCCCCAATCGCCGTGCCGCAGCCTACTTGGCAGCAAAGGCCACCAACCAGACCTTCGCCGCGTTAGCAGCACTGCGCCTCACGAGCGGCAGCCTTACGCAGGAAGCGGGATTTGCAAAACCGTGCGAGCGGCCCAAAGCTAAGGTTCGTTGCCAGCTTTGTTCTCTGTGGCGCGGCCCTTCAGACCGGACATTCGCCGCGCGCGCGGTGGATTCTAGAAAATTGCTTCGTCCAATAGATTACTGTTCTTGCATGCTAGATAGGAAATCCTCGAGTTTCTGCGGCTGCGAAGCCAGTCGAACAAGGATCGCACGCAATTGGTTCACATACCCACGACTTTGCTTGTCAGTGGAGTTACGGATTCCACAGTGTGCTTCGTTCTCACCTGGAATCGGTTCAGCAGTTACATCAAATGGCCGCACACCCTTGTCGTCCTTGGCCGCGCAGACATCACCGCAATTCAATATTACTGACATTGCTTCGTCTCTGACAACATTTGCGCTATCAGACGCGGCCTGACCGGATGCCGTTCTCAATTCAGCATCAGCATCCAAAATGTCTGTTCGAGAGACGCTTAGATAGCGTTCACCGCCCATAAGGTCATTCTTTGGGAACGCCGATGTGGTAAGTGTATCTCCATCGAAATCATCTGGAGACCAAATCAGGCGGTGCAAATCTACTGCAGCTTCAGGCACGTGCGGACTAACTCAATAGCAAACCAAGCAATTGTGGGGACATTCGCTCACTTACGAGCGCATCATCCGCAGTTGCAGAACGCACACCATCAGTCGCGAAATATGAGTAGGTTCCGTCATCGTATACGGTCAAATCGATGCTTAAATTTCCATCAGACCAAGCAAACGAAAATGTGCCTTCGTAGTCCAGACCAACTGTAGGTCGACGGTCAATTCTATCTACGGCCAACTTCCGCAAAAGATGGTTTGCGTGCTCAAATGCCAAAGGCAACGCACTTTGGCTGTCAGGCCCTTTCCAACCGTCCTGCTTTTCGGAAAGAGCAACCATTCGGTCGGAAACCTCAAAATGCCAGCTCTCATATGACAAAGGCGCGCCGACAGGCACGAAGTCATCGGTAGATGAACTTGCTACGTCGGCCCACGGAGAAATCTCGGGGGCTTTTTCGAGATGCCTGTGGTGATCTACATTGGCGCTAGCAGGATGGGCAGTCACCGAAGCAACACCGGTGATAAAAGCGGCAGCAGAAATCCACGCAAAATCCGAAACCGAACTCGATCTATTTGCTTCATTCATTTCAAGAACCTTCCATACCAATGCGCTGGCGCATATCTGGCGTCAAAATATCGTAAACAAGCTTCTTTGACTTCACGTGCATTGCGCTCATGGCCGAACGCAGTCCTTCATAACCGTTCTCATATTCACTAGGGCGCAAATCCGTCTTCGTATAAATTTGCAGGCTACGAACAGCAGGGCCATTCATCTGGAAACTACCATCTTGCGCATCGACATTCTGGTTAATTAGCATCGAATGCCCTTCAATCTCCTCAAACCAACCAAGATGTGAATGCCATGCAGCAGGACCGGTTCGGGCAGCTTCTGGCAAACTAACAAAGGCTTCACTCAAAACACCCTCAGTCCGTGCTTCTGATGCAGGACCATCGAAAACAAATCGATCAACGTATTCTAAAACCAAATTCGAGATATCTACAAGTCCGAGGACTTCTTCAAGGATCGGCAATGCAATATCTTCAAACCGTGTGGAAAATTCTGCCCAACGCGTGTAATCGACTGTCTCATATATAAGGCTTTGATTTTCCAAAACCAAGGTCTCAAGGGGAACGTTTCCGGCCGACAAGTTTTGCCAGTCCCATCCAAACAACTGGGCCGGGCCACTATTTACCGAAACTGCAGGGCCACCGATTTGAAAAGAATGTCCTTCACGCCAGTTCATGGAACTAAAGCCAAGTCCCAGTCGTCGCTCTTCTGAGTCAGAAGCCAACTTACGCAAAAATTTGGCGGGCAGTTGCCCCTTAAACACCACGATTATTCGAGCGCGCTCAATCGCGTGCCTTGGATGTACAGGTCTCCAGGCCAAACTTTCTGCCCTTTCTTGCGTCAACGGGTCGTAATAGGTGACACCGATCATCAGTGTTTTGCAACGTTGCGGACCAGAAAACAAGTCTCGCTGCAAGGGTGTCGGAAAACTCTTTACAACACCTGAGGCTACCGAACCTAAGCTGAAGATTTTGTTTATGATTTTTCATCTAGATCAGGCAAACACGTTAGCCGAAAAGCAAAAGCGGATCACCAATAAACTGAAAGCTCGTCTCTCCTAAGGGCTTTTTGTTCAAAAACAGTACTCTAAAGTGATTTTGAAACCTCTGCACGCTTTCAAGGGATGGATCCACTGATTACGAACCAGTTGATTGAAAGTTTGCTCTCGTTCGGGGCTCTTGAATACAGCGACTGCAGTGACAGTCGGCTTGCCGCTCGATTTGCAGAAAGGCAATTTCCGCTTTGGGTTGTAGAGCGGACTAATGCATCCGCAGCAGCCAAGCTGGGCCGCAAGGTCCGGTAAGGGCTCTTATCATCTAGTCGGCGCATCGAGCTAATGATGGCTGGATCAATCCCTGGCACCCCTGATCCAGTTTGTATCAGTCGTTGCTAGTCCTGATTTCGAACGGTTTAGGGGACGAATGAAAATCAACCTTGCACTCCGGACATACCCTGTATGTAAGTACCTCTAAAGTATCGGATACGGGATATCACAATGCGTTCTTTTTTTCTTTTGGGCTGCGTCGTACTGGCCGCGTGTAACACCACAACAATTTCAAACTCTCCTGAGCCTAAACCCGAGGATCTTTCGTCATCGCCTACCGCTGTTAAAACACGAGCCATTGCTTTCAGCGCAGAAGACAACGGGGCGCCGGTAGCAGCAAAATGCACTGTGCGTGGACCGGAATTTGACAAGTCTTTTGTAACACCTGCAAGGCTGGATATTCCCGTTGATTCATCTGGCCGTGCCTTGATTTCCTTTGTGAGCTGCGATGCCGGCGGGAAACTTGCGGAGGCAAATGATATTCCGGGACCACAAACAAAAACTGTCAAAGCCAGATTTGGCGGCTCTGGTCTCTTTGGAGACAAAGCAATGCTATTTGGTCCAAGTGGCAATACGGTTCAGTATTTCGTCCGAAACACAGAAGAAGGCGTAATACGAGTGGGGCGCGCACCTGAGCCGTAGAATCAAGCGCACTTCGCGCACTGGCCGATTGTTTTCGAATGTCCGGTCAGTGCGGTTTGCTACGTGCCGCACATGCAAAAGACCGAAGCTCGGTCGACGGCAGCAATGGGCTCACTGCTGCCGTTCTCTGTGCTGGGCATCGATTGAAGGTAAGAGCCCTTACCAGACCTTCGACATCGAACACGGTTTCGCTCGTGCAGCGAACCGCGACCGGCGCAAACTGGACTTTGAGTTCCGCTAAGTGAAAGGCAACCGTGCGCACTTTGCGGACCTTGGTCGCAACATTACATATTGCCACGGTCGCTTGACCGTATCCGCAGCGTAAGGCACCAATGGTGGGATCTACTATGCTAGTCTAGTAACCATGGCTTAAAGTGATCCTTGACTTTTTTCATCTGTTGACCTGAGAACTCAACGTCTTTGGTTTTCTCCATCAGATAATTCTCAAACGCTTCGGAACACTCAGCCCACCCGACCCCTTTCCGTCTAAATTCACTAAGCAGCTGAAAAGCACGTTCCTCATCCCTTGCGTGGCTCGCAAAGCTCGCCAAGTCATACCCAAAGCATCCAGAAATATGGTCTGTCCAATCCATTATGAAACCTCATGTTTTCTGGATAATGGAACATCGTGGTCCTTGACACCAGTACAACCCAGATGTGTACATCGCAACGACTTGGTAGGTATGGGCTCGCCGACGAGGTTTTCTGCTGCTACCTTCGACTGACAGTACGAGCCCATTCCTGCCGTTGATCACACTTCAGTCTTTGACTCATGCAGCAATTCGCAAACCGCACATACCGGACTTTGTAGGCACGGGTTGTGTACGACAACAAAGCGCAACAGGGTCGCTTTATGAACCCTCATTTAGGTCACAGCGCTATCGGCCAGCACACTTGAAAAACAACGTCGGTTAGAGACAGTAACCTCCGAAGAACTAAGGTCGGAGGCTTGAACACAAACTTGCTAAACCTCTTCGCGACTAGCAGGGCTCTGGTGATCAGTTCACCAATAACCCTTTGGCACCGTTTTCTGAATGTTGCGTTCGATGGTTCGAATGTCCCACCCTGTTATCTCGGCAAGATCAACGGCCTCACGCCGTAGCCTCTGCCGGACCGTGGCGACATACTCTTGCCCCGCTTCGCATCTGACATTGCCCTTGAAGGGCTTGTTCATCACATAACGACCCTGAAAATTTTCACGATTGTCGGTTTCGCGGAACATCAGGTCCTGCCGCATCTGATTATTGCTATACTGTGCATGAAGACGCGTCACATAGACATCCTGTGCGGCGCTGTTGCCGGGTTTCAGCCAGGAGACGCCAAGTTCCTGCAACTCTTCGCTCGACAATGGATCGGCCGCGCAGGGGTCGCACCATTGCATGTCCCAAGCATATTCCATGACGATACCACCATAATCCCCGACCGTGCGCGCAAAGGTCGATTTGTAGAAATGCGGGAACATCTGTTCGACGAAAACTGGAATTCGGGTGTCGGTTGGTAACGGCTTGGCGCGATAGTTCTCAACCTCGATCCGTCCTTTTCGAGACAACATGAAAAACAGCGCATCCTGCTGCGTTTCTGCGTTCAGCTTGCCAAGTTGGATAGGCAACATGAAGTTCCGGGATTTAAAGGCTATTTGCAGCGGGGGGAGTTCCTGCGTCTCGCTCGACCTGTGACGCTCAAGATTGACCTTCGCCACGAAGAACTTCATCCCAGCCTGAATGTAGTCTCCCAATACTTCTTCCGCCCCTTTGGGTAGCTTGTAGCCCTCATTGCTCAGGAAGGTGGCCAAACCGTCGGACTGTTCGGCGTCAAGGATCAGGATATCATAAGTGCCGACCGCGTATTTTCCTTTGATCCGGACACCCAAGGCGTCAGCGCGTTGATAAACAGGTTCCTGCTTACGTTTTCGACCAAAAAAACCAGAGGTTTCTTCAACGACCACAGGGGCTTCAACCACAGGTTCTGAACAAGGGTCACGATCAAAGTATTCCACCAATCGTGGCGCGGTGTAGGCGTCCAGATGATCGACAGTTTCTGATTTCACGGTGCGGATATCATCACGGTCTAGCACTTTTGGAGTTGGCACGATCATCGCGAAATCGCGCGGTTCGCCGCGATAGTCCGACGACATGGTGATAGTGGACCGATTGCGGTCACGCACAAACACTACTTTGGAAGATTGGTTGTAGAGTGACCCATCCGCCTTGGCCACGTAGAAGCCGCAAAACGCCTGCGCCGCACTGGCCCAAAACAAAGCGCTCAAACAAAAGAAAAACCTAAGCATTCAATCTCTCCAAAATATCTTGAAACCAAGCTTTCACAAACAGAAAGTAATTGCACATCACAGTTCAGTTTTTGCAAGAAAAATAGTTTTTCGAAGAGCTTAGGACGTCTGGCAAGTACGCTAGATACAGCGAGGTGTTTTCGCTCCTCCTACAGTTAAAGCCCATACAGCCAGGTCGGTTTGAGCCCTTACCAGCCATTGCTACAACGGTTCTGCGCTGCGGGCGCATTAGGCAGGTCGCAGCCCTCAGCGGACCTCCATCAGTTCCTAAAGCTTCCCCCCTGCAGTATATCGGATGTTGCCCGTACGACCTCAAGTGGGCTCAGATAAGTAGAGAATACTGGTGCCGTATGTAATGGATAAGATGCGAAGTTAGATGTATGAGATCAGCAATGCGAATAAGCCGAAGGCCGCAGTGATGAAGAAGCCAACTTACAAGCAGATTATCGATTGGAATGAGCGCAGAGGAGATCAACCAAGGTTCGGCTTGGAATTGTTGAATCAACTGCACCGACTTCAATCAGACTTTGCGGAACGTGGTCAAGAAGATGCGATTCTGTGTGAATTCATACCTTTGCGATTGGCAACTATACTTGAGGTCTTTTTGCGCGAAGCAATTAGAGAGCTTGTCGATTCCGGAGAGCCATACCTCGATAGAGCCGAGAACCTGACCAAGGGTACGAAAATTGATCTCGCATTTGCCGTGTTTGTAGACCAACAACGCCTTTCAATCGGCGATTTTGCTGCTCACGCTGTTTCTGTTAGCAATGTCCGGAATTTTGTAGCAGCGCTCACGCAATTGGAACCAGAGTTTGTTGCGAAACTAAAAGTAGCACACCCCAGGTGGACAGAAGACAGGGCAAACTGGCCGCTCCCACCGCTAATTGCAGATTACCAACAGAACATGAGAAACCTGCAGCGGATGATAGACGTCCGAAACGTGCTGGCTCACGAACTTCCAACTGAACGTGTCTGGGATTTTTCGGAGATTCCAAGTTTCTTCGCTGCTACGCAACAGTTTATCGAGGCCTGCGACTGGGTCATTGTCGAGTTGCTACAGGACTCCACACCTCGAACTCAAACCCAAATGAACAACGACGCTGGGTTGGAGTTGAAAGAACTAGAAGAGCAGCTTTCTTCTGCCTTAAAGCGCCTCTCAGAGATCGAGGGAATCTGTCTAGAGAAAATAAAATCTTCGCAAGATGTATGGCTGGAATACGCTAACAAGGAAGCGGAACTTGTAGCGTCAAATGTCGAAGGTGGCTCTATGTACTCAATGGTGTGGTCAGGCGCCAAGTCGGCCTTGGTTTCTGATCGCCTAGAGCAGGTTGAGTCCGTCATTAGAGAGTGGATGAACTAGAGCCCTTACCAGACCTTGACGTGCCAACTAGACGCTGCATTTGCACTGGTCCGATCGCAACCCAAAGCCGCCGGTCGATTATTCCGGGCTGCACATTGCAAGCCAAGCCTCACCTCGGATCATAAGATCTGGTCCAGCGCGAGATAAGTTGACCAAACTTCCACCGAACGTCGGGACTTAGAGCAAACGGTCGACTAAAGAGATTGCAGCCTTTTCTCGAACTCTTTCGGCGCAACCTCGAAGACCTGGATAAATTGAAGCTGCGTGGACTCCACACACCTCGAGCAACTTCAACAGTTCCACATTCTGTGAATACGGTAGCTTAAACTCAGTCAGCATCCCACCGCGTCGGGATTCTCGTAGAAATTGGGACACACTCCCACGTTCATCAAGCCAATTGGTATGTTCGTTGACTACCTCCGATAGACATTTGGCTGGGCCGTTTGCATACCGAAACTCATTGGTCATTTGTGTAGGGCAGTGGATTGAGAATAATCCCTGTTGCGCGACGATGTTCTGGTTTCCTTGAGTTTTCGGTGTGAAAAAACGAATAGCATACTTGTCGTCTGTATCGGTTGCCAGAAGGTGCCTTTGACGAGACAACTCGTTTAGAGAAAGACTGTTAGCTTTCCATACCGATAGGTATTTATCCTCAACATATTTGCGAAGTTCTTGCCGAACGCACTCAGGGACTTGTTCATCGACAATTTGATCTATGGTCACCTGTTTTCGCACCTTCCCGGCAACAGCGTTCAGTACGCCGCTCGCTGCGAAGTACATCGCGACCAATGGGGATCGCGACCAGTCTAGTAGAGGGGTCGGGACCTGATAATGCTGTGCAAATGCCATGATTTCCAGATCATCAGAATCGTACTCAGCTTCAACTTCATTCGTGAAGTCCACTATTGCATCAATGGGGCTTTCGCTGGTGTAGTTCTGATGTTTTTCATTAGACACTGCTGGCAGGGACAGCCCCATTTGATTTGCGGTCCTATAGAAGACACGGAAGGGCCAGCTCGACGTGGTGAGTATAGCAGCGTCCTCTAAACTCAAGAATTCATCAACGCTTTTTTCGCGCTGAAATGACGGCACCAATCTATAATCGGAGTCCCTATGCCCGCGGTAAACAAAGCCTTCACCAACGTGCCTAGACGTCAGATTCTCGAATAATTCACTTGCGCGATTAAAGCAAAACTTGTCGCTCAACACCCTCTCCTCAATGCTGTATTTTCAACAACAACTGAATATACATGGAGCATTAACGAAACTGATTGCATAGGGCCAGAGGGTGCCCAAACCGAGACAATGACCGACTTTGCAAAGCTCCCTTTCTGCTTATTGCTACCATCTGTGTTGCTTGGTGCGGTAACCGCAGCGAACGGCAACTTGGTGGCCACTTGCTTGAGTCAACCAAAACAGGGATGTCCGCTTCCGCCATATCTCGGATAAGCGGCCTTTTCCACTTCTGCATCAAACAAGGTTGAGTTCGGCAATCAAGTATGGGCAGCGCCCCCAAATCTCACCCTGACACCGACTTCAGTGCAATCATATATTTATCATATCCACACGTTAATTGTGTGGTGTGGTTCAGTAGGGGGGATGACAGTCTGCATGGCAGATCACCCTAGCGATTCGCGACGAGCAGAACTTTGATTGGCTGATTTTCCAGATCCACGCATCCTTTCACTACCAATTGGAGTATTCGCCATCACTAGTGATAGTATCTGGTTGTATTTCCGGGATTTCCTTGACTGGCCCATGCGGCAAGCGCAGCTTTCCAGAGCGCTTTAAATCAACATCTAGGAAACGAGGCCCAAAATGCCCAACGGTTACAACATCTGGTGTCCCAGGTGGCGGGATAGTCGTGCCCTAGGCGGCCTCTCACCATATCTCGTGACTAGATGTTCGCTAAATGTTCCAGTATGTTGTTTTCGCAATGTGAGAGATGGTCAGCTCGGATCTATCCTTGAGCGCCTTTCACTCCTCCTTTTCCGCGAGCGCGGGATTCTGCTGCGATATTTCGATGAATAGGGGGATTTTATGAATGGCATTGAACGTCTGAGGGATGTGTTTGATCGGCTTGATGATGAACAAAGGGATGAAGTTATTGCTCTAGCTTTGCGTCTGAAGAAGCAGACAGTGCTTCGGCGAACTGAACCAGTCGATCCACGTCTTCTTCGGAAAGAGTGTCGCTGATTTTTTTAAGTTTGCCCCATTTGTCGTTTGGCACGCCGTCTCTAACAGCGAAGAACGAAGAGATTTCCATTGCTTCTTCGTGTTTAATCTGACGTTTGCCGTTTAATATTTTGGATATTTTATCAGATGAAAGACTGGTGTTGGCTGCCAGCTCGGCGGCAAGGCCACGCTGATCCTTGAGTTTCTCTTTGAGCCAATCTGCTGTCACATTTTCCATGTCTAGATTAGTGCGATATTCGCAAGAAGAAAGATATTGCGATAAACGCAAGGAATTGTCTTGACGTAAATTGCGATTATCGCAATAACGTTTAATCATGTTAGAGCCAGCAAAAACAGTAGTCGAACTTTGTGGAGGTATTTCTTCTACAGCCGAGATGGCTGATAGAAGCGAGGTTCGCGTTCGCCGTTGGGGGTATCCAAAAGAACGTGGTGGAACCGGGGGGCTTATTCCTTCCGACATGATGATCAGACTTCTTTCGGAGGCTCAAAGGCGTAACATTGATCTGCGACCTGAACATTTTGCTCCACAGGAAGTAATTGAAGCGGCGGAGGCCGCAGAATGACGGCCTCCCGGTTAATGTTCTCGTACTCAAATCACTTCCTGACATGTGCCGAACATGGCACCGGATCGGCGGTGTTCCAATGAGCAATGACCTTGTCGTTTCGCAAGATGCTGCGCAAAGATCGCTCAAATCAGCTCTGTGCCTGTTTGTTGGCCGCGGCCGTCGTTACTCCTGCGCCGAGCTTGCCGCAGCCAGTGGCGTCTCTCAGCGAACCATAGAGAGTTACCGGGCAGGGGAGGCCATGCCATCGGTTGAGCGGTATCAGTCGCTCTGCTCGGTTATGGGACAGGCCTTCTTTGCCGCAACCATCAAGCATATGCCTTTCGAGGTGCGATCGACCGAACCAACGGACATCACACCCCAACAGCTTTTGACGGAACTCCTGTCTACAGGTGGGTTACTGGCTGAGTGTCTGGAAGATGGTCGGGTAGATCATCAGGAAAAAGCGCGGCTGAAGCCGAGGCTTGCGAATCTTCGACAGCGGATCACCGAACTGGAAAATGCCTTATCCGAGGTCGCACTATGACGCTACCAGTTGCAAGCTTCGCGCAAGGGCAGAATAGCCTCATCCAATCCAGTAGTGTCGAATTTGACGGTAGTTTTGGATTCATTGTACGGGGTGAAGCGCATCAAAAGTTTATCAGATCCGATCAGTTTCTTAATGAACGGAATAGAGCTGCCACCACGCCAGAGCCCAAGCGCTCTGTTGTCTGTGCTGGCTTCAAAGTTCCTGTCACCTGCAGGCTGGTCATCAATGCGGTAATCCACAACTCCGTAACCTCCGTGGCCAGATGCCACGTGGCACTCTGTGATCAGAAAAATGGCCGTCGTATTCTCCATACATCTGATCATCAAAGTAGCTTTTTCCGGAGACTTATACCTACCACACTGAGCGGGCTCATTGGACCTAACCGACAGGAAAACATCGGTAGTGTCCTTAAAGTCAGATCTGTCTTTACGAAGATGCCAGTCTCCTCCGGAAGGAGAAGTTTCAATTGTCTCGGGTGTGCGACCAGAAACTTTGTCGTAGCAGCTAAGGCGATCAAGATCGTTTTCTATCGTTGCGCACTCGCCCAAAGCCAGAGCTGTTTGGCCGGAAAATGTAAGTGCAAACGCTGTAGCGGAAATCAGTTTTTTCATAAGGAGGTCCTTGGTCGTATTTTGGCTTTATGCGCCGAATTTATGAGAATCTGCGTAGATAAAATCACTAGAACTATGGCTAATCAATGGCTCAATCTGAGAGTCCTGCATAATCTCCTTGCTGGAGACATTCGTGAACTTCCTTCCCTTTCAACTGCTTGGCCTTCGGGCCGGGCTTTTCTGGGGGAGGTGTGAATGGGCAAGGTCGACATCGTCAAAACAATCACAAGCCTAGCTGAATTGGATGGGTATGAGGCCCAAGCCAAGCAGCGCGGAATTACAGGCGATGAGCTGCGCGCCATACATGACATGCGCCAGAAGCTCACACCCAAACGCAAGCGAAAGGGTAAGGGATGAGAGTCGTGAATGTACTGGAGCGCATCAAGTCCGGTGAGAAGGTCATGGTTACTGTTGCCAGCGGTCGCATGAAATACAACCAGTACAGCCTAACCGATGGGACTGAGGTTGATCACGTTCAATTTGAGAAGATACGCGGCTTTTTGACACCGGAAGACTGCGGGCTGCTTCCTGAAGTGGAGCCGCAAAGCTACGTCTGGGCTGGATAGATGAGCTTCACTCTGACACTGTCTTTGCCGCCGTCCGTAAATGCACTGTACGAGGGCAGGGGGAAGAACAAGCGAAAGACCGTCAACTGCAAAGCCTGGTTCGATGAGGCAGGGTGGCGCATCAATGAAGCGTGCGCTGCCGATCGGTACAAGCCGCTTGTCGGTGAAAGCTGGTACTGGACCGACGTTCGCCTGCCCGCCAATCATCTGGGGGACAGCGACAACCGCCTCAAGGCCCTGCACGACCTTCTGCACCAAATGGGCGCTACCCCAGACGACAAGTGGCTTCTCGGCGGCACCTATATGCGCTGCCCGGATGTGGCGTCAGGAACGTGCGTGGTTTCCGCTGTGACGGTACCAAACGGCGTAGAGACCCATGCTGATGAAATCCGGCTTTTGGCAGATCGACTGTCCTCTGACGGGTGCCTTTCAATAGAGTATCGGGGGATCGCCACGTGAGTCACGCCGCCACAAATTGGGCGATCAAACAGCGTGGATTAAAGCCCGCCACCAAGATCGTTCTCTGGTATCTCGCTGACTGCCACAACGGCCACACAGGTCAATGCAATCCTAAGCAATCGACCCTTTCTCATCTTTGTGAGATGAGCCGATCCACCCTGAATAGCCACCTCGACAAGTTGGAGGCGTTGGGGCTGATCCAACGCGTACAAAGCGTCGATCCAGTGACGAAAAAACAGCGCCCCACAAGCTATGTTTTGACCTTGGATGACCCTCAAAATGCCGTGTCCGAAAATAAGACACGGACACAAAATGTAGATAAGCAACCACAAGATGTAGCGGAGCCGTGTCCGGAAACAAGACACGGTGCCGTGTCCGGAAATGAACCAAAGCCGTGTCCGGATTTTGGCCATTCCCGTGTCCGGAATCCGGACACTAAGAACCTTGGAAAGGAACCAGGAATAGAACCAACAGGCGCGCAAGCGCGCGAGTGTGTGTTTGAAGATTTCATTGAGATTTGGCCAAACAAGGAAAACCTCCACAGGGCTCGGATGTCTTGGGCGAAACTGAACGAAGCCGAACGTTTCTTTGCAACCGAGAAGGCAGAGGCGTTTTGGGCCACCTGGCGAAAAGCCCACCCATCCGCAGCGCCGATGCAGGCTGCGACTTATCTCAGGGACCGCCGCTGGCAAGATGACTTCCACCCGTCGGAAACTTGCGAAGATGATCCTGACAAACGTGCGACACTTATCGCTGAAATGAAAGCCAGTCCGATACCAGCTGTCCGCCAACAAGGGGAACGAATGGAGAAGTCTGGATGACCGAGACCCTTGAGCAAATGGAAGCCCGCCATGCTTCCGAGCGCGCACAACTGATCAAGCGGTTGACCCGCCGCGCCTACAAAGCCGGTTCGGAAAACAAGGTTCCGAAAGAGGGTCCGCGCCTGAATTACATCAATCTAATCGTTGCGCAAAAACACGGCGTGAAGCCTAGCGATTTGTTTTCTCATACGAGGGTTCGGAAGATTGCCTATGCCCGTTTTGAAGCGTTCTCGAGGGCGAAGAAAGCGGGTTTTTCGTTGACCCAGATTGGCAGGTTTTGGGGAGACCGCGACCACACGACGGTCATGGCTGGAATTCGACGCCACGGTGAAATCATAGCTCAGAAAACCGTCGGGTTCGACCAATGATCTCCGAGCAACATAGAAGGCAGACAATGGCCAAGCAGTACAAACCACTTCAGATTGGAGATAGCTGGCCGTTTCAGTCTGCGCGCGGCATTGTTGGTTACCCTTGCGAGCCTGCTTGGTATGCGCTTATCACGAGGCCGCAGAAGGAACGGGAAACGCGCCACAGGCTACAGAATGCGCGTTGTGTCGTTCGATACCCGACCACAGAGCGTACCAGGCACATTCGGGGCCAGAAACAAGTTCAGCTTGTCCCAATCATTCCCCGGATTATCTATGCCCGTTTCAAGTACGAGCCGCATTGGGATGTGATGAAAGACCGCAAAGTCATCGTCGGGGTGTTTTCCCAAGGCGATGTTCCCTTGGCGCTTTCAGACGAGGAAGTGGCTGCGGTGATGGATCTGCCTGCAGCCATCATCAGAATGGAAGATGAGAAAATCGAGAGCATTCGCCCAAGGGAGGGCGAGAAGGCCAAGCTGACTGCCGGGCCGTTCTCAGGCTTCTATGTTGACGTTACTCGAGTAGAGGCTGGGCGCGTCTGGTATGAGATGGTTGTCGGTGGGATGAAGACAAAGGGCGAAGACTGCAGCGGTATCGTTCAAAGGGTTGTGGATTGAATCAAGGTTTGGTAGATTGCGCTTGTCCGAACACAACTTGGACTACCGGGCCGGATCTGGTGCAAGACACACGGAACCGTAAGACCTGCGAGGCGAGGGGCGAGTTTTACGCTGGTCCCACAAGCCTGAACTATGTTCGGAATTTCCTCATTTAGCACAGCAGGGCCGTGCGCATCAAAGGAATGGCGATATGGGCAATTCGGCAGAGCCGGGTTCGTCTCTGACACGTTCAAGCCCGCAATCGAAAGACCTGGAGGTCTGTTGAAAGATGATGACCGCTTGAAACTCCGTTGAGAACTCATACAGCGAGAAACTGAGAGATTTGGCACTGCTGTGTTCTATCGTCGTCGTTCAATCAAGGGCCATTTCAAGAGCCAGAGGTCGGATCAAAAAATTGATGATTAGGCATCTTGACGGTAAGATGGTCGGTGGGTTGATGTCTTTGGAGAAGATGATTGGATTGGTACAACTTAAGCCTGGCTTGTGGTATTGGTGTGCTTATTGCTTCGTTGTTCACAGCTGTAGACGCACTACTCTTATCGAGGCAAATTGACCATCTAAATGATTTTGCTGCGAGATGGTTTGTCTTTTTTGATGACCTAAGTCTACCTGATTTGCCCAGAATAGTAGTCAGAATTGTGGGGGGGAATCCAAAGTGGATGCTGTACTTAGCTGCACTGCTGTTAGTGCCTTTCCTGCTTATTCTTGTTGACGACCTACTAGGTATGGAAACTGACATTTCTTATGAGTTCAAGCCTTGGGCGCTTTGGGGTTTGTTCTTAGTCATCCCCGTAATCGGGTATTACGTGGGAGCTCGGTTTTTGGTGTTTGCGTCTAACACTGGGTTTTTGCTAGCCGCGTATTTGGTTGTAGCGCTCGTAGTGGCATTCTTGGCTTTCCTCCCTGTGTTTCGGCCCTATCGAGTAGAGGGAGATCTCTTTCTACATCTGATGATCCTTATCGCGATCGCTCCAGCGGTGATGTTCCTAGTTGTGCTGGGCGGGCTCTACCTGCTGCTTTTGAGCTTCAACCTATTTAGAGCAACAACATGCCATATTTTGGAACTTAGTGTTGAACGAAAGACGATCTTTGCTCATTTGGGCGTTCTGATCGGAGTTCTCATAGCAGTAGGAAAGTTTGCGCTCGAACTGACTAAGTACTTCGCAATTTAATTCGTCGGCAAAGCGCGCCAGCAGAATTATGTACTGCTCAAGTGAAGAGTTGATGTCGAGACAAATAGTGTTCCGAATAATCTCGCAACTCGCTGAGAGACAGAACGGGCTACCAAATAATCAAGGATGAATCAATGACGCTCACGGCGAAACAGGAGCGTTGGCTGAAATAATTCAAAGGAAATCAAACATGCCCAGAGGCGGAAAGCGTTCTGGCGCCGGCCGTCCAAAAGGGAGCCGAAGCGCCGCGACAAAGGACCAAATATCGAATTTGTCAGATATGGCAAAGCAGCATAGTTCTGTTGCTTTGCAGACGTTGGTGGATATCGCTCAGTCAGGCGAAAGTGAAGCAGCGCGGGTATCAGCTGCAAACGCGATTCTGGATCGCGCCTATGGAAAACCACAGCAGGAAGTCGATGTAACCTCGGCCGGTGAAAAGATTGCCATGCCAACCACGATTGAGCTAGTCGCGCCTGGGAAAGATGACGACAGCGACGATTGAGCTTCCTCCCAAGATGATCGCCAACTTTGCCCAGCCAGCAAAGCATCGCGTTTTCAAAGGGGGCAGGGGGTCAGCAAAGACAGGCGGATGCGCAAAGATGAGCGCTGTCTACGGCTATAGGTTCGCTGAGGCGGGCAGAAGTGGTGTGATACTAGCCAGCCGTGAACATCTGAACAGCCTGGATGAATCGTCACTGGAAGAAATTAAGGCCGCCATACGATCAGAGCCTTGGCTGAATGAGTATTACGAGATTGGGGAAAAGTACGTCAGAACAAGAAACCGCTTGGTATCCTACGCATTTGCCGGCCTCCGCCACAACCTTGATAGCATAAAGTCCAAGTCTCGCATTCTTCTAAACTGGACTGACGAAGCTGAAAGCGTTTCAGAGGTTGCGTGGCGAAAGCTCATACCCACTATTCGCGGAGCAAGTGATCTTGAGAACTGGGTGAGCTATAACCCTGAGAGCCCTGAAAGCGCGACGAACAAACGGTTCATCGAAGGCCAACCCACTCGCTGCATCGTCACCGAAATGAACTGGCGGGACAACCCGTGGTGGCAGCAAAGCGGTCTGGAAGAGGAAAGACTCGACGACCTCAAAAACCGACCCGAGACATATGAGCATGTCTGGGAAGGCGAATTCTTAACCCTGACGGATGCACAGGTCTTTGGGGGCAAGTTCGAGGTCGATGAGTTTGAGCCAAGTTCGGATTGGGACGGGCCCTATCAGGGAGTTGACTTCGGTTTTGCGATGGACCCGACCACGGGCATCCGATGCTACGTTCACAACAAAGTTCTCTATGTTCGTAATGAGGCTGGAAAGGTCGGGCTCGAACTCGACGCAACATCTGACTTTATCGTCAAGAGGATCGACGGTTTCGATAAATTTCTGACCCGTGCCGACAATGCTCGCCCTGAAAGTATTTCTTATCTCAAACGGCACGGGCTACCGCGCATGGAAACGGTGAAGAAATGGCAAGGCTCGATCGAAGATGGCGTTGAGTTCATAAAGTCGTTTGACCGGGTGGTCATTCACCCTGACTGCACCGAAACAGCCAGAGAATTTCGACTTTACAGCTACAAAGTTGACCGACTGTCCGGCGACGTCCTGCCCGTCATTGTCGATGACTACAACCACTACATTGATGCGATCAGGTACGCCCTGCAGCCCTTGATTAAAGGGCGAAAGACAGCCGCAGTGAGGTTTAAACTCTGATGTCAGATTCCGTCGCCAAGCCGTCCAAGCAAAGTATGCACGGCAGCGCAAATTTGAAGAAGGTTCGCGCCCTACGCTCCGGTGTGGAAGCCATGCGGGAAGCCGAGACCACGTATCTGCCGCAGGAAGAGCGGGAGTCAGACAAGGATTACAAAGATCGCCTCAGCAGATCTTGGCTGTTTCCTGCGCTGGACAAGGCCGTGGAAGACGCCGCCGACCGAGTTTTCGCAAAACCGGTCACGCTCGGGGATGATGTTCCGGATGACCTGAAGGACATGGCCGAAAACATCGACATGGATGGGCGTGACCTGAACTCTTTTGCCCGCGATGTATTTGAGGACGGTGTTGAAGCGGGAATTGCCTTCATCTTGGTGGATAGCCCGCGCAAAGCGGAGGGAATGACTAGGGCGCAGGCCGACGCACAGAATTTCCGTCCCTATCTGGTACATGTGAAGGCTGA
The DNA here is from genome assembly GCF_059610745.1 of Ruegeria sp. CDSC042. Classification (NCBI taxonomy): domain Bacteria; kingdom Pseudomonadati; phylum Pseudomonadota; class Alphaproteobacteria; order Rhodobacterales; family Roseobacteraceae; genus Ruegeria; species Ruegeria sp. CDSC042. The sequence continues at coordinate 552,977 of NZ_JBXWOF010000001.1, forward strand.
AGACCTGTTGGGGTGGAAAACGGCATCAATCGCCAATGCGACAGTCCTGACGCAGGTTCGGATCATGGAAACCGTCACTGAAGACGATCCTGATGACGAATTCGTTCAGAACGAAGTAAATCAGGTCCGGGTGCTGACGCTGCCCGTGGACAGCGGCGCTGTTGTTGGAAACGTGAACGTGCGCCTCTTCCGCAAGGCAGAAAGAACCGGAAAGTGGGTGGAGCATGACACCTTCGATACTGGCATGGACGAAATCACTCTGGTGCCCTTCTACACAAATCGTAAAGGATTCTTCCGCGCCGAGCCGCGATATGAAAAGCTTGCTGATCTGAATATCGCGCATTGGCAGAGCGCCTCGGATCAGCGAAACATCCTGCACGTTGCCCGGGTGCCATTACTGGTGTTTCTAGGATTCATCCCGGGCGGTGAAGACGGCGAGGCAGAGGCGGCTGCAAACTCGGCCATAGCGACGGAAAAGCCGAAAACTGAAGCCGACGTCAAATTCGTTGAGCATGCCGGCGCTGCCATCGAGTCTGGGCGCAATGACCTGAAAGACCTTGAACAGCGCATGGTCACGTTGGGCATGGAGCTGACGTGGAAACCGTCCAACAACAACACAGGCGCAACAGGAGCTGCGATCGATCACGGCAAAGTCACCACGCCTCTGGCGATGATGGCCAACAGCCTGAAAGACGCGCTGGAACAGGCCTTGCACTTCATGGCCATGTACAAAGGGCAGGAAGAGGGCGGCAGCGTCGAGGTCAACAAAGATTTCGGTGTGTCGATGTTGTGTCAGGCCGATCTGACATTCTTGCTCAACGCAGTAAATACCGGACAGATCAGCCACTCGACCTTCATCAAAGAATGCATCCGCCGGGGTATTTTCATGGATGACCTTGATCCGGCGGAAGAAGCCGAGCGGATCGCGGACGAGGCCCCAGAACCGATCACGCTGCCGGGGCTGGATGAAGATGAAGCCGCGTAATGACCGCCTCGGAGGAGATTCAAAGCGGCAACATTCGACATGCCGTCTACCTTCAGCGCTATTCGACCCAGACAGTGCGCAAAATCATCCGGTTGCTGAGCCGGATCGACAAGCGGTTGGTGGATCGGCTGCAAACGGAAGACTTCACGGCTATTTCGCGCAAACGGCTGGACCGGCTGCTCGAAGGGATACGTGAAATCAATGTTGAGGCCTACCGGACCATAAACGGGGAATTTCGCTCTGAACTACGCGATTTTGCCCGTTATGAGGCAGGGTTTCAGGGCCGGTTGATACAGGCATCTTTGCCAGTCCAGCATGAAATGGTGATCCCGGCTGCCAATCAGTTGTATTCCGCGGTTGCTGCACGGCCCTTTCAAGGTCGTTTGCTGAAGGACTGGACCAGTGACTTGGAAAAGAACGCATTCAAGCGCCTTCGAGACGCTGTGCGTATGGCGGTGGTCGAAGGAACGCCAACGGCGGATTTGGTGCGCCAGGTACGAGGAACACGGGCCAACGACTTCAAGGACGGGATACTGAACACCAGTCGCCGGGGTGCCGAGGCGATGGTTCGCACGGCATTGAACCACACCGCCAACGTGGCGCGGGAACAGACGTTCAAAGAGAACGAAGATTTGGTAAAGGGCGTCAAATGGGTCTCGACGCTTGACGGAAGAACCAGTGCTGTCTGCCGGGCGAGGGACGGCGAGGTTTACAAACCTGACAAGGGGCCCAGGCCACCAGCTCACATCAACTGCCGGTCTACCACAACCCCGGTGCTGAAAAGTTGGAAAGAATTGGGAATCGATCTGAAGGAGGCTCCAGAAGGAACCCGCGCCAGCTTGAACGGACAGGTGCCCGCAAATCTGACCTATCAAAAATGGCTTAAGGCGCAACCGAACCGAATTCAGGATGATGTTCTTGGTCAAGGTAAGGCGGATCTGTTCCGAGCAGGGCTCGACCTTGACAAGTTTGTGGACACCACCGGGCGGGAATACACGTTGCAAGAACTGGAGATCCGCGAGTCGGATATCTTCGATCAGGTCAACACCTCAACCCGCAGGAACCTGTCCAACCATATCCCGGCAATCCGGATGTACACGGGCAACGCGAATTACAGGAACATCAATGGGGCGCTGCGCGGTGAGCGTACGATGACCAGAAATATCGCTGAGCAGGTTGATGAGTTGGACACGATGTTCGAAGATCAGCGGTTTGAAGAGGTGACCACGTTGTACAGGGGTTTGGAGCCCGCGGCTGCCAGAAAGGTCTTTGAGGGCGTTGGTCTGCAATTCGGTGTGGAAATCACGGACCCGGCTTTTCTGAGTGCGTCTCGGAACATCGATGTTGCACGGCAATTTGCGGGAACCTTCACGGACCATGTTATCGTCGAGATCGAGACATCCAAGGCGTCGAAATCGCTCGATATAGCCGAATTCAGCGTCTATCCTCAGGAGCAAGAGGTCCTGTCGGCTAGAAATATGGTGATGAAAGTACTATCTTGGGACCCTGGAAACCGAATTTTGAGGGTTGAGTTGCTGAATGAATGATCGAAAGAACACCAAGCCTTCCAAGGCGCTTGATCTGAATAGAGATCGGGCGGACCGCTTTACGTGGAAGCCTGGGGATTTGATCATCGACAATAGCAAGGCAACCGGCCCTGTGTTCGAACTTTTTCCTAAGGAGGAAGAGGGCAAATCGACCGACTGACCGTCATAGAAGGCGGCGGTAAGCCGAAACGCTATCGAAAGCGGGCAAAGGGAGAGCCTGAGCCTCTGGTCTGCAAGTGCGGATCAACAACCACGATGGAGGTCAAGATAGGCCGCATCGTAACCAACGGAAAAGTGTCCGGCGGCACCAAGCACATCGCCTGCTTTCACTGCCGAGAACTCCTGACCTGAACTAACTGAAATTCTGAAATGTAGACCGTCCATTCCGGGCGGTTTTTGCCGTTGGCGTGACGCCATCGGCGGCGGGCGTGATGCCTGTATGACCAAAAGCGAGAAGCTTAATCATGACACTGAAATTTGAGGTTGATTCACTGGATGGCATCGCGGAAGAGCAGCATGGGCTGTATCAGGAGGCCGAGGGCAAATTCAGGCTGGTTGTGGAAGGTCTTCCGAAACAGGAAGATACTTCGGGACTGAAGTCGGCGCTGGAAAAAGAGCGCGAACGGGCCAAGTCCGCCTCCAAATGGGAAAAGCTGGGCAAGTCACCGGATGAAATCCAGGCGCTTCTGGACGCCGAAGACGAGCGCGCCCAGAACAAGCTGAAGGAGGAGGGTGATTTCAAAACCCTACTGACCCAGCATCAGGAAAAATGGAACGGCGAAAAATCGACCTTGGCCGCCGAGCGTGACGCTGCAATTTCTGCATTGAACAAGCACGTCGGTGAAAGCGCCTTTGTGACCGAACTGGCAAAGCAAGGTGCGACTCAGGAGGGCATTTCTGCTCTACCAAGGCTTTTTGTCGATCGCATCGGCGTAACCGTCGAGGGCGAAAACGCGAAAATCGAGATCATGCAGGCCGATGGCAAGACGCCAATGGCCGGCACATCGGACAATGGCACAGCCACACTGGGTGATCTGGTGGGCGAAGCCATTAAGAAATTCCCTTCCCTGTTCAGTGAACCGGGATCGGGCGGCGGCGGGAAGCAGCCAGACAGTGGGGCGGGAGGCTCCGGCGGCAATATGAATTGGGCGGATGCAAAAACCCCCAAGGAAAAGGTCGCAATCCTCAAAGCGAAAAAGAGAACGTAAAGGAGTAACCCATGTCCCTCAGTGATATGCAGGTTTTCGAGGAATATGCCTACAGCGCAGCCACGGAAACCGTTGACCAACAAATCGCCTTGTTCAACGAGGCATCGCGCGGCGCAATTGTTCTGGTTAACGCCAGCAACGAAGGCGACTATTCGTCCGAGACCTTCTGGAAAGCGATTGCGGGCCTTACCCGCCGTCGTAACGCCTATGGCTCTGGTGCTGTGACACCTGTCGCTCTGGCTCAAGATGCAATGACCAGCGTCAAGATCGCGGGCGGCACGCCTCCGATTGAGTTCCAGCCACAGCAGCTCAGCTGGGTACGCAAGAACCCCGAAGAAGCAGGTGTTGTAATCGGTGAGCAACTCGGCCTGGGCATTGTTGCCGACCAGATCAACGCAGCTTTGCGAGTCGGCAAGGCGGCAATCTCTGGTGTGGCTGCGCTGGTAGAGGACGATACAGCGGGCACCGTTACGCGCGGCGGGCTGGTCACGGCTGCCGGTCGTTTTGGAGATCGGATGGGCGGTATCGTCGTCTGGGCGATGCATTCGAAGGTGATGACCGACTTGTTCGGTGAAAACATCACCAACACCAACCGCTTGTTTGACATCGGCGCGGTCAACCTGATGGAGGATGGCTTCGGCCGTCTGTTCATCATGACTGACAGCTTGGATCTGGTCACTACTGGTGCGCCGGACAATTACCACACCCTTGGTTTGGTAGAGGGCGCGATCAGCATCGAAGACAATGCGGATCTATTCTCCAACATGGAGACAACCAACGGCGATGAGAACATCAAGCGGTCGTTCCAGGCTGAATACACCTTCAACGCGAAGGTCAAAGGCTACACCTGGGACAAGGCGAATGGTGGCGCGTCTCCGAATGACGCGGCGCTGGCAACAGCAACCAACTGGGACAAGGTGGCCACGTCCAACAAGGACACGGCCGGCGTTCTTCTGAACACCCAGTAAGTCTGCATCACAGCCATAAAGACGGGGCTTCGGTCCCGTCTGAACAGTTTCGAAGGACATGAATCATGAACAAGAAAACAATAGCTGTATACGGAGTCGTTCCTGCCGCCATGCAGGCCGTCAAAGCGGAGCTTCTGGGTCAGGCCCGGATGATCATGCAGCATTCGCGCTACTTCGATGGGAGTGTTTTGGAATGCGACGGTGTTATCATCATTGGTTACGAACCGGAAATTCTGGCAGCCTACGAAGAAGCCGAGATTGAAGTTGACGTGATCTCAGACGACACTGAATCCCTCACCGCTGAAGGCAAGGCCCCCGAGGCCCCTGAAGACATCGACGCGCTCGACCGGGCGGATGTTGTTGACCTTCTGAAGGCCCACGGCATCGAAAAGCCGAAGGGAAAGACTGACGATCTGAAGGCTGATCTGAAGCAGATCATGTTTGTGGACGGGTGATGGTCTCTGTCGTCAAAATGGAAGCCCGCTCCGAAGATCGGGACTGTATCGTTTCGATTTTGGAGAACGCGCTTGAAGAAGCACGGCAGGGCCAAATTCTTGATGTAGCTGTCGTGGCTATCAGAAATGATGGCGAAGGTCCGGAAATGGCGATTAACTACTATGCAGAAGCACAATACGCCGCTTTGGTTGGTGCCGTATCTGCGCTTTCCTTTGACCTTCACTATCGACGTTACGAGGAAAGCTGATCCATGGCTCTTGACACCACCATTGGCGGCGCAGCGACCGACAGCTATGCAACGCTGGTAGAATATCAGACCTATGCCGCAAACATGGGCTGGACGTTGCTGGATTTGCACGCCACGCAGGAAGCCAATCTGCGTAGGGCTGCCATCTTCCTTGATCGGGAGTACAAATGGCTTGGCACCAAGGCTGCGCAAACCCAAGCACGTTCATGGCCCAGATTGGTGCCTGTTTTGGATCCTGATGGGTTTGCAATCCCCTCGAACGAGATTCCGCAGGCTATTATCGAAGCGCAGTTTGAGCTGGCCCATATCGAAAACCAAGGCAACGATCTGTTAGCTTTCAGCAGTGGCGCCGAGGTGAAACGAAAGAAAGTCAAAGGTGGGCCTGTTGAGGTGGACACCGAATATACCACGGGTAGCGGTGGCGAGGCCCGTATTCGTGCCATTGAGGGTTTGCTTCGCGGTTATGTTGATGGACCGGTTCCAGGCGCGCAGAGCGCTACAGTTCGGCTGGCACGGGGCTAAGTGATGGTTTCTGTTGCTGACATTGCCAAAGAGGCGTTCGACGCTGTAGCGGCTGAACTACAGGGTGTGATTCACGACGTGGAATTGATCGAGATCACCAGGGGGGCCTTTGACAGCGCCACGGGCACCCATACGTCGGTTCCCGTTTCTCGCGGTACCTGCCGAGCACTCATGGAAACGCAAAAGCCCATTGGTGACGTGTTTCCCGATTATGTGGCCGGGCCTGGTGAGATGCTGTTTTTCCTCGAAGGGATCAGCAACGTGCCGAAAGAAAACTGGATATTGCGCATGACCGGGCAATCCGACCGAACCATAACCAAAGCGCAGGATATTCTGCTGTCTGGTGAGATTGCGTATGTGGTGGTGCGCTGATGGGCAACGCACGCCAGTTCGCGATCGAAATAGACCGGGAATTTGCGGCGGCTCAAGAGCAGTGGCGGCTGATCGTACGTCGAGTGGCGTTGCAGGCGCTGGAGCGTGTGGTTCAAAAAACACCAGTGGACAGCGGCAGGGCGCGCATGAACTGGTATGTACAAATCGGCGGTTCCGGAACAGAGGTCACCACCGAAGTTGATCCATCTGGCTCCGTGGCTATTTCCCGCGGATCTCAGGTTATCGGAAGCTATCAGCAACGAGACGATTTTCCGGTCATCACGCTCTACAACAACCTGCCGTATATCGGGCGTCTGGAAGACGGATACTCGGGGCAGGCACCAGCAGGAATGATAGCTGTGACCATCGCGGAACTCCAAACACAATTCGGGTAGGGCCATGAGCTACGATAACGAGCGCAAGGTTCTGAACAATCACGTTCAGGCTGCAAGTTTCTATGGCATGAGCCCGTTTGCCCTGGATGGTGAGGCGATCAACGTTGAGGATCTGCCTGAAGAGGCCAAGGCGGGCTTTATGGCGATCCTCCCGGGGCAGGGGCGGCAGACCTCAACCGGGGCACCGGGATCGAACCTGCACGAATATGTAGGCGTCCTGTCGTTCACCATCATCACAGAAGGCGGCAAAGGTAGCAGTGAGGGCAAGGCAATAGCCGACACCATCATTGACGACCTGACGGGCCGGAAACTGGACGAGGCTGGCGCCGCGCCTTCAGGGTCGAGCACTGTAGTCATCGACTTCGCCCGCAACGGTCTTGCCCCATACATCTCTTCATCGCGGGGCGACGCCCCTCATCACCGCACTGTCGTCAGTGCCCCCTTCGTCAGAACCGAAAGGAAATAATCATGACTGGCGCAGCTAACGTCGATCTACAGGAAGCCTATGTGAACGAGGTCACCGCAGGCACCACGCCCGCCACTCCGGCCTTCACCAAAACCAGCTTTGACACCTTGTCCCTGACCGCCAACCCGCGGATCAGCGAGTCCTTTTCCCGTGCGGCCGGAGGGCAACGCAGCGGTGTCGGCCGCAACGGCATTGCTGTCTCGGGCAGTGCGCAGGGGAAATTGATCTATGGAGTTTACGATGATTTCTGGGCGTCCCTGTTCCAAGCGGACTGGGCTTCAGACGTTTTGGTCAATGCGCAAGCGCAGAACGCGATGACGATCGAGCAAGCCATCCCGCAGGGCGCAGGCGGGGCGTTTGCCTATACCCGGTTCCTCGGTGTTGAGGCTGTCACCGGCCAGCTGGCCCTGACAGCTGCGCAAGACGCGACGGTTTCCATGGACCTGATCGGCTCAGGGTCCGAGGATGCCACTCCCACGGCCATAGCAGGCGCAACCTATGCCGACCCGAGCAACACTAATATTATCGGCTCCGGTTCCGACATCGGTACCATCACCATGTCGGGCCTGACGCCTCTCGACTGCATGGAAAGCTGTACAGTGGACTTCGGCGTAACTGACAAGACCGAACAACCGCGCCTGTCCTCGGACGACGCCTGTGGCATCAACCGCGGGGCTATGCGGCCCACGGTCACCGGGCGGTTCTACATCGAAGACAATTTCATTGCCGTCTATAACGCTTCCCGCAACGGTACTGCCTTTGCTCTGACCATCCCTATCGGTCAGGTAGCCAACGAGAAATACGAACTGTTCTTTCCGGCCTGTGAATTCAGCGAAAGCCCGCTGCAGACCGGCGAGACCGGCCCTGCCTTCCAGACTTTCACCATCCTGCCGAAATACGACTCTGGTATCGGCGGAACCTGCCGTCTGACACGAGCGATTGCATGATGAAGAGCAAGGGATTCTCCATCAACAAAGACGGGCATAAGCAGAAGTTCCCGCCCCGTACCGACGTCTCGGACGAGATGATCGAAGAATTCGACTTGGTCACGAAAGGCCTGGTTGAAGGTGATCCGGAGGCGCCAGGCGGTCCTGCCTCCGGATCGCGCAAGCGCAAACCAAAAACCGCCGAATAACTCTCATAAGGACCGCCACACATGCTAAATCTCGACGGTGCCGCTCTGCACATGGACGGCAAGGAATTCACCTACGACATTCCCGCTCCATTTGGGCCAAAGCGAGGCCCGGCCACACTCAAGATCATCGCCAAGCCCGCTGCTTCGGTTAATATTGAGTTTCGCGCAGGGCTAGAAGCAATCATGCACGAAGCTAAGGTTCAGGACCTGAGGTCGGAAAAGGCATACAAAGCGAACGGCGACGAAGACGCGTTTGTCAAAGCGCGGACAGAAGGCGCCAAATGGGTGCAGAAATCCATTGCGAGTTTGAATTTCGATCACTGCATAGTGTCTTGGGAAACCACTATTCAGAACGCGGGGTCTAATCTTCAACCAACCCGGGAAAACTTCGTGGGTTTGGCGGAATTCGAACACCCCGTTATTGAAGGCCTTTTTGCCAAGATTCAGACCGACCTGACCGACCATGAAAAGTTCAGTCTCGATGCCGCCAAGGACGCACAGGAGCAAGAGGTGGGAAACTCGTAAAAGCCCTGCAATCTCATCTGAGATTCAGCAAGGGCAACGCAGATTACGAATACCTCAAGCGCAAAGCGGAGGCGGGCAGTGCGGCTGCCCTCGTAGACTTGTCTAAAATAACCCAGCCGGAAAACCAGCTGTTCTGGGACGCATTCTCCTACCTGAGCCGAACGCGATCGACCGGGTTTGGTGGGGCAGAACCGATCCAGCCCGGCGCGATACGCGACTATTGCGATCTATTTTGCATCACCAGCCAGGCACAGCGACTTAGATTGGTTCTTGCAATCGAGAAGATGGACGCAGCACTCCTGGAATGGGCAAGGGAGGATGGTTAGGGAGGTGAAAGGAGTTACCTAACTCAGTATGGGAGAACGAGTGCTAAGCTCGATCGAGAAAGCAAATACCTTGCTCTTCGTCCGGGCCCTCGACTTTCTCGTAAATAAGTACCCAACCTTCTTCCTGTCCGTTCTTGCCCCAATAGCGGACTTTCCCGAACTCTCCCACTTGAGCAAGCAATGTCGCAGTATCACCGGCCATCAGGCTGCTAATTTGTGTTCCACCGCGTTCCGGATCTGGCAGGACCTTGAGCCCACTGGTTGTGCCCACAATTTTGACCTGAACAGGAGCCGGGTCCACTTGCTGGAAAGCATCAATACCCTGACAAACTGAAGATTCTATTGCCGGGGGCGGAGTTGAATAGCCAGGATTGTAGCGTTCGTAGAGTTCAACCCCTCCATTTACGGCCGTTACACTTGCAGCCAAATAAATGGAAATTTTGCCTAACAATCGGCAAAGAGCCAAAACTACTTTCTTAGGCGGCTTACGTTGTTTTTTGGTTTGGTCGCTCTTTTCTATTGGCGCAAGATGTTGGTCGGTAAACGCAACCGTGCGATCATAGGCTTGGCGGGGCCCTGTTGCTGGTGCGCGTCTGAGTTCTTCAGTCAAAAAATGTTGCATCACCGGGCTAAGCGAGAGCATGTCCCGGACAGTTTTTGCATCTTCAGAGATTTCGAGGGAGAACCTGTGGGTAGCCGAATAGGGATCGTCGTTTGTAACTGAACGCACTGTTAGTTCAGGGGGAGTGCCTGAACTAGCGCTTGATCCAACAGCAGTTCCAGAGCCAGCAACAGCTGGAACTGCTCTGTCAGAAAATGCCAAAGCTATCTTCGCGGCTACACGCTGAGCGGCTTTAGCTGGGCGCGCAGCAGGATCAAGAAACTTTCTTCGCGCCATGACCAGAAAGGGTAGGGGGTGACTTTTGGGGACGCTGGAGGCGTCCCACGCTTGCGCAACAGCGGCCAGAAGTAAGGCTTCATTTGCTTCTGATAGAATTGGAAGTCTCGCGAGAGCAGGAACATCCGGGAATGCGCGGATCATATCCGCGCGAAAAGATTCTAAAGAAATATCCACGCTAATCACCCAACAAAAATACAGTGTTGGTAGTATAGCACAGCTGGGTTGAGTGAACCAAAAGTGGCCGGAATTTGCATTCCGGCCTTCAATACCAATACATGCTTCCGGAGGAACAGGCCCTACTTTAAGTCTTCGCCTACTGACAAGTCAGTCGTCAGGTTTGGGCAGCTTCTTCTGCTCTTCTGCTCTTCGGGTGCTTCGATCTGAATTATATGTACGTCTTGCATCGAAGCGTGGTTCCAGGGAGTCGAGATTCGTTTGGGTTTTGCAAAAGAAGATCAGGGAATTGGGTGGCAACCCGCCTGCTTGGTAGCAAGGTGAACCATTCCAGTCGGCAGAAAATCACCTCAATGGTTGGTACATATTTCCGCCCCAAATCAGAACATCGAATTTGGCCTGAAATTTTGATTCCAAATCAAGGGATCGCTGGTAGATTTCTTGGTTGGCCACGCCTTTTGCGCGTGGATCAGATATCTTGTCAACTGAACCAACCATTTCGACTAGCTCAACGGCATCGCGTATGGCCGTTCTGGCGCAAACCCACGCGCTTGCAGAATTGTCGTTAAGAGAAGCGCAGGCATCAGCGATTTCCGCTCCTGCAGCCCCAAACAGATCGTCTGAACCAATAGCGGCTAACATTCTGATGCCAACATCAGTTTCAGGAAGGCAATCTTTCACCTTCGGGAAATCGCTGAATCTGGCCTGACACTCGGCTAAGGCTTCATCGCTAACCGTCTGAGCCGCGACGGCACCCGCGCAGAACGCGAACAATACCATAAATCGAAACATCTGTCCTCCAATCGGTTCAAAGCAATGAGCCGATAAAGACGGATGTTCTCTTCGTGAGTCAACAGGAGGCTAGATGGCCTTACTTGAACTGAACATGAAGCCTGTTGGTCAGCGGGATGTTGACCAGGCGACTACATCACTTGATCGCATGAAGCGTTCGGCAGGCGGAACCGAGAAGGCGCTTGGCAGCTATGTCGATGCGTCTGGTAGGGTGCGTACTGCCAATGGTCGTCTTGTGAGCGCTCAGGATCAGGTAACGCAATCTCTGGGTCGGAGTGTAAAAGGATACACTGCGGTGTCGCGGGCGGCGGCTGTGGCTACGGCTGCAGTTCTGGCGACAGCAAGTGCTTTCGGCGCCAGAAGCGTTGGGGCATATCGTGAGCACAGCAAGGCTTTGTCCGAAGTATCGACGCTGATTACTGGTACTGCTGAAGAACTGGATGCGATCGACAAAGCTGCAAAAAGGTTTTCAGCCACGTTCGGCGGGTCGGCTACTCAACAGGTAAATGCCTTTTATCAAGCGATAAGTTCTGGCGCTGGTAGCGTTCAGGAGGCAACTGAATTCCTGGATGCGGCCAACCTGTTGGCGGTGGGTGGTGTCACCGATATTCGCACAGCTGTTGATGGTTTGACCACGGTTACAAATGCCTATCAGGCATCAGGTTTGAAGGCGGCTCAAGCCGCGGATATTCTCTTCACCGGCGTGAAAGCAGGTAAGACAACCGTTGATGAATTGTCTGGGGCGCTTGGCAGAATTGTTCCCATCACGTCTTCGGTCGGAATCTCCTTCGAAGAAACTGTTGCTGGCGTCGCTGCGCTCACCACACAGGGGCAGTCGACGGCTGAGGCAGTCACTGGTCTTAGGGCTGCCATCGCCGCGACCTTGAAGCCAAGCACAGAAGCTCAAAAACTGGCCAAATCTCTGGGGATCGAATTCACCACCGGCGCGCTGGCCTCTAAAGGGTTCGCCGAGTTTATCGGAGACATAGAGGAAAAAACCGGCGGGTCTCAGGAGGCCCTGACCACACTCTTTGGATCGATCGAGTCCATGCCGGCGGTAATGGCACTGGCTGGTGCTGCAGGTGACAAGTACACCGCTACAATGTCACTGATGGCAACCGCCTCCGGTGCGGCTCAGCAGGCGGCTGACAAGGTTGGTGCTAGTCTAGAAAACCGTCTCTCCAAACAGCTCGCTATTCTCAGCAATATTGGCCTCAAGGTGGGAGAGGCGCTTTTGACTGTGATTGTACCGGCCATGGAGTTCGCAACCTCCCGAACAGAAGAGTTCGGTATTGCGCTGGCCGGAATAGGGGCAGCAGTTTCCTTTGTCTTTCCGGTCATCGGCGCGGTTACTGCGCTTGCGGGTGCCGTGGTCTACGTATCGTCGCGTTGGGAACATTTTCAAGCTGTGGGAGAAGTTGCACTTGATAAAATATCTCGCGCAACCGGCATCACAACACAGGATATTTCTAAGGCGTGGGATGTGGCTACCAGTGTGATCTCAGGAGCCTGGGAAGTTCTTCAAGAGTCCGTCAGCTTTGTCATCAACAAGCTGATCGGTTCGGCCAAGGCGGCGCACACAGTCTTTACCGAGCTATTCCCACAGTTGCCTAAGGTCGTGGGATCGGCGGTCATTGAAGCTGTTAATTCAGTAATTGAGGGCGTTGAACGTATGATCAATGCCGCTGTCGAAGGTCTCAATAAAATTGTCACAGGAATAAATTCGGCAGGTGATTTCTTCGGAATTGAAAACCCGCTGACCCCCATTCCACCCGCTGATCTCGGAGGTATTCCAAACCCGCTTCAAGGCGCCGTGGAGGACTCCAAAAGCGTAATTGACACAGCTGTTGCTCAACTTGGTGAGGACTATGTTGGCGAGTTCTTCGAAGGGTTCGACAGGGCCGTACAGCGACGCAAGGGTCAAAACGCAGATTTACTGGACCCGCGAAACGGTCAGTTTGTACCCTCTGGTGCATCCGGTTCGACCGGCAGTGTTGATGTAGAAGTTCCTAGCGTCTCATCGGACATACAGAAAGTCCTAGAAAGCCTTGGAAACTCCGCAGCCGGTGGTAGCAATGGCGCCGCAAAGAAGGTCGATAAGCTCCGCGGTGCCTTTGACAGCCTCGTTGCCAGCATGGACCCGGCCTATGAGCGGTCCCTGCGTCTGAAGAACGGTTTGGAGACCATCAAAGAGGCATTGGACGCTGGCGTTATCAGCACGGAAGAGGCTGCCAGGGCGACAGACCTTTTGCGCGAGAAGGTTGGTGCGATTGATCTGTCCGAGGCACAGAGTGGGTTTACAGGGTTCTTCAAGAGCATCCTGAATGGCTCGAAATCCGCCATCGGGGCTCTTGGCGATCTGGCTGCAACTATAGCTGATCGGAGGCTCACAGAAGGCCTTGATCAGCTTTTCGCGCAGCTGTCGAACTCGGGTTCGGCTGGCAGTGGTGGACTTATATCCAGCCTTCTCGGGTTCTTGTTCTCGGCCAACGGCAACGTCTTTAACAACGGCTCGCTGGTTTCTTCCGCCAACGGCAACGTTTTTGACTCAGGTAATGTTGTGCCTTTCGCAACCGGCACAGTAGTCAGCAGCCCGACCTTTTTTCCTTTGCGTGACGGTCGTACCGGCCTGATGGGTGAGGCTGGGCCAGAAGCAATCATGCCGCTCAAGCGCGGATCTGATGGCAAGTTGGGCGTGGAGTCTGGCGGTCAACAGCAATCTCCGCCGGCATTGGGTGTGTTTCTTGACGAGGGGTTGTTTGAAACATGGATCAGGCGCAATCGCGCGCAGTCCATGATTATTCGGACTATGGAAGAGGCGGGGTTCCGTCGTGCCTGACCTGTGGCCTTTCATGCCTGAGCATCAGATCACTGAAGAACTGGTTTGGGCGACAAACATCCAGCAATCGCAAACAGGCGAATACCGGAATTCACTTTCCGAGGGGCGGCAATATCTGAACAAGAGCTATCGGATGAACGCCAATGAATTGACTATTGCAGAGGCGCTGATCGAGGCAAACCCGACGTTAGAGTGGTATGTGCCGCTTTGGTTCGAGGAAAGTCTGGGTGAGGTCATTTCGTCAACAGACACGAACGTAATCTGTGACACGAATGGTTCCTATAGGGCCGGTGGAAAAGCGGTTATCTATCAGAACCGTGAAACCTTCACTGTGGTAGAAATCGACACTGTCAATGTGGGGTCGATTGATTTGGCAACCCAGGTCGGCGCCAATTACACAAATCCGGTGATTGCGCCCATTGTAACGGCATTTACTTTGACCGGGCTTGAGTTTGACCGCTTGTTCCATGACGCAGTGGCAAATTCGGTGCGGTGGCAGGTTCGGGATAGAGACCAGACAGCTAACAGCCCATTCAGTCAATTCAACGGGCTGGACGTGGTGACCGATGTTTCTCTGGCGATACAGTCGGTAAAGGGCGGCGTTCGCTTTGAGGTAGATGTTCTGGATAACGGCTTCGGTGTGGTCGAATTCGAGCCAATCCGGGATATTCCCGAAAAGACTTACGAGATGAATTTCCAAGATGAAGGGCTGGCAGCCAAAATGCGTCGCCGCGAATGGCTGAATGCAGTCCGGGGCCGCGACCAGGCTTTTTACATGTCGACCAGATCACGGGAAATCATTGCCGCAAACCCAGTCGGCGCCGCAGATGGCGTAATCTCGGTAAAGCCTGTGCTGCCGAACATTGCTGACTATGTCGGTCGGTCGATATCCATAGGGGGAGCGATCTATCGAACAATCACGGGCGCGGCCGTCAACGGCACCAATCATGATTTAACGATTACCGCCACAGGCGAAGCCTTCAGTGACCCGGAGATATCTTTCCTGCGCAAGTTTCGCTTTGATCAGGATGACATTTCAATAGAGCACACGGGCACCCGTTCCTTTGGCCAGATAGTGCTTAAAGAGGTTCCCGCATGAGTTTCCCCGAACTTCTCGCATGGATCAGCGGCAAGCAGCCAATATTCTTCTATCGCATCAGGCTAGGCACTAAAGAGGAATTCCTGGTCTCGCGCGCAAGCGACTTTAGCACTGTTCCGGATTTCTTTGATCGTGCGGATTTCTTCGGTGAAGAAGACTTCTTTTCACGGACATGGAAAGGTTCACCTGCGCGGCACACGCTGATCCGGGAAACGGCTGCGACAGAGCGTGCAGAAACGCGATTGATAGTGAGCAGAAACAGCAACATTGCTCAGGCCATTTCTGCCGACGCGGGGTTTTCGGAAACCGAAGTGACCATCTATCGCGCCTTTGCCAACGATCCGGATGAAGAACTTGTGCGTGTGTTTGTCGGACGCGTTTCCGGTGTCGAACGCAAGTGGATCAGATATGAGTTGATCTGTGAGAATGAGTTCACGGCTTTCAACGCCAAGGCGCAAAATCAGGTGGCGCAAAGACCGTGCCGATGGGCGCACTATCACAAGGGGTGCGGTTTGAACCTGGCTGAGTGGCAGGTTGCTGGTACCGCAACCGCATTCGCCGACAATGTGCTGACTGTAACCGAGGCAGCGGCAGAAGTGGATGGCCACTATTCTGGTGGGATCGTTCAATATGGTTCTGCCATGGCAATGATCCGATCCCACACAGGTGACCAGCTTCTGATTTCCGGGCTGTTGCCGGGATTGGAGGCACAGATCGTTAGCAGTGGGTCCGAAGCTGTTTTTATAGCACCCGGCTGCGATCTTTCCCCGTCAGATTGCGCGGGCAAGTTCAGTAATCTGTTGAATTACGGGGGCTTTGAACGCCTCAACGAAAACCCATTTGATGGCCGGAGAATAGACTGATGCCGATACTGATTAACTTGGCTATTGGCCTGATCTTTTCGGTAATTGCGTCTTACTTCGTGTCCCAGCCTGAAGGTCCAAAGCCGCAGGACTTCGATAAAAACAGCGTCAGAAAGGAAGAGGGCGCGGATATTCCTTACATAGTGGGCACGGCATGGCACTCTGTGCAGCCCCATTGGGATGGTCATGGTCGTCGTTCGGAAATCAAATCCAAAACAGGCAAGAAATGACTCTGATCAGGTTCTGTGATTTCCGAACCGTGGGTATCTGCAAGGATGCGCGTGTGATGTTTTTTGAGCGCCATGCTGACAAGCTGGGGATCACCTGGCGTGAATTCGTACTGCATGGGGCGACGGCGGAAGATCTACGCAAGGCGGGCGACCAACTCGACCAAATAGATGAGTTGGAGCGGGCAGCAAAGAAACGGGGGGCTGAACGTGGGCGGTAAAGATTCCGAACAGACGATTGGCTTTAAGCACTACCGTGGGTTTCACTTCATCGGCCCGACTGATTGCGATGCACTGCTTGCAATCCGTATGGATGACAAGATGGTCTGGCAAGGTGTGCAGGGGCAGGGGCGTCTAAGGATAAATCGTCCCTACATCTTTGGCGGAGACGATAAGGAAGGCGGCTTTTCCGGTAACATCGACGTTCTTCTGGGCGGTGACACGCAAATGGAAAACGGTTACCTCCAGCGGGTCTGGAAGACGGACTCGATCCCCGCATTTCGGGGCGTTGTGTCTTATGTCTGGCGGCGGGTGTATATCGGAAACAGGCCCATTCTGAAGCCATTGCGCCACAAGTCGGTCGCGATCAACTCGAAATACGACAACTGGTATCCGGAAAAAGCGCGCCTGAACGCCGAAGGGCGCATCCGTAATACCGCGATCTATATTGCCATGGATGGGTCGTTTTCGATGAACGGCACGCGGATGCAGACGCAAAAAGCCGCCGTCCAGAACTTTCTGGAGTCGCTCAAAGGGTATCGGAACGATGTCCGTATTGTTCTTTGGTCAGGTTCGGTGATGAGTTCCATCCAGCGACTTGATGCAGGGAATGCCGACTATAACGATCTGAAGGATTGGGTTGCTGCTCTGTCAGATGAGCCAAGCGGCAACGGCACGGATTTTGACGCTGCGGTTTCGCAAGCAGCCTCGTTCTTTAATGTTGCGGATGGTTCAGATCAGTATGTTCCAAACTCCTTTAGCGGCTTGGTTACGCAGCTTGGAGTGGGTTCCGCCACGGTGGGTAAAGACCGGGTTTTGATCTTTGTCACGGATGGTGAGCCTGCGCCTATTTCATCGGCGACTGATGCTGCGGCGACCCTGGCGGCTATTTCGAACGTGTCTGTCTACTGTTTCAACATTGACCTTGATGATACGACCTACACGGATCTGCTCGACAACACGTCGATTGACGGAATACCCATCGTTTCAGGATCAAACCCCAACGACCTGAGCGCAGCCATGGCCAACGCGTTTGCATATTGGGCCGATATCAATCCCGCGCATGCATTCCGCGCGCTTGTGGTTGACCCAAAGATTGGCGGGAACGACGATCCAGAATCCATCGGGGACAGCTTCAAAACAGCGGCAGACATGTTCGTCTCCGAAGGGATGGGCGTAAACTTCAACTGGAGTGGTGGTACTCGGGCTGATTACAGGCGCCAACTGGAAGAGCACACAAACACGATCCTCTATCGCAGCCGTCAAACCGGAAAGTGGGAACTTTACCCAATTCGCGCTAACTATGTGAAGTCGGAATTGCCGGTCTTTGATAAGTCGATCATCGCCAAAGGGGATTGGTTGGATGGTCCAGTCAAGCCGTGGCAGAGGGAATTGCCCAACCAGGTGACGTTGCAATACACGCGGCGCAGCAATGGCGAATTGGACTCAATAACAAAGCACAACATTGCGGGCATCCAGATGACCGGCAAAGTGGTTCCGGTGACAGTTGAAATGAAAGGCTTCAGCTATCCACCGCTGGCAACCCAGATTTGTGAGCGGGAACTGAACGCAAGGACCGTTCCGGGCATCCGTGGTGCGTTCAGAGTGGCCTATCTTGATCCCAGCCTGCATCGTGGATCTCCGATTGTTGTCAATGAGCCGCAACTCGGCATCGACAATGTCGTGTTTCGGATTAAGGAGATCGAAGGGGACCAACTGGATGACTATTCCGTCGTGCTTCGCGTGGAGCAAGACAGGTTCGACCAGCTCACAGATGTTCCGGTTCCTGACCTGCCGGATACGCCTGATGCCGAATATGCTGAAGCATCAGAAACGCGGCTTGTTGAGGAAATCCCGTACTATGTCCTGGTTCAAGATCAGGGGCAGGGCGCGGTAGACGATGAGCTGACGCGTGAACCAGATCTTGGCCTGTTCCATGCCACCGGAAACCAACCGACCGACGATCACACGGATATCGATATAGCTGTCGACAGCGGGGCGGGATGGGTTCAGGGGGGCAACGCCTTCTATTCACCCGTTTGCAAGACCCTGACGCCTCTAAAGCGTGATGCCGATGATATTGTTCTGGATATTGAATGGTCCGATGGGCTTGAAGACGTTGCCCCGGGATCTCTGGCTTATATCGGCAGGGAATACATCCGGATTGACGACATGACGCGTGTCGATGATGTCGTGACCGTCACTGTTGGGCGGGCATGTCTGGACACTGTGCCAGCAGAGCACCCGGCGGGCACGCAGATGATCTTCTGGCATTCCAACGCCGGGTCGGACGAAATCCAGTACCTTGTTGCCGAAGAAATTGACATCCGGTTGCTTGGCAAGATTTCGAGTGATGTCTTGAATCTGAGTTCTGCGCCAACTGATGAGATTACCTTTGCCAGTCGCGCGGTGCGACCTTATCCCATCGGCCAGTTGAAGGTTGAGGGGAGTTACGCGCCATCGGCGATCATCCCGGCGATTTCAACCATCACCTGGGCACATCGGGACCGGCGGCAGCAAACCACCGGAAACATTGAGGATCACACGCACGGTTCAATCGGTCCTGAAGCTGGTGTGACCTATGATGTTGAGGTGCGGGCGGTTCTGCCGAAAGACGATTTCTTTGCAGCGCCCGACTTCTTTGCCGAAAAAGACTTCTTCTTGCAGGACGGGCCAGGGGTTCTTGTGCACACGGAAAACGTGGGGGCCGTCGACACCTGGGCATATGACGAAACAGCACCGGACTTTTTCAGCTTTGATAATTTCTTTGCACGGCCGGATTTCTTTGGGGTCGTGGGTGGTCGTGCTGCCCGGGTGGAACTTGGGGTCAAGGCCACAAGGGATGGCTATGAAAACTGGCAGACACCAAGTGTCCGTGCCCGGTATCTGGCCGCGCCTGGCAATTTGACGGGGGAGGGCTTCTAATGGGGGTTCGGTTGAAATGGTCGCCTCGTGTCATCGGTGATAGCCAGAAAATCTATCGCGACACGGCTCCGTTTTCGGCTTCGAACTTGCCATCCGTTCTTGCGACAGTTGCGGCGGATGCGGGGCGCTACGAAGACGAAACCACAACGGAAGATGTCGAGTACCACTATGCCGTCAGTGTCGTCTCTGGCGGGCGCGAAGCTTTGTCGGAAGTGATCAGTGTAAAGGCTGGGGCAACAGTCGTTCAGCCAGCTTACCCACCGCTTGATATTTTTGCTGGTGGCGAAGATGGATTCCTGCTGGATTTCAGCGACACGGCAACGTTGTGGCAGGATACCGGCAAGACAACGCCTGTCGTGTCGGACGGCCAGACCATTGCGTCGGCAGACGACAAAACGGACAACGGATATACGTTCGATGGTAACCAGGCAGGAACTTGGGGATCGCCGGACAAGTTGATTGTTGACGGCGTGAATGATGCCTATGACGCCACGGGCGGTGGTGTTTTGATGCCAGCAGGCGCGGGAACCTATGCTGCCCGCGTACGCGCCTCTCTCAGCTCTTCCGGAACAAATACAATAGTTGGTGCAACGCTGTCGGGCAGCGCAACGGCGCGAAACTGGATGAGTTTTACCAACGGCAAGCTGTCGATGGGGATTGGCACTCTGGGCAGTAACAGCTTCCAGGATTCAGTAGATCGCAGGTCGGCCACAGATTTTGTCAATGTCGCCGCTGTCTATGACAATGGGGATTGCGAGCTTTTCGTAAACGGGGCCTCTGTCGCCACATCGACCTATGGCGGGACACCGGTTTCGACCACGCCAGTTGCAGTCGGTTGTCGTTTGATCTCGGGAACCTTCAGAGATTTGTTCTGGCAGGGCGATATCAAGCACGTTCTGGCGATTGATCGTGCACTGACTCCAACGGAAATTGCCGACCTTCACAGTTTCTGGGCCAGCTAAGCGGCCAACTTCCACTGAAAGGAGAATAAGATGTCTCAACCCACCACGTGGGGTGTGCCGCGCATTGCGGATGCCCCGGTAGATCCAGAGGCTTATGCTGATCGGGATGACGCCAGCCTTGATGCGCTGCTGGACAGCCACTCAGGGGCTGCACGTCCCACTTATGCTGTTGCCGGTACTGTCTGGCGCGACACTGATACCAACCGTTGGTACATGTATGACGGCACCGATGATCACGAAATCCCGATCCTTTCGCGGTCGCCTGCTGTCCTTGGTTCGGTTTCCGGTGCGGACACCATTACCGCCGCGCTAACCCCCGCTCTGACGGCTTATACCGAATTGGTTGAGGTGCTGTTTGTTACTGCCGGGGCCAATACAGGCGCTGTGACCCTCAATATCGACAGTCTCGGAGCAAAGTCCGTGGTGAAGGCAGCAGGCACCGCCCTGGCGGCGTCTGATCTTGCGTCGGGTGAAGCCGTCAAGCTCTGGTACGACGCCGGGAACGATCGGTTCCAGGTCATAGGAAAATAACGGCGTCTCTGCGCCCTGCATTTGCCCCCGCTTTCAAGGTGCAGGGCGCAAATGCGCTGAAAGCAACGACCATAAGCTGGTGAGTTGAGGCCAAACAGCGGCCTGTTCTTGATCGGGAATACGATGACAAAGCAACAATTAAAGAGCCAGGCGCAGCGCTTTGGTGAGTGGATGGAGTATGCCCGGAAGGTGCTGCAAGCCACTCTCCTGATTGGCGGTCTCTTCATATCTCTCTGGGCTCAGTTTCTCGGGCCGGGCATTAAAACCGGGGTGCAGAACTTCGTTGGCATCACGGAAATTGTGGATCGGCTGGAATATGTTGAGCAGAACATGCCGCCGCCAGATGTGGTCGAGTGGAATGAGCGCATTGCCCGACAAGTGGGGGCCTGCAGCTCGTCCGGCTGTCTGTATGTCCTGAGCGGTGCCAAAACACGATATGGCGAGAACTGCGGTGCGTCGGCTTCGATGGTCCCTTTTGTGCGCACTTCAGCGGGCCAGAACATACAGGCTTCCTTTGACCTCAACCAAATGACGCCTGTGGAACTGACCAGATCCCCAACCAATTTCACGGTCTACCTGCGCATCCCAAGTTATCTGCCCGATGGCGACCATAGCTGGCGGGCCAAAGTGATCTATCCGGGCTGTCCGGGGATCGGTGAGCCCGTGCCACGCTGGACGCCCTGGTTCCCGCTCAAGGTCACAACACCAAGCGATTGAAAGGTTTAATCAAGGGTGAAGCTGATGAATTTCAAAGGTGAAGCTAAGCGGCTGGATGATATTGATCTGTCTCGCATCGGTGCCGTAATCGGCGTTGGTGAAGACGAGATTCACGCGGTTCTGGATGTGGAAACCCGAGGTGGTGGCTTCTTTAAGGACGGGCGTCTAAAGATGCTTCCAGAGCGCCACATCTTCTATCGCGAACTTGGGCCGGGTGCAGAGCGCGACGCGGCAGTGCGCCGTGGTTTGGCCTATCGCAGGTGGGGAACCAAGCCTTACCCGAAATCGACCGAGGCGCGCTATCAGCTTCTCGCGGAGATGATGAGTATCAATAAAGACGCGGCACTGCGCAGCGTTTCATGGGGTCTGGGCCAAATCATGGGTTTCAACCACCGACTGGCCGGATATCCAAGCGCCCGGGCCATGGTTGAGGCCTTTGTCGATGATGAAGAAACTCACCTGCGCGCCATGGTGAAATTCATCGTTTCAGCGGGGCTGGATGATGAACTTCGGAACCACGATTGGCCGGGGTTCGCCAGAGGATACAACGGCTCAGGCTACGCCAAGCATGGATATCACACCAAGTTGGCCGCAGCGTTTCGCAAATGGAAGGCAATCCCGGACACGCCTTTCGACATCGATCGCACGGAGCCCGAACAGGTCACCGACACAAAGGCGGTCAAACGCAAGGACCAAGTCAGGGATGGCGCGGCAGCAGGGGTCGGTCTGGCCGTCGTTGCAGCAATCAAGTGGTGGGAACAGATTCAGTCGGCAGTCTCGTCCAAGGCCTGTTCCATCAGTTTCATAAACGATCTGTTTTGTGGGGGAGTGAACCTATGAATATTCTCAAGGGGTGGCGCACCATACTCGCTAATATTGCTTTGGCTGGCCCGATTGTCTGGGACCTGTTTTGGCAGATTTTGCAGACGCCCGAGTTTCACGCGGTGATCCCAGCCGAATATCTTCCGTTCTATTCTCTCGGCATGGTCATCGTGAACATGTGGCTGCGCAAGATCACCACAACGCCTGTGGGGCAGCGCTTCTGATGTTTGCCGCAATCGCTTCTTGGTTCATAGGTGGTGGCGCGAACGGTCTGGCCTCTCAGCTCCGCGGCGCCTATGCGGATCGACTGGCGGCGAAAAACGATGAGCAGCGGATTGCGTTGGACGAGAAGATTGCAACCCTGACCGCCCGCGTTGAGGCTCAGACACGAGGGGCGGGGTCGTTCTGGCCAAAGGTGGTTCGGGCAGCCTTTGCGCTTCCATTCATCATCTACAACGCCAAGCTGATTGTCTGGGATAAGGTCTTGGGGTGGGAAGCAACCGACCCGCTCAGCCCTTATCTGGAAGGGATCGCGTGGACGATCATCACCTTCTATTTCTTGGATAACACCATCCGATATCTGCGCTCTTAGGTCGGGCGTAAATCGACTGACGAACCGTCGGTGACCCATTGCAATCCCTGCGCCGGGGTGCGGCGCGTATCTTAACTGAAAAGGAGTTCGATCAACTTGTCTGGGCTCCCTCGCCCTAAGGCTTACTCAGCCCGGCCCCTGTGGTCGGGCTTTTTTGTTTCTGGGCTGTCGCTGTTTGGGGAGTAAAAAAGGGGCCCCGCTATGCGATGGGGCCCTTCTTTGTTGCGAACTAGTTAACGTCTTAAGGCTCGTGAGAATGCAGCAACTGCGAAACGCGGGGCCATAGGTGGGCGTAAACGTACATCAAGGCAAGTACCAACGGTACGAGCAGTGACATCATTACGAATACCAGGCCCGCCTTGGAGAGTAGAACTCCAATGATCTCCATCGACATTTCCTCTTTTCTGCTACTGTAAAGAACGGCTCGGGTCTCTCTTGTAGATAAGAGCTCGAAAGAAAGCTCCAACCATCAATGGTATGGTAAAGTGTGGGTCATTTGCGATCTCAAACCAGTTCTTAACCATCGACATGATTATTTTACTACCGACTTCACCATTTTGACCAGAGAACTTTAGGCTTTCGTTAAGCGCAAACAAGTCAGGGGCGCGTGAGATTAGAAAAATATATGCCCCGATAACAAGCACTTGCGCGAACACGATACGCCATGCTCGGCCGAACCTGAAATCCTGGTTGTCGCCTTTTGCATTTGGATTCAATGGCTTGGACATAATAGCTATTGTCTGAGTGTTTTCCATCCACCGGATCAAAGACTCCGCGGCTACACCTATCCAAAAAGTGACAATGAACAACAGGGGAGTTGTCTCAACATCCATCACCCATGTCACCATAAAGAAAGTAAAAAACCAAATTCCTACCCAGAATAAGCTCAGTATAAGAGCTGCAAACCACGTAGAAAGCCTGGGAAAGTTACATGAGATAGAATGTACAAAGCCATGAAAAGGTGTCATTTTTAACTTTTTAATAAGATTGTTCTGAACTCGCAATTTCTGAAAAGTTAGTTTGAAAATCAATGCTTTGTCAACTTTTTACCACCCACAAGTGTCAGGGTGATCCTTCAAAAGTTGTCGGCAATAAACCGCTTGCTGGGGTGCATTCAAGGACTCTACAACGCAGGCGCATTCTACATTGTTGGTCGAACCGCTGGTTGCGTTATGATCAAGGGTATGACAGCCGGTGCACTGATGGCCGAGGCCAACGCCGCCGATCCTGACGCCAAGCCGGTGAAGAACACCGAAAGCGTTCGTCGGTGGCTAAGGGCGGGGGCTAAGGGCTTGGAGTATTCGATTGGCGAGCAGGAGTAATTTCGTTTGTGTTGGATTGCAGAAGGCATTGCGTGGGTTAACAGCTTAGAAGGTTTTTGGGCTGATTTGGTCAAGTCATTGCTGTCAATTTTTGTGGGTGTGTGGATATCAATTCGGGTTGCTCTGAGGAAATTCGTTACCGAAAAATGGTGGGAACGCCGCGCAGACGTCTATGAGGATGTCATCACTGCCACCTATCATGCATTTCGAAAAGTCGATGAAACGCTTCACGCTGAAACTGTTGGACACACCATCTCAGAGGACTTGCAGCGCGAATTGGAGCAGATGAGTAAGCGAGCCCATGAGAAAATTGTAGAGGCGAAAACCATTGGCTCTCTCAAGCTTTCAAGTGATTTCTTGGACAGGTTACACCAGCTTGACAGGGATCTTGAGGAGGCGGGCAACATTCCCGGTGAGACATTTAGTTGGAACGTACGCCTCGCGGAATCACATGACGCTTACAGAAAATGCCTGGATGATTTGAAGACTATCGCCAGAAAAGATTTGAAGATTGTGTAGACGACGAATTGGAGAACCGAAGTGGACGATTGCCAGTATTTTGAGGTCTTTAGAAAGACCATTCAGCGTAAGCCAATTAGTGCTAACCGTCAACGACGCGCGCCGCAACACATTAGGGCGCCGTGGTGCAGCCACCCGAATTCGCCGGTGGACCGCGATATCGCCTTGTCGGCGGGCGGCGGCAGTGCATTGAAATGCGAGGGTGACTTGGATAAGTGCCCCTTAATTGAAGCCGGAAACTTTTTCGTAGACGACAAATAGGAGCCCGGCTTGAGGACCTTTATCCAGTACTTAACGGGGTACGACTACGCAAAGCCCGACGAAAGACGGGAAGTAAACAAGTTGTTCCGGTCTCTTGGATTAGCTGTTCTGTGCCTGATCATATTGATCGTTTTCAAAGATCAGTTTCTGTACCTTGCGAGATTTGAGTATTAACAAATAGGAGCGGCGCATGGGCAAGAATACCAGCAAGGCTGAACGAGTCGCGGCAGTCAAAAAACTAGAAGAAAAATGGCTTTCTCCAGGGGACCTCAAGCTTGTTCGGAAGGGTAAGAAGCCAAAGAAAAAGAAGCCACTTAACAACTCAGCGCCAGGTCAAACTGCAACGTTTGTTCAAGGCGGGAAAGTAAGTCCACGATAAGGAGTGCTTGTGGCCAAGAGTTTCGAACATACCAACCCGAGGGCCCGCAAGCCGGATGAGTTCAGGGGTACGTGGAAAGGGCGGAACTACCGCCGTGGTATATTCAGGGTCTTGGCCGTGAACTTGCTGATTTTCTGCGCGATCCTTGGTTGTGCAATCTATGTTGTTCACCTCAAGGATGAGGCGAGACAGAACCCTAGAGTTTGGACACTGGGTTTACAATAGGAATTTCGATGACCGACGAACTCAAATTTCCGATCAATTTCTTGCGGAACAATGACGTTTTGACGAAGGATGGTGAAT
The DNA here is from genome assembly GCF_059610745.1 of Ruegeria sp. CDSC042. NCBI lineage: Bacteria > Pseudomonadati > Pseudomonadota > Alphaproteobacteria > Rhodobacterales > Roseobacteraceae > Ruegeria > Ruegeria sp. CDSC042. Next base: position 578,576 of record NZ_JBXWOF010000001.1, read on the forward strand.
TCATCGGAACATGGGATACCGATGAGACCGACGCCTTTTACGAGTTCACGCCGGATGGTGCCTCCGAGCCGCTGTTCAGTGATCCGTTCATGGGCTCACTTGCTGAATCGATCCTGGAGTGGCTCGATTCAGATAGTTCACAATAGGGAGAGAGCATTGAGCAATTCTGGATTTTCACTGAGCGAAGGCGCAAAAAACTTAGTTCTTAGCCGCTCGGACGAAATATTGAAACGAGCGCGTGAACTAATGCAGCGCCATGGCATAAACCCCATTGAGCCGAAGAATGGATTTTCTTTAGATGATTTCGATACAGCGATGGAGGTCATCACCTCTTTGGAAGAAGGTACAGAGGTAGAAGTAACTGAAGAAAACGCTGCGGCAGTTGAAAACTGCCTAACGACTTTGGTTGCCGTTTGCGTATCGGACGTCGATTAGAGTTTCACAATAAGGAGCGGAGAATGACCGAAGAACAGAAGCGTATCTTGGAAATCTATGACGATGTTGAGGACAGGATGCCTGACAAGAGCTTGCTGATGCTTGTGGAATTCACCGCAAACGAAGCAGAAGTCGATTCTGGTGACGTTTGGGTTGCGCTTGAAGCCCGCAGTGGAGCGCAAAACTGAAGTACACAGTATGGAGCATGGCAGATGCCAAAATTACAGATCGATGAGGTTGCGATTGTTGAGTTGGACGCCCAGCAGGCAGCGACCTTGAAGCGTCAATTTGCCAATGCAACGAGGACTTGGGTAAATCGGATCGTGCTAGAACTCAAAGAGCCAGCGGTGGATGTTTCAGGTACGATGGAAGCGCCCAAAGAGTTGTCCTACGAAAACGGCATTGCCACCATTGAAGTGCGCTGGGAATCGATAACCGGTAGTTCACAATAGGGAGGCGCCATGAAGCACCTACTAGCCATCGCCGCCCTTGTTCTCGCCACCGCTGCCCAAGCGGGCGGCACCTATGTTCGGGACGCTGACACCATCGTTGTTGACGGAACACCTGTCCGGCTGAACGGCGTCGATGCACCTGAACTCGGCACTCGATCTGGTCAGAACGCGAAACGGTGGATGGTGAACTATCTGCGCGGCAAGTCCATCGCCTGCGACCTGAACGGCGAACGTACTCACGACCGCTGGGTGGGTGTCTGCTATGCTGACGGACAGGACATAGGCGCGGCAGTCATTGCCGCCGGTCATGCTCTGGACTGCGCCCGATATTCGGGTGGGCGGTACAGGCACTTAGAGACGCGCGCGGCCAGGTCACGGCTCAAGCGGGCAGGGTATTGTAGATCACGATAAGGAGAAGGCATGGGTAACTGGAAGGGTTTCAGGCTGTGGTTAGTGGTTGCGGCCAACTTGGGATACGCAGGTTGGTCGGTAAACACGGGTGATGCCCTGAGTGCAGCTGTTTTTTCTGCTATTGGAGCGTTCTTGGCAGCTATCCTTTTGTCTCGATGGATTTGGGCCATTAGTGACGAAGAAGCGGAGATGCGTTTCGATAGGCTTTGGAGCAATGTCAACAAATAGGAGCCAAGGCCGAATGACGTATGAAGAGTGCTTTCAATCCACGTTCTTTGATTGGCAAGGCTGGACGATAGCATTCGCTGGCTTACTCGGGTCTCTAGCCTTGGCGAAATACGGAAAAAGGCGTCTCGCATTCGCAGCTGTTTGTACTGGCCTAATAGTAGGTGTTGTGTGGGGGTATTTGTACTACGAGATGAACTGCGTTGAAAAGATCCGCCCGTATGGTTTGAGTTTCGCAGCAATTTTTTGATAGTCCACAATAAGGAGGGCGAGCAAATGGGTCGCTACAGGGGAAAGTGCGTGGATTGTGGTTGGACAGCACATCCCAACGCTAGGGCTATCAATACTAAACGCTGCCCAATGTGCGGAGGGGGAGTTTACATCCCCGATGAAGACCGACCCTTGGTTGTTAAGTTTACCCTGTTTGTGGTTTTGTTTTTGCTACTTATCGCGGCTTGGACTTTCAGTCGATAGTTGCAGTACAGCCTGTAGTTCACAAAAAGGAGTGCCTGATGTCGGCTTGGCGGACTTTCCCGTCTTTCGCTGCGGCTGCGCCAATGGCGCCTTTGGATAATGGGCTGGTTCAAAAACCGTCGATTTGGGCCGTTGCTAGAGATACAATCATAGCCTGTTCATTGGATATATTGTGGCCAAGCTGTTTTGTCTGCAATGGTGCCTCCTAGCGCTTGATCGCCAACAAGCCTTCAGATACGAGCTTCCTCACAAGAATTACGTTGCTTTCTAGGTCCAGGGGCCCGGGCAGTTCATTCGCTGAAAGCTCCCGACCGCCGCTCTGACAAATGGCTAATATTGCTTCCTGAGAAATCTCCGGCGCACTGAAAACTTTGCCATTAAAAGTCACATTAATCTTGCCGTGCTCAACGAAGCTAGTTGCAGGAATGTTTTTTCTCAACAATACAGCTGTGTTTGGGCCAATTGAGTTGACGTTAAGAAGGTCAAGGAAGTGGTTCTCCAGATCGGGCTCAATCAGGCATGAGGCATCTTTAAGAACATTTTGGTGGATCTTATCCGGATCAATGCGCTCTCCAATTGACCTCAAAAGCTCTTTCACATGTGCTCCAATCCCACTCGTAGGATCATCGTACTCGAGACACCCGGCCGGTACTGCCTCGCGAAGCGGCGACCACTCCTCCGCAAGCTCATCAATCGAGCCTTTGATGACATCGAACCATGATAACTGACTCAAACCAATCGTTAGATGTACCGAAACTGACTCCTCTGTTACTGCTTCATGAATGTATCCTCTAGGAATATAGACTACTCCACCCGGCTTAAGTGTGAACTCCTGCTGGACCGATCCCGGGTCTGGTTTGTATCTAGAATGCCGTTGACTGGGCAGCGGCAGTTCAATGGGGCTGTCGTATAACGTCCATTTCTTCTCCCCGACGAGCTGCACGACAAACACATCATGCGTATCGTAGTGCCGCGACAGGCCCTGCTCTTCCGGAGGCGTTATGTACGCGTTGACATGGGTTCTGCACGTTAGTTGTCGACTAAGATTCCGGCATAGAGTCTTCAGAGCCTGGTTTCGTTCGTGAATGGCCTGCAGCGCAATTGTGCATCCATCACGGAACGCGCTGAACACATCCTCTACTGCCAATGCACGGCCTCGAGAATTTAGGCTTTCTATATGATACTCTTGGCCGGGTTTCAGCAGCCGAATGGTCGAGTTGACATGTCTTTGACAGGTAATCAGACTATCAACATCCAAATCTTGGATCAGTTGGTCCAATTCTGCGGATGAAGCCTTTTCAATACAAACTGGTTTGACTTGCCAGTAGTCGTCCATAAACGACTTCTTGGGTAACGGATCTAAGATGCTATTTAAATCCATGCCACACACCAAGACGTCTATTCATCCTTATCTGGCTTATCGTCGTCATTGCCGTCTGGCTCGTCTCCCCCACTTCCGTCCCTCTCATCTGACGATCTGATCATCGTACGACCGGCTGAACCTGATGACCTCAGCGGAATTCTCACCTCAGTCTTCACCACGGCGAAATCTCCTTCATCTAAAGACGCTGTAGAAGCTGAGAATTCTTGATCTATTCCACCATTTTCCAAATCTTCGCTAGACATGCTATATCTCCAAGTGTCAGTACTAATTCAGTAAGCGAAATCTGCGCGTCGCAAGGCATTATGACGTGCAGGAACCAGCCTGTTCCGACACTGTCCTACGGATTCGCTCACACTGCAAGAGATTGGGGCAAGATGTGTCGCTCAAGCATTTCTTACAACGAATTTATTAAGTCGCTCAGGTCTGGCTTCGAACGCGAACTTAGCACGTCTGGGCAAATTCGTTCCATCTACATATCAGGCAGCTACGCACTCGGCGACTACATCTACGGGAAGAGCGACCTTGATCTGACCGCGATTGTAGATGGTGAAAATACCAAGCACATACAAGAGCGAGACTTGGAATGCTTGGAGGCCGTGCTCAGGCCTTTTGATCTATCAGTCGACCTAACGGTGAGGCATTTAGACGAGTTGAAGGCAGTTTCATTGGGGCATACATCTCATCGTGCTGAGTGCTTTTGGAGGCTTCGACACGCGAGTCTGCGAGTCTTTGGCGTGGACGATATTGAACAAATGCGCGAGCCGCATTTTCGGTTGTTCCTGAGAGATACCTTGTATGCCCCGTTCTTCTTCATGAAGCGAGCTCGCGATCTGAAGTCGATGCCAACAAAGCTCGAGTACCCTCAGAAGGATTCTATTGGCTTTGGATACTTGCGGACCAAAGGAGGAAACGACCTCCCTACGAAGAATCTTCATTCGATTTTATCTCGGATACTAGTTTCATTATATTGTCATCGAGAGGGCCGTTACATAAGTGACGGCCGCGCTGCCGCAAAATTTTTTCGAAATAATGAGCCGGATCAGTTTTCTGGGATTTCAGATGCGGTTGTGCGGCTCAGAGAAGATTGGAGATATGAGGTCCCGCTTGCCGATGAGGAGGTAATCTTGTTCAATGAGATTTGCCGGATAACGTTATTTTGGGAGAATGCATATCTCGCATTTGTTTATTCGACTGACCTTCGCAGTTGACAAAATTCGCTTTGCAGAAGTCTTGCGACGCTGCGAAGCTCGCGGTGAATTTCTTTCTCTCCTGAAAATCGTTCATCACTGAAAGAGCACCATCTTTCAAAGTTGGACCAAATCCAAACCGTCTTTCAAGCTCGTGTGACAAAATCTGTCCTTCTTGTCACCGGCGGTGGTGCACCCTTAAGCGTTAAAAAATATTGTGCCACAAACCCTTAGCGAAACTCGGTTTGATTTTGTCGCGTTTTTGGCCGCAGCGCGAGGAGCCGACATTGGTACACGGTGCAGCATCGAGTAGCTTGGGCTCAGACCGGTCATCCGACATTTTCAGTAGGACATTGAGCCGGTTCTGAGGGTTTCAAGGTCTGCTATGCGGGACGAAGCAGTCATTGATCTTCGGCTAACCTCTCCGCTGCAAACTCGGCAACACCCTCAGCGGTCCCATCTGTAAACGAGGCCACAGTGATTGGATCAGTAACGTCAGGAAAATGATAGACTGCGTTTACGCTAAACGGTCCACCACCGGAATGCCCTACCGCCTTACCCACACTATTCAAAGCACCAGACATCAGGCCAAGAGCATATCCACATTCTGTCCATGGACGGTTGGGAATAGCACCGCCAAGGATTTTTGCATCTAACATTTGGCGCATGGTAACTGGCTGCAACAGATGACCAGACATAAGCGCGTGCAGTAGCCGCGCGGCATCTGGCGCGTTTCCGATCAAACACCCATGGTAGACCCATTTTGGGTCGTAGTCAGTCGCGGCCTCCCAATGTACCCTCCGAAATTGTTCGCATGTTTCTGCAAGCACAATACTGTTCAGGCCCAACGGCTTGCACACCATATCGGCAATAACCTCACGAAGCGGCGTCTCCAGCGTCGCTTCGATTAGCTCGACTACAAACATGTAGCCTATGTTGGAATAAGACCAACCTTGTACCGGCTCAAACAACATTCCTTTTGCAAGCGCCACATCAAGTAGTTTGTTGCGTGTCCAAGGTGTTTCCTTGGCCGCAACGGCTGAGTGATATTCAGAAAACTGCCCGTAATCTGGGAGACCAGAGGTGTGCTTTAGAAGTTGGCGAAGGGTGTAACGTTCGCCCTTCAGCGTGGCGTCCAGGTCGAGTTTCCCGCGTTCAACCAGTTTCAAAGCACAGATTGAAATTACAGTTTTGGTGAAGCTCCAATAGGGAAAGCAGGCCTCAACCGAACCAGAGAATCCTTCTCGGCCAGAGGCTGTTATCCAATAAGAGTGAACTGTTTGAACGGTCATTTTGCATATGTCTGGCATTGCTTTGCCGGTGTCAATTTGGGCTCTCAGCGGACATTCGAGAGTTCACAATAAGGAGCGGTAAAAATCGAATTGGATAAGTTGGGAATGTTCTCTACATGTTCTCATCATGCCCGCCGCGAATCCGCCGATACGAGAACACCCGGGAAAGCCGTCTCGAAAGATGGTCGACGCGGCCCGTGCGCATCAGTTAATCACGCTGCGCTGTAACCTCTGCCACAAGTGCATGAACTACCTGGCCTCGGATCTGGTTGAGATAGTGGGGCCGGATTGGCCACTGAATCACGCACCTTTTCCTTGCCATAAGCACGGTCGCGAATATCTCGACGTCAAGGTCTGGTCGCCAACGGCTGAGGATCTTGGCCGCGTGGCAATCAGGCGACCGGCCCGGGTTATCCAGACTTGGAAGACTGTGATGTTGGGGGATTGAAAAGATCGAAACAGTTTCCAAAGTCCCTTGTAAGCTATTGATACTTGGTGGCCACCACCAAACTCGGTTTCCAATGCAGGCCTTTGAAAAACAACAATATGCGCATACCTCTCAGGTGCGCCATTTCTTGAATATTTGGGCTCGTATTGAAAATCACCTGCAACAGCCGGTTTGCGCAGGGTTTATGAGGCTGCCTGAGTAGAATAGGCACCTCCACAATGGCAGATAAATCTGCTCATTCAAACGGTTACGTGAGCGACAAAGTTTTCTTGACGACGGGCGGGGCGGATCAACCGCCCCAGCTTCTTACCACACCGCAATCCATATGCACGAAGTTCGAGCGGTGGTATTTGCCAACACCACCAGCACGGCAAGACATCGCCGCTTTGGCCATTTGCGAGACCGAACGAGATGACAGGCGGAGGTCGGCTGCCTGGCCTTTCATGTGCAACGAATTCTTGGCAACACGTCGCGACCGTGACCGCAGCATCGCGTTGGTCTGCGGCGAGCGATAGCCCGACAGCAGCATATAGGGTTCGTTGACATCCAACAGATTATGCGACGCCGCCATGATGTCGATCGTGCGGAGGTCCATATCTTTGGCCTGGTCGGTGCGCCAATCGCGCATGAAGTGGTTCACTTCTTTGACCGCGTCTTTGATGTATTTTCCGTCAACCCAATAGATCATATCGATCCGCTCGCCAGTGCGTCCGGAATACATGCGAATACGGCGAATATCACCACCGCCACGAAGAAATCCTGCTGCATTGGAGTAGGTTGGAGTTGCTACAACTGCTGTAGCTGCGAATGCGCCCAATAAAGCACGCCGGGTCAAACCCGAGGAACTGCTCGTCGTCATTTTGTGTTTCGTCCCGTACTGTTCCTGCCTGCACACGATGTTACGCGCGCTGTATTAATTTATTCCCATCCCAGATGAGGGATTTATGACACAGTCGTGAAGGGCGGCCAAGAAGTCTTTCGAATTCATCTTTTCAAGGGGGAATTTTCGGCAGTTTTTTGCGCAGGTGGTGCAAAATGGCAAAGATCCAACGTCTTAGGCCGTCGCGGAAACCTGTCCGATGCAAACAAGCATCACGCTTGGGTATAAGCACGAAATTGATGCATTTGTGAATAGACAATGGGTTTCAAGCAAAACCATAATTGTTCGGCATTGCCTGAAACGGCGTATTATATAGAAAATTCAAGGGCTCCAAATGTTCTCTGTTCTTCGTGCAAGCACCGGTATTGCTTTGGCCGCATGTTTTCTGACGTCTTCGGCGATGGCGAACACTGAGGCCAAGCCTGAAACCGCATTCCAGATGGCGGTTGCCGAATTTGCACCTTCCGGGTCTGAGATTGCCGATTTCTACCGTGAAAGAGGATTCGTGCCTGTTTGGGTTGGCGACACGGCTGCACATGCTGAACGTCGTCAACGGTTGATTGAGGGGCTTTCTGCGGTCGAATTACACGGGCTACCCGCGAACGCCTATGATGCGCAGGGCTTGGTTGACCGGCTTCAATCAGCAAAATCAGCGCGTCAGCTTGGGGCCGTCGAGGTCGAGTTGACACGCGTTTTTGCAGCCTATGCTCAGGACATGAGGACAGGCCTTTTGCGACCATCCGATATAGACGATGGATTGGTCAGGAAGGTCGAGCCGACCTCGACAGCAGGGCATCTGCGTGGACTGACGACCTCGGAGGATGCAGCCTATTTCGATCAGTTGGCGCCAAGCTCGACCCAGTACCGGGCTTTGATGAAGCAGAAACTTGCGCTAGAAGAATTGGTTCGCCAAGGCGGTTGGGGAACTACTGTTCCACAAGCAAAGCTAGAGCTGGGAAACACGGGACCCGCCGTAATAGCGATGCGTAACAGATTGGTTGAAATGGGTTTTATGAACCCAACCGCCAGTCCGGTTTTTGACGATGCCTTGCTGGCAGGTGTTCAACGGTTTCAGACCGCACATGGTCTTGCCGCAGATGGCGTCGCGGGTCCGGGCACAATTACTGAGCTGAACCGCACTGCCTCGGAACGTCTGAAGGCCGTCTATGTCGCGCTGGAGCGTGAGCGCTGGTTGCCGCGCGAGCGCGGTGAACGCCACATTCTGGTCAATCAGGCTGATTTCTCAGCCAAGATTGTTGATGACGGCTTTATTACCTTTGAAACCCGCGCTGTGATCGGCAAGAACACCCATGATCGTCGGAGCCCCGAGTTTTCCGACAAGATGGAGCATATGGTCATTAACCCCAGCTGGTATGTTCCACGCTCGATCATCACCAAGGAATACTTGCCAAAGCTGCAGTCCAATCCAAATGCCGTCGGGCATATTCAGATTACCGATCGCAGTGGTCGCCAGGTCAATCGCGGGGCAGTAGATTTCACCCAGTTCACCGCAAGAAACTTCCCTTTTGCGATGCGCCAACCGCCCAGCAAAAGCAATGCCCTGGGGCTGGTGAAGTTCATGTTCCCCAACAAGCACAACATTTATCTGCATGATACACCGCAGAAAAGTCTGTTCGCTCGGGAATCCCGTGCCTTCTCGCATGGTTGTATCAGATTGGCGCAGCCTTTCGAATTCGCTTACGCACTGTTGGCGAAGCAAGAAGAAAACCCAAAGGCGTTTTTCCATCGGATTCTCGCGACTGGAAAAGAGACCACAGTGAAGCTTGAGCAGCATGTTCCTGTCCACTTGATTTACCGCACTGCCTTTATTGGCCCGAAAGGTGAGGTACAGTACCGACGCGACGTCTATGGCCGTGATCAGAAAATCTGGAATGCTCTGCAGAAAGCAGGGGTGGTCCTGCCGGACGTTCGGGGGTAATCACCGGGGGCAGGTCCTAGTTCCGGGAAGCCCCACATGAAATATACAGTTCAACAAATCGCAGATGCCCTTGACGCTGAGTTCCAGGGCGACGCCAGCTTGGTCGTACATGCTGCTGCTGAACCGTCGGATGCAACTGCCACTGATCTGGCGATGGCGATGTCGCCGAAATATGCCGAGGATCTGGGATCGGGTTCGGCGCAGGTCGCCATCCTTTGGGAAGGTGCTGACTGGCAGGCGTTGGGACTTAAGGCAGCAATATTCGTTCGACGACCGCGCATGGCGATGGCCGGGATCACCTCCATGCTGGATAAAGGGCAGGGCTTTGGATCAGGGGTTCACCCTTCTGCAGTCATCGACCCAACTGCGGATGTGGCAGATGAGGTCTCAATCGGCCCTCTGGCAGTCATTGGTGCACGGGCCCGGGTCGGCAGAGGGGCGAATATCGGACCGCATTGCGTCATAGGCATGGATGCTGTGTTGGGCGAAGACGCCGTTCTGCGCGAAATGGTCAGCATTGGTGCCCGTGTGCAGATCGGGGATCGTTTTATCGCGCAACCAGGGGCAAGGATCGGTAGCGACGGGTTCAGTTTTGTTACGCCCGAAGTATCGGGGGTAGAGAACGCGCGCAAGACCTTGGGGGATGCAGGAGACGCCAGCGCGCAAAGCTGGCTGCGCATTCATTCACTTGGTTCTGTGGAAATTGGCGACGATGTCGAGATCGGCGCGAATTGTACGATCGACAACGGGACCATTCGTAATACTCGCATCGGGAATGGCACAAAACTGGATAATCAGGTCCATATCGGCCACAACACGCGCGTTGGTAATGACTGTCTGCTGTGTGGTCAGTCTGGTATTTCCGGTTCAGTTGAGCTTGGCAATAACGTGGTTCTGGGTGGGCAATCAGGCGTCTCGGACAATATTTTCGTTGGCGACCGGGTGATTGTCGGCGGTGGTACCAAAATCCTGTCAAACGTACCTGCCGGTCGTGTGTTGATGGGCTACCCGGCTGTGAAGATGGAAACCTTTACTGATGTCTATAAGGCGCAGCGCAGATTGCCGCGGATGCTTCGTGACGTGGAGGCGTTGAAAAAGGCTGTTTCCAAACAGCCTCCGAGCGATTAAATCACATTCAACGTGATAATCAGAGGATCGATATGAGCATCACCGACCGCGTCATTGCCATCATTGCCGAACAAGCCGTGTTGGAGCCTTCGGATGTGACGCCCGAAAGTACGCTCGAAGATCTGGGGATCGACAGCCTTGGGCTGGTCGAGAGTATCTTTGCCATCGAAGAAGAGTTCGACATTACCGTTCCGTTCAATGCCAATGAACCAACGGCCAGTGACTTTGACATCTCAAATGTCGCCGCGATCATTGCTGGGATCGAAAAGCTTGTGGCAGAAAAGGTCTGACCCAAGCAAATGAAACGGGTAGTAATAACCGGGGCAGGCACGATCAATTCGCTTGGTCATTCAGTTCCAGATACGCTTGAGGCGATGCGGGAAGGCCGTTGTGGCATTTCGGAACTTGAATTTCGAGACGTCGACAGGTTGGCGATCAAGATCGGTGGGCAGGTCCGGGGGTTCGAAGCCGAGGGTCGGTTCAACCGCCAACAGATGACTCTGTATGACAGGTTTACACAGTTTACCCTGACCGCGGCCAAAGAGGCCATAGATCAGTCCGGGATCGAATTCCACGGTGAGTTGGCTGCACGATCTGGCGTGGTTCTGGGAACAGCAGGTGGTGGCGTTTCGACCTGGGACGACAACTACCGTTCAGTCTATGAGGACGGGAAGAACAGGGTCCATCCATTTGTTGTACCAAAACTTATGAACAACGCGGCGGCAAGCCACGTATCGATGGAACATAACCTCAAAGGTCCCAGCTTTACCGTATCGACTGCTTGTGCCTCATCGAACCATGCGATGGCGCAAGCCTTTCAGATGGTGCGCAGCGGGGCGGCCCCTGCGATGATCACCGGCGGCTCAGAATCCATGTTGTGCTTTGGTGGCGTTAAGGCCTGGGAAGGGCTGCGGGTGATGTCCAAGGATGCCTGTCGTCCTTTTAGCGCCAACCGAAACGGTATGGTGCAAGGAGAGGGAGCGGGCATCTTCGTGTTCGAGGAATACGAACACGCGAAGGCGCGTGGGGCAGAAATTTTGTGCGAAGTTGTTGGTTTCGCGATGACCTCGGATGCATCAGACATTGTAATGCCCAGCAAGCAGGGCGCTGCCCGTGCGATGTCAGGGGCGTTGTCTGATGCTGGCCTGAATGCCAATCAGGTGGGTTATATCAACGCCCATGGCACAGGTACTGCGGCCAATGACAAAACGGAATGTGCCGCTGTAGCTGGCGTTTTCGGCCCGCATGCGGACGAACTTTTGATCTCATCCACCAAGTCGATGCATGGTCACTTGATTGGCGGAACCGGCGCGGTAGAGCTTTTGGCCTGTATCATGGCCCTGCGAGATGGGGTGATTGCACCGACGATTGGCTACGAAGAACCAGATCCGGAATGTGCTTTGGACGTTGTGCCCAACGAGGCACGCGATGCGAAAGTCGAGGTTGCGCTAAGCAACGCTTTCGCTTTCGGAGGTCTGAACGCAGTACTTGCCTTGAAGCGGGTTTGAGAAAGCCGCTGGGTTAAACGGCTTTCTCGAAATGTAGTCTTCAGTTGGTTGCGACATCAACAATGTCGTAGCCTGCAGTAAACCCGGACAAAGACAGGTCAAGTTCGATCACCTGATCCGGCGCGGGCGCTGGAACGATGGTCAAAGTCGCCTTGCTACCCTGCTTCATTGCGTCGATATCCCCTTGGGTCAGGCCGATTTGGGCAACACAGCCAACAGGGTTACAAAACGAATAGTTGTAGCGTTTGGCAGGCGCCCCGTCGATTGAGAGGGTCAGCTGCGCTTGCAACAGGGTTTCAAGCGGAACCAAGATATTTGCTCCGGCTACAGCCGAACCGCCTTCGGGTAGGCGGAACATGGAAAACTCAGCCATAGGCACATCTTGCGGGCCATTTATGACTTGCAGCAGCGAACACAGATCTTTGCCCGCGTTCATCTTCAAACAGTTCAGGCTCCAGTCGCCGAATTTTTCTTTGTCATAGCGCTGTCCGACCTTGACGGTTTCATCGACCGGCTGCCCCAGGTCGAGACCATTGTCCACCCGCTCGGTCGTAGGGGATTCGGTGGCAGGTTCTGCCGTGTCGGTGGTCTCTTGCGCCAGGGCGGCGCCGTTGAAAAGAAAAGCTGCCGCAACAAGCTTTATCGGTGTCCTGAACATAATTGCCTCGTGATTGTTGATGTGGCTTTTCGCCGGGTCTAGCACCACTGGCGCGCAGTGTCAGGCATTATGCAGCGTAAAAAGACAGAAGTGATCGGAATCTCGCCTGAGGCCCCGTGGGCAACACGTGTGGCCAAGATAAAAGGGAGCCGGTGGAGCGGCTCCCTTTCATGAATTTTTCTCCCCGTCGGACCGGCCGACTTAATTATGAGCAGACGTTACGAGAGGGCGGCGCGGTGGTCAACTGCTAACCTGAAAATTTAATTATGAAGCTATGGTGAAAAAAGGGCCGCGCGTGAACGCGCGGCCAGTCGACAGGGAGGAAGTTTGTTGACCGCGGAATTCTCATACACGAACAACCAGAAAACTATCGCAGCCAAAGGTTAACTTTGTATGCTGGGCGGAGATCGGTAGGAAACAGGGCCTTAAGCATATGAGTGAGAACATATTTCTTGGCGGTGGTGGCGCAGATTACAGCCAACCGCAGACGTTGTCGTTGAAATACGCCAACCGCCACGGCCTGATCGCCGGTGCGACCGGCACTGGCAAGACCGTGACGCTTCAGATCCTGGCCGAGGGGTTTTCCAAGGCCGGGGTGCCGGTGTTTCTGTCTGACGTCAAAGGTGATCTGTCTGGTTTGGCGCTGGCGGGCAGTGAAAGTCACAAGCTACATGGGGCATTTCAGAAGCGTGCCGAAACCATCGGATTCACGGATTACGAATATGCCGCTTGCCCGGTCACTTTCTGGGACCTGTTCGGTCAGCAAGGCCATCCGGTTCGAACCACAGTATCCGAGATGGGACCTTTGTTGTTGTCCAGGCTGATGGACCTGAGCGAAGCACAAGAAGGCATTGTAAACATTGCATTTCGGGTTGCCGATGAAGAAGGTATGCCCCTGTTGGATATGAAAGATCTGCAAGCCCTGTTGGTCTGGATCGGAGAGAACAGAGCAAATCTTTCGCTGCGCTATGGGAATGTCTCAACCGCCTCGATCGGTGCCATCCAGCGACGGTTATTGGTTCTTGAAAATCAAGGGGGCACCAATCTGTTTGGCGAACCTGCCCTGGAACTGGCCGATCTTATGCGCACCGATGCCAACGGGAATGGCATGGTGAACATCCTGGCCTCTGACAAGCTGATGGGATCACCTCGTCTGTATGCGACGTTCCTGTTATGGCTGCTGAGCGAACTGTTTGAAGAGTTGCCCGAAGTCGGCGATCCGGACAAACCCAAGCTGGTATTTTTCTTTGACGAAGCGCATCTGTTGTTCGAAGACGCGCCCAAAGTGCTTGTGGACAAGGTCGAGCAGGTCGCCCGCCTTATCCGATCAAAGGGCGTAGGGGTCTATTTCATCTCGCAAAACCCGGCAGACATCCCAGAAGACATTCTGGGTCAGTTGGGTAACCGGGTACAGCATGCTTTGCGAGCTTTCACCGCCCGAGACAGGAAAAACCTTCGCCTTGCGGCTGAAACCTACCGCGAGAATCCAACCTTTGATACTGAGGCCGCCATCCGTGAGGTTGGCGTGGGCGAGGCGGTTACATCCATGCTGCAAAAGAAAGGGGTTCCGGGCATCGTCGAACGCACTTTGATCCGTCCCCCTGGGTCACAGTTGGGGCCGATTACCGCTGCCGAACGGCAAACGGTAATGAATGCGTCTCCGATGAAAGGCAAATACGAAACCCGCATAGATCGCAGATCAGCCTTTGAGATGCTCCAGGCGCGGACTGATGCCGCAGCACAGGCCGCAGCCGAGGCAGAAGAACAGCTTGAGTCTCAATCGATTGCAGAACGCGAATTTGCCACGGCTCGCCGATACTCAGGTAGCAAAGTATCGCGGTCTTCTTCGCGGATCGTGCGAAAGAAGGACACCTTTGCCACCGCCATGAGCGAGGCCGTCATTAAAGAGCTTAAGGGAACAACCGGGCGCAGGATCGTCCGAGGCATTCTGGGCGGGTTATTTCGTAATCGTTGAATGGCGGGCCGGGCTGATTGCCCGGCCACACAACGGTTACTTCAGGCGGCGTTGGCCTTCTTGTCTGCAATATGCATCAGCCTCGGGGACGGACATTTTTGTTGCCGGAAAGTCGATTGCCCGGTCCCAGTCCACGCGGTTCTGCCGGTAGAGCTGGCATGTCACCACGCCCTTGGGGGTCTGGACCTTGACCGGAGTGGTTTCCAGATCTTTTGGTGACGGAATACATGCGGTCAAAGAGGCAAGAACCGGCAGCAGAATGAGTGTCTTTGTAAGAGTGGTTTTCATCGGTGTTTTCTATTCCCTGCGGGCAAATGGTAGTAGTCTGCACAAAGGCAAATATTTGGTGAACACGACTGTGAAACTTGTCAGGCCGATGATTTGCTCTAGTAAGTTCCTCACTCAAAAGCAAGAAACCGCACCAATTTCTTGACGCGGTTCCATATATTGGAGGTTCTGTGGCCCTATTTCTCGGGGATCAGCCCTCTTGGACTGAATCTAAGAACAATCAGCAGAATCAACCCCATCGTGAACAGTCGCATATGGGCCGCGCTGTCGATCAGATGCGTCTTGAGCGCACTGCCATCGGGCATTCCGGACGTGATCAGGTTCATAATCCACAACCCAATCGGTTCGACCTGGACCCACAGGAACCAGATGAGGAATGCGCCCAGCACAGCACCAAAGTTATTGCCCGATCCGCCCACGATCACCATGACCCAGACCAGAAATGTAAAGCGCAGAGGGTTATAGGTACCCGGCGTCAACTGCCCGTCCAGCGTTGTCATCATCGCGCCCGCGATACCGCAGATGGCAGAGCCCAGAACGAAGATTTGCAAATGGCGGCGGGTGACATCTTTACCCATCGCCTCGGCTGCAACCTCGTTGTCACGGATGGCGCGCATCATGCGGCCCCAGGGGCTGCGCAGCGCCATCTGGGCCATCCACAGCAGGATCAGAAGAACAACCATGAACAGCAGGGAATAGCCCAGCTTGACCGACAGGGTCGAGGCGATGACAGGGTCCAGCCCAAACCAATCGGCACGGGCAATGAAGGATGGATCCTGCTGCAGCTCAACCTCATAGCCGACCACGGGCGAGGGGCGTGGGATGCCGTAGACATTCTTGACACCTCGGGCCAGCCAGTCCTCGTTTTTCATGATTGCGATGATGATTTCGGCAATCCCAAGCGTCGCAATCGCCAGATAGTCCGAGCGCAGGCCAAGGGCTGTTTTGCCGATCAGCCACGCGGCACCGGCGGCTAGCACGCCACCCGCGGGCCAGGCCAACAGAACCGGCAGATTCAACCCGCCAAGGTTGCCCGCAACGGCTGGGTCAATGGCTTCGACACCAGCAACGCTGGGGTCAAACACCGCACGGTAAATGAAAAACCCGGCGATCAGAATCGCGACGATGGCAATCGTCTGTACACGGCCCCTCGGTATTTTTGTTGCCACCAGAACCGCCGCAACGACGGTCGCAGCCCCCAACAGCAACGCAAGGACGATCCCGTATCCTCCGGATGACCACGCGCCGGGTGTCGGCGGGGTTGAGACCAGCACAACTGCCAGCCCGCCCAGCGCAACAAAGCCCATAACACCAACGTTAAACAGGCCCGCAAAGCCCCATTGCAAGTTCACCCCAAGCGCCATGATGGCCGAGATCAACCCCATGTTCAGGATCAGGATTGCTGTGTTCCATCCCTGCACCAAGCCAGTTGCCAGTATTAGAACGGCGACCGCAGCAAAAAGAACCGAGTTTTTCAGCCGCTCGTTGTCCGTTTGCACAGCATATCGGTAAGTCCATCCTAGGGCGACCTCCGCGATTCCGGCAATCAGTCCGACGGTGCCAATAGTTGCTCCGGCGATCAGAGGAATAGCAATCGATGCAATGAGACTTAGGATCATACTGCTTTCCCCTTAAACAGACCTGTGGGCTTAAACAGAAGCACGATAAGCAAGATAACAAAGCTGACCGCGAATTTGTAATCGGTGGATAGGAATTGGACCAACCCCGAGGGCTCCAGATGTTCCGGTGCCAGATAGGTCAGCACCTTTTTCCACGCATAGGTGATCGTCACCTCGGAAAACGCGATGATGAACCCGCCCGCGATAGCGCCCAGCGGGTTGCCGAGGCCGCCGACGATGGCTGAAGCGAAGATTGGCAGCAGAAGCTGGAAATAGACAAAGGGCTTAAAGCTCTTGTCCAACCCGTAAAGCACACCCGCAGTTGTCGCCAGCGCCGCGACAAGGATCCAAGTGATCATCACCACACGTTCCGGGTTGATGCCGGACAGCAGCGCCAGATCCTCGTTATCCGAATAAGCGCGCATCGACTTGCCGGTGCGGGTTTTGTTCAAAAACCAGAACAAAAGTGCCACGGCGACTACGGCCACAACCACGGTGATGCCCTGAGAGGTCTTGATCGCCAACCCCTCACGCAGCCCGGTCATTGCCTTGAATTCCCGCGCTGAAACGATGAACCGCTCACCGTCCGAGAACCTTTGATCATCCGGCCCGATTATGAACCGCACCAGCCCGTTCATGATGAACATCACGCCCATCGAGACGATCACCAGAATGACCGGTTTGGCCTTTTGTTCCCGGTAGAAACGGTAAACCAGCCGATCCGTGATCAGAACCAGAACGATACAGCCCAGAATGGCAAAGGGCAGGGCCAGCAGAGCAGTCGGTAACGGCCCGAAACTGACCCCGGCGGCCTGCAGGCCCCATGTGACCAGCACCGCGATCATCGCACCAAAGGCCATCGTGTCGCCATGGGCAAAGTTCGAGAACCGCAGGATGCCATAAATCAGCGTCACCCCCAACGCGCCCAGCGCTAACTGGCTGCCATAGGCGATTGCGGGAACAAGGACGAAGTTGGAGAGCGCCACAAGGGCGTTGAGGAAGTCCATTATTCAATGACCTCACATGTACCGATGCTGGATTGAACTGAGAGATCACCGAGCGCGTTGTAAATCTGTGTACGTACGCTTCGGCCATCAGGAAACACCGTTATGGTCAATCCTGCAAGTGGCCCCATTGAAGGGACCAGAAAATGCCGTGCCCCGCCAACCCCAATTTGCTCGATTGGGTTGTTCTGAATGGCGGTGTCAAGTTTGATGGGTTTGGAAGACGACGAATAAGCGAGTGTGGGTGTTCCAGAAAGCGTGCCGGCACTTTCGAGCGAATTTTCGTTAGACCAATCACATTCTATTTCGAATACCTGAGGTATAGTGTTTGCTGCTTCGGCCAACGCAAAATTGTCTGTTAGACCGATTGCGCAAGCCATGGCAGTAATCCTAACGATCTGATTCATTGGCTTTTGAACCACGGCAGACCTATGCCAATCAAGTGAACGGGATGTTGAGCTCAAAATTTGCACTGTGCTCATCCCCCCAAGAAACTCTTACGAACTTCGGGATCGGCCAGCAGTTCCTTGCCCGTGCCGGTGTAGGCATTCCGCCCTTGAACCAGCACATATCCCTTGTCCGCGATCTCCAAAGCCTGACGGGCGTTTTGTTCCACCATCAGGATCGGCAACCCGGTGCGGGAAACCTCGATAATCCGGTCGAACAGCTCATCCATAACGATGGGTGAAACACCGGCGGTGGGTTCGTCCAACATCAGCACTTTGGGCTGGGTCATCAATGCGCGGCCCACGGCGACCTGTTGGCGCTGACCGCCCGACAGCTCTCCGGCGGCTTGGTTGCGTTTGTCGCGGAGAATGGGGAAGAGGTCATAGACCTGTTCCATCGTGTCTGAAAAGTCGTCACGACGGATGAAGGCACCCATCTCAAGGTTTTCTTCGACCGTCATCGATGTGAAGATGTTCGAGGTCTGCGGAACAAAGCCCATCCCCTTGATCACCCGATCCTGGGGCGACAGGTTGGTGATGTCTTCTCCGTCCAGTCGCACAGAACCCGCGCGGACATCCAGCATCCCAAACACCGCCTTCATTGCAGTGGATTTACCGGCGCCGTTGGGGCCAACGATTACAGCGATTTCACCGGCATCGACTGAAATCGTGCAATCATGCAGGATATCCGGGCCCTTGCCGTAGCCTCCGGTCATGGTGTCGCCGATCAGGAATGGGCCACCTTCGACGCGGTGTGTCTTTCCGCTTTTGCGATGTGCGGGCGTCATCGTGCCCATGCCTTGGGTGTTGGTGATCGAGGCATCCTTGTTGCCGTGGTCATCCTGATAAGGATTATCGCTCATGCCCCGGCCTCCAGCTTGTCTTTGTTCTTGAGGCCGGTGCCCAGATAGGCTTCGATCACATGCTCATTGGCTTTGATCTCGTCCAGAGTGCCCTGGGCCAGAACCTTGCCCTCGGCCATACAAATGACCGGGTCGCAGATTTTGCCGATGAAATCCATGTCGTGTTCGATGACTACAAACGTATAGCCGCGTTCCTTGTTCAGGCGCAGGATTGTGTCGGCGATGGTCATCAGCAGGGTGCGGTTCACACCCGCGCCGACCTCGTCCAGAAATACGATCTTGGCGTCGACCATCATGGTGCGGCCAAGTTCCAGCAGTTTTTTCTGCCCGCCCGAGACCTGACCGGCCTTGTGATCGGCCAGATGTTCGATGGTAAGAAACTCCAGCACCTCATCGGCCTTAGCCATTAACGCGCGCTCTTCATTAGCGATGCGTTTGCGGCCGAACCAGGTGTTCCAAAGTGATTCCCCGGATTGCGCGCCGGGCACCATCATCAGGTTCTCTCGGCAACTCATCGAGGAAAACTCATGCGCGATCTGAAAAGTGCGCAGCAGACCTTTGTGAAACAGATCGTGTGGTGGCAAGCCGGTTATGTCCTCGCCATCCATGAACACGCGTCCAGAGGTGGGCGGGAGCACACCCGCGATCACGTTGAACAGAGTTGTCTTTCCGGCCCCGTTCGGCCCAATCAGGCCGGTGATCGAACCCTTCTGGATTTCCAGCGATGCCCCATCCACCGCATGAAACCCGCCGAAATGCTTATGCACGTCCTCGACGACGATCATCTTTTCCCCTAGCCGCCGTTTTCGGCGTTCTTGTTTTCACACCCTCATTGAAGAGGTGCGGTCTTTTTTCACTGAAGCAGCCCGGACACAAGGTCCGGGCTGCTTATTTTCAGGTCTTCTTAGGTCAAAATCAACGGAAGTTGACGGTCTTGTTTTCGCCGTCGGTGACTTCGATCTCGCGATACGAACCTGCGCTTTCGCCGGGGCCGATCAGCTCAACGCCGGACGCGCCGACATAGTCGATGTCCTGACCAGCGGCCAACAGTTCCAAACCTTTGGCCAGCTCACCCGGATAGATCTTCTCTCCTGGAGCGTTGGCAACATCTAGGATCTTGCTGCCGTAGTCGGCCGGGTTGGTCGAACCAGCGGCCTGCATCGCCAGCATGAACAGCGCTGCGGCGTCATAGCTTTCAGGCGAATAGGGCGACGATCCGTCAAAACCGGCGGCTTCGGCCATGGCAAAGTACTTTTCAGCACCTTCACCACCTGAACCGGCGATCTGACCGAACGAGCCGTTCAGGTCGGGGCCGACATTTGCGGGTAGCGAGTCACCGATCATGCCGCCGGGCAAGCCGAACGTGTCGAATGCACCGCTGTCCAGCGCCGACTGAATGATGCCCAATCCGCCCTGATCGAGATACCCGGCTACAACCAGAATGTCGCCACCGGCCGAGGCCAGCGCGCCAACTTCGGCCGAGTAGTCCGCTTTGCCATCTTCATGCGCTGCCACGATTGTGACTTCGCCGCCCGATGCCTCGAACGAGGACTGGATCGCGTCTGCCAGACCCTTGCCATAGTCGTTGTTGGTGTAGGTCAGTGCGATTGAAGTGATACCGCGATCATTCAGGATATCTGCCATCACCTGACCTTCACGTGCATCCGACGGGGCGGTGCGGAAGAACAGGCCGTTATCCTCCATGGTCGACAGACCGGGCGAGGTGGCCGAGGGCGAGATCATGACCATCCCGTTCGGGATCGCGACATTCTGCAGGATCGCTCCGGTCACGCCAGAGCAGTCGCCGCCAATGATGCCGGCAACGCCGTCGGCAATCATGCGTTCACCGTTCGAGGTGGACAGGCCGTTGTCGATACAGCCGGTATCAGCGCGCGATGCAGTGACGGTAGAGCCATCCAGCAATTTGCCGGATTTGGTGACTTCGGCCATCGCCATCTCGGCGCCTGAACCCATAGCGGGTGCCAGCGATTCAATCGGTCCGGTAAAGCCGAACAGAACACCCAATGTGACGTCTTCGGCCATAGCTGCGCCCGAAAGAAGGGCGGTTGCTGCAGTTGCTGTAAGCAGCTTTTTCATATGGTTACTCCCAGTTGTGAACGTATTCGTTCTGGGCACGACCCTAGGCAAGCTGTTCGAAAAAGAAAAGTCCTAACGCAAACGTGTTTTTGTGGCGCACAGTTCTAGTTGTTCAGATGTGCCCGGCGCGGTGTTTTCGGTAAGGAGAACGAGATGTTTAGACTAGCTTTGATCTTCATCTTTTCTGTTGTTTCAGGGTTGGCAGGGGCAGAATCGCTAACTACCAACTCCGGATCGGCGCGTGTGACGGCGATGGTGAAGGGGCTCGATACGCCCTGGGCAATCGGCATCCTGCCTGACATGTCTTTTCTGGTAACTGAGCGCGAAGGTGAACTTCTGTTTGTGTCGGAGGGAAACATAGTTCGCGTCAAAGGCACTCCCAATGTGGTTGCAAAGGGGCAAGGCGGTTTGCTGGACGTAACCGTTGCCAGGGATTTTTCGCAAAGCCGTGAG
The DNA here is from genome assembly GCF_059610745.1 of Ruegeria sp. CDSC042. Taxonomy (NCBI): domain Bacteria; kingdom Pseudomonadati; phylum Pseudomonadota; class Alphaproteobacteria; order Rhodobacterales; family Roseobacteraceae; genus Ruegeria; species Ruegeria sp. CDSC042. The sequence continues at coordinate 599,742 of NZ_JBXWOF010000001.1, forward strand.
GTTTTCCTGACCTATTCCAAGCCTCAACCAAAGGGGGCAGGCACTGCACTTGCGATTGCGCGCCTGTCCGAAGACGGATCAGAGCTGACCGATCTGCGCACGATTTTCGAAGCTGAAAATGGTGGGGATTCTGGGCGTCATTTTGGCTCTCGTATTGTCGAGGCAAAGGACGGGACATTACTTGTCACTATCGGCGATCGTGGTGATCGCCCGACCGCACAGGATCAATCGAGTCACAACGGCTCGGTGATCCGTGTGAACCGGGACGGCTCGGTGCCGGCTGATAATCCATTTGTCGGACAACCGGGAATTCAGCCAGAGATATGGTCTTATGGCCACCGGAATCCCCAAGGTGCAGGGCTGGATGCACGGGGGCATCTATGGGTATCGGAACATGGAGCCAAGGGCGGTGATGAAGTGAACCTAATCCGGCCGGGGCGGAACTATGGCTGGCCGGTGATTTCCTATGGCAAGCACTATTCCGGACAAACAATCGGCGAGGGGACGGCGAAACCGGGGATGGTGCAGCCTGAATTCTATTGGGACCCTTCCATCGCCCCATCCGGCCTTTTGATTTATTCAGGCAAGCTTTGGCCCGAATGGAAGGGTGATCTATTCGTCGGGTCGCTCAAATTCGACTACATTGCTCGGCTTGAAGGCACTCCATTGACTGAGGTCGAGCAGATCAAGGGCCCTCAGACGGAACGCGTCCGCGACATTGTCGAGGCACCGGATGGATCAATCTGGTTTATTTCCGTCGGGCAGGGCGCTGTCTTTCGCATGACCCCCAGCGATTAAACAGACAAGCGCCCGCTTTGCGCACCGCGCTCACGATAGGGCGTGGTGTTATAATGCGCCCGGTAGCATTTCGAGAAATGGCTAGGCGAGGCAAACCCGCATGCCAGCGCCACGTTGATCACGCTCATGTCGGTCTGCATCAGCAGGTTCCGGGCCTTATGCAGGCGCAGCTCCATATAATAGCGTTTAGGCGACCGGCTGAGGTAACGGCGAAACAGACGCTCTAGCTGCCGTGTGGACATGCCGACCTCTTTGGCCAGAATCGAAGGCGAGATCGGCTCTTCGATGTTCTTCTCCATCATCAGGATGACCTGGCTCAGCTTGGGATGGCGCACCCCAATCCGTGTCGGGGTCGACAGACGCTGGGTGTCCTGATCAGTACGGATCGAGGAATAGATCAGCTGATCGGCCACCGCGTTCGCAAGATCTTCGCCAAAATCCTCGGCGATGATTTTCAGCATCAGGTCGATAGAGGAAGTACCACCGGCTGTTGTCATCCGGTTTCCGTCAATCTGGAATACGGATTTGGTCAGTTCGACCTCATCAAATTCTTCGGTGAAACTGTCTGAGTTTTCCCAGTGAATTGTCGCACGCTTGCCATCCAGTAAACCGGCCTTGGCCAAGGTATAAGCTGCCGTACACAGCCCACCAATGCGTAATCCCCGGCGTGCTTCGCGGCGGACCCAGTTCAGAATTTTCTTGGTGGTAGCGGCTTGTACATCGACACCGCCGCAGATCAGCACGACGTCATCGCGCTGCAGCTCGGCTAGATCAGCGTCCAGTTTGAACTCGGTCCCGGCGGAGCATTTGATCGTCTCGCCGCCTTCGCCAGACAGGCTCCAACTGTAAAGCTCTTTGTCGGCCATGCGGTTTGCGATGCGCAGGCTATCCAGCGCGGATGCGAAACACAGCAGTGAGAATTTGTCCAACAGGACAAACACGAAATGTCGAGGGCTGGCCGCAGTGGTTTCCACCGTGACAACTTGGCGTTGCTCTTGCATGGCGAGGTGTCCTTGATTCGGCGCCGTTTGACCCTACGTCCGGCGACAGATTTGACCGCCACCATGATCAAAGCTTGTTTGCGACGTCAAGAGGTCCAAATCGTATATGGCCTCTCATCAAACGTTTTTGTATAGAGGCGACTTGAATACTTCAGCGGAGATCAAAGCTATGACCGAATGGCAAAAAACGAACTGGCGCAACAAGCCCCGGGTTCAGATGCCAGACTATACCGACGCGGCCGCGCTGGCAAAAGTCGAGGCTCAGCTTTCGCAGTATCCGCCGCTGGTGTTTGCAGGTGAGGCACGTCGGCTCAAGCAACATCTTGGTGCTGCGGGGCGGGGTGAGGCTTTCCTGCTGCAGGGCGGCGACTGTGCTGAAAGCTTTGAACAATTCAGCGCGGATGCGATCCGCGACACCTTTAAGGTGATGCTGCAGATGGCCATGGTTTTGACCTATGGCGCAAAGGTGCCGGTGGTCAAAGTGGGCCGTATGGCTGGACAGTTCGCCAAACCGCGCAGCGCACCGACAGAGGTGGTGGATGGCATTGAGCTGCCCAGCTATCGCGGCGATATCATCAACGAGCTGGATTTCACGCCCGAGGCGCGGATTCCGAATCCGTCCAAGATGTTGCAAGCCTATACGCAGGCAGCGGCAACATTGAACTTGTTGCGCGCCTTTTCGACCGGTGGTTTCGCCGATATGAGCCATGTGCATTCGTGGACACTCGGCTTTGCCGATGGCCAGGATGTTCAGAAATACTCTGAAATTGCTGACCGAATTCAGGATTCGATTGATTTCATGGGGGCTGCGGGCATCACCGCGGACACAACGCATGAATTCTCGTCGGTTGAATTCTATACCAGCCACGAAGGTCTGCTGCTTGAATACGAAGAGGCGCTGACCCGTCTTGATTCTACATCGGGCAACTGGTTGGCCGGGTCCGGCCACATGATCTGGATTGGCGACCGCACCCGTCAACCTGATGGCGCGCATGTTGAATTCTGTTCCGGCGTTCTGAACCCGATCGGTCTGAAATGCGGTCCGACGACATCTGCCGAAGACCTCAAAGTTTTGATGGCCAAACTGAACCCGGAAAACGAAGAAGGGCGTCTGACCCTGATCGCGCGGTTTGGTGCAGGCAAGGCGGGAGAGCATCTGCCGCGTCTGGTCAAAGCTGTCAAGGAAGAGGGCGCCAAGGTGACCTGGGTCTGTGACCCAATGCACGGCAATACGATCAAATCGGCCACCGGCTATAAGACCCGGCCTTTTGATTCTGTGCTGCGCGAAGTACGCGACTTCTTTGGTGTGCATCAGGCCGAGGGCACGATCCCCGGCGGTGTGCATTTTGAGATGACGGGGCTAGACGTGACCGAATGCACTGGAGGTGTACGCGCTGTAACAGAAGAAGATCTGTCAGACCGTTACCATACAGCCTGCGATCCACGTTTGAACGCGTCGCAATCGTTGGAACTGGCCTTCCTTGTTGCGGAAGAACTGACAGATCTGCGCCGGAACCGCGGCAAACGCGCAGCCTCCTAACCACTTGGTCAGACGATTTTAAAAAGGCGGGTCTAATAGGCCCGCCTTCTTTACATTTAACACGCGTTACTCGTTACTTATCCCGTGATACGACCAATCGAAGGTGAGATCCGGGACGTTTGTACTCTTGTTGTTCTTCGGCAAATCCTTCGACAACAGGCTGAACCGGTTGTTGAGGCGCCTGTATTTCTGACACAGCACGCAGTTTATGATGGCTTAAATCAAAGCGCCGGGGGGTTGCCCCAATCGCCCCGACACTGACCATAACGCCAAGAACACGGCTGACATCGCCCAAATCGCTTTTCAGCGGCAAAAGGATCATTCGCGCCTGAAGATCCGTGCGCCCAAACCCACCGGTCGAGGCCAATTCAAGTTCAGCAATGGCAGGACCGGCAAAAACCTGTTCAAGGATCTCGGTAACCTGAGTTCGCGCGCTGGGTTCGAAAAAAGCGGTCAGAGGCATTCCCCGAACCTCCATACCCGCCAGTGTGTTCAAGTGACTGCCGGCCAGACGAAACCGGGCCAGACCGGGTGCAATGCGTTCAAGGATGAAGGTGTTAGGCAGGATATTCTCAAGCCCGCGCGGGTCGATCTGAGATCGCATAGGAACACCATCGCCGGACAGCAAGGCTGTCCAGTACGCTTCGGCCTGTTGTATGGGCGATAGACTGCGCCCACTGTCAAAACGATCCATTGCGACGATCTTTCCAAATTTAGTCCCGGAACCGTTACCGAAAAAGATCTTCATTTTCATCACCCTAACTGCAATCGACCGTCATTTTCCTAAAATGCAAGATACCGGGAGCTTTTGCGCCTTGTCGGTACTTGCCTAGACGAGATTGGCACGGGTTGAGTCAATTTTGGAGTAATTCTTTAATGAATGGTTAACCTCTGTCCGACGCTGTCATTCTCAGCAAACTCTTGCCCTGCACACGAGGATGGCATTAGGTGCGGACAAGAACATTAGGCGGGCAAAGCGGAGAAGACAGGCATGATCAGATCCATGACCGGATTTGCCTCGGGCAAGGGAACACATGGTCCACATAGCTGGACCTGGGAGTTGCGCAGCGTAAACGGCAAAGGGCTGGATATGCGTCTGCGGGTGCCTGAATGGCTCACCGGGCTCGAAGCCGCGCTTCGTTCGCGGATTTCGAAAAGCCTGGGCCGGGGGAATGTGACGCTTTCGCTCAAGCTGAGCCGCGAGGAAACGACAGCCGATCTCGTGCTGAATCCAGTTGCGATGGCCGCTGCTCTGGATGCTCTGGCGCGAACGCAGACGATGGCAGAAGAACGGGGACTAGCGCTGGCCCCGTCGACGGCGGCCGAGCTTATTGCTGTCAAAGGCATGTTGGAAACCGGCGGGGATGCGGATGATCCGGCCCCCTTGGTCAAACATCTGACCGGCGCGTTTGACGATTTGCTGAGCGATTTCATTAAGATGCGTGAATCCGAAGGCCGGGCCCTGGCCGATGTGCTTGAGGCGCAGCTATCGCAGGTTTCAAGCCTTACGGAGCAAGCCGCCAAGCTCGCTGAAGAGCGCCGGGATAAAATCGCTGAAAACTTACAAGAAAACCTGCAGCGCGTGATGGATAATGCGCAAGGCGCGGATCCGGATCGGGTTGCACAGGAGTTGGCTCTGATCGCAGTCAAGTCGGATATAACGGAAGAAATTGACAGGCTGAAAGCCCATGTCACTGCCGCACGCGATTTGCTTGCACAGGATGCCGCTGTGGGGCGCAAGCTTGATTTTCTGATGCAAGAGTTCAACCGCGAGGCCAATACGCTGTGTTCCAAGGCACAAAGCGCCGATTTGACATCGGTTGGGCTTGAGTTGAAGGCGGTAATAGATCAGATGCGCGAGCAAGTGCAGAACGTAGAATAATGACAGGAGCGCCCTGATGGCGGATCGACGCGGCCTATTAATCATTCTGTCCTCGCCTTCGGGCGCAGGGAAATCCACGTTGGCCAAGCGTCTGATGCAATGGGACACGGATCTGGAGTTCTCGGTTTCGGCCACAACACGCGCGCCCCGGCCTGGGGAAGAACATGGGCGTGAGTATTATTTCCTGACAGAAGATACCTTTCGACAGCAGGTGTCCGAGGGACAGATGCTGGAACATGCCCATGTGTTTGGCAATTTCTACGGCTCTCCGGCTGGGCCAGTTCGCGAGTCCATCAATGACGGCAAGGACGTTCTGTTCGATGTCGACTGGCAGGGCGAGGTGCAGATTAGGAACTCGGATCTGGGCAAACACGCCCTGTCGATTTTCATCCTGCCACCGTCGATCCCCGAATTGCGCCGCCGACTGGAAAGCCGCGGTCAGGACAGTGAAGAGGTTATTTCCAAGCGGATGCTTAAAAGCTGGGATGAGATCAGTCATTGGGGATATTACGACTACGTGCTGGTCAATGACGATCTGGACGAGACCGAAGAAAAGCTGAAAACCATTGTCAGTGCCGAGCGAATGCGGCGTATCCAGCAACCCAAGCTTCAGGATCATGTCCGTACGCTGCAAAACGAATTCGAGGATCAGTCATGACCATCTATGCCCTTGGCTCTGATGTACCGGAAATCCACGAGGACACCTGGGTCGCCCCAGACGCCAATCTGATCGGCAAAGTCGTGCTTGAACAGGGGGCCTCAGTCTGGTTCGGCTGCACGATCCGCGCTGATCACGAAGAAATCCGGGTTGGTGAGGGCAGCAATGTTCAGGAAAACTGCGTCATGCATATTGATGCGGGGTATCCTCTGACCATCGGGAAGAACTGCACGATTGGGCATAAGGTCATGCTGCATGGCTGTACGATCGGGGATAATACCCTGATCGGAATGGGGGCCATCGTGTTGAACGGTGCCAAGATCGGCAAAAACTGTCTGATCGGGGCAGGGGCTTTGGTGACCGAAGGAAAAGAGATACCGGATAACTCTCTGGTCATGGGCTCACCGGGTAAAGTCGTGCGCGAGATCGACAATGCGACCGCCCAGAAGCTGACCTTCAGCGCCTTGCATTATCAAGAAAACATGCGTCATTTTCGCGATACAATGCGAGAGCTATCCTAGCGTCCAACTGCGTTGCTAAGAGAACTGCCCCTTTATGACCAACGACCAACTTGAAGAAATTGTAACCGCCATCCCGATGCCCGCGCTGATGGTTGACCAGACGGAACGGATTATTGCGGTCAATACCGAAGCAAAGACGTTGTTGGGCCAGAATATCCTGCAGCGGCATTTCGCGACCATCCTCAGACAGCCGCAGGTTATCGAAGCGATTGAACAAAGCCTGCGCACGAAGGGAACGTCCAACACTCGGCACCTGTCCAATGACGGTGCCCAGGATACAACTTTCGAAGTTCAGTGCCGGTATATGAATGGGGTCGGTGCAGTATCCGGCGGTGCGTTGCTTGCTGTATTTCAGGACGTTACGCATGTTGAGCAAGTAAATCAGATGCGACGTGATTTCGTCGCGAATGTCAGCCATGAATTGCGGACCCCGCTGACGGCATTAATGGGCTTTATTGAAACCTTGCGCGGTCCGGCCCGAGATGACGAGGTTGCCCGGGATCGTTTTCTTCAGATCATGAACGACGAGGCAAATCGCATGAACCGGCTTGTCGGCGATCTTCTGTCTTTGAACCGCGTCGAAAGCGAAGAGCGGGTTCGCCCGAAAGAACAACTTGAGCTGACTGCACTTCTTAAATCGACCCTCAATTCTCTGCGTCCATTGGCAGATGGCGCGGATGTAGTGCTGAGCCTGGATGCGCCCGAAGACAAAATAATGCTAGTTGGCGACAGCGACCAGTTGCTCCAAGTATTTACCAACCTGATCGAGAACGGAATTAAATACGGCGGCAGTGGTGGTCGGGTAGAAGTTCGCGTCAAATCTTCGGATCACGATACTGCTATGCGCGGTCCCGGTGTTCGCATTCAGATCGTGGATAGGGGACCTGGAATCGACCCGAAGCATGTATCGCGTTTGACCGAACGATTCTATCGCGCGGACAGTCATAGGTCACGGCAACTGGGTGGAACCGGGTTGGGCCTAGCGATTGTAAAACATATTCTAAACCGCCATCGCGGCAGATTGCGGGTGGAAAGCGATCTTGGAAAAGGCGCTGTTTTTACAGTGATTTTGCCGCGCTGATCGTTTGGATCAAGCCAGTTGTCGGATCTGTTTTGTTTCTTTCACAGCATATGTTCCCTGGCGTATCGGCTGAAAATCCAAACGTGTCATGAAACCGTTACACACTTGTCACAAAAGGCTTACGCACGACTTTTAGAGGTTCGGCCAAGATCATCATGAGGATGATCCAGAAACATATTTCTCAAGGAGACTGAAATGTCCTTTGTAAAACTGTCGGCTTCGGTTCTGGCTATCGCTGCTGTTTCGGCCACTGCGGCCACCGCGCGTGATCAAGTTCAGGTTGCTGGTTCTTCCACCGTTCTGCCCTATGCTTCGATCGTTGCAGAAGCCTTTGGCGAAAACTTTGACTTCCAGACCCCGGTTGTTGAATCGGGCGGATCTTCGGCCGGCCTCAAGCGGTTCTGTGAAGGTGTTGGCGAAAACACCATCGACGTTGCGAACGCTTCGCGCCAGATCCGTGAAAAAGAGATCAAAGCCTGTGCCGAAAACGGTGTTACCGACATCATCGAAGTTCAGATCGGCTATGACGGCATCGTTTTCGCATCCGACATCAACGGCAACTCATTCGAGTTCACGCCGGAAGATTGGTACAAAGCGCTGTCCGCCCAGATCGTGGTTGATGGCCAGCTGGTCGACAATCCCAACAAGACCTGGGCCGACGTGAACCCTGCATTCCCAGCGCAGCCGATTGCAGCCTTCATCCCCGGCACCAAGCACGGCACGCGTGAAGTGTTCGAAGACAAGGTGATCCTGGCCGGTTGTGAGCATCTGGGTGACTTTGATGTCTACAAAGCCGCAAATGGCGACGACAAAAAAGCCGCTGAAAAAGCCTGTATCGCTCTGCGTACCGATGGCGTTTCGGTCGACATCGACGGCGACTATACCGAGACCCTGGCTCGTATCGACAGCAACAAAGACGGCATCGGCGTCTTTGGTCTGGCGTTCTACGAGAACAACACCGACAAACTGCAGGTTGCGACCATGGCAGGCATCGTGCCTTCGACCGAATCCATCGCAACTGGCGAATACCCGGTATCGCGCCCGCTGTTTTTCTATGTGAAAAAAGCACATATCGGCGTTATCCCCGGGCTGAAAGAATATGCAGAGTTCTTCGTCGCTGATGAGGTTGCAGGCCCCGATGGTCCTCTGGCTGCATACGGTCTCGTATCAGACCCAGAGCTGGTCAAGGTTCAGGAAATCGTAGCCAGCGAAACCACTTTGGGCGGCGGTTCCTAAGCTTTCACACGACTGAACCGGGGCGGTGTCTACGCCCCGGTTTTCTTAAATCCACTCCTGCCGCTTGACGGAGTTCTCATGGCACTAACCTGGCTGCTGCTCATTTTGCTGGCGATTGCTGTTCTTGGCTATTTTGCGGGCCGGTCCCGCGCGATGGCCAGCGCGGACGGAAACCTGCGCAATCTGCACTCACTTCCATCCTATTACGGCTATAACGTTGCTTTGACGGCGCTGATACCGGGGTTCGTTTTGCTGGTCATCTGGTTGCTGGCGCAGCCCTTGATCGTCAGCAATTCTGCCTCTGGGTTGCTGCCGGACTCGGCAATCCCCGAGGGGTCGACCCGCGGCTTGCTGATGAGCGAAGTGCGCCGGGTCGCCAACGGCCTGGACGGCGCGGTTGCCTCAGGCACCATGACCGAAGACTTTGCCCGCAGCGCGCATGAGGATTTTGCCGATGTGACCGCGCGACTGAAAGAGGCTGGCCAGATCATTACGCAAGAGGTAACCGCACCCATTCTGCTGGCGGCGCAGAAATATCGCTCGATGAGCGCAAGCGGAACCATTGCGATGCAGATCGCGGTTTTGGTTGTGACGCTGATCGGGGCCTCATTTGCCTATATCCGCACTCATAAAGAATTTCGCGCCCGAAATGTTGTCGAACAAGGCATTCTGGCGCTGCTGCTGCTGGCCGCTTCGATCGCAGTTCTGACCACAGTCGGCATCGTCCTGTCCATGTTTTTTGAAACGATGAATTTCTTCGAACTTCATTCGTGGAAAGACTTTTTCTTTGGAAGCACCTGGGCCCCGAACTTCCGGGGCGGAAGTGAACTGTCGATCCTCCCACTGCTGTGGGGGACTTTGTATATTTCTCTGATCGCGTTGCTGGTTGCGGTTCCGATTGGGCTGTACGCTGCGATCTATCTTTCCGAATATGCCTCGAGCGTGGCAAGGTCTGTGGCCAAGCCTTTGCTGGAAATCCTCGCCGGTATCCCAACCATCGTTTACGGTCTTTTCGCGCTGCTGACGGTCGGTCCGGCACTGGTATCTGTGTTCGGGCAGGGGGGAGCTTTGGGCGTTGGTTGGATGGCCAGTTCGAACGCTGTACTCACGGCGGGTCTGGTCATGGGCATCATGCTCATCCCGTTCGTGTCGTCACTTTCTGACGACATCATCAACGCGGTGCCCCAGTCGATGCGAGACGGATCGCTAGGCCTAGGCGCAACGCATTCCGAAACTGTCAGGCAGGTCGTCCTGCCGGCAGCTTTGCCCGGGATCGTAGGGGCAATCTTGTTGGCCGCCAGCCGCGCAATCGGTGAGACGATGATTGTCGTGATGGCCGCCGGTGCGATTGCCAAATTCTCGGGAAACCCTTTCGAAGCCATGACCACAATCACCACTAGGATCGTCAGCCAGCTGACCGGGGATACTGATTTCGCAAGCCCGGAGACTCTTGTGGCCTTTGCCCTGGGTCTGACCCTGTTCATCATCACGCTGGGGCTGAACATCTTCGCCCTCTATATCGTGCGCAAATACCGGGAGCAGTATGAATGACTGACATGTCCCAAAAACAAGACGCAGCACCTGCCGCTAAACACAAAGGGGCTTCGCTGTTCAATCAGGACACGCGAACCAAGCGTCGCAATGCGGCCGAAACCCGGTTCAAATTGTACGGCATCGCGGCCATTGGTATCGGTCTTGTGATGTTGATTGTGTTGGTGACTAATATCGTCACCGCTGGTACGGGAGCTTTTCAACAAAGCTTCCTAGAGCTGACGGTAGAGCTGAAGGCAGACAAGCTCGACAAGAAAGGTAACCGTAACATCGACGACATCAGGAAGGTTTCGACCTTTGGATACGCGCCCTTGATCGCATCTGCGCTGGAAGTCGAAGTAAAGAAACTGGGTATAGAATCCGATCTACCGCCGAAGGAGATGGGGCAAATCCTTTCCAAATCCGCACAGGCGGACCTGCGTGATTACGTCATCTCGAACCCGGATGAGATCGGAAAGTCGGTCAGCTTCCGCTTTTTGGTGAACAGTCGCGTTGATGGCTATCTGAAGGGCCGTGTGACACGTAATTCAATCGCAAATGACAAAAGCATCTCTGTCGCACAGCTGGACTTCGTGGATCAGTTGCGTGCTGCTGGTGTGCTGTACAAGGCGTTCAACCCTGACTTTATCTTCGGGGCGGACGCCTCCGATCAGCGGCCCGAGGCTGCCGGGATCGGAGTATCCATGCTGGGTTCTCTGTTCATGATGCTGGTCGTGTTGGCGCTGGCCCTGCCGATCGGGGTTGCTGCCTCGATCTATCTGGAAGAATTCGCGCCTCAGAACCGGTTTACCGATATCATCGAGGTGAACATCTCGAATCTGGCGGCCGTTCCTTCGATTGTATTTGGTATTCTGGGCTTGGCCGTGTTCATCAATTATATGCATTTACCGACCTCTGCGCCGCTGGTTGGTGGTCTGGTTCTGACGCTGATGACGCTGCCAACAATTATCATTTCGACCCGAGCTTCACTCAAGGCGGTGCCGCCGTCGATCCGGGACGCTGCGTTGGGGGTAGGGGCCTCGAAAATGCAGGCGGTGTTCCACCATGTGCTGCCGCTTGCGGCACCCGGCATCCTGACGGGCACCATCATTGGTCTGGCACAGGCGCTTGGCGAAACCGCTCCGCTGCTGCTGATCGGGATGGTGGGCTTTATCGCCTCGAACCCGCCCGACGGGATTGTCGAGGGCTTTCTGTCACCAAACTCGGCCATGCCCGCACAGATTTACGAGTGGTCCAAGCGCGCGGACCCGGCCTTTTACGAGCGCGCATGGGGGGGCATCATTATCTTGCTGCTTTTCCTTGTCACTATGAATGCAATCGCAGTTATCCTGCGCCGCCGCTTTGAACGCCGCTGGTAAATGGGGGCCATTATGAACGATATGACACGAGTGGAGAGAACCGTGGACGCCAAAGACATCAAGATCGCCGCGAACAAGGTTCAGGTTTATTACGGTGAAAATCACGCCATCAAAGACGTCGACGTCAGGATCGAAGACAAGACCGTCACCGCCTTTATCGGCCCCTCGGGTTGCGGAAAATCCACCTTCTTGCGCTGCCTGAACCGGATGAACGACACGATCGACATCTGCCGTGTCGAGGGCGATATCCTGCTGGATGGCGAAGATATCTATGACAAACGCGTCGACCCGGTTCAGCTGCGTGCCAAGGTTGGTATGGTGTTTCAGAAACCGAACCCGTTTCCCAAGTCGATCTATGACAATGTGGCCTACGGCCCGCGTATCCACGGGTTGGCCAGAAACAAAGCTGAACTGGACGAGATTGTTGAGAAATCACTGCGCCGCGGCGCCATCTGGGATGAGGTCAAAGACCGTCTTGATGCGCCTGGAACCGGCCTGTCCGGCGGTCAGCAACAGCGCTTGTGCATCGCCCGTGCGGTGGCTACGGAACCTGAGGTCCTGCTGATGGACGAGCCGTGCTCGGCCCTTGATCCGATTGCGACTGCGCAGGTCGAGGAACTGATCGACGAATTGCGGTCGCGATACTCGGTGGTGATCGTTACCCACTCGATGCAGCAGGCCGCTCGCGTCAGCCAGAAGACCGCGTTTTTCCATTTGGGCAACCTTGTCGAGTTTGGTGAAACCGGACAGATTTTCACCAACCCCGAAGATCCCCGCACCGAAAGCTACATCACCGGCCGTATCGGCTGAACATAGGTATTCAGAGATGACAGAACAACATATCGCATCCGCCTTCGACCGGGATCTGGAAGCCATTCAGGCGCATATCATGAAAATGGGAGGCCTCGTCGAAGCCGCAATCATGAGCGCGGCACGGTCGCTTGAATCGCGCGATGTCGAGCTCGCGCAAGAGGTGCGTCAGGGCGACAAGGCCATTGATGCGTTGGAAGAGCTGATCAACGAAGAAACGGCGCGTTTGATCGCGCTGCGTGCGCCAACAGCAAGCGATCTTCGTCTGGTCCTATCGGTATTGAAGGTTTCCGCCAACCTGGAACGTATCGGCGACTATTCAAAGAACATAGCCAAACGCACGACCGTTCTGGTCAATACCAGTGAGATCAATGGCAGTGCCGCCGCCTTGCGACGTATGGCACGTGAGGTCGAGCGGATGCTCAGGGACGCTTTGGACGCCTATGTCCAGCGCGACGCTGAGCTGGCGGCGGATGTCATCGAACGTGATGAGGAAGTCGACCAGATGTATAATGGTCTGTTCCGAGAATTCCTGACTTTCATGGCAGAAGACCCGCGCAACATCTCATCCTGTATGCACCTGCATTTCATCGCCAAGAATATAGAACGTATGGGCGATCATGTGACGGCCATTGCCGAGCAGGTCGTCTATCTGGTGACCGGAGAGCGCCCGACAGAAGCGCGTCCCAAAGCCGATTTTACATCGCAATCCGTCTAGGAGATTTGAGAATGTCCGCTGATCAACCGACCGTTCTGGTTGTCGAGGATGAGCCGGCTCAGCGCGAAGTCCTGGCCTATAATCTCGAGGCAGAAGGCTTTCGCGTATCCAAAGCAGCCAATGGTGAAGAGGCCATGTTGCTGGTCGATGAAGACAGTCCGGACATTATCGTACTAGACTGGATGATGCCCAATCTTAGCGGGATCGAGGTTTGCCGCCGGCTGAAAACCCGCTCCGACACCCGGTCGATCCCAATTATCATGCTGTCGGCCCGGTCGGAAGAAATCGACAAAGTACGAGGTCTGGAAACCGGGGCTGATGACTATGTGGTCAAACCCTATTCGATTGTCGAGCTTATGGCCCGGGTACGCACCCAGTTGCGGCGTGTCCGGCCTGCGACTGTAGGAATTAGGCTGGAATTCGCAGACATCGTTTTGGATTCTGAAACTCATAAGGTCAGCCGCGACAGCAAACCACTAAAGCTTGGCCCAACCGAATTTCGCTTGCTGAGCACATTCATGGAAAAGCCGGGCCGCGTCTGGAGCCGAGAACAGCTATTGGATCGCGTCTGGGGGCGGGATATTTATGTCGATACGCGAACGGTCGACGTTCATATCGGCCGCTTACGCAAAGCACTAACGCAGTATGGTGGAGATGATCCGGTTCGCACTGTTCGCGGTGCGGGATACGCGCTGGGTTGAACGCGTGGGGCAGGTGGCTGCAAGCTATGAGTTTTACTCAAGGGTGGATGCGAAACTCTTACTGTTTTTTGACGGGCCGACGGGTTAGTTTGCCGCGAAGCTGACAAAGCGGAGACGCACCATGAATGCCCCTGACACCAAGCCGACATTACGCTCCAAAGATGCGCCTGACATGGGCCAGTTCGCCTGGGATGATCCGTTCCGCCTGTCAGACCAGCTAGACGAAGACGAGCGTATGATTGCGGCCAGTGCGCAAGCCTATGCGCAGGAAAAGCTTCAGCCGCGGGTGACAGAAGCATTTCAGAACGAAGAAACTGACCCCGAGATTTTTCGTGAAATGGGTGAAATGGGTCTGCTGGGCACTACGATCCCGGAAGAATACGGCGGGCTAGGGGGCGGATATGTCTCTTACGGCCTTGTCGCCCGAGAAGTGGAACGCGTGGATTCGGGCTATCGCTCGATGATGTCTGTACAAAGCTCGTTGGTGATGTATCCGATCTATGCCTATGGCAGCGAGGAGCAGCGCCGGAAATACCTTCCGAAACTGGCCAGCGGCGAATGGATCGGATGTTTTGGTCTGACCGAACCTGATGCGGGCTCTGATCCGGCAGGTATGAAAACGCGTGCGGAAAAGATCGACGGTGGATATCGTCTATCTGGCAGCAAGATGTGGATATCGAACGCCCCGATTGCGGATGTGTTTGTCGTTTGGGCCAAATCTGATGCACATGACGGAAAGATCCGTGGCTTTGTCCTTGAAAAAGGCCTCAAAGGTTTGAGCGCGCCGAAAATCCAGAACAAGCTGAGCCTACGCGCCTCGATCACCGGTGAAATTGTGCTGGAGGGTGTCGAAGTCACCGAGGATGCTTTGTTGCCTCATGTTCAAGGCCTGAAAGGCCCGTTTGGATGTCTTAACCGCGCACGCTACGGAATCAGCTGGGGTGTTATGGGCGCTGCCGAAAGCTGTTGGCATGCGGCACGCCAATATGGGTTGGACCGGAAACAATTTGACAAGCCATTGGCGCAGACGCAGCTTTTCCAGCGCAAATTGGCGGATATGCAAACAGAAATTGCTCTGGGTCTTCAGGCAAGCCTGCGTGTCGGGCGACTGATGGACAAGGCCGAAGCCGCGCCCGAGATGATATCGATCATTAAGCGCAACAATTGCGGCAAAGCCCTGGATATTTCACGTCATGCGCGTGACATGCACGGCGGCAACGGCATTTCGCTAGAGTTTCAGGTCATCCGACATATGGTGAACCTAGAAACGGTCAACACCTACGAGGGGACGCATGATGTTCACGCGTTGATCCTGGGGCGTGCACAGACGGGATTGCAGGCGTTTTACTAAGTTTCCAGAATTCGTGTAATTGGTATTATGTTAAAATAATTCCAATGCGCTTGGGAAACTTTTCAAATCCTCACAATACCTTACGATCTGTTCCTGACACCTACTGCATCATGAGGATCAAATGGAACTGAACGGAAAGATCGTTGTTGTGACCGGTGCCGCAGATGGCATCGGAAAAGGTTTGGCACTGCGATTTGCTCGTGAAGGTGCTACGGTTGTCTGCGCTGATATCAACAAAACCGGCGCAGACGCTGTCGCAAAAGAGATTGGCGGCCATTCATTCCATTGTGATGTTTCGCTTGAGGCTAATACAGCCGAGTTGATCGAAGCTGTAGAAAGCTCGGTTGGCCCTATCGATCTGTATTGTGCAAATGCCGGGATATTGACGATTGGTGGTTTGGAGGTTCCGGATGAAGACTGGGATCGCATCTGGAAAATCAACGTGATGTCACATGTTTGGACCGCGCGGCATCTGGTGCCCAGAATGCTCGAACGTGGCGGCGGCTATATCATGACAACGGCCTCAGCCGCTGGATTGCTGAACCAGCCAGGTGCAGCTCCATATGGTGTCACAAAGCACGCAGCCGTTGGGTTTGCTGAATGGTTGTCGCTTACATATGGGCATAAAGGTTTGCTGGTCTCGGTACTTTGCCCACAAGCCGTACGGTCCGATATGACGCGCGGGCACGAAACTTCCGTGGCTTCGATTGACGGAATGTTGGAACCTGAAGATGTTGCCGAGGCTTGCGTAAAGGCAATATCTTCTGAGCAATTTCTGGTACTGCCGCATCCAAAGGTTCTGGACTACATTCGCCATAAATCCGGAGATTATGACAGGTGGATTTCAGGAATGCAGAAGTTAAATCAAATGTTTATTGAAGAGACTTAACTTTTGTTCTGAGGGCGCCTCATCAGGCCTTCCTGGGCAACTGATGCGACCAGAACGCCATCTTCGGAATAGATTGATCCACGGTTGAAGTTGCGCCCTCGCCCGCCCCATGGCGAATCCATGGAATACAGATGCCAATTCTCGAACTTGAGCGGCGCGTGAAACCAAATCGCATGGTCCAGGCTGGCGCCGTTCACTTCACCAGTAAACCAACTTAGGCCGTGCGGGCGCATGCCCGAGCTCATGAGATACATATCTGAAGCATAGGCCAGCAACAGATGCTGCGTGACCGCATCGGCATTGGCCGCGGCGCCCATTCGGAACCAAATCTGGTTGCGGTCATCCGATTTCTCTGGGTTGAAAGGATCCAGATGGCCGACCTCGCGGACTTCGATCGGGCGCTCGCGTGTTAGTTCTCCGCGAAAGCTGGGCGGTACTTTGTCCAGATATTTCTTCTTGAGCTCTGATCGCGATGGGTAGGATTCGGGCGCTTCCATCTCAGGCATGTCGTGTTGATGATCCCAACCTTCGTCCTGAATGTGGAATGAGGCGGACATGTTTAAAATCTGCTTACCATGCTGAATTGCAACCACACGGCGCGTCGTGAACGAACCTCCGTCACGGGCCCTATCAACTTGATAAATTACGGGAATGCTTGGGTCGCCCGGGCGGATGAAATAGGCGTGCAGGGAATGACACAGGCGGTTGTCGACGGTGCGATATGCTGCGGCTAGTGCTTGTGCGATGACCTGACCGCCGAAAATTCGCATAGGTGTTTCGCCGCCCGACCCTGTTCCCCGAAACAGGTCTACTTCCAGTCTTTCAACGTCCAGAAGATCCAGAAGAACTTTCTCTGCTTCGGTCATATGCGGTACTCCGATTAATCTTGGCGAATGGGTATCAGCGCGCCGAATGTCATTCAATGATTGACCCGAGGGTGAGCGCCTTCAATTCTGCGCGGGAGGGATAAGAGCTGGATGGTGACAGTTGGGTGAAAAAGATCGCTGTAAAATCGTTCTGACGATCAACCCAAAAGAAGGTCGATGCCATACCACCCCAGCTGAAATCCCCCATGCTGCCCGGAACACAGGTTCTGCCGGGGTTAATGACGACAGCGCCACCAAGGCCAAAGCCCATGCCCTCCATGGGTTGTTCCGCAAAACTCTGCGGTCCCATCGAGGCAATATCGCCGGGTAAGTGGTTGTGAAGCATGAATTCTACAGTTTTTGGTGCAAGAATCTGTTGATCACCGAACCTTCCGCGATTTCGGAGCATCTCTGAAAATCTAGCAAAGTCATCAATGGTTGAAACCAACCCTCCGCCCCCAGAATACATTGATGCCGATTCAAAGGGCGATGCGTCGGCATTGTCGACCAGACGCAAAGTCTGCTCACCCGTACGGGCTTCGTTTAGCGCCATCGCATTGCCCGCCAAAGGCGTATAGAGCGAGGCAAACCGATCCCCTGCTCCCGCCGGAACCCTGAACCCGGTCTGGGACATGCCAAGAGGTCTGAAAATCTCTTTCGCAAGGAATTGCTCCAGAGATTGGCCAGAAATAACTTCTATCACGCGACCAATAACGTCTATCCCTACCGAATATTCCCATCGCGTTCCCGGCTGAAAGGCGAAAGGCAAAGTGGACAGCAAAGATACTCTTTCGGCCAAAGACCCTTCTTTAGGGCCGAAAACAAGATCAAGTTCGTCCATTGCCGATGCCAGGATTCCGGGGTTGAAAGGATAGCTCAGGCCACTTGTATGGGTCAGCAGCTGATGAAGCGTTGGTGCAGGTGCAGGTTCGGTCTGATCCAACCTTGTGGCGCCGGGTACCAGCGCCTGTGTTGCGGTGAAATCAGATATATATTCAGACACTTGAGCACCGAGGTGAACCTCACCGCGTTCAACAAGGATCATCAGAGCCGCAGTGGTTATCGGCTTGGTCATTGAATAGATGCGAACGAGGGTATCCCGCTCGAATGGCAGATTGTTCTCAACGCTTCTAAGCCCGCAGGAATGAAACAGAACCTCCCTGCCCTGATGCATCATCAAGAATGAGCTTCCGGCATATTTGCGATCATCCACATAGGATTGCATCCAATCGCAAATACGATCTAGCCGGGCTTGTTCGAACTTCATCTGTGTGTGCTCAACTTTGAGAAATTAACGTATCTTTCCCGGATATTGCGGGGTTAAGCGGAAAAAGGACAGCTAAATCACCTCAATCCAACGATGTCCCTGTACGCCAAAAGGGTTTTGCCTGCTAATGTGGTCGCAGATAGATTCGTGTCCGGTTCGACTCTCGCCTGATGGAGGAGAAATATGCCGCAACATATAGAATTTGTTTATGATTTTTGTAGTCCGAACGCCTTCCTCGCGCAGAAGATGATATCTGATATCGCTGCAAAGCACGAAGTCGGTGTTACATATGTTCCGGTTCTGCTGGCCACTGTTTTCAAAGCCACCAATAACCAAAGCCCGTTTAAGGCTTTTTCAGAGAACCGGCAGAAGACGGCCTATTTGACCCGCGATCTCCATCGCTTTGCGCGTCACCGTGGGTTGAGCTTTCATATGAGCCCACATTTCCCGATGAACACCAAATTCGCCATGCGCGGGGCTTTGTTAGCATCCGGTAAGTCATGGGAAAACAAATATATAGCGTCCATATTTGATGCTATTTGGGTGCATGGGCAAAAAGTGGATGATCTGGGTGTCCTTTGCGACATTCTTCAGGATAACGGCTTGCCTATACGAAAACTGCGCGAGGCCATGACCAATCTGAACGTAAAGCAAAACCTGAAAAACCAAACCAAGGCTATGGTCAAGCGGGGTGTTTTCGGTGTCCCCAGCATGTTTGTAGACACTGAGATGTTCTTTGGCAAAAACAGCCTGGCTAACCTTGAGCTTGAATTGTCGAGATTTCATGCGCCCTAGGCGGTTTCATCCTCTGCCCAATGCAGTCAGCCCTCGTTGTGCAAACTTAGGAACGTAACTACCAAAAATCTGAGCTCTTTTCGGATCAGAGGCGTTTCCGTCAAGCGCCCGCTTATAAACACCCTGCAAGATCGCGGCCATTCGGAAGAAATTGAACGCCAGATAGAACCCAAAGTTATCAATTCCGGGAAGGTCGCGGCGCTCGCAGTATTGATCAATGAAAGCCTGATCGGATGGCAGGCCGAGCGAGGACCGGTCTATACCAGCCAGACCCCGCCCCTCTCTTCCAGGTGGCATCTGCCATTGCATGATAACAGCTGCGAGATCGGCAAAGGGATGCCCGATTGTCGACAATTCCCAATCCAGTACGCCCAGACAGCGTGTGCCCTGCTTTTCGAACATCAGATTGTCGATGCGGTAATCGCCGTGAACTAGCGTTCTCTGACCATCATCCTTGGGGGTTGCGTTGGTCAAAGCCTCGATCAAGGCATCCATATCCGGAATCAGAGTGGTTTCGGACGCCCGAAATTGTTTCGTCCACCGCCCGATCTGACGCTCAAAATAGCTTCCCGGCGGGCCATAGTCGGACAGGCCAACAGAATCGATGTCGACCTTATGCAGCGCCGCCAGAACGCGGTTCATCTCGTCGATAATTGCCGTGCGGGTTTCGGTTCTTTCACCAAGCATTGTGGGTTCAAGAAAAGTCCTACCATCGAGATGCTCCATCACATAAAACGCCGACCCGATGACGTCATCATCCTCGCAAAGCAGCAGCATTTTGGGTACAGGCACATCGCTGTCGGCCAATGCGCTTTGAACCCTGAACTCGCGGTCAACGGCATGGGCGGATTTCAGCAACACTCCCGACGGCTTGCGGCGCAGGACATAGGAATTCTCAGGCGTTTTTAACTCAAAAGTTGGGTTTGATTGGCCAACCTCGAATTTTTTCGCCTCCAACGGACCCCGATACCCTTTGAGATGCGTGCCGAGATAGGCATCGACACGTTTCAGATCCAGAATTGCGCTGTCCATTTTGTGGCTCCCTTTGGCCGATGCTTCAGAGTGCTTCAGCAAAGATGTTGCCGGCGGTGACAACATTGATTCCGCCCGAAACCGGGATCACCGCGCCGGTGACATAGCTGCCGCCCAGACCGCACAGGAACAGCATACAGCCTGCGATATCCTCGTCACGTCCAACGCGACCCAAGGGCACGGATTTGCCGACTTTCTTGCGCGTCCCTTCGTCAGATGTGGCAAATGCCGTCATCCGGGAGACAAAGGGTCCAGGCGCCAGCGCATTGACGGTGATGTGATGCGGAGCAAGTTCTTTGGCCATGATTTTGGTTAGATGCAGCACAGCCGCCTTTGAAGCAGAGTAGCTATACGCACCGTCGCCCATAGGAACTTCGCCCATAACCGATCCAACATTGACGATGCGGGATGGATCTTCGGCAGTCCCGGAAGACATCAGAATCGGCAACAGTTTTTGGGTCAGTTCGAAGATTCCTGTCACGTTGACTGACATGACTTTTTCCCAGGCTTCGTAGGGAAACTGACCCATCGGTGCGCCCCAGGAAACACCGGCATTGTTCATGAGGATATCCAGCCGGTCCGTGCGCTTGAGCACTTCGGCCACCAGATTGTCGACACCCTCTTTTGATCCGACATCACCGGCAAACCCTTCGGCGGTTCCTATGGCGTCCAGTGCGTTCAATTCGGTCGCGACCGCCTCGCACGCGTCGCCTTTACGAGATGCCAACAGTACACGTGCACCCGCCCGGACCAGCGCCTCGGCCGCCATTCGGCCAATTCCGGTGGCCCCACCCGTGACCAGAGCGGTTTTGCCCTGCAATGAAAAAAGAGTTTCGGGGGTCATGACCTGCTCCTCGGTTTTTGATTTTGGCAAACTGTCTCATTTGTCGGTCAAGAGTAACGCCTAACCCGGTTGTGCCGGGTGGTTTCTTGACAACTCAGAACAGTACGCCAAAAGTTCCTCCTTACCGAATAACAGGGACATTAGCGTAAACATGCAAGCCTTACTCAGCGTCGCTCCGGGCGGGCCGGAAACATTGGAACTGACCACCCTGCCCAATCCGTCGCCAGGCAAGGGCGAATTGCTTGTTCGCGTGCGGGCCGCAGGTGTTAATTTCCCGGATACACTGATGATACGCGACCTGTATCAGATAAAGCCACCAAGACCGTTTGCCCCCGGAGGTGAGATCGCTGGCGAGGTTATCGGGCTGGGCGAAGGTGTTTCGGGCTTTAACGTTGGCGACCGTGTGCTGGCTCTGACCGGACACGGAGGTTTTGCCACACATCTGGCGGTCAAAGCGGCGACAGCTGTTAAATTCCCGAGCTCAATGCCATTTGAAGACGCGGCGAGCTTTATATTCACCTATGGCACCTCATATCACGCACTGAAGGACCGCGCTGCGCTGCAACAAAGGGAAACGGTCCTGATTCTGGGTGCCGCAGGCGGAGTTGGTACGGCTGCGATTGAGCTAGCCAATGCCATGGGGGCTCGGGTTATTGCGGCAGTCTCATCGCAGGACAAAGCAGATTTCTGTCGTCAGATCGGGGCGGACGAAACGATCATTTACGCGCGCGACATGGACAAACCGGCGCAGAAGGTCTTTGGATCGGACATCAAGGCCTTAGCCGGTGGTCAGGGCGTTGATGTCGTCTACGATGCCGTTGGCGGTGCCTATTCAGAGCCAGCGCTGCGCAGCTTGGGGTGGAAGGGGCGATTCCTGGTCGTCGGTTTCCCAGCCGGAATCCCTCAGATACCATTGAACCTCCCTCTGCTTAAGGGTTGTCAAATTGTCGGTGTTTTCTGGGGCGCCTCGGTGTTTCGCGACCCGAAAGGACATGGCAAAAACATGGAAGATTTGTTCGGGTTATACGCCAAAGGGCAGATCAAACCACAGATCAGTGCGCAAATCCCTCTGGATCAAGCCCAAAAGGCGCTAGACCTTCTGGCCAGCCGAAAGGCCCTTGGGAAAATTGTCGTGACCATGGCATAGCCAGCCAATATCTGAAACTTCAGCCTCGTGTCCTATAGGCCGCGGTTCTGACGCATGATCCAGGTTCGGTGGACATCTCTACCTGTTCACGTTTAAGAACCTTGTTATGGGGACAGTATAACAATGCATAAAGCTCTTATTCTGAATGGTCCGAACCTCAATCTGCTGGGCACGCGACAGCCCGAGGTTTACGGAAGCACAACGCTGCAAATGGTCGAGGATATGTGCCTCGAACACGGTAAGTCTATCGGGATGGAAGTGATTCATTTCCAATCCAACCACGAAGGCGCGTTGATTGATGCCATTCATGCCGCCAAAGGTGTGCAGGACGGCATTGTTTTGAACGCAGGTGCCTATACGCACAGCTCGATTGCCCTGATGGACGCAATCGCCTCGGTTGAGCTGCCGGTCATCGAGGTTCATTTGTCCAATATCCACGCGCGTGAGGAGTTTCGACACCGATCCTATATCTCACGTGTGGCTGTAGGCATGATTTGCGGATTGGGTCCGCAGGGATATGTGCTGGCGCTGGATGCGTTGCGGTTCCATTTACAGGGTGAATGATCGCTATGAAGCTTTCTGAGTATCTGAATTTCCTCAGCTATACCAAAACCCTGGAAGAGCTCTGGGATGCCCATTGCCGGCAAATGGCAGAATATGGGTTCGATCGTTTGCTGTACGGATATACGCGATATCGCACCGAAACGTCGCTGGGGGATCCCGAGGATTTTGTAATCCTGACCAATCACAGCAAAGATTACCTGGATGGGTTTCTGGGAGGCGGGTTGTATTTCCATGCTCCAATGCTGAAATGGGCTTTGCATAATGAAGGGGCCGCAAGCTGGAGGATCGCCCAGGATCTGATGACTGATGGCACCCTGACCGCAAAAGAGCGAGACGTCATCGAGTTCAACAAAACCAAAGGTGTCGTCGCCGGCTATACGGTCAGTTTCGACTCGGTTTCGGTTCGGTCGAAAGGGGCAATTTCGCTTTCAGCGCATGGATCGCGTACACAAGACGATGTGGACGCTGTCTGGGAGGAATTTGGCCAGGATATTCTTCTGATGAACAACGTTGCTCATCTGAAAATCCTCACCCTGCCCTATAACGCACCAAATCGCGCCCTGACAAAACGTCAGCGTGAGGCGCTTGAGTGGGTCGGCGACGGCAAAACAACTCAGGACATTGCGATTCTGATGGGGCTGACTTCGGCCACTGTCGAAAAGCATCTGCGTCTGGCGCGCGAGGCCCTCGTGGTCGAGACAACGGCGCAGGCAGTTTTGAAAGCATCTCTTCAAAATCAGATGTTCATCGTTGGGGTTTGACTCAGGGAGTGACGCGAATATGCGTCAATTTACCTAGGGTAAGGAAAACATGACTTTCCGAATCTAACGCTAAAGTTGCAAAGTGGTATTGTTCCGTGAGTGGTGGCTTTAGCCTGGGAACATTTGGTCGGATCTTTGCAATAACAAAGCTCTCCGATCGCTCTGACAATAGGGCGCCTATTTGTCCGCGTCTCTTTGTCGGAATTTTGGGGGGCCTCGTCCATCCCCATCTTTGCGGGGCCCCTCATTTAAACTAGGTTTAACTTGTGGACGCTTTCGGCGTCCTTTTTCGTTTCTAGGCATCATTTCTACACTAAGGGCAAAGAAAAACCGGATACGCATGGCGTACCCGGTTTCTCAGATTGATACAGGCCCTGTTCAGGGCCTGTGATGCTTAGCCCTGAACTGCTTTTGCAACTTCAGCGGCAAAGTCTTCTTTTTCGACAACGATGCCTTCGCCAACTTCCAGACGCACGAATCCGGTGACGGTCGCGCCTGCTTCTTTGGCAGCGGCCTCAACGGTCAGGTCAGGGTTTACTACGAACTGCTGGTTCAACAGGGTCGATTCAGCGACGAACTTCTTCATGCGACCAACGATCATCTTTTCGATGACCTGCTCCGGCTTGCCGGATTCGCGCGCGATGTCCATCTGGACCTGCTTTTCTTTCTCGACGATCGCCGGGTCCATGTCTGCCTCGGACAGAGCTGCCGGGTTCACAGCCGCGATATGCATCGCAATCTGCTTGCCGATGGCTTCGTCACCGCCGGTCAGAGCGACCAGAACGCCGATCTTGCCCATGCCGTTAGTGGCTGCGTTATGGACGTAAGATACAACAGTGTCGCCCGACAGTTTGGACATACGGCGCACCGACATGTTCTCACCGATGGTGGCGATCTTGTCGGTCAGCGTTTCCGCAACGGTTTTGCCACCCAGATCAGCTGCCAGCAGAGCTTCGACATTGTCGACGCCTTCTGCGGCATATGCGATCTTACCAACCATTTCCTGGAATTCGGCGTTTTTCCCGACGAAGTCGGTTTCCGAGTTCACTTCAACTGCAACACCATTGTTGCCGTTTACGTGAACGGCAACCAGACCTTCCGCCGCGGTACGACCCGATTTCTTGGCCGCTTTGGCCAGGCCTTTGGTGCGCAGCCAATCAACGGCTTCGTCCATGTTGCCGCCGGTTTCGGTCAGCGCTTTTTTCGCGTCCATCATGCCTGCGCCAGTGGTGTCGCGCAGTTCTTTTACCATTGCTGCTGTGATTGCCATCTTTTGGCTCTCCTCAATTCAAACGGAATTGGGGCAGGTCATACCCTGCCCCAGATGTCATTTACGTGACGGGCAGCTTACGCTTCGGCAGGTGTTTCTGCTGCTGCGGGTGCTTCTTCCGCAACGACTTCTTCAACCGGTGCTTCTTCGAATGCGCCAAGATCAACGCCTGCTGCACCCATCTGAGCGGTCATGCCGTCCAGAGCGGCACGTGCTGCCAGATCGCAGTACAGCGAGATCGCGCGGGCTGCGTCATCGTTGCCAGGGATGATGTAATCGACACCATCGGGCGAGCAGTTGGTGTCGACAACTGCCACGACCGGGATACCCAGCTTGTTGGCTTCGGCGATGGCCAGTGCTTCTTTTTTGACGTCGATGACGAACAGCAGGTCCGGGACGCCGCCCATTTCGCGGATACCGCCCAACGAAGCCTGCAGTTTGCCCTGGTCACGTTCCATGCCCAGACGCTCTTTCTTGGTCAGGCCTTCGGCGCCCGATTCCATGGCTTCGTCAATCTGGTTCAGACGGTTGATCGACTGGGAAACGGTTTTCCAGTTGGTCAGGGTGCCGCCCAGCCAGCGGTGGTTCATGTAGTACTGGGCTGACTTTTCAGCTGCTTCGGCGATTGGGCCTGCGGCCTGACGCTTGGTGCCAACGAACAGAATGCGGCCGCCCTTGGCAACAGTGTCACGAACAGCCTGCAGAGCCTGGTCCAGCATCGGAACGGTCTGGGTCAGGTCCATGATGTGGATGCCATTGCGCGAGCCGTAGATGAACGGGCCCATGCGGGGATTCCAACGCTGTGTCTGGTGACCAAAGTGAACGCCAGCTTCCAACAGCTGACGCATGGAGAACTCGGGAAGAGCCATGCTTTATTTCCTTTTTCCGGTTTACGCCTCGGCGGGGGTGAAAGAAGCGGATGCTCCAACCGGCGGGCCAGATAAGGATGTCTCCCCTATAAAGCCCAAACCCCGCCTGCGGGTTTGAATGGCGCGCGTATACGGCAGGTTTTCAGGCAGTGCAAGGGCCAATCGCCCTATTTTTCAAGCCGCGCAAGGCTGTGCGCCTGACGCACGGTATCTTCGCAATAGGCGGCCAGGGCTTTTCGGTTTTCAAAGTCGCTGACCTTGGCTGGCGAATGATAGATTAGCTCTACGCCACCTTGGCGACGCGCTCCCAAAGTCTTTAACAGATGCGGCGCAAAATCCATGTCACCCCACCAGCCATAAAACCGGTCAGGCTCACCCTTAGGTGCATGGTAAACGACCGACACCGGTTGAACATACATGAAATCGCGTAGATCTTCGGTGAAGAATGCCGCAAAAAGTGTTGTTTTAAATGGTAAAATCCGTAGACCGTCGGTCGACGTACCCTCTGGAAAAAACAGCAGCTTGTGACCGGCTGTCAGGCGCTCCTGAAACAGAAGTGTCTGTTCGCGTGCCTTCTTGCGGTCGCGCTCGATGAAAACAGTACCTGTCGCTCGCGCCAGCCAGCCTATACCTGGCCATTTGGCTACCTCGGCCTTCGAGACAAAATAGATCCTTTTACGGGCATTCAGCGCAAAAATATCAAGCCACGAGGAATGGTTCGCAACAACCGCACCACGCTGGGTCATAAGCTCGCCGGTTGTACGGTAGCTAATCCCGAGAATCCGGAACGCATTACGGCATACGAACTGCGTGATGAAGGGCGTGACCGGACGGTGAACCCCATAGAGCGGGCGCTCGATCATGCGAAGGATCAGCAGGACAATCAGCCCGCTGAATACAAATACAGCAAGTGGTAAACCCCGAAAGAAGACCAATAGCCAGCCGCAGACCCCCAGATTGATCGGGTCAGGTGCATCTTCACTGTGCCATGAGGCGTCACTCATCACGTTACGCTCCGCCATAGATGCGCCGTTGTCGCTCATTCATCCGCGCCGTGTCGAGGATAAGGCAAACATCGGTGGTATTGAACATATGGTCGATAAAGGCACCCTCGCCCACAAACCCGCCGAGACGCAGGTATGCTTTTATCAGTGCTGGAACCTGCACCATCGCTGCGCGCCGATCCAGTTTATCGCTATCCAGCATATCCATGGGCTGGAACACTTTGGGCTGAGCCCGAACCCGAAGGTCCGGAGGCGCAAGGTGATTGTGATGTAACATGGACAAAGGCTGAGCCAGAGCTTGAGGATCGGTTCCGTGGAAACTGGCGACGCCAAACAAGACCTCGATCTCGCGCTCGGCGACATAGGCGGCCAACCCGTTCCACAGGTGATACATTGCAGTGCCGCCGCGATAATCGGGATGTAGACATGAACGTCCCAACTCCAACAGCTTGCGTCCGCCTTGTTTCAAGATGGAAAGATCGTATTCATCTTCGGAATAGAACTGTCCGATTTCAGAAGCACGATCACCTGGTAACAGCCTGTAAACGCCAACAACTTTTCCAGATTGATCGTCAATCGCCAACATATGATCGAAATAGGGATCGAACCTGTCGCGCTCCAACCCGGCATCGTGGTCGACCATTTCCCCACCGCCGCCCAGTTCACGTATGAACACATCATAGCGTAACCGCTGTGCAGCCCGCAATTCGGTGTCATTTTCGGCGAGTTTGACGGTGAAAGAAGGGCCTGCGTCCGGCATCAGAGGTTCCGTATTGTTTCCGCGCTGATACCGCAGGTTTCAGGGGAATGGCAACATAGAGCGCTTCGATCAAACGTTAACCTTTCTTAAACCAGTTTCACGGATCAAAGACCGGCATCAGGGCGATGCGTGTCCCGTCGATTACCACTTTTCCCTGCTCGCGGAAGTTTACGGTGATCTTACCTGCGATGTTGGATTGTACCTGTCCAACGCCCCAATCGGGGAAATCGGGGTGGCGGACATACATGCCCGGTGCAAGAATGGCATTCAGATCTGTCATCAAGGGGCTCCGGTCCGGCGGCAGATACAGCAGGAGGTACGCATGAGCGACTTGGACGTCAACCTGGCCGAACTGATCGGCTCGCGGATCTGCCACGATCTGATCAGCCCGATCGGGGCGATCACCAACGGCTTGGAGCTGCTTGAAATGGTTGGCGCGGTGCAAGGCCCCGAGATGGAACTGATCGCAGGAAGTGTCGGCAGCGCCGGCGCACGCATCCGCTTTTTCAGGGTCGCTTTTGGGTCGGCCAGCGATCATCCCCTTGGGCGGGCCGAGGTTTTAGAGCTGTTGAATGATGTCGAACGCGCAGGTCGTGTTCGCGTCAACTGGAACCTGACCGAAGCGGTGCCGCGTAATCAGGTGAAACTGGCCTTTCTAGCGTTGATGTGCTGCGAAAGCGCGATGCCATTTGGCGGGGATGTAACGATCGTAAACGACGGGAAAAACTGGTCTGTGACAGGGACCGCGGACAAATTGAAGCTGGAAGCCGAGCTATGGAAGAACCTGCCCAGCGGACGGTTTACCAACAAGGTCACCCCAGCGCAGGTTCAATTTGCGCTGCTGCCGGAATCCGCATCGTCGATGGGACGGCGGGTCGCGACCGATACGGCCTCAACCCGCGTCGAAATCCGGTTCTAAGACCGAACAGTCCCTGAACCGCGCACCAGATACTGAAAACTGGTCAGTTGAGCCGCCCCTACGGGGCCGCGCGCGTGCATCTTTCCGGTGGCGATGCCAATCTCGGCCCCCATGCCAAACTCACCGCCATCGGCGAATTGGGTTGAGGCGTTATGCATCAGGATCGCGCTATCAAGCCGTTCAAAGAACCGGGCAGCTGCAGCGGGATCCTCGGTCATGATGCAATCGGTATGGTTCGACCCAAACCTGCGGATATGAGCAATGGCGGCGTCGATATCAGTCACCGGCTTGGCCGCGATGATACTATCCAGAAACTCTTTGCCCCAATCATCAGAAGTGGCCGCGATAGTGCCATCAACGGCCAAAGTACCTTCGGCGTGTACTTCGACACCTGCGGCCAGAAGCGCCGATATGACATCCCGTCCCAGCGTTTCAGCGATATCCTGATGGATCAGCAGACATTCGGCAGCACCGCAGATTCCGGTACGACGGGTTTTGGCGTTCAAAACCACCTCCAGCGTCTTTTGGGGGTCAGCGGCCTTGTCGATATAGATATGCACAATGCCTTCCAGATGGGCAAACACGGGCACGCGGGCCTCGCGCTGGACTAGCCCGACCAGCCCTTTGCCCCCACGGGGAACGATCACGTCGACATAATCGGTCATGGTCAGTAGTTCCTGAACCGCCGCCCGGTCGCGGGTTGGGATAAGCTGAACGGCATCCTCGGGCAGGTTCGCCGATTTCAAGCCCTGAACCAAACACGCGTGGATGGCTGACGAGGAATGAAAGCCTTCTGATCCACCGCGCAGGATGACCGCGTTCCCGGACTTCAGGCACAACGCTCCCGCATCCGCCGTAACATTTGGGCGGCTCTCATAAATCACGCCGATAACCCCCAAAGGTGTCCGCACACGCTGGATGTTCAACCCCGAGGGCATGTCCCATTCGGTCAGAACCTCACCAACAGGATCGGCCTGCTCTGCAACGGCGCGCAGCCCGTCGACCATGCCCTGAATGCGGGTCTCATCCAGCATCAGGCGATCCATCATCGCCGGGCTCAACCCTTTGTCGCGCCCGAATTCCATATCTTTCTTATTGGCCGCAATGATCTGTTCACGATTGGCCCAAACAGCCTCGGCGGCCCCAATCAGGGCAGCATGTTTACGCTCGGCGCTTGCAAATGCCAGCTCGGCAGCGGCGGCCTTGGCGCGTTTCCCAAGATCGGTCATCAGGTCGGGGATGCTGTCGAAATCCTTCATCTCAGGTGCCTTTCAGTCAATTTGTCAAACAGCCAGATCATCGCGGTGGATCAACACCGCGCGGCCAGGATAGCCTAGAGTGGCTTCGATTTCGGTCGATTTGCGCCCCTTGATAGCGTCTGCTTCTTGTGCGGTATAGCGGCTGAGCCCCTGCGCAAGCCGTCGCGCCTGTTGGTCCATGATCGAAACAGGATCACCGCGCCCGAAATCTCCGGATACTTCGACTATTCCTGCTGGCAAAAGGCTTTTGCCATTGCTCAGCGCCCGCGCGGCCCCCGCGTCCACAACGATCTCACCTCGGGGTTTCATCGCGGAAATCCAGCGTTTGCGGGCGGCATGCGGGTCAACTGTCGCTGTGAACCATGTGCAGTTCGCGCCGTTTTCAAGCGTTTTCAACGGGTTCAGAGGGGATCCTTCGGTGATCGCCATATCGCAACCAGCAGCCGTGGCCATTTTTCCCGCCAACAGTTTGGTCTTCATCCCGCCCTTTGATAGGCCGGAACCGGCATCACCCGCCATCGCCTCAATCTCGGGCGTGATGTTTTCGATGACGTCATACCGCCTGGCAGAGGCATCCTCATTTGGATTGGCCGAGTAGAAGCCATCAACATCCGACAGCAGGATCAGCTGATCAGCGCCAACAGTGACGGCGATCTGAGCGGCCAGACGATCATTGTCGCCATATCGGATCTCATCTGTGGCGACTGTATCGTTCTCGTTGACAATCGGAACGACTCCAAGCCCCAGCAGCGTTTCCAAGGTGGCGCGTGAATTCAGATAGCGGCGACGATCCGCGCTATCCTCCAGCGTGACGAGCACTTGTGCAGTGGTAATGTTGTGAGGCGTCAGGGCTTCTTCATAGGCGCGGGCCAGCCGGATTTGCCCGACAGCGGCGGCGGCTTGCGACTGTTCCAACGGAAGCGTGGCCATGGGCAGACCCAAAACGCCACGCCCCAACGCGATTGACCCCGATGAGACCAAAATGACGTCGGTCCCCTGCCCCTTCAGCCATGCGACGTCCTGAGCAAGCGAATGTAACCAATCAGATCGCAGCAACCCTGTGTTCCGATCCACCAGCAAGGCGGATCCGATCTTGACCACGAGGCGTTTGGCTGCGGTCAGGGTTGCCAAGGCAGTTCCTCCTCGGCGGGTTTCTGGCGCACGCGGTCATCGTCTATCCGACCGCGCAAAGCCCGCAGGACGTCGGTTACACCCAGATGTGCCACACCAGACATTGCCATTACGGAGCCTCCGACGGCCTCTTCAAGCTCGGTCTTGGCCAGTTCGCGTTCCTCGTCATCCAGGGCGTCGACCTTGTTCAAGACGGTGATGCGAGGCTTATCGGCCAACTCACCACCATAGGCTTCAAGCTCGTGAATGATCGTGCGATAGTCTTCGGCCACACTTTCCGAGGTGCCATCAACCAAATGCAGCAATACCGCGCAGCGTTCGACATGGCCCAGAAAACGGTCTCCGATGCCACGTCCTTCATGTGCGCCCTCGATCAGACCGGGGATGTCGGCCACCACGAATTCCACATTGTCGACACCCACCACGCCCAAATTGGGGTGCAAGGTGGTAAAGGGGTAATCGGCAATTTTGGGGCGTGCGTTCGATGTCGCAGCAAGAAAGGTCGATTTGCCGGCATTAGGCATTCCCAACAGGCCGACATCGGCAATCAGTTTCAGGCGCAGCCAGATCGTGCGGTCGATACCTGCCTGACCCGGATTAGCCCGACGAGGAGCCTGGTTGGTGGCCGATTTGAAGTGCAGGTTGCCAAAACCGCCATTGCCGCCCTTGGCCAGCAGGACCCTTTGGCCCACCTCTGTCAGATCGCAGATAACCGTTTCTTCGTCTTCGTCCAGGATCTCAGTGCCGACCGGGACGCGAAGAATGATGTCATCACCATCTTTTCCGGTGCGCTGCTGTCCTCGGCCAGGCTGACCGTTCTTGGCAAAGAAATGCTGCTGGTAGCGAAAGTCGATCAGGGTATTCAACCCATCCACAACTTCGACCCAGACAGAGCCACCTTTACCGCCGTCCCCGCCATCGGGACCGCCGTATTCAATGTACTTTTCGCGCCGAAAACTGACGCAGCCGCCACCGCCGGCCCCGGACCGGATGTAGACCTTTGCAAGATCGAGAAATTTCATGACTGTCCCCTACTGCAAAGGCCCCACCGGCCACAAGTCAGAGTTTTTTACTGTATGTCCAAGTGGGCACGTTCGCATCACGCGCCACCGAATAGATTTCGGCATCACCCAGGTATTCGAAACCACAATGCGTCAGCACCCTGGCTGAGGCTGGATTGTCCTGAAATACGCTTGCGAACATCGACGTGTTTTCAAGCGGATTGGCGACAACCAGTGTTTCGACCGCCAGAGATGCGATCCCGGTGTTCCAATAGACAGGAGCCACCCAATAGCCGACCTCGGATTGGTTGCGATCCAGGCGTTCCAAAGAGATCAGGCCTATCAGCTCCGGACCGCCATCCTTGGTCGCGTCCATCGCCCAGACATCCTCGCTGCGGTCTTCGGCCATGGACCGGGTCACAAAGGCCTCAACCGCGCCGGGCGGCAAAGGGTGCGCAATCCTTGTCGTCATACGCGCAACCCGCTCATCTCCGGCATAATGTTCGATGAGACCCAGATCCGACCGGCGCAGAGGGCGCAGATCGAACCGCTCGGTTTCTATGACCGGCTGGTTTATGATCGTCTCAAGTTTCATAGGTGCGTTCCTCCTCCGAACAACACAAAAAGTACAGACGCAACAGTGAGACCTGCTAACGTCCACATCAGATATTTTTCCATCGGCCGACCTTCAACCGCGTGGGCAATTCTATCCCCGGCAAATGTCCAGATTGGGTGAAGAATCACCTGACAAATCAACAAACAAGCCGCGATTGCGAGCGTTGCCTCAAAAGTTGGTGTTCCGACGGCGACAAACCCCGTGAACCCCGCAACGATCATGGCCCAGGCCTTGGGATTGAGCGGATGAACAATCAATCCAGCCAGAAACCCTGGCGCTGCGCCATCAGCCTCTTGCCGGGACAGCCGCGTGTTGGCGATCTTCCAAGCCAGCCACATGATATAGGCCGCCGAGGCGTATTTCAGAACAGCAAACACCGCCGGCGCCTGATCCGCCAATTGCAGCAACCCAAAGCCCACCGGCCAGATGATTAGCTGCTTGCCCAGAATGACGCCGCCCACAAAAGGCAGCGCTGCCCGAAACCCGTAACGCGCACCGGTTCCCAGCAGGACCATATTGGCCGGTCCCGGCGTGCCGACCTGACTGGCGGCAAAGATCAGGAAACTGGTGGTTGCGACTGTCATCGGACTGTTTGATCGAACCTGCGTTAAAACGAGAAAAGGGACCGGCATTTTCTGCCGGTCCCCCAAGAATTTTCAAACCTTATGGGTTTCGGCTTACTCTGCGGCCTCCGCCACTGGCAGGACCGAAATAAAGGTGCGGTTTTTGAGGCCTTTGTGGAACTTCACAGCGCCATCAACAGTTGCAAAGATGGTGTGATCTTTGCCAATGCCTACGCCTTCGCCCGGCCAGAACTTGGTGCCGCGCTGACGCACGATGATGTTGCCTGAAATGGCGGCCTGGCCACCATACAGTTTCACGCCAAGGCGGCGACCAGCTGAGTCGCGACCGTTACGGGAGGAACCGCCAGCTTTTTTATGTGCCATTCTCTCTCTCCTTAGCCTTTAGCAAGCTCTTTGGCCTGCTCAACCCATTCGGGTTTCACTTTGACCGTTTCGATAGCAGCAATCTGCTCGTCCGACAAGGCGGCCAGAGCGGCAAAGCTCTCGATACCGGCCTCGTTCAGCTTTTTGGCAGCGGCTGGGCCGACACCGTTCAGCGCGGTCAGATCGTCTGCAGCAGCAACAGCGGCGGGTGCCTCTGCTTTGGCTTCAGCTTTCTTGGCGGGCTTTTTCGCTGCGGGTGCAGCTTCGCCTGCCGGTGCAGAACCGGTTGCAGCTTTGATGCCCGACTTGTCAGCGCCCGACGACAGAATGTCGGTGATCTTGACCAGGGTCAGCTTCTGACGGTGGCCAACGGTACGCTTTGAGCTGTGCTTACGACGGCGCTTGACGAAGTTGATGACCTTGTCACCCTTGATCTGTTCGATCACGTCGGCCTGAACGGCTGCACCATCGACAAACGGTGCACCAACAACCGGAGCGTCACCGCCCAGCATCAGAACATCGTTGAATTGAACTTTTTCACCTGCGTCGGCAGCCAATTTTTCAACGCGGAGGATATCACCCGCCTGAACCTTGTACTGCTTGCCGCCAGTCTTGAGGACCGCAAACATGCGTCTTTCCTTTGTCTAACCCGCGTTCTGTGGTCCCCTTGCGGGTGTTTTCGGCCTCAGCCACCT
Source organism: Ruegeria sp. CDSC042 (assembly GCF_059610745.1). NCBI lineage: Bacteria > Pseudomonadati > Pseudomonadota > Alphaproteobacteria > Rhodobacterales > Roseobacteraceae > Ruegeria > Ruegeria sp. CDSC042. The sequence continues at coordinate 633,584 of NZ_JBXWOF010000001.1, forward strand.
CGAACAGCGCGCCCTTTTTCGGGCTGTGTGAATGACCCATGGATCAGCCCCTTGGGTCAATAATAACGATACCCGGCGCGGAGATTCCGGCCGGGATGGGCGCTTATCCAAAGATTGCAGAGGAAAGTCAACATGAAATGGCGACTAAAGATCAGAGCCCTGCAAGACAGCCGCAACCGCCTTTCCCAGATCGTAATAGATCTGATCATACATGCTGTCGAAGCTTTCGAACAGTGAGCTGTTCAGCGCTTGCCCTGTATCCGTTCGAGAAAACGCGATGTTCTTGCGCATTTGGGCGTTGCTCAAAGGGTTATAGGCCATCAACAGAAAGGAATACAGCCAGGTTTCTGTCTCTTGCTCGATCCCGTCCTTTTGCAGCAGAAGGTTGTCCAGAAGGTCGCTGTCATCGAGAACTTGGCCGTCATTTATCCCCCTGAAAAAGTTGTAATCCGCGCTCAAAGCGCTCCGCACGTTCTGTTTGATCAGGTCGTTGGCCAGTATGTACTCTTCGACCAGTTTGAACTGCATGCTGTCTTTGGTGTTTTCGAAATAGGCCTGTTTTGCCAAGTCTTCGATTGCCGGATCAACAAATGCAAGCCGTGCGGAATTCTCAAGGGAAACGATGGTCTGGCCAAGATCGCTTTCAAAAAAGGCGATGGCGCGTTCCAAATGCACTTCATCCAGGCTTTGCCGGAATCCCTGGACCAACTGATCATACATCCAATCGGGATCATAAATCGCCTCGACCCGAGTTTCGAACAGAGCGCCACCGTTGCCATCCAACAAAGTGGCGTCCATCTCTTGGCTCATCTTTCCGCCTTCGGACAGGAGGATTTCGATCAGGTTCTCCAGACGCATTGCTTGCGCCAGCCGATCCGCTTTTTCCACGGCGCCGGATGATGTGGCCCAGAAGATCAGGGCAAAAACGATCAGAATGCGCATCAGATGTCCTGTGCGGGGTGAAGCTCGGCCATTTTGGTTGCCAGGACTTCGAATTTCATAGCCATTATCTCATACTGAATGGCGTTCAAAAGTTCGTAGACTTCCTGCATTAAAGGCTGTTCCAACGCCTCGACATAGGTGATGACATCCGCATCCGAGAAATCCTGATAGGTATAAGCAGCACCGGCAAGTGCAGAAAGCTGTAAGGCCTGTCGCATCCCGGTTTCGTTCTGTTTCATCATTGCGCGCAATTCATCTGCATCCAACTGCAGTTCGATCACACCTGAAGCGCTGGCGGCGAGGAGGAACCGGATTTGTATTTCCTGAAGGGCGCGCAAAGAAGTACCGCTTGAGTCGATGGCAGTGTTCATCCTTTTTAGACTCTCAACACGTTGAGAGCCTTCGCGGACAAGTTGAGCGACTATCTCTTGCCCCTGCTGTTGTTTCGCTTCGTCATCCTCGATCAGATGGGAAGCGTTTTCAGCAGAGACCAGTCGTTGACCCAGATCTGATGCATAGAATTCTACCGCGTGATTTAGCGCCTGATCGCTGAGCGTCTGCTCTAAAATCGAAACTGCAGTTTCATGCATGTCTTTGGTATCGAAAACTTCTTCGGTCAGCCGCGCCCAGTCCGACCCGAATCCATCGGGGTCAAAACCCAGCATCTGAGGTGCCGAGGCCGAGGCCAGAGCAATACTTTCAAGGGCAACGTCGAAACCGGTTGTGGTCAAGAATGCCTCGATCCTATCGCGCCCGGCAGCGGATGCCGGGATTGGCAGCATGAATACTGTGAAAAGAAACAGCGAAAGGGCGGTGGTGATGTGGTGCGTAAAATGTCTCATGTACAGAAGCCTAGGGGTTTTGCGGCATCTGGCAACGGAAAATCCTGGGATTGCTAAATTATGAAACTTTCTGCTTGCACCCCCGGGTGTTCATCACTAAATCCCCCCCTCACAGACCCCCGCGGAGAGGTGCCGGAGTGGTCGAACGGGGCGGTCTCGAAAACCGTTGTGGGTGCAAGCCCACCCAGGGTTCGAATCCCTGTCTCTCCGCCACTATATCCCTGATAAGTAAGAATAGTTATCGCCGATGCGGCGACTCATCAGGTGCCCATGCCAGACCTCACAATCCCGAAACTTGACATACTATGTCACATTTCGAGCTCCGATTGCGCCGACTATGTCATCGGTCCACTCCAATTTTCACGGCAAACGCGTCGTTCAGACAGCCATTGCTTATCGCAGATCGACAATGGGAAACGGGCCCCGCAGATCTGCGAGACCCGTCTTCAGGTCATGAGCCAGCGAAGACTTACCGGAAGCCGTTGTCCCCATCGGAACTCGCGGCATCTTGCTCTTCCTGGGTCAGATACCGGAAGTAATAGCGCTCGGTCGTCCTCACCGACACATGGCCGATGTAGCGGCTGACCCGGTAGATGCTCCAGCCCTCCTGCAGACGTTCGATCGCGAACTTGTGCCGGATATCATGCAGGCGTGAGCCAAATCCAGTTTCTTGCCCGTATTCCCAGAACAGGTTCGAGGCATCCTTGTAGTAGCCGTGATCGCTCCGGTTCCAAAATAAATATGGGGACGAATTGGAGCGCGGAATGCGAAGGAGGATGTCGATCGCCGCTTGTCGCAATAATACGACCCGGATCTTGCCCCCTTTGGTTTTCCGATAGGTGACCTTAACGTTGCCTTCAGTCGGCTGCTCCAGTCCCTTTATGTCGGACCACTTGAGCATCGCAGTTTCGGTGACCCGCCCCCCGGTTTCGTTTAGGAACTCCGGAAAGAACGCCAGTGTTCCCGGTGCTCTGGCCCCCAATTTCCTGATTGCGTCATCCGTTGGAATTTCAATGTCTGGTAAATTCTCTTTCATTCCCTGTCGTTCATAGGACACGACTGGGTTCTCACTAACCCAACCTTGGTTTTTCATCTCAGCCATCAGGTGCCGGAACGCGGTCAGATCGCGGTTGATCGTAGACACAGTGACACCTTTGTCTTTCCTTCGCTCGACGAACTCGGATACCACGGCCGTTGTAATATCCGTTGCAAAGAGATCGCGAATATCACGGTCCTCATCTTCACAAAGCTCATCGAGGATGTTGAGTATTTGGCGCAGGCTTGTCTTGTAACGCTTGACGGTCTCGTCCGACCAAGCGGTGTCTCCCTGCCCCATTCCGTCGTAGAACTTGACGTAACCGACCTGAAACAACCAATCGTCTTCGCCCTTATCGGCTTTCGCCCGCAATTCCTTTATGCGGTCTTTCGCCTTCTTTTCCGCGACGCGCTTCGAAGTTGTTCGAAGCGACTCTCTGTGGCGGACACCGTCGATCGTGACACGGAGATGCCAGTTTTTGCTGCCCGATTGCTTGTAGATGTTGCTCGACATTTTTTGTTTCCCTCATTGAGCCAGATGTGAATTGCGTGTTGGTCAAAAAGCCAGAGACCTTCACGTTTTGTGGCGCCAGGGATTTCCTGCTTGCTTGCGAGGTCAGTGATCTTCCTTTGGGAGAATCCGCTGAGGCGCGCGACGACTGCTGTCTTGATGGGAGGAGGCCGGTTGGCCAGCCCATCAATCAGCTCAAGGTTTTCGAATGAAGCAGGGTTTCGGACTGCTCGTTTAGCCATTGTTTTCATGTCCCATTATTGTTTTTCGGGGCCCTATCCTGTGCCGTTGGTGGAAACTGAGAGGTTGAAGCGGCAGAGCTTGTGGCCAAGATGACCAACCTGGCGGAGCCGCTTCGATCACCTCGCGAACGCCCAATTAGATTCAGGCATCCCTGTCCCGAATTTTCTGGTGTTCTCTGGTGCACGAGTTTTCATTTTCTCCTCACAACTTCGTTTGGGTGTAAGGAGCAGTTAGGCGCGGCTACTCAAAGCTGGGAGATTGGTTTGAATCCCTATTTTGAGACCGAAACTGAAACGACTGGGTCAAATCCATCTCACGAAGATGGATTCGCGATGCCCGGGATCGTCGGTAAATTTCTGATTCAGCAGCCTGTGTGGAGCAATGGAGGTCGGTTGCCTGTTGGGATTTGCGAGCGGCGCAGTTGCACGGCGCCGCTCCGCATCTTGTCAGGACGATGCGCCAATCAGCAATTGCGCCTTCACCCGCGCCCTCAGGCGATTTCGGAGAAACTGAAACTGGCTCCATGCCAGAATTCGGAGACGCAGCCGCTCCAGTTCGCTGTCGATCAGAACATCTTCATCAGTGTCCATCTCGAGCACCTTGTTTCCGTAACCCGCGCACCGTGCATTTGCAGCGGAGACGAGATCCTTGCCGACCATTGCGATACACGCATCGTCCCGCTCATCGAGAACGTCGCCGCGTTCCAGCCGCTCCAGCATATGCGAAAAGCTGCGCCGCATCAGCCCGCGCGGAATTGGCCCATGCCGCGCGCAGTCGTCTGCAAAAGCGGCCGCTTGCGAGATCACGCAAGCACCCAGCTCCTCGAGCGTTTGTTCCCGGCGAATGTATTTGTAGCTCATTACGATCTCCTCACGCCGCCGCTTCAGTCTCAGCCACTACAGACGTGAGCTTTGGTTCATCAATTCTGGCGATCAAAGCTTCCAGCTGGTCAGTCAACCCGCAGATGACCAGCACCGCCGGATCTTCCGGTGAAATCTCAGCGAAAAATCCGCTTTCAATACGGTCCGGATCACCGACGTGCTCCAGAGTGAGCAGGTCGCGCAGCCATTCCAGGCCACGGCGATGCTGGACCGTGTAGGCGTTGGCAGTTGCGACCGACGCGCGCAGTCGCTGCAGGCGCATCAGGGCTGCGGATCCACCGAGCAGCAACACTGCATGTTGAAGATCGAGATCAGCAGATTCGAGGAACACGCCGACCTGCGTCAGGATTTGGTTGTTATTCATTGGGAATTACCCTGTGTTTACGCCGCCCCCATCGGACGACAAGCGCGCAGGCGGGGGCGTTCTCCTTTCACCCTGCACGTAGTTTCTGTTGATCTGAGCTCTGAGCTTTCTCTCATCTTGCTGCTCACAAAGACGTAGCAAGATGAGAGGAAGTCAGGGCCGGGATACTTCACACCCTATTAGGCACGCGACCGATCGAAGTGAGGAGTCGCCGAGGGCTATTGAGTAGATCTTGCCGCCTATGCCGCACTTGTTATCAATCTGGTGCGCGGTGAATTATATCGCGATCACGTTTGTATTGTCTGGGTCTTGCATTCTCGATCCAGCTGCGGAACCGCGTTTTCAACAAAGGCGCCGAAGGCTTTTTTGTTCGGTCTCGATTCAGCAATTTTCGCGAGGATGTCTTGCGCTTCCAATCGCCGGTAGCGATCTGCGTTCAGCTCATAGAAATGCCGGCTTGTCTCGTGGGCGTGACCGCAGAGCGCTTGCGCGACGCGTAGATCCAGATCGGGGTCCTCCACCACGGCATCATATGTGAGACTACGAGCGATATGTGGCCCGTGGCCGGTCAGTCGCCGCATGTTTTCCCATAACCAATTGTCACCGAATGGTTTCCAACCGCGAGCAGGATTGCCGAATAGTGCCGTTCCGACCCGCGCCTCATAGACGGTCCATAGATGTATGTCACCGACACCCATTAGTAGCGTCGCATCCAGGTAAGGGATCAGACAATCTGCAAGTCGACCGTTGATGAATGTTCCGGTCTTGGACGTCTCGATCTCCACGCTCCAACCTTCACTATCTCTATGGAATTCCTTACCGATCCGCCCGGTCCGCAGGTCGAGAGAGCGCAATGGCAGTTTCGCCAACAAAGCCATAGCGCCAGCAAGCGCGTAGTCCCGACGACGGGTACGGATATGATCCTGGTGAGGAGCCTGTTTAAGTCGCGCATGGGCAATTTCTGCGAGGTCAACGAGATTCAATGGGTTCTGTGCCAACGCCACCTCCTTCCGACGCAGATCAGACGAGGACTCCAGCTTCAATGCATTGTGCGTTTCCATAAGCGCCTCGCGAATTTCGCTGGGATAGTTGGCGTGTTTTGCAAAGCCCGCGAGTGCGTCGCAATAATTTGCTTTGCTTCGCGTTGTGATGTCGCTGTCGAAGACATCTTCGGCGAAGGCTTTCGCCGTCTCCATCGAAAGCTCCACTGGCTTTTGCCTGCTATTGGTGACCCGTACCAAGCGCCGCAGAGCGCAGGACAACAATTCGATCCGGGCACTGGACAGACCGTTGGGCTTATCGGACCGCGCGGCGATCCGAGCCATTTCCGTATGGAAAGGTTCCGGAAGGTCATGAAACGAGGGCTTCTTATGCGGAGGCGATATTGGGCGTGTAACCGTTCGACGTATGCGTTGACATTGTTGTAGGAGGATTGTGTCCGGGTTCTCCGGATCAATTTCCGACATCATTTCAGCCAGAAGCCCGAGGTTACGCGCGTCTGCTTTGAAGCTTTGCATTGTGGCATCATCAAGTCGAGGCACCGACTGACGCCAGCGCATCCAGCGATCGGCAAGACGGATCAGCGAAGGCTCGCAGACCTCCTGCAACTCCGATTGGATTGCGAGAAATCGCGACCAATGCGGTGCTCGAAAGACGAGTTCGAGAGGGCGGCGGTCAAATGCGCCGCTTGCGATCGCCCACTCCATGCCCTCGCCGGTTTCAAACGCGTATTTCCGAAGCAGCCCTGCCTGACTACTCAGGCTGTTTTCTTGCCATCCGTCCGCCCTCAGGCGATTAAAAAAAGCCACTCCAGTCTCCCGCGATAGCTTTTCCGCATAACCATGATGTCGCGCGGTCTCGATGAGACCGCGAAAGGCTGAGGAAAGAGCATGCCTGCTCTTGCGAAGACGTTTTGCATAATAGGCCCGTCCAGTATCGACGTCGGCGAGATACTGACGCATAGGTCGCGGCAATTCCTGTTCCGTGATCAGGTACTTCATCTGTTTTTCCCTTTTGTGAGTGCGTTGTTGACGGCATCCAACCCATCCTGGCCGCGTTCAATCGCTGCAGTTTGGTCAAAGAATGCGTAAGTCTTCGAAACCGTGGCTGGAGAATTGTTGAGAAGTGCGGCTATGACGTTCAGATCGGCGCCGGGCTGATTGATCAGGATCGAGGCGATGGCGTGACGCACCTGATGCAACTTCATGTATGAATCGGCCGATGCGGTGGCGTAACGCCAGGCATCAGCCGCATTGCTGTAACGGGCTCCCCCAAGCAGCAGATGTGGATCCGGGTTGTGAAGCCGCTTCATGAAGTATGGACGCGCTTCGTTCAGCCACCATTCCAAGACGCGACGAGGATCGACCTTGCCGCGTTTTTTGATAAACGCTGTCAAAGGTTTCTTGTTTTTCATCATTTCCTTTGGAATGGCGAAGCTGACAGTTCGCGAACCAATCGGGAAGGAAACATTGGCCTTCTCGCCAGTGACTGACAGGTTGACGAGCGTATCGACCCTCAGTGGCATAAAGGTCAAAACAGCGGCCATGGCAGCGGCCAGCGATAGCCTTACTGCACGAGCCTGATCGCCCATCAAAAGATCATTGTAGTTCTGGATCAGTGGAACAGCCTGGCAATGAAAATCACCTGCGAGCGTCAGAAACTTTTTGACACGCCGTGGTGACGTGACAAGGCGCCGACAGAACGCCTGGTTTGCCTCCGTCATTGTGTCCCAGTTTTGGAAGTACTCGGTCTCAAAGAACTCTTTTTGAACTTTTGAGAGTTCAGGGTGAAACTCACGCGCGAAGCGAAATGCTGCACCCATATTCTTCTTGAGAGTTCTGGCCCCGAGCGGCTTCCAATAGTATTCGCCGCCCACTTCCGCATCGAAGGCGGCAAACAGATTATCTGCCGTGGTCAATTCCGCGATGGATTGGCCACCGCCCAAATCCAATCGACCGAGTTCAGTGAGACAGGTGAAGTACCAGTTCAGATCGTCACCAGCAGATTTGACGGTCTGCGGCGAAAGCGGGGCGCGACGGCGGCCCGCCAAAAGCCCATCATAAGGTCGGCCAAGGCTCATCGTCGCCTGGTATTCTCGAATGGCTGACGTAACTTCGATTGGCAGTTGTGGCGTCATGCGATGGCGTGTGGCTTTCGGAATTTCACCGATCACAGCTGGCAACAGCGCTGGTTCGACTGTTTCCGGAAACTCATGCAGGCGATCCAGAAGACGCGCAGCTTTACGAACTGCGTTCTTGCGGCCCTGATCGTGACAGTCTTTCATCCAGAGGTGCAACATATCAACATTCAGCTGCGCCGGCTGTACGCCCTTGCTTCTTGCCAGGCTTGTCAGAACGGTCAGGGCAATAAGTTCTGGTGTTTGGATGTTATTTCCTTTTCTACGCGGTTGGATCAGAGCGGTCGCGGCTTTTTGGAGCTGCGACCAGCCGTCCTCCAGCCCGCGCAGACGCTTTTCCTCGGCGCGCAATCCTGACGCGTGCGCCATCAGGCTTTTTACGTTGCCGTGCCACGTTTCGAACTGCTTGAAAGTGTCGAAGCCTTCGGGCGCATCCTTGTTGGCGATGTGACTTGACCATCGCTTGACGAAGGCATCGACATCGACCGGGATCATCGCCAGCGGACAATTATACCCTGGCAGTTTCCTACATTTGTTTGCGGATCCCCGGATCTTCTTCGCGTTTGCTTGCGAATATGGGTAATCTCCGGCGTCGAGTTTTTCGACAGCTTGCTCGAGGGTCATCTGCATTAGTGCCTCCATCATTGGTGTTGTTTTTTGGCGTTAGTGACGCGGTTGTTCTTGGAAATCCGGGTGATCTTCAGAGATGCGTTTTGAGGTTCTTTTTTCGAATTTCGGCACTCTGGAAGCGAAATGAGGAAAAGGGCTCCAAAACGTATTTAAATGAGGTTTTGTGGGCGTATTCCTCACTTTTTCCAGATCTGGCAAAGGTGCGAATTGCGGTGTTTTCGGCCTCACACAACATCAAAGAGCCCCTCAATCTGGTGTTTCCGGAACCGGATCGAGCCACCGATGCGAAGGCTTGGAATGATGTTGTCGCGGGCGTAACTGCGGATGGTTGCCGGAACGCAGCCGAGTTCCTCAGCAAGGTCTTTGCCAGTCAGCAATGACTCAAGCAGCGCCGGATGTTGATCTTGATCCAGCATCTCGGCATGAGGCACGCCTTCGACCCGCCAGACATCCGTGATGGCATAGCGGGGCCGCTTCCATGGCCCGGGTGCAGGACGTATGCTGTATTCGCGCAGCACCCGGCGCACCGTGTCCGAATGCAGTTGCCATCGGTTCGATATCTGGGTCTGGGACAGGCTTGGCAGACCGGCCAGCGCCGCGGAGTGGGTTCTGAGTGTGGATAGTCGCTTCATAAAGAGCAGATGGTTCCACAACGCCGATCTGGGAAAAAATTGCCGAAACTTGTTTTGCTGCATCACGTTAAAGGCCGCCAACTAACAGTTGGTGCCTTTAGGGATCTTTACCAACTCGTCGCGGATGCAGACTTTGTAAAAACTGTTTTCGGACCACTTTGTTCTTGCGTGGCGAACACGAATGCGGACATCGGTGACGCCCGGACGTTCACCGTTTTGACAGATCACGGCAGCGTATTCATGAGACTTGAGAGCGCTCCACTTTCTCAGGAGCCGCTTCAGTTTAGGCTTGAATCCTCGCATGTCAGGTATGGGAGCGTCGCGAAAACCTTCCCAGCCACGATTATGGAGAACCGCTTTAAAGAGCGAGAACTCCGGCCAATCCATGTTTTCGTGCAGTGTCAACAAGGTGATGAAACCGGGCTCAAAATCGGTGTTCATGCGGGCGATGTCTCTGGTGTGCATGAGTGCATAGGGTCTTCGCATGGTCATCAATGCGGCGGCATAAATCGAAAACTGCCAGACAAGGACTGTTGGTTTGCCCGCCTGAACTTCCAACATGTCGAAGAGATCCGTCTTCATTCGCAGATCGTGGATCGCATTGTCGAGGAAACGAGCACTTTTGGACTTTGGCGCAAAACCCAATGTCCGAAATGTATTCAGCGTGTGGTAGTGCCGACAAAGGTACTTGTCTGAGTATTCATACCTGATCGGCTCCTTGTCGAGCACGACGGTCGGCCATTCATCCTCTTCAAGATGCTGCAGATATATCAGCGCAATCAGCAGCTTTTTTGAACTGGGTCCCAGCGGCGATAGTTTGATGTATTCAGCCATCGGACGAGAAATGATGAAGCGGCCATTGCATTCGGGCATGTCGTTCTCCGTGTTTCGTATGTCGAAAAATTCGTACCGACACGCTCGCTCCAAAGACGGTTTGATAGGTGTGTGAAAACACCGGATCGACGGTGCGCGAGACCCGGATCGTGATTTTGGTCACCCGGAGGATCGCTTCATCATCCCGGATCGATGCGACGAAAGGTTCTATAAACTACTGATGATAAACATATTTTATGACCGCGAAGTCTTGTAAGTGCCTGAAATCAGGAAATCAACAAATGGCCTGCGGCCCATTTGGATTTGGTTTTTTCGGGACTGACAATCGTCGAGCAAAAAATATCCAAAGAATTACTTCTCGCTTCCAGTTCTGATCCCACTTCCTGTTTACGAGGCAAACCGCAATCAAAGAGAAACCTATGACTTTAAAAGAGTATCTGTCGAAATCTATGGTTAATACCATTGCCAACGGAGCATTGCTCCTTGATCAAGATGGCCGGACCATTCGGTTCACACTATCAATGAATGAGTGTTCCGTTTTGGGAGTGCTTTTTTTCCGCGGCGATTGGAGCGATGACTTCGGCCGCCCTGGTCTGATGCCCGTGATTGAAAAAGTGAGCTTCGATGGAGTTGAAAACTTCTCGGTCGAACACTTCAAATTGCCGCCGGAGTTCATGAAAACCGTTTATGACGTTCTGCAACAACGTTTGGCACCCGAGAAACTCTATGTGCATGAGGAGGCAGGAGGCTGGATGTTAACATCCTTCAGTTCGAAGCCATTGGGCGGACTTGATGGAGCATTCGTTTAGCCCGCGGTTCTCCACTTCCGCCCTTTCAAACTTGGCACTATAGAAAGTGCAACTTGCCGAGGACACGATCGGCAAGTTGCTTTGTTTATTTGGATGTGACTGGCCCCAAGATTTTCACCCACCTGTTAAGCTCGACGAGCGATGCAATTGGCCTGAGGCCCAATCACCAAGACCCGCGTGGCCATCCCAAACCGACCGTTCAAAATAACCAGCATCACCGCTGCGCGGTTCCCGAAAACGGATAAAGACTAAAAGCAAAAAAATTGTCTGGTTTGTTGGAACCACACCGGCAAGGCCGTATCCAGACTTTGATTGATCGCCATCATTTGTGGCTTTGCAACCAATAGGTTTAGTCATCACTTCCCGCCCGGGTTGTACATGGTCTCAAAAAGGTATTCTCTGACTGCAATCTTGGAACAGTTGCGCATCACAAATGAACGGTCGACATAACGAGTTTCTTTCCAAATGTCTGTCCATCGATCTGGAGGTGGATCCCAAAACCTCGAAGGTATTTGCCTTTGCCGCCATCCGAAACGATGAGCAACCGGCTTTGAAATCGAAATCCAGCACGCTGGAGAAAGATCTCGACCGCCTGGAAGAGGCTATCGCAGGTGTCCCACATCCGATTGGTCACAATTTCCTGAACCACGATATGGAACACCTAATTGCTGCCAGACCACGTCTGACTCAGATCATGCGGGCACCAATTGATACACTGTGGCTGAACCCGCTGGCCTTCCCACGCAACCCGTACCACCATCTGGTCAAACACTATCAGGACGGGCGGCTGGCTGCGGGGCATATCAATGATCCAGAACTTGACGCTCGGCTTGTTTTTGAGGTGCTCGCTAATCAGTTCGATGCCTTTCAAAGCCTTGCCGACAGCGAACCAGATGCACTCGTAGCCTATCACTTCCTGACCACTCGAACGGAACAATCGGAAGGGTTCGATGCGGTTTTCAAGTACCTAAGAAAAGCCAGTTGCCCGCCGCAGGATGAAGCCGTTGCCGCCATTCGTCGGATGCTGGACGGTCGGGCTTGTAGTAAACGGGTCGAACAGGCTCTGGGAAGGCTTAGCAATCCCCGAAACGGATGGCCTATGGCCTATGCGCTATCCTGGATCACCGTAGCTGGTGGGGACTCGGTCATGCCGCCATGGGTTCGGGCGCAATTTCGCGAGGCATCTCTGATTGTCCGGCATCTCAGGGATACGTCTTGCAAAGATCCCGCCTGCCAGTGGTGTGCTGAACAGAATGACCCGGTCCGTGCGCTGAACAGGTGGTTCGGGTTCGACAGTTTCCGTCCACAGCCTGTGGACCCAGATGGTCGCCCTCTGCAGGAACGCATTGTCGGTGAGGCCATGTCCGGAACAAGCCTGCTCGGCATCCTACCAACAGGCACTGGAAAGTCCGTGTGTTATCAGGTGCCCGCTTTGTCGCGGTTCGACAAAATCGGGGCGTTGACTGTGGTCATTTCTCCGTTGGTCGCGCTGATGGCAGATCAGGTTCAGGGTATGGAGCGCGTAGGCATTTCCTGTTCCGTGACTGTGAATGGTCAGATGTCCATGCCCGAGCGGCAAGACGCCCTGGACAAAGTCCGCATGGGCGATGCGGGCATTTTGATAATCTCGCCCGAACAATTGCGCAGCACATCAATCCGGTCGGTACTGGCTCAGCGCGAAGTTGGCCTGTGGGCAATTGACGAGGCTCACTGCGTGTCGAAATGGGGTCATGATTTCAGGCCGGATTACAGATATCTGGGCAGGTTCATCAAAGAGTTCTCGGGCGATCAAGCCCCTGCCCCAATCCTATGTCTCACGGCCACCGCCAAACCAGAGGTCGTCGCCGATATCGTCGAGCATTTCCAGTCTCGCGCCGGGGTCGAGCTGCTCTCCCTTGATGGTGGAGCATCGCGGAAAAACCTGACATTTGATGTCAGGCCTACCACTAAGAACAGCAAACTAACCGATGTCCTGAACGTGATCGAAGAGCTGCTGCCCGCTGAGGGCCGATCTGGCGCCGTGATCTATTGCGCGACGCGTAAAGAGACCGAGCGCGTCGCTGAGTTTCTAAAATCACAAGGTATGGACGCGGCACATTTTCACGCTGGACTTGGGTCCGATGACAAACACGACGTCCAGGAACGGTTCCGGGTCGGAGACCTGCGGGTGATCGCAGCTACCAACGCGTTTGGCATGGGCATCGACAAACCCGACATCAGGCTGGTGGTGCACGCAGACATCCCAGGGTCCTTGGAAAACTACCTGCAGGAGGCTGGGCGCGCCGGACGCGACCGGGAAGTCGCCGATTGCGTGCTTCTGTACGCGGGGGATGATGTAGAACGACAGTTCAGGCTGTCCGCAGGTTCGCGTTTGGCACGGCATGAAATCGGAGCCATTCTCAAAGCCCTACGACGGATCGACGAGCGCACACGCAAAACTGGCAAGATCGTCGCCACTGCGGGTGAGATTGTCCGGTTCGAAAAAGATCAAGAATTTGAACGGGACAGTGCGACTGATGACACGCGCGTCAAGACGGCCGTATCTTGGCTTGAAGAAGCAACACTTGTTTCGCGAGAAGAGAACCGAGTTCGTATTTTCCCTTCGTCGCTAACAGTCCGCACACTGGACGAGGCGAAACAACGGCTTGCGGATGCGGAGATCACTCAAGCGCATCGCAAACAATTGCTGGCCATCGTGCAGCATCTGATTTTGGCCCCGGCGGATGAAGGGGTCTCAACCGATCAGCTCTGCGGCGTCAGCGGTTTGACACCCGGCGCACTGACCAAGGCGATGGCCAATCTCGAAAGCTTTGGCATCGCACGAAACGACGTTGCGATGACGCTCTTCATCCATGTCGGTGTGGCGCAGTCTTCCTCCGGGCGCCTCACAGAGGCTGCAAATCTTGAACGGGATTTGATCGCCTCGATGCGAGAGCTGGCACCGGATGCGGACAAAGAGACTCCAATACCGCTGAACCTGCAGGAAACCTGCCAGCATCTGCGCGATCAGGACCACGCCGATGCCCGCCCCGATGTCATCGACAAACTGATCCGGGGCATAGCGCGGGACGGCAAGGGACAGGATGGTGGCACCGGTAATATCAGGTTGCGCAAAATCAGCCGAAATACCATGAACGTGACTCGGGTAAGGACGTGGGACGTCATTGCCCAAACCGCTGAGGTTCGGTGGCAAGCGGCCGGGATTCTTTTGAAGTTTCTGACGGGTCGACTCGACAAAGGCGCACGCGGCAAAGACCTGCAAGTTGAAACCACTGTGGGTGACCTTCTGGCGCAGCTCACACAGGATGCTGTCTTAAAATCCAGCGGTCTGCGCGACATGACCAAGCTGTTAGAACGCTCCCTGCTGTGGATGCATGAACAGGGCGTGTTGACACTGGGCAAAGGGTTGACTGTATTCCGCCCCGCCATGACCGTATTCCTCAATCCCAAAGGTGGTCAGTTCACGCAATCGGACTTCCTTCCTCTGGAAGAGCATTACGCCGAACAGACGCTTCAGACCCATGTCATGGCAACTTACGCGGAAACCGGTCTCGAGAAGATCACAGACGCCGAACGCCTGTCTGAGGATTACTTCCTGCTCAACAAAGAGCAGTTCATGAAGCGTTGGATGCCGGGCATGGCACGTGAGGTCAAGCGACAGACAACAAGCAAGTCCTGGACCGCCATTGTCGAAGACCTGGGCAACAAGGTCCAACAGGACATTGTCGCGGACGATCGGGAACAGACCAATGTTTTGGTTCTGGCCGGCCCCGGATCTGGGAAGACCCGTGTTTTGGTGCACCGGATCGCATATCTATTGCGGATGAAGCGCGAAGACCCGCGCGGTATTCTGGTACTGGCTTATAATCGCCATGCCGCTGCCGAAATCCGCGTTCGTCTAAGGGCGCTGGTGGGCGATGATGCGGCGGGGGTTACGATCTCGACTTGCCATTCGCTTGCGATGAAGCTGGTTGGCGCCAGTTTTGCGGGGGTTCAGGCCGCGACAGAAGACTTCGACAATGTCATTATGGAGGCGGTGCGCCAGCTCAACCCCAAAGGCCTGGCAAAAGCCGAAGCAGAGGCGCAGCGCGAGAGTCTGATTCAGGGGTTTCGCTGGATATTGGTGGATGAATACCAGGACATTGGCCCAGAGGAATACGCGCTCATTTCCGCCGTGGCCGGTCGTTCTCTGGAAGATGCCGAGCTTAAACTGAGCCTGTTTGCCGTGGGCGACGACGACCAGAATATCTATGCTTTCAACGGGGCTTCTGTCGATTTCATCCGAAGATTTGAAGAGGACTATAAGGCCAGACCATCTTTTCTGATCGAAAACTACCGGTCGACAGCACATATTATCGAGGCCGCCAATCAGGTCATATCCAAAGCGCCTGAACGCATGAAAATTGATCACCAAATCAAGATCAATCAGGCGCGGCTCTCTCAACCCAGCGGCGGACGTCTGGAGGGTAAGGATTCCGTTGCCCATGGCCGAGTGCAGTTGCTGGACGTCCCAGCTGGCGCTATGCAGCAAGCTGCAGCAGCAATCGACGAGCTGATACGCCTTTCTCGTCTGGACCCCAATTGGAACTGGTCCCGCGTTGCTGTGATTTCCCGAGACTGGAAATCACTGGATGCAGTTCGGACCTATGCCGAAGCGCAAGATCTGCGCGTGGATATGGCCAACGAAGACCTTCCAAATGTTTGGCGACTTAGGGAGACCCAACGTCTGGTGTCCGGGCTGCGTGAGAAACAAGGCGCACTTCTGGGTATTCAGGACATCCTCACGGTCCTGAATGTTCAGCCTCGCAACAAATGGGTGGATTTGCTGGCAGAAGGTGTGGCGGAACTGGCCCGGGAGTTGGGCACCAAAACTATGCCGGTACCTGACATCATTGAATGGATCGCGGACTGGTCTCGGGATACTCGCGGTGAACAACGTGGACTGCTGTTGCTGACGGCGCATAGGGCCAAAGGCCTTGAATTTGACCATGTCGCCATTCTAAATGGCGGTTGGACTCGAGTGTCGAAAGAGGAGGATAACGAAGCCCCTCGTCGCCTATTCTATGTGGCAATGACCCGCGCACAGCAAAGCCTGACAGTGCTGACATCCGGAGCGCACCCCTTTCTGAAAACGGGTTCCGACTCAGTTCTGATCAGGCATGTGACGCCCGATCTCGACGAAACTTCGCTGCCTGCAACAAAATACCAGATGCCTGCGCTCGATATCGTAGATCTGTCGTTCGCCGGTCGCCAAAGGGATGCACATGAAGTGCACAACGCCGTACGCTCAGCCAACGTCGGGGACACTCTTTCCCTTGCGTTTCAACAACCTCATTGGGCTTTGTTGGACGCCCAAAAACGTGTTGTCGGACGTTTGGCCAAATCGTGGAAGCCACCCCGCGGGCATGTATTTGCGTCTGGCCAGATCGGGGCCATCATCAACTGGCGTAAGATCGATAGTGGCGAAGACTACGCCCACTACCATAAGCGCGATAGTTGGGAGACCATATTGCCAGAGTTGATCTTCCGACATGAGAATGCCGAAGCCTCGCATACTCAGCCGACACCAACAGCAGAAGAAGATGATCAGACGGGCCGTTTCAGAGACAATCCATATCGACAATCGGACCACCCTTCCGCAAAGGCATTGGATAACTCGGTTCCAGAACCCCGGGAGATTGATCGTCCGCTGAAACTCGACCTCAAAGCATTCATCCGCAAGTCTATTGACGATACACGCTCCTGGGACGATCTTTCGGCAGCGTTGAAACAGAAAGATTTAGCACTGGCGGCAAAGGGCGGCGGCCTTGTGGTCCAAAACGCCTCAACTGGCGAGGAGATCGGAAAGATTTCTGCGCTTGGTTTCAAATATATCGATCTGATCCGCCACTATAGCGAAGGTTTCCCTAATCACCCTGCTACATGGTTGGTCG
This sequence comes from Ruegeria sp. CDSC042, assembly GCF_059610745.1. Classification (NCBI taxonomy): domain Bacteria; kingdom Pseudomonadati; phylum Pseudomonadota; class Alphaproteobacteria; order Rhodobacterales; family Roseobacteraceae; genus Ruegeria; species Ruegeria sp. CDSC042. The sequence continues at coordinate 650,376 of NZ_JBXWOF010000001.1, forward strand.
AGAAAGCGTTAAACGACAATTACGTACCCAAAGGCCCAAGACGATCCAGGAAAGCAAAAAACCGTAAAAAAAAATCGGGCGATGGTGGCGATTTTTCTCTGATCGAAGACTGATCGACCTGACTAATGTTGGTATTTATGGTTTGCGACCTGACTATACCCGCTATTCACTATACCGAACATGCTCCAGTGCAGCTTTCCAAAAACGGCCGCAGGGTGAATCGTAGCATTCATGCAACCCCGATGTAATTTAACGAGACTTCGCGGTAGTAACCTTCTCTTGATAGCAAGCAGTGCGTTGTCCATCCATCTCAAGATAGCGTATCTCTAATTCGGGCGCCTTATGCACAACCCGAAATTATTCACAGGCCTCATCTCTGCCAGCCCATAACGGACACTCTGCGGCCCACTCGGATGCCGCGGTCGCCGCCCGTTTGCCTGCCACTCGATGGCGTTGCTTATTCAGAGACAGCACACAGTGCAGAACTTTTGCCTTCCAAGGCAATTAAGACTTCCCAAAATTATATTTAACAGCTTTCTCGCCGCACATATCGACATCTGCGTGAATGCGGCGGCTACAATGATGGCAGACAAACAGGGCGACCAGATTGGCGATGAAGACCGAGCCTCCCAAATCAAAGGCGACTTTTGTGTCGATTGTTCGCGAAATCGAGCGGCGAAAAAATTTTGCGTGCTTGGTTTCAATTTCCGCTTTCCATGGTGCTTCCATTTAATAACACGGCTACGACGTACTTCCGCTTACCGCACTTGGTCATTAAGCCTTGGCGAGATTGCTGGCCGGGTAATTCTCTTAATAATTGTCTGCTGTGCGAGTTGGATTCACTTGCAGTTATCAGCCTCTCCTGCTTTGTTGTCATAAAATTATCAACAGCGATTGCGGCTATGAGCTTTTTTGATCAACCCATTCTAAATTCACCATATTCTTTCCCGAACAAGCACTGGGAACTCGACGACGAAGGGCACCCCACGGACCGAGAAGTCTCCGCCAGGAGAAAGTCGGCCTTGTGGACGGCATTGCCGGGAGCGTCGTCAACATCCAACCGAATGCAGACCAGCATGGATCTTGGTGGAGAGGGCCTGTCCACTGACGCAACGGAGTTCAACCCCTCACCGATCGTAAATGATCTCCGAGCCGAATTGGATACATGGCGAAGTCTGCCTAATCCGTCTCAATGGAAAGTGACACCAATCACCCAGCGCCTCCTCCAGCACTGGCGCGCAATCCAGCAGGATGACAGCCAAACCATACGGCCCTTTTTCTGCCAGCTTGAAGCGGTGGAGGCTGCCATTTGGCTGGCCGAGGTGGCGCCGCAAATGGGCAAGCGCGGAAAGCGGTTTCTGAACTGGATCAACACGGCCAACAATTTTGCGGTCCAACCTGACGGCGCCGAGCCCTCGGAAACGAAACCCGACCTTACCCGGATCGCCTTCAAGCTGGCCACAGGCGCCGGCAAAACCACGGTAATGGCAATGCTCATAGCATGGCAGGCTCTCAATGCAGTTCGAGCGGCCAACAGCAAGCGGTTTTCCAAGGGATTTCTGATCGTTGCTCCCGGCATCACCATTCGAGACCGCCTGCGGGTGCTGCAACCCAATGATCCTGAAAGCTATTTTAACCGGCTCAACCTTGTGCCTCATGATCTAATTCCGGACCTGCACCGGGCCAAAATCGTCATCACGAATTATCACGCTTTCAAGCTGCGCGAGACGTTTGACGCTGCCACGGGCACCAGACGCGCTCTTGAGGGGCACGGGCCAGAACTCGTGACCACGGAAACCGAAGGCCAGATGATTCAACGCGTCATGGGCGATCTTATGGGGATGAAGAATGTTGTCGTCATCAATGACGAGGCCCATCATTGTTACCGCGAACGCCCCATATCCGAAGAATTGAAATTCACGGGTGATGAGAGAAAAGAAGCGGAGGCCAACAAGGAGGCTGCCCGGCTCTGGATATCAGGAATCGAGGCGCTGAACCGTCAGCAGGGTGTAAAAATAGTCTACGACCTCTCTGCGACACCTTTTTTTCTGTCGGGATCAAATTGGCCGGAAGGCACGCTGTTTCCGTGGGTCATGAGTGACTTTTCGCTCATGGATGCAATCGAATGCGGTATCGTTAAGCTGCCGCGGGTGCCCATCGCGGACAATCGGGCAGACGGAGAACAAGTTCTCTATCGCAATCTTTGGCCCGCGATCGGCAAACGAATGCCCAAGAAGCAGAAAGGCGAAACCAAGCCAGATCCTCAGAAACTTCCCATCGAGCTGAAGGTTGCTCTGGATGCCCTCTATGGCCACTACGAAAAAACCTTCCAGCTTTGGGAACAGGAAGGGGTTGGTGTTCCACCGGTCTTCATCGTCGTTTGCAACAACACGACCAATTCCGAAATGGTGCGGGATTACATCGCCGGCTACATACGCACCAATGAAAAGGATGAGGAAATCGTCGAACAGGGCGCATTGGACCTGTTTCGGAATTTTGATGACTACGACCAGAAGATGGAAAAACCCCGAACGATCCTGATCGACTCGGCCGCGCTCGAAAGCGGTGGTGAGGTCGACAAGGCTTTTCGGGATGCGCATGCTGATGAGATCGAAGCATTTCGCCGGGAGCGCGCCAAAAGAGGCGCCGGGGCAGATGAAATCACCGAGGCCGAAATCCTGCGCGAAGTCATGAACACCGTTGGGCGCAAGGGGCGCCTCGGCGAGCAGGTACGCTGCGTTGTGTCTGTATCGATGCTGACGGAAGGCTGGGATGCCAACAACGTCACCCATATTATGGGATTGCGCGCCTTCGGATCCCGCCTTATCTGCGAACAGGTCATCGGTCGGGCGCTGCGGCGTCTGTCCTACGATATCGACCCGGAAACCGGGCTCTTCCGAACCGAATACGCCGACATAATGGGGATCGACGGGCTAAATTTCGCGGACCAGGGCAAACCAGCTCCGCCACAACAACCACGCCCGATTGTTCATGTACACGCTGTCTCACCGGAACGCGATACCCTTGAGATTTCCTTTCCACGCGTCGAAGGCTATCGCGCGGACTTTCCCAAGGAACGGATTGATGTCGATCTGTCCAGGATGGAACCCTATGTCCTGACGACTGAGACGGTCAGTGCCACCAAAGTCCAAATGTCCGGTATCATTGGCGCGCGCCACGAGATCAATCTCGAGTATCTCGATGACCGGCGCCTTTCGACCATCGCTTTCCACATCGCAAACTACTGGGTTTCTTCGAAACTACGGGATCCAAATGGAGAACCCAAGACCCACCTGTTCCCCCATGCCAAGCGGATCGTTCTGCAATGGCTGAAGTCAGACCGGCTGGTGTGCAAGGATGGCACCAAGCGTGCGCAGCTGCTCTATCGGCAACTGACAGACGAAGTCTGTGATCTCCTCATGGGAGCACTTGTTGACCAGCCCGATGGGAAGGCCATCATCCGGGCAACGCTTGATCCGTTCGCGCCCGAGGGGTCGACCTCTGATGTCAATTTCACCACGTCTAAAGACACTCGCCACAAACCCCGCTCTGATAGAAGCCACGTCAATTGGATCGTCACGGACTCGGAATGGGAGGCGAAACTCGCCCAGATCCTGGACGAACATCCCGATGTGCTCGCCTACACCAAGAACCATAACCTTGGGTTCGAAGTGCCCTACAACATGGAAGGCGAAGCGCGCCGCTACTTGCCGGACTTCCTGATCCGCCTGAAATCACAGGAAGACCAGCCTGCAACCCTGGTAATCGAGGTCAAAGGGTTCCGCGGCCATGACGCCATACTCAAGGCAGAAACCATGCGCAACAAATGGATCCCGGCTGTGAACCGTCTTGAACGCTTCGGTCGCTGGGGCTTTGCTGAGCTTCGTTCGATCCACGATTTCAGGGAAGACCTCGACCTGGCAATTTCCGAGATGCTCAAAGCCGAGGTTCCGGCATGAAAGACATTCAACTATCAAACATCGTTGAAGAAGATCTTTTCCTCGCGATTTGTGAGGCGTTACGCTGGTGGCTGACCTTTGATGGGCCACAAACTGAACTGGTTAAGAGCAGGCCCACGCCTGGGCTCTCAATCAAAGACGTAAGAAATATCGCCTTCACCTATAATTTTTCCCGGAATCTGTCCGCCCATGACAGAGACGTCCAATACGTCGCCGATCGGGTAAACAAGTTTTCCGGAAGATCTTGGGATGACATGAACAGCCGTGCCGAGGAAATTGAGGAAGCCATAGCCGACATCCGGGAAAATGCGGGGCGGGATGTAAATCTCGTCTCAGGAACAACAAAGCTCTCCTGGTTCGTGACCCCCACCAACTGGACGCCGTTCGATCGGCTGGCGGCTCAAGCCGTCAGGGCAAGACACCCGAAAACGGTCAAACGGATGCGCCAGTTCTATACCATTCTCGATAATATCGGGTTTCTGAACTGTGCCGGAAACATTGAACATCACCTGGCAGACACCTTCTTCTCCAATCTGGGTGGCTGCCGGGTTCTCGACAAATTCCTCATGCTGAATGGTGAAGACGATTGGGCGAATGGCACCAAAGATTTCGCAAGATCTTTTGCAAATTCTCTTCCTGACACCATGAAGAAAGACCTATTCAGAGTCGGCGAGGCGATCCTGAGCGATCCTGCCTGCCAGCTCGACCTTGGAGCTTTGAAATGACCGACACCAAACCCATCGGCACCATCACCCATGACGAAACCCGCGCCAACATACCGACTGCCGAGCTGGAAAGCGTTTTGCACGCGGAAGACAAGGCGCCGATCAAGGTGGCCTACGAGCGGCGCAACCGGGACCTCGACCCGCAACTGATCTGGCGTGGCAAGGACATCGACCAGGAAGAGCTTACCGTCGATGCTCCGCCGATCTACATGCAGGAACAGGTGCACCCCAAGGCGCTGATCGACGATCTGCGCGCGGGCCGGGAAAAGGCCGACGATCTGTTCGGCCATTTCGGATTGACCGATGAAGACCGCGAGGCTGAAGTGGAATTCTACCGCCATTCCCGCAAATGGTCGAATCGGATGATCCTTGGCGACGGGTTGCAGGTGATGTCGTCCCTGTCCGAACGCGAAGGGCTGCGCGGTCAGGTGCAGGCGATCTATATCGACCCGCCCTACGGGATCAAATTCAACTCCAACTTCCAGTGGTCCACCACCTCGCGCGATGTGAAGGACGGTAAGATGGAGCATCTGACCCGCGAGCCGGAACAGGTGAAGGCCTTCCGGGACACCTGGCGCGATGGCATCCATTCCTATCTGAGCTATCTGCGCGACCGACTGGTGGTGGCACGGGAGCTTCTAACCGAGAGTGGGAGCTGCTTTGTCCAGATTGGGGATGAAAACGTCCACCGGGTGCGTGCGCTGATGGATGAAGTGTTTGGTGACGATAACTTCATTTCCTTGATCGCCTATCCGACTTCAATCGGACTCGGGGCTCAATTTCTTGAAAACGTAAACAATTTCATCGTCTGGTTTGCTAAAGACAAAGGGAGCGCCAAATCTAATCGTTTATTCAAAGGCCTCACACTGGGTGAAGAGGGAGCTACAAGATACACAAAGTTCAAAACTCCCGAAGGGGAACGAAAAAATGTAACGGAGTTGTCGGAAGCTGCACTCGAAAGCATGTTGAAACGCGGCGGCAGTTACTACACGGATCAAGGGCTTACTTCGAGGTCAGGCTCATCTACCACCTTGTTTCCTGTCGATTTCGAGGGCCGGCGCTTCCGACCTAAGGTGGGTGGTTGGCGAACCGCGACAACGGGTATGGACCGTGTTCTAAAAGCAGACCGCGTCCTTTCGACTACAGCCTCTCTCAGGTTTCAGAAGAATTTTGATGATTTTGGGGCCCTGTCATTTACGAACAATTGGAGCGATGTGGCAGGAGGTGTTCAAAGCCGGAATGATCCGAAAATCTATGTGGTTCAAACCGCGACAAGCATTGTTCAACGCTGCCTGCTTATGACGACCGACCCTGGCGATTTAGTGCTTGATCCGACATGCGGCTCCGGAACAACCGCATTTGTCGCCGAGCAATGGGGCCGACGCTGGATCACCATCGACACATCTCGGGTGTCGCTCGCACTCGCACGGGCCCGGATCATGGGGGCAAAGTATCCTTGGTTTCTGCTGGCTGATAGTCCTGAAGGGCAAAAGAAAGAGGCAGAGGTCACCCGCTCAACACCGGCCACCACTGCCACCCACAACGACATTCGCCACGGATTCGTTAATGAACGTGTCCCGCGAATTATGTTGAAGAGCATTGCCAACAACACCGAGATCGACACGATCTGGGAGCAGTTGCAGCCCGCCGTGGAAGAGGCGCTCAAAAAGCTGAACGATTACATGGATGCCTTTCCTTGCCGACATCCTGTCGAGCAAGGTGGGCGAAAAGGGCAGCTCATCGACTTTGTCGACCATCCGGACGTTACGCTTCCGTCCGGCGAAAAGATCGACGGCGGCACCTTCATGGAGTGGGAAGTCCCGCGCACGCCGGTAACGCCCATGGAAGGTCCCATTCTCGAAGCTTGGCATGGCGCCGTGCAGGCCCGCGAGAAGTTGGAAAAGGCGGAAAAAGGACGGGGTCGCAGAAGCGTGGATGCGGATGAGGTTTCCCGGCTCCGGTCCGGCTATCGTGAATATCTCGAAGCACTGAATGACGAGATCGAAGGCGCGGCAAATACCCTCGCCTCTCGGAAACGCGTGCAGCACTACTTCACCGAAGACGATCTCCTCGAATTCATTGACGAGAACGGTCAACCGATGCTTCCTTGGCCAAGAGAAGCTTGCGAGGCCCTTGACGCTTTCTGGACTGCCCGTATCGCCCGTCAGAAGGAAATCGACGCCTCCATCGCCGCCAAGGCGGAATTCGAATACCTCTATGACAAGCCATATGAGGACAAAAAGCGCGTCCGCGTCGCCGGGCCCTTCACCGTCGAAAGTCTCTCGCCACACCGCATGTCGCCGGTGGACGAGAATGGCGAGATCATCGATGAGGTCGATGCCGCCCGCGGCAATCGCGGCGGTCAGGAGCAGGAGGCCGAGAACTACCGCAAAGCGATCATGGAGAACCTCGCCAAGGCCGGTGTGCAGCAGGTAGGCCGAGAGGACGCCATCAAGTTCGACACGCTCACCCCCTGGCCCGGCGACTGGATTGCCGCCGAGGGTCGTTATATGGAGGGCGAGACCGAGCGCCGTGCCGGGATCTTCATCGGCCCGGAATATGGCACCGTCAGCCGCGCCGATCTGGTCGACACCGCCCGCGAGGCGGCGGACGCCGGGTTCGACATCGTCATCGCCTGCGCTTTCAACTTCGAAGCCATGGCGCAGGAATTCCACAAACTCGGCCGCATCCCGATCCTGCACGCCCGGATGAATGCCGATCTGCATATGGCCGGCGATCTGAAGGCCGGCGGTGGCAACCTGTTCGTCGTCTTCGGCGAGCCGGATATCGACCTGCAGGAGGATGGTGACAAACTGCGGGTGGAACTGTTGGGCGTCGATATCTTCAAGCCCTCGACCGGCGAGGTGGTGAGCTCCGAGGCAAGCGACATCGCCTGCTGGTTCATCGACACGGATTATTCAGGCGAGAGCTTCTTCGTGCGCCAAGCCTACTTCCCTGGCGCTGACGTGCCCTACAAGGCGCTTCGGACCACCCTGAAGGGGGAGATCGACGAGGAGGCCTGGGACAGCCTGAAACGCACCGTCTCGCGCCCCTTTGCGCGGCCGAAGTCAGGGAGGATCGCGGTGAAGGTGATCAACCACCTTGGCGATGAGGTGATGAAGGTGTTGGGGGTTTGAGCCATGGAAGTTGAAAAAATCAACAATGCCTTGGCTGAAGCCACTCGGGCTGCGTTTGAGGCAGCATGGGCAAGATCAAGATCCTCTATTGAGATTTCAAAACCCTCGATTGAAGAAGAAGGAATTGAGTATTTAACAGAGCTCTATGATCCTTTCTCGGGAACAGTTCGAGGAAGGTATATGTTTTGTTGGGAGGAGATTACCGACGTAATCCGTAATCCTTCAGATATTTCTTTTATTCATGAGTCTGTTTCCGAGTGGATTTCAGTCGAGGGAGAAACCGTAGGCGCGGGCGAACTCATGATGGACGATGACGGCAGAGTTCACTTTAGATCGGACCTGCTGGAAGAATGACCGTCCTCATCGCCAACAGTTTCACCAAATCCCTCGGCAAGTTGACCGGTCAGGAACAGTCCCAGGTCAAGATCACCGTATTCGACATTCAGACCAACCAGGAGAGTTCAGGTCTATCCATTCACCGAATAGACCGCTGTCGGGATCCAAATTTCTGGAGCGCAAGGGTGAACCGGGATATCCGGATCGTGCTTCACAAGCGCGACGGAAATACGCTGTTGTCCTATGTGGCCCATCATGATGATGCCTATGATTGGGCGACCCGACAGCGGCTGATCCAGCACCCCAAGACGGGCGCCATGCAGTTTGTCGAGGTCCGGGAAACCGTCGAGGAAGTTGTCATCCAGCGCTATGTCGAAGAGGCGGTTCGGAAGCCCCGGCTTTTCAAGGCGGAAACCGACGACACCCTCTTGAGCTGGGGCGTGCCCGAGGAATGGCTGGAGACGGTTCGCCAGGCAACCGAAGACACTGTTCTGGACATCGCCGGTCACCTACCGGATGAAGCGGCGGAGGCGCTGGTTTCAGCCGCCGTTGGCGAACGCCCAACGGTTCGGATAGATATGGCGAAGGAAACCGGTTTTGCGCACCCAGACGCGCGGCGGCGTTTCAAGCTCATCGGCGATCAGGCAGAGTTGGAAGCTGCCCTGGATGCCCCGTGGGACGACTGGGCGGTCTTCCTGCACCCGGCTCAGCGAGAATTTGTGGAGAGGGATTTCAACGGTCCGGCTCGGATCATAGGTTCTGCCGGCACCGGAAAGACCGTGGTCGCGCTACATCGGGCAATCCGGCTTGCTTCGGGCTCCAGCGACGCCCGGATCCTCCTGACGACATTTTCACCGGGGCTGGCCGAAGGGCTCTCGGAGAAACTGGACAGGCTGACCAGAGGGCATCCAGACCTTGCTGCTCGGATCACCGTAGGAACGCTGAGCGAAGTTTCTGAAGGGTTGGCGCGGGAGAGTTTTGGAGACCTGGTCGTTGCTGACGACATTGAAATTGCCACTCTCCTTGACACCGCGCGCTCTTCCGAGAACAGCCAGATCGATCCCGGATTCCTTTCAGATGAATGGCGGTTGGTTGTCGACGCATGGGATGTGCACGACGCCAAGACCTATCTGGAATTGCCACGCCTTGGCCGCAAGGTTCGCATGGCAGCGTCTCGTCGCGATGAGCTGTGGCGCATATTCTCGCGAGTGCGGTCTGCCCTCGAGGTTGCCGGCAAAGAAACCATCTCCAGCGTCATGCACCGCCTGGCGCGGGAGAGGCAGGACTTCCCGTTCTCCCATATCGTCGTTGACGAGGCACAGGACATTTCGGCACCGGAACTCGTTCTGCTTTCGAAAATGGCCGGCGACACCGCAAACGGGCTGTTCTTCGCCGGCGACATCGGACAGCGCATATTCCGATCGCCATTTCCCTGGAAGTCCGCTGGTGTGGATATTCGGGGCCGGTCCCGAAGCCTCAAGGTCAATTACCGGACCTCTCACCAGATACGCGAGAAATCCGATCAACTCCTGCCGATCCGCCTAATTGAAGCCGATGGCGAGGAAGACCGACGCCTTGGAATTACATCCGTGTTTCACGGTCCTGTCCCAGGAATCCATATTTTTGATACTCCAGAACAAGAAGCAGGTAGACTGGGTGCTTGGCTTCAAGAACGTTTACACGAAGGGTTTGAACACGAAAGTATGGCGATCCTTGTCCGATCAGAGGAGCAATTCGATCGCGCCCATCTGGCTCTGCCGGAAGGCGCCGCAATCCCAATCCTGGCAATGCATGATGCGAAAGGCCGGGAATTTCGAGCGGTCGCAGTCATGGCTTGTGATGCGGATGTGATCCCAAGCGAGAACCGGTTACTCGGTGCAACGGACGAACCGTCGTTAAAAGAGGTTTTCGACACTGAACGACATCTTCTTTACGTGGCAGCAACACGTGCAAGAGAGCGGCTTTGGATATCAGCCTGTAATCCTCCATCCGAATTTCTTGAGGACCTGATTGAGGTTTAGTGTTCGAGACGGGAAAACCCAACCCGACGAAAAAGGATACGCGCCTGTTACCAAGGGCATTTCATTGAGAGCAAACCCAGCAGGCGAACTGTGTCTATCACAAGGCGCATTACATGGAGGGTCAATTGAGCATCATCGGCTTGAGGGTTTTACTGGCCCTCAAGTCGTCGTTTCAATGCCTTTATGAAGTAAGGCCAAGCTTTCAGGCTTCAGCCTTCAGGCCTCGAAAGATCAAGGTTGGTCTCCTCTGAGACATCCACGAGTGCATCGGCGACAAACAAATGGCCATGTCGAATCTGAGCCCTTATCAGATCAATGTGGATAAGCAGTTCTTCTCTGAGCTCGTCCTCGACATTTTTTTCACCCGTCATCGATGGATATCTCCCTTATGGTCCATATCAATTACTCCCTGCCGGTCGACGGGCATCGACGATGCGCAGAAGGTGGCTGGCGAAAGTGACGATTTCGATTGCCTCGCCGGCATCCTCCATGGGGACGTTTCGGTGCGAGTGCGGATTTTTGTAGGAGCCCATGGCACCGATGAAGAGATGCATGAGTCCGTCCTCCTCCGCAGCATCGGCCTCGAAATCCCGGAGCGGACCGGCCTGACCAAAGGCAGCTTGCATGAGCTTTGTGCCGACCTGTTTCTGCGCAAAGCCTCCTGCCTCGCGCACAGCGACCTCCACCGCGCGCATCGAGGTGAAGACACCCTCTGCGAAATCGCCGCGCACGAATGCCAGCCAGACCTTCTCGGAGATTGCCGGGTGCAGAAGATCACGGTTCAGCCGCCGGGCCACCTCGAAATGTCGGAAATCTTCCTCCGTTTCAATCCGCTGTGCGCGCCGGCTTAGCATGCGACCTTCCGCGCGATATTCGGCTGGGAAGGGGATCAGCAACCCCTGTGCTTCCAGCCAAGAGAAAGCCTCTGTCAATGCGTAGGCAATTTGAACCCGATCGTCCCGTGGGTAACCCTCTCCTCCCTCTTCCGGAGTTGGTTCCGTCATCACCTCAGTAATGAAACTTGTCGGTTGGAGTTGATCAGGCTGTATTTCGAAGCGTTTTCGCATCAGAAACAAAAGTTTTGCTGCCAGTTCTTCAGGCTCGAGAGCAAGAATGGCGTCGGAGCTGGGGATGGCTGCGTGTAGTTCTTTCATGTTCTTTTCAATTAGCTCGTCTTGTCGGACATCAAAAAACACCATCGTGAGAGAGTGATTTCTTTTCGCGGCCCCTCTTTTGAAGGTGGATTTTCATCGCACCTCATACAGCCATAGCTTGGCAAACCATCACTTATGGCTAAATCTCTTTCAGATCGCGTCCGCCTGTCCTACCAACTCAGGATCAAAGGGGAAGGAAACTTTCCTTTCTCCTGGATTTCTATCTGCGTCGCTACTTTCTGAATCTCTGCGGCCTGGCGTATAGCCGATTTATCTCCATCGAAATCGTTGCGCCGCCCAGTTGCACGCCATGCACCAAACCCCTGATCTAAAGTAACTTTCAGCTTCTTCCCGCCTTCGAATTCCAGACGAAGCGATCTTGCATGAGGACACATGTGTCTCTGGCGGAGGTCGATCTTGGCGCCAGGAAACAACTCTCTCATGACTTCGGCGCGAATCCTCGGGTCCGGCCAGTTGTTGTGGAATGCCATGTACGAGTATGATGACGGATCGCTGACCTCAGATATGATCTGAATTTCACTGCTTGCATCCATACCGGGCGCCTTTCGCACGACCTCCCACAGCAACCGGAGGGTCAGTGGGTTCTTCAAATACCGATCTTCATAGGCCAAGCTAAGAATCTTGCTTCCCGGAGGAATTGCCTGTGGCCGAAGGCGTTTGATCTCCCTCCAGAACGCCGTCCCAAATTGGCCAATAGGACCGTCAAATTGGTGGATGATGTTTTCTTGGATTGAGTTTCCTTCTCCATGAATTGCGACTTTTTCGGCAGAAAGGCGTGGCGAAATGCGGACGGCGGAGATCTCACCACAAAGTGCTGGGCTTTCTCTCACTGAACCCCACTCCGGTCCTATTCTGGCGGCCCTGGGCGTGGATGTGGCGACGCCGACATGACGATCGGATAGCTGTAGTTGAGCCAACAACAAGCTTGAGCCCAGATCAGGTAGGTCTTCATGGAAATGCAGGCCGGAATCGCCACGAGACAGGACCCGAAGGAGATCCAGTTTTTGTGACAACTCCATTTCCAATATGGCTGACTTTGGAATAGCAAGTTTTGTGGAAACGCCGGAGCGCGCCGCATTAGCCAGAAGTCGGCTACCTGCCCACTCGCTCAGATCCCATTCACCCACAGGTTCGCCAAGAAACAAGGTCATTTCTTTCAAATCATCTGCAAGGATCATGCGGTTCACGTAATCTTCTACGGGTTCTGTGATTGCGTGAGTTTCATCACCGAAAATCTTGAGATCATCAGGCAGAGCCAAATGAGCCAGGACATGCTCTTTCAGGATTGAGTAGCCACCGGGTCGATCCAGCTTTTCTCGGTCAAACTGAGTGTCCCGGCGCAAAATGCACTCAGGGCATCCGTGTGCACAGCTTGCCGGGCATTCGAGAATCTTTGCAGCGCGCTCGATCAGTCCTGGTAAGTCCTGGGCGGCAGCAACGGAAAAGCCCGACCCACCTGACGTCTTGTCGAAAAGAAAGAGCGAGTGTCGCCGTGACCCGTCGCTGCGTTGGCTCGGAGCAACAGCGAAACCCATGTTTTCCGCATCGACACCAAGACGGGTAGCAACGGCTTCTCGCAATGCAGCTGCTATTGCCAACGCGTGAGATCGCCCGTTCTCCGTCGCTAAGAGACAATCGAGTTGAAGTTCATATACGTCTGTTTCGCTCTCGGTTCCCAGTTTGACATGGCGCCGGATTTTCCTGGCACCTTCATCATTTCCAGGGCAACGACCATCATGCCTTGGATTTTCCCTAAGTTTCTGTAGAGGAAAATGGTGTTTTAACCCTGGAAGAAGTGGGGCATTGTCTTCCCCTGTCACTTCTGCTTCCGCTCTTCCGCAGGCAATACAGATAGCATACCCAAACCCGTTGCTTCCTGACGCTGTTGTAAGCAATCGCCCTTGCCGGCTTGTTCTATGTCGGCCGATCGCCGGGTTTGGGAGAGATACCCAAGGATCATTGTCCGCTGAAACTCTCGGAGCGTCAGGGGGAACATAATCGAGCTTTTCATAGGCGCTATGCGGTTGCTTTGTGCCGAGAAATCCCGCTGGGCGAAGAAGCTCGCCAGACGAAATGATTTCACCACAGGAAGGGCATTCCTCAGGCGTGATCCTCGATGTGCCGAACGCGTTACAGGCACGACATGTCCAAAGTGTGCGAAGGTCCTCGATCGCACTTGGATCGTTTCGATTGCCCCAGCTTGGGCGGATGCCATCGCTTCGATGAACCAAACCGTCTATGACAACTTCGGCCCCAGGCGAATAATCTCGGATGGCAATATCCATAGGTCGGGAAGGACCTTCTTCACCTTTGCGTGCACCAACATGATCGAAGGTCACCACATCGACAGGAAAGCCATACGCTGGCGTAAAACCTCTGCGAGCCAGCTCCGTCATCATGAAATCTTCGCGCATTCTTCTCGCACGATTTCTGTAGAAATGATGGGCCGCGTCTGCATCAGGATAGGCGGTTTGCGCAGTCAGAATCTGTTCGTATTCCTGACGCCAGAGCCTTTGCATTCTTTCGAATGCTCGAAGCGTTCGTGTCGTCAACCCGAATGCATCCTGCAACGCCGTTCCCATGACCAAGACTTCCAATGCTTCCGCGACAGCCTCCTGCTCGACCCATTCTCCCTGCAGAGCGAGGAGAAATCCTTCGGCAGGATTTCCGGACAACCAGGGAGCAGTGGGATCATCTGTCGCCCCAAAAAAGGATCCGATGGATGTTTTAACATTTACCCCCCCTTGCTCGCGCAAATAAATGCCAAGAAGCAAGGCATTGACGTGCCTTTGAACAAGTGTTCCGCTGTCCATCTGCACTTGAGGGGCTTGAACTTCCGCTTGTAGCAAACTTGGCGGATTGCGGAAGATCATCCTATCAAGAGGCAATTCCTTACAGAAAGTAAATGCCATTGCCCAGGGTTCACCGCGGCGCCCTGCACGGCCTACCCGTTGACGGTAATTCGCTGGCGCGGGCGGAACGTTTGTATTTACCACCATTCCGACGTCTGGGATGTCGACGCCCATTTCCATGGTTGTCGAGCAGTTCAGGATATTGATTTGCCCGGCCTTGAAGCTTTCTTCATAGCGCTGCAGACTTCCCCGGTCGATCTGCGCTGAATGTTCCTGCGATCGAAGGAAGGGACTGAATTCTGCAACGCGGTCGTGCAAATCGGTCCATAGACCACTTTCTCTTAGGGCTTTGACAGTTCCGTCGCTCTTCAGCCATTCCCTGATGAGATTTCGATCTTCTCGACTTGGCCCTGTTGGAAATGCCTTTGGAAGCGAAGGCATATCAATGGTGTCGACTCTTTGCTCGGTTTCGATCGCATTCATCGAAATTCCAGCGGGAGCAAATGGCAAAATCCTCTGGGTGACAGGGCATCGAAAAGCTCTCTCCATCCCAACTATTTCGGCCTTGGAAATATCCAAACGCCATGCATACGGTTCGCTGCGCTTGATGGTCCTTGATCGCTCCAGGTTGGCCCAGATTGCACTCAGAACCGTTTGACAACGTTCTTGGTCGATTTCAGTCTCCGGCGAGCCGCCAATCAGCCGATAAATGAGGCGCACAAGATTGCTCGTCGATTTCGCTGTCGGGAAGCGGGAAATTTTCTTTCTTTCGCCGACATGGTCTGGAGGGGTGTTCGCCTCCAAGACAACCGAAAGCGCACTCTTAGGCGTTATCCAGTGGCGCATGTCCACGGGATCCGTGGGCAAATCGATGGCAAGATTGGCACGAAACACAATGTCCAACCCTGCGTGCATGAGGTCACTCCAGGCCTGTGCATCATGGCCTGCTTCTTTCAAAGGAGCTGGGACCTGCAGACCGGCCAGCTCGTCCAAACCAGAAAACACCAGGCGAGCGAGACCCAGTGTCTCAGCATTATTCTGCATTCGGGGTCTGCGAAAGAGTTCCCGCAACAGGAAAAGCTCTGCCAAGAGAACAGGATCGTCAGCCAGCTCGTCCCCTCCTCTCGGTCGGCCCCGCCACACCTCGCCTGCGAATTTTGACAGCTCGAAGTTTTTGGCGAGCAGCGATTTCATATCGCTCCATGAAACTCGACCAACTCCGGACTCAGCTGCCGACAGGTCGGAACGAAGCTTGTCCAAAGTTGGTTTGAGGTTTGGCGTGGTCTCTACCACAGTTTCCAAAGCCTGAACTTGCTTACGAAGGCTTTCTGCGGCTTCAGGGTCTCCTCCACCTGCCGCCTGGACCGCATGATAGATGGCCGCACGCGTCAAGGAGCGTTCGGCGTCCTGCTGAAGTTTCGCGGAAAACCGCGCCGTGCCTTGACGGCTATCGGTGAAGGATAGCAGTCTGCGCCCGCCACTCGGTCCATCAGGCGCTTCTTTGTTGATTGGCAAGGACTGAAGAAGCGCAGGCATTGCATTACCCATAAGGAATGGTGCGCCGAAACGTTGTGGAACCATGTTGGCAATATGGGCTCGATCACAGCAGTTGCGATCCTTGATGGCCTCAATCAGCTGAATTGGCGCGCATTTCTGACCATCCGTAACACTGGACAGAATTTCTGCACGATCAAATCGAAGGAACATTCCTCCATCCGCAGGGCCAATCAACACTTCATCCGAGGGAGTGCTCACAGCGCTCTCATCGGTGTCATCCGGTTCTACTTCGAGAACATATTCATCCTCGTCGTCGGTTCGCTGCGCCTGACGCAGATACTCGTGAGGGCCTTGAAAAAAGCGACTGGCTTTCAACCACGGCGTCCCACACTCACCGCATCCCGCCACCTCGAAAACAGGCGCACCGCAATCACAAGTTTCCCTTTCCTCAGTCCAAATCTGGCCGAACGGCCAATCTGATCCCTCGGCTGACAATTCCGGATCCTGATGCGTGCATTTATCATCGATGCACGCCCAATAACCGGGTTGAGCTCTGTGAAAGACGTGTAACCTCCAGGGTGCAAGCTGGAGTCCGCTGTCAGGGTCAACTGCCTGTGCGGCCGCCTCAAGAAGCCTCGTCGTTCGTTTGCGATCTTCCGAGCTCGTGGAATCCAAACCAAAAATTCTTGCCGCTTCGGAAAGCGTCAATCCACCTTCTCGCATCCTCTGTCGCGCCGATTGAACTTGAGGCAGCACTGCAAGTTTGTACCACAGTTGATCCTTTTTTTCAGGAATGTCCTCAAGATCGAGCACAGTCTCCGAAGCTGCAGGTGGAAGAACGGGCTGTTCCTCCTCGCCTTCAATGATTTCAACTTGATCACAGGAAATACCGCCAAGGTCGGCAACAAATTTCCTGAGAGTCTCGCGAGTATCTTCACCCTCACCGATCGTTGCAGAGGTTGCCGCGATGCGGACATCCTCAGGTTTCACACCGAAGGCCTGACGAACTCGTCGCAAAAGCAAGGCCATTTCTGCGGCTTGTGCTCCCACATAGCTATGCGCCTCGTCCAAAACGATCCACTTGAGCGTGCCCTGAGACTTTTCAAGAATCGGTTGATCCTGCGCCCGCATAAGAAGGTATTCCAACATGGTCGTGTTTGTTACGAGAACCGAAGCTGGATCTTCTCTCAGACGCTTACGATCAGGGACCTGCGCGCCACCCGGCCATTGATGACGCGGTAGTTCCTGCTTCATATGCCGATTGTAGAGCGCGTAACTCAGCCGCCCTGAAAAAGGCGCCATCCATTCCCCAAGTCGTTCCTTCTGGCTCTCGATCAGAGCATTCAGCGGATAAAGCACGATGGCCTGGATTCCATTGGCCTTGCGACCCCCAGATTGTTTCAGGAGGTCATTGAGCATGGGTACCATGAAGCACTCAGTCTTCCCGGATCCTGTGCCGCTGGTCACCATGTAGCTCTTTCCCTCTCGAGCAGCCTGCCAAGCCAGAACCTGATGATGATAGGGTGCAACATGCTGTGAAGTCTGACTGGGGCGCCGCGGCCATCCTTTGGTCGGAGCCTCATCAAGGGCGCTAACCAGTTCCTCCTCAAGAAAGCCCCCGGCCAGATCATCAAGCGTATTTTTGGATCTGCGCCAGACGCGTGCGGCCTCGAAAACAGGGTCGGCGATAAATGATTCACCCACCCCGGGTTCAACAGACAGTCTTCGGGACAAGGCCTTCCTCGCCGAAGATGACCGCAAACGGCCTTGCGAAATCACAGCAGATGCTGCTCGCTCAGAGACGAGGGCCAGAGATTCAGCAAATCCAGATGTAGAAACTTTAGTCATTCCACTATTTCCGTAGTCTTTTCAGGCATCAATCTTCGCGCCTTGCATCATTTTCCATGCCATGGCGGCCGGCAGGGCTTGTTCGTAGATGCCACTGTCCAAGTAGCGCGCTTGTAGCAATTGAACCCTCTGACGAAGTGTTGGAGGGGGTCTTTGTCCGAACGCAATCTCCGCAACAAATAGAGGCGCCTCGATCAACCCTCGCAAGTCCTCATCAAAGCCGGAAAAACGCTGAGGAGACGACCGAACCAACAAATCAGGCAAAGTCATTCCGTATGTTCCGTGACGCCGGACGATTTCCGTGGCTAAATCATTCAACGCCTTTTCCGGGTTTCCGAAACTCGCCGGCAAGCTACCAAGCCAATCAACGATTTCTCCAAAGCCGCACAGTCCGCCTCCCAGCAGGCCCAGCGCAACATGTCCGGCCAAATCAGGTCGCAGTCGCAGGATCTCTTTTAGTCGCATTGCCAGAGTTTCTCGCGCCTGAAAGTCCGCGCCTTCCGCCAAAGCAGGGATGGCGGCAAGCTGTTCAGAAACACTGGCAATATGAGCAACGAATGCAACTCCCCAATCTGCTGGGGATATGAAATCCCATCTCGGAGAACCATGAACTTCAAGCGACAGACGATCGAATAGGCTGTCAGATGCACATCGAAGTAGAAGCAAGACCGCCGATTGAGGCTGAGAATTCAACGCATGAATCGTATCAAGCACCGCCGGACTGATTCCCTGGCTCAGTAGCCAATCGATGGTAATCTCCAGAACCTGAAGATCCGCCTCAGCAGGTTTCACAAGCAGGGCTGAAAAGGCACCAATTCGATCTTCCCGCCTACGACGTCCTGAAGCGGAAATCATTTCAGGAGACGCAAGCGGCCCGATGGTTTCGATTTCGGCACCATCTGTAGGACTCGAGAGCGGCGGCGGTGGGCGCAGGGGCACATTGCCAATTTTAGGAATGAGGAACCACCGCCCGGGACCCAATCTGGAAGACAGGTTCGAGTTTTCTGATGCAGTCAGCGCCTTCTGTCTTTTCGGCGCATCCAAATCAATGGCCGAAATCACAAGGTCTCCCTCAATCTCCTCGAGAGATCCGTCGTGCCTGACGAAAAGCCGATCTTTTTCCAGAGCTGTTTCCTGCAAGTATCTTCGAACAACCAGTCTTGGAGACTGCTCCACGCCACACAAGGCTCGAAGTCGCAATTCTGAATCTGGTGACCCAAGAGAGAGAAAACTTTCAACGGTATTGCGGAACCCGGATAACGGTGTCGTTGCCGGGACATCGAAAGCAATCCTTGCGCCTAAACCGGAGGTGCTGCGGCCAAGAAAGTTCATTCCAAGCGATGATCGCCCATTTCCGCTCGCAACAAACTTCCACTTTCGCAAAGTCTCGATGGTTATGGATTCGTTCTGATTCAGAATATCGCCATCGAGATTAGAAAAGTCCGAGCGCGCTCGCGGCAACACCAACCACCACTCGAGTGTTTCGCGCCGATCAGGTGAAGACAAAACAAGCCTAAGTCTTTCCTTTTGCCATGCCCCATCTGAAAGGGTGATTTTGGTTTCGCCAATATCGCGGATGCACACCGGATCACCCTCTTCGACCCTCAGAAGCCAGCCTGCCGGAAACTCAAAAAAAGAAATTGTGTTGTCACGCCCAACAGACACTCTACCAAGCTCCGGCACGATCCTGGCTGTGACACGCGCACCTATTCCCCCATCTTCTTCAACAGCCACATCAAGAGTTCCCAAGAACGGCTGCGTCGGAACACGTCTTAGCCAGACGTGCGTTCCTCGAGGCCGGTATCTGACGGATCTTGGACTCGGAGCGTGGAACGAAAGGCCTGCCTTTCGGAACAAAAGATTTGGCATCCCGCGATAAACAGGAAGACCACTATTGTCACGTATCATGGTGCTCAAAGGACCATAGGCAACCAACTCATCGCGATCGGTGTTGTCCGCCTTTGTCTCTATCGCAGCATTCCAGTCTCGACTGGAAATACGACCTTTGCCTGAAACCCGCCAGAGCGTGCCCTCAAGAGCCCTGTCTTCCTCCACGGCTTCAATGCCTTCTCCATGGTTCAGCGGGAAGCCATCGGGAACATGAACCCAAATGTGGTCATCCAGTGATTTGAGGTTCGCATTACCTGCATGCTCCAACCTGATGGGTATACCATCCTCACCGCTTTCGGCCATCAGCCAAAGACTCGGCATCTGATGCGTTTGTATCGCCGCGCCACCCGGCAATTCGACCTGATTGAGAAACTTCCCGTCAGCCATGGCTACGAACTCGAGCGGTGTATCCAATGGGTAGGAAAACTCAGCGCTTCGACGACCGCTGATCCGCTTGCAGGACCACTGTCGACGATCAGCATCTGACTCAACCGACAACATCAGATCTGGGCAGACCTCTGCCAGCTTTCCCATACCAGAAACGCGAAACCTTGTCTGGTTGGACGTTTCAAGCTGCAGCAGGTTAAGTGGCAGGCTCGAACTGTCAGCGATAGAAACATGACCAACCCAGCCACCTTGGCTCCCCTTCTTGAGCTGCCGAAGAATGGGTGCATTGACCCTACCGATCGAAATGCTTTGCGCCAGAGCTTGCGAAAGCAGGCTCCTGGCCGCGGTTTCGTCCAGCCTCAGAACGAGGTCGTTACGCCAGCCAGGGCGCGTGTTGTCCAGCCAATTCTCAATTCCATTCGTATCGAGACCATCGGGCGCCTGCTGACGCAGCCCTGAGATTTCTCGTGCAAACTCAACGAAAAGATCCAGAAATTCTTCGGTGCGATACCCCAAGGGCAGCTTCAAAGTGCGACGCGAAGCGAACGCCTTTGCCTCCTCGTGAGGACATCCCGCTCCAAAGCGGTCCAAATCTGAAACCAACCCAAGAAGTGCCTGGCGATACCCACCTTTCTGAGAGAGCAGATGAATAGGGATTCCTCCCTCGGCAGCCAGCGCCCTCAGGTATTGGATACCACCGCCGGTCTTGAAGGGAGGTGGACGGCGAAAATGCCGGAGGCCGACCTCAGTCATTCCCCGGAGTTCAGACTGATCGATCGAGACGCACAGGGCATCGGTCAGGAAATGCCAGGAAAACGCGCCGCCCTCGAACTCGCGCCTGTATTGTTCCGACGCCCAGAGAACAAATGAAGGAGCTGCACTTCTGTAGTGCCTGCCCCTCAAATCTCGCATCAAGGAAAGATGAAGCCGGTCAAACAGTGCTTCTGAAATCCGGTATCGATGCAGTGGGCAACCGTCAATTTCAATGTCTGCAAGCGCGGAAATACCAAAATTCATTGTGAGATTTATACCTTAATAAGGGACAAAGCATATCATCCCAAAATAGTCTTTACCACAAAGGAATACACGTTCAGAGAGCGTTTTCAATTAGAAAAACCCTTGTTTTTTCAGCGCTTGCGCGAGGAAATTGTCAAATGCCAAGAAGAAAAATCTGGGGGCAAAGATACATATTTTATGACGTGAGACACAACTCCATGTAAACCGACCCCTCAGGGAAGCGAACGGCCACCTGGTCGGCTTCGGTTGCGCATCTTCCCCTCCTCTGAGAGGACCGCGTTCAAGCCCTTGGCATCGCCAGAAGTGAAGGGGCGGCAGACTTTTGGATCCAGCTCCTGCTCGACCTGATTGTCCAGACACTCCGGTCTAAAACAGTAGACTTTTGGTATTCCGAGAAACGTGAAATCCCACCACCATTGAAAGGTTGCAGAACTATGCTGTTTTTCTATGCCAACCTATGCCGCGGACCATACCGATTTTGCTTTTGACAGAACCGCCCTGCCCCTTGTTTTACTGGAGTCAAACTCACTGACAATCTGGCAAAAACGGTCTCGAAAACCGTTGTGGGTGCAAGCCCACCCAGGGTTCGAATCCCTGTCTCTCCGCCATCAGCCATTCAGCGCATGATTGGCAACCAGCTTTCCGGAATTTAGCTCAAGCACCTGAAATGCAGGCCTTTGTCGCCTTATTCGCTTTGCGCGCCTTCCTACGAGAATTCTTAGCCTCTGTGCTTTCCTGTCGAACAGGCATTTGTGCGACCCTGTGGGTTAGTTGACAAGAATGGCATCTCGGCCACTGGTTGTTCAACGTTGGCGTGTTATTGCCATGGGATCGGCCCAGATCGGCGTACACTGGCTCAATCCCTTGTTCTGAGAGGATGTTCCACGAATTCCCCTTTCCAGTCCGCTAGTTTCCCCCCATCTCGGCGACACATATTTCAAAGGAGAATCCCATGTCGCGTATAATCTTGCTAGGGGTCGTCGTCGCCGGCGTTGGCGCCGCAATCTATTACTATCTGAATCAACCTGCCGCTCCGGTCGAACAGCCGCAAGCCGCCGCTGAAGAAACCGGAAACGCTGTGTCCGAAGCCGTAGAATCGGTTACTGAACAGGCTAGCGAAGCTGCGTCTTCCGTTACGGAACAGGCGGCTGAAATCGTCGAACAGTCCAGTGAAGCCGCGTCTGACTTAGCCACTCAGGCTGGTGAAACAGCGACTGAGCTGGCCGATCAGGCTGGAGAAGAGGTCGCTGCCCTCACCAACCAGGGGCAAGAGCTGCTGAATTCCTGGGTTGAGAGCGGCGCTATGAGTGTTGATAACTTTGACTATGACGCGATGGTGGCCTCAGTTCAGGAAAGCACACTGGCAGAAGAACTGAAGGTAAAAGCGGTTGGTATTCTCGATGATATCAAAGCCTCACCTGCAACAATCGCGCTGAAAATTCAGGAACTTCAGGCCCTGTTGACTGGTCAGTAAGAATTAGAAAGACCGCCGAAAAGGCGGTCTTTCCCTACGTCAAAGAATAGTTCGATTGACGCGCCTTTGGCCATTTGCTTGGCTGATCTGAACACATATGCCACGGTTGATGTCGATCATGGCCATTATTTTCGAAATTGTTGGTTCGATGCAGTCAAGCAGGACCCGACAGTTTCCTATCGTTCAGAAAAGGTACGCTCATGACCCCCCTTCCCACTTCCATGTTTGCGATCGTTCAAACTCATCATGGGTATTCGGGCAAAGCCACTGGTCCCAGCATCCAAAATGCGTCTGATTGGCTGGCCGAAACGGAAATGCCTGTGCCCGAGCCGGGCGCAGGACAGGTTCTGATCCGCCTGAGGGCATCATCGGTTAATCCGTCCGACCTGCATTTTATCAAGGGTGAATACGGGCAGCCTAGGGTAAAGGGGTCTCCGGCCGGGTTTGAGGGATGTGGAGACGTCGTCGCCACCGGTGCCGGTGCCGAGGGTTTGCAGGGACAGCGCGTGGCATTCATGGCCACTCATTCCGGTGCCTGGGCCGAGTACGCTCTGACCGATGCACAAATGTGTATTCCACTGCGCCCGGATATCTCGGATGACGATGGGTCAGCACAGATTGTGAACCCGATGACGGCCATGGCGATGGTCGATCTGGCGCGTCAGGCCGGAGATGCTTTTATCGTATCTGCCGCAACCAGTCAGTTGGGCAAGCTTATGTGCAGCCTCGGTCGCGATCTTGGGCTTAAGCCGATTGCGATCGTGAGACGCGCTGAGACCGTTGCTGCATTGAAAGAGCTGGGCGCGCATGAGGTGCTGGTGACATCAGACCCCGACATGCTGCAGAAATTTTCAGCGCTTAGCAAAGAGCTTAAACCTCGGGTCTTTCTGGATGCCGTCGCCGACCAGATTTCCGAACAGATTTTCTGTGCGATGCCGAATGGTGCGCGCTGGGTGTGTTATGGCAAGCTCAGCCCTGAACTGCCCAAACTAACGCAGACGGGACAGCTCATCTTTATGGGTAAGAAAATCGAAGGGTTTTGGCTGACACAATGGATGACAGCGACGCCTCGCGAAGATGTGGTACGTGTCGTTGCCGAGGTTCAGGCCCGCTTTGCGGACGGGCGTTGGAAAACAGATGTTTCAGAAAAGCTCACATTAAAAAATGTTATGTCCGGGCTGGTCGATGCACTGCAAAAGAGTGACGGAAAGGTAATTATCACGCCATAGTAGTACAAACCCCGGGCTAAGGAGGAGGCCCGGGATCTAAATGAACCCGGAGCAACCGGTATAGGGAGGTGAGTTTGGATAATGCGCAGCTGCTGATTAGCGGGCTGGCGAATGGCTGTGTCTATGGGCTGATCGCGCTCGGATTTGTTCTGATTTACAAGGCGACCGAGGCAGTGAACTTCGCACAGGGTGACCTCATGATGCTGGGCGCCTTTGTTACCATCGGGCTTACAAATGCCGAATATATGGGGCTGCCTTTTTGGCTGGCCTTGCCGATCTCGTTGGGGATCATGGGCGCGCTGGGGTACTTGCTGGACCGGTTGATCATTCGGCGACTTTTCGGGGAAAGCCAGACGGCCGTGGTCATTCTGACCATCGCCCTGGGCTTTGTAATCCGCTTTGTGGCCGGTCTGATCTGGGGGCACGAACCGCAGACGCTACAGAATCCACTGGCCGGAAAAGAAGTGCATTTCGGCGGCCTTGTACTGGGGATGGAGGACGTGGCGGTTATCGTCGTGACCGTTCTGCTGACCTGGGGGCTGTACCAGTTCTTCAGTCGCACCAAGCTTGGGCTTGCAATGCAGGGTGCCTCACAAAATCAGCTGGCGGCCTATTATATGGGAATCCCGGTAAAACGAGTGCAGGGTTTCATCTGGGCGTTGGCCGGCATGGTTGCGGGTATCGCAGGCATTTTGTTTGCCGCCAAAGGATCCGTGGACCCGGCAACCGGACTTCTGGGCATTAAGGCCTTCGCCGCTGCGGTCATTGGCGGATTCGGAAGTTTACCTGGAGCATTGGCTGGAGGTTTGATCGTTGGCGTAATCGAACCGTTTGCCAGTCGCTATATCGCTGCTGGGTACAGTCAGATTGCACCTTATGCGCTGTTGTTGGCTGTCCTAATCTTTCGCCCCAATGGGCTGTTCAGCCAAGTTAGGGTCAAAAAGGTTTAAGCCATGCGGATCATTTTCAAGACCAGTTACATGCAAGATATCCGGCCTTGGAAAGACCGGTATCAACTGAGCCTATACCTGATCCTTCTAGGCGTCGTGATCGCCGCTCCATGGTGGTTGGACGCATTCTATCTGGGTGAGCTGACAAATGTTTTGATCTGGGCGATTGCAGGTCTTGGGTTGATGATACTGACCGGCCATACCGGACAGGTCAGCCTTGGGCATGCGGCTTTTCTGGCTTTTGGGTGCTATGCGAATATCATCTTGATTGAGGCAGGCTTGCCATTCCTGCTGGCCTTCCCGATCGCCGGTATCCTGACCGGGATAGCAGGGGTGACCGTTGCTATCCCCGCCCTGCGCCTGCACGGTATCTACCTGGCAATCTTTACCATGGCCCTATCGATCCTGATGGATGACGTGATTGTCCTGGCCGAGCCGATCACCGGCGGGGTCGCCGGTAAATATATCGGCGGGGTCGAGATATTTGGATTCATGGTCGATCGCTGGGCTACGCCGGTCCAATTCTTTTGGCTGGTGCTTGCAGTCGCGGTTCTGGTCACTCTGGGCTATATCAACCTGCTGCGCGCACCGCTTGGGCGCAGTTTCATCGCCGTGCGAGATTCTGAGGTCTCAGCCCAGGCGATGGGTGTTGATATTGCGCAGACCAAGATGATCTCATTTGCCCTGTCCTGCGCTGTGACCGGCTGGGCGGGTGCTCTGATGGGGATGTTCTCGGGCGCGTTCAATAACGAGACATTCAGCGTCCTAATCTCAATTCAGTTGCTGATGATGATCGTGATCGGTGGTCTGGGCTCAATCCACGGGGCATTCCTGGGCGCTGTCGTCATAGGGTTTCTGCCGCAATTTTTGTCGATCGCAAAAGAGTATGTCGGCGCAGTTTTCGGGGGCAGCACCGTCGCAATTCCGGGATTGGAATTTGGAATCTTCGGCATGATCCTGATCGCCTTTATCCTGTTTGAGCCCATGGGGATGTATGGACGTTGGCTGAAGATCCGGACATGGTTCGAACTGTTTCCCTTCTATCGCAAGGACATGTTCAAACGTCAGAAATCCTATCTCAAGACGGAGCGTCTGAGATGAGCCTGCTTGAATTTAAGAATGTCACCTTGAAATTTGGTGGCGTCACGGCTGTAAACGACCTGTCCTTTTCAGTCGAAGACGGCGAGGTTTTTGCCATAGTCGGCCCCAATGGCGCGGGTAAATCGACCGTTTTCAATCTGATCTCGCGCTTTTATGAACCAATAGAGGGTTCAATCCGGTATGACGGGCATGACTTGCTGCAGGTGAAACCGTCCGGCGTTGCAGCATTTGGTGTTGCGCGGACGTTTCAGAATATCGAACTGTTCGAACACGCCACTGTTCTGCAGAACCTGCTGGTCGGGCGTCATCGGCACCGCAAGACAAAACTTTTGTCCGAGGTGCTGTTCCTGCCGTCGGCCCGGCGGCAAGAGATCGAAAACCGTGAAAAGGTAGAAGAGATCATAGATTTTCTTGATTTGCAGGCCTATCGCGACAAGATGATATCAGGCCTGCCCTACGGTGTGCGCAAAGTGGTTGAAGTTGCCCGCGCCCTGGCCACCGATCCCAAGTTGTTGCTGCTGGATGAACCGGCCTCGGGGCTGTCGGTCGAGGAAACGACCGATATGCGCTGGTGGATAGATGATATCCGGCGGCAGATGGGGATTACGGTGCTGATGGTCGAACATGACATGGCTTTGGTCTCGGGCGTCTCGGATCGGGTCCTTGCAATGGCGGATGGGGCAATGCTCGCACTGGGAACCCCTGCGCAGGTACAGTCACACCCGGCAGTGGTTGAGGCCTATCTAGGGAAAGTGTCATGAGCGATCCGATCCTGACCATTCGCAATGTCGAAAGTTTTTACGGGCCAATCATGGCAATCCGGGGCGTGTCGCTGGATGTGCATCCGGGTAAAATCGTGTCGATCCTTGGGGCCAATGGGGCCGGCAAGACAACATTGATGAAAACCGTGTCCGGCGTAATGGACCCGGAAAAGGGCAAGATCAGCTTTGACGGGGTCGAAATTCAAGGGGCCGAGCCACATAAAGTTGTGCAGAAAGGCGTCGTCCACGTACCCGAAGGGCGCGAAGTATTCCCCCTTTTGACCGTGGATGAGAACCTGAGTCTCGGGGCCTATACCTCGTCGGACCGGGGGCAAATTGATCATGATCGCGATCTGGTTTTTTCATACTTCCCGATCCTGAAAGAACGCCGCAATCAAGAGGCGGGGACCTTATCCGGAGGCCAACAACAGATGTTGGCAATCGGGAGGGGGTTGATGGCAAATCCAAGGATCATGTTACTGGACGAGCCCTCGCTGGGCCTGTCTCCTTTGCTTGTGCAAGAGATTTTCGGCATCCTGAAACGCCTGAACGACGAGCAGAACATGACGATGATGCTGGTTGAACAGAACGCCAATGCTGCGCTGGAACTGGCGCATCACGGCTATGTCATGGAGGTCGGGCGCATCGTCATGGATGGCCCCGCGGATGAGGTGATGCAGTCAGAAGACATCCAGAACTTCTATCTGGGTGTGCAGGAAGAAGGTGCGCGTGAAAACCGCCGCTGGAAACGCAAGAAGACATGGAGGTGAGCGCATGAACATAAGCACCTTGCCCTCTCAGATCATGATCAACGGTGTTCAGTACAACGCAAATCCCGGTCAGCGACCGGTCTATGTAGATGAATGCACAACCATCGGGCAACTTTTTCAAAAGCGTTGTGCCAATTTGGGCGCGCGTACCGCGCATCGCGAGAAAGATTTAGGTATCTGGAAATCCTATTCATGGACGGATTACTGGCAGCACGCGAAATGGATCGGCCTCGCCCTGCAAAAGCTGGGATTGAAACGCGGTGAGGTCGTTTCGATCCTTTCCGAAGACCGAAAAGAATGGGCCTGGTTCGATATGGGCATTCAGGGCGTCGGTGGGATTGCCTCGGGCATCTACACGACGGATGCGGCCGCCCAGGTGAAATACCTGATCAATGACAGTGACAGCCGTTTCCTGGTGGTCGAAAACGAAGAGCAGTTGGACAAGTTCCTCGAGGTCGAAGGGGATCTGCCGACCCTTTTGAAGGTCATCATCCTCGAGGATGAAGGCCTGCATGATCTGGACCACGACCGCTGCATGATGATCAGCGATCTTTATGAGCTGGGCCAGCATGTCGAGATGGAAGAGCCCGACCGCTTTGAAGCGGAAATCGCGCTGGCATCCCCGCAGGATACCGCTCTTCTGGTTTATACATCGGGCACGACCGGCATGCCAAAAGGCGCAATGCTGAGCCACGAGAACATCCTTGCCGCAATCGAAGCCGGCGCTCATTCCTTGCCCGCATTGGAAACAGATGAACAGCTGTGCTTTTTGCCGCTCTGCCACATCCTCGAGCGTGATGTTTCCATATATTTCCCGCTTGCAACGAAATCTGTCGTCAACTTTGCCGAAAGCCCCGAGACTGTTTTCGCAAATCTGCAAGAGGTTTCTCCTTCGACGTTTACGGCGGTCCCGCGTGTCTGGGAAAAGATCTATTCTCAGGTTCAGATCATGGCCCAGGATGCAACCTCGACCGGGCGCGCGTCCTTTGAAATGGCGGTAAAGGCGGGTCTGGCACGTGCCGAATATATCCTGGCGGGCAAGCCGGTCCCGGCCAGTGTTGCCGCGCAGTACTGGCTTTGGGACCGTTTGGTTCTGCGTAACCTGCGCCGGATGCTGGGGTTGGACAATATGCGGCGCGGTGGAAGCGGCGCCGCCCCGATTTCGGCGGACTTGCTGAAATGGTACTGGGCCATTGGTGTACCTCTGGTCGAAGGTTTTGGTATGACCGAAACATCGGGCCTGGCGACATTGAATACACTTGGAAACAACAGGATCGGAACCATTGGAAAGGCTGTGCCCGTTAATGACGTCCGTATTTCCGAAGGTGGAGAGATTCAGCTTAAAGGGTTGAACATCTTTCAGGGTTACTGGCGAAACAACGCCAAAACAGCCGAGACTTTCACTGCCGATGGTTGGTTGCGTACTGGTGATATGGGCCAGATCGACCAAGACGGTTTCGTGACCATTACGGGTCGCCTCAAAGATCTTATAATCACGGCGGGCGGCAAAAATATCGCCCCGGCCGAGATTGAAAGCCGTCTCAAGTTCAGCCCCTTTATCTCGGACGCAGTTGTAATTGGCGATAAGCGCAAGTTCCTGACTGCACTAATCATGATAGATCAGGAAAACGTGGAGAAATTTGCGCAGGATCGAAAGGTCCCCTTCTCGAATTTCGCCTCTCTTTGTGCCTCCGCCGAGGTTCGGGACCAGATCAAAGACGAAGTGGGGGCCGCAAACAAGGATTTCGCACGGGTTGAGCAGATCAAGGATTTCCGCCTGATAGATGTTCTGCTGACGGCAGATGATGACGAACTGACGGCCACAATGAAGCTCAAGCGCAGCTTTGTGGAAAAGAAACACGAACATCTTATTGAAGACATGTACAATTAGACAAAACGTTATCCAAAGGGAGGATTATAATGAGGAATCTGATTAAACGGCTGTCCGCTGCCACAGTTTTGACGGCTGTCGCGACACTCTCCAGCGCTCAGACACAGGGTGTTACGGATGATGAGATCGTAATCGGCTCGGTCAATGATCTGAGCGGAATCTTCGCCGCTGTTGGTGTCCCAGCCACCAAAGGCGCCAATGTGGTGTTCGACCGCGTGAACGCTGCAGGTGGTGTTCACGGTCGGACCATCCGTTTTGTGGTTGAGGATAATGGCTATCAGATGCCGCGCGCGATGCAGGGCTACAACAAGTTGCTGAACCGCGACAAGGTGTTTGCGATGTTGCAATCTCTGGGTACGCCGATGAACCTGGCCGGATTCAAACTGCTGGATCCCAAGGGCATTCCGAATGTCGCGCCTTTGACGTCGTCGCAGAAAATGCTGCAAGAACCAGTGCGCAACAAATTCACGTCCTTTTCCACCTATTTCGATCAGGCGCGTGTCGGCGTGAACTATCTGGCCAGCGAATTCGGATCGCAAACAGTCTGCACCATGTATCTGCCCACCGATTTCGGCGAGGAGATTCTGGAAGGCAGCAAGGCGGGTGCCGAAGAGGCTGGGATCGGTTTTGGCACAGAAACCACCCACAAGCCCGATGAGACCGATTTCGTGGGCTCTCTGAGCAAGCTCAGAGATGAAGGCTGCGACATCGTCACCATGGCCCTTGGGGTTCGGCAGGCGATCACTGTGGTTGGCACCGCCAAAAAGATGGGTCTAACGGATATGAAATTCTTGGGAACATCAGCCAGCTTCCTGACCGTCGTTGCCCAGGTGCCGGGTAGCGTGACGGATGGTTTTTATGCCGCCGCCTCATGGCTGGACTTGTGGGCCCGCGCGGATCAACCGGCCCCTGCAGCCTTCATCGAAGAGTATAAGGCTGCAACAGGCGAAGACCCCGTTGGATTTGCGATGTTGGGCTATTCTGCGGCTGAAATGATGGTTAAGGCGCTGGACGCCGCCGGCCCCGATCTGACTCATGACAGCTTTATCGCTGCGATGGAGACACTCGACTACAACGACGAACTGGTTGGAAATCACATCTCGTTTTCTCCGGACGACCACCAAGGTGCTGACACGGTGTTTGTGAGCGTTGTTGAAAACGGTGCTTGGAAGCTGGTCCACGAAGAGTAACGTCTGAAAAACAGAGTTTGATCAGCATTCAGGCGTTAGAAACCAAGAGCCGTCCGTTCCAATACGGACGGCTTTTTCATTTTGTTTTGGGCTATCCACCTGCGGATAATTGGTTCCAATGCAAAACCGCTATAGTTAGGCGAAATGGAAAAAACTCGAATCGAAAATCTGTTGTCGTTGAAAGATCGTAAGATCATCGCGCAGGGTAATCGGCAATTTGTCTATCAACACCCTGATCTGCCGGACACTCTTCTGAAGATCCCGCAACCTCAGACGATAGATGACGAAGCTCATCTTGTGACGGATACCTGGTTTGATCGGATGTTTCGACGCTCGACGGCGTTCAAAGGATTTCTGCGCGAGTTTCACGAGTCGTTTGATCTTATGGTGCGTCACCAGAAATCCGCTGCTCCTATCCCCGTATGTGAGGTGCGAGGTGTGGTTCAGACGGACCTGGGTCTGGCGCTCATGTACGAGCGGATTTCCGAGCCTGACGGACAGCTATCGCCCAGCCTTATTGGTTTGGTCCAAAGCCGTCGCCTTATGCCGCATCACTTGGATTCTTTGAACGCGCATTTTGACATTTTGGTCAAAGAGAACGTTTTGGTCAGTAACCAGAACCCCGGCAACATCGTCTATCAGACGTTGGCCGACGGCTCAGGACGATGGGTCTGGATAGACAGTTTCGGAAATAAGCAGGCGATCCCAGTTCGCAGGTGGTTCCCAAGCCTGAACAAACGAAAGATCGACCAGACTCGGCAGAAATTCCTTGCTTTGGCTCAACAGGCTTTAGGACGTGAAGCGGACTGACAAATCCGTGTTGGAGTGACTTTCTTTTCGTCTCACGCTTGACGTGTGCGGGCTGTTAATCTCAACATTCAGAAATGTTTTTTGTGCGTCCTCGTCATTACAACGATAACGGGACCAATTCGGTAAATGGTATTCTAGGTAGTTAGATAAAAAATGCGGTCAAAAATTCTGAACTTTCTGATCATCGTGATGATCTCTGCAACGCTTCTTGCTGGTGTGGAGCTGGGCATCCGTTGGCTGTCACCACAAGGCGTTCTGACAACATATCCAGAGGGTGGTCCACTTGGATTAAAGGACCCGGTCGTCGGGCATACGAACAGGCCAAACACTGTCGTCGCCATCAATGCACCAGAGTTCACGGTCGAGTATAAAGTCGACGAAAACGGGTTTCGTGAAACCCGCTTTCCAGCCAGTGCATTAGACGATGGAAAAACCATCAAGATCCTGTTGCTGGGAGATTCCTTTACCTTCGGCGCATCAAATGAGCTGGGCGATATCTGGCCAGAACTCTTGGCCCAGAAGTTCCTGGATCAAGGCATGCCTGTTCAGCTGATCAACGCAGGTGTTCCGGGATATAACACATCTCAACAGGCGCTGTATCTCGAGCGGTTAAGCGAAAAATATGACCCTGATATCGTGCTGGTTACCTTTCTTCCCAATGATATGTTCGCAAATGAGCCCATTCGGACCGTTGATGGCGTTGATGTCGCCTTTAGCGATGTCAGCTCGGTTGTAGGCTCGGGGAATATCAAGAAATCCTCGCTACACTCGGTTACGCTGTTAAAGCGAATGCTGATGGCGAACGATCAGACCTATACCCAACTGTACCTGATGACGCCGCGAAAGGCCTTTTTCACCACCCCGATGAGCGATCTGTTTCAAGCCAAAGTCGAGACGACAAAGCAGGTGTTTTCCCGCATGGCAGCCTTCACTCAGTCGCAGGGATCCGAGCTTGTGGTCGTGTCTGTCCCACAGTTGTTTCAGGTTCTTCAGGCCGCGAAAACATCTTCCGATCCCGAGGTCGATCCCGGCCTACCCGACCGCCTAATGGAGGGTGTGGTGGCCGAGCAAGGATTTCAGTGGCACGAAGCGCTGCCCTACCTCGCCGAGGAATACGGCACCAAGGGTGAAGACCTGTATTTCCGATACGATGGCCATCTGAATGCGGACGGCAACAGGGTTCTGTCCGAATTCATGTTCCAGATTCTGGCCCCGCTGATCGAAACCAAAACAGCCGGCTGAGTTCGACAACAGATTCGGCACCCCAAATCCTTATCAACAAAAGAAAAACGGCCGCAACATTGTGCGGCCGTTTGAAACAGTCTTAAAAGTTCGTACGAGCGATTAACGCTTGGAGAACTGGAACGAACGACGCGCTTTGCGCTTACCGTATTTCTTACGTTCCACAACGCGGCTGTCGCGGGTCAGGAAGCCAGCGGCTTTCAGTGCGCCACGCAGGCTGGGATCGTACAGCTGCAGCGCTTTCGACACGCCGTGCTTGACCGCACCGGCCTGACCGGTCAGGCCACCGCCTTTGACGGTTGCGACAACGTCGAACTCACCTTCTACGCCGGCAACCTGGAACGGCTGGCGCAGGATCAGCTGCAGAACGGGGCGTGCAAAATATACGTCCTGGTCTTTGCCGTTCACGGTGACCTTACCGGAACCCGGCTTGATCCAAACACGGGCAACAGCGTCTTTACGCTTGCCGGTGGCATAGGCACGACCCAGTTCGTCGCGTACGGGTTCACGCACGATGACTTCTTCGGCCACAACTTCAACGCCTGCTACGGCGCTCAGCTCTTCGAGAGTATTGATCTGATCAGCCATGGTCATTAGCTCCGGGTGTTTTTCTTGTTCATGGATGCAACATCCAGAACTTCGGGCGCTTGCGCCTCATGGGGATGCTCGGCACCGGCATAAACACGCAGGTTGGTCATAACCTGACGCGATAGGCGGTTGCCCGGCAGCATGCGCTTGACCGCCTGGGTCACGACGCGCTCGGGGTATTTGCCCTCGAGGATCTGCTGCTTGGTGCGCGACTTGATGCCGCCCGGGTGGCCAGTGTGCCAGTAGAAGTTCTCTTCGCGCTTCTTGCCGGTCATCTGGATTTTGTCAGCGTTGATCACGATGACATTGTCGCCCATGTCCATGTTCGGGGTGAACGACGCTTTGTGCTTGCCACGCAGACGCATGGCGACGATCGAGGCAAGGCGGCCCAGAACAACGCCCTCGGCGTCGATCAGGATCCATTTCTTGTCGATGTCTGCAGGTGTTGCAGAAAAGGTTTTCATGGCAGGATAGTCCTGTTTGATGTGAAAGACCGCCCCCATACGGAGCGGTCCGAATTCGATGGATGGGGTTTAAACCCACGCGAATGGCGGGTCAATACACGCAAATCAGTTTTAACTTAGCAAAAACAATGTATTACAAAATAGGTATTATTTTACCCCATGTTTTTGCCAATCTTTTTCCGTCAATACCCAACGCATCCACTTCCCAGCCCCGGTACCAAGAACAAGTTGCTGGGTATCAATGTACCGCGCCCCAAGTTTCGCGGTCCCTTTTTGTGATCGCAAGTTGGTTGGGTCGATATGAAACCAGACCTCATCCAGTTCGCCGAACACCTGATTTACCATCAGCGATTTGATCGCCCGATTGCTGGCTCCGCCCCAGTGATCACGGGTGATAAAGCTGTATCCGATGCCGATGCCCCCGGGAACTTCGGGAGGCTCATAATAGCGAGAGCACCCGATGACCCGGCCTGTCGCCTCTTCGCGTACTGTCACTGACCCACCTGCGCTCAACAGAAAATCGAAATAAGGGGCGAAAACTTCTTTCTGATGGCGGGATTTGGCGGGATGCCCGGCCCAAATCAACGGATCGCTGGCTGCAAGGTGCAGGTCTTCGAAGTCACTTTTGAGCATAGGTGTGACGACAAATCCCCTGCCCCGCATTTCCCGAATATCCATTAAGCGTCCCCTTACACCGAAATCTGTTCGGGTGGATTATCCAGCAGACGCCTGAGACGCTGCATTGCGTCTTCGAATTGATCCAACGATACATGCCCGTTCATGGCTATACGAACCGCATTGGGTGCGCGCCCGTCACGCAAAGCAAACTCATCGGCAGACCGCAGTTGAATTCCCTCTCGCTCGGCTGCGCGGCTGAACGCAGCTGCTCGCCAACCAGAAGGCAAGTTCAGCCAGACAAAAGGTACATCTGAGGCCCAGTTCAGGTCGAACCCACCCAGGGCGTTTACGGCCACGCGCACATATTCCCCCATCCGGGTCCGGACATCTTTTGCGATTTGGCGCGTCCGCGGATCAGACAACATCAGCCGCGCCAGTTCGGCAAGCGGCTGAGCAAGGCCAAAATAGCCATATTCCGCTGAACGGCGCAGATCAACGCTGCGCTCGCGCGGCGCTATGGCAAACCCGACACGCAGTGCGGGCGTCAAGATCTTCGAGATCGACGACACATGCCATCCCCTTTCCGGCGCCAGGGCGCGATAGCTGGGCGCTCTTGCATCACCCATGCGGTAGCAGTCGTCCTCGATTATCTGGACGCCGAACCGCCGCGCGATTTCCACAACTTCTTTGCGGCGTTCCAGTGGCGTATGTGAGCCGGTCGGATTTTGAACCTCGGGTGAGACACATATGGCCTGCGCCGCCGACTGGCGAAGGACATGCTCCATAGCGTTGGGATCCACGCCCCATTTGTCCATCTTTACGCCAATGACCTCTGCACGCATCAACTCACCGGCCCGTCGGAACCCTGCGTATGACAGATCCTCAACCAGAACGATCGGCTTTGGTCCGCGTAATATTGTCTGAAATACAAGGCAAAGGCCGTTTTGTCCGCCGTGGGTCAGAACGATATCGTCCTGCGAAATTGGTCCCAATGGCAAATCGGAAAGCCATTCTACAACAGCCTGTCGCATAGGTTTATACGCATCGCGGGTTGGATAGTTCATAAACAGGCGTGGATCGGATTGTGCCACTTTCTGCATACATTCGCGGATCAGGGCCACCTGCCCCATATCGGCGAGCCTTGGGCTGAACAGGCTGACATTGGCTTCATATTTGTCATCTCTGAGATGAAGTTGCCGAGCCCAGACATCATCGAGCAGAGGCGCCTTGGGCGGGGCCACAAATGTACCACGTCCTACTTCGGCGCTGAGCAGACCTTCGTCTGTGAGTATCGTATAGGCGCGCGCAACGGTGCCGGGTGTGATTTGTAACCTATAGGCAAGTTCCCGCACCGGCGGCAGCTTTGTACCGACTTCCAAAATATTGTTATCTATAGCTTTTCGAATTGTATCGGCGACCAGTGTATATTTTGGCCCTTTGGATTTAGGCAGTGACTCTGGCCAAATTGTATCCATTACAATTCTTCCTTTGATTGCAGAACAATTCTGAATGTATCAAGTGTTTATACCGAACATATAACGTTTGTGTCAATACAATTTGAAAGGAACCCCAAGATGACACGCGCAATGCACAACCCCGCCCTGATAGCGCTTAACGACAGCCCCCGGCTGCCGCTGATTGCCGCACTGGCCGTGCGGTTTGCGGCGACGGTCACAAAATGGGAGCGGCAACGCCGCAGCCGAATTAACTTGTCCAATCTCGATGACAGGCTGCTGAAGGATGTGGGCCTGACTAATTATCAGGCCAGACGAGAGATCGAACGCCCTTTTTGGCAGGGCTAGGTAATCCCCAGTCCCTATATGGGACCTCTTCCTTGGCCGGGTTTATCCCGGCCATTTTTTCACCCAAAAGCTGCCGCAGCTGACCCCTCTGGTGGTAAAGAATAGGTCATCGTTGCGCGTGCGACGGGTTTGTCTGACCCTTCCGAAAATATTAGAACGTCACCTACGGCAAGGGTTTTTCCTAGCTTCAGCAAGGTGCAGTGCGCAATCAAATTTGCATTTCCATTCGGTTTACGCATGAAGTCCATTGAACAACCGGTTGTCACGGCCAGAGACTGCTGGCCCCTGCGCGCCAGGATCAGTGCGTAAACGCTTACATCAGCTAATCCAAACATAGACGGCCCCGAGACAGTCCCACCGGGGCGCAAATGACGGTCGCCAACGGCAAGTCTCATGACGATGGACTCTTCGGTCAGATCCTGGACCGAATAATCCTGACTGACCTGGGGGAAGATTTGGCTCATATAATCTTCCAGTTCCTCCCGATTCATTGCCAATGACATACTTCCCCTCCTGGATTTGCCGACCTAGAGTTGGCCTCACATCAGATCGGAGGGCAAGATGGGAATTCTGGAACGAAATGACGCAGACGCCGTGGCTAGGCTTACAATGAATGCGCCAGACCGACTCAACGCCCTAAGTGACGAAATGCTGGCTGCGCTACAGACTGAACTTGATGCCCTGCGCGAAGACAGTTCCATCCGGGCGGTGATCCTTTCTGGTAAAGGCAAAGCTTTTTGTGCGGGTCATGATCTGAAACAGATGACAGCTGGGCGCCAATCTGAAGACGGCGGCAAAGCCTATTTCCAGGACCTATTCAATCGCTGTGCGAAAATGATGCTTTCAATTCAGTCGCTTCCGCAGCCGGTTATTGCCCAGGTGCACGGCATTGCTACGGCGGCCGGATGCCAGTTGGTTGCAACCTGCGATCTTGCTGTAGCTGCTGAAGGGACGCGGTTTGGCGTAAACGGTGTGAATATCGGGCTGTTCTGTTCGACCCCAATGGTTGCTCTTAGCCGA
This sequence comes from Ruegeria sp. CDSC042, assembly GCF_059610745.1. Lineage (NCBI taxonomy): Bacteria > Pseudomonadati > Pseudomonadota > Alphaproteobacteria > Rhodobacterales > Roseobacteraceae > Ruegeria > Ruegeria sp. CDSC042. Next base: position 687,130 of record NZ_JBXWOF010000001.1, read on the forward strand.
AACATTCCACGCAAACACGCCTTCGAGATGTTGACGACTGGAGATTTCATTCCGGCGTCACGAGCTGCTGAGCTGGGTCTTGTCAATCGTGTGGTGCCAGAAATGCTGTTGGAGCATGAGGCTGTTTCACTGGCCGAGCAGCTTGCCTCAAAACTGGGATCTGCCGTGAAAGTCGGAAAACAGGCCTTCTACCGCCAGTTGGATATGCCATTGGATCAGGCCTATTCCTATACCGGCGAGGTAATGGCTCAGAATATGATGCATCGGGATACCGAAGAAGGAATATCTGCATTTATCGGAAAAAGAGATCCAAATTGGAGCCAATAAGGAATTTGTCATGCATATTTTTCCGCAATGTCGCCATTTTTGGACTTTTCAAATGGGCGTTACTGTGGCAATGCTGAGACGAGGCTAAGGCCTTGAACACTTTTTGGGTCGCCGTGGGCGGAAGGTCCCTCCGAGCTGGTTTCTCTCACTGGCGCAGACATTCCCGCATCGGCGACCCCAAAAATCCCTTGAAAACATGATTTCCCGTGCGCCATCGCTGCTGTGTTGCGTTGCGATCTTCTGTGCCCTATGTGGCAGCTTATGACACAGAAATTGCATATCGTGGGCGGCGGCATGGCCGGGTCCGAGGCTGCCTGGCAGGCGGCGGAAATGGGCGTCGAGGTCGTGATTCACGAGATGCGCCCAAAAGTCGGAACTTTTGCGCATCAGACCGGCAACTTGGCCGAGATGGTCTGCTCGAACTCATTCCGGTCGGATGATGACGAACAGAACGCCGTTGGACTGCTGCATTGGGAAATGCGCGAGGCCGAAGGGTTGATCTTGAAAACGGCAGATGCGCACCGACTTCCGGCCGGGGGCGCATTGGCTGTGGATCGCGATCCGTTTGCGGAATCTGTGACGGCCAAGTTAAAGGCTCACCCCCTTGTCGAAATCACTGGCGAAGAAGTGACCGCCCTGCCCGATGACGGCCAATGGATTTTCGCCACCGGCCCACTGACGTCTGCTGGATTGGGAGAAGCAATCCGCGCGGAAACCGGCGCCGAGTCGTTGGCGTTCTTTGATGCCATTGCACCGATCGTCTACGCAGACAGCATCGACATGAGCAAAGCGTGGATGCAATCGCGGTATGACAAGGGCGAAACCGAAGAAGAGCGGACCGCTTATCTGAATTGCCCGATGGACAAAGACCAGTACGACGCCTTCATCGACGCCCTGCTGGCCGCCGATAAGACCGAGTTCCATGAAGGAGAGACCGCAGGCTATTTCGATGGCTGTCTTCCGATAGAGGTTATGTCCGAGCGCGGTCGTGAAACGTTGCGCCACGGACCGATGAAGCCGGTCGGCCTGACGAACCCGCATCAGCCCGAGGTAAAGCCTCACGCGGTGATTCAACTGCGCCGGGATAACGCGCTAGGAACATTGTTCAACATTGTCGGCTTTCAGACCAAGATGAAATACGGAGCCCAAACCGATGTGTTCCGCATGATTCCGGGGTTGGAGAATGCCAGTTTTGCGCGGCTGGGCGGTATTCATCGCAATACGTTCATCAATTCTCCGACATTGCTGGATTCCCAGATGCGACTGAAATCAAAGCCCAATATCAGGTTCGCTGGTCAAATTACCGGTGTCGAAGGTTATGTGGAAAGCGCCGCGATGGGTCTTTTGGCCGGACGTCTGGCTGCTGCCGAGATGTTGGGCCGTACCGTTCCCGAAGTTCCGCAGGACAGTGCCATGGGCGCTTTGATCCACCACATCACTGGCGGTGCCGAGGCAAAGACATTCCAGCCTATGAACGTGAATTTCGGTCTGTTCCGTCCTGTCGATGGGTTAAAAGGCGGTCGGCGTGGCCGAAAAGACCGCTACAAGGCCTATACTGACCGGGCCAAGGAAGAATGGACCAAGTGGTTGGCGCATTGGTGACTGGACGGGTCCGGCCCCGACGTCCTAACATATCGGTATGAGCGATAAATTCCTAAAGGATGTCTATGGGCTGGATTCGCCTCAGGCGACCAAAGCACATTATCAAAAATGGGCCTCGTCTTATGATGATGAGGTTGGGTCAAACGGTTATGCGACCCCGGGACGTATCGCCCGGGCTCTCTGGTCGCAACTGCCCGAGCCCAAAACCCCAATTCTGGACTATGGCTGCGGTACCGGCCTGTCAGGTGTCGCGCTGAACGCGGTCGGGTTTGAGGTCGTCGATGGAATAGACCCCACCCCGCAGATGTTAGAGGGCGCCAAGGCCAAAGGGGTTTATCGCAACCTGATTTGCTTTGACATCGCAGATCCCAATCCGCTGCAGGCTGGCGCGTATAAGGTCATCACGGCGATCGGGGTTATCGGCGTCGGCGCCGCGCCACCTGAGACTTTGGATATGCTCATCAACGCTCTGCCGTCGGGTGGGGTTATTGCTTTTTCCTTCAATGATCATACACTTGAAGATCACAGCTATACCGTTCGCCTCAGTGATTGGCTGGATATGGGCGCGGCACGATTGCTATTCCGCGAATACGGCCCGCACCTTCCGGGAATGGACATGAAGTCTGACGTTTATATTGTTGAAAAAGTGTGACTTTAGTAACCAGATTTGCACCATCACCTACAGGACCGCTGCATCTTGGCCACGCTTATTCGGCAATGTTGGCCCATGATTTTGCAAAGTCGAAGGATGGCCAGTTTTTGCTGAGGATCGAGGATATCGACCGCTCACGCTCGCGTCCAGAATGGGAAACTCAGATTTACGATGATTTGCGCTGGCTTCGCCTGTCGTGGCCGGAACCGGTGCTCCGCCAATCCACACGAGCTGCCACCTATGATGTCGCGCTAGACTATCTGTGGTCGCGGGGGCTGCTGTACCCGTGCAGCTGCAACCGAAAAGACATCGTCAACGCGGCCAGCGCTCCCCAGGAAGGAGCCCCACTTCTTGGCCCGGACGGGATTATCTATCCGGGGACGTGTCGCACACGTTGGAAACAACAGGGTTCATCGGGTCAACCACGCCCGCTGAATATTCCGTTGCGATTGGATATGGCCGAAGCTTTGCAACAAACATCCAGCCTGTTTCAGATCGATAAAAACACTGCATGGTTTCAAGAGATTGGAGAAGGTCCAGGCGCTGAATCCGGCTGTGTCCTGTTCACACAGGCAGAGATGTTGGAAACGGTTGGGGATGTCGTTCTGTCGCGCCGGGATATGGGCACGTCGTATCACTTGTCGGTCGTTCTGGATGACGCTGCACAAAAAGTTACGCATGTGGTTCGCGGTCAGGATCTGTTCGAAGCCACACGTATCCACGTTCTGCTGCAGACGCTGTTGAGTTTGCCGACACCGATCTACCTGCATCACCGCCTGATACGCGATCAGGCCGGCAAACGGCTGGCTAAACGCGACGATGCGCGTGCCATTGCCAAGTTTCGCGAAGAAGAGGCGACGCCCGAAGATATTCGGGCGATGGTGGGGCTTTGACCAATCAGGTCATGGGGGTCATGATTTCGACCTCGTCCCCGTCTCTGACCGCTGTGTAGAAACAAGATCGACGGTTGGTGTGGCAGGCCGGGCCGGTCTGGCGCACAAGGACAAGCAGGCAATCCCGGTCGCAATCCACGCGGAGATCAACCAATTCCTGCACATGGCCCGAGCTTTCGCCCTTGATCCAGAATGACTGGCGCGAGCGGGACCAATAGGTAACGCGTCTGGTTTCGAGCGTCTTTTCAATGGCGCTCTGGTTCATCCAGGCCATCATCAATACCTCGCCCGTATTTTCGTCCTGAGCGATGGCTGGAATCAGCCCGGCCTCGTTGAATTTCAAACTCGATGCATCGAACGCGACTGAGGAAGACATGACAAAAACCTTTTGCATCCCGGTGGATGGCCACTATGTATTGGGAACATTCAACGAGGGAAAGCCATGTCCGGCGAGAATGACCTGATAAAGCTATACTCTGGCCGAATTCTGGCCCTTGCTGCTGACATCCCACATCTAAGCCGGCTTGATGACGCTGACGCTACGGTGAAAAAACGCTCGCCCCTATGCGGGTCGACCATCACGGTTGATGTCAAAGTTCAGGATGGCCGGATTGCAGAATTCGGTCAGGACGTGAAAGCCTGCGCCCTGGGACAGGCCTCTGCTTCGGTCGTTGGCGGGGCGATCGTCGGCACAACGCGTGCTCAGGTCGAAAAGGCGCGCGAGCAACTATCCGCGATGCTGAAAAAGGATGGATCGGCACCCGAGGCCCCATTTGATGGGCTAGAGGTTTTGATGCCCGCACGGGAATATAAGAACCGCCATGCCTCGATCCTGCTGGTTCTTGATGCAACCGCAGAGGCGTTTGAACAGGCGGAACGCGCAAATTGCGCCTAAACATGGTTTTGACGGGCAAAACGTTATAGCCTTTCGGAATAAACGAAGGGAATTTCAGTTTTGAACGGTTTACTTGAGCATTTTGTCACGCTTTGGGTTGTTATTGATCCGATTGGAACAATCCCGGTCTTCATCGCCGTTACTGCAGGGCTTGGGGCCGCCGCACGCCGTAAGATGGCGCTTGTGGCCTCGCTTATAAGCGCCGGGATTCTGTTGTTTTTCCTGGTCTTCGGGCAACTGCTAATCGAGGCGCTGGATATCGGCCTGAACTCTTTTCAAGTCGCTGGCGGCATTATCCTTTTCCTGTTCGCGCTGACCATGATTTTTGGCGAGCCCAAACAGGAAGTCGAGCAGCGCGCCGCCAAGGACGACATTAAAGACGAACTCCACAAACACAACCCAGCGATCTTTCCTCTTGCCGTCCCCTCGCTTGCCTCACCAGGTGCGATGCTGGCCATCGTCATCTTGACCGATAACAACAGGTACAGTGTTGCTGATCAGGGGATCACTGCTTTGGTCATGCTGTCGGTTGTTGCGATTGCCTTTGTCCTGATGTTGCTGGCCGAACCGATCATTCGGCTGATCGGCCATTCAGGCGCCGCCATCATCAGTCGTGTCATGGGGATGATCCTGGCATCGGTCGCAGTAAACTCGGTTCTGTCGGCGTTGTTGGAAATTATGAAAACCGGCCAGCTTTAAAAAAACCGCCGCTCCTTTCGGGCGGAAAGGGCGGCGGCAGGTAATGCGTTTCTCATGTGGGGTCCGGATATCCGCGCGGGGCCGAGGCATGGCCCTTCAAGGGTATTGGGACAGGCAGGTCACCCTTGATTGAAATGGGGATGACAAGCGCGGCGTGATCGGCACGAGATCGCAGGCAGAAAGACTTAATACGTTCCGGGAAGATGAAGTGCGACCATAAGTATGACCACCAGTGCAACCGCACCTGCTGCGTCCTGCAGCAGCGTCGACTGGGAACGACTTAGGGTGGTCTTGATCTGGGTCAGCATATGGGTACCTCCGGTCAGGGTTTTAATCCTTTGTTGACCTTTTGTTCTCATATTTTGATGTCCTGGTAAAGAACTTTTTGAGAACATTTGTGAACTAATGTTCCTCTTTTCGTCTAACCAACTGATATCAAACGGATTGCCTGATCCTGTTTCATCAGCCACAAAAGAACACGAGCCGCCTTGCCCCTTTGCGTTTCAAGTTTGGCGTCCACGCCCAGCAGAGCCCTTGCGTCAGACTGCGCAATGGCCATCAAACCGGCCTGCCTTTCCAAATCGGCGATACGGAACTTCGGCAGACCTGACTGCGCGGTACCGATCAGATCGCCCGCTCCACGCATTTGCAGATCCGTCTCTGAGATTCTGAACCCGTCTTCTGTTTCGCGCAGAACTTCCAGCCTTTTGCGCCCCCCTTCGCCGAGGGGTGGCTGATACATCAGCAGACATGTCGATTCTGCCTCGCCTCGCCCAACACGACCGCGAAGCTGATGCAGCTGCGCCAGGCCAAAAATCTCGGCCCTTTCGATGACCATGATCGAGGCATTTGGAACATTCACGCCAACCTCGATTACCGTGGTCGCCACCAGAACTTTGGTTTGCCCCTGCTGAAATGCCTTCATCGCTGCGTCTTTGTCGGCGGGCGGCATTTGGCCGTGAACCAGCCCCACTATCCCGTCCCCCAAAATGGCACGCAGCCTTTTGAACCGTTCCTCGGCAGCGGTCAGATCCGATACTTCGGATTCATCGACAAGCGGGCAGACCCAATAGCATTGGCGGCCCTCAGCAATAGCTTTTTGCAGATGCGAGACAACTTCTTGAATCCGTTCAGTGCTCACAACCGCTGTTTTGACAGGTTTTCGCCCCGGCGGCTTTTCATCAAGCACGGACACGTCCATGTCACCGTATTGAGTCAGGGCAAGACTGCGTGGAATAGGCGTTGCTGTCATGACCAAAACGTCCGCCCCCCTGCCTTTTTCCGACAGCTCCATGCGTTGACGGACCCCAAATCGGTGCTGTTCGTCGACGATTGCCAGCCGTAATTCCTGAAACGCGACATCGCTTTGAAATACGGCGTGAGTGCCCACCAGAATGTGAATATCACCCCGTTGAAGCGCCAACAGCTTGGCACGCCGATCCGCCCCCTTGTCGCGACCGGTCAGGATTTCCAGAACCACGCCCGCCTCTTCGGCGAGGGGGCGCAACCCTTCCAGATGCTGCTGAGCGAGTATCTCGGTAGGGGCCATCATGACGCCCTGCCCGCCCGCCTCGACCGCGACCAGCAGTGCCATGAACGCAACCAGAGTCTTGCCGGACCCAACATCCCCCTGAAGCAATCTGTTCATGCGCGTATCGGAGGCCATATCCCCGGCGATCTCTTGAATAGCGCGCTGTTGGGCGTTGGTGGGCTTGTATGGCAGGTTCGACAACACACGGGATTGCAGCTTGCCCGTACCAGCGCTGGCGATCCCCTTGACCCTGCGCTCTCGTTGGCGGGCCAATGCCAAGGTCAGTTGATGCGCGAACAGCTCATCATAGGCCAAACGCTCATGCGCTGGAGAAAAAGACGCTACATCATCCGCACCCTGCGGATTATGCGCTGCATGTACAGCGCTCAGCCAGTCTGGCCAGTTCTCTTTTGCGACCTGCGCGGGATCAATCCATTCCGTCAATTCCGGCGAGAGTGCAACCGCGCTACGCGCCGCCTTGAAGGCAGTTTTCTGGGTCAGCCCCTGGGTCAAATGATAGACAGGTTCAAACTCAGGGATATCCTTCGCATCCGCTGGCGGCAGCATGTGATCCGGGTGGACCATCTGAGCGATCCCGTCGAACAGCTCTAACTTGCCAGAAATCACCCTGCGCGCGCCCTGAGGGAGCACTTTTTGCAAGTAATCGCCGCGGGCATGAAAGAACACCAACTGAAATTCAGTCTGGCTGTCTTCAACATGGACACGATACGCACCTCCCTTGTTTCTAGGGGGGCGATGGATGCCAACGGTGACTTCTACGGTCAGCGTCGAGGGCAAATCGACGCCTTGAATGGTATCGCGCCTGCGCCGATCAATCACCGCATAAGGCAGCCCGAACAAGACGTCGCGCGGGGTCTCGACACCTGACTGCGCCAAGACCTGAGCCGTTTTCGGCCCCACGCCGTCAAGCGTTTCCAGCCGCGAAAACAGCGGGAACAGAGATTCGGGCCGACCACTCATTTGCCGTCGATCAGCTGCAACCAGCCATCTTCGTCGAGCGTCTCGATCCCAAGCTCAGCCGCCTTTTTCGCCTTTGATCCAGCGCCCGGTCCTGCAACCAAAAGATCGGTCTTTTTGCTCACTGACCCCGACACTTTAGCGCCCAGTGCCTCGGCACGTGCTTTGGCTTCGGCGCGGGTCATCTTTTCAAGCGTTCCCGTAAAAACCACTGTCTTTCCTGCAACAGGGCTGCCCGAGGTATCGGGCCGTTTCGCGTCTTGGACATCAAGCTGAGCCACAAGATCGTCGATGCTCTGCCGTTCGGCAGGTTGGGCGAAGGCTGAAACCAATGCGCGGGCCATAACCTCACCAACACCGTCAACGTTCAGCAGCTCATCCCATTCTGACCCGGTCTGACTATGCGCTATGGTAACCGCTTTTTCCAGCTCATCCCATGATCCGTAATGCGTTGCGATTAGGTTCGACGCTGCCTCGCCGACATGTCGAATGCCCAGTGCAAACAGCAACCGACCCAGTGGAATAACTCGTTTTTCATCAATCGCTTGCCACAGATTGGTGGCGCTCTGCGCCCCCCATCCCTTGCGATTAGCCAGCCTGTTCAGGTTTGCACTATCTCGTTGTTTCAGAGTAAAAATGTCAGCCGGGGTCCGAACTGGCAGATCGGGATCGTCATAGAACATCTCAATCTGCTTTGCTCCAAACCCTTCGATATCAAAGGCCTTGCGTGAGACGAAATGCTTCAATTTCTCAACGGCTTGTGCAGGGCAGATAACGCCGCCGGTACAGCGACGGACCGCGTCACCTTCCTCGCGGATCGCATCGCTGTGACATTCAGGGCATTTTTCCGGGAAGATGAACTTTTCGGCATCATCCGGACGTTTCGAAATGTCGACATCGGCAACCTTCGGGATCACATCGCCGGCGCGATAAACCTGAACCCAGTCGCCGATCCGAATGTCTTTGCCTTCGCGTATCTCGCCGCCTTTTGCGTCTTTACCAGAAATGTAATCTTCGTTGTGCAACGTTGCGTTCGACACGACCACACCGCCGACAGTAACCGGGTGCAGCCTGGCCACCGGGCTCAGCGCGCCGGTGCGGCCAACCTGAATGTCGATCGCTTCAAGACGGGTCCAGGCAAGCTCGGCCGGAAATTTATGCGCAATTGCCCAACGTGGTGTGCTGGACCGGAACCCAAGCCGTGATTGCAGCGCAAGATCGTTTACCTTGTAGACCACACCATCAATGTCATATCCAAGCGTCGCGCGCTGCAGCTCGATGCTGCGATAGTGATCCAGAATCTGCTTTGTATCCGCGCATAAACGGGTTAGCGGGTTGGTTGAAAATCCGAATTCCTTCAGGCGCTGTATGGCTTCGTATTGGGTGCTTGCCAGAGGCTCAGACAGCTCCCCCCAGGCATAAGCAAAAAACTTGAGGGGACGAGAACGGGTAATTGCGGAATCCAACTGACGAAGGGATCCTGCGGCGGCATTTCGCGGGTTGGCGAAGGTTTTTTCGCCTTTCTTGGACTGGCTCTCATTTAGACGATCAAAGTCGTCGTGAGACATATAGACCTCGCCGCGAACCTCAAGGATGTCTGGTGCGCCGGTGATTACCTGTGGAATATCCGATATGGTTAGCGCATTTGCGGTAACATTTTCCCCGACTTCTCCGTCTCCCCGCGTGGCCGCCTGGACAAGCCTACCCCTCTCATACCGAAGCGAAAGGGAGAGACCGTCGATCTTGGGCTCAGCCGTATAGCTCAAACTCGTCTCGTCATCCAACCCTAGGTATTTTCGGACGGACCGATCGAAATCAGAGACGTCTTCGTCTTGAAAAGCGTTGCCCAAAGACAGCATGCGCACGGCATGTGAAATCTTGGAGAACCCATCGGCGGGGCGGGCACCAACGATATCCGATGGGCTGTCAGATCGCTTGAGTTGCGGAAATCGCGACTCGATTTCTGAGTTTCTGAGTTTCAGCGCATCATAGTCGGCATCAGAAATCTCGGGGGCGTCTTTCTGGTGATACAATGCGTTCGCATGATGTAAAAGCCCAGCCAGCCGCGCCAGTTCATTGCGTGCCTGATCTTCCGTCAGGTCTGATACAGAAATGGAATTGCTCATGCCCTCGCCCCGTCAAATGTTCTTGGAGTTCAGTGATAGGGCGAGGGCATGGCTAGGTCCAGACGTGCTGTTCAGTGAGCGAGGGTGTCGCCCCGGACCCTTGGCGACGAAAAACTTGCGCGCCTAGGCGCCAACCGCAATGCGAGGTTCATCGACGCTGTTTTTCTGAGGATCTCGCAACACATATCCCCTGCCCCAGACGGTCTCGATATAATTTTCGCCGTCGGTGGCATTGCTAAGTTTTTTGCGCAATTTGCAGATAAAGACGTCAATGATTTTCAATTCGGGCTCATCCATTCCCCCATAGAGATGGTTAAGGAACATCTCTTTAGTCAGGGTTGTTCCCTTTCGAAGGCTCAGAAGTTCGAGCATTTGATATTCTTTGCCGGTCAGGTGAACAGCCTTGCCTTCCACTTCGACGGTTTTCGCATCCAGATTCACTGCAACGCGCCCGGTGTGGATTATGGATTGAGAATGCCCTTTTGAGCGGCGAATAATGGCGTGAATACGTGCAACCAATTCTTCTCTATGGAATGGTTTGGTCAGATAATCGTCAGCACCAAATCCGAAGCCTTTAATTTTACTTTCTGTATCGTCGGCCCCCGACAGGATCAGGATCGGCGTTTCCACCCGCGCAACCCGCAACTGGCGCAGCACTTCATGCCCGTTCATATCCGGAAGGTTGAGATCAAGGAGGATCAGGTCGTAATCGTAAAGTTTTGCGAGGTCGATCCCTTCTTCGCCTAAATCTGTCGCATATACGTTCAGATTGGCATGTGTCAGCATCAGTTCGATGCTTTTGGACGTGGTTGGATCATCCTCGACAAGAAGTATACGCATTTACTGCTCCAATTCAGCTCAATTTACCGATTAAAATCGAGCCTGCTCAAAAATGGTTAATCTGACGTTACCGTTGAATCATTTATTCACACTCTCCTTTAGGTTGTCGATATTTTTTTATCGTGGTGACCTTTAAAGCGTCCGTTCCGTGTTCTGCGACCGCAGAAACCCAGGAATTAAATTCTTCATCGCTGAGGCCATATTGGTTTTTGGCTTCTGAAAGCGTAATCAATCCGTAAAGAACGCCACGGACTACAATCGCTTTACGGGATGCCACCCAGCGGGTTGTCTCTTTTGGCGGCAGATCAGCCCGGGATAAAACCGTTCCATCCGGCAGGGTTACCGACCTGGGCCCCTCTACTTTGTGCAAATACATCTTTCGGTCCTCTTCGTGCTGCGACAAAGCTGACACCATGCTACTTAATGTGTTGTGAAACCGCCCCTTGAGAGTATCTAGAATTTTCCTATATTCTGCCGGTCTTTCTTAACCCGTACTGGAACCGTCATGGCCCTCGACACCGAGACACCGCTGAACTCTCTTGGCTTTGCCAAGCCCCCGTCTGAAACGCGGGTGGTAGTTGCCATGTCCGGAGGCGTGGACAGCTCGGTCGTGGCCGCGCATTTGGCGGATCAGGGGTATGACGTCATCGGCGTCACCCTGCAGCTGTATGACCACGGTGCTGCGCTGGCCAAAAAGGGGGCCTGCTGTGCAGGTATCGACATTCACGATGCGCGCCGCGTGGCCGAGGAACGCGGGTTTCCGCATTACGTTCTGGATTATGAGAACATCTTCAAGGACGCCGTGATCGACGAATTCGCCGACAGCTATCTGGCCGGTGCGACGCCGGTTCCCTGCATTCGCTGTAACGAACGGGTGAAATTCAAGGACCTGCTGGAAACCGCCAAGGATCTTGAGGCTGATTGCATGGCCACCGGCCATTATATTCAGCGCAAGACAGGCCCCAACGGGCCAGAGTTGCACAGCGCCGAGGATGCCAACCGCGACCAATCCTATTTCCTGTTCTCGACCACCCCGGAACAGCTGGATTTCCTGCGCTTTCCGCTGGGCCACCTGCCGTCCAAGGACGCGACGCGCGAAATGGCGGCGCAATATGGGTTGGCTGTTGCCGACAAGCCCGACAGTCAGGACATCTGTTTCGTGCCCAACGGCAACTATGCCAGCGTCATCGAAAAGCTGCGCCCCGGCGCGGCGGAACCGGGTGAGATCGTTCATGCGGATGGTCGTGTGCTGGCCCAGCATAACGGGGTAATCCACTATACCATTGGTCAGCGCCGCGGGCTTGGTATCGGAGGCCTCAGCGACCCGCTTTACGTGGTGAAGCTGGATGTCGACAAGAAACAGGTTGTGGTTGGCCCCAAAGAGATGTTGGCCACCCGCACTATTCCGGTGCGTGAGATCAACTGGCTGGGCGATGAGCCGTTTACGTCACGCGATGAATGGCACGTCCTGGTCAAGGTTCGCTCGACCCGACCCCCGCGTGAGGCCATCATCCGCCCGCTTTCGGACACTACGGCCGAAGTCGAATTGCTGACCCCGGAAGAAGGTGTGTCACCCGGTCAGGCCTGTGTTTTCTATGCGTCCGATAGCAGCCGTATCTTTGGCGGCGGCTGGATCTGGCGCGGATATTAAACTGCGTCAGTCCACGAGTTGCTGAGAATATAAAGACCAGCGCAGATCATCACGTAAGGAACAAGCATCTCAAGCTTGCGCGCGATGCGACCACTGATGAGCGGAGATTTGGCGCCCAGCAGCGCCAGCGTGGCCAATCCTACCACGGCAAGCCCTGCGCCGAAGGCTCCGGCGATCCGAAAGCCTGGCGTTGAATCCGCCAATAACGGCGCCAGAACGGCCAAAGTGTCCATCGACAGGCTGGTAAACAGTAAGGTTGTCACCAAAATTGATGCTCCGGCTTCGAGATGCGCAGGAGTGTCGACGCCCTGCCCGCGCCATTGGCGGATGGCGGCCAGACAGCCCAGTGTCAGCGGGATCATCCCCAGATACCCGGCCCAGCCCGGTATTACGCCCTCGATCCCCATGGCGAACAGCAAGGACGCCGAAATCACCAAGGCCTGTGCGAACAGAAAGCCAAAGACGGCCCGTATATCCCCTGACACCAAGATCAGCGCCACCAAGGCGGCAAGATTATCCAGATTGGTCAGTATCAATGCCAGAAAGGCCGAAAAACCAAAGAGGATGAACTCGGCCATCAGGACGGCATTCTGGCCAACACGGCCTTTGCGGCTCTGAAACCAGGGGCGTCGCCGCCACGGCCCAGGCGCTCCATTGTCAGATCCATCGCGTTGCGCTGCGCGTCAGGTTTCAGGGCGACCTCTCGTAGCGCTACGGCAATCTTGTCCGGCAGGCAGTCATCCAGCAGGCATTCCGGGATGGAACGCGTTTCCGAGACAAGATTGACCAATGTAACCGTGTCCAGATTGACCATACGTACTGCCAGTTTCTGGGTCAGCCAGCTGAGGCGGTAGGCAATCACCATGGGTGTTGCTTGAGCTGCAAGTTCAAGCGACACGGTACCCGATGCCGCCAGAGCAAGGTCCGCTGCGGCAAAGGCTGCGCGTTTCTGCTGAACCGCCTCTTCGGTCGGAACATTGCGCGGGTCGATCACGACGGGATTGCCTGGCCATGTCTGCAGATGTTCGGTTACGGCCTCGACCATATGCGCAACCGCCGGAACAATAACCCGCGTACCCGGCCGGTCGGCTACGAACTGCCCCAAGGCCTGACCGAATACAGGGGCCAGACGGTCAACCTCACCCTTGCGCGACCCCGGCAAGGCAAGAACCAGCGGAGCTTCCCCAAGATCATAGGCGGCGCGAAACTCCTGGATATCGCGATCAGACGCGATGGGTTCGCTTGCAACCGGATGGCCAACAAAATCACATTCCATCCCGGCGCGTTCCATATAGGGCGGCTCAAACGGAAGCAACGCCAGCACATGGTCGATGACCTTGGCCATCTTATCCGCACGCCCCGGTCGCCAGGCCCAAACGCTGGGGGCCACATAGTGGACGGTTCGAGTATCGCTTGCTGCTTTGACCAACTTGGCAACGCGCAACGAGAAGTCCGGACTGTCGATGGTGATCAATACGTCAGGTTTGGTGTCCAGAACGGCCTGCGCTGTCTCAGATATCCGGCGCTTGAGGTGAAAGAATTTTGGCAATACCTCGATCAAGCCCATCACTGACAATTCGGACATCGGAAAGCGGCTGTTCAGACCCTGGGCCTGCATCAATGGTCCGCCGACCCCGTCGAATGTAACATCTGGGACAAGGGCACGTAGCCCTTCCATCAACGCGCCGCCCAATCGATCGCCCGAAGGTTCGCCGGCGACCAGAAACACCCGCATCAGTTGGTTCGCTCACGCACATAAAGGAACAAACCCAGGCGATCGCACTCAGCAATTACACGTTGTCGCTGCAATACAAGCACCCCGCCCTTTTCGATCACGATCCCGGACAAACCAGCTGCGACGGCGCTGGAAATGGTTTCAGGTCCAATAGCTGGCAGATCCGCGCGAAAGTCCTGATCAGGCTTTGGACCCTTGAAAAGCACCCCACCCCCCGCATCGGGCCGTTGAGTCAGAGACTCGAGCATCCATGCGGTGCCAAAAATTCCTTCGATCGCCAAAGCCTGCCCTTTGGAAACTGCACAGGCCTGGCCGATATCAGCTGCCCCCATGGCACGCAGGATACTGGATGCCCGATCCGCATCTGCGCGATCCGCGTCTGAGGGCTGTGCTTCTGTCAAACAACCAAGCGGAGGCAGCAGTTCAGGCGCAATCTCATGCGCGGCACGGACATTCAGGCCTGAGTTTTCGAATATCCCAATGACAGCCCGTAATGCGCCGTCATCGCCGGATTGAATCGCCTGCACCAGAATAGGCACCAACGGCATCGTCGCGGCATCAATGCGCGACGGGTCAACGGCGGGACGTTTAACCGCTCCGGCCATACAGATTTCAGTTACGCCACGGGTTTTGAGATCCGCGATGAATGATCCAAGCTGTTCCAGCGGGAAAACGATGTCAGCAGACAGAGTATCCGGGGCAAAGCCTTCCATCGCGCAGATCAAGGGCCATTCAGCCAGACAGGAAACCACTTCGTCCGGCAACACACCTGTTCCCGCGATCAGTGCCAACATGATGTTACTTCCTCGGTGTCAGAAAGGACCGATCCGAATCGCCGGTTACGAAATTGACGATTTCGCGGACATATTCGCTTTCGGCATCTTCACCCAAGCGCTTGGCGCGGTCCATAAAAGTTCCGTCACCATCGGACAATTCGCGAAACGCTGCGCGTAAAGCTGAAATATCAGCCCGTGCGACTCCGCGCCGTTTGAGGCCAACAAGATTCAGGCCGTCCAGCTCGCCGCGAGGCGCTTGAACAAGCCCATAAGGAATCACGTCGTTGGGCACCATCGTCAGCGCGCCGATAATCGCCCCTCGGCCCACACGAACCCATTGATGCAAACCCGAAATCCCACCGACGATAACATCGTCTTCGATAATGCAATGTCCCGCGGCACCAGAATGGTTCACCATGATCACGCGATTGCCAATCTGAACGTCGTGAGCCACGTGAACACCAGCCATCAGCAAACAGTCATCGCCAATCCGGGTTACACCGCCACCGCCGTCTGTTCCAGAATTCACTGTTACATGTTCACGGATACGGTTTCGTTTGCCAATTTCCAGCCGCGTATCTTCACCGCCGAACTTAAGGTCTTGCGGGATTTCACCGATGACCGAAAAATTGAAGATTATGGTGTCTTCATCCACCTCGGTGTCACCAGTAACAACAACATGCGATTTCAGTTCTACCCGGTCTTTCAACCGCACCCTTGAACCAACAAAACAAAAAGGGCCGATGACACAGCCCTCTCCGATCTGAGCACCGTCTTCGATGATTGCGCTAGGGTGAATGCCACTCATGTTGTCTTTTCCATGTCCCAATCAACATAGGCTGAGAACTCAGCTTCGGCTGCGACCTCTCCATCAACCGTGGCCCTGCCAGAGAACTTGAAAATCTTGCCACCCTTCTTGCCGCGCACAGTTTCAACATGCATCTCGAGCACGTCACCGGGCACGACTTTGCGGCGGAACTTGCACTTGTCGATATTCATGAAATAGATCAACAAGTCGCTGTCGATGACATCCATCCCAACGCCAAGCATAACACCTGCGGTCTGCGCCATTGCTTCAACAATGGTCACACCAGGCATGATCGGTGTACCAGGAAAATGGCCCTGGAAATGCGGCTCGTTCATAGTGACGTTCTTGATGCCGACCGCTGACTGATAGCCTGAAATCTCGACCACCTTGTCGACCAGCAGAAACGGATAGCGGTGCGGCAATATCCGTTGAATCAGCTGAATGTCGGCGCTTTTGGTGTCCGTGCTCATAGTTCTGATATCCTGTTCTGGATTTCTCTTTTCAATGTGGTTAGCAACACCGCGACCCGAGGGCAAGCAAACCTATTCGCCTGTACCTTCGTCAAGTGTTGTTCCATCACCAATGGCTGTATCAATTCGGGTGATGGCGGCATCTGTCACATCGGACAGATCCGAACTGAGAAACACGCTGGAGCGTTGAATAATGACCGAGGCGCCAGATTCGCGCAAAAGATCGATCAATACTGGGCGGGCGAGTTCAAAAAACATCTGTTGTGCATCTTCACTGCGACGAGCAAGGGCATCAAGCTTGGCGCGCTGCCCTTCTCGGTGGTTCTGAACCTTTCTGTCGAACGCCTCTGCGAGGGGACGAAATTCTTCAGCAGACAGAGAGGTGCGCTTTTCGGTGAGGTCCTTCTCCTCCGCGCTGAGCTCTGCAACGATCCGCTCGTTCTCAGCAGCCAGCAGAGTCCCCTCTGCTTCGATCTCACTGAGAATGCGACGTCCAAACGCCGAGTCAGAAAACAGCCGTTCGCTGGAGATTGTCAGGACGCTGGCTTGTGTCACGCCAAGCTGCTGTCCGGTAACCGGTCCTGCCAGGGTTAAGGTCAGAAAAAGACACAGGGCCCGAATGGGGCCCTGCATATAGGTTTGAAGACTACCTCGCATCCGAGATCAGAACCTCGCCTGAATGGTCAGGTCGAAATTCTGTTCCTTGTCAAAGTCCTCTTTCTTGAGCGCTTGCGAAAAGTTAAAGCGCAGTGGGCCAAACGGTGTTTCCCATAGGACTGCAACACCCAGAACATGACGGATAGACCCATCCGCACCAACAATGTTGGCACCCGAAGTGTTTACATCGTCGATATTGTACAGGTTACCGAAATCATAGAACACGCCTCCACGCAGGCCCAATTCTTCGGGCAGGCCCAGAGGAAAGTCCGACTCCAGACGCGCGACCCAATAGTAATTCCCGCCGATAGCGTCATCCTGACCATTTGACAGATCCCGTGGCCCCAAACCCGCTGGCTCGAACCCGCGGAATTTATTGGGGCCCAACACAAAGCGATCCAACGTCCGGCTGAAATCGTTGCCAGTCCAGTGCATTGCACCCATTTCAAGCGATGCACGAAGAACGACTTCTTCACTCAGAACGCGTGTTTGGGCAATCCCGCGTGCGCTGGTTTTGTAGAACTTGTTGTCCCCACCCAGCCCAGCGGCATCCAGGCCAACCTCAAACAAAACACCGGCATTGGGGTTAAGCCCACCAAGGCGGCTGTCATATACATAGGACACACCCAGAGAACTGGTCGTGCGTTCACCCTGATCAATCTCAGAGGCGATGACCGCGCCGTTTGCCTCGTTGTCCTGCTGCTTCATCTCGCTGTTTTCCCAGGCATAGCGTACGCGCAACGAAGACAGCTCTCCGATCGCATAGCTCAACTGAGGGTTAAAGAACACACGCTCGGTGTTATAGCTGGCAAAACTGGAGTCGGTCGACGCCAAACCCAGACCAAGATCAAAGCGAAGCTTGCGGCCCAAAAGATAGGGTTCGGTGAAATTCAGGGAGTACTCTTCTGAATCCTGTGCGGTCGAAATCGTAACCCCGACGGTCTGTCCACGGCCTAGAAAGTTTGACTCACTTAGGCCGATCGCAATGCCGAAACCGTCAGAGATCGAGTAGCTACCACCGAGGCTGAGCGAGCCTGTTGGCTGTTCTTCGACGTCGACATCCACGATCACTTGGCTGGGCGTCGAACCCTCGCGCGGTTCAACATCAGCGACGGCGAAATAGCCCAATGCCCGGATACGTTCAGCCGCCTGCCGGATTTCACGCGGGTTGAAAGGATCACCCTCGACGGTGTCGAATTGACGACGGATCACGCGGTCAAGCGTGGTGGTGTTGCCCTCGATGTCGATACGCTCGACAAAGATACGCGGTCCTTTGGTCAGAACGAATTCAACATCCAGCGTCAGATCACGTGCATTGCGCGTGACGCGCGGCTCAACCCGCAGAAAGTCCACCCCTTGCCGAATGCCCAAACGCTCTTGCCTGGCGATAGAGTTTTCGACCAGTGAAGGAGAATAGGTGACACCCGGCTTGACCTTGAGTGCGGCCTGATATTCGGCCGCATCCACACCGGGTATTTCGCTCACGGTGGTGATCTTGCCGAATGAGAATTTCTGACCTTCGGTTACATTCATCACCAGGAAAAACGCGTCGCGCTCACGCGTGAATTCAACATTGGCGCTGTTGACGCGGAAATCGACATAGCCACGCGACAAGTAGAAATCACGGATGACTTGTTTGTCGAACTCGATCCGGTCAGCGATAAAAGTATCGCCCCGCAGGAACGTACGCAGGAAATTGGCTTGCTTGGTTTCAAGCACACGGCGCAGACGCCGGTCGGAATAGGCCCGGTTGCCAACAAAGCTTACGCGCTCAACCTCGATCGTCGTACCTTCGGAGATTTCAAAAACGAGGTCTACCCGATTGTCGCTGCGGCGGATGATTCTGGGGATGACGGTTGCTGCAACACGTCCTTGAGCCAAATAGATTTCGGCAATCATGTCTGCGTCAGCTTCAGCGACCTGAGGTGTAAAGACCCGGCGGGGCTGAGACGAAACGGCATTGAGCAACAGCTCATCCTTAAGCCTCTTGTTACCCTCGATGCTGATCTGGTTGATCGTAGGATATTCCTGAACTTTGATGACCAAAGTGCTGCCACGAGGGGTCAAATCGACTGTTTCAAAAACACCACTGTCAAGCAGCCGTTGGAAGGCATCGTTGAGTTGTCCAGCTGTCACCGTCTGCCCAGGTTCGATTCCCGAACGTGCAATGATTGTCGATGTCTCGATGCGCCTATTCCCCTCTACTTCGAACGAGTTGATGGTGTAGCTTTGCGCCTGAGCAGCCTGCGGCAGTGACAGCAAACTAACTGTGGCAAATAAGAAAAAGAATGTTAGGGCCTGCCACAAAATCTTGTTTACCGGCTTTTGCCCCCCGCAGGATGTGCCTGCGCCTCGCCTGTCGGTCATATTTTTCTCTACCCAGAATTTTAAGACTTTAAAGCTGAGTAACGGGATTGTCTGGCCTTGTCAAAAGCCGAAAAACAGAAAGCGGCCCATTGGGCCGCTGTTCAGCAAATAAAAAGAAAGGAACAGAATCACATGGTGATCAGATAAGCGCATCCACCCATAGCCAACGCAGTCGCGCCGAAAAACAAGATCGAGTCCCAGTTCAGCGCAAGCAGGAAGCTAAAGCTGCGATATGATTTTTTGATAGCATTCGCCATGATCGCCTCTGACAGACAAAATTATGAAACGAACACATCCTATGAGGGAATTGGGGCGGAATTGCGACTAGATTGTGCAAGCTCCGCCCAAATCAACAGAACAGGTCATTTGAGACGGAAAACAGCATCAGAGCCAGAATGATTGACACTCCGATGCCCATCAAAATCCGCAGCGCTTTGTCGCTGGGTGGTTTCCCCGAGATGGCCTCATATGCGTAAAATACCAAGTGTCCTCCATCCAAAGCCGGAATCGGAAACAGGTTCAGCAAACCGACAGCAGTTGACAGAACGGCGATAAAGAAGATGAAGTTCTGCGCTCCCTGGCTGGCCATCGCACCCGAGGTTTCGGCGATTCCGATCGGGCCGGACATGTTGCAGGTGCTGATCGCTCCGGTCACCATGTGCCAGATACCTGAAAGAGACCCGTCAATAATTCGCAATGTTTGTCGCACACCGCCGCCAAGAGATGTCAGGATGCCCGCCCTTTCGGTTGCAGGTTCTAGCATCATGCCGCCGACGATCCCGATCCTCCAATGCGTTACAAAACCACCATCAGACTGCGGCTCATCCGTGCGGCGTGGAGCCAGGGCAAACTCCAGTTCCGCTCCGTCACGCCAGACATTCAACAGCAGTGGCCGCCCATCAGAGCTTTCCACATGGTCCTTGAGCTGTTCAAAGGCATAAACCGGGTCACCATTAACCGCTGTTATGACATCCCCCTGTGCCAGGCTGATATCCATTGCTGCGCTGCGCGGAACAACCTGTTGAATCAGGGGGGGGAACAGCCAAGGTGCGGAAACGTCTAATGTGTCACCGTCACGAAGAACTGTGTAATCAAGAACGGGGTCAACGGGCAAAGAGTCTACGAACTCGCTCCACGATCCTTCTTGTTCGAAATCTGGCAGGTCAATACCTGCAATCGCGAGGATTTCATCACCTTCACGCAGCTCTTGAATTGTCCCCGGCAGAGGATGCAGTGACCCAACGGTCAGAGGGTCTCTGGTTGCGCCTTGCGTAAAGAAAATTAGGGCAAAGACCAGTATCGACATTGCGAAATTAAAGATTGGCCCTGCCGCAACAGTTGCCGTCCTGGCCCAAAGTGGCGCGCCATGCATTGTGCGGCGCAGCTCCTCCGGGCTTTGCTCAGAAATTTCAGACATAGCCGCTTCATCTTTGCCGGATGCGGCATTGGCGTCACCCAAAAACTTGACATACCCGCCGAATGGAAGCGCTGCGATCTGCCAGCGCGTTCCTCTTTTGTCGATACGGCTCCAGAGTACGGGACCGAAACCGATTGAGAACACTTCGGCGTAGATGCCGGACCAACGGCCAACGATGTAATGCCCGTATTCATGTACGGCTACGATGGCGGATAACGCGATCACAAAGGCGAATATGGTGTAAATCAAATTGCCGAACTGTGGGATCAGTGAGAGTACGTCCAATTTATTTTCCTGCTCGTTGCGCAACGGCGTTATCGACCCATATACGTGCCAGATGGTCGGTTTGCAGCACGTTATCAAGGGTCATTGGGGCGTCAATATGGTTGTCTTGTGCATCGAAACGATCCAAGACGGCGGCCACGATGTCTGCCATATCAAGAAAACCAATGCGACCTGCAATGAAATGGTCGAGTGCACATTCTTTGGCTCCGTTGAAAACCGCTCCGGACAGCCCGCCCCGCTCCATGACGTCGCGCGCTAACCGCAAAGCCGGATATCGGTTTTCGTCTGGTTCCTGAAATCGCAACTGTCCCAGCTTTGCAAGGTTCAGCCTTTCGACCGGAAGGGTCTGACGTTTTGGCCAATTCAGGGCATATCCGATCGCGTGGCGCATATCTGGCGCGCCCATATGGGCCATAACCGCTCCATCGTTAAACCCGACCATCGCATGAACGATGGATTCCGGATGCACAATCACTTCGATCATATCCGGGGATATTCCGAAGAATTCGCGTGTTTCGATCACCTCGAGCGCCTTGTTAAACATCGAAGCGCTATCAATCGTGATCCGCTGCCCCATATTCCAGTTCGGGTGGCTCGATGCCTGCTCAACCGTGGCCGAGGCCAATTTGCTCAGTGGCCAATCCCGGAAGGCGCCGCCGCTGGCAGTGATGATGATACGCTCGACCGATGCCATATCTTCACCGACCAGAGCCTGAAAAACGGCAGAATGTTCGCTGTCCACCGGTAGCAATCGGGCATTGTGCTTTCGGGCAGTATCCAGAACCAAAGAACCCGCGCAGACAAGCGTTTCTTTATTCGCCAAAGCCAGCGTCGCGCCCTGTTCAAGCGCCGTCAGCCCTGGTTGCAACCCCGCAGCCCCAACGATGGCAGACATGACCCAGTCAGCCGGTCGCGCCGCAGCTTCGGCCAGAGCATTCGCCCCGGCGGCGACCTCGACATCAGAACCGGCCAAGGCCACTCGCAGGTCCTCAAGCCGGTCTGGATGGGCTGTAATCGCGATATCCGCCTTCAAACGTTTGGCGTCACGCGCAAGTTGTTCGATATTGGCTCCACCGGTCAGGGCGACAACATCATACGCTGATGGATTTCGGTCAATCAGATCTATCGTGTTTTGCCCGATAGAACCCGTCGCGCCAAAAACAGAGATTTTGCGCATCACATGGCTCCGGGGGAATAAATCAACCCCACAAGCAGAACGAACAGAGCGGCCCCCATCATCCCATCGAATCGATCAAGGAAGCCGCCATGGCCGGGAATCAGGTTCGAACTGTCCTTGACGCCGAATTTTCGTTTGGCCGCGCTTTCGACAATATCGCCGGCCTGGCTGGCCATTGACGCCAGAACCGAGATCACGATGAACCAAGTTCCGAAGCCGCCGTAAGCCGCAAAGGCTAAGCCAACAATGGCAGCCGCTACCCAGCCTCCTGCTGTTCCCGACCACGTCTTTTTCGGGCTGACTCGTGGCCAGAATTTGGGTCCACCCAATGCCTTTCCGACAAAATACCCGGCGACATCCGTGGCGACGACGACCGATATCAGCCAGACCATCCAAACAAATCCCATATTCGTCCGGATTGAGATAAAGCCCAGTCCCGCGGCCGCGATCCACAGCGCAAATAGGGTATAGATACCCCGGTACCGGCTGACCTGCCCTGCCCCGACCAGCGCCGGAGCAAGCAAGAAGGGAAGTTTATAGAGTGCCGGAAGATGGTAACTCAGCACCACCGCAAAACCGGTCAATATGGCAAGCTGGATCGCAACAGCTTTCCTGCCCGGGTCGATCATACGGACCAGTTCCCAGGTCATCAGCCCGCAAGCAATGGAAATGAAGGCTTCGAACCACAGACCGCCCAGCCAGACCTCGACAGCGCCAACGGCAACAAGGACACCCGCCGACAATACGCGGGCAGTCAGGTCGGACCAGCGCCCGTCACTCATGCCGGTACAGCTCCGAACCGTCGGTCGCGGCTGCCATAGCTCCGGCACAGGCGCTCAAGCTCTGCCGCAGTGAAGTCTGGCCAGAGCGTGTCGATGAATTCGTATTCCGAATAGGCGGATTGCCATAGCAGAAAATTGGAAATACGCGCCTCGCCGCTGGTTCGGATCACCAGATCAGGATCGGGAAGAACATGTGTGTCCAGATATTTCGGCAGCGTTTCTTCGTCTACATCATCAGGATGCAAGCGCCCGTCAGCGACATCCTGGGCCAGACGTTTGGTAGCCCGCGCGACTTCATCCCGACCGCCATAGTTCAACGCAATGGTAAGGTGAACCAGATCATTTCCCTCGGTCTCGGCCTCAAGCGTATCCATCAATTCGATCAGTTTGGCATCCAACCTGACCCTGTCACCGATGAAACGCACCCGAACACCCGAGTCTCGGAGCGTCCGGGTTTCCTTGATAATATAGCGCCGAAACAAGCTCATCAGACCGGCAACTTCGACCTGAGTGCGTTTCCAGTTCTCGGTCGAAAACGCAAAAACAGTCAGATACTTAATACCGAGCCTTGGGCAGGCCTCGACCACATCGCGCACACGTCTTGCCCCGGCGTGGTGGCCAAACAGGCGAGGTCGCCCGCGGGCCTGCGCCCAGCGACCATTGCCATCCATGATGATCGCGACATGCTGGGGCCCTCTTTCGGGCATGGTATGCGAGGAAGAGGGCATCACCCGGTCTCAGACCTGCATGATTTCTGCCTGCTTGGTCTCAAGCGCGGCATCTACTACCTTGATCATCTGGTCGGTTAGATCCTGCACTTCGCTTTCCCAGAACTTCTGGTCATCTTCGGACATACCGTCAGCCTTGGCCTTCTTGATCTGATCCATCCCGTCGCGGCGCACATTCCGGATCGAGACGCGTGCGTGTTCGGCATATTGCCCGGCGACTTTGCCCAACTCGCGACGGCGTTCTTCGTTCAGTTCCGGGATCGGTAGCATGATGATCGTTCCGTTGAGCTGAGGGTTGATGCCCAGCCCACTTTCGCGGATCGCTTTTTCCACTTTGCCGACCAGCCCTTTATCCCAGACATTGACCGTTACCATACGCGGCTCGGGCACATTGACCGTTCCCACCTGGTTGATCGGCGTCATCGAACCATAGGCATCGACCATCACCGGCTCGAGCATCGAGGCCGAGGCGCGCCCGGTGCGCAGCGATGCAAATTCGGTTCTGAGGTTTGACATTGCGCCGTCCATGCGGCGTTTCAGGTCGTCTGTGTCCAGTTCGAAATCGTCAGACATTCTGCTCACTCCCCGTCTTCAGGTACTGTTTGAATGGCTCATAAGCCATTCAATTTGGGATGTATAGCAATGATGATCCGTATTTACGCCATTGACCAGAGGTGTTTGCCGGATTTTCGCGAACCTGCAGCTACAAAATTAACCGACCGCAAATCAATGCGGTCGGTCAGACATATTCATTCCGGATCAGGCGTTTACGTCTACGACAACACGACCTTTAACCTGACCTTGCAGGATATCCGCCCCTAATTGGGGCAGATCGCTCAGCTTTGCGGGATGGATCATCGCCTCAAGCTTGTCCATCGGAAGGTCGGTTGCTATCCGCTGCCAGGCTCGCAGCCGGTTTTCATAGGGCTGCATGACGCTGTCGATCCCCAACAGGTTCACGCCGCGCAAAAGGAACGGGATAACAGTTGCCGGAAGGCCCGCGCCGCCAGCCAACCCCACGGCCGAGACCGAGGCACCGTATTTCATCTGCCCCAGAACGCGTGCCAGCATTGCGCCGCCGACCGCGTCCACACAGCCAGACCATGCCTCGCTTTCCAGGGGGCGCTTAGTTGTCTCGTTCAACTCTTCGCGTGGCACAATGGTCGTGGCGCCCAAAGACTTCAGGTAATCGCTGGTTTCCGGTCGTCCGGTGACGGCTGCCACTTCGTATCCCAAATTGGCAAGAATCGCCGTCGCGACCGAGCCAACACCACCTGCTGCCCCTGTGACCAAAACCGGACCCTGCCCCGGTTTCAGCCCATGATCCTCAAGTGCCATAACCGCCAGCATCGCGGTGAACCCAGCGGTTCCGACGGCCATCGCCTGGCGGGGCTCCAACCCATCGGGCAGCGGAACCAACCAATCGGCACGGGCATTGGCTTTTTGTGAGTACCCACCCCAATGCGCCTCACCGACACGCCAACCGGTCAGGACCACTTTGTCACCCGGTTTATATCGCTCATCCGAAGACGACTCGACCGTCCCGGCATAGTCGATGCCAGGAACATGCGGATAGCTGCGTACCAGCCCCCCGCCTTTGGGCGACAGGCAAAGACCATCCTTATAATTTACCGTTGAATACTGGACCGCCACGGTAACCTCACCCCGCGGCAGATCCCCTTCCGAAAGCTGTTGAACCGAGGGGCTGGCCAGCCCGCTTTCCTCGTCTTTTTCCATCACCAGTGCGTTGAACATCAAAATGTCCTCCTGTTTTGGACGTCAGAGTACAGCCCCGACCCCGTGTAATAACCTGTTTCTGAACCCGATACGCCGCTTGCGATCATATCCAGAATTTTTCCCTTACAGTCGCCTCACGCATACCGTCGGGCGTTTCGACCTCTATCTTCGTGCCTTCGTCCCAATGGCTGAGCTTGAGCATCCCAATGGAAACATTGGTGTTGAAATCCGGAGACCAAGCGGCAGAAGTGATTTGACCGACCCGTTTCCCCTGAGCGTAAACCGACCATGGAGCAACGCAGGCACCAACGGCCGGCCCAGCGATTTCAATCGGACGGATTTGCTGGATCGGCCCTTCTTTTGCGACCCGCAACAACGCGTCCCGGCCAATGCACCCAATCGCCGTGTGTGTGTTACAGAACTTTCCCAGGCCACATTCATGTGGGGTGTTGTCGTCGGTCATATCGTTTCCGTAGGACAGCAACCCAGCCTCAATGCGTTCGATCAGGTTGGGACAACCTGCGCGTACGTTCAAATCCTTGCCTGCCGAAAACAGCGCATTCCACAGCGTCATTCCGATATCGCTGCCCTCGACATAAATCTCGAACCCGCCCTGCTTTGAATACCCTGACCTGGCGATGGCCAGATCGCGGCCCGCAAACTCGAACATGTCGAACTTGAAAAACCGGATGTCTTTGACGCGCTCGCCAAATACGCGAGACATCAGTTCATCCGCCATGGGCCCCTGTACCGCCAAGGGTGAGACGTCTGGCTCATCCACCAGAACATCCAGCCGATAGCCGTTTGCGATTCCTTTGACCCATAACAACAAATCGCTATCCGCGATGGAGATCCACCAGCGGTCCTCGGACAGTTTCACCGCAACCGGATCATTCAACATGCCACCGGTCTCATCAACGATAGGGACGTAATAGCATTGGCCGGGCAACATGCCTCTCAAATCGCGTGGCGTCAGCATTTGCATAAGGCGTGCCGCGTCGGGACCTCTGAGTTCGACCTGTCGCTCACACGAGACATCCCAGACCTGCACATGCTTTTTCAAGTGCCGGTAATCAGCCTCGACGCTGTCGAATACAGTTGGCAATAGCATCCGGTTATAAACCGTGAATGCCTTAACGCCTGCGGCTTCGACCCCTTCGGAAAAAGGTGTGCGCCGCAACCGGCGAGAGAAGGAAATATTGGCCACTCAAGCCTCCTCGGGCATAATGCCAGATCACAATTCGAAGCCTGCGGTCCCGTCAGCATCTGGTGCAGCAGGCCGCGATGGCGTGTCTGGCGATTGAAAATTTGGATCACGTATTGCACGTAATCCTTTGTGATTTCGTATTATTTCGGCCCCTGCCAGTCGATTGGACAAATTTCTGCGGATTTTCCACCGAAATCCCAGACCCGACCGTAATCGCGGACCTTGGATTTGGTGCCGCGCGCCACGATAATGTCCGGTCCCATCCAGTATTTCGAGTTTGAGACCATCACCGGATGCTCGGGGTCTTTGCCCGCCAACATCTCGATTTCGCCCTGGATTTTCCGACCAATCATGATGCGGCGCTTGGTCCCGTCGCGTTCGATCTGAACCGGGGCACGTTCGGCCCCGATAATTTCGCTGACCAGCATGGTAAACAAGCCAGTCGTGCCCCCGGCCTGTCCGCTGAAAATTTGGAGCAGTCCGTTATAGGCCTTACCGCTGGCTCGTTCGTCGACATAGGCGGCAACTTTCCACTGCCCCTCACCCATGCGACCCGGAATATCGACCAGAAGGCCAACATTGAGGCCCGACAGGTCCTCGCCCTCGAAATGGCCTTCATCGATGACAATTCCCATCCAGGCATGACAATGACCCTCGGTCGGAGGATGCGCGCCAAGCGATACGACACAGGGGCAGAACAGATCGCACGAGCAGTTAAGGATCAGCTCTCCCTTGATCGCCCAATTCGTCGGGCTCATCTCACGCCGCTTGGGGTTGGGCATGCGGCTGTCGATACGTTGGCTGATCGGCAGGCGATCTGCCTCTGGTTTTTTGTTCTTAGCCAATAGCTTATCCTCCATAGATAAAGGGGTATACGAGCAAGGCACAGCCGCCCGCGATAAGAGCAAATCCCAGCGGCCGTGTAATCACGTGACCGATCTGGGGTAGTTTTTCGAGAACCATAAAAAAGGTCGCCAGACCCATCCACAGCAGACTCATGACGCCGCCCACAAAGCCGAGCGCCATAAAGCCCCAGCAGCATCCGACGCAGAACGCACCAAGGCCAAGCCCCATGCGAAAACCGCCTGAAAAACCGGTTTTCCAATGGCCGAGAAAATAGGTCATTGGGGCATGGCAGACCCCATGGCACAGCTCTTTGGCGCGGGTGAATTGAAAGGCGCCGACGGCGATCATCAACCCGCCCGCAACAAGCCCGGATTTCGCAATGCCCAGCATGTCGACAACGCCGCCAAACAGCAGAACCAGTTGCACCCCGGTAATGAGCGCGGCAAACCCGACCCAGACCACGAAATAACCCACCAAGACACCAATCCAGCCGGAGCGTGTGCCATTTGCACTGCGGATTAGATCGTCGTAGCTGCGCAGAGTTGGAATAATGGTCGGCAACATCATTGCGGCCATCATGATGGCCCACATCCAAAACAGCGGGCCGAACTCTGCCATGGGCATATACATGTCCATCCTGGGGTCCATGGCGCGCATCGCCTGCCCCATTGCTCCGGGACGGCCGATCCAATCCAGATCCATGGCGCGGTTCATCACGAACATCATCCACCACGCCCACAGGATCAGAGCGTAGAATCCCAGCCAAAACCCATTACGTAGAACTGCGCGACTCACTTGTTCCTCCCGACTCAGTCCTTGCAATTCAAATGTCAGACTTTTAAATGTCAGACAAATGAAAATTTGCCTGCGGCCCTGCTCAAAATGAAAATCGACCCCAAGAAACCTGCTGACCTTTCGGTTCAGATCGCCCAATCAATCCGAGATGCGATCATATCGGGTCGGTTGATTGTAGATGAACGCCTGCCTTCTGAGGCGGAACTGTCCGACCAGTTTCAGGTGTCCCGACCAACCGTGCGTGAGGCCCTTAAACGCCTTGCGGCACAGTCCCTGATCCGCACCCAACGTGGCGCGACCGGCGGCGCATTTGTCAATCGGCTGAGCTATCAGGATGCGTATTCCCAACAGATCACCACATCCACGTTGCTGCTGTCCATGAACGCGGTCAGTTTTGAAACGGCTTGCGAGGCTCGGTATTCGCTGGAACGCGCCTGCGCAACTTTGTCAGCCGAACGCAGGACGGCGGATCATCTGGCGACGATGCGTGCCGAGATATTTCGGCAGGCTCAACCCGGGCTGACAGACGAAGCCTTTTGCGCCTCGGATGTGACCTTTCACCGGGCATTGGTCGATGGGGCCGGCAATCCGGTGTTGTCCTATCAACTGGCCGGCGCCGTCGAGGCGATGCAGCCTTTGATGAACATGATCACGTTTACGGCGCGGTCCCGAGAAGAGATCATCGTATTGCACAACCAGATTGCCGATGCTTTGGATCGGCGGGACGCTGCTGCGGTAGATTCAGCACTGGTGGATCTCGAAGCTTATACCCGTAAGCTTGCCCTGGACGTCGCCAAACAGCGGCGCAAACCAACCGAATGAGGGTACAATGACGTCGATTTTGAATATTGCCGCGGCGGTTCTGACAATCGGTTTCGGCCTCTTTGGGTTTCTAGCACCCGCTTGGACCGCGGCCTCGCTGGACCTGGCGCCTACGAACAGCACCATGGGGTTAAGCGAATTGCGCGCTTCGGTCGGTGGGCTTTTTGTTGTCACCGGAATTGCGGTCATTTGGCTGAACACTCCCATGGCCTATGCGATGTTGGGCGTTGTTTATGCCGGCGCAGCCTTGGGCCGGTTTGTTTCCGTCATTCTGGATCACCCCCCTTTGATCAAAGCGATGACATTTGGGGGAATCGAGCTGATATTGGCGCTGTGGCTGATCCTGGCAAACATTAACCGAACAAGCTAAGACGTTATTATATAATCCGTCTTTTCGTTGAAGTATGGGGTTTGCTTTCCCCTTGTGGCTCACCTATATAAGGGATGTCCTTCGGGACTATGGACATAAACGCGCTCGTAATAAGCGGATCGGACCCGGGGGCGGTACCCGGCGGCTCCACCAACATCCTTCATTTGAGGATCGCGGGGCCGAAATAGGATCGACGAACGTCTAAAGGGGTTAGCTTTGTCTCGGCGGGGTGCCACCGTACCGGCCCAAACAGTACAATTGCAAATGACAATCGTGCTCCGGTTGCAGTTGCTGCGTAAGCAGTAGCAAGACCGAAACTTAAGCCCTTGCGCCTAGCAGCGTAAGGCGGGGTTCGCAGGTACCTGGCAACAGAAACCTGCATTTTCCCTTAAATGTCTGCTGTTTAACCCTGTCTGTGTTCACGTTCAGAGTTTGTTCACTCATTCGCGTCATGCTCGGCCCGTGAGGAAAAGGAGAGCTGGGATGTCACACGCAGATATACTCAGAGAATGGTATTCAGAGGTTTGGGAAAACGGAAATACCGATGCGATTGATCGGTATTTCGCGCCGGAAACGACAGCCGAAGGACTGATTCCGGAAATGCAGGTGGGGGCCGATGATTTTCGGGATCTGGTCATGGCGTTTCGCCACATTCTGGGCGATATCCATGTTGAGCTGCCCAAAATCATCGAAAATGGCGATTGGGTATCGGCGATATTGCAGGTCAGCACAACACGCGCCGATAACGGCGCACCACTGCAGGCCTCTGGCAGTATGATTGGCCGCATTAAAGAAGGTCGTATTGTCGAGGCGTATAACCAGTTTGACTTCATTTCCTTATTTGAACAGCTTGGTCAGTTTCCCAAGGACACCCTGCCCGTATGCATGACTGGTCAACGGCTGGACTGGGCCTAGGAAATGAGCTCGCAATCTTGACCCCGACCGGCCTGTCGCGGTAGCAAAGCCTATGGGGTAAGATTGCGAACGCCCCGTGAGGCGACAGCCCAAGTTTCGCATGTATCCGTCGATCACAGGAGACATGCCATGCCTGCGCCTAATGCTATCACACCGAAACAACTGTTACGTCTGATCGGAACGTCCCGGGCGCCTGTTCTAGTGGACATCTGCACTGACACCGATTTTGAACAGGATCCTTATCTGATACCTGGCTCGTTTCGCCATCCGGCGAAGGATCTGGATGGGCTAAAGGGGATCATAGAAAACGTTCCGTGCATCATCATTTGCCAAAAGGGCAAAAAGCTGAGTCAGGCCGTTGTTTCCTGGCTGAGGAGTGAAGGCGTGGCCGCTGAGTATCTGGAAGGCGGCATGTATGCTTGGCGCGAGACGCCCGATGCACCGCGCATCCCATTTGCAGATATACCAGCGTCTCCTTCACTCTGGGTAACGCGCCATCGGCCTAAGATTGACCGCATCGCTTGCCCCTGGTTGATCCGCCGGTTCATCGACCCCAACGCACGTTTTCTGTTTGTTGCCCCATCCGAAGTGGCAAAGGTATCCGAAGTCTTTAACGCCACCCCGTTCGATGTTGAGGGCGTCTGCTGGAGCCATCGAGGGGATAACTGCACATTTGATGCTTTGGTAAAAGATTTCCAACTCGCCACGCCCGCAATGAACAGGCTTGCGACAGTTGTCCGGGCCGCGGATACGAACAGGCATGATCTGGCGCCCGAAGCAGCCGGGCTTCTTGCGGTTTCAGTGGGGCTATCGCGCCTATATAAAGACGACCATCAGGCCATCGAGGCCGGGATGCATCTGTACGATGCCTTGTATCTCTGGGCCCGCGACGGGTTTGACGAGAAACATGATTGGCCGGCAGTCGAGAAATGAGCACACCAACATATCCTGAACTCATCCGAGTGTTTGGCCGCATTGGATTGCTGTCCTTCGGCGGCCCGGCAGCCCAAATATCATTGATGCATCAGGAACTCGTCGAAAGGCGTCCCTGGCTGGACGAAGAAACCTATCTTCGGGCTCTGTCGCTGTGCATGTTGCTGCCCGGCCCTGAAGCGATGCAGCTTGCAACCTATTCCGGCTGGCGTCTGCGCGGCGTCTCGGGCGGTATGATCGCAGGCAGCCTGTTTGTTCTGCCCGGTGCGATCATTATCTCAGCATTGGTGGCACTATACGCGGCCTATGGCGCGCTTCCTCTGGTGCAGGCCGCGTTTCTGGGCGTGAAAGCTACGGTGATCATCATCGTGCTACAGGCCCTGCGAAACCTGTCCCGCAAAGCGCTGTCGGACGTCTCACATCGTGCGATCTCGGGCCTCGCGTTTCTGGCAATCTTTCTGTTCGACCTCCCCTTCCCCGCGATCATCGCGGCGGCAGCCCTTTGGGGGTATCTGAGCTTCAACGGCGTCGCCGCCCGACCGGTCGACACCCCCACCCCGCGCCTAAGCGAAGTGCTGCGGAACGCGTCGATCTGGTTGGTTCTGTGGCTTGGCCCGTTGTGGCTGTTAAGTCTTTCTGGTCAGAAACTTCTCAGCGATCTTGGCTGGTTCTTTGCCCGCCTCGCAGTTGTGACATTTGGCGGGGCCTACGCTGTTCTAGCTTACATGACGCAGACCGTTGTGGATCAGTATAACTGGATATCCACAGATCAGATGATCGACGCGCTTGGTCTGGCGGAAACGACACCGGGGCCTTTGATTTTGGTAACACAATTTGTCGCTATGCTGACCGGTCAGATCTCGGGCGGATCGATGCTGGCCATCGCCGCAGGTATCGTTGCACTTTGGGCAACATTCGTTCCCTGCTTTCTGTGGATATTCCTCTCAGCCCCCTATCTTGACCACATCGCTGCGCGGCCCCGGTTATCGGCGGCCCTGCAAGGTATTACCTCTGCTGTAGTTGGGGTGATTCTCAACCTATCCGTGTGGTTTGCCCTGAATGTGTTGTTTTCAGAACTGCCAAATAAAACCTTTGGACCAATCAGCCTGCCCTGGCCTGAATTGACCTCATTGGATGTGAAAGCCGCTGTGCTGACTGTCTTCGCCGGAGCGTTGATTTTTAAACTTAAATTCGGCATGGCGCTTACGTTAATGGTTATGCTAGCTGCTGGCACCGGCCTGTTTTTTCTCTGAACAGTCAGCGTGTAACCGGCCTTTCGTTTCCAAAGGAATCCCTTATGCTGAGGGAAGCCACTTTTGAGGATGACACATGTCGCAAGACATCGACTATGGGAACCTGATGCACACCGCCATGCGCGGGCTGATCAAGACGGTTCTGACCAGCGTTTCAGAAACTGGCCTGCCGGGTGCGCACCACTTTTTCATTACGTTTGACACCAAGTGTGACGGCGTGGAAATTGCCGACTGGCTGCATGATCGTTATCCGGAAGAGATGACTGTTGTGATGCAGCATTGGTTCGAAAATCTTGAGGTCGGCGAAAGCGGATTTGCCATCACGCTCAACTTTGGCGACGCGCCGGAACCTTTGTACATCCCCTATGCCTCGATCAAAACATTCGTCGACCCCTCTGTGGAATTTGGCCTGCGTTTTGAAAGCCCGGATGAAGAGGATGACTTTGATCCGATGGACGATGAGATAATCGAGGTCGAAGAAGAACCGCAACAGCATGACGCTGATGTCGTGTCGCTGGACAGCTTCAGAAAATAGTATATGCGCTCGTAAGCCTCGCGGTTCGCGGGGCTTACTCTTTCGTCAGGAACGTCTCTACGGAACGTGATTTGGTACCGTTGCGGAAACGGGAAAATGACAGGTTCAGACCGCCTTCTGCCAGCGTTCTGTCATATTGCTGCAGCTCATAGCCGCCATTTTCTGCAATGAACAACGAAAACACGGTCAGAGTTTGACCCTCAATCCGGCCCCAGACGAACGGTTCCCCCTGCATCGGGTCAAGCGGAACTTCATGGCCGAATACATTGCGCTTCATGGCCGCGGAAAAGATGTCCGATCTGTCCGAGGTCTGAAAATCAATCGAGAATGCCTGTTCCTTGACGCGGCCATTCAGTTTGTAAGTTGTCGTCTTCCAACTAACATTGAACCCGTTCTTCAATTCCTGGATTGACACACTCATATCACGAGGTGTTTCGGTCCCGTTTGCATCGACAACATTGGCAGACCCAACGTAGCTGCCAACAAAGGGCTCAATATCTGCCGCATGAAGCGGATTTACCGCCAAGGAGGCCCACAGAACGGTGGCAAAGGAATAGATAATGAATTTCAGGCAAGTGGTCGGGTGATTCAGACGCATTGCGGCCTCCGGCGTGCTCTGACTCTATAGTAGCTCACCCACCGGCGCGTACAATGGCGGTGATGGCGATTGCGACGAGAAAAATGACGCAGCTCTGCGCCTATACCTTTGTCAGGCATAAGTTTATGGTGCGCGCAACTGGCCGATTGCACCGCGACGCTGCTGACTGTAATTGGCATGCAATGGTATACATGACGGAGTGACCGATGTCTCAAACCCGCACCGAATCCGACAGCTTTGGCCCGCTGGAGGTTCCCGCAGACAAATACTGGGGTGCACAGACCCAGCGTTCGATTATGAACTTCCCGATCGGATGGGAAAAACAGCCTGTGGCCATCGTGCGGGCATTGGGTGTGATCAAAAAAGCCTGCGCCATGCAGAACAAGTCGACAGGGAAACTGGACGCGCGGATTGCGGATGCGGTGATTCAGGCCGCGGGTGAGGTTTTTGAAGGTAAGTTCGATGACAACTTTCCGCTGGTCGTCTGGCAAACAGGATCCGGCACCCAGTCGAACATGAACTCTAACGAGGTTATTGCGAACCGGGCTATCGAAATCCTGGGTGGTACAATCGGCACAAAAGACCCGGTTCATCCGAACGATCATTGCAACATGGGCCAGTCCTCGAACGACACGTTCCCGACAGCCATGCATATCGCCACAGGTATGAGCGTTCGGGACGTTCTGCTGCCGGGTCTGGAAAAGCTGGCCTCGGGGCTGGAGCAGAAGGCCGAAGAATTCAAAGACATCATCAAGATCGGCCGGACCCATACGCAGGATGCCACGCCGCTGACACTGGGTCAGGAATTTGGCGGCTACGCCCATCAAATTCGTCAGGGTATCGCACGGGTCAACGCCGCGATGCCTGGAATTTACGAGCTTGCCCAGGGCGGAACTGCTGTTGGTACTGGCCTAAACACTCAATCCGGGTGGAGCGAAGCGGTCGCTGCGAATATGGCAGATATCACCGGCCTGCCCTTTGTTACCGCTCCGAATAAGTTCGAGGCGCTCGCCGCCCATGATGCGATGGTTTTCCTATCGGGTGCTTTGGCGACCATTGCTGGCAGCTGTTATAAAATTGCAAATGATATCAGACTTTTGGGATCTGGACCGCGTTCCGGTCTGGGCGAATTGATCCTGCCTGAGAATGAGCCCGGATCGTCCATCATGCCAGGCAAGGTAAACCCAACACAAGCCGAAGCACTGACACAGGTCGCAGCACACGTCATGGGCAACGATGCCGCCATAAAATTCGCCGGCAGCCAGGGGCATTTCGAACTGAACGTCTATAACCCTATGATGTCCTACAATCTTTTGCAGTCGATCCAGTTGCTTGGTGATGCCACAGACAGCTTTACCGAGCGGATGTTGCTAGGCATTCAGGCCAACGAACCACGCATCGAAAAACTGATGAAGGAATCGCTGATGCTGGTCACCGCGCTGGCGCCAACCATTGGGTACGACAACGCAACGACTGTTGCCAAGACCGCGCATAAAAACGGCACCACCCTTAAGGAAGAGGCCATCGCGCTTGGCTTTGTCGACGCCGAAACCTTTGACGCGGTTGTGCGCCCCGAACAAATGATTGGACCCAAGGACTGATGGCAAAGCCGGTCAATCTGAACCGGTACAGAAAAGACAAGGCGCGGGCCGAGAAAAAGGCCCGCGCGGACCAAAACGCCGTGTCATTCGGGCGCAACAAAGCCGAGAAAGACGCCAGCAAAAAGCATCTGGATAAGTCGCGGCGCGATCTGGACGGACATGAGATCGACAAATGAGCGGACGTCCCATCAAACGCTCATTGACGCTTAAGGGCCATCGAACCTCGGTATCTCTTGAGGACGAGTTTTGGAAAGCCTTTCGTGCCATTGCAGCTGATAAGGATATGGCAATCAATGCCTTAGCTGCGGAAATTGATTTTAACCGTGACCCTGAGGTCGGATTGGCTTCGGCAATACGCGTTTATATTCTGAACTGGTATCGCGGCTGACTTTCCGTTCTTGATTTGGCCTCTGGAAAATGCCTATGCTCATACCAGAACAAAAAGGGAACTTAGTGATGAGCGAAACAGTTACCGGCCCAGACGGTCAACCGCGTTGTGCATGGTGTCAGTCTGCGCCAGAGTTTTTCGACTATCACGACAATGAATGGGGCTATCCGGTCAGCGACGATCAGCGTTTGTTTGAGAAGCTGTGCCTTGAAAGCTTTCAGTCCGGCCTCAGCTGGCGCACCATTCTTTCCAAACGCGAGAACTTTCGAAAAGCATTTAAACATTTTGATTACAACGCAATAGCGAAGTTTGATGAGGCCGATGTCACCCGTCTTTTGCTGGATGCAGGCATTGTCAGGCATCGCGGAAAGATCGAAGCAGTCATCAACAACGCCCGGCGCGCCCAGGAGCTGGTGGCAGCTGAGGGGTCGATTGCAGCTTATGTCTGGCGCTATGAGGCCAGTTCACCGCCAGCGCCACAAACAGCCTCAACTTCGGCTGAATCTATTGCCATGTCCAAAGACCTTAAAAAGCGGGGATGGAAGTTTGTGGGCCCGACCACGGTTTTTGCATTCATGCAAGCCATGGGTCTTGTAAACGATCATGCGACCGAGTGCTCTATGCGGGAAAAAGCGGCGCAGATGCGCCGCGATTTCACTAAACCGGAATAGCGCAGCTTAGGCAGAGGCGCGAGAAATCTTATCGATATTGCTGCCGAGGGCCGTGTTGAATTCGGCATCTGACTGCTTTTTCGACAGTCCTTCGGTCAGCGCACGAGAGAAAGACGCAATCATCTTGCTATTCTGCGCCAGCAGATCACAGGCTTGTTCGGTCGAATATCCGCCGGACAGGGCTACGACCCGCAAAACTCTGGGGTGGTCAGCCAGATCGTCATACAGATTAGCCTGGCTGGGAATGGTAAGCTTAAGCATGACATCCTGACCATCATCCAACTGATCCAGGTTCTGCAAGATTTCCGATTTTAGAATTGCTTCGGCTTCGGCTTTGGTGGTCGAGTTGATGTTCACCTCGGGCTCGACAATCGGAACCAACCCGGCGGCAACGACTTCACGCGCCACATCGAACTGCTGCGCGACAACGTTTGCGATGCCTTTGGCGTTGGCCTCATGAATCACGGAACGTTCCTTAGTGCCGAAAACGCCTTCGGCTTTAGCCAAAGTGTCGGCCAGACCCGGGATCGGTTTCATGACCTGAACGCCATTGGCCTCATCCTCGAGGCCCTTGTCGATCTTCAGAAACGGAACAATGCCTTTTACGTTCCAAAGAAAATCTGCGACTTTACGGCCATCAATCTCTTCGCCGAGCGTGCGTTCGAACAGGATCGCGCCGATGACTTTGTCGTTTGTGAAGCCATCCGCCAGAATGATACGCGCGCGCATCTTCTGGATTTCGCCGAACATCTCTGCGTCCGAGCCGTATTCTGACGCGTCTACCCCATAAAGCGCCAGCGCCTTGGGGGTCGAGCCGCCACTTTGGTCCAGTGCAGCAATAAAACCGGCACCGTTGGACATCTGCTCGCGCTGTTGTGTTTTGGACATATGACTTTCCCGTTCGAAATGATTCCGCGTTTTTCAAC
This sequence comes from Ruegeria sp. CDSC042, assembly GCF_059610745.1. Taxonomy (NCBI): domain Bacteria; kingdom Pseudomonadati; phylum Pseudomonadota; class Alphaproteobacteria; order Rhodobacterales; family Roseobacteraceae; genus Ruegeria; species Ruegeria sp. CDSC042. The sequence continues at coordinate 724,123 of NZ_JBXWOF010000001.1, forward strand.
CGCATACAGCATGGAGCATGCCGATGGTAGTTTGTTAGCGCTCAACCAGGCGCAACCAAATTCCATCTTTGGATCTGACGGTCAGATGAGCCACCGGAACCGGCTCTGGCATGTCCGAGATTTCGAACCTGAACTTCCGCAGTAGTGACGACAGCAATAGCGGACCTTCGACCATTGCAAATCCGGCACCGATGCAAATGCGCGACCCGGCCGAGAATGGGATGAAAGCCTCTCTGGGACAACTTTCGTCATTGCCCTTGGCCCAGCGGGACGGGTCGAACCCGTCGGGGTCTGCCCACAGACGTTCGTGCCGATGCAGGTGCCATGGGCTGATGACTATCTGCGAGCCCGGTTTAATCGCCCGGCCCCTGAAGGTTTCCGGGCATGTGGCCTCTCGCACCATCATCGGGACCGGAGGGTACAATCGCAGCGTTTCGCGAAATACATCGCGGCTGAGTCTCAACAGCGATACGGAGGTAAAATCGGATAGGTCCAGGCCTTGCGCCTCGGCCGCCAGCTTGTCCTGCCAATCCGGGTGGGTCGCCAAAAGGTACAATGCCCAAGCCAACGCAGAAGCGCTGGTCTCGTGGCCTGCCAGAAAGAAGATCGCCACCTGATCAACCATCTCCTGCGTGTCAAAACACTTGCCGGTCTTGGGATCAGCCGTTGTCATGATCTTTGTTGCCAGATCATGCGGCGCCTGCCCGGCCTCAATCATCCTCGCGCGTTGAGCGGTCATTTCGGTGATCAGCGTCCTGATTTCACGCGCGGTCTTGCGAGTTTTTCTGGAATGTAGCCGCGGCATCCATTTGGGCAGAGGCAGAAACGCCGCCAAATTCAACAGCGGTTGCTCTCTTTGATAGGTCCGGAATTTCTCAAAAACCTGAGACGCAACGCGGTCTTCAATCGGTACAGAAAAAAGCGTTCGAAAGATCACATCCGCGGCGACGTGACTGGTGACCTCTTCGCACTCGATGACAGAAGCGGCCTGCCCGCGCAGACGCGCGACGCAGGCCTCTGCCGCCTGGACCATGGCCGGATAGGTATCTTTCAGGCGCCCGCCCTCAAACGCCGGGTCGATAACCCGGCGCTGGCGTTTCCAGTTTTCACCATTGGTCAGAAAGACCGAATTCCCCAGCAACGGCCGCAGACCCTCGCCAATACGGTCTGATTTCGGAAAATCATCGGGGCGTTTTTTCAGAACGGTTTCAACAAGTTCTGGTTGGTTCGTCAGGTATGATCGAAAGAACGGCGTCTTAAACTCGGCCATCCATGCGCGGTACAATCGCTGCGGCTGTGCCGACAGGATGTCCTTGCGAAACAACCTGAAATAGCGCCACAGCGAAACCCTGTCTGGCCGCGATGTGGGTTTTGGCGGGGTCATGGCTGCACCGATACATATTTGGACACGGATTGCGCAATCCGTGATCCCGAGGGTTTACGCCCTGCGAACCGATGCCCAAGCGACAGAGGCCCGGCAGTCACGCGGAAATAATCGTACCTGTCCGGGTGATCAAAGGCGCAGAGATATTGGAAGTGCAGTCTGAAAAACCGCCACCTCAGGGCGCGCCACCGTTCTGCTGACAGCGTTTGCGTAAACGCGGCAGATAACACCAAGGGCCAGCGCTGACCGGCATCGGCTACCCCGCTTACAGCGACAGGATCACACAGAGCAAATGCGCAGCCGTCCCCGGGTGCAGAAATGTCGACCCAAGCCAAGTCTTCGCGTTTCGAAAGAAACCCCAGGTCCGCGCGCAGATCATATGCGTTGGGCAGGAACGAGACCATGGGAACCACCTGCCCCAATGTCAGAAAGGACAGCTCAGGCCCGTCTGTGCCCACCCGTCCGGATCGGATCAGATCGGCCAGAACCGTGACACCCAGATGAGCGCCGGAACTGTGGCCGACGATCAGAACCTCATCCGTCTCATCGGTAAGAGCTGCGGCAATCGCATTTGTGAACTTCGATAGGCGTCCGGCCAATTCAGGAGGCGTTTTACCGCCTGAAGCCGCTGAATAGGCGTAATCGTGCATCAGGTAATAGACGAACAGCTTGTTGTCGATTTTCCGGAACCACAGCATCAGCACATAGGCAACACCAATAGACAGAACCAACGCCACCAAAGACAGGACCGGCGCAAGCAGAACTGTCAATCCGATGACCACAGCCATTGCGACCAAAAGCTGTGCGATCAGCATCACGATCGGATAAAGCGCGGCTATCACCGGACCTTTGCGCAATCGCATCAGGCGCCATAACACGCCGGTAGAGATATAGATCCATGCCGTACGCAGCATCTGCAGATAGGTGGCCGCAATCGAATTCGACATGCTGGTGCGTACGATGTCGGACCAGACCAGCACCTCGACATCTGTGTGAACTTCAGCCCCGTCCTGAACCGAATGGACGTGCCATCCATACAAGCCCTCTCCGGTTTTGGGTGAGACCGAGATTTCATACCCTGAAATAGCCGCCTGTCTTGCGCTTTCACTGCGGTAAAGCTCGCGATAGCGCCGTGGGGGGATCGGGTCATATCCGGGAATATAGAATACCCTACGCCGTTTCACCCGAGGCTGATTTGTCTGACTGCTCATGGTCTTACCTTCTGCGACGCAGGTTAGCGCAGCATTACAGCCAAAGTAAGTCAGATAAGAGGGTTACCCAAAGTTTGCCAGCGCGGGGAAGGCTTCCAACAGCCACCAGCTGAACTCAGTGAACAGGCCGGTGATCAGCATGATACCAACAAACAGCAACAGTCCACCCATGATCCTCTCGATCAGTGCCATATGGGGCTTTATTCGGTTCATCACCGACATGGATCGGTTCAGGAACATCGCGGCGAGCAGGAAAGGTATGCCAAGACCCGCTGCATAGACGCCCAGCAACAATGTCCCACGTGCGACGGATGCCTCGGAGGCAGCCAGCGACAGGATCGCACCCAGTTGCGGGCCGATACAGGGCGTCCAGCCAAAGGCGAACGCCAGACCCAGAATATAGGCCCCAAAGACAGACCCGCCGCTGTCGCCGGCTTCGATCCGGGCCTCACGGTCAAGGAATGGGATGCGGAAAACGTTCAGGAAATGCAGGCCAAAGACTATGACAACCGCGCCCGAAATCTTGGCGAACAGCACCTGGTTCTGCAGCACGAACGCCCCAAACGCAGAGGCTGTGAAGCCAAGCAACAGAAACACCGTGGACAGCCCCATAACAAAGAACAGCGCTGAAAGTGTCGCCTTTCTGCGTGCACGGGCCTCATCCTGCATCTCGTTGATCGTGACGCCGCTCATATAGGCGAGATAGGGCGGCACAATCGGCAGCACGCAAGGCGATAAAAAGCTGATCAACCCACCGAGCAATGCGATGAACATGGCGGGCAACAGCCCTGCGTCAATGATATCAATTCCGAACATGTTTCAGCACATATGTCATGAAGTCGCCCGCGTCACGGGGCCATTCGGTCACATCCTCGTGGTTGCACGCTGGACACCGTCTGAAAGTGGAAATATCTCAGGTACATGTCAAACCAAACCGAGACACTGGACGCGTTGGGGCTGCTGTGCCCTCTGCCCGTCCTGAAGGCCCGTAAACGGCTCAAGTCAATGCCCGCGGGAGCGGTCTTGAAAGTGCTGGCGGATGATCCCGCTGCAGTCATTGATGTTCCACATTTCTGCATGGAAAGTGGACATCGATTGCTGTCACAGGAAGAATCTGACGGGCATCAGGTCTACACCATCCAGAAGTCCGTTTGAGGCCTATCAAAGAAAAAGGCGGGCTCTGAGGCCCGCCTTTTCAAGTTACTGGCCCAACGACCACCAACCGCGCCGTTTTGGCTTGGCAGGCTCCGATGGCGTTTCCGGTTCATCCGCAACCACTTCCAGCACAGGCTCTGTGACTTCTACTGCTGGTTCCTCAGTGGCTTCAACCGCAACAACCTCTTGAACAGGCTCTGCCGCTTCCGGCGTTTCTTCTGTCGGCACGGCAGTTTCCGAAACCGTTTCCTGTTTCGGTGCTGCTTCGGCTTCGACAGTTTCGATTTCTGCCGGAGCTTCCGTTTCAGCTTCGACGACCTGTGCGGTTATCGTCTCGGCATCTTCGGCGTCCTTCTTTTTGCGACGCGGAGCGCGGCGGCGTTTAGGCTTGGCAGGCGCTTCTTCCTGCGTCTCTTCCACCGCTACTACGGCATCTGTTGCAGGCTCTTCCACAGCTTCCTCGGACGCTTCAGATGTATCTTCATCAGCCTCCTGCCCGTTAGAATCCTGCCCCTCGGCACCACCATTGCCCTTCTTGCGACGACGCCGACGGCGCTTGCGCTTGGGTTTGGTTTCATCTTCAGCCTGCGGCGTTTCTTCCTCGACGGTCTCTTCTTCAGAGGCGTCGACCATTTCCATCAGCGTGGCATCAACCGATACAACCGGCGCACTGGCTTCGGGAACAATCCGGCTGGCGGTCTTGAACTTCTCCATCGAGAAATCAGGGCTTACCAGATGCACATCCCCTTCGATGCGAACCGACAGACCATAGCGCGCCTCAATTTGTGCGATATGCTCGCGCTTTTGGTTCATCAGGAAGTTGGCGATGCTGACCGGGCAGCGCACCAGCACCTCGCGTGAGCGACGGCGCGTGCCTTCTTCCTCGATCTGGCGCAGAATGCTCAGCGCCATGTTGTCATCCGAACGGATCAGGCCGGTGCCATGGCATGCCGGACAAGGCTGTGTCGTTGCCTCCAACATACCGGGACGCAGGCGCTGTCGGCTCATTTCCATCAGACCAAAACCAGATATACGACCAACCTGGATGCGCGCACGATCTGTTTTCAGCTTTTCTTTCAGGCGTTTTTCGACAGCGGCGTTGTTCTTCCGCTCGTCCATATCGATAAAGTCGATGACGATCAGACCGGCCAGATCACGCAGGCGCAACTGGCGAGCCACCTCTTCGGCGGCCTCAAGGTTGGTCTTCAGTGCCGTTTCCTCGATCGAACCTTCTTTGGTTGCCCGACCCGAGTTCACATCGACCGCGACAAGCGCTTCGGTTACGCCGATCACGATATAGCCACCCGATCTCAGCTGTACTGTCGGGTTGAACATCCCCGCCAGATAGCTTTCCACCTGATAGCGCGCGAACAATGGCAGCGCTTCTTCGTACCGCTGCACATTCTTGGCGTGCGACGGCATGATCATTTTCATGAAGTCCTTGGCGATGCGATATCCGCCCTCGCCTTCGACCAGAACCTCGTCGATGTCGCGATTATAGAGATCGCGGATCGACCGTTTGATCAGGTCGCCTTCTTCATAGATCTTCGCAGGCGCGATGGATTTCAACGTCAGCTCGCGGATCTGTTCCCACATACGTTGCAGATATTCGTAATCGCGCTTGATTTCGGATTTGGTGCGTTTCGCCCCGGCGGTCCGAATGATAAGACCGGCCCCTGTCGGAACGTCAATCTCAGCCGCAATTTCCTTAAGCTTTTTGCGATCAGGCGCGTTGGTAATCTTACGGCTGATGCCGCCGCCCCGCGCGGTGTTCGGCATCAAAACACAATATCGGCCAGCAAGTGACAAATAAGTGGTCAGAGCTGCACCTTTGTTGCCACGCTCTTCCTTGACGACCTGCACAAGCAGAACCTGGCGTACTTTGACGACTTCTTGAATCTTGTACCGGCGCGCGCGCGGTTTGCGCGGTGGACGGATGTCTTCGCTGTCATCTTCGTCGGCAACCGACTCAATAGTCTCGTCTTTTGCGGTGGCGTCCGTACGGGTGTTTTCTTCTTCGTCGTCGCCAACCTCGTCAGGGGCGTCATCGGCGTTGGCTTCAGCGCTTGTCGCGTCATCCGCGTCCGTCTCAGTCGCGGCGCTTTCCTGCGCCCCGGCCTCTTCGTCCGTGCCGACTTGATCAGCGCTAGCATCTGATTGGTCGACTTCTTCCGCAGGCGCGTCTTCAGTTTCTGCGGTTGCTTCTTCTGCCTCCGGTTCGTCCGTCGGCTCTTCTACCGGAGTTTCTGCCACATGATCGGCCGGAGATGTTCCTTCTTCTAAAGAAGGATCATTGGCCTCATCGCTCTCATCCAGGTCAATCGTTTCCATGCCTGTGGGTTCGGACGAGACCTCGACCGATTCCACTGCATCATCCGATTTGATATCGGCGGCCTTGGCCCGCGAGCGCGAACGGCGTCTTTTGGGCTTGGTTTCCTCAGCCTCATCACGCGCACGCATTGCCTCGGCATAGGCGCGCTCTTCTTCCATCAGAGCTTCGCGATCAGCGACGGGAATCTGATAATAGTCGGGATGAATTTCGGAGAACGCCAGGAATCCGTGGCGATTTCCGCCATAGTCAACAAAAGCTGCCTGCAGCGAGGGTTCGACCCGTGTAACTTTTGCTAGATATATGTTGCCAGCAAGCTGACGTTTGTTTTCGGATTCAAAATCAAATTCCTCGACCTTGTTTCCGTCAACCACCACGACGCGGGTTTCTTCCGCGTGGGTGGCATCGATAAGCATTTTCTTAGCCATGTTTCCTTGGTGCACCGCGCCAAACGCGTTGTCCTAACCCGTCCAGGAGGACAGGTGCTTTTGGGGTGGTGTCTTGTCAGGGCGATTTCAGACGGCGCGCTGCAGGGTCTGGCACTGTGGCCCCCTGCCCGTACACTCAGTCGTTGCGCGCGCGTCATCGCGGTTCTTCTCCGACAGGCGCGAACGACCGCTGCCTGCCCATTTATTCCTTTCGCCCGCTTTTCTGCGGGCTCAGGCGTTCAATCACCCCGTTAAGGGGCACAATCGGTCTGCTTGGCCAGTGTGGGACCTGGTCTCCACCAGTGGCGTTGCAGCGAATCTCAAAGATCGGGACTTTTCGGCGTCAAATCCGCCCGGCCCGTCTGGTTACAATAAAAGCAGTCCTGTGGAAAAGACAATGGGCAAACTGCATTGAAGACCCCGACCACCGGTCGGGATCTCGTTATCCAGCTAAAAACATTACTTGGTATCACCCAAAGGGCGACAAAGGCATCGCCTCAAGCCCGTCACAGGTAATCGGAACGTTGCAGGCCATATTTGGCCATCTTCTCATTCAATGTCCGACGCGGCAGGCATAGTTCATCCATAACCGAGGCAATCGACCCCTTATGCCGCCGCATGGTATTGTCGATCAGCATCCGCTCGAATGCCTCGACATATTCCTTGAGCGGCTTGCCTTCGGTCGTCATCACGGGCTGCATTTCTTCGTGATCAGACATCAACAGGGACGCGATCGTCCCCGATCCGCGACGAGATTGCAGCACGGCACGTTCCGCGATGTTTATCAGCTGCCGTACGTTTCCGGGCCACGGCGCTTGCAAAAGCTGAGCCGCCTCTTGCGCACTGACCTGAGGTGCATCGCAGCCGTATTCTTCGGCGAATTGCTCGCTCAGCCGTGTGAACAGGGTCAGAATGTCTTCGCCGCGCTGACGCAGCGGCGGCATTGTGATCCGCAATGCTGCAAGCCTGTAGAACAGATCAGGGCGCAGAACGTCCTCGCTGGTTTTCCCAGCTTCCTGCAGGTTGGAAATGGCGACGATGCGGGTTTCTGCAGGCGTGCCCTGATCATTCATGACACTCAGCAGTTTCGCCTGAAGCGTATCGCTGAGCGCCTCGACATCCTCCAGAACCAGGGTTCCACCCCGGGCTTCCTCAATCGCGGGCAACTGGCTGTCTTCTGGCATCATCGGGCCGAACAGACGCTTTCCCAAGGCCTCTTCTTCGAGGGCAGCACACGAAACCAGAACAAATTTTTTGCCTGCGCGACTGCCAACAGCGTGCAACGCATGTGCAACCAGGGTTTTCCCGGTGCCGGTTTCTCCGTCGATCAGAACATGACCGTCAGCCTGCCCCAGATCCAGAATATCCTCGCGCAGGCGCTCCATCACGGGGCTGGCACCGATGAGTTTGTTCATAATCTGAGTGCCACCGGACAGCTCGCGGCGCAGGGCCCGATTGTCCAGCGTCAACCGGCGGGCATTGCTGGCACGTTTGGCCAGTTCGGACATCCGATCCGGGTTAAACGGCTTTTCGAGGAAATCAAACGCACCCACGCGCATGGCCTCAACCGCCATTGGCACGTCACCGTGGCCGGTAATCATGATGACCGGCAAGGTGCTGTCCGCGCCCATCAGCTTTTTCAACAGCTGGATCCCGTCCATACCAGGCATCTTGATGTCCGATATGACGATACCCGGATAATCCGGACCCAGAACTTTCAGTGCATCCTCGGCACTGGAAAAGGTTTCAGTGTCATATCCCGACAGTGCCAGCCATTGGCTGATCGACTGGCGCATGTCCTGTTCGTCATCAACAATGGCGATTTTCATGGCCTGTGCCATATTCATTCCTCGTTATTCAGCGGCCTCAAGGCCATCGCTTCCAAGTATCGGCAGTTGCATCTCAAACACCGCGCCACCGTGCTGGCTGTTGCGCGCGGTCAGCCGTCCCCCATGGTCGTTCACGATACCGGATGAGATGGCAAGCCCCAGACCGACTCCATCGCCGGGTTGTTTGGTCGTGTAGAACGGCTCAAACAGGTTTTCGATGTCTTCAATCCCATAGCCATTATCGCGTACAGTCAGCACCGCTTGGTCACCCGCGGCCAGTATGATTTCAACATCCGGTTCCGATACAGACTTGGTGGCGTCCAAGGCATTACGCAAGAGGTTCACCATCACCTGTTCGATCCGCATGCGGTCGCCCATGACCAATACGGTTTCTTCCGGCAGTATCTGCGTAATCTTGACGTGCCTCTGACGCAGTTGCGGCTCCATCATGGAGAGGGACGAAGCGAGCGCTTCGCCAAGGTTAACTGGTGAAAACGCATCCGCACCCTTGCGGGCATAGGACTTGAGCTGGCGTGTAATTGCGCCCATCCGTTCAATCAGGCCGTCGATGCGGCCAAAGCTGGCCAGCGCCTCTTCGGGGCGGTTCCGTCGCAGCAGCAAACGCGCGCCGGCAAGATAGGTCTTCATTGCAGCCAAAGGTTGATTCAGCTCGTGGCTGACAGCGGCCGACATCTCGCCCAAGGCGGCGAGTTTCGAGCTTTGGGCAAGCGTCTGTTCGGCCACTTCCAGCGTCTTTTCAACCCGTTCCCTCTCAGCGATTTCCCGCTGCAGCCTTGCGTTCAATGCGCGAAGCTCTGCCGACTCGCGCTGGAACAAGGCCATTCTGAACGTGGCCCTACGGCTGAGCGCATAGAAGGCAAGCGCCAACAGAATCGCAAAACCCATGATTTCCAATGCAAGAACGCTGTTTACCTTCTCACGGATCGAGGCGTAGGTAGTGAACGAGGTCATGGTCCAGCCGCGGAATGGAATGCGTGTCTCCATGCGGATCACCGCCTCGCCCTGTAAATAGGCGTCGGGGGGCAGAGCCGTCCAATCGGTCGTAGCCCTGATAGCGCGCTGGATGGCACTTTGCGGCGGCTGCCGCAGCATGGCGGCCCCCTCCTCTACTCCGCGCCATTGCGGTTCAGTCGACAGAATAATGGTGCCCGTACTGTCAGCGACCAGAACAGCATCGGAGATCCCTGCCCAGGCGCGTTCGAATTTCTGCAGATCAACCTCGACAACGATGACACCAAGGATGTCCGACGAGGCCTCCATCCGGCGCGAATAGATAAAGCTGTAACCACCGGATTCCTTTTCAATCACGGTGAAGATGGTCGAGTTTGACCGAATGGAATCTACAAAATACGGCGCGTTCCGGTGCGTCTCGCCCAAGCGATTGCGATCGGTTGCGGCAACAGATCGGCCATCCCGGTCTAAAAGCATCAAGGATGCGGCGCCTATCTCTTCGACAAAAGAAATAAGTCGCTGCGTGGACAGTGTAAAATCGCTGGATTGCAGCGCCGAAATCAGCGTCGGGTCGCGTGCCAATAGCTGCGGTACAATCGCATTTCTGCGCAGCTCGCTCAGCAGGTTCCCGGAATACAGAGCAAGGCGCAGCTCGGCCCGGTTTCGCGTGGATTCAGTAAACCGATCCGTCAGCAGACTGTTGGTTATCCATATCGTCGCAACCGTTGCCAGCAAAAGCACCAATACAGCCGCGCGCAAAGGCCAGCCAAGAGGCGCAGCGCGGAGCGGTTTGAACAGTGCAGACCAGGTAGAGCGTGTGTCGGAACTCATCCACGAAAGTTACGCGGGCTAAGATGCAAGCTCAAGTCACGCCGGTGCGACAATGCCCGACAATGCGCGAAACAATGCCGTTCCATCGGTGCCACCATGCCCTTCGTCTGCCGCCCGTTCGGGATGCGGCATCATACCAAGAACACGGCGGTTTTCAGACAGAATGCCCGCAATGTCGCCAACCGAGCCGTTTGGATTCTCGGTATAGGTGAATGCGATCCGGTCGTGATCCCTGAGCGCGGACAATGTAGCCTCATCCGCGAAATAGTTTCCATCATGATGCGCAATCGGAATGCCGATCACATCGCCAGCGTTATAGCCTTGGGTAAAGGCGCTGTCGCTGGTTGCAACCTTCAGGCCTACGGTACGACAGATATATTTTAGGTTCGCATTGCGCAGCAGAGCGCCGGGCAGAATGCCCGTTTCGGTCAGGATCTGAAAACCGTTACAGATACCAACCGCATACCCACCCCGTTCGGTGTGGTCCACCACGGCCTTGCAGATCGGGGATTGTGCGGCAATCGCTCCGCAGCGCAGGTAGTCTCCATAAGAAAACCCGCCGGGGACACCGACAATGTCCACGCCCTTGGGCAGAGCGGCATCTTTATGCCAGACCATGTCTACCTGGAACCCGGCCTGTTCAAAGGCAACGGCAAGATCCCGATCACAGTTGGAACCGGGGAAAACGATGACAGCTGCGCGCATGGCTAGCCCTCCTGCAAGCGGTTCAGACCAGTTCGATCTCGTAGCGTTCGATGACCGTGTTAGCCAACAGTTTTTCGCACATCTCGGTGACGTCCGATTCCGTCGCACCCTCGGCGAGTTCAAGATCAATCACCTTGCCCTGACGGACGCCTTCGACCTGTTCAAAACCCATGGCACCCAATGCGTGGCGCACCGCTTCACCCTGCGGGTCAAGTACCCCGGTTTTCAGCATCACATGCACACGTGCTTTCATTTACTGCAACTCCAGCTGAGGGCCGGTATTTGAGGCCCGTTCCGTTGTGCGCGGGGATAGCGCGACTGTCGGCGTTCGACAACCCTTGTCAGCACCTACCCGGACCCCTTTAGCGCGGGATAATGCGTATCTATTGCGTTGAAGGTCCCTGTCAGAACCATTTCAACCGCTACGGCAACCAAAATGATGGCCATAACACGGGTGATCACATTGATCATTGTCGGCCCAAAGAACCTGGAAATAGGGTCAGCGAATAACAATCCCAGCCCGACAATAGCGCAGGCAATCAAAACGGCCGCCCCCAATGTTACTACCTCGGCGCCGTCGGGCAAACTATGCGCGAACACAATGGTTGTCGCAATAGTGCCGGGCCCAATCGTCAACGGGATAGCCAGGGGAACAACCGCAATGTTTTTCTTCTGCGCGCCATCTTTAACGGCTTTCTGATCGCTTTCTGACCGGTCAGACGCGTTCAGCATCGACATGCCAACCCCAAGAATGATCAACCCACCAGCGATGCGAAAAGACGGAATGTCGATACCGAAAAGCGCCAGAATTTCTTCGCCGATCAGTACCGAAATCAGTGATACAATCACAACCGTGGCTGTCACAACCATTGCAACGCGTTTACGTTCTGGCGGGCTGTACCCCTCGGTCATGCTGAGGAAGATCGGGATGCCGTATAGCGGGTTGAAAATCGCCAGCAGCGCAGCGAGGAACTTTAAAAATACTGCCTGATCAAATAGCTCGGCCATTTTTGTTCACCCGATTACGCTTGTTCAACAAACAATGCCGGACAAGCTGCGGCCCTGTCAAATACCCGATCTCAAATAAAAACGCCGCCCAATATCGGCGGCGTTTTTGCGTTGTTCTTCGGCGTTCGATCAGTTGATCAAGGTCGGTTTGGACACATTGCTTTTCGGCAGAACGCCTAGTCGACGCGCAACTTCCGAATAGGCGTCGGTCAGGCTGCCCAGGTCGCGGCGGAACACGTCCTTGTCCAGCTTCTGGCCGGTTTCGATATCCCAAAGACGGCAGCTGTCTGGGCTGATTTCATCCGCTATGATCAGGCGCTGGAAGTCACCTTCATAGACGCGACCGATTTCAATTTTGAAATCGACCAGACGAATGCCAACCGCCAGCATCACACCGCTCATGAAATCATTCACCCGCAATGCTAGGCTAAGAATGTCTTCCATGTCCTGCTGGCTGGCCCAGCCAAAGGCGGCGATATGTTCTTCGGTGACAAGAGGATCACCCAACGCATCGTCCTTGTAGCAGTATTCTACTATCGGGCGCGGCAGCTGTGTCCCCTCGGCAATGCCAAGGCGTTTGGACATCGTGCCAGCCGCGAAATTGCGCACAATAACTTCAAGCGGTACGATTTCGCAGTTGCGGACCAACTGTTCGCGCATGTTCAGGCGACGGATGAAATGGGTCGGTACACCGATTTGATTCAGTCCGTTCATGAAGTATTCGCTCAGGCGGTTGTTCAGCACACCTTTCCCGTCGATCACGTCCTTCTTTTCAGCGTTGAAGGCGGTGGCGTCATCCTTGAAATACTGCACGATTGTACCCGGTTCAGGGCCTTCATACAAAATCTTGGCCTTACCTTCGTAAATTTTCTTGCGACGCGCCATGAGCGACCTTTCCAGACTGTCGCGAGGGAAAAAGTTCCTTCGCCTTGGCGCTCTCTTAGTCCAACCCCCACCTTCCCGCAAGTTCCGAGGACCGAGAGGCTTTGACGCAGCGCAAATACCTTGCACCCGGATCGTCGTATCGTCATATCATTAAGGAAAGAACTACCAACCCAAGGGGTCCAACTGATGACTACGTTTGACGAGCGCGAAAATGCATTCGAAGCAAAATTCGCCCATGATGAAGAAATGCAGTTCAAAGCACAGGCGCGTTGCAACAAACTGCTTGGCCTTTGGGCGGCCGAAAAACTGGGCAAAACCGGTAGTGAAGCCGATGAATACGCAAAATCCGTTGTGATTTCAGACCTGGAAGAAACCGGGCACGAAGATGTCGTGCGCAAAGTTTCCGGCGATCTCGGGGATCTGTCTTCGGATGACGATATCCGTGCAAAGATGGCCGAGTTTCTGGTCGAGGCCAAAGCACAGGTTCTCAACGAAACTAACTAAGGTCTCCCCGCAATATTCATGATCTTCATGAGATTTATGAATTTGATTTGACGCCCCGGTCATGAGACACGGGGCGTCTCGCATTTTTAGCGCGGCTCGCCAGTTTCGGAATATTCTTATGACAAATGCGCTCAGCAAACTTCTGGACTCCAACACGACTCTTTTGGCGGATGGAGCAACAGGTACAAACCTATTCAACATGGGCCTGCAGTCGGGCGACGCCCCCGAGCTTTGGAACGTGGATGCGCCGGATAAAATCCGCGCGCTGTATCAGGGTTCGGTGGACGCAGGCAGCGACCTTTTCCTGACCAATACATTCGGCGGGACATCTGCACGTCTCAAACTGCACGAGGCTCAGAACCGGGTCGCTGAACTGAACCGCGCAGGCGCAGAACTTGGCCGTGAGGTTGCTGACAAAGCCAACCGTCCGGTTATCGTCGCGGGATCGGTCGGACCAACCGGCGAGATCATGCAGCCTGTTGGCGCCCTGTCCCATGCCGATGCCGTGGAAATGTTCCACGAACAGGCGCAGGCATTGAAGGACGGCGGTGTCGATGTTCTTTGGGTCGAAACCATCAGCGCCCCAGAAGAGTTCAGGGCCGCGGCAGAAGCCTTTGCGCTGGTCGATATGCCTTGGTGTGGCACGATGAGCTTTGACACGGCTGGCCGCACAATGATGGGTGTCACATCCGCCGACTTTGCTCAGTTGGTTGAAACGCTCCCTAACCCGCCGGTTGCCTTTGGCGCAAATTGCGGGACTGGCGCGTCTGATATTCTGCGCACTGTCCTTGGATTTGTCGCACAAGGTACGGAACGGCCTCTGATATCAAAAGGCAATGCCGGTATTCCGAAATATGTGGATGGACATATTCATTATGACGGCACGCCGGAACTGATGGGCCATTATGCGACCATGGCACGAGAGGCTGGCGCAAGCATTATCGGCGGGTGTTGCGGCACAATGCCCGAGCATCTGCGGCACATGAGAGCTGCGCTTGACGCTGCCCCCTCCGGTATACGCCCAACCCTTGATCAGATCACGGACGCGCTGGGCCCGTTCTCATCCGCAACTGACGGGACTGGCGAGTCTGCCCTTCCGGAACGCCGCGTGCGTAAACGCCGCCGCGCCTGACAACCTCAACGCCCTTCGAATTTCGGGGGGCGTTTTTGCATGAAGGCAACGACGCCTTCGGAAAAGTCTCGGCTGCGGCCACATTCACCTTGCAGATGCGCCTCTGCCTCGAGCTGTTGCGGCAGAGTGTTTTCATAGGTGCCGCGAATAGCCTTTTTGATGGCGCCAAACCCTGAGGTTGGACCTTTGGCCAGATACATGGCCCGCTTGCGCCAATGCGCTTCGAACTCCGCGTCGGGAACGGCTTCCCAGATCAGGCCCCAGTCGTCGGCCTGACGAGCACTGATCTTATCGGCAAAAAGAGCAGCGCCCATGGCTTTGGCGAACCCCATCTGGCGCGGCATAAACCAGGTGCCTCCAGCGTCGGGCAACAGGCCGATACGGGCAAAAGCCTGCAGGAAATAAGCACTCTCCGTCGCGATCACGATATCCGCGCATAGCGCCAGATTGGCCCCTGCCCCCGCAGCAGCGCCATTTACTGCGGCGATTGTTGGAACCGGGCAATTATAGATTGCTTCAAGCATGGGCTCGTATTCGTCGCGCAGCGTGCGCTCAAGATCAATCTTCCCGGTGCTTGAGGCATCACCTAAATCCTGACCCGAGCAAAAAGCGTTTCCCTTACCGGTCAAAACAATCGCGCGGGCATGGGTGGCAGCGTGTTTCATCGCGTGCGTGACTTCGGCCCGCAACTGAGCGGTCATTGCGTTCAACTTCTCTGGGCGGTTCAGAGTTACCACTGCTAGATCATCCGCAATGTCCAACAGGATCGCTTCGTATTCCATCCACCCCTCCAAGGTTCGCTGCGCCTGCGACCCTGCCTCAATTTCCAATGAAGGAAAAGGTGAACCGAAGGTCAATCTTTGAGGATTTCGCGTAATCGTTCTTTCTCGGCGTCGCTAAGGAGGCCGTCACCTTCCCTTCGGTCCTGTTCCGCCGATCTTTTGCGTAAAAAGCTGAAACCAGTCGCCACAGCGATCAAAAGCATGATCGGACCGGCCAGCCACAAAAGGATGTTCGATCCTGACGTTGTTGGCCTTAGCAAAACATATTCGCCGTAGCGATCAACGATAAAGTCAATCGCCTGTCCATCTGTATCGCCGGCCACCAGGCGTTCGCGCAATAACAGGCGCAAGTCACGGGCCAATCCTGCATTGCTTTCGTCTATACTTTCGTTGCGGCAAACCAGACAGCGCAAGCCGGCACTCAGATCCCGCGCCCTCTGTTCCAGGATCGGATCATCAAGCACCTCGTCAGGTTGGACAGCCATGCTTGGCGTTGCCAGCAAAAGCAGTATCAGTAGAAACCGTTTCATTCCGCCGGAACCCCCTGCGTCGGCGTCTTGCGCGCGCCTGCCGCAACGCGAAAACGCCTGTCGCACAGGCTAAGAACGCCTCCGAGCGCCATCAGTAGGCACCCGCCCCAAATCCAATTCGCTAAAGGCTTGATATAAGTCCGCACGACCCAGCCACCATTTGCCTGCTGATCTCCAATGACGACGTAAAGATCCCTGAGAAACCGATAGTCAATCGCAGCTTCAGTCGTTGGCATCCTTGAAACTGGGTAGTCGCGTTTTTCCGGATGCAGTGTTGCGATTGTTCGACCGGCCTGTTCGACCTTTACATCGGCTGTGGTTGAGAAATAGTTGGGCCCCTCGACATTCCGAACCTGTTCAAGTGTCAGGGTGAACTGGCCAACCTCGAAAGGCTGCCCCGTCTGCGCAACGCGGATATCCTCGACCTCCCATGCGGTCAGCCCGGCGATGGCAAAGATCGTAACCCCCAGTCCGGTATGGGCTGCAGCCTTGCCCCAATCGGCACCGGGCAGTCTGAACAGACGCTGCAGGTTGTTTTTTCTTCCAGTACGGCTCCAAAGGTCCACAATAGCGCCAAATGTGATCCAGGCCCCCAGAAACAGCCCCACGGGTCCCAATGCGCTGCGACCGGTCTGCATGACCCAAACGAGCAAGCCAAGCGCAACCGCCAGAAGGAATGCGAACCGCAACGAATGCGCCGCCTTGCCAAGCTTTCCACGTTTCCACGGAAGCATTGCACCAAGCGGTAATACAATCCCCAGCGCAACCATGAACGGTGTGAACGCCGCATTAAAGAACGGCGCGCCGACCGAGAGTTTGCGATCAAATGCCATCTCGGCCACCATCGGCCACAAGGTTCCGAAGAACACAACGAAACAGCTGACCGCCAGTAGAATATTGTTCAGCACCAGGGCGCTTTCGCGGCTGACCATACCAAACACGCCCTTGGCCTCCATCGCTTGCGCGCGTGCCGCATAGAGTGTCAACGCACCGCCAATGAAGACCACAAGAATGATCAGGATAAACACGCCGCGTTCAGGATCATTGGCAAAGGCATGTACCGAAGTCAAAAGCCCCGATCGCACAATGAACGTCCCGATCAGCGAAAAGCCAAAGGCGATAATCGCCAGAAGGATGGTCCAGCTCTTCAGCGCTTCACGCTTTTCGACCACGATAGCAGAATGCAACAGGGCTGCCGCCAATAGCCACGGCATGAAAGAAGCGTTTTCGACCGGATCCCAGAACCAGAACCCGCCCCAGCCCAGCTCGTAGTAGGCCCACCAGGATCCAAGCGCGATCCCAATGGTCAGAAAAATCCATGCGGCCAGCGTCCAGGGACGCACCCACCTCCCCCAAGAGGCATCCACGCGCCCTTCGATCAGCGCGGCCACTGCAAAGCTGAATGCCATGCTCAGGCCGACATAGCCCAGATACAGAAACGGCGGGTGGAATGCCAAACCTGGATCTTGCAATAATGGGTTGAGATCCCGCCCATCGAACGGGGCGATAATCAGACGGTCAAATGGGTTCGAGGTGAGCAGGATAAAAGCGTAAAACGCCACCCCTACGGCCGCCTGAACCGCCAGCACGCGCGCTTTGAGCGTCGGAGGTAACCCTGCGCCAAAAAAAGCGGCCATGGCCCCGAAAACTGCGACGATCAGGACCCACAGTAACATTGACCCTTCGTGGTTGCCCCACGTGCCGCTGATTTTATACAGCATCGGTTTGGCGGAATGGCTGTTTTCAACCACTATCCGCAATGAGAAATCAGAGGTGGTAAAGGCCCAGACCAACGCCGCGAAAGAGAAGGCGACTAACAGAAACTGTGCAATAGCGGCGGTTTCTGCGAAGGACATCCAGCCAGTCCACCGTTTCGCCGCCCCTATCAGCGGAATGACCGTCTGAACGATGGCGACGAGAAAGGCGAGTATCAGCGCGAAGTGACCAAGTTCTGTAATCATGGTCCCGCATATATTCCTGTTGAGGGACAATCACCAATCACTTTCGCCTCTGCAGGACGCACATAGTGTCGCGGGTCAGGCGGACCGACCCCGCCGCCAATCCTCGAGCGCAGGGTTGAAATCGGGCTTTAGGACCTCATCGGCTAAGCCTGCATCTGTCCCAGTATCAGCGACCCCAATCAAACGGTCCCGCATCTCTGCCAGTGTTTCGATGTTTTCCATAACTTTCGGAGTACGTGTCATCGTTGCCGAAATTTCACGCTGCAGATCCTGCACCTTGGTCTGGTGTCTTGCGCCGAAATAGAACGAGACGACCACGCCCAACAACCACCACAAGGGCTCAGGCACCAACGCAATCCCCTGCATCCGAGCGGCAAACCAAAGCGGATCTACCATAGCGGCGACAAACAGTCCCAATGTTCCCAAGGCCATGGCGGGGCGCGGCAGCCGGTTGAGCCCATCCATAAAACGGTCAAATGCACCTTTTTGAACCCGCTCGAACTCAGCCCTATACTGTTCCAGTACTCCCTGTTGTCGCGTCAGGTCGCGTTTAGCGCCCTGCTCAGCATTTTCACGAAAGACTTCGGTTGTTTCACGCACGACATTCCGGCCCTCGCCAAACAAGAACGCAAATATCCCCGAGATCAGCCCCATTCAGAAACCCTCCTTTGAAATTCTGCGTCGCTAAGATGATAGGTCGGTGACAGGAATTCCTCAGCGCGTCGTATCCAGCCACCTTTTGCCCCAGACCGGGACCGAGCATATTTGCGAGAGGCTGGACGATGTTCCGCTATCCGGAAATAATAGTTTCTCCTGGCAACGCCATAGGCATCCCGCAGCGCGACAGGGTCCGGTTCAGACGCAGCACTACAAGCCTGCGCCGTCTGCGGGCCTACAACGCCATCTACGACGACACGATACCCCATTTCACGCAGCAAATGTTGCATAATTTTAACAGCTTGAGCGCCTGAATTCACGTACATGTCGAAGACAGATGGCTGCAGAATGTTAGGCAGTAGGTGTAATCGCGGTTTTGAGAAATAGTGGCGGATAAAGATTTCAACGGCCTGCGACCGGCTCAGCCGCCTTACATCGGATACATCAACCATCCCGTCCTGCGTCAGGTCCAGTTGCAATCTGCGCATGGTATGGACTGTTACACCGAATTTTGTCGCTCCACCCGGATCGTCGGGGTCATCGACAAAACCACCTTCACGCGTAACTATCTGTTCCGCGATCTGCCGAACCGTCTGCATGTACTGTTCTCCAACTTGGGACAGACAAACGCTCGGACAATTCTGTTAATACAGCGAAAATAGAAAGGGCGCTGCATATCGATCCACGCAACGCCCGAATTCCGATCTCAAAGCCTATGGCTCAGCTCTCGCCGGCCTCCTTGTAAATACCTTGTTCTTTCAACGCGTCCACAACCTCTTTTGGCATATAGGTCTCATCGTGTTTCGCAAGAATTTCTGAGGCTTCAAAGACTCCGTTTACGTAGCTTCCGGTGCCAATCATACCCTGGTTTTCCGAGAACAAATCAGGCAAAACTCCAGTAAACGTGACCGGCACACTTTCGCCTCCGTCCGTCACCACAAAACGCACGGTTTCCCCTTGCCCCCGCACGATCGAACCCTCTTCGACCAGACCACCGATCCGGAATACTTCAGTCGGTTTTGGCGGCTCTGCCATTACTTCACTGGGCGAGCGGAAGAAATTGATGCCGTCCTGCATAGCGTATCCGATCAACGCCGTAGACACTGCCAAAGCAACGATTGACAGAAGGATGATCTGAACGCGACGACGTTTCTTGAGCGTTTTCATTTGTTCCTCATGGGAAAAGTGGGGCCATCATCAGACCCGCAGTTTCAGCTTCACCTAACATTAGGTTAGCGTTCTGCAAGGCTTGGCCACTGCTACCTTTTGTCAGGTTATCCAGTGCTCCGATCACAATGGCGCGCCTCTCGATCCGGTCGCTGACCACGCCGATATGGCAGAAATTCGAGCCGCGCACATGGTGGGTCGAGGGTGTTTCGCCAAATGGCAGAATCTGGATAAATGGTTCGCTTTCATAGGTTTTCACGAGCGCTTCATAAACGCTCGTGGGGTCACCTTTGACATATGTAGTGGCTAGGATACCCCGGTTTGCTGGAACCAGATGTGGAGTGAACTGAACATTGACCGGGCGCCCTGCAAGGGCAGAAAATTCTTGATCGAATTCCCCCAAATGCCGATGCGTACCGCCAACAGCATATGCGTTATACCCTTCGCTAAGTTCGGCATGCAGCAGGTTTTCTTTCAGCGACCGCCCGGCACCAGACACCGCGCATTTGAGGTCCAGAATGATGTCATCCAGATCAATGACACCAGCCGAAATCAAGGGGCGCAAAACATATTGTCCGGTGGCGGCGTTGCAGCCTGTTCCGGCAACCAAGCGGGCCGTGCGAATTTGATTGCGATAAAACTCGGTCAGGCCGTAAACGGCCTCCTCCTGCTGCTCCAAAGCCGCATGAGGGTTGCCATACCATTTTTCATATTCCTCAGGGTCGCGTAGCCGGAAATCGGCGGACAGGTCGATGATTTTAAGGTCCTTCGGCAGATCGCGGATAACTTCCTGGCTGGTTTTATGTGGCAGCGCGCAAAAGCACAGGTCGATCCCTGAAAAGTCGATTTCCGAAATCTTGCAAAGAACCGGTAATTCCAGGTGCCGCAAATGTGGAAATACCTGCGCCATCGGCTGTCCGGCTTTCCGCTCGGCAGAAAGTGCAGCGATTTCCATATTCGGATGCTCGGCGATCAACCGAACCAGTTCAGCGCCGGTATAACCCGAAGCGCCCAGAATTGCGATTTTGTGGGTCATCTTGGACCTCTTGAAACTGTATGCCACTGTTCATGCCCGCCACTGTGACGGTCATGGGATTACGGGTTCTTTCAGGCCGCGTCTTTGACCAAAGTCAGACAGCCTCGAAAGTAATTTGTCGTCGGAGGAACTGGGTGGCGCGATCACTGACAACGCCTGGCTTACCAGTGGTCAGATAACCGCCCTTCGCCGCACCCTGCATGTTCGGGTGCCGCTGCAAATAGTCTGCCAGACTTTCTGCAACCAGATCACCCTGGCTGAACACCTCAACGTCGGGTCCTAAGGCCTTCTGAAACGCCTCAGCCATTAAGGGATAGTGCGTACAGCCCAGAATTGCGGCCTGAGGCTCTGGCATCTTGCGTTTCAGGGCGTCCACATGGCTTCGCACCAGCGCTTCGGCCAGGATCATGTCGCCTTCCTCGATTGCATCAACGACCCCACCGCAGGCCTGCGCCTCAACATCTACGCCAATCGCACGAAAGGCCAATTCGCGTTGAAACGCGCGACTGGATACGGTGGCCGGGGTCGCAAACAAAGCGACATGTTTGACCGCGACTTCACGCGGCGGGCTGTTGTCGCCCCATTGCCGCTCAGTCAGCGCTTCAATCAATGGAACAAAAACGCCCAAGACGCGCTTGCCTTGAGGCACCCCCTCTTCTTGCATCCGCCGCAAAGCAGCAGCGCTGGCCGTATTGCAGGCCAGAATCGCCAGATCACATCCCCGGTTCCAGAGGTCGTTCACCGCACCCCGGGTCAGCTCATAGATATTCTCTACATCACGCACCCCGTAAGGCGCATGTGCGCTGTCCGCGTAATACAGGAAATCAACGTCGGGAAGACGTTTCTGCGCGGCGTTCAGAACGGTCAGACCGCCCAAACCAGAATCAAAAATGCCTACTGCCATTTGCCCCTTTAGGCGCGATGCCGTTCCTCAAATTCATAGCCATAGTCATAAGACTTTAGTGGCTTTGGAGACAGCTCATACGTTGCTTTGCGCAAGAAATCCATCATCTTGCGCGTATCCTTGGCCAACGGGTCCAGAACGTCGCGGCCGATGGGCTCTCCGATCACCACTTGGACCGGGGTATCAACGCGTTTTTTGAATTCCTTGATCAGCAATCCCATGCGCAATGTATTGTGCAGATGGCTGGCGATCTGAAACAGGCGTGAGGTATGACCGTCAAAAAAGACCGGCACAACTGTCGCGTCTGATTTGGCAACCATCCGCGCCGTGAAGCCACGCCAGCCCGGGTCCATCGGGTACGAGAAAGGCTTTGCCCCTGTGCTGACGGTACCGCCGGGAAATATGCCAATCGCACCGCCCTCGCCCAGATAGTTCAAAGCTTTCTTGCGGGTCTCCAGGTTCTGCTTCATCGCAGCTTTTGTATCGTCGAATGAAATCGGCAGAACGACCCGATTCAGATCCTCTGCCTTACGAAACACATGGTTGGCCAGAATGCGAAAATCCCCACGCGTACTGGACAACATGTGCCCCATCATCAACCCATCCAGAATTCCATATGGGTGATTGGCAATCAGAATCAGAGGGCCATCACGGGGAATATTAGACAATGACCCGCCAACCACATCCAGAGACAAACCGTATCTCTCAACCATGACCGACCAGAAATCTCGCCCGTTGGCCACGTCTTTTTCGTACCCATCAGCACGCCTGATAAGGCGCAGGCGGCCTGTGGTGTTCTCCATAAGCTTGATGATCATCCGTCCGCTTTTGGTTTCAGCGGAATAGGCATAAGAAATGTCACGTGCAACATGGCGTCGCGAGGGCATGGAAGTCTCCGGTTTTGTACCTGCATTTTAAATGCAAGTAACAATTTTGCCTAGCTGTCGTGACACGGTTGTGACGAATTACTCGGCGGCGGCCTGAAATTCAGGTCCTCCGTTCCGTATCGTGGTCAACAATTCCTCTCTGCGTTTGGCGGCGCTCGCCTCATTCGCCTTAAGGACGGGTCCAAAACCTTTGATATCCAAGGGCAACTTGGCGAGTGAAATTACGGCATCCTTTGTTTGGATGGAAATCAGCGGAGTGATCTCTTTGAGATCACGCTCATATTGCTTGATCAGCGCGCGCTCCATTCGACGTTCGACACTATAGCCAAAGATATCCAGCGGAGTACCTCGAAGAACTTTTAGCCGAGACATGAATTTCAGCGGCTTCAGCATCCATTCGCCGAAACTCCGTTTGCGGGGTCGGCCATCTGGTCCTTTGCCACCAAGCAGCGGTGGGGCAAGGTGGAAAGTCATTTTGAATTCGCCATCAAATTCAGCGGCGGCTTTCTCCCGACTGGACAGTAACAACCGGGCCACTTCGTATTCGTCCTTGTAAGACAACAGCTTATGATACCCTTTTGCGACAGCATCACGAATTTCTGCATCCTCAAACGAGTCAACAATTTTGCGGTAGCGTTTCGCCAAACGAGCGCTTTGATACTGGGTCAGATGATCTGCGCGGAACGCGATGACCTGCTCTGGTGATTTCGGGAGGTCGGAAACACCTGGCCGTAGAATCTCATCGACTTTTTCCGGGTGTAAAACCGCCCAACGACCGATCTCAAAGGCTCTTTTATTGCGTTCTACCGCCGTTCCGTTCAGATCAATGGCTGCAATCACCGCATCGAGGCTGACGGGTATCAGCCCGCGCTGCCATGCGGCCCCAAAAACCATCATGTTCGAATAGATTGAGTCTCCCATCACTGCGCGCGCAAGCTCAGTGGCATCAAACAGGGAAACGTCTTCTTTCAATCGTGCTTGCAGCGCCAATTCCAGCCTCTCACCAGGAATCCTAAACTTAGTGTCGCGCGTGAAATCACCGGTAACGGTTTCGTGGCTGTTGACCACCGCTCCGGTTTGACCCAAGCGTGTCAGGCCAAGTGTTTTGGCCCCGGCGGACACAACCAAATCACCACCGATCAATGTGTCGGCTTCACCCGTTGCCACACGTATTGCACTGATATCTTCTGGCCGGTTGGCAATACGGCAATGAATATGAACCGCACCGCCTTTCTGGGCCAAGCCTGCCATCTCCATCATTCCGGCGCCTTTGCCGTCAATCTGGGCCGCCTGTGCCAGAATTGCCCCCAGCGTGACAACTCCGGTCCCACCGATGCCGGTTATGACAACATTATGTGTGCCCATGATTTCAGGCAGCTCGGGCATCGGAAGATCGGGCAGATCAAGTTCGGTCGTCGCTTCTTTGCGAATCTTCGCGCCTTCCAGCGTTACAAAGGAGGGGCAGAACCCACTCAGACACGAAAAATCCTTGTTACAGCTCGATTGGTCAATCGCGCGCTTCCGGCCAAGTTCGGTTTCCTTGGGAACAATCGAAACACAGTTCGATTGGATGCCGCAGTCACCGCAGCCCTCACAGACATCCGTATTGATAAAGACCCTTTTGTCTGGGTCGGGAAAGGTTCCGCGTTTACGGCGACGGCGTTTCTCAGCGGCACAGGTCTGGACATAGACGATGACCGAGACGCCCTCATAGGTGCGGAATTTCTCTTGCACATTCATCAGTTCGGCGCGCTCAAAGCTCTCTACTCCTGCGGGTAAGGCTTTGAAGTTTACATCTTCTTTTTCGTCATAGACCAGCGCGACATGTGTGACGCCCATAGCCTTGACCTCGGCCGCGATCCTTTCGGCGGTCAGATCACCCTCATTGCCCTGCCCGCCCGTCATTGCGACTGCATCGTTGAACAGAATCTTGAAGGTGATGTTCGTACCCGCCGACAAAGCTGCCCGGATCGCCTGAACACCGGAATGGTTATAGGTGCCGTCTCCGAGGTTCTGGAACACATGATTGGTGGTCGAGAACGGCTCTTCCCCGATCCAGTTTGCCCCTTCGCCACCCATCTGAGTAAAGCCGAATGTGCTTCGATCCATCCATTGAACCATGTAATGGCATCCGATGCCTGCATAGGCCCGGCTTCCGTCTGGTACCTTGGTCGAACTGTTATGCGGGCATCCAGAACAAAAATACGGAAGGCGCGAGGCTATTTCCTCGGCATTGTCCGCCCGGCGCGCTTCGGTCAACTTGGTCAAACCTGCGCGGACCCCGTCGGTATCACGGCCTTCTTCAATCAGGATACCGCCCAGCTTTTCTGCGATCATGTTCGGATCAAGGGCACCGCGGGTGGGAAACAGCTCTTCCCGATGCAGCGTCCCAGCACCGCCCTTGTACCAGCCATAGACTCGTCGACCACGGCGGTCGTCAAAGATCGCTTCTTTGACCTGAACCTCGATCAGCTTGCGTTTTTCCTCAACGATTACGATCAGGTCCAGACCCTCTGCCCAGTCGTGAAATCCGGCCATGTCCAGTGGGAACGTCTGTCCGACCTTATAGGTCGTGATGCCAAGGCGCTCGGCTTCGGCCTCATCAATATTCAGCAGGGAAAGCGCATGGGCGAGGTCCAGCCAGTTCTTGCCAGCGGCCACCAGTCCGATCTTTGCACCGGGTTTGCCCCAGACACGTTTGTCCATCCGGTTGGCCCGTGAAAACGTTTCAGCCGCAAAACGCTTGTAATCAATAATGCGCTCTTCCTGCAGATGAGGCGTATCGCCAAGCCGGATGTTCAGCCCTCCTTCGGGCATATCAAACTCGGGCACCACGACTTTCATGCGATCGGGGTTGCCATCAACGACCGAAGTCACCTCTATCGTGTCCTTCATGGTCTTGAGGCCGACCCAGACACCGGCGAACCGACTGAGCGCGAATCCGTAAACGCCGTAGTCGAGTATCTCCTGTACTCCGGCCGGGCTGACCACTGGCATGTACATATCAACCAGCGACCACTCGGACTGATGCAGCACGGTCGAGCTTTCGCCCGTGTGATCATCCCCCATGGCCATCAGAACGCCACCATGTGCCGCCGTCCCTGCCATATTGGCATGGCGCATCACGTCGCCTGACCGATCTACACCAGGTCCTTTTCCGTACCACAGACCAAAGACGCCATCGAACTTGCCGTCACCCCTTAACCCGGCCTGCTGGCTGCCCCAAAGCGCGGTTGCCGCAAGATCCTCGTTCAGACCGTATTGAAAAGTGACATCGCTTTCTGTCAGCTGTTTCTGCGCGCGCATCATCTGCTGGTCGACCGCTCCAAGAGGCGATCCGCGGTATCCCGTCACCAATCCTGCAGTGTTCAGACCCGATTTCGTGTCGCGCGCCTTTTGCATCAGCATAAGGCGCACAAGCGCCTGAGTGCCGTTCAATAGAACCGTGTTTTTATTTAGGTCGAAACGGTCGTTCAAAGAAATTTGTGGCTTACTCATCAAACGCCTCCCCTCGTCAGATCAGTGTGCTTCATCTGCTTCCATATTAGGTCATAATAACTGACCTGCCTAGAGCTTATCCTCTGAAACGCAAGGATTTCGCCGTTTGAATGTGGAAGTTGTCACCTATTTCATATAGGCGTTCGGCAGGATAACGAAAGTTGCGGCGATGGATTGGGACAAGCTTAGGATATTTCACGCGGTTGCAGATGCGGGCAGCCTGACACATGCAGGCGATAAGCTGAACCTATCTCAATCGGCAGTCAGCAGACAAATTCGGGCATTGGAAGAGTCACTTGATTCGACGTTGTTCCATCGTCACGCCCGCGGTCTGATTCTGACCGAACAGGGTGAGCTGCTGTTCGACGCCACCTCGGCAATGTCCAAGCGACTGGACGCGGCAGCGGCGCGCATACGAGACAGCGAAGAAGAAGTCTTTGGTGTGCTACGGGTCACAACCACATTTGGGTTCGGGACCCTATGGCTCGCTCCGAGGTTGCCAAAGCTGTATGAACAATACCCGGACCTAAATATCGACCTCATGCTTGAGGAACGCGTTCTTGACCTGCCAATGCGCGAGGCCGATGTCGCCATCCGTATGAAAGAGCCTAGCCAGGCTGATCTGGTGCGCAAGCGCCTGATGACAGTACAGATGCTGCTTTATGCTACCCCGGAATATCTTAAGGAAAGCGGTCAACCTGCCTCCCTCGAAGAAATCTCGAGCCATCGACTTATCTGTCAGACCCCCTCAGCCCCCCAAGTAGGGGCCAGTGCGGCAATGGTACGGCATCTGATGACCTATAACCCGGCGTCGTTGCTGACAGTGAACAACTATTTCGGTGTCTTGCAGGGCGTACTGCACAATCTGGGAATTGGCTTGCTGCCCGATTATGTCACGCATGATTTCCCGCATCTGCTGCCGGTACTTTCAGACATCGAAACGGCTGACGTTCCTGTTTATCTCGCCTACCCCGAAGAGTTACGCCATTCCAAACGCGTAGCAGCCTTCCGCGATTTTGTGCAGGACGAGATCATCGCGCAGCGTAAACACCTGAAGAAAATGGGGAAACTATAGCTATGCGTCAACGTCATAGCGGACATGACGGACTATCACACTGAAACGCCTTGATCGTTATCAAGCTGATGCCTAAATGAGCACTCGAAGGCGGTGATGCTGTAACGCTCATCATCTTCATACCTCCCTGTTGGACTACGGCCGAGCTTAGTGCTCGGCCTTTTTTTTGGTCCTGGCTTAATCGGTGACACCGAACAGCCGAAAACTGCTGGGAAATTTCCACCTCCGCGCCTATGATCCCGTAAAAGATCAAAAATTCGTGTTCGAGGGAAAATTCATGCACCATCCACTCCGCCTATTACTGGCGTTGATTTCCGCCATTCTTCTTGCGGTACCAGTACACGCACAAGACAGTGGGACCGCGTCGTCTACGGTCACAATTCCAGAGGACCTGACGCCCGATCAGGTTGATGGCTTGGTGGCACGTATGTCCGACGATCAGGTTCGCGCCATTTTGCTGGAACGGCTCGACGCGGTTGCAGAAAAGCAGGCGGCAGCAAACGAAAACCATGAAGATCCGCTTACCGAAATCAGTGAAATCTGGGCCGAGATGGTTACCTCTTGGACGCAGGTTTTGACCACATTGCCAAATATCGTCAGCGCCCAGGTTGAGGCGTTCAGCAATTTCTCAGCGAAATTCGGATCTACCGGGGTGTTTGGCCTGTTTGGGCTGATTCTAGCAGTTCTGGTGGCCGGATACGCTGCTGAAAAATTGTTTGGGTTTCTCACCCGCAAATGGCACGAAGAGCCCGATGGGAATTCCGATGCCGATCTTTGGAGCGCGGTACGTTACTTGTTCCGCCGTTTCTGCCGGGAAATCGCAGGACTTGTTGTGTTCTATGTTGTTATCCGGGCGATTGGACGGGGCTTGCTGACGACAGAACAGCTTACCTATGCCGCCCCATTCGTTTTCTACCTGATTTGGATTCCGCGTCTGGGCGCAGCCGCCTCACGCTTTGTACTGGCGCCCAAAAAGCCACATTACCGGTTGGTCAACATAGACGATCATTGGGCCAAATATCTGCATCGCAACCTGATTGGCCTTCTTCTATTGATCGGCCTCACGCTCTTTATCGTACGGTTCAACTTGCTTAACGGTATCACCCCGGCCGATACGCGTATCGGTTTCTGGCTGAACGCTGGCATCCATATATACATTGGGATCATCGCCTGGACCGCGCGCGAAGGGTTGTCTCAGATGATGTTGGGCACGGACCCGGATCACACCAAATTCGATGAAAAGGTCGCTCATTACTATCCCTACTTCGCTATCGGCGTTTCGGTGGTGATATGGTTCCTGGTCGAATTCCTGATCGCACAGCGTGATCCCAGAACACTTGCCCTGCTTGGCAAAGGGCCACATTTCACGACGATGTTCTGGCTGCTGATCGCACCAGCGCTTGATACGCTGATCCGTGGCCTCGTGCGCCATCTTCAACCCCCAATGTTGGGCGACGGACCATTGGCCGAACGCGCCTATAAATCAGCCAAGCGCAGCTATATCCGGATCGGTCGCGTGCTGGCGGGCCTGTTTGTGGTCTTTATGATCGCGCGGGTCTGGCAGCTTGATCTTCGACATGTCGCCTCTGCCGGGATCGGAACCGACGTTGGCGGTACGGTTATCGAATTCCTGATGATCATCGCTGTCGGATACATCTTGAACGAGGTCGTCTCACTATGGATCAACCGTCGTCTTGCCAAGGAACAGACAACGGCAGAAGAGCTGGATGAAGAGGCCGGTGGCGAGGGTGGCGGTGCAGGCGGCTCACGTCTGGCGACGGTTCTTCCCCTGCTGCGGATCACGGCGCAAGTCACGATTGCGGTCATCTTCGGCCTGCTCGCATTGGGCGCGCTGGGCATCAACATCACCCCACTTCTGGCAGGTGCCGGTGTCCTTGGTCTTGCGATCGGTTTCGGCGCTCAGAAGCTGGTGGCTGATATCGTCGGCGGTGTCTTCTTCCTTATCGACGATGCGTTTCGCGTGGGTGAATATGTCGATGTCGGTGGCACCATGGGCACCGTCGAGAAAATCTCGATCCGTTCGATGCAGCTCCGCCATCACCGTGGGCCCGTTCACACGATCCCCTATGGCGAGATTCAAAAGCTGACCAATTTCAGCCGTGACTGGGTGATCATGAAGCTAAAGTTCACCGTGCCGTTTGACACTGATCCCAACAAGGTCAAGAAGATCTTCAAGAAGATCGGCGCCGAGATGATGGCGGACGAAACCCACAAAGAAGGCTTCTTGCAGCCCTTTAAATCGCAAGGTGTTTTCGACTTTGACGATGTTGGCATGATCATCCGCGGCAAGTTCATGGCCAAGCCGGGCAAGCAGTTCACGCTTCGCAAGGAAATCTTCAACCGGGTGAAGGCCGAGTTCAATGCCAATGGCATCGACTTTGCCCGCCGCGAAGTTCGCGTAGCAATTCCTGGTCTGGAAGAGGCCGAGAACCTTACCGAACAACAAAAAGCTGCTGTTGGGGCCGCTGCGGCGGACTCGATCAACAAGGGAGAAACCCCAGCTTAAAGACCAGATACAGACGCCACGCGGCTTTTGGGCCGCCTGGCAGGAAGTACTATAGACGGAACCGGCCACTGGCGCGGTTCCGTTTCTTTTTCTGGGTACACAAAGCGCAGAAAAGCTCGAAATTGGCATATGCCGGTTACGTTATTCGACCCTGCGCTGACTTGGCCCTTCCCACAGACGCGCCCTTGCCCTACAAGGCCCGCAATCTCGGTCACCATGGACACAGGACAGACGATGCAAGAGCCCGCCATCACCCCGGATCTGATTGCCGCGCACGGGTTGAAACCCGAAGAATACGAGATGATCCTGGAGATTATCGGGCGCGAGCCAACCTTTACCGAGTTGGGCATTTTCTCGGCCATGTGGAACGAGCATTGTTCCTACAAATCCTCCAAGAAATGGCTGCGCACCCTGCCCACCTCTGGACCCCAGGTGATCTGCGGACCGGGTGAAAATGCAGGTGTGGTCGATATCGGCGATGGTCAGGCCGTGGTCTTCAAGATGGAAAGCCACAACCATCCGTCTTACATCGAACCCTATCAAGGTGCGGCCACCGGGGTTGGAGGTATCCTGCGCGACGTTTTCACCATGGGTGCGCGCCCAATCGCCTCGATGAACGCGCTGTCTTTTGGTGAACCCGGCCACCACAAGACCCGTCAGCTGGTCAATGGCGTGGTCGAAGGTATCGGCGGCTATGGCAACTGTTTCGGCGTCCCTTGCGTTGGCGGCGAAGTGCGCTTTCACCCGGCCTATAATGGCAACTGCCTTGTGAATGCCTTCGCAGCCGGGCTGGCTGACAGTGACAAGATTTTCTACTCAGCCGCATCGGGCGTCGGCATGCCGGTTGTCTATCTTGGAGCCAAGACCGGACGCGACGGCGTGGGCGGAGCCACCATGGCCAGCGCCGAATTTGACGACACGATCGAGGAAAAGCGCCCCACCGTTCAGGTTGGCGACCCGTTCACCGAAAAACGCCTGATGGAAGCGACGCTGGAGCTGATGCAAACCGGCGCAGTGATCTCGATCCAAGATATGGGCGCGGCGGGCCTGACCTGTTCCGCAGTTGAGATGGGTGACAAAGGCGGTCTGGGCGTTCGGCTTGATCTGGAAAACGTCCCCCAGCGCGAAGAGAACATGACAGCCTATGAGATGATGCTGTCGGAATCCCAAGAACGCATGTTGATGGTTCTCAAACCCGAGCTTGAGGCCGAGGCTCGCGCCGTTTTCGATAAATGGGATCTGGATTTCGCTATCGTGGGTGAAACCGTCGCCGAAGATCGCTTTCTGATCATGCATAATGGTGAGGTCAAAGCCGATCTGGTTCTGTCCAAACTCTCCTCAACCGCGCCCGAATATGATCGCCCGTGGGAGCCTACACCGCAAGCAGAAGATCTGGCCGACGTACCTCAGATCGACCCAATCGACGGTCTGCGCGCCCTGCTCGCTTCGCCCAACTATGCGGGCAAGCAATGGGTTTACGAGCAGTATGACACCATGGTTATGGCCGATTCCGTGCGTACGCCTGGTCTGGGCGCCGGCATGGTTCGTGTACACGGCACCGACAAGGTTCTTGCATTCACCAGTGACGTTACCCCGCGCTATGTGCGAGCCAACCCTGTAGAAGGCGGCAAGCAAGCTGTTGCCGAAGCCTACCGCAACCTGACCGCCGTCGGGGCATTGCCACTAGCGACCACTGACAACCTGAATTTTGGCAACCCGGAAAAGCCCGAGATCATGGGCCAGTTCGTCGGCGCGATCCAAGGCATTGGTAAGGCCGTCGCAGCGTTGGATATGCCCATCGTGTCCGGCAACGTGTCGCTTTACAACGAAACCGACGGTCAAGCGATCCTGCCGACCCCGACAATCGGAGCGGTCGGCCTTCTGGCGCACACGGACGAGATCATAGGTAATGAGGTCCGCGACGGCCACGTGGCTCTGGTCATCGGCGATACGCAGGGGCATCTGGGCCAATCCGCCCTTTTGGCCGAAGTGTTCAACCGCGAAGATGGCGACGCGCCGCATGTCGATCTGGACGCCGAAAAGCGCAACGGAGAGTTCATCCGCGCAAACCGAGAGATGATCAAGGCTTGCACCGATCTTGGCGATGGTGGTCTGGCATTGGCAGCCTTCGAACTGGCCGAAGCAACCGGCGTCGGCATAACGCTTGACGACGCCTCGACCGAATTCCTGTTTGGCGAGGATCAGGCCCGTTATCTGGTCGCCTGCAACTTTGACCAGGCCGAAGCCCTGATGATTGCCGCAGGTCAGGCTGGCGTTCCACTGGTATCGGTCGGGCGGTTCACGGGCGACAGCGTCCGCATCGGCTCTTCTGAGGCCTTGCTTGATGAACTGACTGCCACTTTCCGCAACAGCTTCGCCGAAGCCGTCGCCTGATTTTGGCACCTGCGCTTCTTAAAACCTGCACTTTGACAAGTGCAGGTTTTTGTCATTTCGGGGCGTCTATCTGACCCTTGCGCGCCCCGCCCCGGCGCACTACATCTTGGGAAAGACTTTCAGGAGAAACCTACATGCCGATGAGCGCCCACGAGATTGAGAACCTGCTGCGCGACGCGTTTCCCGATGCGGACATTCAGGTCGGCGGCAGCGACGGCGTACATATGTCGGCCATGGTCGTGGATGAGAGCTTTCGTGGCAAAAACCGGGTGCAACAACAGCGAGCAGTTTATGCAGCCCTCAAAGGCAAGATGGACGGCCCGGATGGCGACTTGCACGCGCTGGCTCTGACGACGAAAGTGCCTGAGTGAGCACGACTTTCTGGATTTACGGGATTTGCTCTTTGGTGGCGCTGGTTGGGTGCATATTGGTTGTTCGATCAGCTTTTTTGCCCGGCACCAATAAGAAAGCTCGCGGAAGCGAACCCGGCCAAGGAGATCAACTAATAACTCATGGCGTGCATACGGGCGGCCCGGGCGGTGGACACCCGACTGTGGCGAGGGTGACCCGAGATCCGCAGCAATACGCTAAAGCCATGGCTCCAAAAAAATGAGTACATGGCTGGCTTGGATATCAGCAATCGCGGCTTTGATAGTTGCCGCCGCGCTGATCGAGGCCTATGTGAAGCGAAACAGAAAGCGTAAACTGGTCGACATGCGTCCAAACCCGGACAAAATCAGCAAGGTTGACGGCATCGAGAGATACGGGCTGAATCCGCTGGCCCTGGCGCAGGCCGAACACCGACGGCTGGAAAAGGAAGGATGGGTCGCCGCCCCATCACAGGATGAAACGACCGCCCCGGATGCGGATGACAAGGAAAAGTAACATGACCGACGTGAAAACCCAGATCGACGAGACCGTCAAAGCCAATGATGTGGTGCTATATATGAAAGGCACCAAGGAAATGCCGCAATGCGGATTCTCCTCGCGCGTGGCAGGCGTGCTGAACTACATGGGCGTAGAATTTGCTGACGTGAATGTACTGGCCGACGAAGGCTTGCGTCAGGGGATCAAGGACTATTCTGACTGGCCGACTGTTCCGCAACTCTATGTCAAAGGCGAGTTCGTAGGCGGATGCGACATCATCACCGAGATGACCCTGTCAGGTGAGCTGGACACCTTGTTTGATGACAACGGTGTCGGCTACAACAAGGAAGCCGCTGATAAAATCAGGGAAGCAAACGCCTGATCAGCGACTGACGCAATTTCCCAATAAGACCTGCTCGCTGGCGGCATCTGCACCTGTCGCCAGAAAGCTCACCGTGGCGTCCCAGCCTTTGGAGCGCAGGATGTAAGTGCCAGTTGTTCCGTCGGATTCATAGCGGATACCAGAGCCGCTCTGAGCTTGGTGCAAAGTCACCAGCTTATTGTCGACCATCATGGCTGCCGCGCTGGATCCATCCTCGGCATTGAAATAGGCAACCTCAAGAGGCACGCCGTTATCACAAGTAAATGTGACGGGCAGAATATCGATCCCAGCCCAGGAAACCTGCGCTGACACAGACATGAAAGTTGCAATAGCAATAGTACGCATATTTATCATTTCGTTGACTTTTCTTCTATGAATGCCGCCATTGCCTCGGCCCGAGCAGCCAACTCTGCCAAGGTGTCAGTGACCGAAGGTGGAACCACGGCAACTTCAATTCTTTCCGGCTCGGGCTGTGGCATGCTACGCAGGTTCCGAAGCTCGGCTTCGGCCTCCGCCAGCTTATTTTCCAGCGAGTTGATTTTGTCACCTGTGGCGGCGGCTTTGTCTGCCAACATCAATCCAGCCATCAAAAGCATCCGGGATTCAGGCATCCGACCGATCTGATCCGACAATACCTGCGCTTCATCATCCAGCAATTTTGCAGCAGCTTGCAGGAAAACCTCTTCGCCTTCTTGGCACGAAACCTCAAAGCCGCGCCCCCCGATTTGAATGGTCAATTCAGGCATTATTCCACCTCTCCTTCGGCCAATTTCGCCTGAGACAGCAACGGTTCCAACCGGGCCAGCACGGCATGTGCTTCGGCCGCATCGGTGGCCTGCGCTGCGCGCGTTGCCTCAAGCTCGGCAGCTGTGGCACGGTTCAACAGATCCGCATCGGTCATTCCGTCTTCTGCAGCTGCGCGCAGCTCTTCGACCGACATTCGTAGTTGTTCGTTGGCTTTGCGCATGCGCTGCAGATCATCATCCAGACGCGACATCGCCGAGCCATGGCTACTGCGTTCGGCGCGCAGCATTTCTAACTCAGCGCTGAGTTCCGCCACGCGTTCACTATCCGCCAATTCCGAACGAAGACGGGCATTTTCGGCTTTCAGTTCTTCGACAACATCCTGATCTTCCAATGCTGCCTTTGCGCTTGCCAACTCGGCCCGTGCGGCTTCGACCGAGGCAAGCTGTGCCCTGGCATCGTCGAGTTGCTCGCGCAGCGCTGCACTTTCCTGATTATCGGACGGGGTATTACGCAAGCCTTCGATTTCTAGGCGCATGGCATCGACTTCGGAATCGTGTCTTTCTTTTAATGATCTGAGACGCTCTTCAAGTTGAGCATTCGCAACCCTCTCATCATCCAGAGCTACACGCAGAGTGTTATCTTCTCCACCGCTGCCTGCGCCAACTTCCGCCAATGTCGCAATGCCGGATCCAATCCGATCCATCGCGGCCACAATACGGCGTTGTAGTTCTTCGATCTGGCTCATGCCCCTGCCACCTTTTTATCAAGGTTCCTTGTTTCGCGAGGTTATCCGAATCAACCTTGTACGCGTCTTGGCCTAGTCTAACCCAATGGCATCGAAAATACCCACTGTTTGCTTTCAACGACTTGGGTCACATTCTTGATCCAGCAAAACCCTGCAGCACCCAGTTCTACTTGCACTTTGAGGGCTGAATGGTATTGAGCGGCCATCTGCCTGTAATCCAAAGGAACAACACCCGTGGACCTGACTGCGCTGCGCAATGCCAACCCCGAACACTGGGACAAAGCTGCGGCCATCCGCACATTGACCCTCGACGCCGTCGCCGCCGCCAATTCCGGCCATTCCGGTATGCCAATGGGCATGGCCGATGTCGCGACCGTACTGTTCGAAAAGCACCTGAAATTCGACGCCTCGGCCCCAAGCTGGCCCGACCGCGACCGGTTCATCCTGTCCGCCGGTCACGGCTCGATGCTGATCTATTCGCTGTTGTATCTCACTGGGAACGCTGACGTTACGCTGGAACAGATCAAGAATTTCCGTCAGCTGGGCGCAAAAACTGCAGGTCACCCCGAGAACTTCCTTGTCAACGGGATCGAAACCACAACCGGCCCGCTGGGTCAGGGGATCTCGAATGCCGTTGGTTTTGCCATGGCCGAGGAAATCCAGCGCGCTCACTACGGCAAGAAGATCGTAGATCACTATACCTATGTCATCGCGGGCGATGGCTGCCTTATGGAAGGTGTTAGCCAAGAGGCCATCACGCTGGCCGGCCGTCATGAGTTGGGTAAGCTGATCGTGTTCTGGGACAACAACAACATCACCATCGACGGCACGGTCGACATCGCTGACCGGACCGATCAGGTGAAACGCTTTGCCGCCTCTGGCTGGCAGGTTATCGAGATTGACGGCCACGATCCGCAGGCCATCGACGAGGCCATCACCAAGGCGAAATCGTCCAACAAGCCGACCATGATCGCCTGCGAAAGCCATATCGCTTTGGGTCACGCGGCGCAGGATACCTCAAAAGGCCACGGCGCCCTGACCGATCAGGAACAGCTGAAAGCGGCCAAAGAGGCCTATGCCGCCCCCCATGGCGCCTTCGAAGTCCCGGCAAATGTCAAATCAGCCTGGGAAGCAATCGGTTCGCGCGGCGCAGCCGAGCGTTCTGCGTGGGAGGAGCGTTTCGCGCAGATCTCTGAACGCAAACAGGCCGAGTTCAACCGCTCTTATGCGTTCGAGGCACCCAAAAAGCTGGCCGGGGCCATCCGCTCGTTCAAAAAGCAGATGTCGGAAGATCAGCCCAAGTTGGCCACCCGTGCCTCGTCCGAGAAAGTTCTGAACGCGGTCAATCCGATCATGCCGGAAACTATTGGCGGCTCTGCTGACCTGACCGGTTCGAACAACACGAAATCGGCCGATATGGGCGTGTTCCTGCCGGAAAACCGCAAGGGTCGGTACATCCATTATGGTATCCGCGAACACGGCATGGCCGCCGCGATGAACGGTATGGCGCTGCATGGCGGCATCCGCCCCTATGGCGGTACCTTCATGGCGTTCACCGACTATGCGCGGCCCTCGATGCGGCTTGCAGCGCTGATGAAGATACCCACGGTCTTTGTGATGACCCATGACTCGATCGGTCTGGGCGAAGACGGCCCGACCCACCAGCCGGTCGAGCATCTGGCGATCTCACGCGCGACACCGAATACCTATGTTTTCCGCCCGGCGGATGCCGTTGAAACAGCGGAATCCTGGGAACTGGCGCTGACCTTCAAGGACAGCCCTTCGGTCTTGTCTCTGACCCGCCAAGGCGTGCCGACCGTACGCAAGGATCACAAAACCAAAAACCTGACTGCACAAGGCGGCTATGTTCTTGCCGAAGCCGAAGGCAAGCGTCAGGCAATCCTGATCGCAACCGGTTCGGAAGTGTCGCTGGCGATGGAAGCCAAGGCGATGCTCGAGGCCGAGGGCATTGGCACGCGCGTCGTGTCGATGCCATGCATGGAACTGTTCGCCGAGCAGGATGAAGCGTATCGCAAGCGGGTTCTGCCCGGTGGAGCCGTCCGTGTCGGCATCGAGGCCGCCGTCCGCGCCGGAGGCTGGGACCGCTGGCTGCTGGGGGAACGCGGCCGTGACGCCAAGGCGGGCTTCATCGGCATGTCGGGCTTTGGCGCGTCTGCGCCCGCTGATGAACTGTATAAACATTTCGGCATCACTGCAGAGGCCACAGTTGCAAAGGTCAAGGAATTGCTGGAGCTGTAATTCCCAATTTCAAACATCAAGCGAAGGGCGGCCATGCGCCGCCCTTTTCGTTTTCTGATTAATGCGTTTCAGATTTCCGAGACAAAATCGGCGCGACCACTTTGGTTGCAATCGGGATCAGCACGAACCCCCAGGCCAGTCCGAATATGCCATCCATCGCGGCTTTGGAAATCCACTCCACGGCACCTTCCCATTGCGCCGAAACCGCATGCCCGGCTGCATAGGCCATGTCATGGATTTGATGCCCCAACCAGCCAAAACCCAGAACCTCAAGCCCGTGAATGATGATCGAGCCGCCAACCCACAGCATCGCAGCTGTGCCGACAATCGACAGCACTTTCATGACAACCGGCATCGCCTTGACCAATCCACGCCCTAATCCGCGCCCGATCGGCGTTGGTGCGTTCTGCGCCAGGAAAAGGCCCACATCGTCCATCTTCACGATCAAGGCGACCGAGCCATAAACGGCCAGAGTCACACCTAGTCCAACAACGGCCAGCGTTGCCGCCTGCATCCAGATATTCGGTGCTTCGATGGCGGCAAGGGCGATTGTCATGATCTCGGCGGACAGGATGAAATCGGTTTTGATCGCACCCTTGACCTTCTGCTCTTCCAAATGGCCCGGGTCTTTGACCTTCATATCTTCGTCTATAACGTGGCTGCCATGAGGGAAAAGCAGGTGAAATATCTTTTCTGCCCCTTCGAAGCACAAATAGGACCCGCCAAGCATCAACAAGGGCGTTATCAACCAGGGTGCAAAATTGGCCAGCAACAAAGCGACTGGCAACAGCAGGATAATCTTGTTGAAAATCGAGCCGCGCGCAATGCGCCAGATGATCGGCAATTCCCGCGCCGGGGCAAAGCCCTGCACATATTTCGGAGTAACTGCTGCATCGTCGATGATCACGCCCGCAGTCTTGGCCCCGGCCTTGCCGGCGGCAGCGACCACATCGTCCACTGACGCCGCAGCAACCTTTGCTATGCCAGCAACATCATCCAACAGTGCCAACAAACCACTCATGCGTGTTTCCTCTCATCTCACCTGTCGCCAGGGGACCCTACCCGATCCGACGGCTAGCGCAAGCGTTAGCGCAACCGGCGAAGGTTTGCGCTAACACGTTAAGAATATGTCACTTTTGCCCTTTTGAGAAAGCGTCTGTGCCGCTATATGCCCCGCAGAGCAAGCGCATTTTTGGAGACGTCAGATGACCATCAAGGTCGGCATCAATGGATTTGGCCGTATCGGCCGCTGCACCCTGTCGCATATTGCGGCATCGGCCCGCAACGACATCGAAGTGATCAAGGTCAACGCGACCGGCCCATTGGAAACTACCGCCCACCTGCTGAAATACGACAGCATCCACGGCCGCTTTCCCCGCGATGTTTCGATCGAAGGCAACACCATGGATTTGGGCCGCGGCCCAATGGAGGTGTTCTCGACTTACGATATGAACGAGCTTGATTGGGAAGGTTGTGACGTCGTTTTGGAATGCACCGGAAAATTCAACGATGGCCTGAAAGCCAAAACGCATCTGGAACGCGGCGCTCAGAAGGTTCTTTTGTCTGCGCCAGGTAAGAATGTTGATAAAACCATTGTCTATGGCGTGAACCACAACAGCCTGGTTACTGAAGATAGAATGGTTTCGAATGGCTCTTGCACTACGAACTGCCTTGCTCCGCTTGCCAAGGTGCTGGACGAAGGTATCGGGATCGAACACGGTATCATGACTACGATCCATGCCTATACCGGCGACCAGCCGACACTGGATCGCCGTCATAGTGACCTGTATCGCGCGCGCGCTGCGGCAATGTCCATGATCCCAACTTCAACAGGTGCAGCCAAAGCTCTGGGCGAAGTTCTGCCGAACCTGAAGGGTCGTTTGGACGGCTCAGCTATCCGTGTACCAACACCAAACGTTTCTGCTGTCGACCTGACTTTCCATGCGGCGCGTGACGTGACTGTCGAAGATGTTAATGCCATCGTTCGTGAAGCATCACGGGGATCAATGCAGCGCGTCGTGGGCTATGAGCCCGCGCCGCTGGTCTCGACCGATTTCAATCATACCGAAGAAAGCTCGATTTTCGCACCAGACCAGACACGGGTCGTTAACAACCGCATGGTTCGTGTTCTGGCATGGTATGACAACGAATGGGCCTTCTCGGTCCGTATGGCAGACGTCGCCGTTGCCATGGGACGGCTTAACTAAAACGCCGTAGAAATGTTGTACCTTTACACCCGCTCAGTTTATCTGGGCGGGTGTTTTCATTCGGGGCCAACATGACCAATCAAATTGCTATCTGGCTTGGCCTTCTAATACTTGGCTGTCTGCTAGTCGATTACGCAATGTTCGACTCTGAGAACCTGATCTTCCTGGGAAAGAAACTTTACACCTTCCTGGACTGGCTCGCCTTCTGGCGCTGACAGAGGTTTTTCTTGACTTTTTCCTTGATCTAGCTTTGTTAGCGCTAACTTTGCAATAACAGACACCCAGACGGAGCAGACCATGACACTCAAGTTGGCAATCAATGGATTTGGACGGATCGGGCGCGGTGTTTTGCGGGCCTTGATGGAATCTGGGCGGACCGACGTTCAGATCGTGGCCATAAACGATTTGGCCAAACCCGAAATTAACGCGCATCTCTTTGAATTCGACAGTGTGCATGGACGTTATACAAAGCCCGTTTCCCTGACCGACGCCAGTTTGGATGTCGGTGCAGGCCCGATCCGCCTAACCAGCGAACGTGAGCCTGAGAAACTCGATTGGTCCGATATTGACGTTGTTCTCGAATGCACAGGCGTGTTCCGCACGCGCGAAGCCGCGGCGCGCCATTTTGACAACGGCGCCAAAAAAGTTTTGATTTCTGCTCCTGCCCGCGGGGATGGTGCGGTCAAAACCATCGTCTTCGGGGTAAATGACCATGAGCTGACCGTCGAGGATACGATCGTTTCGAACGCATCCTGCACGACCAACTGTTTGTCGCCCGTAGCTGCGGCGCTGGACGAGGGTTTGGGCATTGTCCACGGAAACATGACAACCGTTCATGCCTATACAGCCAGCCAACCAGTTCACGATACCGCCGGAAAAGACCCGTATCTGTCACGCGCGGCTGCATTGTCGATGATTCCCACCACTACGGGGGCAGCCTCAGCCGTAGGTCTCGTATTGCCCCAGTTGGCAGGTAAATTGACTGGACAGGCAATCCGTGTTCCCACTCCGAACGTCTCGGTTGTGGATCTGGTGGCCGAGGTGTCGCGCCCAACAACCGAAGAAGAGGTCAACCAGTTGTTCATTGATGCCGCGGCCAATATTCCCGGTGTCCTGGCTGCGGAAAACCGCCCACTAGTGTCGATCGACTTCAATCACGACGCACACAGTTCGACCGTCTCTTTGGCTGAAACCAAGGTGACAGACGGCACGTTGGTCCGGGTGCTGGCCTGGTACGACAATGAATGGGGCTTTTCTAACCGGATGCTGGACACAGCGGCCGCGATGGGCGCGCTATCCTAAGCGCGCACGCAGCGCGTCATTTACGCGGGGCGTGACGAAATTCGACACGTCCCCGTTCAATCGCGCGATCTCTTTCACCAGTTTCGAGGCAATCGCCTGATGGCGGGCCTCAGCCATAAGAAACACCGTCTCGATCGAGTCGTCCAATGCGCGGTTCATACCGACCATCTGGAACTCATACTCGAAATCCGCAACAGCACGCAGGCCTCTGACAATGACCTGAGCACCTACGTCGCGGGCACAGTTGATAAGCAGGTTTTCAAAAGGATGGGCGACAATTTCAGTTCCGGTCTGTTCGGAAAGAAAGGAACATTCGGCTTCGATCATCTCGACCCGTTCTTCCAACGAAAATAACGGCCCCTTTTCCCGATTGATCGCCACCCCAATCACGAGCTTGTCAACCAGAGCGGCCGCGCGACGGATGATATCAATATGACCCAGGGTGATCGGATCAAATGTTCCGGGATACAATCCAACCCTCATTGCCGCCTCCTGCGCAACGAAATTTCTGCGCAAGCAAACATAACTTGGCTATGGGTGCAAGTAGTTGCGTCGCGTTTCTATGGGCTTAATGGCCCATGATCATGCCTTCCAATGCGTCTTTTTCCATTGCCAGTTCGGAAAGCTGTGCTTTGACAACGTCGCCTAGGGTAACAATGCCAACGAGGTTACCGTCCTCAACAACCGGCATATGGCGAAAGCGCCCTTCGGTCATCCGCGACATTATATCCTGGACAGTATCCTGTTGCGTCGCTGTCACCAGCTCGCGGGTCATATACGCGCTTACGGGTTTTGATAGGCATCCGCTGCCGC
Source organism: Ruegeria sp. CDSC042 (assembly GCF_059610745.1). Taxonomy (NCBI): domain Bacteria; kingdom Pseudomonadati; phylum Pseudomonadota; class Alphaproteobacteria; order Rhodobacterales; family Roseobacteraceae; genus Ruegeria; species Ruegeria sp. CDSC042. The sequence continues at coordinate 765,236 of NZ_JBXWOF010000001.1, forward strand.
TTGCGGCCAGTTCGCGCACAATATCACGCTCTGATAAGATGCCTGATGCGGTCTTGCCGCCGTCTTCTGATACAACCACCGTTCCGATGCGCTTTTCCGCAAGGATTCCTGCAACCTCTGAAACTGTGCGCGAAGGAGCAACTGTCACCACGCCTCCGGTGGCTTTGGATTTCAGAATGGCCTGAACAAGCATTGACGTAACCTCCGAAATAACTTCGTGTTTTCCAAAGCGTTGCCGGAATGAAATAGCCTGTCAAGGTGAAGCTTCAGCCTCAAGCCGCTCAACTTCATCGCGAATCCCTTGGGACAGGGCCTGCGCGAACCGATTCAGCCGCTCGTTTCGTTGGTCACCTTGATGTCGGACCAGATGAAAACTGCGTGTCAAACTCACTTGATCAACCAATATTTTCTTCAACTTCGGGTGAAATGGCAGTGTGAAATCATGCGCAATGCAGATCCCTGATCCCTGCGAAACCTGCCGCAGTTGGACAGAGACCGAATTCGAGGCCAGCGCGACACGGTCAACACCCAGATCGACCAGATAGTCCAGTTCGCGGTCGAATATCATATCGGGTATGTATCCGATCATACGATGCCCCCCTAACGTGCTGATGGAATGAACCGCAGGGTGATCGGCAAGGTATTCCTGCGTTGCGACAAGATGAAGTTTGTAATCGGTAATTTTCTGTACAAGCAGTTTTCCAGCGGTCGGTGCACTAACGGTCACGGCCATATCGGCTTCACGGCGGGAAAGGTTGATGACGCGCGGCAGGGCCAGAATTTGTATGTCCAGATTGGGATTGGCGTCACAAATCTTGCCACACACCTGCGGCAACAAGTAGTTCGCACACCCGTCCGGTGCGCCGATCCGGATTTGTCCGCTCAACCTCTCAGATGGTTCAGCCATGGCGCCTGCTGCAGCGCGCATCGCCTCTTCGGCTTTTAGACCGTGGTCCATCAAACGCTCACCAGCTGAGGTCAGCACATATCCCTGCTGCGATTTGGTGAACAGCGGCGCATCCAGAGACGCTTCCAACCGCGCAACACGGCGTCCGACCGTAGCCGGGTCAATCCGAAGTAATCGTCCCGCCGCCGAAAGGCTTTCTTCGCGGGCAACGGCCAGAAAGACCCTCATATCATCCCAATTAGGTGTCACGCTTCACCTTTGCAATTTTGCAAAACACCTTTGGGACATTGCCTCTGTTCAAGCCATTTATGCAAGCCTATTCTGCGCGCAGACCTTCGGAGGAATTCGCAATGAACGAACTGTCCCATTTCATCAACGGTGAGAATGTCATCGGCACGTCCGGCCGATATGATGACGTGTTCAACCCCGCTACCGGCGAGGTACAGTACAAATGCCCGATGGCAAGTGCTGCCGAGACCACAGCAGCCATTGCTAGCGCCGCAGCCGCACAACCGGCCTGGGGTGCAACGAACCCGCAAAAACGCGGGCGCGTGATGATGGCGATGGTTCACCTGATGAACCGCGACATGGACAAGCTGGCCGAAGCGCTGAGCCGCGAGCACGGCAAGACGATCCCTGACGCGAAAGGCGATCTTCAGCGCGGTCTAGAAGTGATCGAATACTGCATCGGTGCTCCGCAGATGTTGAAAGGCGAATTCACCGACAGTGCGGGCCCAGGCATCGACATGTATTCTATGCGCCAGCCTTTAGGGGTTGTGGCCTCGATCATGCCGTTCAACTTCCCGGCCATGATGCCTCTGTGGCATGTGGGCCCTGCCCTGGCCTGTGGCAACGCTGTTGTTCTGAAACCGTCCGAACGCGATCCTTCAGTACCTTTGATGCTGGCGGAACTTTTCGTTGAGGCAGGTTTGCCCAAAGGTGTGTTCCAGGTGGTCAATGGCGACAAAGAGGCCGTGGACACCCTGTTGGACAGCGAGATCATTCAGGGCGTTTCCTTTGTGGGCTCGACCCCAATCGCGCAGTACATCTATTCGCGCGCCACGGCCAACGGCAAACGCGCGCAGTGTTTCGGCGGTGCCAAGAACCACATGATCGTCATGCCCGACGCCGATCTTGACCAGGCAGCAGATGCCCTGGTTGGCGCCGGTTTCGGCGCGGCTGGCGAACGCTGCATGGCCGTATCGGTTGCCGTCCCGGTCGGAGAGGATACCGCCGACGCGCTGATCGAAAAGCTTATTCCGCGTATCGAGAAACTGAAGGTCGGCCCCTACACTGCCGGCGATGATGTTGACATGGGACCGGTCGTGACCGGTGCTGCCAAAGAGCGCATTTTGGGACTGATCAGCTCGGGTGTTGAACAGGGTGCCAAACTGGTTGTCGATAATCGCGACTTTAGCCTGCAGGGCTATGAAGACGGCTTCTTCGTCGGCCCTCACCTGTTTGACCACGTGACGCCCGACATGGACATCTATAAGCAAGAGATCTTTGGTCCGGTTTTGTCGACCGTCCGCGCAGGATCGTACGAAGAAGCGATTGGCTTGGCTATGGATCACGAATACGGCAATGGCACGGCGATTTTCACCCGCGATGGAGATACCGCGCGTGACTTTGCCAGCCGGATCAATATTGGCATGGTCGGTATCAACGTTCCGATCCCGGTTCCGTTGGCCTATCACACCTTTGGCGGTTGGAAGAAATCCATGTTCGGTGACCTGAACCAGCATGGTGCGGATAGCTTCAAATTCTATACACGCACAAAAACGGTCACCGCGCGTTGGCCGTCAGGCATCAAAGAAGGCGGCGAGTTCAACTTCAAAGCCATGGACTGATCCAAACGAAAGCGGCGGATCCACACAGCCCGGCCACCACTGGCCGGGCTTTTTTCAATACACGGCCAAGTTTCGCTTGTGATGTTCGCTTCACAATAAATTCACTCAACACTCCCTAGGAAATCTGATCAGCAAAACATAAGTTACACGCAGTTTCGCGCGAGCAGTTCCTGAACCGGAGGCCAATTTGTCAGATCCCCGCATGACCCGTCGCTCTGCATTGTTAGGTGCAGCGTCTCTGTTGATGACACCTGCATTGGTGCGGGCACAAAGCAGCGCCGATGCTTTCCCGCTCGACGAAGAGGCGATCAGCACACAGCTCGCTGTGCGGCGGAATGTCTCTTCATTCTCGCACCAGAATTGGCAGGATCACTTCGATGAGTTAGGTGTCGGCTGCCTGCTGGCAGATATCACAAGCCGCGCTGTACACTATTGGGGGGCCGACGGGACGTACAAACTGTACCCCAGCTCAGTCCCTATGAGCGAAGAACTCACAAGGCGTGGTTATACCGAAGTAGTACGCAAGCGCGAAAACCCAAGCTGGACCCCGACCGCCTCAATGCGCGAGCGCGACCCGAACCTGCCCATCCGAATTGAAGGTGGCGAGTCCGGAAATCCGCTGGGTACGCGGGCGATGTATCTGGGCTGGCCAGCATATCTGGTGCACGGCACGCACGATACGCGCAAGATTGGTCGCCAAAGTTCTTCTGGATGTATTGGCCTTTATAATCAGCATGTTGAAGAATTGTACCCGCTGGTTCAGGTTGGCACCAAGGTCAGATTGGTCTGACAGAACGCCCCGGCCATAACGGCCGGGGTTTTTGCTTGAACACGGTGGTTGCCAATTATTCCGGCAGGATCACCGCATCGACGACGTGGATCACGCCATTGCTGGCCTCGATATCGGCCTGCACAACCTTGGCGCCATTCACTTTGACGCCGTTTTTACCATTCACACTCAGGCGATCACCCTGCACGGTCAGAACTTTGGCGCGCTTGCCAGCGATGTCCCCAGACATGACTTTGGCCGGAACCACATGGTAAGTCAGGATTGCGACCAGTTGGTCTTTGTTCTCGGGCAGTAGCAGCGTTTCCACCGTCCCTTCGGGCAGTGCGGCAAAGGCCTCATCCGTGGGGGCAAAAACGGTGAACGGACCGTCCCCTTTCAGCGTATCGACCAGACCCGCCGCTTGAACCGCCGCGACCAGAGTGGTGAATGATCCGGCAGATACGGCGGTATCCACGATATCGGCGGCCTTCGCTTGAACCGGCAAGGTAAGTGCGATTGCGGCGGCGGCGCTCAGGAAAGTACGGCGAAACATATTTGAGATCTCCTATCCAGGTTGTTATGGAAAGGGGTACGGGCGTTTCGCTGCACCGGATCAATTTGGTGTCAGATTTATTTGACCTGAACCCAAATACTTTGCGCGCGCCCATCTTTCAAAAACGGTAGCGCCTCGACCGCATCCTGGCGATCCTGTTGCAAGAAGTATCCAGGCCAAAGCATTGAATATGCACTAGATTGCAACAATGCATGCAACATATATTGCTCGCCCCATCCCGGGCAATCATAGAAGAACCGCTTGGGGTATTCGTAGGGTAGAAAAACATCGTGCACATGGATCACAACGCCCGGATTTAAGGCCGGTATGATGCGACAGAACAGATGCGCGACATCATTGCTCATCCGGACAACATGGCTGGAATCGATGAACAGGATGTCACCCGCTTCAAGCTGTTCGAAGAGGGCTGGATCGACCTCTTCCAACCGTTTCTGTTCGAATTGATCGACAACATGCGCGATGTCCGCGCGCGGATAAGGATCAATCGCGGTGATTTGCGTCTGCAGCCCGCCATCCAATACAGCCTGCCGTGTCACGCGCGTTGAATTACCGCAGCCAACCTCAATCACCCGCTTGGGTTTGAAACGACGGACCATAAGATACAACGCATCCGCATCTGGGCTGTCATAATACCCGTTGCCGATCCTATACCCGGTTTGATTGCGGGACGGATCTTTCAATGCAGCCAAAGCGGCGGCATGTTCACCATATTCGGCTACCAGCTGCGAGATGTCGAAATCGGCCATTCCCGGTGACAACGAATAAGCCGGACGGGTCAGCCCGCCTGCCCTTTCGAACGCCTCCAGCCGGGCGCGCTCGTCCCGTTCCGTGACTTTGTCAATCAGCCTGACACCAAATCGGTCGAGAACGGCATTCAGCCGGGGGAATTTCCTGGGTTTCACACAAAGGCTCCGGGGTTCTTCTGAACTTTGACCCGTTCCTTACCGTTGCTAGCCCGATGACCGCAAGGACTCTGCCGGTAAACACTTGGCAAAAAGCGTATTTCCGTATTCACTGTTTCGCATAAAGCTAGAAAGAGGGCCGCCATGCAGCAGGAATACACGCTGGGCATTGAGGAAGAGTATCTTCTGGTCGACCGCGACAGCCTTGAACTTGCCCAAGCACCCGCTGCCCTGATGGAAGCCTGCCAGGCCGATTTTCAGGGCCAGGTCAGCCCTGAGTTTCTGCAGTGCCAGATCGAGGTTGGCACCCGCCCCCATGCGACGATCCGCACGGCCCGAGAAGATTTGAAACGCCTGAGGGCGGGTGTGGCGGATCGGTCCGCCGAATACAATCTGGCCCCGATTGCTGTGTCCTGCCACCCCTTTGCGGACTGGAAGAAACAGCACCACACGCGCCGAGAGCGCTATGACGCCTTGCAGCATGCCCTGGGCGGTGTCGCGCGACGGATGCTGATCTGCGGGATGCATGTGCATGTCGGTGTTGAAGAACCATCCTTGCGGGCCGACCTGATGCCGCAGCTTTCCTATTTCCTGCCGCATCTGTTGGCGCTCTCCACATCCTCGCCCTATTGGAACGGAGAGGATACCGGCCTGTCTTCCTATCGTCTTACCGTATTCGACAACCTGCCCCGCACCGGATTACCACCTGTTCTGGCAAGTTGGTCGGAATATGAACGTACGACAGGCATTCTGGTCGAACTTGGCGTGATCGAGGATACCTCGAAAATCTGGTGGGATTTGCGCCCCTCGCATCGCTTTCCAACGCTTGAAACACGCATCATGGACGTGCAGCCGAGGTTGGAGCACACATTGTCGCTGGCCGCCATGGTGCAGGCGCTGGTTCGAATGTTGTGCCGTCTGAAAGACCGCAATTTGCGTTGGCGGCAATATGACAGGTTCCTGATTGGTGAAAACCGGTGGCGTGCGCAGCGTTACGGAGTCGGCGAAGGCATGATTGATTTCGGGGATCGATCCATCAAGCCCATGCCGGAACTTATGGGGGAACTGATGGGTATGCTGGCCGAAGACGCCGAAGCACTGGGCACCATGACTGAACTTGCCCGGCTACAGCAAATCGCACAAAACGGCACATCTGCCACGCGGCAACGACGTGTTCACGCCGAAGCGACGGCCAAAGGTGCGGATGCAGGCAGGGCTGTGGTTCAGCATCTGATCGAAGAATTCCATCAGGATTTATGACCTGCCTCGAAGTATGATCTAATCGTTTTCGCAATATCCCTGTCAGGAATTGCTGGGCGTGCAAAATTTCTGTAAGAATCAGGAAATAAACACTCGTTCAATTCATCCGGCGACGTGGGAGGAAACCAATGGATTTTGCACCAACCGAAGAGCAAACTGCTATCTTCGATATGGCCTATGAGTTCGGGCAGGAGCATATCGCACCCTTCGCCCGGCAATGGGAGGCAGATGGCACTATTCCCAAAGACCTTTGGCCCCGTGTAGGAGAGCTTGGCTTTGGCGGTCTCTATGTGTCCGAAGATAGTGGCGGTTCCGGTCTTAGTAGGCTGGATGCGACGATGGTGTTCGAGGCCCTTTCGATGGCTTGCCCTTCAGTCGCGGCCTTCCTGACGATCCACAATATGTGCGCCAAGATGTTGGACACATTTGCCGCGGATGAGCTGAAATCGCGGATCATGCCGGATATTCTTAACCTGAATACAGTCCTCAGCTACTGCCTGACCGAACCCGGATCAGGCTCGGACGCAGCCGCGCTGAAAACTCGCGCCGAACGCACGAACGAAGGTTATACGCTGAACGGAACAAAGGCCTTCATCTCGGGCGGCGGATACTCAGATGCTTATGTCTGTATGGTGCGCACCGGACAGGATGGCCCCAAAGGGATTTCAACTCTGTATGTCGAAGATGGCACTCCAGGTCTTAGCTTTGGCGCGCTTGAACAAAAGATGGGCTGGAAAAGCCAACCAACGGCACAGGTTCAGTTTGACGACTGCAAAGTTCCGGCGGGCAATCTGGTGGGTACAGAAGGTGACGGATTCAAATATGCGATGATGGGCCTGGATGGCGGTCGCTTGAATATTGCCTCATGTTCTTTGGGGGCGGCACAAGCAGGTCTGAACATGACGCTTCAGTATATGTCCGAGCGTCAGGCATTCGGGAAGTCGATTGATCAGTTTCAAGCGCTGCAGTTCAGGCTTGCGGATATGGAAATAGAATTGCAGGCGGCCCGGACGTTCTTGCGTCAGGCGGCCTGGAAACTGGACACGGGCGCTCCGGACGCCACCAAGTTCTGTGCAATGGCCAAGAAATTCGTGACTGAAACCGGATCAAAAGTGGTCGACCAATGCCTGCAACTGCACGGCGGTTATGGGTATCTCGCCGATTACGGTATCGAAAAGCTTGTCCGCGACTTGCGCGTTCATCAAATTCTGGAAGGCACAAACGAGATCATGCGCGTCATTGTTTCTCGTCAGATGCTTGCCCAACGCTGAGACCCCGATGCCAGATATTGAAATTCACACTACCGGCCGCGCTGGACGCATCACTCTGACACGCCCCAAGTCTTTGAACGCGCTGAGTTATGACATGTGCATGGCGATAGATACGGCCATGCGCAACTGGCGCGAGGACGAGTCAGTTGACCTGATCATACTGGACGCCGTTGGCGATAAAGCATTTTGCGCCGGGGGAGATATCGCAGAGCTTTATGATACCGGGTGCAAAGGCGACTTTGCCTATGGGCAGACTTTCTGGCGCGATGAATACAGGCTGAATGCACTGATTTTCGAATACCCCAAGCCCGTGGTCAGTTTCCTACAAGGGTTTACTATGGGTGGCGGCGTCGGAATTGGGTGCCACGGAAGCCACCGCATAGTCTGTGAAACATCTCAGATTGCCCTGCCCGAGTGCTCTATCGGTTTGGTGCCGGATGTTGGTGGCTCTCTGATGCTCGCGCTGGCTCCGGGTCGACTGGGAGAATACTTGGGCACAACAGGTCACCGAATGGGCCCTGCGGACGCCATTTATGCGGGCTTTGCCGACCATTTTATCCCCATTGAAGAATGGCCCGGCTTGATCGAACTGCTCGAAGCTTCCGGGAGCACAGACCTGTTGGTCGAGCATTCCCAGACGCCACCCACAGGTAAACTTGAAAAGGTCCAGGCGGAAATCGACGTGCTTTTCAATGGCGAGGGGTTGAACGACATCCTCAACGCGTTGCGCTTTTCCGAGACCCCGTTCTCTGACGCGGCGCAAAAGTTGATGGGCCGCAACTCTCCACTATCCGTGGCTTGTACCATTGAAATGATCCATCGGCTTAAGGCGCTGGATCTGTCGATCCGAAAAGCCCTGGAGATGGAATACCGCTTTACGGCGCGCGCCATGGAACACGGAGACTTTCTGGAAGGTATCCGCGCGCAGATCATAGACAAGGATCGCTCTCCTAATTGGCGTCACCATGGCAAACCTGTTCCCGCCGTGGATATTTCCGCAATGCTGCGGCCCCTGGGCAGCGTCGCCCTGACATTCGAGGAGGATTAAAGAATGAAAATCGGGTTTATCGGCCTTGGAAACATGGGCAATCCAATGGCAGTCAATCTTGCCAATGCCGGGCATGAAGTCGCTGGGTTTGATATGGCCGAGGTGTCGGTTTCCGGTGTTACTTTGACTGGGTCAGGGGCCGACGCTGCAAAAGACGCAGACATCGTCATCACCATGCTTCCGAATGGCCAGATACTTCGATCCGTCGCAAATGAGATCATTCCAGCGATGAATGAAGGGGCCGTCTGGGTCGATTGTTCGACAGTGGATGTCGACAGCGCTCGAGCTGTTGCCGATATGGCTTTGGCTGCGGGAGTTTTGGCCGTCGACGCGCCCGTCTCGGGCGGTATCGGAGGCGCCTCGGCTGGGACGCTGACATTCATGGCAGGTGGAAGCGCCGAGGCATTTGAAAAAGCCCGGCCCTTGTTCGACATCATGGGGCAAAAGGCAGTGCATTGCGGAGACGCGGGCGCGGGTCAGGCGGCCAAGATCTGCAACAACATGATTTTGGGCGTCACCATGATTGCAACCTGCGAGGCCTTCGCGCTGGCCGACAAGTTGGGGCTGGACCGGCAGAAAATGTTCGACGTTGTCAGCACCTCCTCGGGCTATAGCTGGACGATGAACGCATACTGCCCTGCCCCAGGCATCGGCCCGCAAAGCCCGGCCGACAATGGTTATCAACCCGGCTTTGCCGCCGAACTGATGTTGAAAGACCTGCGCCTCAGTCAGCAGGCGGCGGAAAGCACGGATGCCGACACCCCAATGGGGATGATGGCGACCGAGCTGTATCAGCAATTCGTCGAAAGCGAAGATGGGCTGGGGCTGGACTTCTCGGCCATGCTTCCGCGATTTGAAAAGCGCGGTCGGAACTAGGATGCCCTTGGGCGGCTTCCTGCCCATAGGGTTGACCCCTTTCCTGCCGATGTCCATCTAATGGAGAAGTTCAACATCGATTCCAGGGGGCTACGATGACGCATAATTTGGTCAAAGCGCTTACTGTTCTTGCTCTGGTCATGACCCCGGTGGCGGCCATGGCCGGTAACGGGAAAGGAAACGGCAAGAACAAGAATAAGGTCATCCGCATTGCGCCTCAGGGCGGTATTGTTGCAACTGGAAACGCCGGCCACTGCCCGCCGGGTCTGGCTAAGAAAAACGTACCCTGTGTCCCTCCGGGACAGGCCAAAAAGCTGTACAGAAATGGCGAGTTTATCAATGGCGACTATCGCTGGATTGATGATCCGTTTCGGTATGGGCTGAATAGGGGAAGCTATGTCCGCGCAGGCGACTACGTGTATCGGGTCGACCCAGATACACGCAAAGTTCTGAACCTGATCGGCGCGGTTGCAGACATCCTGAACTGACAAGCACGGCCTGAATTCAAGCGGGCGAAAACCAACCACAGTCGATTTGAGAAAGTAAGCAGGCTCGGGCATTTTCCGGCCTGTTTTAAAATTTTGACACGATCTAACATCATCATAAACCTCACTATTTCGAGGTTTTATTATGAATACTGAAAACGTGCTATTTGAGCCCCGCGGCCGATGGAACGTACCGATACATTTCAGCCAAAGCCTTATTTTTCTGGTTTTGATCGTTGTCGGATTTAAGGCCGATCCGGTCAACCTGCTCTATGCGCTCACCTTCGTGGCGATTTAGTTGATTTCGATCCTCCTGCACGAGTTGGGCCACGCATGGGGCTGTCTTGCGCAAGGCGTGCCAGTCAATCCAATCGTCGTTTATGGGGGCGGCGGATTCTGCGAACATCGCCGGTCAACCTCGGCATATGAAGACGAATTGATTGTGGCCATGGGGCCGATTGTGAACCTGACCCTGTGGACCGTGTGTTCATTGCTGGAACCGTTTCCAACTCGCCCGAAATTGGCTGGGTTCTGGTGGTGAGGGTAGAGCTAAACCTATGGCTGGCGCTGTTTAACATGCTGCCCCTGATGCCGCTGGATGGGGGGCGTCTGCTCTTTGCTTTGCTCACGCGCATTATGTCGGCGAACTCAGCCGCGCGTGTTTCCGGGATTATTGGGCTGGTTGGCGTTCTGCTATGGATCCCGATGATGATTTTTGCCCATGTCAGCTTCGGCTTCGTGTTACTGTTCTTTCCGCCAATACTGCGCCACTGGCAGACGCTGCGATACGCCAAATACTGAAGTTGCCGCGACGGAGGTTATTCCGCCGCGACCCGCTCGGGGTTCAGCAACTGTTTCAAATACCTGCCCGTATGGCTGCGTTCCACAGCAACAACATCTTCGGGCGTTCCCGTGGCGACAATTTCACCACCACCGTCACCGCCTTCGGGCCCGATATCAATGATGTGGTCGGCCGTTTTGACAACATCCAGATTGTGTTCGATCACAACAACCGTGTTACCCTGATCAACCAATTCATGCAGCACTTCCAACAGCTTGCGGACGTCTTCGAAATGAAGACCGGTCGTCGGCTCATCCAGAATGTAAAGCGTCCGACCAGTTGAGCGTTTGGAGAGTTCTTTTGACAGCTTCACCCGCTGCGCTTCACCGCCCGACAGGGTCGTCGCCTGTTGCCCGACCTTGATATACCCCAGACCGACCCGCGCCAGCGCGTCCATCTTATCGCGGATCGACGGCACGGCTTTGAAGAACTCTTGTGCATCTTCCACTGTCATATCAAGGACATCCGCGATGGACTTGCCCTTGAACTTGATCTCGAGCGTTTCCCGATTGTACCGCGCGCCTTTGCAGGTTTCGCAGGTTACATAGACATCGGGCAGAAAGTGCATTTCGATCTTGATGACGCCGTCGCCCTGACAAGCCTCGCACCGACCGCCTTTGACGTTAAAGCTGAACCGGCCAGGCTTGTACCCTCGCGCTTTGGCCTCGGGCAGACCGGCGAACCAGTCACGGATCGGCGTGAACGCCCCCGTATACGTGGCCGGGTTGGAACGTGGTGTACGCCCGATGGGCCGCTGGTCGATGTCGATCACCTTGTCCAGATGCTCGAGCCCCTTGATCGTCTCACACGGTGCAGGTGTCTGCCGCGCGCCGTTCAACCGCATTGAGGCTGTCTTGAACAGGGTTTCAATCGTCAATGTCGATTTCCCACCGCCCGATACGCCGGTCACGCAGACGAATTTGCCCAGAGGGAAATCAGCGGTCACCTTCTTCAGATTGTTCCCGGTGGCCTTGACCACAGTAACTTTCTTTTTGTTCCCCTTCCGCCGCTCGGACGGCACCGGAATTTCGCGGGTGCCTGACAGGTATTGGCCGGTGATCGAGGCTGCATCGGTCGCGATCTCGGACGGGGTACCATGGCTAACCACCTGCCCACCATGCACACCCGCACCCGGACCGATGTCAAAGACATAGTCGGCCTCGCGGATGGCTTCCTCGTCATGTTCTACGACGATGACCGTGTTCCCCTGATCCCTCAGGTTTTTGAGTGTACCCAGCAAGCGGTCATTGTCGCGCTGATGCAACCCGATCGAAGGTTCGTCCAGTACATACAACACCCCGGTCAGACCCGAACCGATCTGGCTGGCCAGACGGATGCGCTGGCTTTCCCCGCCCGAAAGCGTTCCACTTGAACGTGACAGCGTAAGGTACTCCAAACCAACGTTATTCAGAAATCCTAAACGCTCGCGGATCTCTTTGAGGATCACCCGCGCGATTTCATTTTTCTGAGCACTCAGATGGTTCGGAGCATCCTCAACCCAAGCCAGCGCCTCGCGGATCGACATCTGCACGACCTGCCCGACATGCAATCCGGCGATCTTGACGGCCAACGCCTCGGCCCGCAGTCGATAGCCTTCGCAACTGCCGCAGGACCGGTTGTTTTGATAGCGTTCGAATTCTTCGCGTATCCAGGCGCTGTCAGTCTCGCGATAGCGGCGCTCCATATTCGGGATAACGCCTTCGAAACTGCGGGTTACCTGATATACCCGGCCTCCCTCGTCATAGCGGAACTGGATTTCTTCCTCACCCGACCCGCGCAGGAAAACCTGCTGCACCTTTTCGGGCAAATCTTTCCACGGCGTGTTTTTGTCGAACTCATAATGTCGCGCGATGGCTTCGATGGTCTGCAGAAAATACGGCGACTTACCTTTGCGCCAGGGTGCCAAGGCGCCGTCATACAGTTTCAGTGTCTGATCCGGAACGACAAGGCGTTCATCAAAGAACAGCTCGACACCCAGCCCGTCGCAATCCTGACAGGCCCCAAAGGGTGCATTGAAGGAAAACAGGCGTGGTTCAATCTCGGGGATGGTGAAGCCACTGACAGGGCAGGCAAAATTCTCGCTGAACGTAATCCGCTCCGGGTCGCCTTCACGTGGTGCGGTTTCCAAAATCGCAATGCCATCGGCCAAATCAAGCGCCGTGCGCAAGCTGTCCGCCAACCGCGTTTCCATACCTTCGCGCACGACCAACCGGTCGACCACAACGTCGATGTCATGGCGGAATTTCTTGTCCAGTGTCGGCGGCTCGTCCAGCTCATGAAACGCGCCATCAACCTTGACGCGTTGAAACCCCTGCTTGCGCAGCTCCAGAAACTCTTTCTTATACTCGCCCTTTCGGTCCCGAACGATCGGGGCCAGGAGATACCCTCGCGTGCCCTCCTCCATCGTCATGATCCGGTCGACCATATCCTGTACCTGCTGGGCTTCGATCGGCTTGCCCGTGGCAGGGCTGAACGGTGTACCAGCGCGGGCAAACAGCAGGCGCAGATAGTCGTAAATCTCGGTCACGGTTCCCACGGTAGACCGTGGGTTCTTTGAGGTCGTCTTCTGTTCGATGGAAATAGCCGGAGATAGACCACTGATATGGTCCACATCTGGCTTTTCCATCATATCCAGAAATTGCCGGGCATAGGCCGACAGGCTTTCGACATACCGGCGCTGCCCTTCCGCATAGATCGTGTCAAAGGCAAGCGACGACTTGCCCGAGCCTGACAGACCAGTGATGACCACAAGCTGGTCACGCGGAATATCCACGTCAATGCCTTTGAGGTTATGTTCGCGCGCGCCGCGCACCTCGATATTCTTCAGCTCAGCCATGTTTGGCCCCCAACACATAAGTGTCCTAGAGATAAGCGAGCCACACTGAGTCTCCAACAGAAAAGTTAGAACAAAATGTGAACGAGAGAGATGTTGCCGCCACCTACTGACAACAACACCAATAGAGTCACCCGGTAAACGGTATGATTTCTGAAAACTAGTGGAAAATGGCGCGGTTGACGGGGCTCGAACCCGCGACCCCCGGCGTGACAGGCCGGTACTCTAACCAGCTGAGCTACAACCGCGCATCTATTTCGTGGCCTTTACCCTGGACCAAGGATGGCAGCGATGGCGCGGTTGACGGGGCTCGAACCCGCGACCCCCGGCGTGACAGGCCGGTACTCTAACCAACTGAGCTACAACCGCCCGCTGCCCGTTCGTTGCTGAACGTTGGGGTGTATTATGGCCACGCCCGGACATCGTCAAGCGGCGAATTGAAGTTTTTTCTCAGAACGTAATTTTTGTTAGAGATGTTTTCTCGTCACACGACGAATGGCCAAACAGAAACCAGCCGATAATTCACAACCCGCTGCCTTTGGCCAGACAAAAATATTCTGAAACCTTGAGCAGCACATCACCTGGCATGGGTCCGCTAGATCCAGATCTCAGGACAGCCCCCAAACTCTTCCCCAAGCTTATTCTGACATAAACCCAAAGTGAACAGTCATATCAACTTGCTGGCAGAGAGTTACCCAAAGCTTGCCGCGTTCTGCCTCATTTCAACCACAAATGGTCTGCAAGACGATTACAAACACCTCTGCCAAAAGAGACTTCATACGCTCGGTTGATCCTCGGGCCAAAACGTTGGAAATTTCTGATGCCAAAGGAAGAATTACCGATTCTAGAACCGGTCAATATATACGGCGCCAATTTTGTATTCCGGAAAAACCGGGAACAAACGGCGTGTTAGACAAGGAAGAAATTTAAGATGTCAGTTGCCAGCACAACTTCTCCGGGTGCAAATGTTACCGGCCATGTTTATGTAGACAGCCTGATTTGGGGCACGTCTTGGGACACCAGCACCGGAGGCGTCAGTGCTCCGGGCACAATCACATACTCCTTCGATGATGGATCGTTAGGTCGCCGTGGCTTTGCCTCCTACATGAAGGAAGCAATCCGCAAAGCATTTGCAATTATCGAAACGATCATTCCGATCGAGTTCAACGAAGTCGGCTTTCTGACACCAGCAGGCGAGATTAATGACGTTAACATCACCTACGCTTTGCTGACCCAAAACGATCTTGGCGGACCCGGATCTCTTGGTGTCCATCAAGTTCCGGGTGACGACCCCCTGCTGCAGGATTCTGGCATTGACGCCCTGTTCGGCATCTTTGCCTATGATACGCCTCTGTTTAGCAAAGAGGCCTTACGCAAAGGCGGTGAAGGCTTCGCGACAATCATTCATGAGATTCTTCACGGCCTTGGCCTAGCCCACCCACATGATGAAGGCGGCAGCTCGACTATTTTTCCGGGGGTTACGCAGCCCTTCGACGACTACGGGACAGATGGGCAGAACCAGGGTGTTTACACCATCATGTCCTACAACTCGGGCTATCCCGAAGTTGTTCCTCTGAAGACATATAAGGCTGGCGGCACTGCCTCGCCTATGGCCCTTGATATAGCTGCGTTGCAGGCCATCTACGGAACGACGGACCACAACACCGACGACAACGTCTATAAAATCAAAGGCAAGAATGGCGCCGGAACATTCTGGACATCCATCTGGGATACAGATGGAATCGATACAATTTCGGCAAAGGGTGTTGATCGCAGCGTCACGATCAACCTCAATGACGCGGATCTTGATGGCAGCGATGCAGGTGGCACTCCTTCCCATGCCAAAGGCGTAACCGGTGGATTTACGATCGCAAATGGGGTCGTCATTGAGAAAGCGCAGGGCGGCAACAAGGGCGACATCATCGTCGGGAATGAAGTTGATAACCGGTTGGAAGGATTTGGCGGTAGCGATGTTATTTCTGCTGGCGAGGGTAATGACATTGTTCTTGGGGGTGGCGGCAATGACACCCTGACCGGAGGTCTTGGAAACGACGAACTGTACGGCCACAAGGGCACGGACAACTTTGTAGCCGAGGACAGCGACGGCGACGATATCATTGACGGCGGAGAGGGCCTTGATTGGTTGCGTTATATCGGCACAAGCGCCGTAACCGTTGATTTGTCTGACACCAATGCACAGGCAACCGGATACGGAACCGATACCATTACGGGTGTCGAAAACGTCGATGGGTCCGAGCAAAATGACGACATTACAGGTACGGACGGTCGAAACATCCTGCAGGGTAATGGAGGGTCTGACCGCCTGGACGGGGGCCTTGGCAAAGATACCCTGAATGGTGGCGCAGGCAGCGATACTTTGATCGGTGGTGCCGGAAGGGACACCATGACCGGCGGCGAAGGGGCCGATGAGTTTGTGTTCACGTCAACAACCGAAAGTTCGCGCAAAGCAAAATATGCCGACCGGATTACCGATTTCACTCAGGGTGAAGACAAGATCGACCTAAGTGCGATCGACGCAAGCACCGTAATTGACGGCGATGATTCATTTGTCTTCAACGGTACAACACCGGCCCAGACGTCGGACGAAGGCGAAATCTATTACGTCAAGAAAAACAACGCAGGCACCAAGAACGACTTCACACTTGTTCTTGTGGATACTGACGGCGACAAAAATCCTGAGATGGTTATCAAGATCTCTGGCTTGCACGATCTGACCCAGGACGATTTCATTCTTTGACATCAAAAAAGTGAAAGGGCGGCCCCACAAGGCCGCCCGTTTATGGGCACCTCGACTGGGCATTTGCGGGGTAATCCCCGGGGCCCAAAAGGCGCAAAGACCTCTTGCGGCATTGCTGAACTCCTTATAAGACCCCTGCTCACGGGTGATTAGCTCAGTGGTAGAGTGCTTCGTTCACATCGAAGATGTCAGGAGTTCAAATCTCTTATCACCCACCATTTCACAATCTGCGATCCGACATGCAAAGCCAGTAATTGGCTGACTATTTGGTCTGACCAAAGAAAAAGGGCGAGGTGCTAACCCCGCCCCTAATTGCCATATTCTGACCTTTAGTGCGCCCTGGCGGACGGGGACGTGTTCTCAGCCGTTTTGGCCGCAGCCGCGGCGGCCTCTTCTGCGGCTTCGTCCCATTCGACAGGTTCAGGATCCCGAACCAGAGCGTGTTTCAGAACTTCCGAAACATGCGTGACCGGGATGATTTTCAGCCCCTCCTTCACGTTGTCAGGAATTTCGGCCAGGTCTTTCTCATTCTCTTCCGGAATCAGAACAGTCTTGATCCCGCCGCGCAGAGCCGCCAGCAGCTTTTCCTTCAAACCACCGATGGGCATCGCATTGCCGCGCAAGGAAACCTCTCCTGTCATGGCAATATCCTTGTGCACCGGGATACCCGTCAGAACCGATACGATTGAGGTCACCATTGCCAAACCGGCCGAAGGACCATCCTTGGGCGTTGCCCCGTCCGGTACGTGGACGTGGATGTCCAGGTTGTCGAATTTGGGCGGCTTCACCCCGATCTTAGGTGAGATTGACCGCACATAAGATGAGGCCGCATCGATGGATTCCTTCATCACATCGCCCAGCTTCCCCGTGGTCTTCATCCGCCCCTTACCGGGCAGTTTCAGCGCCTCAATATGCAGCAGATCGCCGCCAACGGAGGTCCAGGCCAGACCTGTTACAACCCCAACCTGATCGTCCTGTTCAGCCAAACCATAGCGGAACTTGGGCACGCCCAAGAATTCATCCAGATTGTCCGGCGTCACCGTGACCGACTGCGCCTCTTTCTTGATGATCTTGGTCAGCGACTTCCGCGCCACCTTGGCGATTTCGCGTTCAAGGTTCCGCACGCCAGCTTCTCGGGTGTAGGTGCGGATAATCGATTGCAGCGCCTCATCGGATAGTTCGAACTCATTGGCTTTCAGACCGTGGTTCTTGATCTGCTTACTGATCAGGTGCTGCTTGGCGATCTCGCTCTTTTCATCTTCGGTATAGCCCGCCAGAGGTATGATCTCCATCCGGTCGAGCAAAGGCCCGGGCATGTTATAGCTGTTGGAGGTGGTCAGGAACATCACGTTGGACAGGTCATATTCAACCTCAAGGTAGTGATCCATGAACGTGCTGTTCTGTTCCGGGTCCAACACTTCCAGCATGGCCGACGCCGGATCACCGCGGAAATCCTGCCCCATCTTGTCGATTTCATCCAACAAGATCAGCGGGTTCGTGGTTTTCGCCTTTTTCAGCGCCTGGATAATCTTGCCGGGCATTGAGCCGATATAGGTCCGGCGGTGGCCGCGGATCTCGGATTCGTCGCGCACGCCGCCGAGACTGATGCGAATGAACTCGCGCCCAGTAGCTTTGGCAACGGATTTACCCAGCGACGTTTTACCAACGCCCGGAGGGCCAACAAGACACAGGATCGGGCCTTTCAGCTTTTTCGAACGCTGTTGAACCGCCAGATATTCGACGATCCGTTCCTTGACCTTCTCAAGCCCATAGTGATCGTCATCCAGAATTTCCTGCGCGCGACCAAGATCTTTTTTAACGCGGGACTTGGTGCCCCAAGGCAGGGCCAAAATCCAGTCGAGGTAATTGCGCACGACCGTGGCCTCAGCCGACATCGGGCTCATATTGCGCAGCTTCTTCAGCTCACCTTCGGCCTTTTCACGCGCCTCTTTCGACAGCTTGGTTTCGGCGATTTTCTCTTCCAGCTCGGCCACTTCGTTCGAGCCGTCTTCGCCATCGCCAAGTTCCTTCTGAATGGCTTTCATCTGCTCATTCAGATAATATTCACGCTGTGTCTTCTCCATCTGGGTTTTGACACGGGTCTTGATCTTTTTCTCGACCTGCAGAACCGACATCTCGCCCTGCATCAGGCCATAGACCTTTTCAAGCCGTTCGCTGACCGACAGTGTTTCCAGCAGTTCCTGCTTTTGCTCGACCTCGATACCTAGATGCCCCGACACAAGGTCGGCCAACTTGGCGGGTTCGGCGGTTTCGCCAACAGCGGTCAGTGCTTCTTCGGGAATGTTCTTGCGGACTTTGGCATAGCGCTCGAACTCGTCGGCAACGGTGCGAAGCAACGCTTGTGTAGTGGTCACATCACCCGGAATCTCGGTCAGATATTCTGCGCGAGCCTCAAAAAACTCTTCGTTATCAAGGTATTCTGTAATCTGTACGCGCGCTTGCCCCTCGACCAGAACTTTCACGGTTCCATCTGGAAGCTTCAGCAGCTGCAGCACATTCGCCAGCACGCCTGAGCGATAGATTCCGTCGATTTCCGGATCGTCATCACCTGGATCAATCTGGCTAGACAGCAGAATTTGCTTATCGTCCTGCATCACTTCCTCAAGTGCGCGGACAGACCTTTCCCGACCCACGAACAAAGGCACGATCATATGAGGAAAAACCACAATGTCGCGCAGCGGAAGTACTGGGTATGAGGAATTCAGGGGCTCTTGCATGCTCAATCCTTATCTTTGGCAAGACGGCACTGGTCCCTCATCTAGGCAACCCCCGGCCGTCTCCTGTCTGGAAGGTAAAGGTGGTGCGCCAAGCGTCCTATTTCAACCTTACCTGTAGTGGACCTAACAATGACCGGAAGGTTGCGCCTCCGCAAGACGATAACATGATCGGTCTTGTCAAATTCTCAATTTGACCCCGCTTGGTTTCTTCAGCGATTGCCTGCCTGGAAATTCAGAAACCAACAGCAAAAGTACAACACTATCTAACAGGCAATTGCCCAAAGCCTGCCATCATCGCAAACAATATGATTGCATACCCCAACTTCTGATCGATTACTGTGAGTCGTAGAGATGACAAATCCAAAAAATATCAATGCTGCGGAATCCGACCATCAACGGTACTTATCTGCCCGCGACTCCGATCATGCGACTCTTTTAGCGCATGCCGCCAAAAGCTCTGGGCGCTCTGTTTTACAAGTCCAACGGAGCTTCAATCAAATGGCAAAGCCTCCCAGCCGTTTGAATATGGTCGAGTATGTGCGCAATGGCCTTCATCACGAAGACCGCTTTACCGACGCCGAACGCGCGGCATACATCTCCAATGATCTCCATTGGCCCATCGCCCACAAGTGTAACCATCATGGTTGGAACAGTGCCGCAGAAGACAAGATACTGGCTTCTACTTTGCTTGAAACAGCAGGTGTACCTGTCCCGGAAACCGTTGGCGTCATCGACCGTTCGAACCGACACTACCCCGGGGTTACGAAAATCAACACTCCTGAGGCGTTGCGCGATCTCGTTTGCAACCATCTGGAAGGTGGGCTTTTCGGAAAGATCGTCGAGGGGATGGTAAGTTTTGGGGCCTTTTTGATCGAGGACGCGGATCAATCCACTATCACTTGTGCGGGCCAACCGCCGATCACCTATGAGGCATTCCTAGACGAGTTCGTTGGGCAGAATTCATATGTCGTGCAACCTTTGCTCAAAAATCACTCTGCAATCCAAGACTACGCTTCAGCCCTTGCAACGGTCCGAATGGTTACGTTGGTAAGAGAAAACGACGTCTTTTGCCCAGTTGCCGTTATTAAACTTCCGCAGGGCCCCAATATTGCGGACGCCTTCTGGAGACCGGGGAACCTTGCTTGTTCGATCAATATCGAAACCGGCGTTATCGAAACCGTCGCGCGCCGCGCCAAGATGGAAACAGAATTCCTGGATGACCATCCTGACAACCCCGGTTTAATGGGCTTGAAACTGCCTTTTTGGGACGAATTGATCGAAATAAATGACCGTGCTGCAAGAACCTTTCAGCCAATTCGATATCAGTCGACCGACATCGCTATAACCGAGTCTGGTCCGGTCGTTGTCGAGCTGAACTATGGCGGTGGCTTCGACCTGCCTCAATATGCAAGTGGCCGTGGGATGTTGACACCAGAAGTTCGTAGCTTTTTCGAAGGGTTTGGCTACGACCTTGATGCAAAACCACAAAAGAAGCGCTGGCTGTTCGGTAAACGCAGGTAAAGCGCCCTCAATCTGGTGTCTTGTTAGGTCTACTGAAAAGGCGCTGAACCTAAATCTGTTCAATATCCCCTTGCGCGCGCTGCGCATGGAAGGTCGCCTGCCAGACATCGAATGTGCCAGCAGCAATGGCATCGCGCATACCCTGCATGATTTCCTGAAAATAGTGCAGATTATGCCAGGTCAGCAGCATGCCCGAGATCATCTCGTTCGAGCGGAACACATGGTGTAGATAGGCGCGAGAATAGTTCGAACACGCCGGGCATGAGCAGGCCTCATCCAGCGGGCGCGGGTCATCTGCGTGGCGGGCATTCTTTATGTTGACCACGCCGTAACGAGTGAACACCTGTCCTGTGCGACCGGACCGTGAGGGTAAGACACAATCCATCATGTCGATCCCGCGGGCGACAGCTCCGACAATGTCGTCAGGCTTTCCAACGCCCATCAAATAGCGCGGTCTGTCGGCTGGCAGGAAGTCAGGAGCGTAGTCAAGGCAACCAAACATTGCCTCCTGACCTTCGCCCACGGCCAGACCGCCAACCGCGTAACCTTCGAATCCGATCGCTTTCAGCGCCTCGGCACTTTCTTCGCGTAAATCCTGTTCCAGCCCGCCTTGCATGATCCCAAACAACGCATGCCCAGGACGGTCGCCGAAAGCCTGTCGCGATCGATCGGCCCATCGCATCGACAGGCGCATTGATTCAGCAATTCGATCTCGATCTGCGGGTAAGGCCGGACATTCGTCAAAACACATCACGATGTCTGATCCGAGCAGACGCTGAATCTCCATCGAGCGTTCCGGGGTCAGCTCGTGCTTGGACCCATCGACATGAGATTTGAAGGTCACGCCCTTTTCGGTCAGCTTGCGCAGACCAGCCAGGGACATGACCTGAAATCCACCGGAATCCGTCAGGATCGGGCGATCCCAGTTCATGAACTTGTGCAACCCGCCCAAACGGTCGATGCGTTCAGCCGTAGGGCGCAGCATCAGGTGATAGGTGTTCCCCAACAAGATATCGGCTCCGGTTGCACGAACACTTTCCGGCATCATCGCTTTGACCGTCGCAGCAGTGCCTACGGGCATGAACGCCGGAGTACGCACCTCACCGCGCGGAGTGTGGATCACCCCGGCGCGGGCCTTGCCGTCGGTGGCCTTCAGGTCAAATGAGAAACGGTCTGTCATTGGGCATCCTCGGGTCGCTGAACCGGGCAGGATTTGCCCGATCTGTTCAGCCATTGCAAGTTGTCAGGGTAAAGAGGCAACCTGCCGGGTAAACAGATCAACAACCCCTGCCCCGTCAACATCCCGGCATACCAGCACAGCCGGTCGCGTCGAGTCCGGACGCGTAGCACCGGATTCCGTACCACCCACAATTACCTCAACCCCGGTTTCGACCATCTCGAACATCGTGCCATGGGTGCAGGCGATCACAGCAGTCGAGTCATGCAGACCGCAGCCCTCCAACCCACCGATATCCTTGTAGAATTTCAGGTAAAATACCGAGATGTCGCGCAGGAAAGCCCCCATATCGGGCGAGCGTTGGGCCAGACCGTCAAAATCCGCACTTTTGTACAGCGTTTTCAAGGTGACATCCAAACCAACCACAACGGTCGCCGGCGGTGCTGCAAACACCTCATTTGCGGCAAGGGCATCGTGATAGATGTTTGCTTCGGCATGTTCCGTGATGTTGCCTGGGCAGAAAACCGCCCCACCCATGATCACCAACTGTTTGATGTTCTGCGAAAACTCAGGATCCAGACGCATCGCCGCAGCAATATTAGTCAAGGGGCCGATTGCACAAACCGTCAGTTCTCCCTTGTGGCGGCGCGCCATTTTCACCAGGAATTCCGTGGCATTCAAATCATGGTTCGCCCCGATTTCCGGGATATCGGTAATATCCCCAAAACCTTCGGGACCGTGAACGTGTTCGGACGGTGCGTGGTGTCCTGTTCCCTGTGGGTAGGCCGCGCCTTGGGCGACGGGAATGTCCAACCCAAGTTTATCCACCAAAAACCGTGCATTGCGGCTGGATTGATGAACGTGGGTGTTGCCAAAAACGGTCGTCAGGCCGATCAAGTCAATCTCGGGGGCTGCAGCGGCATATGCAATGGCCATCGCATCGTCGATGCCGGGGTCTGTATCAATAATCAGTTTCATCCCAGCCCGATAGCGCAAACGCGAGGGGATGCAAAGCGGTCACAATAGCAAAAACTAACCAAAATCCATGGATCAGCGTTTTGAATCCAAGCACAATCCCTCCATACCAGAGTTGAAAAAGGGCGATTCAAACCCCAAATGTATACTATCGTACACAATAAAAGAGGACAGATATGACCGAAGACCAAATCATTGGATTGCTTTCTTCGAACATAATTTACCTGCTCGCGGCGGCATTGATCGTCATCATCACGCTAAAAGGCATTAAAATCGTGCCGCAATCAGAAAAGTATGTGGTCGAACGGTTCGGGCGCCTGCATTCGGTGCTTGGCCCTGGGATCAACTTTATCGTTCCTTTACTGGATGTTGCGCGGCACAAGATATCCATTCTGGAACGCCAGCTTCCCAATGCAACGCAGGACGCAATCACAAAAGATAACGTTCTGGTCCAAATCGACACTTCTGTCTTTTACCGCATCCTAGAGCCGGAAAAGACAGTCTACCGCATCCGCGATGTAGATGGTGCTATCGCGACGACCGTTGCCGGTATCGTCCGGGCGGAAATCGGCAAGATGGACTTGGACGAAGTTCAGTCGAACCGTGCTCAACTGATCACTCAGATTCAAGGAAGCGTCGAAACCGCCGTGGATGACTGGGGGATCGAAGTGACGCGCGCCGAGATTTTGGACGTTAACCTCGATCAGGCGACCCGTGACGCGATGCTGCAACAGTTGAATGCTGAACGCGCGCGCCGCGCGCAGGTGACTGAGGCTGAGGGCAAGAAACGCTCTGTTGAGCTTCAGGCCGACGCCGAACTCTATGCGGCAGAACAAACGGCCAAAGCGCGCCGCATTCAAGCCGAAGCCGAAGCCTTTGCAACCAGTGTTGTTGCCCAGGCGATTAAGGAAAACGGTATCGAAGCGGCTCAGTACCAGGTTGCATTGAAACAGGTTGAGGCATTGAACACGCTGGGCACCGGCAATGGCTCGCAGACTATCGTTGTACCTGCCAATGCGCTTGAAGCTTTCGGAAACGCCTTCAACATGTTGAAAGGACGTACATAATGGCTGATCCCTTTTGGTTAACATGGTGGCTATGGCTGGCTGGCGCGTTGGCTTTGGGCATCCTCGAAATAGTCCTACCTGGGTTCATCTTTCTGGGTTTCGCCATCGGAGCCGGGCTGACGGGTATTCTGCTGGCAATCCCTGGAATAGCACCGTCGCTGCCGATCCTGCTTATGATCTTTGCGACTCTGTCGCTGATTGCCTGGCTGATCCTGCGCCGCGTCTTTGCTCTGCCCCATGGCCAGGTGAAGAAGTTTAGACATGACATAAACGACTAAACTCTTATGGCACCCCTTAAGGGGGTGTCATTGTGCCTCTGGACGCTGCCCGAGGCTTTCCCTATATAATTCGTCAGGTAACAAACCCGAGGCACGAATGACTCATCCGAGCGAACAGTTTGAAGGCACACCTCTTATTGCCCCTTCAACGATTGAACACCCTCTTTATGAGCCGGTGGTCGACGCCTGCCGAACGGTTTATGACCCCGAAATCCCTGTAAACATCTATGATCTGGGTCTGATCTATACGATCGACATCACCCAGGAAAACGCGGTCAAGGTCATCATGACACTGACCGCGCCCGGCTGCCCGGTTGCCGGCGAAATGCCTGGGTGGATCGTCGAGGCAATCGAACCCGTGGCCGGCGTTAAAGAAGTTGACGTGGAACTGACCTGGGAGCCCCCCTGGGGCATGGAAATGATGTCAGACGAAGCACGGCTTGAACTTGGGTTCATGTAGCACAGCCCGGTAAATACCGGGCTTTCGCAGACGTTATTTTATCCCACAGGTCGATTTAATCTCAGCTGACCTTTGATCGAGCTTTTCAATGTAATCACCTGATAGCATTGAGAGTCTTTCCTTTTCCTTACCCGTCACCAGTCCCAAAAGCGCCCCGGCCGGAGTGATGGCGATAACGCTTTCAGCCTGCTGTTCCTCTGCATGTTCGCGTTCTGCCGCAATCGCCCTGAGGTCGCCCTCGGCCGTTGCGCAATTCACGGGGTGCTGCTTTTCTTCGGCACTTGCCACCTGAGCAAAAATCATCGTCAGCAACGTAGACGCAATGGCAAGATTTTGTGTTTTTTCAAAAGCTGTTATCTTCACCTTAATGCCTCAATCCCTACCTTTATGAAATCCTTCTTAAGCTATGCGGATGCCCCTCCCAGTGCAACAATTTTGAGGCAGAGCCTTCAGATGTACAGATCGCGCGGAAGCAAGGGTTGATGCCAAGAGGACACAGGCGCAGTGGCGCAGGTTGGGGAATCCGGCCTATGTGGGTGACCGTAAAGCAACGAAGTAACTATGGCCTTTGAGAAAGCGGGGCGAAATTACTCTGAATCGGCCAGGCAACTGAGAATAGATCGCGCGACGGTAACTAAGAGATAGGGAACGGTGAAGTGGCGACTAGGAGCCTTGATCTTGCGGGTCACCCTTGCAATCTAAAGAAGATTCAACGCACCTCCCACTATCGTAGCAATACCCTAGCATGAAAAATAGAAGACCAACGATTCTTGGACAATGTGAGCGAAACCTAAGACATGACTAACATGAATATCTTGGTAGTGGTTATGTATATAACCTTTTTTCCGTTTCTGGTGTGGGCAGAGGTGCCGCTTCCAAGCTTCCCAAAGCAAAAGGTTCCCGATTGCGCAGTGCTTTGGGAAGAATCCGAACCTATTCCGAATGATGTAACATGCGTGGATTTGGAAGGGTTTATTATCGAGAATATAGATGGGCAGGTAATGATTGATCGCGTCGAGACGCTAGGACTTGGAGGTACACCTATCGTCGGATTGCCAACCTTTACGGTCGAGATCCCCGAACCCGTGACTTCGTTGATTGATGCAATCAAAGATTGCACTGCTACACGCGAATGCCCGAAACTCTTTGAAGACAAAAAAGTACGAGAAATTTCGAATGTAAACTTGGAAAAAGGCAGCTGGAAATGGACGAATAACTATCGCCGGCGTTATGACCTCACGAGATCGTTCGCCTACTTTTTTGAAGCCGAGAATAGCTTAGTGGTAATCTACGGAACCGGATATGTATCTTGGGAAAACCAAGGCACCCGAGTTTTTCGTGTTTTTGTGATATCACTCGACGGCTCTTAGAGAAGCAATATCGCAGAAAGATTTATGGAAACGATCAAGTGAACGGCAAAAGGCGAAACGGCATTAGTCAGTTTCGGGATACTCTAGGATGCAGGCACACGGGGCGGGAAATCTAATCCGACAGTAAAAGTTAGGTAAGAAAACCTGCTATGTCTTGAGCCTGATGCCTCGCGGCACTACATTAGCAACAACGAACAACGACGGAGATCATGATGTTCGGCATCCCCGGCAAACAGGCCGTAACAATGACACCAAAGGCTGCAGAGCAAATTGCCCGCCTGATGACTTCGGGCGGTCATGCTGGTTTGCGTATTGGCGTCAAGAAAGGCGGCTGTGCCGGGATGGAATACACCATGGACTATGTCGACCAGCCTGACACCAATGATGAAGTGGTCGAGCAGGACGGCGCGCGGATCATGATCGCCCCGATGGCACAGATGTTCCTGTTTGGAACAGAGATCGACTATGAGGTCTCGTTACTTGAATCCGGTTTCAAGTTCCGCAACCCGAATGTTGTAGATGCCTGCGGTTGCGGAGAATCCATCAAGTTCGACGAAAGCATTGCAACTCAGCCTTAAGACGCTGCCTGCAAGTGCACATAGGTCTCGTTGAACCGACGCGTCAAGTGCTCTCCTGCCTGGATTACATTCTCTGAATGTGGCGGGGCAACATTGGTGTCATAAGACGGGTTGAAGAACAAAGGAACCGACAGCCTTTCAGCAGATCCACCGATCACACGGTGCAGAGTTGCCTTGACCGCCCCTGCCGTCCAGAACTCCAGCATCTCCCCAAAATTGATAATGAATGTTCCGGGCTGCGCTTGGACCTGAGCCCAACTCTGGTCCGGCATCTGTACCTCTAACCCTGCTCGACCATCGGTGGCCAGCAGGGTCAGACAGCCATAATCAGTGTGCGCTCCGATACCGAAATCCTTTTCGCCTGCCCAGACTGGACGTTGCGGGTAATAATTGCCGCGCAAAAGGGCCATGGGCGTGTCGAAGGCAGTGTCAAAGCTGTTGGCATCCTTGCCCAATGCCACCGAAATGGCGCGCAACACCCGCATGGCAACCGAACAGGCGTCACCATAATAGGCCTCGATGATTGATCGAAACTCGGGCACAGCTTCCGGCCATTGGTTCGGGGCATAAACCGAGAGGTTCTTGCCAAAGTACCTATTGGTCTCAGCTAGCTCGTATCCGCAATCGAACACCTCTTTGAAGTCAGGATTTGCAGCGGGATCTACCTGTTCCGAGCGCGAGGCGCCCCACCCACGGTTGGACCCGGTCACAGCCATATCAACACGCCGTTTCTCGGCCTCTGGCAGCCGGAAGAATGCGTGATATGCCGAGATGACCCGTTCCACCCGACAGGCGGAGATACCAGTATTGGACACGGTCAGAAACCCAACTTCACCGACGGCACGGGTCAATTTGGCCAATTCCGCCGTGTCGCACCGATCCAGTTTTTCAAGATCAAGATGTTCGATCATATTGCTCATTCCTCATCGCGGCGGAAACTGCCGTTTTGCAACGGGCTCTGCAACCGGAATTGTCAGACCTGACTGGCAATGATATCCGGTCACCAGAAAACCGATTTATTTCAAGGGGACGCGATATGCGGCGCAAACTGGCGGCTGGAAACTGGAAGATGAATGGGACTGCTGCCGACCTGAGCGAGCTTCAGGCCCTTTCTCACATGCATGCTGCCCCGGCAGTTGATATTCTGATCTGCCCACCTGCCACCTTGATCCATCGGGCCAAAGAGAAGGTCCCGGGCGGAAACATCCAGATAGGCGGGCAGGATTGCCACGCGGCAAACTCGGGCGCGCATACAGGTGACATTAGCGCCCAGATGCTGGTCGACGCCGGAGCGTCAGCCGTCATTCTTGGCCATTCTGAACGCCGCGAAGACCATGGTGAACAGAATGAAGATGTTCGTGCTAAGTCTATTGCCGCTATGAATGGTGGGCTAAATGCAATCATCTGCGTCGGTGAAAGCCTGGAACAGCGCGAGGCCGCCAATACCCTGGATATAATCGGCGGTCAGATGTCCGGCTCGATCCCGGCTCAGGCAACGGGCGAAAACCTAATAGTCGCCTACGAACCGATCTGGGCCATTGGCACGGGCAAAGTGCCCACTCTGGATGAAATCGGTCAGGTGCATGACTTTATCCGCGCGCGGCTGGAACGGCGCTTTGGCGAAGGCGTTGGGCGTTCGGTCCGGCTGCTTTATGGCGGCTCGGTCAAGCCATCGAACGCCGCCGAGATTTTCGCCGTGTCGAACGTGGATGGTGCGTTGGTTGGCGGGGCAAGCCTGAAGGCTGACGATTTCTCGGGCATCATTCAGGCTCTGGAACAGGCCTGATCAGGCCAGTTTCATCGTCACCATCCCGGCAATGATCAAGACTGCCGCGCAGATCCGCGTGGCGGTCAGGGCTTCGCCCAAAAACAAGATGCCGACGGTAAACGCGCCAACCGCTCCTATTCCCGTCCAGATGACATAGGCTGTTCCCAAAGGCAGCGTCCGCATGGCCAGTGCCAGCAAGGTGAACGAACCCAGCATCGAAACCGCCATCAGGGCGGTCGGCCAGAACCGGGTGAACCCGGCAGATTGCTTCATCGCCACGGCCCAGACAATTTCAAGCAGGCCAGCAAACAACAGGATAATCCAGGGCATAGAAGAGACCTCTGATCAGTCCGGGTCGTCCCGGATACTGTCCCGTGATGGAGAGGTCGTCCTCTGCCTTTAGATAATCCCCTTGGCGCCCCGTTCAAGACGCAGTGACCGGGCAGAGATCCCCTGCCCGGTCTTTTTCTCAGCGGTTGGACCCGCTAGTTTGTTATGATCTCCGGCCCCATGAAGGTGTTGGGCAGGAAGGTGGATATCCACGGGATATAGGTCACCATGATCAGGAAGACGAACAGGACCGCCAGGAATGGCAGGGCCGCCCGGACAACGCCCATCATCGGCATGCCCGCAACACCTGAGGTCACGAACAGGTTCAAGCCGACCGGTGGGGTGATCATCCCGATCTCCATATTCACCACCATGATGATGCCCAGGTGAATCGGGTCGATGCCCAGCTCGATTGCAATCGGGAACACTAGTGGTGCTACGATAACCAGCAAGCCCGAAGGCTCCATGAACTGGCCGCCGATTAGCAGGATCACATTGACCACGATCAGGAAAGTCACCGGCCCCAGACCTGCCGACAGCATGGCAGTTGCTATGTGCTGCGGTACCTGTTCATCCGTTAGAACATGTTTCAGGATCAGGGCGTTCGCGATAACGAACAGCAGGGTAACGGTCAGTTTCCCAGCTTCGAACAACGTCTGCTTCGTGTCGGGGTGAAAAATCGCCGTGATCAGCGCATAAGGCTTTCTGAGCAAAGAGATATTCTTTTCCTCACCCTCGGTGCTGAGGGGGCCCATGTCCTTGTAGACGAAGCTGGCAATCAAAAATGCATAGACTGCGGCCACCGCAGCGGCCTCGGTCGGGGTAAAGATACCCCCATAGATGCCACCCAGAATGATCACGATCAGGAACAGACCCCAACCTGCTTCGCGTGCAGAGACTAAGATTTCGCCCCAGCCTTTCCATTCACCTTTGGGTAGGTTCTTGACTTTGGCCATCACATAGATGGTGATCATCAGCATCAGCCCAGCCAACAGGCCGGGGATCACACCGGCGAGGAACATGCGCCCGACAGAAACTTCGACAGCGGCGGCATAGACCACCATCACGATCGACGGCGGAATCAGAATACCTAGCGTCCCTGCGTTACAGATAACGCCGGCGGCGAATTCCTTGGAATAGCCAACCTGCCGCATGCCAGCGATCACAATCGAACCAATGGCCACCACCGTAGCCGGAGACGACCCCGACAGGGCCGCAAACAGCATGCAGGCGAACACGCCCGCAATCGCCAGACCTCCGGGCAAGTGCCCCACGCAGGCAATCGAGAAACGGATGATGCGCCGGGCCACGCCGCCCGTGGTCATGAAGGACGAGGCCAGAATGAAGAACGGGATCGCCAGCAGGGTAAAATGTCCTTCGAAAGCCTCAAACAAGGTACCTGCGACCGAGGCGAGCGAACTGTCGGAATAGATCAGCAGAAACAGGGTCGAACTGAGCCCCAGAGCCACCGCAATCGGTACACCGATCAACAGCAAGCCTACGACCATCGAGAACAGAAGAATGACATCCATCAGTTGTGCTCTCCTTGCTGAGCGCGGACTTCTTCAATCTCGTCCTCGACTTCGTGACTGGCGACCATCCGATCGGCTTCTCCGCGCCAAATCTGTACCGCAACCTGCGCAAAGCGGATCACCAAAAGCAGCATCGACACGGGCAGAACCAGATACGGCACCACCTTGGGCAGTTTTTCATAGCCCTCGCCATAGTTGATCAGATCCTCAAGAAACCGCAGCGGGGCAACCATCGGAATGTCGTCGACCTCATAAAAGCTCTGACTGCGCGCATCGAAGTTGAACCCGGTAGGGAACCATCGCCCCGATGTGGGCGGCAGATCCGCGAACACGGCCCAATAGTCATATGCGCCTTTTAGCATCAGCAGAGAAAACACCAGACAGCAGACTACAGCGATCAGAGCCAAAATCCGTCGAGGCGCCGGGCTGAGCATGTTCAGGATGGCGTCCACTCCCAGATGAGCGTGTTTCTTGACGGCATAAGACGCCCCAAGCAGCACCAACCAGCCGAAGGCGAATACCGTCAGCTCTAGTGCCCATAGGATATTGGAATTAAAGAAATACCTTGCGATCACATTGGCAAATGTCACAGCCGTCATCAGGCCCAGCAACGATGCGATCAAGGTTTCTTCGATATGGTCGACCAGCCCGCCTTGGCCGGATTGCGCACCAGACATCTATCTGTCCCCACATTTTTTTGAGATAAGTGCTGTTTGGGCGGGCCAAATCGGCCCACCCTGCCTGCGCGTCGAATACTCCCCAGTCCCCGGACGCGCGGCGTATACCAGGATCAGAACCCGGCGTTGATAGCCTGTGCGGCGTCGATCTTTTCTTGACCCACGTCACCGGCGAACTGTTCCCAGACAGGTTTCATGGCGTCGATCCAGGCCTGACGCTGTTCAGGGTTAAGTTCACGGATGATACCGCCCGCATTTGTGATCGAGACCTTGGCTTCCTCGTTCACCGAGAAGGATTCTTTGTTCCGCTGTTCTGTCACTTCGCCCAGAATGGTCAGGAACTGTTCGCGCACCGCAGGATCCAGGCTGTCCAGCCAGTCAACCGATGTCACGACCAGATAGTCGATGACACCGTGGTTGGTTTCAGTGATACCGTCCTGAACCTCAAAGAACTTCTTGCCGTAGATGTTGGACCAAGTGTTTTCCTGTCCGTCGACGACACCTTGCTGCAACGCACCATAAACCTCTGAGAAAGCCATTTTCTGCGGGCTTCCGCCAATCGCCTCCATCTGCGCGACCAGCACGTCAGAAGATTGGACGCGGAATTTCAGGCCATTGGCATCCGACGGATCGACCAGCGGTTTGTTGGCCGACATCTGTTTCATGCCATTGTGCCAGAATGCCAGCCCCTGTAGGCCACGGCGCTGCATGCTGTCTTTCATCGCCTGACCGTCAGCCGAAGCCTGAAATGCGTCTACCGCGTCAATGTTCTTGAACATGAACGGCAGGTCGAACAGGCGGAATTGCTTGGTGAACTTCTCGAACTTGGACAATGACGGGGCCGCCAGTTGCACATCGCCCTGCAACATCGCCTCAAGGACTTTATCGTCGTTATAGAGCGTGGAGTTCGGGTAGACCTCCATGCACATCACGCCGTTCATCTCATCATTAACGCGCTGTTCCAGCAACGAGGCTGCAATACCCTTGGGATGTTTATCGGTATTGGTCACATGCGCGAATTTCACGACGATTTCGCCGTCTTCACAAGCGGCCATGCCTGCGGTTGCTGTTACGGTTAGAGCGACGGCCGTCGCTGCCGTTGTCAAAAATTTCATCAGTCGAGTTCTCCCAGATACTTCACTACGTCTCCGGACGCGCAGAAGCCGTCCCATGGCGGCGAGTGAACCGAATCGGGGTCAAGCCCTCAACTTATTGTGGGAATCGCCGCCGGTTGACATTTTGTCATTTATTTACTTGATGTTACACGCATTCAACCAAGTCTCTGTTTGAGCCTGCAAGAAAGCCGTGCGAGAATCCGCACATATATCTGCGCCATTGTGTGGATTTCCGCACAAATAACGATTCGCCGAATCCGAATCGATTGCCGGGCATTTGGTTCGCCCCGCAGTCCGCGTCAGCGGACTGCCACGCCCAACAGCTTAACCGCATGACAATGCGGAAAAAGCTGGCGGGAGCCTTTACCTCCGGTAGTCTTCAGGACGAATGTGGTATCGCGCCAGCTTGTCGTAGAAGGTCTTGCGAGGCAGCTTTAGCGCCTTTGCCGCGTCTGATGCCTTGCCGTTATGCCGGCCAAGGGCAGCAATCAGCAGAGATCTTTCGACCCGTGCCATCTGCTCGCTCAACCCCAGTTCTGCGGCCTGCGAGACATCTTCGGGCATTCCCAGCACAAACCTCATTGCGGCTGACATCAGCGACCGTGCATTGCCCGGCCAGTCTCTGGTCATCAGCGATGCCAGATGGTCCGATGTGATTTCCGGTTCCTTTATTCCGGCCTGTTCGGCTGCCTGTGCTACGTAGTGGCGGAAGATTACAGGTATATCCTCGGGGCGCTCGGCAAGCGACGGTATGCGAACGCGCATCACATCCAAACGATAGAACAAATCCGCAAGGAACCGTCCATCCGAAGACAATTCGGCCAGGTCAGTGGTCGTGCCCGCCAGAATTCGGGCGCCTACACCCTGTTCAACCATCTCCAGTGCGGCATATTGCGTGGCCTCGGGCATGGCCGAGATTTCGTCCAGAAAAAGGGAACCACCGGCTGCATCTTCGCAGACATGAACCAGATCGCTGGTCGACAAACCGGCGGATGGACGTTTGACAAATGGGCCCTGACTTTGCGGCGACATTAGGTGAACGACCTCGGCAACTTTGGACACTCCGCTGCCAGCCGGTCCGGTGACCAAAACTTCGGCCCCTGTCTGGGCTACTGTACGAACCCTTTCCCTCAGTTCTTCGGCCTTTGATGAGAGACCGAACAGCAGGCGTGCCGCTGGATCGCCGCGTTCGAGTTCGCTTTTCATTGCGCGTTGTTGCAGGACATGTTCTCGCGCTTCGGATGCCTTGCCCAACACCTTTAGCAGATCTGCCGCGGCGCAGGGCTTTTCCAAAAAGTCGAATGCACCCTGCCCCATGGCCTGCACTGCCATTGGTATGTCGCCTTCTCCAGTCAACAGGATGACAGGCAGATCAGCATCCATATCGCGGGTGTAGGTCAACAGGTGAAACCCGTCCCGACCAGGCATCCGGATATCCGACACGATCACTCCCGCGAAATCCGCCCGGATATGATCCTTCGCCGCCACGAAGGACCCTGCTGTCACAGGTTCGTAATCGGCAAGCTCTAACGTTTGGGCCAGCGCTTCGCGCACTGCCGAGTCGTCATCGACCAAAAGCACTTTGCGGGTCATGCTGCCCCTACGTCCTTGAAATGTTCCAGTTCCACAGTGAATACCGCACCTGTCGGAGCGTTGGTGCCCCGAATATTACCACCAAAGCTTTGAACCAGACCATAAGAGATCGACAACCCCAGCCCCATGCCCTCAGACGAACCGACAGCTTTGGTGGTATAGAACGGCTCGAACAGCTTCTCCGAGTTCTCGATCCCCGGACCTGTGTCGCTGACCGTGACCGTCAGGGTCTTGTCACTGTTTATCGCGATCTTGATCATGCGTTGTTGTTGCTCACTCATGGCATCGGCGGCGTTGTTAATCAGATTTACGAACACCTGCACCAATCTCACTTCGCCACCCCAAGCATAGATTGGGACATCCGGAGCCTGCCATTCCATACGAACGTTTTCCGAATTCAGCCGGGCCTCGGTCAGTTCCAACGCCGTTTCTATTACCTGAACCAGATCAACTCTGCCCATGGGCTCGTTTTCATTGCGGGCAAAAGCCCTGAGGTTCTTGATAATTCGCGCCATTCGCGCGGCCAAATCGGAAATTCTGGTGAGGTTCTCGGCGGCTTTTGACTCGTCACCTCTGGTCAGAAAAGCCGTTCCATTCTCGGCGAATTGGCGAATGGCCATCAGCGGCTGGTTCAACTCATGGCTAATGCCCGCCGACATCTGCCCGAGCGCACTCAACTTCCCGGCCTGTATAAGCTCTTCCTGCGCATGTTTCAGCGCCACCTCTGCCTCTTCCCGTTCATGGACCTCGCGCCGCAGGGCGGAGTTCGCGGCGGTAAGTGCATGGGTTCTGCGCGTCACGCGGCTTTCCAGCACCGCATTGGCCTCAGCAAGCGCGCGCCGGCGTTCGGTTGCCATAAACAAAAGCGCCCCGAAGGCCAGACAGATCGCAGCTACCGCCGCTGCTTGCAAATTCGCCAGACGGCGCGCCGGGGCCACATCCACCAGCACCTCGGCTGTCATGTCTATCACCGGTAGATCAAGTGTAAGGTGTAACGCTCGCTGTGGCAGATACCGGCCCCAATTCAAGGTCCAAAGCTCGTGTCGTCCGATCAGATTCGACGAGAAATCGACCGTCTGCCCCTCGGGCGGCACCAGCCCCGGTTGACCTTCGGCCCGACGCCAGAACAACAGGTCGGATCGGTTCGAGATGAACACCACACCTTCCCCATCAATAAAGAAAATGGCCTCGGTACTGCCCCGCCAAGTCTGTTCGACATCCTGCACATCGGCTATAACCATCAATGCGCCTTCGACTATACCGGTGGGACCAAAGGCAGGAGCTGCATAGGAATAGGTTCGATCGCCGCTTGTGGACTCGACCCCGTGGGCACTGCCCATAGCACCCTGCATGGCGCGCCTGAATGCGGGATGGTCTGCCATCGTCAATTCAGGCACCGGGTGGGCGGCTGCAAGTACCCTGCCCAGACGGTCCAGATAGACAATGTTAACGGCGGCAGTTTTGTCTGCCACGTCCAGCAACACAGCCTGCGCGATGGCGCGATCGCTCGGCGTGACAAGCGTTCGAACAGCCGGGTGGCTGGCCATCAAGACAGCCAGTTCCTGATAGACCTGCATTTGTGTGCTAAGGCGGTCGGCGGCCAATTCCAGATCGGCCTCAGCCTTATCGCTCAGCGGCGACAAAGCCTGACGAAAGCCGTATGACCACACTCCAACAGAGAGCAGCCCAACAGCAATCAGAAATGTCGAAATTAACCATACCCTTTGCATGACATTGGGTCTTGCATTCAACGCGCCTCATGGCAAGTGTGCCCGCCATGAAGACTTTGCATCAATCCCCTGTTGACCCGAATTTTGTCCAGAACCCTTATCCGTTTTATGATGCGGCCCGCGCGCATGGCGACCTTGTGTATTGGGCCGACTACCGGATGCACGCTGCTGTATCCCACCGGGCGGTTCAGGCCTTGCTGAAGGACCGTCGTTTCGGTCGCGAAGTACCGGCGGAAATGCAACGTCCAGGTCCTGCGCATCTAGCCCCCTGGTTGATGGTCGAATCTCATTCGTTGTTAGAAGCAGAGCCGCCGCGCCACACCCGGCTTCGCGGCCTCGTCATGCGGGCCTTTACCTCGCGCGCCATCACCGCACTGGAACCATCAATTCGTGACCTCAGCCACAAGCTGATCGACGCCTTTCCCAAAGCGCCCTTCGATCTGCTGGGTACCTATTGCACGCAAGTTCCGGTCGTCACGATCTGCCGCCTTCTTGGCGTTCCCGAAGAGATGTCTCCGCAGCTTTTGCGCTGGTCCCATGACATGGTGGCGATGTATCAGGCCAGCCGCACACGCCAGACCGAGGATGCGGCGGCGGCCTCGGCAAAAGAGTTCACCGACTTTCTCTCGTCTTACGTCGAAAAGCGCCGGTCTGACCCACAGGATGACCTGATTACCCGGTTGATTGCCGCTGAAGAAGATGGTGAAAAACTGTCACGTGACGAGTTGGTTGCAACTTGCATTCTGCTGTTGATTGCCGGTCATGAAGCCACGGTTCATTCGCTAGGAAATGGGCTCAGGACCGTATTGCACCAAGGTGTAAAAGCCGATGCCTTTCAGCCTGAAACCATTGACGCCACCGTCGAAGAAATCCTGCGCTTTGACCCGCCGCTGCATATGTTCACGCGCTATGCCTATGAAGAGATCGACCTGTTCGGGCACAGTTTTAAACGCGGTGACGAAGTCGCTTTGTTGCTTGGAGCCGCGAACCGTGATCCCCAAGTCTGGGCCGAACCTCATAAGTTCGATCCAACCCGCCCCATCCTGACCAACAGCAGCTTTGGCGCGGGTCTGCATTTCTGCGTCGGAGCACCGTTGGCCCGACTCGAAATGCGAATAGCGCTGGCGGCACTGTTCGAACGCTGTCCCAACGTAGCGCTCAGCGCGGAACCGGAATATTCCAACAGCTACCATTTTCACGGGCTAAAGCGGTTGATGGTTCAGGTCTGACCGCTAGTTCTCGATCAGGGCATTCAGCGGCAGCATGGTCGTCGACTTGATCTCTTCCATCGACAGCAGTGCCGTCACATTGTGGACGCGCACCTCGGAAATCAGAGTCTGATAGAACACGTCATAGGCGCGCGCGTTCTTAACCCGCACCTTGAGTATATAGTCGATATCGCCTGCCAGCCGGTGCGCCTCTTGCACTTCGGGGCGGTCCCGCAGGGCTTTGAGGAACATTCGCTGCCAATCCGCCTCGTGTTCAGAGGTGCGGATCAGCACGAAGAACGTCGCCTCAAAACCGAGCGCCTCGGCATCCAATAATACCGTCTGCTGACCAATCACCCCGGCCCCTTTCAGCTTGCGGATACGATTCCAGACAGGCGTCTTGGAACTGCCGACGCGGGCTGCTATTTCGTCCAGCGATTGGCTGGCGTCGCGCTGCAGCTCAACCAGAATTTTCCGATCCGTGTCATCAATCCGCACTGACATTCCAATTTCTTCCTCGTTTCGAAACTTTCGTATCGCTTGACCAACACAGCGAAACGCTTGTTCTTATTTATGCGCACATATGGCGTAATACCGGGAATATTTCCTATATTGAGGGTCAAGTCAAACCAACCCGGACCGAAACATGCAAGTGACGCAAACATATCAGGACGCAGGCCATGTCGACTTTGTCGGCGCAGGCCCTGGTGATCCCGAATTGCTAACGCTCAAGGCCCTGCGCGCGTTCGAGCGCGCGGATCTTGTCCTGCATGACCGGCTGATCAGCGCCGAGGTGCTGGCCCTTGCCGGGCAAACGGCCGACCTGGTCGATGTTGGTAAAGCCGGGTTTGGCCCCTCGTGGAAACAGGAAGACATCGACGCGCTGCTGGTAGAGCACGCCCTGAAGGGTCTACGCGTTGTACGCCTGAAATCCGGTG
The DNA here is from genome assembly GCF_059610745.1 of Ruegeria sp. CDSC042. Taxonomy (NCBI): domain Bacteria; kingdom Pseudomonadati; phylum Pseudomonadota; class Alphaproteobacteria; order Rhodobacterales; family Roseobacteraceae; genus Ruegeria; species Ruegeria sp. CDSC042. The sequence continues at coordinate 802,665 of NZ_JBXWOF010000001.1, forward strand.
ACCCCACCGTATTTGGTCGTTTGGACGAAGAAATCGACGCCGTCGAAGCAGCTGGCATCTCGTGGCAGATTATCCCCGGCATCACCGCAGCCTCGGCCGCAGTTGCGGGCATCGGGCAAAGCCAGACCCGCCGCGGGCGCAATTCTTCGATCCGTTTCCTGACCGGGCACGACATGAAGGGGTTCGCCGATCACGATTGGAGCGCCCTGGCGCAGCCCGGTTCGGTGGCGGCGATCTATATGGGCAAAAAGTCTGCCCGGTTTATTCAGGGCCGCCTGATCATGCACGGCGCCGACCGGGCCACACCTGTGACGCTGATCGAAAACGCGTCGCGTCCCGATCAGCGCATATTGACCACGACGCTGGATCACATGTCCGCCGATCTGAACGCCTCGGACATGGACGGCCCCACCCTTACTTTTTACGGCCTTGCCCCCCGCCAGGCAGCCAAGGCCCTGACTGAATTCAAAAAGGAGCACGCCTGATGGCCCGCGCTTTTACCCCCAAAGTGGTAACCGCCAACGATCTGTTGGAAGGTGACGTCATCTATCTGACCGAGGACGACCGCTGGTCGCGTGAGTTATCCGAGGCAGAGCTGATCACAGACGAAGCCCACGCACAGGTCCGTCTTCTGGATGCCGAACGCCAAGCAGGCAAGATTGTCGGTGCCTATCTGGCGGACGCCATAGCTGGCGACGAAGGCCCAGAACCAACTCATTTTCGGGAAGACTTCCGCCGGACTGGCCCGTCCAACTATGCCCACGGCAAACAGGAAACTTCCCCGCAGCCCCGGGCCTGATCCCTGGCCCTCTCTCTCTCCCCTACAAAGGCCCCAGGTTCGGGGCTGCACTTAAGGACAGCTAATCATGTATCGCTACTCGGAGTTCGACACAGCATTTTTGGCAGAACGCAACAGACAGTTCCGCGCCCAGGTCGAGCGCCGCATTGACGGATCGCTGACCGAGGATGAGTTCAAGCCGCTCCGCCTGATGAACGGCCTGTATTTGCAGCTGCACGCATATATGCTGCGGGTCGCCATTCCTTACGGCACGCTGAACAGTGCGCAGATGCGCCAACTGGCCCTGCTGGCTGAAAAGTGGGACAAGGGCTATGGCCATTTTACTACCCGTCAGAACATCCAGTACAACTGGCCCAAGCTGAATGACGTGCCGGATATGCTGGACGCGTTGGCCGAGGTTGGCATGCACGCCATCCAGACCAGCGGCAACACCATTCGTAATGTGACCGCCGACCATTTCGCCGGTGCCGCCGCGGATGAGGTCGCCGATCCGCGCCCCTATGCGGAACTGCTGCGCCAATGGTCGACCGACCACCCGGAATTCCAGTTCATGCCGCGTAAATTCAAGATCGCCATCACCGGGTCCGAAAATGACCGCGCCGTGATCAAGGCGCATGACATCGGCCTGCAACTGGTCGAGCGTGACGGCGTTCTGGGCGCCCGTGTTATCGTAGGCGGCGGTCTGGGCCGTACACCCATGATCGGCAAAGAACTGTCTGACTTCGTCGCGTTTGACGACCTGCTGGCTTACCTAGAAGCCACTGTTTCGGTTTGGAATCAAATCGGCCGCCGCGACAACAAGTACAAGGCACGCATCAAGATCACTGTCCATGAACACGGCATCGACGCTATCCGCGCCAAGGTGAACGAGCGTTTCCTGCAGGTCCGCCCGCAGTTCAAAGGCGCGGATATGAACCTGCTGGAAGAGATCAAGGGCCACTTCGCTGCACCCACCTTCCGCGAAGCGTCGGTTGCGTCATTTGAAAGCGCCTATACCAACGATCCGGTCTTCCGCTCGTGGGTCGATACCAACATCGCGCCGCACAAGAATGCGGACCACGCGATTGTCACCATCTCGATCAAGAAGCACGGCGCAACGCCGGGTGATGCAAGTGCCGAACAGATGCGCGTGATGGCCGATCTGGCAGAAGAGTTCGCCTATGACGAGCTGCGCATCAGCCATGAGCAGAACGTGATCCTGCCGCATGTCCACAAATCGGACCTGCCCGCGATCCATGCCAAGCTGAAGGAATACGAACTGGCGACCGCCAATATCGGCCTGATCAGCGACATCATCGCCTGCCCCGGCATGGACTATTGCGCTCTGGCAACGGCGCGTTCGATCCCGGTTGCACAGGAAATCGCCACCCGGTTCGAAGACCTCAAACTGGAGCATGATATCGGCCACCTGAAGATCAAGATCTCGGGCTGCATCAACGCCTGTGGTCACCACCATGTCGGCCATATCGGCATTCTTGGTCTGGATCGTGCAGGCGTCGAAAACTACCAGATCACTCTGGGTGGTGACGGCACGGAAAACGCCGCAATCGGCGATCGTACGGGTCCAGGCTTTGCCTATGATGAGATCGTTCCGGCCGTTGAGCGCATCGTCGAAACCTATCTGGAGCAGCGTGAGGGCGCCGAAGAAACTTTCCTCGAGACCTATCGCCGTGTCGGAATGACTCCGTTCAAGGCGGCCCTCTACCCCGAGGCGCGAGCGAATGCCGCTTGATCTGATCCAGACTGAACTGGGCCGGGATAGACGCGAACTGACCGAACGGGTCAGTGAGTTGAACGCCCGGTTCCGCCACCACAGTGCGCATGACGTGATGCACGGAGCAATGGAAGAGATCGATGATCTCGCTCTGGTCTCAAGTTTTGGCGCGGAATCGGTGGTGTTGCTGCATATGGCGGCCGTGGTCGACAAGATGATCCCGGTGCTGTTCATCGACACGCAGATGCTGTTCACCGAAACGCTGGAGTATCAGCAGGAAGTGAGCGAGCGGTTGGGGTTGCGAAACGTCAAGATCATCCGCGCGGATGAAGAGGATGTTCAACGCGACGACCCCTATGGCGCGCTGCGTCTGCGGGACATGGATGCGTGCTGTAACCTGCGCAAGACCTTCCCGCTGCAACAGGCGTTGCTGGGATATGATGGCTGGATCACCGGGCGCAAACGGTTTCAGGCCGGGTCCCGCGCCACGCTTGATTTCTTTGAGGTCGAGGACGGCACAGGCCGGATCAAGGTCAACCCGCTGGCCCATTGGGCGCCCGAAGATGTGCGCGCCTATATGGAAGAGAACAACTTGCCCAGGCACCCGCTGGTGGCCAAAGGATACCCTTCGATCGGCTGTGCGCCCTGTACTTCGCCGGTCAAACAGGGCGAAGACCCCCGCGCCGGACGCTGGCGCGATCAGAACAAGGAAGAATGCGGCATTCATTTTGTAGATGGCAAGATGATGCGCGCCGGAGAGAACACATGAACGTTATCGTAACCGATGAGGGGTTCGCCCCCGATGATTGGACTGATGGCTATGTCACGCTGGAAGACGCGGCCAATGATGTGGTCGCGCTGGATGTCAGCTCAGACACGGATCCCGATGAGCTTGCCGAACGGCTGGGCTGCGCCAAGATGGTGCGCGTCGATTTCCCGTCCTTTGCGGATGGGCGCGGCTTTACCATCGCGCGGACCCTGCGCCTGAAAGGCTATACCGGTCGCTTGCGCGCCAAAGGTCATGTCCTTGCCGACCAGTATGCCATGGCGCGGCGCAGCGGCTTTGATGAGGTCGAGATTGAAGACACTCTGGCCGATCGTCAGCCCGAAGATCAATGGGTGGCTCGCGCCAACTGGCAGGACAACAACTATCAGGCCCGCCTGCGCGGCTAAAATCGCCTTTCGCAGCCTCAAATAGGAACGTAGGGGCAAGAGCCCCCTTTTCCTGACTTGGATCAAAGATTAAACGGAGATGTCGGTTTACTCCACCGGCAGTGAAACGATGACAGAGATGAAACCCGTGACCGAAGCAACCGCCGTGAAGGCCCCCGTTCTGCCGGACGCCCAGACTGTGACAGACGTCAAGCATTGGACTGACAGCCTGTTCTCATTCAAAGTGTCGCGCCCCGCGTCCTTGCGGTTCCGCTCGGGCGAGTTTGTGATGATCGGCCTGTTGGGTGACAACGGCAAACCCTTGCTGCGCGCCTATTCCATCGCCTCGCCGTCCTGGGATGAGGAATTGGAGTTCTACTCGATCAAGGTACAAGACGGTCCTCTGACCTCGAAACTACAGCACATCAAACCCGGCGATCAGATCATCCTGCGGCCCAAACCCGTTGGCACGCTGGTCCATGACGCTCTGCTGCCCGGCAAGCGCCTGTGGTTCTTTGCCACCGGCACCGGCTTTGCACCCTTCGCCTCTCTGCTGCGCGAACCACAGACCTATGAGGATTATGATGAGGTCATAATCACCCATACCTGCCGCGAAGTGGCCGAGCTGGAATATGGTCGTCAGCTGATCGAAGACATTCGCCAGGACGAAATGCTGGCTGAGCTGATGGGCGAAGGTTTTGCGGACAAGATTCGTTACTACCCGACCACCACACGCGAACAGAGCCCCAAGATGGGCCGCATTACCGAGCTGTTGAAAGACGGCACAGTATTTGCCGATCTGGCGATTGAGGGCGGCATCAAACCGGAAACCGACCGTGCGATGGTCTGCGGGTCTTTGGCTTTCAACCTGGATATCAAAAAAATCCTCGAGGATTTCGGACTGCGCGAAGGCGCAAATTCCGACCCCAAGGAATTCGTCATTGAAAAGGCCTTTGTTGGCTAATCCGGTTTGCCGGTCTGATATGCGACATCAGATCGGCAAAAACGCGGGAATATCATGGGAAATTCACGCTGGTGGTCACTTATGCCGCTTGAAACGTCCCGCAGCCCAGTCTAAATTCCGGGCTTGAAATTCTGCAATCATCAAAGGAATGAACCCATAGCTCGCAGACCTCACAACGCGCCGCCTCAGAGAGACACCGGCCCGCGCGTCAATGATAAGATCCGTGCCCCCGAAATTCGCCTTATCGGCGCCGAAGGTGAAAATGTCGGGGTGGTTCATCCCGCCAAAGCCATGCAACTCGCGGACGAAGCCGGCCTGGATCTGGTCGAGATTTCGCCGAATGCAAACCCTCCGGTTTGCAAAATCATGGACTTTGGTAAATTCAAGTACGAAACGCAGAAACGCGAGGCCGAAGCGCGCAAAAAGCAAAAAGTCATTGAGGTGAAAGAGGTCAAGTTCCGGCCCAACACCGATACTCATGACTATGAAGTCAAAATGCGCAACGTGTTCAAATTCCTTGAAAACGGCGACAAGGTAAAGGTGACTCTGCGCTTCCGTGGTCGTGAGATGGCACACCAGAATCTGGGCCGTGAGCTGCTGGAACGTGTTGCCGTGGACACCAAGGAAATCGGCAAGGTCGAGAACATGCCCAAGATGGAAGGCCGTCAGATGATCATGATGATCGGCCCGCTGCCGCAGAAGTAAGCCCTGCGACAACTGCGTTATTCGAAACCCCCTCGGATTGAGGGGGTTTTATTTTGCGCTTCGGCTTTTGAGCCAGACCCTTGCGTCATTCACATCAAATGCCAGCGAAATCAGGTCAATAACCAGTAGAAACACCAGAAATTTCGCATATTCGGTCGCCAGTTCAGCCTCGCTTGCAAATGCTGCAATCACGACGAAAACCATTGGCACCCAACATATTAGATGCGGAAATGCCATCGCTTTGCTCATCCCTCGTGTCGCCAGCATGATCGGAAGATTCAATGCCATCCCACCGATTGAGAGTGCTGCGATTAGAATACCATTTGGCTGATCCAGATACGCCAGAGGTGCCAGATTGGTCGGGATGAGCAGCACCACCAACCAGATCTGTACCCAGGCGGGCAAGTCCCGAAAACTCTTCCAGATGTCGACAATCATCATCGCTCCTTCAGGAATTGACCTTTTGTCGATACCCTATTGAGTAAAAAGAGAAAGTCAGATCAAAAGAGCGTCAGATCGCGGCTTTGAGTGCGGCCTCCAGCTTTTCAACCAATTCCTCAATCTGTGCGTCTTCGATAATGAAAGGCGGCGCCAACAGAATATGGTCGCCACTTCGACCATCGCGCGTGCCAGACATGGGGTAACAGATCAGACCAGCGTTTAACGCCGCCTTCTTGATCTTGCCCGCGAGACCAAGTGAGGGATCAAACGGTGTTTTTCCGGCCCGATCCGAGACCAGCTCGATACCGCGGAACAGCCCGCGGCCCCGAATATCGCCGACATTAGGGTGCTCGCTGAACGCAGTTTCCAGCGCATATTGCAGTCTATGCCCCATAAAATCGGCGCGCTGGGGCAGTTGTTGGCTCGTCAATTCCTTCAGCACCGCCAATGCCGCCGCAGTTGCCACCGGATGGCCGACATAGGTATGCCCGTGCTGGAAAAACCCTGACCCATTTTGGATCGCCTTATATATCCGGCTCGTACACAACATTGAGCCGATGGGTTGATAACCCGCCCCCAAACCCTTGGCGATGCACAGAATATCCGGGGCAATTCCATCGTGATCGCAGGCAAACAAATGCCCGGTGCGCCCCATACCGCACATGACCTCATCGAGGATCAGCAAAACGCCATATTGATCACAGATTTCACGTATGCGCCTAAAATACCCTTCGACCGCCGGGACCGCCCCCAGCGTTGCCCCCACGACTGGCTCGGCCATAAACGCCATGACGGTTTCAGGGCCAAGACGCAAAATTTCGGCCTCCAACTCGTCGGCCACCCGTTGACCATAGGCGTGGCTGCTCTCACCATCTTGCTTTTCGGCATATTCGTAGCAGGGCGCGATATGGGTCATTTCGATCAGCATCGGTGCGAATTGCGCACGGCGCCAGGCATTTCCCCCCGCTGACAAGGCCCCCAAAGTGTTTCCATGATAGCTTTGGCGGCGCGCGATGACGTGGCGGCGCTCGGGCTGACCGATCTCAAGAAAATACTGCCGCGCCAGTTTGATGGCGGCCTCTGTTGCTTCGGACCCTCCGGATACGAAATAAACGCGATCCAAATCCCCGGGCGCATGATCAATCAGAAGGTCCGCAAGGGCTTCGGCAGGTTCGGACGTCATAAACCCGGTATGCGCAAAGGCGATCTTTTCAACCTGGCTTTGAACCGCCTCGATCACCGCCCGGTTTGAGTGGCCAAGACAGGACACAGCAGCATCACCGCAATCCAGATACCGCTTACCGTCAGCATCGATCATATAGCAGCCTTCGCCGCCAACCGCGACTGGCAGCTGAGATTTCGTATGGCGTGGGAAAACGTGGCTCATGATCTATCCTCTTTCAATCTGGCGACAAGGGCCGCGACTGAGGCGGCGTTATTGTCCCAAGTGTCTCCGTTCCGGTCTGCGATGCTGTTTTCAAATCCGACCCGGACATCACCGCCCAAGGACGCCGCATGTATCAAACAGTCATGCTCTCGCTTTCCAAAGGCACAGATCATCCAGGGCGAATCCCCGTCCGGAAACGCTTCCAGATCCGAGGGCTTTGATTCCTGATCAGTCCGATAGCGCCCCAGAACAAGCAAACGGTCGGATTGCTGTTCGCGCACAACACCACGATATTGCCACCGTGCTAATAGGGCCGCATCTTCAGCGTCGTAAAGAATATGCTGAACCCGCGTCCCCTGATCCGCGCAAAGACCATAGATCCGGTCAGCCAGATCGTTATCGCGCGCGATTTCACGGACCGAGATCGACGCCCAAGCCGGTCTAACCTTCCTCAGACATTCGAACTGGCTGCTTACATCAAAAATCCCTGCCGCCTCGGTTGTGATCTGGATGTCCAGGGCCGGAACCCGCCGCCGAAGTTCAGCAAGTGTTTCCAGATACTGTCCCGCATCCAAAGAGTGACGGCCTTCTGTGTCCCGAATGTGCAGATGAAGACCGGCCGCACCGGCCTCATGGCATGCTCTGGCCGCTTCAAGAATTTGCGAGGTTGTGACAGGCAGGGCTGGGTGATCTGCCGCACCTCGGCGCGCACCATTGGGCGCCGCCAGAATGTAGGGTTCAGATTTCGACCGATGCTGTGACATTCCCTGCCCCCGTTTACCTGTTGCCGCATCTATGCAAGCGGCCTATGTTTTACACCTCCTTCTTTCATAACATATGTTTTTTTCATGACAGAGACCCAACGCCAGCTGACAGATAACCTGAGGAAAAACATCGACCAGATGCCGCCCAGACTTCAGGCGGCAGCCAAATACATCGTGGATCACCCCGCGGATTTTGGCCTCGACCCGATACGGGTAACTGCCGAGAAGATCGGTGTCAGTGCAAATGTCCTTGTCAGGCTTGCCCAGTATATGGGCTATGGTGGGTTTCAGGCCTTCCGCTCTCCGTTCCGTCAAAATCTGGCGACGGATAACGAAGAATTCCTTGGCCCTTCCTGGCAAACCCACATGCACGCCGAAGGAGCCCATGGTCAACTTCAAGCCAAGCTTGCCCGCAACGAACAGAATGTCGTTGTCAGGTCGCTGCGATTGATGAGGCCCGACACAGCGCATCTGGCCATTGAACATATACTCGGGTCCCGCCGATGCTTCGTAACAGCCACTCGTGCTAGTTACGCGCTGGCCTATTATTTCTCCTATAACGGGCGCATGGCGCACCCGGGCATTCAGTTGATCCCCCGCCACATTGGCTCGGCCACTGATGATCTGCTGGACGCGGATGACAAGGATTGCCTGCTGGCAATCACCGTAAGCCCCTATTCGGCCGAAACGATAAAATCCGTGAGGTACGCCCGGGAAAAAGGACTTCGGGTCATCCTGATATCGGATAGCGAAGTAATTGCGCCGGGCGTTGAACCGGATGTCGCCTTTACCGTCAGCACAAGGTCACAACATCACACCTCGAGCTTTACCGGTGTCATGGCTGTGTTGGAATGTCTCATCGGCCATTTATTTGACGCCGGTGGCAAAACAGCAGCGCACCGCGTTGAGGCCTATCAAAAGGCGCGCGAAGATACCGGGGCCTATTGGCAGCCAAACAAACTTCCGAAAATACGCCGAAAATAGAAAAAGCCCCGAGGGACACACCCCGGGGCTTTGCGACTAAAAGCCGGTTTACTTACATGCAGGCCAGCACAGCCCGCTTGGTCATCACACTGACCAGATGCGCGCGATACGCTTTGCTGCCATGAAGATCGCCGATCATGTTGGCCGGGTTGATGTTCAGCCCCATCAACGCGTCCGGTCGGAATTCAGTATTCAGCGCCTGTTCTGCTTCGGACCAGCGGAACACCCCATCCTCGCTGGCGCCCGTGACCGCCACACGCACACCGTCGGCGAACCGGGCCAGATAGACACCCACCAACGCAAAGCGCGAGGCTGGCTGCAAGAACTTCTGATAGCTCGCGGCCTGTGGCACCGGAAAGCGGATGGATGTGATGATCTCACCCTCATCCAGTGCGGTCGAGAACATGCCATCAAAAAACGCATCTGCTGCAATCTGACGGGCGTTGGTCACGATCGTGGCCCCGGATCCGAGCACACCCGCCGGGTAACAGGCCGCCGGATCGTTATTCGCAACCGAGCCGCCAATCGTGCCGCGGTTGCGCACCGCCGGATCACCGATCTGACCGGCCAATGCGGCCAGCGCCGGGTATGATCCCGCTGCCTCTTGAGCAACAACTGCATGCGGCGTTGCGCCACCAATAGAAACCGACCCGTCATCCCCAACACAGACGCCCTGCATTTCGGGAATTCCGCTGAGCGAGACGAGTGCCGATGGCGCCGCCAATCGTTGTTTCAGCGTCGGGATCAGGGTTTGCCCACCACCCAACGCCTGCGCATCCTCAGCCCCTAAAGCGGCAACCGCGTCGGCTATGGTCGAGGGTTTCTCAAATTCGAAATTGTACATTTCGTCTTCCTTTCCGAAAGGCGCTGTTCTGCCCTTCATCTGGCTATAAACATCTCGGGGAGCGCGAGGGGTTGACCCCTCGCACCCCAACCTCTCACCCGTGCATCGCGGTCCAGACACGCGATGGACTCACCGGCATATCGATATGATCGATGGCTTTGCCGCCTGAATTCAACGCATCCAGCACCGCGTTGACCACCGCAGGTGGTGAACCGATTGCCCCGGCCTCACCACAGCCCTTCACACCCAACGGGTTATGCGTACATGGCGTCTGGCTCGAGTGATCCACCGCATAGAACGGCACATCATCGGCACGCGGCATGGCGTAATCCATAAAGGACGCGCTCAGCAGCTGACCGTTTTCGTCATAGGCACAGTTTTCAAGCAATGCCTGACCGATGCCCTGACCGATGCCGCCATGCACCTGACCATCCACGATCATCGGGTTGACGATATTGCCAAAGTCATCAGCGGCGGTGAAGGCTTCGATGGTGACCCGACCGGTTTCGGGGTCAACCTCGACCTCACAGGCATAGGCGCCAGCCGGGAAGGTAAAGTTGGCCGGGTCATAAAAGGCGGTCTCCTCCAGCCCGGGCTCGACCTCCAGCGGAAAGTTATGCGGCACATAGGCCGTCAGGGTGACATCACCCCAGGCCACCGACTTGTCGGTCCCTGCCACGCTGAACTGACCGTCCTTCAGCTCGATATCAGCCTCGGACGCCTCCAACAGATGCGCCGCGATCTTCTTGGCCTTGTCGATCACTTTCTCAGTTGCCTTTACCATCGCCGATCCACAGACCGCCAAAGACCGCGAGCCATAGGTGCCCATGCCAAACGGAATCTTCGACGTGTCGCCATGCACGATCTCGATCATCGACTCGTCGATACCGATCATGTCCGCCACAACCTGCGGGAAGGCCGTTTCATGCCCCTGCCCGTGGCTATGGGCACCTACCATGACGCTGATCGAGCCGGTGGCATTCACCCGCACAGTCGCCGCATCATACAGACCCGCACGGGCCCCCAGCATACCAACGATGTTCGAGGGCGCGATGCCGCAAGCCTCGATATAGCAGTTGACGCCCAGACCCCGCAGCTTGCCCTTGGCCTCGCTTTCAGCGCGACGCGCGGCAAAGCCTGCCAGATCAGCAGCGGCCTCAAGCTTGTCCATCGTCCCATTATAATCGCCTGTGTCATAGGTCAGCGCCACCGGTGTGTCATAGGGGAACTGGGTGATGAAGTTCTGCCGGCGCAGGGCGATCGGATCGACACCCAGTTCACGCGCTGCCTTGTCCACGACCCGCTCCAACTGGAACGTCGCCTCAGGACGGCCCGCGCCGCGATAGGCATCCACCGGGACCGTATTGGTGAACATCGCCTTGACGTTGACCTGAATGACCGGCGTCTTGTAGTTGCCCGCCATCAGCGTCCCGTGCAGCCATGTCGGAACCGAGCTGGAGAAGGTCGACAGATACGCACCCATATTTGCATAGGTGTTGGTGCGCAGACCGATAAAGTTATTGTCCGCATCCAGCGCCAGTTCGATCTGTCCGACATGGTCGCGCCCATGCGCGTCAGACATGAACGCCTCGGACCGGCTCGAGGTCCATTTGACCGGGCGGTTACAAGCCTTGGCGGCGAAGGTGCAGAACGCCTCTTCGGCATAGTGGAAGATCTTGGTGCCAAAGCCGCCACCCACATCCGGCGCGACCACGCGAACCTTGTGTTCGGGCAGGCCCAGAACAAAGGCACACATCAACAGGCGGATCACATGCGGGTTCTGCGACGTGGTATAAAGTGTGTATTCTTCGGTGCCGCGGCTGTACTCGCCCACCGCCACACGCGGCTCCATCGGATTGGCAACCAGACGGTTGTTCACCAGATCCAGCGTGGTGACATGGGCCGCATTGGCAAAGACCTCATTGACCTTGGCATCATCGGTTTCGCCCAGCTGCCAATCATAGCAGATGTTGTTTTTCAGATCGTCATGGACCAGCGTCGCGCCTTCTTGCGCGGCGGCCTTCATGTCGATCACGGCGGGCAGCTCCTCGATATCAAGCTCGATCGCCTCAGCCGCGTCGCGGGCCTGTTCCAGGCTGTCGGCGACCACAGCAGCAATCGGATCGCCCACATGGCGCACTTTGCCCTGTGCCAAAATGGGATGCGGAGGTTCCTGCATCGGTGCGCCGTGCTTGTCGGTCACTTCCCAGCCACAGGGCATGCCGCCCACGCCTTCGAAATCCTTGCCGGTAAACACTTTGACCACGCCCGGCATGGCCTCGGCAGCAGAGGTGTCGATGCTTTTGATCCGGCCATGCGCGATGTCGGACCGCAGAAAATGCACATAGGCCTGGCCATGCACGTTGATATCGTCGGTGTAATTGCCTGCTCCGGTTAAAAAGCGCACGTCCTCGCGCCGTTTGGAACTGGCTCCGATGCCACTGTCTTTGGGCATTGCTTGTTCTCCTCCCTGAAAAAGAATTTTCGTCGAAAATTCTTTACGTCGGTATTACTCGGCAGCGATGCCGCTTACGTCCTGACCCGATGCGGCCATGATCGCTTTGACAATGTTGTGATAGCCTGTGCAGCGGCACAGGTTGCCTTCCAGATACTTTCGAATCTCGGCTTCGCTCGGGCGCGGGTTCTCTTTGAGCAAGGCGGCGGCGCTCATCACCATGCCCGGCGTACAAAATCCGCATTGCAACCCGTGATGATCCTGAAACGCCTGCTGAATCACGTTCAAAGACCCATCCTCAGCGGCCTGGCCCTCAATCGTGGCGACCTCAGACCCGTCCGCTTCCAGCGCAAGCATGTTGCACGACTTCACCGCCGCGCCATTCACATGAACAACACACGCCCCACATTGCGCAGTGTCACATCCAACATGCGTTCCGGTCAGCGACAGATGATCACGTAAAAATCCAGACAACAACGTCCGACCCTCAACCTCTCCGCTAACAGACCTCCCGTTCACGGTCATGGTGACCTGTGTCATAAGTTCCTCCCATGTCATATTTTTCTCTGTCGAGTTAAACACGGGACTTATTGTTTGAGAACAAAAATTTCGCAGGGCGCCGTTTAGGACAGATCACAATGCCGAACAAAGCGGCCTGATCTGGGCCTTAAATTGATGTCAAACGCCTTGCCGTTTGATAGATGCGCGTGGCTGTGGCCGGGTCGGGATTTCCTTGAGCAATCCACCGACCCCCATGCCTGCAATATGCGCCGCTGTCGTTTCAATCCCGCAAGCCACGCGCGACAAAACCCAATCCGCACCGTTCAGTGCGGGAGAACGCGCACACCCCGGCAAACCGATTACAGGTCTGGCGTCCAGCAGACCGGTGAACAACAGGTTGCCCGGATCTACCGGCATTCCAAACCGATCCACCTGACCGCCTGCAACACGAACGGCCTGCGGCGCGACATCATGTGCATCCGAAGTTGCTGAGCCCGTCAAGATCAGGACAATATCCCCTTTAACGCCCGTCAATGCAGCAGACAGCGCCTGAATCTCATGTGGCACCACCCGAATGTCATCCAAACCCATACCCAGGGCTTCGACTCGCCCTCGGATTGCGGCAATACCCTTGTCGTTCGAAACACCTCCGGGGATGTCTGTGACGATCAGGCCAGCACTGCGAAACACCGGGCCAGACAGGCGCACCGCCCCTTGTGCCAGCGCCGAGGCACGCACCACATCTTCGCCGGGGACGGCATAAGAAATGACTTTAATTGTCGCCACCATCCCGCCTGATCCCATCTGTTGATATTGGGGAACTGTGGCCACGGTAATCATCGGGTTAACCAAGTTGAACGCTTCCAGCGCCTGTACGTCCAGAACAGCAACTCCGGGGCCTCTCGCCAAGAGGTTAACGCGCCCTGTGAACGGCTCGGTGACGCGCAATCCCACGGTTGCCGGGTCCGGGGCCAAAGCCTCTGCCAAACTCCGGGCAGCGTCGTTTTCGTGACAATCACCGGGTTCCAGCTGCGCAACAGTGACCGAGGTCAACCCGGCGGCGGCCATTTCATCCAGATGAGTTTGCGTGAGCAAAAGGCCCTTACGCAGCTTTGTGTCTTGGGCTTTCACTGAATGCGCCAGAATTGCACCGGCGGCCTCGCGCAGAGGAACCGAGCCAAACTTCATGCTTTGCCCCGCAACACCGCGGTCATTTCGGCCAATATGGAAACCGCAATTTCCGCAGGATCGGCGGCACCGATATCCAAGCCTACGGGACCGTGAATCTGTGAAATCTGCCCTTCAGTAAATCCGGCTTCTTTCATCCGGGTGACGCGTTTCGCATGCGTTCGATTAGACCCCAGCGCCCCAATATAGAACACACCGGCTCTCAGGGCGGCCTCTAACGCGGGATCATCCAGTTTTGGATCATGGGTCAGCAAGACAACAGCCGTTCGCGCATCCATTCCAAGCTTTGCAACGGCCTCATCCGGCCAATCCGTCAGCACGGTTTCCTGAGGGAATCTTGCGGCGGTTGCAAACGCATCTCGCGGATCCACAATCGCAGGGTCGTACCCCGCAATTCGCGCCATCGGGACCAGGGCCTGAGCAATATGAACGGCCCCGACCACTATCAACCGCAAGGGCGGATTGTGGACCGAAACAAATGTCTTCGCATCCTCTTCGAAACCGGACCGGTCCATGCGCATGCGTTCGGGATAACGATCGCGCTGCAACGCACGATGACCGGATTCGATATTCACTTCATAAGCCACAGGCTCGCGCTGCGCGCGTGCAGCGACCAGATCGCGCAATATGCTTTCAGGAAGGACCGATCCAATAGGTTCGACCAGTACCCGAATTGTTCCGCCACAGGCCAGCCCGACCGCAAAAGCATCTTCGTCACTGACCCCGAATTCAAGTAGGCGCGCTTCACCCTCTTCGATCGCTTCCAACGCCTCGACAACAACCGCACCTTCGACACAGCCACCCGATACTGACCCCTCAAAGCGGCCATCACCTGCTATCACAAGCTGAGCACCAACACGTCTGGGGGCACTGCCCCAGGTCTGAACAACCGTAGCCAGCGCAACTGGCTTTCCCGTTTCATACCAATCCAGAGCAGTCTCGGGGCTGTTGTCGAATCTGTCCATATCGCCCTCCTGGCGTTTCCCGCACCAACATAGGCAGGTTTGGCAGGATGAAAAGTAAACCATCAGGCTAACTCATGGGCCTTGAAAGAAATTCCAAATGCTATGCAAAGCCCCGCGGGTTTCAGCCGAACATCCCAAGCATTGATTGCCAGCCCTCCCGATTCTGACCTAAACGCGGATCATGCGCAGCTGTGACGCAGATTATTTTCAAAAGGAGACAGAGACTTGAAACACATTATTACACTCGGATCAGTATTGGGAATGCTAGCAGCGACAGTGGCCAGCGCAGATACCTTCCTGCGCTATGGCGAAGTGGACGGATGGAAAATCTTCATCGACGAAGACAAGAAATCCTGCCTGATCGAAGCTGTCGATGACGCGGAAAACGTGGTTCAGATGGGCCTGACCGAAGACCGCGGCGTGGGATATGTTGGCGTATTCACCAAAGCTGAAACCAACATCAAGCGTGGCGAAACCGAGGCTGTGGCGATCCTGCTGGGCGAAAACCTGTATCTTGGAGAAGCCACCGGCATGAAGGGCAACATCACCAAAGGCTATTCGGGTGGCTATGTGCTGTCGGATGACCCCAAGTTTGCCGAAGACCTTGCCAAACAGAAAGTTATGGTCGTGTTCCCCGAAAAGGAATTCGCCTTCACCGTTGATCTGACCGGTACGTACAAAGCGATGGAAATGGCGCGTAAGTGCAACGAAGAACAGCTTGGTTGAGACCTACTTCGAAAGCGCGGCCATCAACCGCGCTTTCTCACCCATGTCATCCGGTTTTGAGATGACTTTGGCCAGATCTTCCAGCGACGCAATGGAATGACCGGCCCGAAAGCTGTCAACATGGGGAAGCATCGCCGCCACCCCCTGCGCTTTTGGCGCAAAGCCATCCCATCGCAACAAAGGGTTCAGCCAGATCAAACGGCGGGCTGACAGATGCAGGCGCTGGATTTCTTTTCCAAGCACCTCGGGTTCGCCCCGATCCAGACCATCCGTAATCAACAACACCACCGCACCCTGCCCCAGAACCCGACGCGACCAGTCACGGTTAAAAGCGTGCAGGCATTCCCCGATCCGCGTGCCACCCTCCCAATCTTGCGCCTCGGCCCCTGCCGCCGACAGGGCAGCATCTACATCGCGTTGGCGCAGGTGCCGGGTGATATTCGTCAACCTCGTGCCGAAGGTAAACGCATGAACCTTGGCCCACCCCGCGCCCTTGACGTTTGAAACCGCATGCAGGAAATGCAGGATGATACGAGAGTACTGGCTCATAGATCCTGAGATATCGCAGAGAACGACAAGGTTCGGCCACCGTTGTTTCGGCTTCAAATACGCGATGTCCCGCAGTTCACCACCCTGCCGCATGGATGCGCGCAGCGTGCGGGCGCGGTCGACCCGATGCCCAAGGTGGCTGGCTTGGCCTCGGCGCGACTCGATTGGTTTTACCGGCAATTTGAGCTGTGCCAGAATGCGCTTGGCCAAAGCAATTTCTTCGGTGCTCATTTGCTCAAAGTCTAGATTGCGCAACCGTTCTTCCGAGGACGCGGTCCGCGACGCATCTATCTCCAGCTCAGTTTCTTCCTCGATGTCAGTGTTGTCAGGCAAGTCCCGTTCGACGCCGTCCAGCAGAGCCTCGGCCGCGCGTTTCTCTGCAGCTTCGGCCTTGCGCTCTTCCTGAACGCCGCGGATCGCGGGCAGCATCATGGACATCATGTGTTCCATGTAACGTGGGTCGCGCCAATACATGCGGAAAATCTGCGCAAATACTGCCCGATGCTCGGGTCGGGTCACGAAACAAGCGTGCAACGTCCAGTAAAAATCCCGCTTTTCCGAGAAGCCCGCAACCTGAACCGCCCGGATCGCATCCACAACCCGCCCGGTGCCAATCGGCAGCCCTGCCTTGCGCAAAGCCCGCGCGAAATGAGTGATATTCTGCGCCAGTTTTGGGTTGTCGGGGATTTCGAGAGGGAGCTGTTCAGCCATCAGGCAGGTTCCAGCGACGCCTTGGCTTCATCCAGAATGCGTTTCGCCTCGGACCCTTGCAGTTGCTGGATATCGTCCTGATATTTCAGGATCGCTCCCAGCGTGTCGCCGATCACTTCGGGGCTAAGGTTGATGACGTCCAGCGCCAGCAGGCATTTGGCCCAGTCGATCGTCTCGGCCACGCCTGGTTTCTTGAACAGATCCTCTGTGCGCAGGTGTTGGACAAAGGCGACGACCTCTCGGCTTAGCGCCTCGGCGACCTCGGGTGCGCGGGCGTTCAGAATTTCAATTTCACGGTCAAAATCCGGGTAATCGACCCAATGGTACAAGCAACGGCGTTTCAGGGCGTCATGCACCTCTCGCGTTCGGTTCGATGTAACGATGACAATCGGTGGCTCCGGCGCTTTGACAGTGCCCAATTCGGGGATGGTGACCTGAAAATCGCTGAGCGCTTCCAGCAGGAAGGCCTCAAACGGTTCATCCGTGCGGTCAAGTTCATCAATCAACAGGACGGGTGCCCCGTTTTCATCCGGACGCATGGCCTGCAACAACGGACGCTCGATCAGGTAGTCGTCAGAAAACAATTCGGTCTGCAACGAACCCCGGTCAGCGCCGCCCGAGGCTTCGGCGGTTCGGATCGCAACCATTTGCGCCGGGAAATTCCATTCGTAAACCGCCGAGGAGGCGTCCAGCCCTTCATAACACTGCAGGCGGATCAGGCGACGGTTCAGACCAGCGGCCAGTGCTTTGGCAATCTCGGTTTTCCCGACACCTGCCTCACCCTCAAGAAATAGCGGGCGGCCCAGTTTAAGCGACAAAAACACCACTGTCGCCAAGGCCCGACCGCAAACGTAACCTTGCGAGCCCAGCATTTGCTGCACGGTATCAATGGAATCTTGCTGCGTCATGGAACCCTCTTTCTTTCGTTGCTTAACAGGTCATGCAAGCGAGGGGGCGTCAAGGCCCCGGCCCCGCCACCCAGACGCCATCGCGGCAGAGAGGTGAAGTTTTTGCACCAGATCCTCACGGTTTGGTTGGTCTTTGGCCGAGGCTGTGCTAGCGGGTGCGCATGACTGATACGCTGACCATTCGCCGCCCCGATGACTGGCATCTGCATTTGCGCGATGGCGCCATGTTGCAGGCCGTTCTGCCCGAAACCGCACGCCATTTTGCCCGTGCGATCATAATGCCGAACCTTGTTCCGCCAGTTGTGCGCGGCGATCAGGCCGCCGCATATCGCGACCGCATTCTGGCCGCCCTGCCCGAAGGCATGCCGTTCGAGCCGCTGATGACCTTGTACCTGACCGAAGACACCGACGCCGAGGATGTCGCCGCAGCCCATGCAAGCGGGCTGATCAAGGCCGTAAAGCTGTATCCCGCAGGCGCAACCACCAATTCCGCCTCGGGCGTGCGTGATTTCGACAAGGTCCGCCCGGTGCTTGAGAGAATGGCTGAGATCGGTCTGCCGATGTGTGTCCATGGTGAAGTCACCGATGCCGAGGTCGACATTTTCGACCGCGAAGAGGTTTTCATCGATACGATACTTGATCCACTGCGCCAGGCGACTCCTGGTTTGCGGGTCGTGATGGAACACATCACGACGGCTCAGGGTGCGATTTATGCGCAATCCGGTGGAGATGATCTTGCTGCAACAATCACGGCCCATCACCTGATCATCAACCGCAATCACATCCTGGTGGGCGGGATCAAACCGCATTACTACTGCCTGCCCGTGGCCAAGCGCGAGACCCATCGCCAGGCTTTGATGAGCGCCGCAACTTCTGGGATATCTTGCTACTTCCTTGGCACCGACAGCGCGCCACACACAGATGCGAACAAGGAAATGGCCTGTGGTTGTGCGGGATGTTTCACCGCCACAAACACCATGTCCCTGGTGGCCGAGATGTTTGACAAAGCGGATGCGCTGGACAAGCTGGAAGGGTTCACATCATTGAACGGACCTGCGTTTTATGGCCTGCCGGTGAATAAAGAAACCATCACCCTTACCAAGGGCGACCCCGTTGAATATCCCGACAAGATCGAAACTGACGACGGCCCGGTAACAGTATTCGAACCCGGGTTCCCCTTGCACTGGCGCGTCGTCTAACGCGCCAGCATTTTCGCCAGATCACGGGTGCGGCCACCGGTACGCAGCATCGACCAGATCGCGTCTGCGTCCTCGGCACCGATCAGCTTGGCCGCCTTGCTTCTGACCCGGTCTTCCCGGTCGGCCAATGTCATAGGGCCAAGCAAATCGTGGCTGGCCTGTTTACGTGCCCCATCGCGGCGCAGCAAAGACAGATCCGCTTGAGTTTCAGACAGCGACTCATCGGCTTCGACTGAAATCCGGTCCCGCAGCGATTGCAGGCGCCTATCCGCACATACCTTATCCGAAAAACTGTCTGGCAAGGCTGTGTCATATCCCAACGCTTGCATAGCAATAACCGTCCGGTAGGAAAACTTGGCCCCCAACCCGGTGGTCGGAGAGGTTTGATTACACACTGTCATCCAGCGCGGGTGGGTCCTGATCCTGATCTCGGCTACTTCGGGTTCAGCAATATCCAGGTCACGTGCAGCCTCTAATGCGGCGTGCAACCCATGACAGCATGCATGAAACTTATGGCTTACATCTTTGAACAGCCACGTCTTTCCGATTCCATCCAGAGCAGCGGCCTTTTCGGACTGACCCATATGGGTTGCACCAAAACCATAGGGCCCCTCAAGCGCATCCGAGTTGGGATCAAACCCCTTGGACACCAACAGCGCAGCCTCAACCCCTGCAGCGGCAGCTAGCCCGGCATTATAGGGCTTTCCCATCGTGCCGAAATGAGCTTTCAGCCCTGCGGCGCGGGTGGCAGCCAGACCAAGAACCCGGCGCATCTTTTCCGTATCGAACCGCAGCACCCGGCCAGCGGCGACCGCCGCACCAAAGGCACCTGACGTCGCGGTCTGATGGAACCCGCCCTGGTAATGCGCACGCCCCAGCCAAAGCCCTACGCGGATCGAAACCTCCATCCCGACAAGAGCGGCCTCAAGGACATCGACAAGAATTCGGTCGTCCCAATCACAAAGGGCAAAGGCCGCAGGCATAACCGCGACCGAAGGGTGCCCGATATGCGCAAAATGCGTGTCATCATAATCCAAAGCGTGGGAAATGGTTCCGTTAACCAAACCTGCTGCCCTGACGGGAGCCAGCCCCCCGCCAAACAGATGGGCCTGCGGGTTGCCTCCTTCATCCAGAACCAGTGCGCGCACGGTCTGAGATACGGGTTCGCTAACACCGACGCGGCCAACAGCCACCCAATCCAGCGCAGACAGAGAGGTTACGAGACGGGCCTCTGACGAGGTCGCAACAGGCCCCGAGGCAAAATCGGCCAATGCTGTGGTAAAATCAGTCATGTGGCGCAGTCTAGCAAGCGCCGCTTTCGGGTAAAGACTTAGCTGTACAATTCCTCTGCCCGGCCCTCGAACGCCCTCACGATCCTGTGCATCGCCTCATTGAAGACCACTCCGATGATACCCTGAAGAATGGCATTCTTGAATTCAAAATCAACATGGAACGAAACGTTGCACCCGCCTTCTGCCGCGTCCTCGAAATGCCAGTCCGACTTCATGTATTTGAAGGGCCCATCCAGATATTCCGTGTCGATCCTGCGTTGTTCGGCAAACAGGGTAACCCGGCTGCCAAAGCGTTCGCGGAACACTTTGAACGAAATGATCAGGTCAGCTTCCATCACCTGTGCCTCTCCTGCTGCATATGAGCGTCGGATACGTGCAGCCGCACACCAGGGCAAAAACTCGGGATACTTTGCTACATCGGCAACCAGATCGTACATCTGTTGCGCAGTGTAAGGCAGGTGTCGCGTTTCCGAATGTATAGGCATGGCGTCCGGTTTTTGCAGGTGACAATGGCGCGTCATGTCGTATGTTGCGCGCCAAAGATCAAGGGGGCAGTGATGAGCCAGCGCGGATATGTGATTGATGAGATGATCTCGGCAAAGGCCATTGCCGCCAGGATCGAAGAACTTTGCCGCGAAATCACTGCCGAATTCGACGGAACCGACAAGCTGGTTGTTGTCGGCCTGCTGCGTGGTAGCTTTGTCTTTATCGCCGATCTGGTGCGCGAATTGGACTTGCCCATTGAAGTGGATTTCCTTGAGGCGTCATCCTACGGGGATGCGATGGAAAGCAGCCGGGAAGTCCGCATTCTAAAAGACCTGCGCGGCGCTATTGAGGGTCGCGACGTTCTGGTAGTCGAGGATATCGTCGACACCGGGCACACGCTGAACCATGTTACTCATCTGCTGCAAAGCCGCGATCCTGGAAAACTTCGCTCGATCGCACTACTGGACAAGCCCAGCCGGCGCGAAGTCGATTTCCGTTCGGACTGGATCGGGTTTGAAATTCCTGATGAGTTTGTTGTGGGTTACGGGATCGACTACGCACAGCGCAATCGCAACTTGCCATTTATTGGTAAGGTTCGTTTTATCGAAGACTGAGAAGGGTAAAAATAGACCCAGATTCCAATAGTCAAAGTTGCTGCGCACCTTTGCATTCACGTAATTGAATACCATTGGACAACGCCCTCAACAACAGATTACCCTCCAATCATCTTGGGAGGATTCTGCTTATGAAAGTAATGTCTATTGGGCTTCTGGCGACTTGCGCAGTCGCCGCAACGGTTGGTCTTGCGGACGCAAAAGACAACAAGGGCAAAGGGAAAGGTCCAGACAAGTCGAAAATCGAAAAGTCGATAAAGACCAATAATGGCGTTGGTGTACCGCCCGGACAGATCAAGCGTTATACGCGAGGTCAGAAACTCCCTAACGATCTGAATTTTGACTATCTTGATGACCTGGACGGCTGGAAGTTGAAGCCCCTACCCGCCGGTCAGCGATATATCCGCGTGGATGACGAAATCCTGTCGATATCTGATGAAACTAAGACAGTCATTGATGCCGTTGGAATAGTGAGCGATCTCGTAAACTGAAGTTTCAGCCATTAAGTGATCGAATTGCGGCAACAAATACGTCTACTCCTACCGAGATAAGTGCGTCTGGGAAATCATAGTCAGGGTTATGCAATTGCGGATGATCCTGCCCCGACCCCAGCCAGAACATGGCCGTTTTTGCGCCTTTCCCAAATTGCCCGAAATCTTCTGAGAACTTTTGCGGCGTCTCTGTTGAATGGCACGGTACTCCACGCTCGGCGCAGGCCGTTGCGATGATGCTCACCGCGTCGCTGTGATTGACGCAGGCCTCGAAGACATCGTCATAGGTGATCTCAACCTCCAGACTGTCGGCGGATGCGGCGCGGCGCGCCAGTGCCTCGGCCTCGGTCATCAGCGTCTGCATCCGGGCATCTGAAACGGTGCGCAAGGTTACCCAGATCTCGGCCTGTCCCGGAGCGACGCCGAAAGTCGGCTCTCCCAAACGGGCATGCGTCACAGTTGTCAGCGCAAAATCGGCATCCAACGCGCCGCCTGCGCCTAAACTCGCCAGCTTCGAAACCAGTTCGGACATCGCCTCAGCCGGGGAAATCCCATCCTGAGGCGCAGCCGCATGGGACGTCTTGCCGGTCAGGATGATTTTCATCCCGCGCGAGGCGCAGTTAGCCGAACTCTGACACAACTCAACAGCGCCAAGTTCCAACCCCGGCAGGTTGTGCAGAGAGAACACGTAGTCCGGCGCGATCTTCGCGAATTGAGGGTCCGCGCGAAAGGCGATGGCGCCCCGCCCGGTTTCTTCAGCCGGTTGAAAGATCAAAACCACCCGACCCTTTTGGGGTCGGTGACGCGCCAGGTCTTCGGCAACGCCAAGCACCATCGCCATGTGCCCATCATGGCCACACAGATGCCCTTTGCCCGAAACCTTCGACACATATAGGTGCGTGCCAAGTTCTTGAATCGGCAGCCCATCCAATTCGCACCGGATACCAACGGTTGGCCCAGCCTGCCCACTGTCAAAAACCGCGGCAACGCCATGCCCTCCCAGTCCGGTAAGCACATGGTCCGCACCGAACCCCCGCAAAAGATCTGTTATGCGGGCAGCGGTCTCACGCTCGTGCCCGGATAGTTCGGGATATTGATGCAGGTCGTGGCGCAGGCGTGTCAGCCGCGCGTACGTTTCGGGTGTCACCCCTGTTCCAGCTTTTTCTGGCGAGCCTCACGCAACCGGGCAAAGTCATCCCCCGCGTGGTAAGACGACCGGGTCAGTGGTGTCGCGGACACCATCAGGAACCCTTTGCCATAAGCTGCCTTTTCATAGGATGCGAATTCTTCCGGCGTTACGAACCGATCGACTCCGTGGTGTTTGGGCGTGGGCTGCAGATACTGACCGATGGTCAGGAAATCAATTTCAGCGGCGCGCATATCATCCATGACCTGCCGGACCTGCTGACCATCCTCACCCAAACCAACCATGATCCCGGATTTGGTAAAGACCGACGGATCCAGCTCTTTCACGCGCTGCAATAGACGCAAAGAGTGGAAATACCGCGCGCCCGGGCGCACTTCGGGATAGAGGCCGGGTACGGTTTCAAGATTATGGTTAAAGACGTCTGGCTTTGCCTCAACGACAACCTCTAGAACGGACGGCTCGCATTTCAGAAAGTCAGGCGTCAGTATTTCAATCGTCGTACCCGGAGACCGGTGACGCACGGCGCGAATGGTCTGCGCAAAATGCTCTGCCCCGCCATCTGCAAGGTCATCGCGGTCGACAGAGGTGATGACCACATGGTTCAACCCCAGCTTTTCAACCGCATGGGCAACGCGACCCGGCTCAAACGCATCCAGCGAATCCGGGCGACCGGTGGCGATGTTGCAAAAGGTACAGCCGCGGGTACAAATCTCGCCCATGATCATCATGGTCGCGTGGCCCTGGCTCCAACATTCACCGACATTGGGGCATCCGGCTTCTTCACAGACCGTAACCAGATTGTTGTCACGCATGATCTTGCGCGTGTCGGCATAACCCTGACCACCGGGCGCTTTGACGCGTATCCAACTGGGCTTTTTCGGCTGCGAATTGTCGGGTCGATGAGCCTTTTCTGGGTGTCTTTGTTCGGGAATGTTCAGATCGCGCACGGCCTGTCTTTCTGACTTTGGGTCAATTCGGTTTACCCATAACATAAACTGACCTCTGCTATTACACCACCCATGCATAGCCGCTATGCATCAGGGTGAAAGACTTTGACGTCTCAGGGCCAAAATTCTAAATAATTTCCTATCATTAACTGCAACTTACGCGTTGTCAGGTAAATTCTGACGCACCTGGAACATCCGCCATTGAAGCGGATTTGGAATCCTTTTAAGTCCACGAAAACCGTACGTGATTCACAGGAGTTCGATCATGAAATCTGGCACCAAACTGCCCGAAGTGACCTTTCACACCCGCGTCCGAGACGCCTCTGTCGAAGGACCAAACCCCTTCCGCTGGGAAGACAAGACCACGGCGGACTATTTCGCAGGAAAGCGCGTGATTCTGTTCTCACTGCCTGGCGCATTCACCCCGACATGTTCGACCTATCAGTTGCCCGGTTTTGAAAACGGCCACGCAGATTTCAAAGCCGCAGGTGTGGACGAAATCTATTGCATGTCCGTGAATGACAGCTTTGTCATGAACAAATGGGCACAGGATCAAGGCCTGAAAAACGTCAAGGTCATCCCTGATGGCTCGGGCGAGTTCACACGTAAAATGGGCATGTTGGTCGACAAAGATAATCTAGGCTTTGGCATGCGGTCCTGGCGCTATGCGGCCATCATCAATGACGGCATCGTAGAAGCCTGGTTTGAAGAGCCCGGACTGATGGATAACTGCCCCGAGGACCCCTATGGCGTTTCGTCACCGGAAAACCTGATGAAACATCTGAACGAAGTCAAAGAGCCGGAACTGGCCTGAGTTCGTCCTCAACAGAAAAGCCCGCTTCAGGCGGGCTTTTTTGTGACTAGCGCGTTTGCGTGACAATGCTCTCGCCGACGGTGCGAATGGTATCCGCCAGGCTTTCGAACCAATCTTCCTGCGAGGTAGAAGATCGACGAACTAGCCCCACTGTCCTTGCCGGCTGCGGCGAGGCAAATCGCATCAGCTCAAGACCCGGTACCGCGTCGGATTCGGAACGGGCGGCAAGCTCTGGCATGAGCGTCAATCCAAACCCTTCGGCAACCAAACGGGATAATGTCGCCAAAGACGAGGCACCCATGTTAATCAGACCGCTGCTGCGGTCCTGACCACAAACCTCCAAGGCCTGATCCGTCAGGCAGTGCCCATCATCCAGTAGCATAAGCTGTGCATTTTGAAGGTCCAAAGGGCGCAAACGCTCTGTATCGCTGGAAAAATTGCGCAACCGTGCCGAACTTCCAGCCAATAAGAACCGATCCTCGAACAAGGGAAGTTCGAACAATTCGCTTCCCCCGGAGGGCAGCGCGACCACACCTGCGTCGATCTCACCAGCGCGCAGCATCGTCAACAGGCGCTCTGTCCGCGCTTCGCGTATCTGCACTCTCAAAGAAACATCGGCCGCCCTTAACCCCGCCAGAACACCTGGCAGAACATAGGGCGCAATCGTCGGGATTATTCCGATCGACAAAGACCGATGCCCGCTTGAGTGATCCTTGGCAAATTGGTCGAGCCTGTCCGAGGCACCAAGTATCTGACGCGCATATTCAAGCACATCCCGCCCCAAAGGGGTAAGCAATATGTCACGGGCCTTACGCTCGAACAGGGCACCACCGAGGGTCTCTTCTAACGCCTTGATCTGAACCGATAATGCCGGTTGCGAAACGTTACACATCTGCGCCGCCCGCCCAAAGTTGCGCTGCTGCGCAACGGCGTTAAAGTATAGGAGCTGTCGAAGGGTAAAGTTCATAACCCCTAGCTATCACTCCACCCTGAAACCGCAACCAAAACCGATCAAAGCGTTATCCGATCATACGGCTGCGCTCTTCCTGATCCTGGTAGTGACGTTTCAGGCGCTGTAATGCGATACGCAAAACGATTTTGCCGGACCGCGCTGACCACCCCATTCGCTTTTCCGCCAATTCCAACCCCTCCAGATAGCAACAGCAGCGCAAAGCCACGTCGCTCAACCCCGGTCCAAGGTCAGACAATGCACGCTCTACGCGGTCGCGCGCTTCTGAAGAACCCCGGTTGCCAGTGTCGTCGCTTCCAAAACTTCCGCGCCCACCGGCAGTCAGGAAATTGTCCCAGTTCTGTGCAACCTGAGGTCCGATCTGAGCCAGTTCAAAATCCTCGCGCAGGCGCTCTCCTGCCCCGACAAGTGCTTCATCTAAAAACGGCTTTCCATCCCGATCCCGACGCCTTGCCAGGGCGATCAGCGGGCTTTCTGCGGCGCTATAGCGCATTCTTCTGGGACGTTCTGGATGGGCGCGATTTGTCGTCGCGTGAGAGGGCGCCCCATGAAACGAAGCAGGCGCGTCTGCCATTCCATGTTCGTTGCGAGACCTTGCCTGGTTCTCGAAATCGGCCATTAACTGGCTCAGTGCCGTACGGCCCGCGCTGGTAATCCGGTAGCGCGATATCCGGCCTGGGTTGTCGCAGGAAATCCAATCCTTCAACGCCAATGCCTGTGCGATCTTGCAATCAACCACTGCAGTCCTGGTCGCAGCGGCGTCGCCGGTATCGCGCACCACCACTGCTTTGTTCATTTCTTCAGCGACAGCCAGGACCGAACCGGTCTCACACAGTCTGCGCAGTACCCTTAGGGCCTCGTGGTTGAATTCCTCTTCTTTTTCGACGTGTGAATCATGACTGAACGCTGAAACCGTGCGATCAGAAGCATCATTGACCGAAAAATGTTCTTCGGCCAACGACTGCAAAGCCGCATCCACCAATGGATCGTCACGGCGCATCTCAATTCGGCGGATTTGTCTAAGAATGGTCGAAGCATGGCACCCCGCAGATCGCGCAATATCGCGGATCGACTGGCCGGTTTCTGTGTGGGCCAGGTATCGTTGTGCCCCCTCAGGTACCCAAGCCGGAATGGTGAAAGCCATGTTGTTTTCCATAGTTCTGTGCCCTCATCGACGAAACAATCTGTTCTCTATCGCCCCCGGTGACTTTGTTAACCAATTCTAACTAGAGTCGCTTTCGTTACTCGTTCGTTAACTGCCGGAGGTGATGACCAGATTTCATTCAAATTCATAAACACTCATGAAGCGAGAGTTCGGGGAGAACCCGATTAAGGCAACACCCGCTTAGGTTGTGTAACAAATTGGGCAACATTAATCCGACACGTGGAGCCCAAAGATGCAGGACCTGATGACCATGATTTCCGCCCTCCGCCGCCCCCGCCTATTGGCGCGGGCAGCCAAACACGGCGCGCAGGACTATGATCGGGACCGCCACCTGCAACGCATACTTGGGTACGGATCGCTGCCTGGGTCGGGCGCGGCGCTGATGCGTTTGATGGATATTGAACGAGAGGTTAACGCGCAGAGACTGGCAGAAGATGCAGGCTATTCGCTGGTCCGTCATTTGGACCTTCTGATCGCGCTATTGGGTGAGGCGCAGCTGTACAAAGCCAGCCGCGCCTCACAGTTTTCAGTTATCAGCTGAAAGCGTCCGGCATAGAGGCCTTTTTCTTTTCAACATATTCGGTCAAAGCGCTGTGAATTCCCGGGTCGAGTTCCGGTTGCTTGTAGTTGGCAATCAAATGCTCGACCCGAGACGAGGCCAACTGCCGCGTATCGCGCGCGCCCTCGTCTTCCCAGGTTTCGTAAGGTTTGTAGTCCAGCAGGTCGGACTTCCAGAACGCCTCTTTGAAGTTTGCCTGCGTATGGGCACATCCCAGATAGTGGCCACCCGGGCCGACCTCGCGGATTGCGTCCATGGCCTGAGCGTTCTCATCATAGGCCACACCCTTGGCCAGACCGTGCAGAACGCCAAGTTGATCTGCGTCCATGACGAACTTTTCAAAGTCCGCAACCAGGCCACCTTCAAGCCAGCCGCAGGAATGCAGCATGAAGTTCACACCCGCCATCAGCCCCATGTTCAGCGAGTTCGCGGTCTCATAAGCGGCCTGCGCATCGGGCAGTTTCGAGCCACAGAACGACCCGGCTGAGCGGAACGGCAGACCCAGACGCCGCGCCAGCTGTCCCGCGCCATAGGTAACCATTGACGCCTCGGGTGTGCCAAAGGTTGGCGCGCCTGAGTTCATGTCGATCGACGAAACGAAAGCACCAAAGATAGCAGGCGCTCCCGGGCGGATGATCTGACTGTACGCGACACCGGCCAAAACTTCGGCCAGAACCTGTGTCAATGTCCCCGCTATCGAAACCGGCGCCATCGCACCACCGACGATGAACGGCGAGATGATGCAGGCCTGATTATTCCTGGCGTAGACTTCCAGCGACCCCATCATCACATCGTCGAAGGTCATCGGCGAGTTGATGTTGGTCAGCGAAGTCATGACCGTGTTTTCCTGAACAAACTCTTTGCCGAACAGGATCTCACACATTTCCACCGAATCCTGAGCGCGACTGGGATCGGTGACCGAGCCCATGAATGGCTTGTCCGATAAGGTCATATGCGCCATCAGCATGTCCAGGTGACGCTTGTTCACCGGAACGTCTGTGGGTTCGCACACAGTACCGCCCGAGTGGTGCAGCCACTTTGACATGTAAGCCAGTTTCACGAACTTGTTGAAATCGTCCATGGTCGCATAGCGACGGCCACCTTGCGCATCACGCACGAACGGAGGGCCATAGACCGGCGCCAGAACCAGATTGCGACCGCCGATGACCACGGACTTTTCAGGGTTTCTTGCGTGCTGCGTGAACTCGCTTGGCGCAGTTTTGATCAACTCGCGCGCAAGGCCGCGTGGGATGCGCACCCGTTCGCCATCCACATCGGCGCCCGCGTCTTTCCAACGTTCCAGCGCCGCAGGGTTGTCGACAAAATTGACGCCGACTTCGGCCAGAAGCGTTTCCGCATTTGTTTCGATGATCTGCAACGCTTCTTCGTTGAGAACCTCGAAATTCGGAATATTGCGTTCGATGTACTTTGCGGTCTCGATACGAACCGCTGTACGTTCGGCCCGGCGGGCAGCGCCACCGCCACCTCTCGCCCTGCGCCGGGTGTTTGCCTCTGTCATGAGAAAATCCCGTATCAGTTGTTGAATTTACATGTGTGTTACAGGAACCCGCCGCAATGGCAGTCGTGGATAACGGCGCTATAGGGGAAAAAGCGACAAAATGTCGGGGACAACCGCCACAAAATGACCCAGCACATGTTTTTGAAGTCGCGCGGCTCTTCGTCATTCGCTTCGGGACCGTCCACCAGACAAGCGGGCCCTAACCGCGACCAACTGGCGTGTCTATACCACTTGAAATCCCTTGCGCTTATCATCTTCGCAACCTAGTAGCAGACCTATGACCCAAGACACCCATGACCGCCTTCTGATCATCGACTTCGGCAGCCAGGTAACGCAACTGATTGCGCGCCGCCTGCGTGAGCTGAATGTTTATTGTGAAATCCATCCTTATCAGAATGTTACGACGGACTTTGTTCGGAAAATGGCCCCAAAGGCCGTTATTTTCTCGGGCGGTCCCGATAGCGTGACACGAGAAGGGTCTCCGCGGGTCCCGCAGGAAATCTTTGACATTGGCGTTCCTATCCTTGGTATCTGCTATGGGCAGCAAGTGATGATGCACCAGTTGGGCGGCAAGGTCGAAAGCGGCCATGGCACCGCAGAGTTCGGCCGCGCCTTTGTGACCCCCAAAAGCCAACTGGATATTCTCGATGGCTGGTTCACTGACGGCGATGAACAGGTCTGGATGAGTCACGGCGACCATGTCAGTGAAATCGCGCCGGGGTTTCAGGTTTATGGCACCTCGCCCAACGCACCGTTTGCGATCACCGCAGACACGTCCCGCCATTTCTATGCTGTACAGTTCCATCCCGAGGTGCACCACACACCAAAGGGCGCCAAGCTTTATGAGAATTTTGTAAAGCTCGCCGGGTTCAGCGGCGATTGGACCATGGGTGCCTATCGCGAGCAGATGATCGCGACGATCCGCGAACAAGTGGGCGATAAACAAGTGATCTGCGGTCTGTCCGGAGGTGTCGATAGTTCAGTCGCGGCGATCCTGATCCACGAGGCGATTGGCGACCAGCTGACCTGTGTGTTCGTTGATCACGGCCTGTTGCGCAAGAACGAGGCTGACGAAGTCGTCGGCATGTTCCGCGACAACTATAATATTCGGCTGATCCACGCCGATGAAAGCGATCTGTTCCTAGGTGAGCTTGAGGGGCAAAGCGACCCGGAAACCAAGCGCAAGATAATTGGCAAGCTATTCATCGACGTGTTCCAGAAACATGCCGACACGATCGACGGGGCCGAATTCCTGGCCCAAGGTACCCTCTACCCTGATGTGATTGAATCCGTTTCGTTCTCGGGCGGGCCTTCGGTCACGATCAAAAGCCACCACAATGTTGGTGGTCTGCCAGAGAAAATGGGCCTGAAACTGGTTGAACCGCTGCGCGAACTGTTCAAGGACGAGGTTCGCGCATTGGGACGCGAGCTGGGTCTGCCCCAAAGCTTTATCGGCCGCCACCCCTTCCCCGGCCCTGGTCTGGCAATCCGTTGCCCCGGTGAAATCACCCGCGAAAAACTAGATATCCTGCGCGAAGCCGATGCGATCTATATCGACCAGATTCGCAGACACGGGCTTTATGATGATATCTGGCAGGCCTTCGTGGCGATCCTACCGGTTCGAACCGTCGGCGTCATGGGCGATGGCCGCACGTACGACTATGCCTGCGCCCTGCGGGCAGTTACCTCAGTCGACGGAATGACCGCCGACTATTACCCGTTCAGTCATGAATTCCTGGGCGAAACCGCCACCCGGATCATCAATGAGGTCAAAGGCATCAACCGATGCACCTATGACATCACGTCGAAGCCTCCGGGCACAATCGAGTGGGAATGAAAACAAGCCGGGCCAGTGCCCGGCTTTTTTGTTTCTGCGACACAAATATTTAGTTACCAATCAACATCGTAGAACTCCTAGTGCACGGGCAACTCAATGGAAAGCAGCAAACCCCAAATCGGCAAAGCCGCGCTGTGGATGATCGGGGCAATCGCATCTTTTACATCTATGGCCGTGGCCGGACGTGAGCTGAGCGTCACCCATGACACCTTTGAGATCATGTTTTATCGCAGCCTGGTCGGCATGTGCGTGGTCAGCCTTGTCCTGACGGTTACGGGAAAGTGGCATCAGGTATCGACCGAACAGATTGGCCTCCACGGGGTACGAAATACCCTGCATTTCACCGGTCAGAATCTCTGGTTCTACGCTGTTTCCGTGGCACCACTGGCACAGGTCTTTGCACTTGAGTTTACGCAACCGATCTGGGTGATCCTGCTGTCCCCGATGCTGCTGGCCGAACGGTTGACAGTCGTGCGGGTCCTTTCAGCACTTATCGGTTTTGCTGGTATCCTTATAGTCGCACGACCGGGGGCTGTTCCGTTAAGCGCAGGAATTGTCGCCGCCGCGATGTCGGCGGTGTTCTTCGCTTTGACTACAATTTCCACCAAAAAACTCACGCGTTCTGCAAGCATCGGGTGCATCATGTTCTGGCTGACCGTTATACAGGCTGGTCTTGGGCTGGCAGCCTCTGCGATCGACGGAGAACTTGCGTTACCAACGATGGCAACCGCGCCTTGGCTTTTGCTTGTAGGGCTTGCGGGCCTATTAGCGCATTTCTGCATTACGAATGCACTCTCAATCGCACCGGCTACGGTTGTGATCCCATTCGATTTTGCGCGCCTTCCTACAATCGCGATTGTCGGTATGCTTTTCTATCATGAGGCTCTCGATCAGTGGACGCTCGTGGGGGCTGCTGTCATTTTTGTGGGTATCTTCCTCAACGTTCAGTCGGAAAACCGTAACAGTTTAGCAACAGATTCTCGCAACACTCACTAAGGGTAACGTTCAGTCACCCGTTGACCAGCTATTGTTGAGAGAGTGAAATCCACCTGTAAGAATAACTCGGTTGTGCGCAGACACCACAAATTCGCGCAACTTAGCGATATAATTGGGAGGAATGGATGAAGAAGACGCTTCTACAGGCGTGTGCTTTGTGCGTGGGCGCAACAAGCATTCAAGCCGGTGGTCTGGACCGTAGTGGACAGGGAATCAATATCATTTTCGAAGAGGGATCCGTGGTCCAACTTCGTCTTGGATATGCGTCACCTGACGTAAGCGGTGAACAAAATGGCGTAGAATCAGGTGATGTGTCGAATGCTTTCTTCTCACCGGGCCTGGCTTACAAACGTTCATTTACTGACAAACTGGACTTTGCGCTGATCTATGACGAACCATTCGGTGCGGATATTGGGTATTCCGCCGACTATCCCCTGTCGCAGAATCCAACTGCAGCGTTTGGAGGACGCAGCGGGATTCTGAGAGCCAGCGCTGATGTCGACTCCCTCACCGCATTGCTGCGCTACAAGCTTGACGGTGGCTTCAGCGCCATTGGCGGTATTCGCGCGCAACGTGCTAGCGCAAAAGTCGTTGTACCGGCAGCAGCCGGATACGAATTTGATGCGGATGCCGATACTGACTTTGGTTATCTCGTCGGGGTTGCCTGGGAAAAACCTGAAATCGCAGCTCGGGTTTCGCTGGTCTACAACTCCAAGATCACTCACGATCTGTCGTCGACCGAGTCGTTCAACGTAGTGCCGCCCGTCCCCGCCGGGTTGCAAACAATCGATGACACGACCAGGGTCGAGACACCGCAATCCATCAACCTGGATTTCCAGACCGGGGTTGCCCCAAAAACGCTGGTGTTCGGATCGATCCGCTGGGTTGACTGGCCTCAGACAGTAGTGGCACCTGCCGCCTATGTCGGGATCGTTGGGGACAACCTCGTCGACTTTGACGACGACACATTCACCTATACTCTTGGAATGGGATATCAGTTCTCAGAGGCTTTTTCTGGCGCGATATCCACATCTTACGAAAAGTCGAATGGTACCGAAGTATCAAACTTGGGGCCGACTGACGGTTTCTGGAGCATTGGCGTAGGCGGTACTTACACCGTGGAAAATGCTCAGATCTCGGGCGGTGTCCGTTATACGGACATTGGCGATGCGACAACCACCACGGGTGGTGAATTCAGCGGCAACTCTGCCTGGAGCGTCGGCCTTCAGTTGACCTACTCTCTGAACTGATCAGCGGCAAAACTGTTCACAAGGCTCCGCCCTCCGGCGGAGCCTTTTTTGCATAGATCCGCATGATCACGAATTGAGATGATGCGGTCCTGCGTGGCATGGAACAGATATCTACTCCCATTCTGGCATAACGAAACCTGTGCCCAAGACTGTTGGTTCTAAACAACCGCTGCACGCGCGATTGACGCCGCCCCCCGCTCGTTTTAGCAAGGTCGGAAAAGGGATAGTGGACAATGATCTACAACTCGGCAAAAGACTGGCGGGAAGCCGCGCGCAAAAAGGTGCTGTTTTTTGGCATGTCAGGCCTGGGAAAGACCTATGTGTCCAACGTTCTGCGCGATTCCGGGGACTGGTTCCACTATTCGGTCGATTACCGGATCGGCACGCGATACATGGGCGAGTATATCATCGACAACGCCAAGGCCGAGGCGATGAAAGTCCCTTTCCTGCGTGACCTGCTGTTGTCTGATTCCATTTACATCGGATCAAATATCTCGTTCGAGAACTTGACCCCTGTCGCCGCTTATCTGGGAAAACCGGGCAACCCGGCACAGGGCGGCATGGAGCTGACAGAGTATAAACGCCGTCAGGAACAATTCCGTTTGGCAGAAATTCACGCTCTGCTGGATACCGAGTATTTCGTGGATCGGGCGCAGAGATTGTACCAATACCCGCATTTCATTTGCGATACCGGCGGTTCGATCTGCGAATGGGTTGATCCCGACGATCCGCGCGATCAGGTCTTGTCCGAACTGTCGCGCCAAACGCTGATGATTTGGATCAAAGGTGATGACGACCACACGTCCGAGCTGATCAGGCGCTTTGACCGTGCGCCCAAGCCCATGTCTTATCAGCCCGAATTCCTGACACGTGTCTGGGACGAATATCTGACCCAACAGGGCTGTTCCGCCGAACAGGTCGATCCCAACGCATTCATTCGCTGGACCTATGCCAAAGCTCTTGCGCATCGGCAACCGAGATACAGGGCGATGGCCGACAACTGGGGTCTGACGATCGCTGCCAGCGACATGCACAGTATTCGCGACGACGGTGATTTCGATGAGTTGATCGAACGTGCCCTTGAGACCCGGCCAAAGCGCGATTAACTACGGCACTTACACTCTTAAACCAAAGGCTTGCATCCGATGCCGATCAAGATTCCCTCAGACCTGCCTGCATATGACGTTCTCACCAATGAGGGCGTCATGGTCATGTCCGAGGATCAGGCAATGCGTCAGGATATTCGCCCCCTTCGGATTGGGTTGCTGAATCTGATGCCCAAGAAGATTCAGACCGAAAACCAGTTCGCGCGACTCATCGGTGCAACCCCTCTGCAGATCGACCTGTCGCTGATCCGTATGACCGAACATCGGACCAAGAACACCGCAGCCGAGCATATGGCCGAGTTCTACCGCCCGTTTCAGGAGGTAAGGGACCAAAAATTTGACGGCCTGATCATCACCGGCGCCCCGATCGAACATCTTGAATTCGAGGATGTCACCTATTGGGAAGAGATCAGCGAAGTATTTGACTGGACCCAGACAAATGTCCATTCGACCTTTGGCGTGTGCTGGGGCGGAATGGCGATGATCAACCATTTCCATGGGGTGCGTAAACATATGTTGGACGCCAAGGCTTTCGGATGTTTCCGGCACCGCAATCTGGCTCCCTCCTCACCGTTTCTGCGCGGGTTTTCCGATGATTGCGTCATCCCGGTCAGCCGGTGGACCGAGATGAAGCAGGCCGAAATCGACAACGCTACCGGCCTGACCACCCTGTTGGGAAGTGATGAGGCAGGCCCCTGCTTAGTCGAAGATAAGGACCATCGTGCGATCTATATCTTCAACCACTTTGAATATGACAGTGATACGCTCAAGCAGGAATATGATCGCGATATCGACAACGGCACACCGATAAACGTGCCGATGAACTACTATCCAGACGACGACCCCTCGTGCCGGCCTCAGAACAGATGGCGCAGCCATGCGCACCTGCTCTATGGCAACTGGATTAACGAAATCTATCAGACAACACCGTTCGATATGGATCAAATTGGTTCTTAAAACCATCATAGCTCTTGCCCTGCTGATTGCTGGCCTGGCCACCGTAACAACTTGGCGCGTGTCACGGAACGAAGCTGTAGCCGAAGCCAGTTTCCCACCCGAGGGTCAGCTGATCGACGTCGATGGAGTCAGCGTTCATGCCGTAGTCATGGGGCACGGGCCCGATGTCGTGCTGATCCACGGGTCCAGTGGCAACACTCGGGACATGACTTTTGCCCTCGCCCCAATTCTGGCAGAAGATTTCCGTGTCATTGTTTTTGACCGGCCCGGATTGGGGTATTCCGACAGCTTCAATCCGGACGGCGAAACCCTTGAAGAACAATCCGAAATTCTGGGTCGTGCCGCAATCAAATTGGGTGCGGACAAACCCATCGTCGTCGGTCAAAGCTATGGTGGGTCCGTGGCGCTGTCATGGGCGGTTACACAGCCCGAAAATATCTCGGCCCTGGTTTTGATTGCTCCGGCCGCAATCCCATGGGAGACGCCGCTGGACGGTTTCAACCGAATGGCCGCGACCAAGCCCGGAAATGCGCTGGTGCTGCCCCTGATCAATGCCTTTGTTCCCGATTGGTATGTCGAACAGGCGATGGATAGTGTCTTTGCTCCCCAAAAAGCGCCCGAAGGTTATGCCGAACATTTCGGTCCGGGATTGACCATGCGCCGCGCTTCGATGCATGCCAATGCCAAGCAGCGGTTTAATTTGCTGAACGAAGTTCGTGCGCTGCAGCCGCGCTATAAGTATATTTCGGTCCCGACCGAGGTTGTGCATGGCACCGCCGACACAACGGTCGGGTTAGAATGGCATGCGGAACCCCTGATCGACCAAATCCCCGGCGCTGAACTGATCGAATTGCCGGGAATTGGCCATATGCCACAGATCGTTGCCGCACCCGAAGTAGCGGCCGCAATCATCCGGGCTGCTCAGCGGGCGGGTTTGCGTTAATTCCGAGGCTAATCCATAGTTAGATATGGATTTTATCGCGAGGTGACTCATGACACGAACTGGCAAAGGCACCATCGAGGAATATTACAAAAAACGTGCACCAGAAGAAGTCCGGAACGAGATCAAAGAGGCCGATAAGGATGACATTCTGAACCCTACATACCCCTATGACGAACGCATGAAGCGTAAGGCGTATGAGAAACAAATGCAGTCCCTGCAGATCGAGCTTGTGAAAATGCAGCTTTGGGTGAAGGAAACTGGCCAGCGTGTCGCTGTTATCTTCGAAGGCCGCGATGCCGCTGGAAAAGGCGGGACAATCAAGCGGTTCCGTGAGAACCTGAACCCGCGTGGGGCTCGGAACGTTGCGCTCAGCAAGCCATCGGATCAAGAGCGCAGCCAATGGTATTTTCAGCGCTATATCCCACATCTGCCCGCAGCCGGAGAAATCGTGTTCTTTGACCGCAGCTGGTATAACCGCGGCGTGGTGGAAAATGTGTTTGGGTTCTGCAACACAGAACAGCGTGAACGCTTCTTCCGACAGGTTCTGCCGTTAGAGACCGGCCTGTGTGACGATGGTATCCGCTTGTTCAAGTTCTGGTTGAACGTCGGACGGGCCGAGCAGTTGAACCGGTTTCTTGCGCGCGAAACGGACCCGTTGAAACACTGGAAACTAAGCCCAATCGATATCGCTGGTTTGGACAAATGGGATGAATACTCTGCTTCGATTTCCGAAACCCTTACACGCAGTCACAGCGAAGCCTGCCCCTGGACCATAGTTCGTTCCGACGACAAGAAACGGGCAAGGCTGGCAGCAATCCAAACCGTGCTTCATGCGCTGGACTATGATGAAAAGGACAAAAATGCGATTGGCGATATCGACACCAAGATATGTGGCGGGCCAGATATCTGGGATACCTGATCTTTCTTGCCGGCCAATATCATCACAAAGATTGGACGAATACGTGCTACCGGTTTATGTCTTAGTTCCTCAAGAATTGAACAAAAAAGGCGTCTGAATCAGGGATGACAAAACGCGGGTATCACCACGGCAACCTGAAACAGGCTCTGATCGACGCAGCTCTGTCCCTGATCGAGGAAAAGGGTCCGACCGGGTTCACCCTGTCAGAGGCTGCAAAAGCGGCAGGCGTCACGCCTGCAGCTGTTTATCGCCACTATCACGGGCGCGAGGACCTGATCGCCGAGGCGGCGCGTCAAGGGTTCGAGATGTTCGCCGATCTAATTCAATTCGCTTATGACAAAGGCCAGCCTTCGGCGCTGGCTGCATTCGAAGCAACCGGGCGCGCCTATCTGGCCTTTGCGCGCAAGAATCCTGGCCACTATATCGCGATGTTCGAAAGTGGGATTTCCGTCAACCGCACCCCAGAACTTGCCCTGGCTGCAAACCGGGCCAGAGATGTTCTAGAAAAAGCTGCAGCCGATCTGTCGCAACATATTCCGCCGGAAAAACGTCCGCCGGCTTCAATGTTCAGCGCACATATCTGGGCGCTGAGTCACGGTGTAGTCGAATTGTTTGCCCGTAACACCGGCGCCACCGCACCCTTCCCGCCCGAAGATCTTTTGGAAACGGGGATCGGTATTTATCTGCGGGGACTAGGGCTTGTGCCTCCGGATGAATAAGGCCGTCAGAACACCGGTTTCCGTTGCGGAATGCTGAGACCGGATGTGACATTAATCAGATCCATCTCACCCATACCCTTGATGTCCACACGCCCGATATCAGAGACCTGAAACTCGTCAATCAGGGCGTATTTCATTTCTTCAGGCGCAACAATATTCATAGGGTTTGCAAAGACTTGCAGCCGGGATGCGATGTTCACGGCGGGTCCGAAAACATCATAGACATATTTCTGAATACCAACCACTGATCCCACCGCCGGCCCCATACCCAGCCCCACACGTGCCTGCCACTTGTGCGGATGGCTTTCATTTCTCCGCTCAAGATAGCGAAGGAACCTGACCGCACAATGGGCAGCAGCAGTCGCATGATCTGGCGTAGCATCCGGCATACCTGACACCGCAAGATAAGCATCGCCAATGGTCTTGATCCGCTCACATCCGAACTGTTCGACGATCCGGTCAAAGGCCGTAAAGATGTCATTCAACTCGCTTAGGGTAACCGTCGGGTCCGTCTTGGCGGCAAAATCCGTGAACCCCACAAAGTCCAGCATCACAACTGACACCTGATCGTAAAGCTGCGGCGTGACCACACCGAATGTCTTGAATTCTTCATAAACAGCGCGCGGCATCAGGTTCAGCAACAGCCTTTCAACCCGCTCCTTCTCACGTTCCAACTCGCGCGTGTTGCGTTCGACCATAGTCGAGTAGCTGTCAATCATGCTTTCAAGTTCGCGGATTTTGGTGATGTTCTGAAACTCGATGACCAGAACCTGTTCCGAAAGACCGTTTGCCAGAGAAACTGCCGTTGCGAAAACCAATGTCCTGCGTTTCGGCTTGATCTGCAATTCGACCGAGTATCTGAGCCCCGATTGCTTTACGTCTTCAAGTTCACGCGCATCAAGGTCAGGAAAAATATCCAACAATGTCTGTCCATCAGCCGGAGGGCCAAACCATTCCTGAAAAGGGCCGTTGCAGAATACGAATGTAAGATCCGAAGCCCGAACCACTGCGACACCAACACCGATCGCGCGCAGCAGTTGTTCATTGATCGCAAGAATGCTCATGCCGCATCGCGCGTAACAATAATTGCACGTTTGGATTCGATCGCTCCCAAGGCAATCTTTACGTGCCGATCTTCCATTCCATGTAACGCCAGCGCTTCACCAAACAGATCTGCCATTTCGTCGAAATCTGCGTGCGAGATGTTCAGATTTCTGTGAACCGCTTCAATTCGATCATCACTAAAAGATGTCGGGCCACCGATCAGAGACGATACGAACTTGGTCTGGTGATCAATCAGCCTTGGCATGTCGATATCTTCGAAATGGTCACCGATCTGATCAGACTCCAGTGCCATTTCGTAAAAGGTCATAACGATCCGGCTGATCGTTTTGAAACCGCCATAATGCTCATAGATTGTCTGACCCACACCAACCCCAAACCGGAAAAACACCAACAACACTGGAAGATTATATCAATTTGACAGTTTTGTTAACGCTTATCGAGAATTACTATTTTTGCTTGGTTGGAAAGCCGTGATCAGCCCATGATCTAAACTAAACTCTCAGGTCTTCGGCACAGGGGATAAATCCGACATAACCCCCGCTTTCAAGCAATCGGGCTTCGCCTCTCTGGCGCCAATACAACTTGCGTTTCGCGGCCTGCAATTCGCGACGAATGCGAAACCATAGGGGTCCCTTATCCAGACCGCTATTGGTCTTTCTGTTTTGTGAACGTTCACTGACTTTCACGGTATCTTCAGCCTGATCTTGCTGTTTCGACCAGATCATTTGAACGCCGACTGCTGGAAAACACTGATACATTTGCCAATCCGGGCGGGGGATAGATACGAAATCATCCAGGTGATCCGAGTATTTCTCGGACCACTTCAGCAATTTACGGCAGGCCTCCTGCGACAGGATGTAAGCGGCCGCGCTGGGTGCCATTTCCAGCATCGGGCGAACCGGTACGCCGGATATCTGCTGTTCCGGGCCAAACCTCAGCGACCGGGGGGAATAGTCCAGCTTTAGGAAGTCGAACCCTGACCCTGCTTCGAGCAATCTGGCAATCACGCCGCCAGCTTGGGTCGACATTTCGACATCGTCTTCAAAGATCGCAACAGCCTTCAGGTCTTGCTGAACGGCACGCTTCCAAACGGCGCGATGGCTTTCGAAACAAGCGACTTCACTTTGTTTCAGACCCCAGCGGCTGCCAGAACCGGGAACATAACCATTTCCAACCAGAGCGCCCTCTTGTTGTGCATCGGTCGCACTAAAGCGTTCGGCCCCAATCAATCCAGTATGCGCAAACTGCGCCTCCATAAAGTTACGCCGTTCGGGTACCCGATCCAGATTGATATAGTAGACACCCGTTCCCGATGGCAGTTCATGATGGCCCACGGCTGTTCCTTTATAATGCCTGCACCAGATACACTTCGCACAATCGGATAATCAAGCCCACAGCCCCCACCTATCGCAGCTTTGAATTCCTGTCTAAGCTGCCAATGAATAGCAAGAAACGGGGGACTCGCCATGTCATCACATGGGTATAGCGGCGGGCGACTTAATCTGCCTTTCGTCGGCATTTCAACCTTCGGCAAGTCACCTTATGTCGAAGATTGGGACAACATCGATGCAGATGTCGCAATCATGGGGGCGCCTTTCGACTTTGGCACCCAATGGAGGTCCGGCGCGCGCTTTGGGCCCCGTGCTGTACGCGAGGCCTCAACCCTGTTCAGCTTTGGCCATGCCGGAGCTTATGACCATGAGGATGACGCCACTTATCTGGATGGATCGGTGCGCATGGTCGATATTGGGGACGCTGACATAATTCACACCAAGACAGATACCAGCCACGCCAATATTCAATACGGCGTCGAACGCATTCTGTCTGCAGGCGCCCTGCCCGTCACCATCGGCGGCGATCATTCGGTGAATATCCCCTGCATCAACGCCTTTGCCACAGAGTGCGCGCAGAACGGTCCGATCCATGTGGTCCAGATCGACGCGCATCTAGATTTCGTTGACGAACGTCATGGCGTCACTACTGGCCACGGCAATCCGATGCGGCGGGCGATTGAAAAGCCGTACGTCTCGGGCATGACCCAGCTGGGCATTCGCAACGTGTCGTCGACCGCTAAGGAAGGGTATGAGGATGCCCGCGCCCGCGGATCAGACATCCTGTCAGTGCGGCAGGTGCGCAAGTTGGGCACCGAGGGTGTATTGGAGCGCATCCCCGAGGGCGCGCGGTATTACGTTACGATTGATATCGACGCGTTCTGCCCCTCGATCGCGCCAGGCACCGGGACGCCCAGCCATGGCGGGTTTTTGTATTACGATGTGCTGGAAATTCTTCAGGGGCTGGCGAAACGCGGTGACGTGGTCGGGATCGACCTTGTTGAAGTCGCCCCAAGTTACGACCCAACCGAAAGCACGCAGATTCTGGCGGCACAGGTGCTGCTGAACTTTATCGGGTTTATCTTTCACGAACGGGGCAAGAAGGGCTGAACGCCCTTCCCGCCCATACGATCAGGCGCTGATCGTGTTGTGTTCAGGCCCATAGGGGAAGCCGGTGATGTTTTCAGCTCCGGCCTCTTCGACCACTAGAATGTCATGCTCACGATAGCCACCGGCACCGGGCTGTCCTTCGGGAATCCACAGCATCGGCTCGATGGACACGACCATGCCCGGCTCCAGCACCGTGTCGATATCCTCGCGCAGTTCAAGACCCGCCTCACGACCGTAATAGTGGCTGAGGATGCCGAAAGAGTGCCCATAGCCGAATGAGCGGTACTGCAACAGGCCTTCATCAGCAAAGAATCGATTGATCTCAGCCGTGATCCCCGAGCAGGTCGCGCCCGGTTTGATCAGGCTCAGCCCCAACTCATGCGCGGCGACGTTTGCCTTCCAGATGCGCAGGCTATCGGCGTCGGGTTCGCCAAGAAACAAGGTGCGTTCCAGCGCAGTGTAATAGCCCGAGATCATCGGGAATGTGTTCAGCGACAGGATATCGCCCTTTTGCAGCGCCCGCTTAGTGACCGGGTTATGTGCGCCATCAGTGTTCAGGCCGGATTGAAACCAGACCCAAGTGTCGCGGTACTCGGCCTCTGGATAGGCACGAGCAATCTCGGCCTCCATCGCGTCACGGCCTGCCATGGCGATATCGATCTCGGTCGCGCCTTCGCGGATCGCCGCGTGAATGGCTGCGCCGCCCACATCTGCAGTGTGTGCGCCGCCTTTGATCAGCGCGATCTCTTCAGCTGATTTCACCATACGTGCGGCCATCGTGTCAGGTGCAATATCCACCAATTCCGGCCCGCCCAGCATATCCAGCGCGGTGTCGCGCATTGCCAGGGTCATATGGTCGCCTTCGATCCCGATCCGCCGTGCAGATCCGATCAGATCAGCCACCGCGCGCCAGTAATTGTTCCGCTTCCAGTCGGTATAGATCACGTTGTCTTCAACCGAGCGACGCCAAGGCTGGCCGGCGTCGATATTGGCCGACACGGTGGTGCATTTGTCCTGAGTGACAACGCAACCGTAAGGACGCCCGAACGAGCAATACAAGAAGCCCGAGTAATAGGCGATGTTTTGCATGGAAGTCAGCAGAACTGCTGGAATATCGCGGGCGGCCATCGTGGCGCGCAAACTGGCCAGACGGCGTGCATATTCCGCCTTACTAAAGGGCAAAGGCGCCTTGTCACCGTTGTGGCAGGTAAAGAATTCGGGGCGATTGTTTAGATCATTCATCTTGGTCTCTCCTCGATGCCGGACAGGCAAAGCCCGGCCACTAGTCCCGGCGTTCAGGACAAGCGGCCTCGGGAACCGAGAGCCATGCACCCGCCTAGATGTCACGACGCCATCGTGACCGGGGTGCATGGTGAAATCGCTAAATCACCTTGTGAGTCGCGTCAAGCGGGACTGAGCCCCCGCAGGCGTTCAGACCGCCGCCGCAGCAGCTCTACCGTGGTCAACAGCGCAATCGAGATCACCACAAGGATGGTCGCTACTGCCAGAATGGTCGGGCTGATCTGTTCGCGCAGGCCGGTGAACATCTGCCATGGCAGTGTCTTCTGGCTGGCAGAGCCAACGAACAAAACCACAACCACCTCATCGAACGAGGTGATAAAGGCAAAGAGGCCGCCCGAGATCACGCCCGGCAGGATCAGGGGCATCTGAATCTTGAAGAACGTCCGCACCGGGCCCGCGCCCATATTCGCCGCCGCCCGTGTCAGAGAGCGATCAAAGCCCACCAGCGTCGCAGTCACGGTGATGATGACGAAGGGGATGCCCAGAACGGCGTGGGCAAGGACAACTTTCACATAGCCCACGAAGTTCTTGTTCATGCCCAGCGTGCCTTCCATGAAGCGACCGATATCGCTGTAGAAGAAGAACATGCCGGTGGCCGAGATGATCAACGGCACGATCATCGGCGAGATCAGGACGCCCATGATGACGCGGCGGCCGGGTACGTGGCTCTGGCTGAGGCCGATGGCCGCCAACGTGCCCAGCGAGACCGAGATGATCGTCGCAATCGGCGCGATGATCAGCGAGTTCTTGAAGCTGCGCTGCCATTCATTGTTGGTGAAGAAATCGCGGTAATGCTTTAGCGAATACCCTTCGGGGTCCAGACTCAGCATCTCAGGGGTGAAGGTAAAGAAGTCCTGCGCGTTGAACGACAGCGGCAGAACCACAAGGATCGGGGTGATCAGGAACACGAAGATCGCACCGCAGATAACCCGAAACAGATAGTGATAGAACACCTGTTTTGGCGTCAGATAGCTGAGCAGTTTGCGGCGATACCGGCCTTCATAGAGCCAATAGATAAAGAAGATAAAAAACCAACCGCCCAACAGGCCCAGAATGCCACCCATCGGACCTGACAACAGGAAACCGATGACGCCGAAACCCAGGATATTGATCCAGCGCGCCAGTTTTTCGTTCTTCAGAACGTTGATGTAGACCCAGGCCAGCGCGGCGATCAGAGCTGCGCCACCCAGAATGCCCAAAAGGATCGAGCCGTTGCCCGCGCCGACAAAGACGCCGGCTAAGGCACCCGCCAAGGCGACACTGGGCAGAACCATGGAGAGCGGTTTGCGGGATATCGGTGTAAGTGCAGCCATGTCGATTATCCCAACTTCACGTTATCAATGCCCACGATCTTGTCGTAGACCCAGTAGAGCAGCATGACGACACCCAGCAGGATCGTACCCAAGGCCGCAGCCAGTCCCCAGTTCAGCGAGGACGAGATGTGATAGGCGATCCGGTTCGAGATGAAGACACCCTTTGTGCCGCCAACGATTTCAGGCGTGATGTAGTATCCGATCGACAGAATGAACACGAGGATAGAGCCCGCTCCGATACCCGGAATGGATTGTGGGAAGTAGATGCGCCAGAAGGTCGTCCAGTTGGTCGCGCCCATGGATTTCGCCGCCCGCGTGTAAGTCACCGGGATCGTCTGCATCACTGAATACATCGGCAGGATCATGAACGGCAGCAGGATATGCGTCATCGCAATGATCGTGCCGATCTGGTTATTGATGATCACCAGTCGTGCATCATCGGCCACAAGTCCAAGCCAGACCAATGTTTCATTAATCACGCCCTGCTGTTGCAACATCACTTTCCACGCCGAGGTCCGCACCAGAAGTGAGGTCCAGAAAGGCAAGAGGACAAGGATCATCAGCAGGTTCGACACCCGCATCGGTAGGGTCGCCAGCAGGTAGCTAACCGGATAAGCCAGCAAGATACAGGACACTGTAATCACCAGTGACATGAACAATGTGCGGCCAAACAGCTTGATCAGAATCTGCTTGTCTTCAGGCTGCGACTGCGCGCCTTCGGGCGTGCGGCGCATATCGACCGCGTTCAGGAAATAACCATTGGTAACCGTTGGCGAATGGGTCTTGATCACTGCCCATGTCTTAGGATCGCCCCAGCCCTCGTGAATCTCTATGATCTGTTCCTTGAACGGTCCATCGGTTTCAGGGTCAAGCTTGCCCATTTTCCGGCCAGAGC
Organism: Ruegeria sp. CDSC042; assembly: GCF_059610745.1. NCBI lineage: Bacteria > Pseudomonadati > Pseudomonadota > Alphaproteobacteria > Rhodobacterales > Roseobacteraceae > Ruegeria > Ruegeria sp. CDSC042. Next base: position 847,368 of record NZ_JBXWOF010000001.1, read on the forward strand.
GGCGGAACAAAGAAGACATGCCAGTCTCTTCGTAGTTCAGACGCGAGCCAAGGCGGGTGTGGGTTTTGCTATCAACGGCAACGACCATGTCGCGAACAAATGCGTCGTATACTGCTTCGTCCGGAAGCTCACCGCTTTGGGCATCCCAGCTTTGCAGGGCTTCCACAGTAAGCGGGAGGGTCTCTGAAACCATGCTGTTTTCAACCGAGCGGAACAGCATTGAAGCAATCGGCACGATAAAGGAAAACATGACAAATAGCAGAAGCGGAGCGACGAGCATCAATGCTCGTAACTTTTGCCGCCGCAGTGAACGTGCCAGAGATTGCTTGAGCGGCGTTCCGTCCGCTGCCAGCATCGGCCCCGCATTTTGGCTTGCGTCAGTCATCTGTGCCCCTTGACTCTGCTTGGGTCTGGGGGCGGCGCACCGCCCCCGACTGTTTCATGAAATCAAACGATTATTTCGCAAGCCAAGCCTGGAATTTCGCTTCGATGTCATCGCGGTAATCCGCCCAGAACTCGTAGTTATACAGGAACGTGTTCTTGGCGTTTTCCGGATCGGTCGGCATGTGCGGCGCCATGTCGATGCCAAGCTCGGCATGCTGACCAACCAGCGGAGCCGAAGAGGCACGGGCCGGACCGTACGAGATGTACTTGGCCTGATCCGCCAGACGCTGCGTGTCCGTTGCGAACATGATGTAGTCCAGCGCACGCTGCTGACGCTCTTCGCTCAGACCGGCGGGGATGATCCAGCCGTCCAGGTCAAAGATCTGCGCGTCCCACAGCATGGCGACGGGCTGCTTCTGCTCTTCGATCACGCTGAACAGACGGCCGTTATAGGTCGAGCCCATGATGATCTCGCCATCGGCCAGAAGCTGCGGCGTGTCGGCACCCGCGGACCACCAGACGACGTTGTCCTTGATGGTTCCCAGTTTCGCCAACGCCTGATCCTGACCTTCAGGGGTCGCCAGAACGTCATAAACGTCATCTTTGGCGACGCCGTCACAGATCAGCGCCCATTCCATGTTGTTGATGGCGCGCTTTTCCAGTGAACGCTTGCCCGGATAGGCCTCCAGATCAAATACGGCGCAGACATCGGTCGGAGGTGTGTCACCTACCAGGTCTGTACGATAGCCGAATGTAGTCGAATACACGATCTGCGGGATAAAGCACTCGCTGACCAGCAGGTCACCGAAATCATCGGCAGCCGAGGTGCCGTCGGGCGCCGGGGCCAGCATGGTGTCGGGGTCGATCTCCATCGCCAGACCTTCGTCACACAGACGAATTGCGTCCGCAGCAACAACATCCACTACGTCCCAGGTGATGTTGCCCGCTTCGTTCATTGCCCGCAGCTTGGCAACCGCTTCGGCCGAGCTGTCATCGTTAAGGATAGTGATGCCGCTCTTTTCAGAATAGGGCTCGTGATACGCCTTCAGCTGTGACTTGGAATAGGCGCCGCCCCACGAGACAATCGTCATCTCCTCGGCCATGGCGCCTCCGGCCACGGCAACAATGGCGCTTGCCATCAAAGTGGTTTTAACTTTCATTGTTAACTCCCTGTTATACCCGTAAATTTCTGAACAGACCGGATCACGGGGCAACCCGGCCGCCATTTACCCCCCAGCGATCCACCAGGGGACGTTCTTCATCAGGCGTCAAGTGCCCGGCAATCATGGGCCAACCAACCGATTTCAACTTCCTGGCCGGGCGACAACCGAACCGCATCGGGAGCGTTTCGGGTCTTGATGATAAAGTCTTCATTGCCCGCCACAGATAGGCGGAACCGGAAGACATCACCCATATAGATGAATTCTTTGACAGTCGCCTTTAGCGTATGCGCATCGGCATGCAGGCGATCTTTGTTGAACTCCACCCGTTCGGGGCGGATTGAAACTTTGGTCCGTTCACCAGCAGCGCTGACATTGACCGGTTTGGCGTCAATTTCTGATCCATCATCCAGTGCAACCACGCACGAGTCGCCGTCGATTGACTTAACAGCGCCTTCCAAGGTGTTGTTTTCACCAATGAACTGGGCAACAAAGCTATTTTCGGGCTCTTCATAGAGCAGATCCGGCGGCGCAAGCTGCTGGATGCGTCCGTCGTCGAACACGGCCACGCGATCCGACATCGTCAGCGCCTCTGTCTGGTCGTGGGTCACGTAAACTGTCGTAATCCCCAGCTCATGCGCCAGACGGGTAATCTCGAACTGCATATGTTCGCGCAATTGCTTGTCCAGCGCGCCCAGCGGTTCGTCCATCAAAACTAGCTCAGGCTCGAACACCAAAGCACGGGCCAAGGCGATCCGCTGCTGCTGACCGCCGGACAGTTGCGCCGGACGACGGCTGCCAAAGGCGCCCATCTGGACCATATCCAGCGCACGCTTCACTTTTTCTTCCCGATCGCTTTTGCCGATGTTTCGCACTTCAAGCGGGAACGAAAGGTTTTCAGCCACAGTCATATGCGGGAACAATGCATAGTTTTGGAACACCATGCCAATCCCGCGCTTATGTGGTGGAATGTTGTTGATCGGGCGTCCGTCCAACATGATTTCGCCATGAGTAGCGGTTTCAAATCCGGCCAACATCATTAGGCAAGTTGTCTTGCCTGACCCCGAGGGGCCGAGCATAGTTAGAAACTCACCCTTTGGCATCGAGAGATTAAGGTCTTTTACGACGAGTATCTCGCCGTCATAAGATTTTTGAACACGCTGAAATTCGACGAACGCTGCGTCATTTGACATTACCAACTTGGCTCCCCTGTGCGGTCTTTGCTTGCCCGGTTCATCCGGATCTCAAAGACCAGTCCACCCTATTTAAGGACATGGGGTACCAACCACGCAACCATAAATGTGACAGCTAGACGACAAAGAATCCTGTAATTCACTTCAGCTCAACTGATATTTCGATATCTCGTCCGCAACGCAAGGCCTTGAATGGCGTAATTTACTTGCTTCATTCGCCTCTATTTAACTTCCCAATCAACAACATAAATCTAATTATTTAAATGAGTTATAATTGCTATTTAAACCGCCGTATCTCCCGGCCCAGACCTCGACATCGATACTGAGTTGCTGAGAGATTCGCATGTCGAAAATCCTTGACCGATTGGAAAACGCCAAAATTATCTGGTGCAATCCAATCTAGAAACCGCGCTTTGGGGGGCTATTAATCTCATTTTGATAGGGCAGAGGTACGGATTTGCGAACCCCGCGTTTTCAGGCGCAATCGGATTCTGCCTTTGAGGGCAGTTGCACCCTCTTAACTTGCTGCTTCCTGTGCTTATTCCAGGGCAGGATTCAGATGCTTCTTGACCTTCTTCAATCCGGTACTTCGGATAAAATGCACAGAACTTGGGCATCGCTTCCAATGTTCAGGGCCTCGCAGACATCTGCATTCATCGCTGCTGCGACGCCGGCCCCGCCCGAAGCAGTTGTCGCCAACCCAGCCTCTGCCATGGCCGGTAAATACCGCACCACGTCGTCATCCGAGAGCGTCAGAAAACAGTTTGCATCCCGCGCCAGACCATTCAGCGCGATCAGCGAGGGTTCTTTACAGTCCAGCCGCCCCATGATGCTGTCAGGCCCATCCGCAAACACGCAGGTACCTGCTTCGATACTGGCTTGCAACGCAGGGGCCGCTTCGGGTTCCACGACAATGATCTTGGGTCCATCACCCCAGGCATGGCGCGCATAAGCTGCAACCGCCCCTGCCAACCCACCTACCCCGGCCTGCAAAATGATATGCGTGGGCGCATTTGGGCATTGGCGCACCGCTTCTGCAGCCATCTGCAGATACCCCTCCATCAGGGTGTGCGGCAGCTCGTAATACCCGTCCCACGAGCTGTCAGATAGCAATGTCCAACCGTTATCCTGCGCCGCTTTGCCAGCAGCCTCCATACTGGCAGCATAATCCGTACCTTGACGAACGACCCTGGCTTTTTGCGCACGAAGGCGTTCCGCGAAACTTTCAGGTACGGTTTCGGCGATATAGACCACTGCATCAGCCCCAAATATCCGTGCACCTGCTGCTACACTCATCCCGTGGTTACCCGCGCTAGCGGTGACATAGGTTTTCCCGCGTAAAGTAAACTCATCCGGTGTCTGCGCCAGATCAGCAGCGTGACGGGCGATGACATAGGCAGCCCCCAAAGCCTTGAATGACCCGAGGTTCATGCGCCCACGCTCATCTTTGACCCATAGATCGGCGACATTGGCCAAATCCTTGGCTTCAACCAGATTGGTTTCCGCTGCTGCAGGGCAAACTGTTAACAAATCAGCTACGCGAGCCGCGTTTATCGAAGGAAATGGAGCATTAGGAATCAATTTTTCCTTGCCGCGGTGTGGGTTTGAACTGAGTTTCAACAGTATTTCCTTCCTGAGTTGTCCATTGACGTGATCGGATTCGTAAAGTTCTGTCAACACGTCTCTAATCACGACACGAGGATCCGATGAGCCAAGTGAATCCGGCATTCATGCGGGGGGAATTTGACCGTCGGCTGTCCAAAACACGAAAAGCCGTGACCGAGGTCGGGCTGGACGCGCTGTACTTCGAAGACCCTTCGAACATGACGTGGCTAACCGGATACGAGGGGTGGTCGTTCTACGTCCATCAGGGCGTTTTGGTCTTTCATGACGCAGACCCGATCTGGTGGGGACGCAATCAGGATACGAATGGGGAACGACGTACAGTGTGGATGCCTGATTGTCAGATACGTCCACATTGAAAGCCACGCGTGCAGTGGCTATCCAGTAGGTCTGAGCTATCTCCCGGACTGGGGTGAGCGCACGATATCTCTGCGTCCCGAGGATGAGACAATCCTGGAACCTGGCAAGACGTTTCACTTTATGCCTGGCCTCTGGTTGAATGACTGGGAGTTAGAGATCACCGTGTCGATCCTGATCACCGATACCGGTCCTGCCGAATGTTTCTGTAACCGCCCAAGAAAGCTGTTTGTAAAGCCATGACCCTGCAAAGAACCCAAGATATCCTCGCCGATCTGATCGCGTTTGAAACGGTATCTGCAGACAGCAATCTTCAGATCATCAGCTATCTAAGGGACAGGTTGCAGGCCTTGGGTGCACGCTGCATCGAAACCCGGGATGATACTGGCACCAAGGCCAATGTATTTGCTTCCATAGGCCCAGACATTCCCGGCGGCATCCTGTTATCCGGCCACACGGACGTGGTTCCCGTCGCGGATCAGAACTGGACATCAGACCCGTTTTTGATGACCGAGAAAGATGGCAGACTTTACGGACGTGGCACCTGTGACATGAAGGGCTTCATCGCCGCCGCACTTGCACTTGCCGAAACGCTGGATGCCAGAAAACTGACCCACCCGCTGCACTTTGCCTTCACCTATGATGAAGAAACCGGATGTTTGGGGGCGCAGAACATGGTGAACGATCTTTCCGAACGAGGAATTGTGCCAGATATCGCAATAATCGGAGAGCCCACCGAAATGTGCCTGATCGAAGGGCATAAGGGGTGCTATGAATACACGACACGATTTGTCGGGCTCGAAGGACACAGCTCGGCCCCCGATGATGGGGTTAATGCGGCGGAATACGCGGCACGCTATGTAGGAAAACTTCTGGAACTGCGCCAGATATTGAAATCCCGCGCGCCAACAAGCAGCCCCTTCGAGCCACCCTGGACCACTATAAACGTGGGGTTCTTCAATAGCGGCGTCGCCCATAACGTCATTGCCAGCAAAGCCGATGTCGGCTGGGAAATGCGCCCGGTTCAGGCCAGCGATGCGGATTTCGTCAAGCAAACCCTGACTGACTATGTGACGCACAGCCTGCTGCCCGAAATGCAGGCCGTCCATAGTGATGCCAACATCACGCAGGATATCACGGCCGAGATTGCAGGCCTTGAGCCAATGGAAGAAAACGCCGCCCGCAAACTGGTTGCCGAGCTGACCGGGGCGAACGGAACAGGTGTTGTGTCATTCGCCACTGAAGCTGGCCTGTTTCAGCAGCTTGGCACCCATGCGATTGTCTGCGGTCCCGGCTCGATCACACAGGCCCATAAAGCAGATGAGTACGTCGAGATCGAACAGCTCGACCTATGCTGTCGGATGCTGGACCGGCTTGGGCAACGCCTGACCTCTTAACCTGCCCTATGGGTGCGATCATAAGCAGATCGCTTGGGCTGAATATGCGCGTTTCGGATGTCTTCACCGGGGTCATAGACTTCCATAACCAATGGATAACAGGCGGCTGCGTCCGAGGAATGCTCGGACGAGCAATCGCCCCCGGGACAAGCTGAAAGGCCGACGATCAGGTCAATCTCGGCGTAGAATTCCAGATAATCACCCGGACGCACCGGGCTTGCCTTCATGAAGTATTGGCCTGTGTCCTGCGTAAATCCGGTGCACATGAAGACGTTCAACACGTCGTGGACGTGCATTTCGGCCTCATGCAGCGGCAGGCCACAATGGCTGGCCAATGCCCGTGTCAGGTTGGAATGGCAGCAATAATGGTAGTCATCGCCAGACAGCAATCGCCCGGTATAGGGGTCACAGCGGGTCCCGATCACGTCATGCACCGATCCGCCGAATGCATCGAACCCATACCAATCCAGAGTATCCGTAACGATGGTCGCCATGGGCCGCATATTCGGAAAACTTGACCACATCCGATCCCCGGTCGACAGATGCGTGCCATGCAGCGCGCGGGTTTTGCCGGAATAGAACCGTTCGGTCAGGTCGTGCTTGTACCACATGTTCAGATCACCGACCTGCGCGCCATCGACCGACACCACCCGAATAAAGGCCCCCGCGGGCACTTCAATACAGGCTGCATCACGCGGGGCTGCTATGACTTCGGCGGTTTTCACCGCGCGCTGCCTCAGGTCAGTCAACGCAGCCAGATCAGGTTGCGGTATCGTTTCGGGCGGATAGCAAATGACCGGAGGGATCGCCCTCCGGTCATTTGCGTCTGCCGGAGGTTCAAAATTCGGATGTTTCAACTTCATGACCGCGCTCCGATATCTATCTGACAACAGACCTAGCGCATCACAAACGGGTTCGCCATCGGCTCTTGCGAGGTGCTGATCCAGGTGGTCTTGGTCCGGGTGTAATCCAGGATCGCCTCAACCCCGGCCTCACGGCCATACCCTGATTGATTGAATCCGCCAAACGGCGCGATAGGAGAGATCGCGCGATAGGTATTAACCCAACAAATCCCGGACTTGATCCGCTTGGACACCCGATGCGCCCGCGCCAGGTTCTGCGTGAACACACCTGAACCCAGCCCAAAGACTGTGCTATTGGCCAATGCGATGGCCTCTTCTTCGGTATCGAAGGGCAGCAGAGACATAACCGGGCCAAACATCTCAACTTTCAACGTCTCGGTCTCGGGCGATATGCACTCGACCAGTGTTGGGTTCATGTAATTGCCGGGCCGATCCGCAGGTTGCCCGCCGAAATGGACCACGGCCCCCTGCTCCGCTGACTTGGCCAGGGTCTCTTCGATCTTGTTCACTTGCGCCATGGTACATAGCGGTCCGACATGGGTACCGGCATCCAGCGGGTCACCCAGAACGATTGCACCCGCCTTTTCTTTGATGCGGCCGATCAGGCCTTGCAGAACGGATCGCTGCACAAGCCCGCGCGTGCCCGCAACGCAACTTTGCCCCGACGCGCCAAAGTTTCCGGCGATCAGGCCATTTGCGGCCCCATCCAGATCCGCGTCTTCAAAAACAAGTATCGGTGATTTGCCACCAAGCTCCAGCGAGGTGACGGCGAAGTTTTCGGCAGAATTCCTGACCACATGGCGCGCTGTCTCGGGGCCACCGGTAAAGGCGATGCGATCCAGATCGGGATGGCGGGTCAGTGGAATTGCACAGTTTTCCGCATCCCCGGTGATGACCGAGACAACGCCCGCGGGGAATCCTGCCTGTTCAATCAAACGCGCGAACTCCAGCATCGGGGTCGGCGCAATTTCGGATGCCTTCAGCACGACGGTACACCCAGCCGCAAGCGCCGGGCCCAACTTAGTCGCTGTCAGGAACATTTGTGCATTCCAAGGCACAATAGCCGCGACAACACCAATGGGTTCGCGCGTGGTAAACACATGCATATCCTGCTTGTCGATGGGCAGAACCGTCCCTTCAACCTTATCCGCAAGCCCTGCGAAATAGCGGTAGTAATCCGCGACATACCCAGTTTGCGCCGAGGTTTCTGCCAGCAGTTTACCGCTGTCTGTTGTCTCAAATTCTCCAAGCCGTGCAGCGTTTTCGGCAACTAGGTCGGCCAGGCGATAAAGAAGCTTGCCGCGCGCGGTGGCCGTCATGTCGCGCCATTGCGGATCATCAAGCGCACGTTTGGCGGCGGCGACTGCCCTGTCGACATCCTCAGGTGCCGCACAGGAAAACGTAGCCCACCCCTGCCCAGTTGCGGGATTTGCAGATGTCATGACCTGAGACGTCGCCCCCTCAGACCAGGCGCCATCAATGAAAAGCTGAAAATGCGGTAGATTTCCCATAGTGTTCCTCACTGAAAGGCTGGCATGACATCGTCGATGAACCGCGCCAAAGAGGCACGTTTTCGCTCGTTCGTCATCCCGCTGTCGACCCAGAACGAAAACTCATCATAGCCCAAATCTTCATAACGTTTGATCCGGTCAATAACCTGCTGCGCTGTACCAACCGTCAGGTCGCGCGCCAGCTTATCACTTGTGTACATCTGGTTTGCATCCATCTCGTCCTGGGTGATCCGTTGGATCAACCCTTGCTCGACCGGGCGTTTATTCATGAACCAGGCACCGAAATAGTTGTAATACCGGCGCAATTCCTGAACGCCTTGCGCAACATCGTCTGCGTCTTTGCCGACATATGTGTGATGCAACAGCATGATTTTGGGGCGCGGTCCGGTATGGCTGTCGCAGGCTGCATTGAAGCGGTCCATCAGCGTTTCAATCTCTTCCATGCCCTGCCACAGGGGAGTGACCTGGATGTTAAACCCGTTGTGGACACCGAATTCATGACTATTGGGGTCCCGCGCCGCGATCCAGATCGGCAGACCGTTTTTCTGAAACGGTTTCGGCGCAGATGTGGTCGCCGGAAAGGAATAAAACTCACCCTCATGCGCGCAATCGCCCTGCCAGATTTGCGGAAGCAGAGGGGTGGTTTCGCGCATCCGCTGGCCCGCCTCCCAGGCATCCATCCCCGGCATCAGGCGCTCATACTCATAAGAATATGCGCCGCGTGCGATCCCCAGTTCGATCCGGCCTTTGGTAATCTGATCTGCCGCGGCGGCCTCTCCGGCCAATTTGATCGGATGCCAGAACGGGGCGACTACCGTACCCGTCCCCAGCCGTACATTCCGGGTGTGATGGGCCAGATCGACTAGCGAGATAAAGGGGTTAGGCGCGATGGTGAACTCCATCCCGTGATGCTCACCCGTCCAGACGGCGCGCATCCCGCCCTCGTCCGCCATTTTCACAAGGCTGACGAATTCGTCATACAGAACGTCATGCGGCTGATCTGGCGACAAACGTTCCATATGGGCAAACAGGGAAAATTCCATTGACCTGCTCCTTTATCGTAAGCTGTGAATGTCGCCCTGCGAGGCGTCACCAAGGTAGAGAGCAAAATCCCCCTCTTTGGCTTCCATCGCATAGCGGGTCATCATATGGCGGACACCGCCGGACACGTATTTCAGGTTCGGAAGGTCATCCGTTCTGATCCATTCGGCGCCCTCAAGCGGCGTTGGTCGGGGGCAGCTGGCCAGAAAATAGGTGTAATGCTGCTTTGTTTCCGCATCTTCGAATGAGGAATAGACCTGTTCGACCTGCACCTTCAGCCCGCGTTCGGACAGGCCCTGGGTCAACCGGTTTCGCTGCCCACCCCGCTCGACCCCGGCGATTTGAATGGGACGATAGGCACCGTTGCTCTGCTCAAGCAAAACACTGTCATCTTTGCGGATGATTGCGCCGCATATCGTCGGTACCATGGCGTCGATTTCGCGTTCGAGCCCCAGGCTGAAATACGACCCTCCGACATATCCAAGACCCTGCCCGACCGAGTGCGAGAACTCTGCCACTTCACCGATCAATAAGGTATGATCACCGGCGGGAAGGACCTGATGGGTCTCGCAGCAAAACTGCGCCAGCGCACCGTCGATCAGGGGCAGATCATAAAGACCATTGCTGTGCGCGACCTTTGCAAACCGGTCCCCTTTATACCCAGCGAAAGTATTCGATATCTCTTGCTGTCCATCTGCAAGCACATTCACCGCAAACCGGGTGCAGTTGGCGAAAATATCGTGGCTGGACAGAAACTTCCCCGGACACACCAGCAGCAATGGCGGGTCAAGCGATACGGACGAAAACGAGTTTGCGGTGAACCCAACTGGCGCGCCCTGCGGATCCCGTGCCGTCACCACTGTCACCCCGGTCATAAAGCTGCCAAAGGCGTCACGCAAAGCTCGGGGGTCCATACTTGTCATGGCTGGCACCCCCCCACAAATTCCAACAGCTGTGCGTTTACTTCGGCGGGATGAGTCATCGGCAACATATGTGCGGCACCTGCGATGATTGCCGCTTGTCCCGAGGGAACCAAACGCGCCATGTCCCGAGACATTTCAGGCGTCGAATTCGGCTCATCCGCGCCGGTCATGAACAAGGCGGGACAAGCGATACGGGCCAGTTCATCATCGGAAGGACCGTCCGTTTCAGCAAAAGCGGTATATGCGGATTTGTAGGCCGCCGGATCAACCTCAGTCAGCCAGTGCATGCAGGCCAGTCGCTCGGCGGACGAGGCTTCGCCAAACCAACGTTGCAACGTGACCGTGGGATCATTTGGCCCCGACACGTCCAAGGCCGAGGCACGTGCGACGATGGCTTTGTGCGCGGCAACCGGACGTCGATGGATCGCATTCAATGCCGCAACGCCAAGAATGCTATCTGGCACATCCGCCGCCAGTCGGAGCGCAATCAGGGCGCCCATTGAATGGCCGATCAAGACAGCGGGCTCTGTTAGCACGGACGCCGTGCGGTGCACGTATGCCTCCAAGCCAGTCGGATGATCAAAGCTCGACTGACCATGTCCTGACATATCCGGGCACAAGACACGATACCCCGCCGCGACCAGAGCGTCGATCTGCGCACCCCACGCCTCGGCTCGCAGACCAACCCCATGCAGCAGAATAACCAGCGGCCCTTGGCCCTGATCAATCACCGCCAGGGTGCTGAGTTCAGACCGAGGCCGGGTTGTCCACGTCATGGCCCAAATCCTTGAGGTCCTGATAACGGTCGCCGATCCGATGATGGGGACGGCCCGAGGTTGCGCCACCCAGCACGACCACAATTTCATCCGCGCGCGGTGCGTCGGGGATTGCAAACTGCAGCGTCAGATAATGCGATCTACGCCCGGCATCATTCTTGTCCATCATGGGCACCATGATCGGAGTGTTCGCCGGACCGCGGGTATTGGTGAAGGACAGATAGGACTTGGCCCCAACCGCTTGACGATAGTAATTCCCGAAATGCAGCGTGTGGATCAGGCCCGAGGCATGTTCGACCTCGCCATCCAGCCCTACAACCGCCGCTTTGCCATAGGCTTCGATCACCTCGCCGCCACCTGCAAGCGTGACCATCCGGTCAGTCAACATTTGCCCCAGCACAGGCCCATAGGCCAGAATTTCCGGTCTCAGATCCTCGACATACCGGCCAGCCCAAGGGTTCGACACAACCGCCGCAACGGCAAACATGCGCCACGGGCGGTCGGCGGCACGAAATCCTTCAACCAGAACCTCTTCGTCGAAAGTCACTATTTTTCTGATATTTGGCTGCACTGCCGTCTCCCCAAATCTGCTTGAGGAAATATCACCGTTAGAAACATCTTTTGACAAACGAAAGAACTTGAGCCTTAGGTATTAACAATACTAATAGGTTGGTTACCGATGGCAAAAACACTCCCTCCCCTGACGTGGTTCCGGTCGTTCGAAGCAGCGGCGCGGCGGCTTAGTTCAACTGCTGCAGCGGATGAAATCGGGTTGACGCAATCCGCAGTCAGCCAACAAATCAAAGCCTTGGAAACCCGTCTGGGCGTCGTTCTGTTCCACCGCCACGCGCGCGGTCTTTCTTTGACGGATGAAGGGCGGAAGCTGCTGCCACAGGTCGAGGCAGCCTTGGACATGCTGCATTCCGCCGCCTCGCCCTATTTGGCCGAGGAAAAGGCACGCCATATCACGGTCGCAGCCTCTATCAGTATTATCGAATGGGTCATCTCTCCGGCTTTGCCGGAATTTCAGGCCCAGCACCCCGAAACCTCACTCCGATTTGTCAGCACGATCTGGCCTGACGAATACGCAGCATCGCGCGCCGATATCGAGGTCCGCTTTGGCTCGGAAAAACAAGTCGGGAAGAATGCGAAACCGTTGAAACCCAATCGCCTTGTTCCGGTGATGTCTCCAAATCTCGGCGGCGATTGGGTGGACCTGCCCCTGATCGAATCCGTCGGCACATCGGACAGTTGGGCGTCGTGGGGGGAGGCCACCGGCCAGAAACCGCGCAAACCTTCTTATTTTGTGGATTCCTATGGCCTGGCCCTGCAACTTGCCGTGTCAGGCAGCGGCGTTGCGCTGGTGAATTCTATCATCGCAGAGCAAGCCCTGAAATCGGGCAAAGTCCACCTTGCCAGCAAAGATTCCGCACCCGCCAGTGAGGGTTATTTTTTATCCGTCCTTCGCAACTCAGCCGAGGTATCGGATTTCACCGATTGGTTTTCCGGCCTTATTTCTTGTGCCTGAGGGTCTGATTCAGACACACCCATGTCGCATATGGGGATATCGCCGCGCCCGAAAATAATGAAGTTTGGAAGAAAAGGTCCGATTCATGAGATATTCCGGCTTTCGAGTTATCAAAGAAGCGCTAACCGGCCACAAAGGGTGGAAACCGGTTTGGCGTGAACCTGAACCTAAGGCCCATTACGACATCATCGTAATCGGTGGCGGCGGGCATGGTCTGGCAACCGCGCATTACCTTTCCAAAATCTACGGCCAACGAAATGTTGCCGTAATCGAGAAAGGCTGGATCGGTGGCGGAAATGTGGGCCGGAACACCACGATCATTCGCTCGAACTACCTGCTGGATGGGAATGAGCCGTTCTATGAGTTCTCGCTGAAGCTGTGGGAAGGGCTCGAGCAGGACCTGAACTATAACGCAATGGTCAGTCAGCGCGGTATCGTCAATCTGTTCCATACAGACGGACAGCGTGACGCCTATACGCGACGTGGCAATGCGATGATCCTGAACGGGGCCGATGCCGAATTGCTGGACGCAGATCAGGTGCGGCGCGAACACCCTTATCTGAATTTCGACGACGCTCGCTTTCCGATCAAGGGCGGCCTTGTTCAACGGCGCGGCGGTACCGTGCGCCATGATGCGGTGGCCTGGGGCTATGCCCGGTCAGCCGACCTGCATGGCGTCGATATTATCCAGAACTGTGAAGTTACCGGGCTGCGGATCGAAGATGGCAAATGTCTTGGGGTCGAAACGACTAAGGGCTTTATCGGCGCCTCCAAAGTCGGATGCGCCGTTGCGGGCAGTTCGGGGCGCGTTATGGGGATGGCCGGACTGCGCCTGCCTATCGAAAGCCACGTTCTGCAAGCCTTTGTATCTGAGGGGCTAAAGCCTGTCCTGCCCAGTGTCATAACCTATGGCGCGGGGCATTTTTATGTCAGTCAGTCCGACAAGGGCGGGCTGGTCTTTGGTGGCGATCTTGACGGCTATAACACCTATGCCCAACGCGGCAACTTGCCCGTGGTCGAGGATGTTTGCGAAGGTGGCATGGCATTGATGCCGATGATCGGACGCGCCCGGTTGCTGCGGATGTGGGGCGGCGTGATGGATATGTCGATGGATGGCTCACCGATCATTGACCAAACGCCGGTCGAGGGCCTCTATTTCAACGGGGGCTGGTGCTATGGCGGGTTCAAGGCCACTCCGGCTTCGGGCTATTGCTTTGCGCATCTGCTTGCAAAAGACGAACCGCACCCTGTCGCAACAGCCTATCGGTTGGACCGGTTCCGCACGGGCCGGATGATCGACGAAAAAGGCGCGGGCAATCAGCCCAACCTGCATTAAAGGGGAGACCAGACATGATTATCAACCACCCCCTGCTTGGGCCCCGCGATGCGTCGGAATTCACCTATCTGGGTGACGCGTCCTTGATTGATCGCCCAGATTGGCAGGCGGAAAATGCCGCCGAGGCCTTTCACGACTATGCCTATCTGCGTGACAACCCGGCAGGCGAGCACCGTGAACTTTGGTACCACGAAACAGGTGACCGATCCTGGCTGGTCGTCACGCGCAACACGCTGACCCACGAGATTTCAAAGGTGGAACTGGCCCGCGATGTGGCCCGCGAACGGGGGCGCTCCAAATGACGCAGGTGAACCGGCTGAATGGCGGACAGATCGACCGCAATACAACGCTCAACTTCCGCTTTGACGGGCGCAGCTATACCGCCCATCCCGGCGACACTTTGGCATCTGCCCTGCTGGCCAATGATGTGCGTCTGATCGGGCGGTCTTTCAAATACCACCGTCCGCGCGGATTGCTGACCGCAGGATCCGAAGAGCCGAACGGCCTAGTCGAACTGCGCTCGGGCCCCCGCAAAGAACCCAATACCCGCGCAACAAACATCGAGATGTTCGAGGGACTTGAGGCGCGATCACAGAACCGCTGGCCCAGCCTGAAATTCGACGCGCTGGCCGTGAATGACATGTTTTCCAACTTCCTGTCTGCGGGTTTCTACTACAAGACTTTCATGTGGCCTGCAGTCTTCTGGGAAAAGCTGTACGAACCTACAATCCGCCGCGCAGCTGGGCTTGGATCGCTTTCGATGCAAGAGGACCCGGACGAATACGACAAGGGTTTTCGCCATTGCGATCTGCTGATCATTGGTGCCGGACCAGCCGGTCTTATGGCGGCATTGACCGCGGGTCGTGCGGGCTCGGATGTCATTCTGGCGGATGAGGATTTCGCCCTGGGCGGTCGCCTGAACAGCGAAACACTCACCATAGACGATGCTGCGGCGTCTGACTGGGCGGCGCAGGCCGTGGCCGAACTGTCCGCGCTGCCAAACGTTCGCTTGATGCCGCGCACCACAGTGATTGGCGCGTTTGACCACGGCATCTATGGCGCGGTCGAGCGTACGGGCGATCACCTGCCCAGCCTGCCCGCAGGCAAACCCCGGCAAGTCCTGTGGCGCATCTATACCCAAAAGGCGCTGCTGTGCGCAGGCGCAACCGAGCGGCCAATCGCGTTCGAAAACAATGATCGCCCCGGCATCATGACAGCCAGCGCCCTGCGGACCTATGCCAACCGGTTTGGAGCAGCGGCATCGCAGCGCGTCGCCGTCTTTACCAACAATGATGACGGTCACCGCACCGCAGCTGATCTGCACGCCAAAGGTGTTAAAATCACCGCAGTGATCGATGTACGCAAGGACGCACCTATCAGCCACGATTACGAAGTTCTGCAGGGTGCGCAGGTCACAAATACTAAAGGCCGCCTGGGGCTGAGCTTTGTCGAAGTCGCCCTGCCCGATGGCTCAACCCGGACATTGGAATGTGGTGCCTTGGGCGTTTCGGGCGGATGGAACCCGAATGTCCACATGACCTGTCATCAGCGGGGCCGCCCCACCTGGGATAAGACGCTGGCCGCCTTTGTTCCCGGTGCGGACCTGCCGGTGGGCATGTCCGTTGCCGGCGCGGCAAACGGCGATATGTCGACCCACGGCGCGCTGCGCTCTGGCGCCGAGGCCGCAATCGCCGCTTTGGACCTGACCAGTGCCAAACCCGATCTGCCCGAGGCCGAGGACGCGCCCATCGCGCAGACACCATTCTGGTACGTCCAGGGCTGCAAACGCGCCTGGCTTGACCAACAGAACGATGTGACGGTCAAGGATGTCCGTCTCAGCTATCAGGAGGGCTTCCGTTCGGTCGAGCATCTGAAACGCTATACCACGCTGGGCATGGCCACGGACCAGGGCAAGACCTCGAATATCGGCGGGCTGGCGATCATGGCCGAGCTGGCCGGTAAGTCGATCCCCGAGACCGGTACCACCATCTTCCGCCCGCCCTATACCCCCGTCCCGATTGCTACTTTCGCAGGCCGGATGAAGGGCAAAGAGTTCCACCCTACGCGCCTGACGCCCTCACATCACTGGGCCGAAGAACGCGGCGCGGTGTTTGTCGAGGTTGGAAACTGGCTTCGTGCGCAGTGGTTCCCCCTGCCCGGCGAGACCCATTGGCGCGAGAGCGTGGACCGTGAAGTGCGTCAGACGCGTGCCTCGGTCGGGGTGTGCGACTGCACGACATTGGGCAAAATCGACGTCCAGGGCACCGATGCGGCAGCGTTCCTGAACCGCGTCTATGCCAATGCTTTCGCCAAGCTGGCAGTCGGCAAAACCCGCTATGGCCTGATGCTGCGCGAAGATGGCATAGCCATGGATGACGGCACCGCCGCGCGACTGGCCGAGGATCATTTCGTCGTAACCACAACGACCGCAAATGCCGTATTGGTCTATCGCCACATGGAGTTCGTGCGCCAGTGCCTGTGCCCGGACATGGACGTGCAGTTGATTTCCACCACCGAGGGATGGGCGCAATATGCGGTCGCCGGGCCCAATTCGCGCAAGCTGTTGCAAAAGATCGTCGACCCGGAATTCGACATCTCGAATGAGGGCTTCCCTTTCATGGCCTGCGGCACCATCACCGTGTGTGGCGGCCATCGGGCGCGGCTGTTCCGGATTTCGTTCTCTGGCGAGTTGGCATTCGAAATCGCGGTTCCCTCTCGCTATGGCGACGCGCTGATGCGGCGGCTGATGACCGAGGGCGAAGAGTTCGACGTTGTCCCCTATGGCACCGAAGCACTGGGCGTCATGCGGGTCGAAAAAGGCCATGCTGCAGGCAGCGAGTTGAACGGCACCACAACCGCCCTGAACCTGGGAATGGGCCGCATGGTGTCCAAAAAGAAGGACAGCATCGGATCAACCCTGTCGGAACGCGAGGGACTGAACCAACCCGATGCACTGATGCTGGTGGGGATCAAACCGTTGGAGCCTGAAAACAAGGTAACCGCCGGTGGCCACCTGATGAACACTGACGGCCCGGTCGATGCAGCCCATGATCAGGGCTATGTCACCTCAGCCGTCTACTCACCCATTCTGAATAGTAGCATCGGGCTGGGATTGTTGAAAAACGGCGGCGACAGGCTGGGCGAGAAAATGCGCCTTGTCTCGCCGCTGACGGACCTGACGGTCGAGGTGGAAATCGTCTCGGCCCATTTCGTTGACCCGGAAGGAGAACGTCTGCGTGGATAATCTGGTTGCGATAACCGCCCTCGGCGCGGCTGACCCTCGGGTAGACACGGTTGGGCCTGTCACCTGTTCCGAGATACCGGGCGTGGCGTTGGCATCAGTCGCGGCGCGGCTCGATCAGGAAACAGCGGCCAAAGCCGCATTGAAGAAACTAATTGGCGCTGAGGCACCAAAGGTCCAGAGGTTTGAAGGAACCGCAATCACAGCCTTTTGGGCGGGGCCAGAGCAATGGATGGTTGAAGCACCGCATGACACGCACGAGGACCTTGCCGCGCAGGTGAAATCTGCGGTTGGGTCTGCGGCCTCAGTCACGGAACAGACCGATGCCTGGGTGCGTTTCGACCTGGCTGGTGCGAACATTCAAGCAGTGCTGGAGCTTTTGTGCCAGTTGGATCTGCGCATATTGACTAAGGGAACGGCGGCGCGCAGCTCGATCCACCATATTGGCTGTTTCGTGCTGTGTCGTAGTTCGGATCACTACAGCCTGTACGGTCCGCGCTCGTCCGCCAAATCTCTGCACCATGCGATCCTGACGGCGATGCGATCGGCGCTTTAGTCAGCGCCTAGACCGAGGGCAAAGGGGCGTTATCCTCAACCCGGAAACGGTTGATGCGGCGCCTGTCCTCGCTGGGGCTCAGGCCAAAAGCCGACCGGTAATGCGTCACCAAGGGCGCGACAGATCCATAGCCGACAGCGGCCGCGATCTGGGAAATGGGGTCTTTGGTATAAACCACCATCTGACGCGCCGCCTTCATCCGCATTGCGCGGTAATAATGGCTGGGGCTGTGTCCGGTTGCCTGTTTGAATGCCCGCTCGATCTGACGGGGCGTGACGCCCATTTGTTTCGCAACTTCGGCAATCGAGATCGCTTGACCTATATTGGCGGCAAACATTTCAACGCTGCGTGAAACAAGCGGTGGAAGGCGGTCTCCCGTTCTCGGCGCTGTCGCATTGGGCACCTGCTGACGCACTGCCGCACCGCGCATCATCGGATGTTGAAACCAGCACGCAACCTCATGCGCAATGTCACCGCCCAAGCGATCGTGAACCAAATGCAGTGCCAGGTCGAACCCTGCCGCTGCACCGGCGGCGGTATAGCGCGTCACGGTGCGCACGATCACTTCGCTCCGGGCGTCCATATCGGGAAACTCGGCCTCAAATGCCGCCTCATAGCACCAGTGGACCGAGACCGGCTGACCTGCCATTGCACCGGATCGCACAAGGGGGAATACGCCACCGCTGATCCCGCCCAGAACTGTTCCGTGCCTCCCAAGACCACGCAGCAAGGCATTGCCGCTAACAGCGTTGCCAAAGACCGAAGACGGGCTGCTAAGCAGGAATAAAATGTCGATATTCCTGCAATCCGCCAACGCGCGATCTGCTTCGAACCCAACCCCTGCGCTTGACTGAACCTTTTGGCCACGTTCAGAAACCAGCGACCATCTAAACGCTTGATGACCTGCGATTTCATTGGCCGCCCGCAGGGGTTCAATCACCGATGTCAAACAAGCCATCGGAAATCCATCAAACAGCAGAAAGCCGATATCGATTCTGTCCTGATCCGTCATAGATCCGTCCTAACAAGTTCCTGGCGGCAACCCTACACCAAGTTTATGCCCAACGGATCAGTCCAATAATGGCAGAGGTCGCATAGAACGCCTGCAACAGCAAAAACGTCCAACGCCGATCAATCAATGCCCATGCGGCAAACAGCGCCGAGGACACCAACAGTAGGGAGAATCCAAGAATCTCAGCGCCAATATTCGAAGCAATCAGCAAGGCATAAGCCATAGCCAGAACCGATCCGGTGATCTCAAACAGTGTTGTCAGGCGGCGGTTAGCTGTTCTGTCTTCCGTCATCAGTTACGCTTTCCTTTGCCGAAAGAAGAAGACAGCGTCAGCGGACCAGATTTGCATGCCGACTGATGTTCGAAGTCTGTGATATCCTCCGGGTACAGATTGTTCATTTCGAAGCTCCGCGAACATTGTGTTCGCGATACCTAATCTGACATTTGCCTTTGCCGCAAATGAATGATTATCATTCAATGATCAAAATCTGTCATGGGCATTCATGAACGAACGTTTGGAAATAGACGCTTTGCGCGCGCTGCTCGCAATCGCGACCTATGGTGGTGTGACCAGTGCGGCCCGACACCTTGCGCTTTCGCAATCGGCAGTCAGCCATAAGATCGGCCGTTTAGAGCGCGCACTGAATTGCAAACTGCTGACTCGCCGCAAAGGTGCCCCCCTGTTCACCGAAGACGGGCTGCGTCTTTGTGAATACGCCCGTCGAATTACCACTCTGCATGACGAAGCGGTGGCCTCACTTGGTAACAGGCCGCTCACCGGCCACTTGCGGCTTGGCATGACCGAGGATGCGACAACCAGCGGGATCGCCCAAATTCTTGGACGTTTCACGCGGCTGTACCCCGATGTTCGCGTACGAACCCGCACTGGTCAAAGCCTGAATGTTCAGGATTGGTTGAAGGCTGGTGAATTAGACTTGGCGGTGATTCAGATATTTCGCAACGACGTGCAGCCCGAAGATCTGATCCTGTTTCAGGATTCCCTTCATTGGGTCAAATCACCCGACTATCGTCTGAATCTGTCAGAACCGGTTCCGTTTCTGTCCTTTGACACACAGTGTTTCTACCGAAGATGGGGAATGGAAGACAGTCAGCAGCAGGACCACCGTTTTGACAATATCCTGGAATGTCCAAGTGCAGCAGGAATCCAGTCGGCTGTTCGATCTGGGCTGGGCATAGCGCTATTGAACGGGATGCACATTACACCTGACATGGAAGTCATCAACGATGTCTTTCCTACCCCTCCAGAGCTTGCCTATGTCGCGCGGGTTCAGATGAACAACCGCAACGCCGTGACAAAAGCGCTGATTGCGGAGATAGCAAAAGAGGTCGAACGCGCGTTTCCCTTGCGCGTAGTAGTTTAGTGGTCAGGTCTTCATTAAACCAAAGCCACTCGACATCCTCTGTCGCCGGCGGTCGATTGACTTGCGAAACGCTGTTTCGCTGACCAGTGACAGCGGAAAAAGAACCCTCTCGCCAACGCCGTCAATCACGGTCAGCTTGCCACCTCTTTCCTGCGCACGAACGATGTTTTCGAACCCCATGTCACCCACAATGATCCGGCCACTTTCGAGATCGTCAAACAGTTCCATCAATTCAGCATGAAGACGTTCACGTCCGGCGTGATCTTTGGCCAGCGCGACGCGTTCCGAATGCAGGGTTGGCGCAAGATCTCCGTCCGGGCCGGTCAGTTTTTCCACCACTATCGCCGGGCCCGCTGATGTTGGCGCATATCCCATGAATTGCGCCAACCTCTCGATCTCGGGGCATCCACGGTTGAGCGCCGCCAGATATTCGTTTGCTTCGCGGTTCCATTGGCGCAGATTGCCATAGCGCCATTCGGCATAACGCGGCAGAAAATGGCTACGCACAGGTTCGTCCACCCGCACTTTCAGCAGCGCCCCTTCGACCTCGGGGTGCTGATAAATCAGATAGTTGCGACTTTTTCGCAGGGGTTTGTGGTCGCTCAGGTCAATCATGTCCGGGTGTTCCAACAGGGGTTGGGGTATGTGTCCTTGAATGCCGGACAGCCCAAGTGGGCGCATTCATAGAATTTTCTCAAACCTGTTACAACTCACCTTTTGATCAGGGCCCAAGATTGGGACGCGGCAAAAGGATAAAGGCCTGGTCACCAGTTGATACGACAACAGGCGTCGAGACCCAGTCGCCTGGATCGAACGGAGGTGTAATCCCATCGCATCTATCGGGCTGCTTCCAGCACATGATGATCTCGGCCCCGGTCAGATAGTTTAACCGCAACCGCAGCCCCCGTTCGAATTGAACTCTGGCGTCTGCCGCACCATTCACGCCAAGAAAATGCCCATAGATATACACGGTTTCGGCCTGTTCAGGCAGGCTTTGCGCCAATGCGCGCGTTGCTTTTTGCCAAGGCGGGATGAACATAAACGATGTTTTGCCAATGAGCATCAAATTGATCATCAACACGCACATCAACAAGATACGCGAAACACTTAACCATCTTTTTGAAGACTGCAGAAACTGAACCCCACACGTGGTGAGCACGACCCCAAACAAGATCCAAAGCCAGTTCAATGCCCGGACAGGGACCTGCACCCCCGACATCATCGCCTTGAGGATAAGCGGTGCCAGGCCAGCAAGTGCAGCCATCAGGATCGCGACGGCAAACAGCCGTCTTCGGGTAAACAGGAACCCCCAGGCGCCTGCAAATAGGGCCAAGAGCATCAAGCCATAGCTGATTGTCCCTCCGCCCATTGTATAGATGATGGATCGGAGGAATACTTTGACCTTGGTAAGGTTCAGCAGCAGGTCATCGACCGAATTTACTTCGTTCGGCCCACGCCATTCAGCAACCGGAATACCGAATATACCATGGTAGAAGTAGTTCAGGGTGTAAACACACAGGAGCGCCAGAACCAGGCTGACAAAGAAAATGATCAACGTAACAGCGACGTTTGTATAGGTTTTTGGTGCCTTGTTTGACAGCAGGATCAGTGTCAGCAACAGGAACGGATAGGTCGTGTAGGCCATGAAGGATAAGGGCACTGCTAGAACCAACAGGGCCAGCGACACACGATGCGGAAGAAACAGAACTGCCAGGCTGTACAAGGTGATAACCCAGATCCCCGGCAGCAACGTGTTGAACCAGTATGAAATCAGGAATGCTGGAACCGAAAACGCAATGAATAGCGCAAGATAACCTTTGTACCAGATCGGGTCCGAACGCTCCATGATCGCGACTGCCGCCGCAGCCGAGAACAAGCCCCAGGCTATGTTATAGAGATACATGCTTATTTGTGAGGGCCATAGAAATGGCCGGAACTGCCACCAGTAGTTCAACCAACGACCTTCATCCAAGGCCTTGTGGTAGGCAATCTCGGTCCAGCCCAGCAGCGCCGGGAAATCATCATGACGTACGAAAGGGTCGAAAAGCTGTGGCCAGTTGATCAGGAACAACGCAGCGGTGCAAAGCAGGGACAGAAAAAGAAACTCCTGCCGAGGTGTTTTTTCCGTCATGATTTGTCGCCATATGACCTTGCAATAGCAGAGGCCCGGACCTGAGCGATAGCGGTGACAGCCGACCGGGGCAAGGCACGCACAACCAGCTTACGTAGGGTCCAGCCTAAACTGCCGACCTCTTTCAACGCGCCGGGCGCGACTTTGGTATCCAGCACGTCCTGAGACAGCCGGACTTCCCCTGATTGGTTCGCATAGAGGACAGAATTATACCGATACCAGGGTTCGATCGATTGATCCCCGAACATCTCAGGCCGCAAACAATCATAGGCTGTGTATCCCCGTTCAGCGAACAAACCCTGCCAAAAGGACAGGCGCTGTTCATTTATGTGAAACTCGCCGCCCTGCCCCGGAACGGCGGCTGAGAACAGGACCAGATCGCTATGTGTGGTCAGGCTCTGAACCAGGCTGGCCGACGCGTCATGCGGCAAGTGTTCACCGACCTCAAGCGACTGAGCCAAATCAAACTGGCGTCCAAGCTCGACCGGTTCGGACAGATCTGCACCGATAAACGCCTCAGCCGGTATCGCAAGCTTGTCACGATCCACATAGTCGCCATCGACACCGGCAATATCCTTGCAACCCGCGGCCTGCCACTCCGACAGCCACACACCCCGCCCGCAGCCAAAGTCCACGACACTGTCCGCAGAGATTTTTCCTAGAAGGCAAGCAATTAGCCTGTTTGCGGACCGCCGGGCGCCCTGGTCAATATAGTCAAAGAACTCGTTTGAATAGATATGCGACATTGCCAATCTCTAGGTTGAATTCTGCGGTTTATAGACCCACAGCCGTAGGAACGCGAAGTTGATCACAGGTAGAACAACTACAACGACAGCGGCCGAGACAACTTCGCTCAGGCCAAAACGAGGGCCGGCCAGTCCGGTAATCGCAGCTGAAACCAGCAGCCCAATTCCGACCATGCAAAGAAACCGCCCAAACTGTGCAGGAACCACCAGCGCCTGCCCGAAGGTCCAGACTGTTTGCCCAATATATTGGATCAGGATTGCGGACCCAAAAGCCAATGCATTGGCGATCCAGGGCGAATGAAACACGCGCAACAGGCCCAGATAAGCCAGCATGTAGTAACCAGCCACGCATAATCCCACCATGGCAAACCGGATTATGCGGCGCCGTTCGCTCATTTCTGCGCGGTCTTCTCTTCTACTATGGTGTCCAAAATCTCTGAGGTCTCTTGATCTACAAAATAGAGTGGTCGGTTTTTGGCCTCGATATACAGACGTCCGAGATATTCCCCCATGATTCCAAGCGTCAACAGCTGGATACCCGAGAAGAAACTGATCACCAGAACCGTCGAAGCCCAACCCGCAACTGCGTTGTAAAGGATCAAGGACCAAAAGACGTAGACCGCCATCAGCGCGGCGATAATTAGTGTCAGAAAGGCCATTCGTGTGGCGATCTGCAGCGGTTTGATCGAAAAACTCGCCAGTGCATCAAGCGCAAAGCGGATCATCTTGGACATCGGGTATTTGGTCTCGCCCGCGATCCGTGGGTCGCGGATGTATTCGATCCCGATTTGACGGAAACCAACCCAAGCGAACATGCCCCGAACGAACCGCGCGCGTTCCGGCATACTCAGAACCGCATCCAGCGCCCGACGGCTGACAAGCCGGAAATCGCCCGTGTCATTTGGAATGGGTACGTCCGAAAGCCGGTTCAATATGCGGTAGAAACCATGAGCTGTTACTTTCTTAATCCAACTTTCGCCTTTTCGCTCACTCCGACGCCCATAAACCACATCATAACCCTGATCCATCATCGCCATCATGTCCGACAAAAGCTCCGGCGGGTCTTGCAGATCGGCATCCAACATAAAAATCCGCTGCCCTTGGGCTGCATTCAGCCCCGCTGTCAGAGCGATCTGGTGACCGCGGTTACCCGATAGCTTCAAACCGCGAATACGCGGATGAAACTCGCTTTGGGCACAGATTGCGCGCCATGTTTCGTCATTAGACCCATCATCCACCAGAATAATCTCGGATTCGGCGTTCCATTGTTCAGTCGCAGCGATCAGGCGCTCCACCAGTAAGGGGATCGACTCCTCTTCGTTCATGCATGGAATGACGACAGACAGTAACATCTAACCTCCGGGCGCGATTTTACGGCGCACCTATCGCAAAACGGACCAGCCAAGGAATAGCGTTCACTTGGCGTTGTAGATGTATTGATATCTCAACAGACGCATCAGCGAACAAGCCGAGCGCCGAGTTTTCACCTGTAGTTACCCAACCGACACAGGAATAGGCCCTACCCAACAGTTTGACTGCCTCGCATCCTGAAATTCCCTTGCCTGCAAGAAACAGTAATTCTGGGCCATCTAAATTGGATGAATTCGCTCAACATGGGTTATGTGAATCGCTTACCGAGCCTTTTTTGCTGGGGGGTTCCAAAACAATGTCTGAGATGTGAAACACCTAAGCGTCCAAGACAAGAGCTGGTGTTGTGGCGGAGAGACAGGGATTCGAACCCTGGAGACGGTCTCCCGCCTACACACTTTCCAGGCGTGCGCCTTCGACCACTCGGCCACCTCTCCGTGCGGGCGTTATTTGGACTATCGCCTGAGGATTTGCAAGGCCCGATTAGCGTAAAATTCTCTGGCTCGTTTCAGGTCCGAACTTGCCTCAGGGTTCGTCACCATCTCCGTCGGAAAGATCAGCCTCGGTCAATTCGGCGGGCGAAGAGGCCGGAGGCGCTTTTGTCTCTGAAACAGGCTCAGATGGGGGCATTTGCGCGTTACCTGACGATTGAAGGGCCTCGGGGTTTCGCAGCCAGACATCACGCTGAGCAAACGGTATCTCGATCCCCTCTTCGACAAAGCGGCGATTGATCTCATGGTTCATGTCGGACTTCACCGAAAGAACCCAATTCACATCCCGCAAAATGGCGCGGATTTCAAAGTCCAGAGAATCCGCACCGAACCCCTGAAACACTACGCTGGGTGCCGGATTCGCCAATACCATCGGATGTGCGTTGGCGATTTCGCCCAGGATTGTCTCAACCACGCGGGTATCGGTACCATAGGCCACCCCGACCGGGACAATGACGCGTCCGATCGTATTTCCACGGGTATAGTTGGTGACAACACCGCTGATCAGGTCCGAGTTCGGGACAATGACATCTGTTCGATCGAAGGTCTCAATCCGGGTCGAGCGTACCGAGATGTCGCGCACATAACCCATCATCCCGTTTACGTCGATCCAATCGCCTTTTGAGATCGGGCGTTCGACCAAAAGGATAATGCCGGACACAAAGTTCGAGACAATGGTTTGCAGACCAAATCCGATCCCGACAGATAGCGCCCCGGCCACGATGGCCAGAGACGACAGATCGAAACCCGCAACCATGATGGCGACCAAGGCTGCCAGGAAGATACCGACATACCCCGTCCCTGAAACAATCGCGTTTTGACCACCAGGATCAATGCTCGTCTTTGGCAACAAAGAGGTCCGCAACCCACCCTGCAGGGCGCGTGTCAGTCCGTATCCGATCAGGAAAACCACCAGAAAAGTAAAGAAATTACTGGGCGAGACGGTCACGCCCCCAATGTCGAACCCCAAAAGGAGCCGCGACCATGCCTCTAACAAATCGGTCTCGCGTGCGCCCCAGATCAGCGCCAGAACCGGCAGGGCCAAAATGGCCATGGCAAAGCCAATCAGAACCGAAAACAATGTGTCCCGGGCTGCCTCACCCTTGCGGGTTATCAATCCATAAACCGAAGTCAGGAATCGTTGAAGGATGATCAGTGCGGCAATCAGGATCAACGATTTTACCGCTGGAAAAACAATGGCCTCAGCCGCGTTGTTATAACCGATGGCAGCCAGAACTGGGCTGACAACTCCCAACAGGAACAATGCTCGGCGCAAGAATTCGACCAGCTGGATGACCCCGGTTCCACGGGCATTGCCATCAGGTTCTGCCTGCACCTCGGCAAGCCGTATCTGCCGCGCACGCAACAGAACCAGAGCAGTTGCAAGAATAACTGGGAAGCCCACAACCGCGCGCGTCGCATCCGAAGTATTCTCGATCTGTTCGAAAAGGTTCCCAAGATCGTGCAAAATGAGAAAAACGGCAAGCAGATCCAGGTAGATTCGAAGCTCGGTGATCCGCTTTGGCGAGAGCTTTCTGAAACCCTGCGCCTGCTGCATTACATAGACCTGACGTCCAATCCAGTCGTAGTACAGAACAATGGCCGCCCAGAACGGTACGTTTTGTATCAGAAGGGTTCCCCGCAATCCCAATATCCCCGTCAGGACGACGGCTTTTACCAGCAACAAAACACCCAGCCATGGCAGAATTATCCGAAACAGCGATGTCAGGAATGTCCATACGCCAGTTCCCTGCCCCCCTATGGTACGCAGATAGTTCCCAGCAGCCTCGGACCAACGTTTTCCATAGCCCAGCAAAACAATGGCCACGAAGACCAGCAATAAAATTCCAAGCCCTTGTTTGCGAAGCTGCTCATGCACCACATCTGTTTGGTAGTTCTGCACAGCCTCGTTGAAAAGGCTTCGGCCCGCTTCAGTCAGATCAACCCAGGCTGGTCGCCAATAGCTGGGGTTCAGTGGCGATGGGCCGCGCTCCAACAGCTCTTTTTTCTGCCTATTTCGCAGGATCTGGTCAATTTCTGCGATCAGTCCGTTGGCGCGACTGAAGGCCTCGTCGGAAATGATATGCGGCACCCGCAGTGCGTTCAGTTGGTTTTCAAGATGTGAACGCAGCGTAGCAATGTCTTCCGGTTCGGTTGCATCACCTTCCGGTCCGGGACCCAAAGCCTTGATCTGGCTTTCCAGGGTCTGAATACGTTCGGTATTTGCACCACGCGCGCTGTTGAAAACATCTCGATAGGTATGAATTTCCGATCGCAGGTTTTCCAGCGAAGCGTTCGAGGCCCGATTGGCCTCGATCACATCTTCGGCCCGATCCGCCGTTTTTACCCAACCCTGATAGTAGTCACTTTGCCGATCCGAAAGCTGGGCCGTTGCAGGGCCAGACAGAACTGCAAACAAAAGTGAAACAAGGGCCAGAAACAGGCGGACCTGCCGCAACATCATACGTCCTCGAAAACGCCCGGAATGCTACGCGGCGCCTCGGTCATCCAATCAGGAACAGGCAATTCTTTTTCGCGCAGGAATTCCGGATTGAACAGCTTGGATTGATAGCGCGTGCCATAATCACACAGAATCGTAACAATGGTATGGCCCGGACCCAGATCCTTGGCCAGGCGCACGGCGCCAGCCATGTTGATGGCGGTCGATCCGCCCATGACCAGACCTTCGTCGCGCAGAAGGTCAAAAATATAGGGCAACGCTTCGTTATCCGTCATCTGATAGGCGAAATCCGGTTTGAACCCCTCAAGGTTCTTGGTGATCCGCACCTGCCCGATACCTTCCGCGATCGAGCTTCCTTCCATCGCGATCTCACCAGTTTTGTAATAGGAATACAACCCGGCCCCCATCGGGTCGACCAATGCGATCTTGACGCCTTTGGGCTGCAGGGCCTCGGCCACACCGGCCAACGTGCCACCTGAACCAACCGCACTGACAAAGCCGTCGACCTTACCGCCGGTTTGCTCCCAGATCTCGGGGCCGGTGGTCTCGACATGGCTCTGACGGTTGGCGACGTTGTCGAACTGATTGGCCCAGATTGCGCCATTGGGTTCCGTCTGCGCCAGTTCTTCAGCTAGACGGCGAGAGTAATGTACAAAGTTGTTCGGGTTGCGATACGGCGCTGCCGGGACCTGAACCAACTGTGCACCCGCAAGACGCAGCATGTCTTTCTTTTCTTCGGACTGGGTCTCCGGGATCACGATCACGGTCTTGAAGCCCATCGACGCCCCGACAAGCGCCAGACCGATACCGGTGTTTCCAGCGGTGCCTTCAACGATGGTGCCCCCAGGTTTCAGGTCGCCCCGTGCTATGGCATCGCGAATGATATAAAGAGCGGCACGGTCCTTGACCGATTGACCAGGATTCATGAACTCGGCCTTGCCAAGAATTTCACACCCGGTTTCCTCACTGATACGGCGCAGCCGGATCAACGGAGTTTTCCCTACTGCGTCGGCAAGGTCTTTCGCAATGCGCATGGCGCCCTCATTTCTTTACGTATCAACGAAGATTTACAGATGCTACGCAACAACCACAAGCCGCGATCACGCCCCACGCAGCCTGTCTCTGTTCCGAGCCAGCCAATGCGCCAGTGACAATAGCGGCAAATCCTTGAACCCATGCCCGTCGACTTGATCCATGAACTGAGCATAGGGAATGATTTTGGTGCGGATATCCTCACCTTCCGAGGCCAACCCGCCATCGTCTATCGTTTTCTCAAGATCGGCCAACCCTACGTAAAGATAGACGTATTCGGTGGACGATCCGCTGGACGAATAGGCCTCTCCGGCAAATTCAAGCGACTTGAGGTTGATCTGGGCTTCTTCCAGCGCCTCACGCCGCGCAGCCTGTTGCGGCGTTTCACCGGGGTCAATCATGCCTGCAACGGGTTCCCACATCCACGGCTCGGGGTCTTCGATCAGGAAAACCGGCGTCCTAAATTGTTCAACCAAAAGCACCGCATCACGCCTCGGATCATATGGCAGAACCACCACAGCACTGCCCTGCATCAATCCGTTGCGGTTCAGCACCGACCCCATCGTGCCGTCATTCCTTCGGTGTTGAAGCTGAACCTCCTGCATGCCGAAATAGTCAATATAGGCATGGGTATGCTCGTGTACGATCACATCCTTCTTCGGATCACGCGCGTCACCGGTTCCGCGTTTGCGTGCAGCCAGCTTGGCCCAGGCGCGGGTTCGGATCGACGGAAAACTGCGCGCGATCTTGAGGGCATCGGCCTTGCCGTAATAGCCCATGACCTCTTGCGCGGCGGTTAGGGTCAGATCCGCCCACGCGTCTGCCCAGTCCTGCAAGGACCATAGCTCATCGGGCGACCACAGGTCAGGCTCGGGAAAGAACACGCTGACTTCGACAACAGAGCCATCGGGCAATTCAACGGGCTGCCGCTGCAGATCATAATCAAACCCCCCTTCATAGAAAATCAGTCGCTTGAAATCCTCGGGTTCGAGGCCCTGAACCAGAAGGCCATCCGCAACGGCCCCACGTTCTGGCTTGATCATCGGAAATGCCTCGTCGCGCACGCCGTAAACCGCGTGATCCTTCAGCTTGGCCTCTGACAAAGTCAGGCATGACAGCGAACGGCCAAGCACCAGTTGCAGCAGTGGCAGATGCCGAAGCGTGCCATAGAAAAACAGATCGTTCACAAGGGTATCTCGCGTTGGTGTTTGGGTGCTAGCGCCAGCGGCGGCTTGCTTCTTCCGTCGCCAAACCGGCGATAAGAGCGCCAATAGCCAAAGTCCACAGAATTTCCGGAGCTAACAACTGTTCGCCATAGCCAACGCCAATCTTGAATATCGCCATAAGGGCCTCGAACGGGCCGTCATAGCGGTGGCGCATGGCCAAGCGGAACATCTCATAGGTGCCCTGAACGAAAAGACCCCAAAACACCAGCGAGGCAATCCCTGTCAGTCCGTTATTGACGGCAGCGGTCCACCCTTTGCCGGTTCGCTTACCCATGATTTTCCAACCACACGCGACCCCAAGGGCCATGTTGACGACAGTGAAGTAGCCATAGCTTTTGCCTTCTTCACCATTTGCTATGATCATGCTGGAAACCAGAAATGCCACCACCGCCAGACAAAGGGCTGCGACAAGACGTGAGGCGCTGGGCATTCTAAAGGTCCGTTTACTAAGTAGGTTTCGCTATGGTGATCTGTGTCACATCACAGTTGCCGGTGTCAAAGGCCGCGCCGCAAGCGGTCAAATAATAATTCCACATGCGGCGAAAACGCTCATCAAACCCCATTCCCGAAATCTCGTCCCATTTGTCATTGAACGTCTCGTACCAGCGGCGCAGTGTCAGATCATAGCTTTTGCCGAATTCTTTTGACTTCACCACGGTCAGACCCGCATTCTCCACCTGCTCCTGCAGAATTGTCGGAGCCGGAAGCATCCCCCCCGGAAAGATATATTTCTGAATGAAATCAACACCATTCTTATACACATCCCAGCGATGATCGCCGACGGTAATGATTTGCAAGGTTGCCTGTGCGCCAGGTTTTAAGCGATCACGGATAGTGTCGAAATAGACCGGCCAATATTTCTGACCAACCGCCTCGAACATCTCAATAGAGGCGATCCCGTCATATTGGCCCCGTTCGTCACGATAATCCTGCAGCTTCAGATCAACTAAATCTGTAAGTCCTTCTTTTTCAATGCGTTGACGGGCAAAGCTCAACTGTTCCTTGCTGATCGTCAAGCCTGTGACCCGCAGGCCACGCTCTTTTGCTGCATATTCGGCGAAACCACCCCATCCGCAGCCAATTTCCAGAATATGGTCACCGGGTTTGGCACCCATTTCATCAACCAGACTGGCGTATTTAGCGGTTTGTGCCTTTTCCAAGCTTTCCTGTCCGGTTTCGAACAAGGCACTGGAATAGGTCATGGTATCATCTAGCCATAACCCATAGAATTCATTACCTAAATCGTAATGATAAGAGATATTCTTTTTAGCCTGTCGACGGTTGTTTCGATGCAACCAAAAGCGCAGGCGTTCATAGGCCTGTACCAGAAATTTCCCGGTGAAATCGTCGTACACGGTCTCGGTACCCAGATGCACTAGATCCATGAAGGCACGCAGATCTGGTGTGCTCCAATCGCCTTCCAGATATCCGTCTGAAAACCCCAGCTCACCCTCCCGTATAAGTCGTGCAAATACGTCCGGATTGTGAATATCGACCCGTGCGACAGGCCCAGGGCGTTTGCCTTCGGTTCGAAATACACGACCGTCTGGCAAGGCAATATCAAGCTGCCCCCGCTCCATCTGGTTCAGCATATTCAGAACATGTGCAAAATATCTTGGCAGGTCTGTCTGCCCTTCGATTGTAGTTAGAACCATCCGCTCTCCCCTGTGCGGTTGTTGTAGAAGGCTAAAACGAGTTTGTGTTTCTGGCAAGTTTTCAGTTCTTTACCGGCTTTTTCGGCCCTCGTAGGCCGACAAGGCGCGTGCGCGCCCTTCTGCCAAACCCACAACAGGGTTTGGGTATGGCGCAGACGGATCAAGACCCCACTTGCAGGGAATGGCTTCAAAATAATCAAGTGCGCTCGAGGGCGGGTTTGACTGTCCTTCGGCCACCCATTTCCGCACATAGTCGCAATAGGGATCATATTTTTTTTGCTGCGCCTCGGGGTTAAAAATACGGAAAAACGGGGACGCATCTGGGCCGGACCCAGCAACCCATTGCCAACCCATCGCATTTGAGGCCGGATCCCAATCGGTCAGGCAATCGGAAAACCAGCCCATACCGATTTTCCAGTGCGCCATCAGATGTTTGGTCAAATAACTGGCGACAATCATCCGTGCGCGATTGTGCATGCGACCTGTGACGTACATCTGTCGCAACCCAGCATCGACCACGGGAATGCCTGTCCTTGCCTGCTTCCAAGCAATGATCTCGGGGCTAGAGGCGTTTTGGCCCCAAGGGAACTGATCCCATTCCGGTTTCCAGTTGTTGCTTAACAAATGAGGCGTATGGAACATCAAATGATAGGCAAATTCACGCCAAACCAACTGTCGCAAATAGGCTTGGGTACCGGACATGCCGAACATCTCTGCGCCCTGGAGGGCGTGCCAGACGCTACGCGGTCCAATCTCACCCAGCGATAAATATTCGGAAATGCCCGACGTTCCATCCTCGGCCAGTTGATCCCGGGCTTCGGGATACCCCGAAAGCCGTTCCAAGAACCGATGGAGCGTTTTGAACGCTGCGTCTTCCCCTGGCTGTACATAGCGGGCGCAAACTGATGCACCGCGATTCATTCCCGCGGCCATTCCCCACGACTCCAGAGTATCTGTATGCGGCCATTCCTTCGGCGGGGCCAGCGCGGCGGGTCGCGCATGTGGAAATGGAACCTCGCGTCTCTGTACCGATCGCCACATTGGTGTAAACACGCGAAAAGGCGTTCCGGTCTTGGTCTGGACGGTCCAGGGCTCAAAAAGCAGGTGCCCGGAAAACGATTTGGGCTGTACGCCCAGTTTGGTCAGAGCCGTCTTGATCCTTGTATCTCGGGCAATCGTGTCCGGATCGTAAGCCCGAGACCAATAGACCTCGGTGGATCCGGTTTTCTTGATCAGGTTTTGCAGAACCTCCAACGCAT
Organism: Ruegeria sp. CDSC042; assembly: GCF_059610745.1. Lineage (NCBI taxonomy): Bacteria > Pseudomonadati > Pseudomonadota > Alphaproteobacteria > Rhodobacterales > Roseobacteraceae > Ruegeria > Ruegeria sp. CDSC042. Next base: position 880,020 of record NZ_JBXWOF010000001.1, read on the forward strand.
CCCCGCGTCGCAAGATCAGACGGCTTCCCAACTGCGCCAACGCACGGTCAAACACCTCGAGGCCCTTGCCGAGGCGCCATTTAGGAGCCGCACCCAAGGCCTGCCCGAGATCGTCGAAAATATAGACCGGAATGATTGGCCGCCCCGTTGCCGAAGCAGCGCTGAGTGCAGGATGGTCCGACAGTCGCAAATCCTGTCGAAACCACATAACTATCGGCGGGCTCTTGGGTCCCATGACTGCTCCGTATTGTTTACCTTTCTACGCAGCAGTCTCAGAACTGGATCACAAAACAGCGTCCAACGCATTCAAAAGCTGATCAATTTCCCGTTTCGATGTGTAATGCGTAAAGCTGACTCGCAAAACACCTTGACCCAGATCCACACCCATGGCCTGCAAAGGACGCACGGCATAGAAATCTCCGCCACCGGCCATAACCCCATGCGAGGCAAGACTGGCAGCAACAGATTCAGCATTTCGGTTCAGCGCCAGCGCGACCGTTGGCGCACGCCGCGAGGCATCAGAGGTTCCGATCAGACGGGCTGCATTACGATCTTTAACCGCATCCAGAACCGGTTGTAGCAGGGCGATCTCGTGCCCGCGCATCAGGTCGTGGACAAACGCCCCCCGCGCTGCAGCACCAGTTCCGGGTCCGTCATGATGTTCGCATAATAGATCGACGTAATCCGCCATGCCCGCGCTGGCGGCGATCTGTGCGTGATCCGGCCCTGCAGGGGTAAAGCGTTGATAAAGAACATCGCCGTTGAAATAGTGCCCCTGATTGGGCAACAGCTCCCCCAATGCCCGGCGGATCACCATGCATCCCTGATGAGGACCATAGGTTTTATACGCCGAAAACAGATAGATATCCGGTCCCAGATCACCGACATTCGGAAATCCATGCGGCGCGTAAGAGACACCGTCGACGCAGACAAACGCGCCTGCCGCATGTGCAATCGCAGTTATCTCGGTAACCGGATTGATTTCCCCGACCACGTTCGAACAATGCGGAAAACAGACCAGACGCACCTTTTCGTCCAGAATGTCCTCAAGATCCTGCGGGTTCAGAGACCCGGATTCGGGGTCTATCTGCCATTCGCGAACCTCTATGCCTTCATCAGCAAGACGGCGCCAAGGCCCCGAATTGGCCTCATGATCTTGATTTGTCACGACAATCGCATCACCCGGCTGCATCCACTGTCGGAATGCTTGCGCCAGAACATAGGTGTTCTGCGTGGTCGACGGGCCAAAGCTCAGTTCATCTGCATCCACACCCATGATCGCAGCCATTCGGGCGCGGGCCTCGTCCATTTCCTCTCCGGCCAGACGGCTGGCATCATAAGGGGCATAGGGCTGTACCTTGCGCTGGGTGTAATAGCGCGTCAAACGATCAAGCACCGGCTTGCAAGTATATGATCCACCAGCATTTTCGAAAAATGCCTGTCCCTGCAGGCTGGGTTCGGAAAAAGCCGGGAACTGCGACCGAACAAAATTGATATCCAGAGTGCTCATGGCACGTGCCTCCTTGATCATGCTTGCCTATCCAAGAGGTGCCCGAGCATGATTTCGGAACCCTCAGAAATCATGGCAGGTCTTCCAGCCCAGCCGACACGTTCAGGTGCCCGCAGAACCTGCGCCTTTGCCGCGCAAGTACGCCGACAAATTGCCCACAGCTTTTGCCATCGTCAAGAACACTGTGCCCTGAACCAAAGAAAAAGCCGGGCAATTATGCCCGGCCTTGAAAATGAGTACCGTTCGGGTGTCAGCCCTGAACTTTTGTGTAGGTTCCCTCACCGGCCAAGATACCGCGGAAACCGCCCGGCTCATCCAATCCGAATACGATCAGAGGCAGGTTATTGTCGCGCGCTAGCGCAATGGCCGATGCATCCATGACTTTCAGCCGCTTTGCCAACACGTCATCGTAGCTGACCGAGTCATAACGCACCGCGTCCGAATGTTCTTTGGGGTCTTTGTCATAGACACCGTCCACGCCGTTCTTACCCATAAAGATCGCCTCGCAAGCCATCTCATTGGCGCGCAGTGTCGCTGCGGTATCTGTTGTGAAATACGGATTCCCTGTTCCAGCGGCAAAGATGCAGACCCGTTTCTTTTCCAGATGCCGCACAGCGCGGCGGCGGATGTAAGGCTCGCAAACCTCATCCATACGAATGGCCGAGATCACACGAGTAAACACGCCAACCTCCTCAAGCGCCGATTGCATGCCAAGCGCATTCATGACCGTAGCCAGCATACCCATGTAATCCGCCGTCGTCCGTTCCATCCCCTGAGCTGAACCGCTGAGACCGCGAAAGATGTTGCCACCACCAATGACCATACAAATCTCGACCCCTAGATCGTGAACTGACTTTACCTCTTGCGCGATGCGCTGAACGGTGGGCGGATGCAGGCCAAAACCCTGATCTCCCATCAGCGCCTCGCCCGAAATCTTCAGCATCACTCGGCTGTATTTCGCCTTGGTTGTATCGACAGTGTCGGTTGTGGGGGAAAGGGTCATGTTGCGCTCCGGGCTGGCACGGGTTTAATTCCGGCGCAAAATGAAGCAAAAGCTCCGCGGGTTCAATGCGGATGATGAGGAATGAGGCAACCTGAATGGCCAATGCCAAGATGACGCAGTTTTGGGACCGCCTTCCCCCTATTCCTGACGACAAACCCGTCTTGATCGCCGGGCCCACCGCATCGGGGAAATCAGCATTGGCGCTGAAGATCGCCGAAACGTTCGGCGGCGTGATCGTCAATGCAGACGCAAGCCAGGTTTATGATTGCTGGCGCGTGATCTCGGCGCGTCCCTCCGCCGAGGAAGAAGCCCGCGCGCCGCATCTGCTTTATGGTCATGTGCCTTATGATCAGAACTATTCGACTGGCCACTGGTTGCGCGAGGTCAAGCCATTGCTGTCCGGCGGAAAGCGCCCCATCATTGTGGGCGGTACAGGTTTGTATTTTTCTGCCCTGACCGAAGGTATGGCCGATATCCCGGCGACTCCGACCAAAGTTCGGGCTGCCGCGGATCAACTGGACCTAGCTACACTGATTGATGGGGTCGATGCCAAAACCCTGGCCGGGATTGACACCCGGAATCGCGCCCGCGTTCAACGTGCGTGGGAAGTTCAGCAAGCCACCGGGCGCAGCTTGCGGGACTGGCAAGCTGACACCCCTCCTCCGGTTCTGAACCCGCAAGACGCCGTGCCCATTGTGTTTGATGTCGACAAAGAGTGGCTATTGGATCGGATCAGGCGCCGGTTTGACCTGATGCTGGAAAGTGGTGCTTTGGAAGAAGTTGAGGCGATGCGAAACCGGTATGACGCCTCGCTGCCGTCTTTCAAGGCCATCGGCGTTCCCGAGTTGGTAGCCTATCTTGAAGGCCGTATCACACTGGATGACGCGCGCGAGCGCGCCACAATCTCGACCCGTCAATTTGCCAAACGTCAGCGCACGTGGTTTCGCGCTCGCATGAGAAACTGGATTCGCGCTGATTTATCAAAGTGATACTTAAGGTCGTTACAAACCCATTTTCAGGACACCAACCGAAGATTCGAAGTGATCGAATCTGATTGGCGGTCACTTATTCGAATTACCTAGAGCACAGATTAAGCATCCGCGATGACGGAAACTTCGGCCCCAACATGTCGCTTTTGTGCAGTTGATGACGATTTCCGACATTGACCTCATGGGAAATCTGGTGCCGAATGACGCCATGGGGATGCTGCATATCCAAAAAAGAACACACGAACCTGCTGCCTGGCACCAACTGGTCTGAGCGGTTCAGAGCTACTTCATCAAAATCGATGTCACAGGGAGAGACATTAATGAAACACCAAACCATTACCGGAGCGCCGATCCATCGTGCCGCGGAAATGCACGCGCAAGAGTACCGCGACGGGCAACTAAGCCGCCGCGAGTTTTTGGCGCGCGTGACGGCATTGGGGGTTACCGTCCCCGCCGCCTATGGAATGATCGGCCTGGCGTCTCCGGCACAAGCACAAGAGCCACCGCGCGGTGGAACTATCCGCTATCAGATGGAAGTGCGCGGCCTGAAAGATCCACGTACTTATGACTGGACGCAAATTGCGACCTTCACGGCTGGCTGGCTGGAATATCTGGTCGAATACAACAATGACGGTTCGTTCAAGCCGATGTTGCTGGAAAGCTGGGAATCCAACGATGACGCGACTGAGCACACGCTGAACGTTCGCAAAGGCGTCAAGTGGAACAATGGTGATGACTTCACCGCAGCGGATGTCGCCCGCAACATCGAAATGTGGTGTGACGCGGCAGTCGAGGGGAACTCGATGGCATCGCGCATGTCATCCCTGGTTGACGAGGCAACCCAGAAAGCGGGTGAAGGTGCAATCACTGTGGTCGATGATCACACGGTCAAGCTGACCTGCAACACGCCCGATATCACGATCATTCCAGGTATGGCCGACTATCCGGCAGCCATCGTGCACAGCAGCCACGATCCCAACAATATGCTGGCCAATCCGATTGGCACTGGCTTCATGATCCCTGAAAGCCACGAAGTGGGCGTAAAGGGTGTACTGGTCCGCAATGAAGAGCACGACTGGTGGGGATATGCTGCGGGCAAGGGTGGCTATATCGATCGGATCGAATTCATCGACTACGGCACCGACCCTGCGGCCTTCCTGGCTGCTTATGAGGCCGAAGAGATCGACATGAACTGGGAGTCGGTCGGCGAATTCGTAGACATCTTTGACAGCATCGGTCTGACACGGTCCGAGATCCCATCGGGCTTTACCATCGTCATCCGCCCGAACCAGCTGGCCGAAGATGCCGACGGCAACAAGATCTACGCCGACAAACGTGTGCGGCAGGCCCTGGCCATGGCCGTCGACAACGCCGTCTGCCTGGAGCTGGGCATGTCAGGATACGGCATTCCTGCCGACAACTGCCATGTTGGCCCGATGCACCCGGAATATGACTCGGCTGTGACCCGCCTGCCCTTTGATCCCGCAGCGGCCAAAGCGCTGATGGACGAGGCCGGAATGGGTGACTTCGAGCATGAGGTTCAGTCCATCGACGACGACTGGCGCCGCAACACGACCGCGGCCGTGGTCGCTCAGTTGAACGATGCTGGCATCAAGGCACGTCATACAGTTCTTCCGGGTTCGACCTTCTGGAACGACTGGACGAAATACGCCTTCTCGTCGACCAACTGGAACCACCGCCCGCTGGGCACGCAGGTTCTGGCGCTGGCCTACAAATCGGGCGTAGCCTGGAACGAGGCTGGTTTCGCCAATGACGAGTTCGACGCGCTTCTGGCCGAGGCAAACTCGATCGCGGATGTCGACAAACGTCGCGAAGTCATGGCCAAGCTGCAGGCGATCATGATCGAAGAAGGCGTGACCATCCAACCCTATTGGCGGACGGCGATGCGTCACCACCGGGACAATATGGTTGGGGTTGAAAAGCACATCGCCGACCTGCCACAAATCTATAAGTTCGGCATTCTTTCCTAAGCCGACATATACAAGCCGCGCCGATTGGGCGCGGCTTTTTCGTCCGTATCGTGGCGACCAAAAAACAGCGAAGTGTGGGGCTTTTGACACCTGCACTGGCCACCAACAGGGGCTAATATGGGACTATTCATTCTAAAGCGTGTCGGCATCATGCTCATCACAGCTTTGTGCCTGACATTCTTGGTCTTCTTCCTCACCAACCTGTATCCAAACCTCGAAAAGCTTGCGAAAACGCAGGGCAATTTTCGTATGTCCGACGAACAGGTTGAAAGCTATCTTCTGAAAAACGGGTATCTGCAGCCGACGCCGATCAAATACGGCGAGTGGTTGGGCGTGCTGCCATCCTATCGGCACACCAACGAAGACGGCAGCGTACAAGGAAGATGTATCCTGCCCGGTGAAACCGCAGAAAGCTCGCCAAGCTTCTGTGGCATCCTGCAGGGATACTGGGGATACTCGTCCGTTTTCAAAGAGGAAGTTTCGAAAGTTGTTGGCACCCGGTTGGCTCTGACCGGTCGGTTGATGCTTTGGGTTATGTTGCTGATGGTCCCTTCGGCGCTGATCCTTGGGGTGCTTGCAGGTATGAAAGAAGGATCGGCCACCGACCGGACCCTTTCAACATTCGCCATCACGACGACAGCGACCCCGGAATATGTCTCGGGCGTGATCTTTATCGCGATCTTCACTTCGTCCGCCGTTGGCCTGAAATGGTTCAAAGGCACCGCGACACAGGCGATGGAGAACCCAACCTTTGAAAACTTCTTCCTACCGGTACTGACTATTGCTCTCTACGGGATGGGCTATATCGCTCGTATGACCCGCGCCTCGATGACCGAGGTGATGACGGCGCAATATATCCGTACCGCGCGGCTCAAAGGTGTTTCCTTCCCGAATATCGTTATGAAGCACGCGCTGCGAAACGCGCTGATCGCACCGTTCACAGTCATCATGCTGCAGTTTCCCTGGCTGCTGAACGGCGTGGTGATCGTCGAGACCCTGTTTAACTATAAAGGTTTCGGCTGGGCGCTGGTTCAGGCAGCAGGCAATAACGACATCCAGCTTCTGCTGGCGATTTCGGTAGTGTCGGTCTTTGTGGTGCTAGTAACGCAGCTGATCTCGGATATCGGCTATGTCTACCTCAACCCACGCATCCGAATTTCGTAAGGAGGGACAGAACATGGAACCACTTACCTGGACCGGCTCTATCGCCATTCTGAACCCCTTGCTGATGATCGCACTGGTTGCACTAGGGGTATCAATCATCGTCTGGATCTTGGGCAGCATCGTGTTGCCCGAAACGCCGGTCGTCGTGAATATCGACGGCACAATCAATGCAGATACCGGCCTGCGCGGCCTGACGCAGATCGCGCTAAGATACAGCTTTTTCGCCTGCGTTGCGCTGTGTCTGGCATATGTGGTGCTTGGCATTTTGATGGGGACAAGCGCCGGGATTATCGGAGCGATCTCTCGGCAGTTTTTACCTGTCTGGATGTCGCTGATCATCCTGTTTGCAATGTCGATCGCCTTCAAGCGCAAGCTGGGCCTGTACGGTAAACTGTTTGACAGCCCCATCGGCATGATCGGTTTTGGCCTTGTGATGTTCTGGGTATTTACAGGCATTTTTGGTGCGCTGGACCTGATCGTCACGCATGATCCGCTGGCGCAAGTTTCAGGTATGAAGAACAAGTTGCCCGGAACTCCAATGCCCAGCACCGAGGACGGAACATATTCCTGGTATCTTCTGGGTGGGGACAATCTGGCCCGCGATGTGTTCAGCCGGATGGTCAAAGGGGCATGGATCGTGGTGCAGATCGCACCGATGGCAACCATATTTGCCTTCATGGTCGGGATTACTCTGGGCCTGCCTGCGGGGTTTTATGGCGGACGTCTGGACACGTTCCTGTCCTTCCTGGCAAACCTGATCCTGGCCTTCCCAGTAATCCTGCTGTTCTATCTGCTGGTCACGCCCGAGATCGTGGCAACCGGTGTGCCGAACTATATGGCAGCCGTGTTGTTCGTCTTTCCGATCCTGTTTCTTTGCGTCCTGCTGAATTCGCGGTTCTATACGCGGCCCAATTTCCGCACACCTCTGCTGATCGGAGTGTTGGGCATCGCGATGTGGCTCTATCTGTCTCTGATTTCAACAGACGGCTACATCATCGAAACCAACAGCTACAACATCTGGGGACTGCCCACCTATCTGGACCTGTTCAATATCCCCGGCGGCATTCTGGTCGTGTTCGTTTCGGTGGTTTTCGTAAACTCACCCACGGTATTCCGTATCGTGCGTGGCCTGGCGTTGGACATCAAAACCCGCGATTATGTTGCCGCAGCGCAAACCCGTGGTGAAGGTCCATGGTACATCATGCTTTGGGAAATCCTGCCCAATGCGCGCGGGCCGCTGATCGTCGATTTCTGTCTGCGCATTGGCTATACGACCATCCTTTTGGGAACCTTGGGATTCTTTGGCCTCGGGCTACCACCCGAAAGTCCCGATTGGGGGTCGACGATCAATGAAGGGCGCAAGCTCTTGTCGATCTATCTGCACCCTGCCCTGCCACCTGCGCTGGCGCTGTTGACACTGGTTCTTGGGTTGAACCTGTTGGCTGATGGCCTGCGCGAAGAAAGTCTGAAGGACTGATGTATGAGCGGCCGGGGGCCCTGCCCCCGGACCCCCGAGGTATTTTTGGCCAGATGAAGGGGATCCCCGGGATCTGGTGAGGAGCAACACAGATGACCAAACTTGCGTCCTATGAGGGCCCGATATTGGAGATCGACAAGCTGTCGATTTCGTTTTTCACGCGGTTGCGCGAGATCCCTGCAGTGATGGATTTTTCGGTCAGCGTGCAGCCTGGTGAAGCTGTGGGGCTGGTTGGGGAATCGGGGTGCGGGAAATCCACCGTTGCGTTGGGCGTGATGCAGGATCTGGGCAAGAACGGGCGTGTTGTTGGCGGATCCATCAAGTTCAAGGGTCGTGACCTATCCGAGATGACGGCCGAAGAGCTGCGCGATATTCGCGGCAATGAAATAGCCATGATCTATCAGGAACCTATGGCCAGCCTGAACCCCGCGATGAAGATCGGTCGGCAGCTGATGGAAGTACCGATGATCCACGAGGGCGTCAGCAAGGACGAGGCCTATGCCCGTGCGCTGGAAGTGGTCACCGATGTGCGCCTGCCCGATCCTGAGCGGATGCTGAATTCTTTCCCCCACCAGCTGTCGGGTGGCCAGCAACAGCGCATCGTGATCGCGATGGCGCTGATGTCCAAGCCATCGTTGCTGATCCTGGACGAGCCCACCACCGCGCTTGACGTGACCGTCGAGGCCGCGGTGGTCGAGCTGGTCAAGGATCTGGGCAAGAAATACGGCACCTCTATGCTGTTCATCAGCCACAATCTGGGGCTGGTGCTGGAAACCTGCGACCGACTGTGCGTGATGTATTCCGGCGAAGCGGTCGAGCGCGGCTCGATCAAGGATGTGTTCGACGAAATGCAGCACCCCTATACGCAGGCGCTCTTCCGGTCGATTCCACTGCCGGGTGCGGACAAGAACGCGCGCCCGCTGGTGGCCATTCCGGGCAATTTCCCCCTGCCCCATGAGCGCCCTCCGGGCTGCAACTTTGGCCCACGCTGCGACTATTTCGAGGAAGGTCGCTGTGACGCGCAGAACATTCTGATGGAGGCCGTGCCAGGCAATGACCGGCATCATACCCGCTGTCTGAAATTTCAGGAGATCGACTGGAACGCGCCCATCACCCTGGCCGAGCAAAAGGAAAAAGGTGAGATTGGCCGCGTTGTTCTAAAGATGGAAAATCTCAAGAAATACTATGAGGTTGCGGCAAATGCACTGTTCGGCGGCGGCGAAGCGAAGGTAGTCAAAGCCAACGAAACGCTGAGCTTTGAGGCGCATGAATCCGAGACACTCGCCATTGTGGGCGAATCCGGCTGCGGCAAATCCACCTTTGCCAAAGTTCTTATGGGGTTGGAGACGGCAACGGACGGGCAGATCCTGCTGGACAACCGCAATATCGAGGACGTGCCCATCGAAGAGCGCGACGCCAAGACAGTGGGCGAGGTTCAGATGGTGTTCCAGAATCCATTCGACACGTTGAATCCTTCGATGACCGTGGGCCGTCAGATCATCCGCGCTCTGGAAATCTTTGGCGTCGGTAAGTCCGAGGCCGAGCGCAAGAAGCGGATGCTCGAACTGTTGGACTTGGTGAAACTGCCCCGCGCCTTTGCCGAGCGGATGCCGCGACAGCTTTCGGGTGGTCAGAAACAGCGTGTCGGCATCGCCCGCGCCTTTGCCGGGGATGCGCGGATCGTGGTGGCGGATGAGCCGGTCTCGGCGCTGGATGTATCGGTGCAGGCGGCGGTAACCGACCTGCTGATGGAGATCCAACGCGAGCACAAAACCACACTGCTGTTCATCAGCCACGACCTGTCGATCGTGCGCTATCTCAGCGACCGGGTGATGGTGATGTATCTGGGCCATGTGGTCGAGCTGGGCACCACTGATCAGGTGTTTGCGCCGCCCTATCACCCCTATACAGAAGCCCTGCTGAGCGCGGTCCCCATCGCCGATACATCGGTCGAGAAGCAGCACATCGTCTTGGAAGGCGACATCCCATCAGCGATGAACCCGCCTCCTGGCTGTCCGTTTCAGACCCGCTGTCGCTGGAAATCCGAAGTCCCCAACGGTCTTTGCGAAAGAGATGTCCCACCCGTGAAAACCCTGGCAGACGGTCATCAGGTCAAATGCCATCTGGCAGACGACATCCTGGCACGTATGGAACCCGTCATAAAAATCGCCGCTGAGTAATGGGATTGGGTTCGCAACAAGGGCGTCGGTAAGGTGGTTCCGGCGCCCTAATTAAGCGACACGACCTCGAGCAGCCTGTCACTGAACGCGCTGATTTGGCCAAGCCGCATCACCTGTTGATCCGGCAATTCATCGGGCGGCCTAACCGCCCCAAATCACCTTCACGTAATTCTGGGTTTCCTTGTAGGGTGGTACGCCACCGTGTTTTTCAACAGCCTGAGGTCCGGCATTATAGGCGGCCAGCGCAAGCCGCCAGGATTTGAACTTGCGGTATTGCCAGGACAGATACCGGGCCCCACCTTCAAGATTCTGTTTCGGGTCGCGCGGGTTCACGCCCAATAATTGCGCGGTCCCGGGCATCAACTGGGCCAGACCCAACGCGCCTTTATGTGACACGGCATGCGGATTCCATCCACTTTCCTGCTGAACAAGGCGCAGGAACAGCTCTTCGGGAACATCGTGTTTACGAGCCGCTTGCCGCGCCATCGTCAGGTACTCACCCCGATAGTTGCCGGAATATCGTTTACTGAATTGTGGTTGAGGCGTCTTAGGTTTCAACCGATCTGAATCGCGGTACTGGGTGGCCGCACGGCCGTCCAAATATTTGGATTGCTTCAGAAAGATGTCCTTACGGCTTTTGGTAGACAGCGTATCCGCCGCAGCGAGTCCACAGGTCAACGCAAAGCAAAGAACCGATAAAAAACCAAATCTGAAACGCATTAATGCCTGTCCCGCACTGTCACGAACCCGAGTGAGTATATGTATTTCAGCCAATAATGAAAGCATGGTAAATTTTCTCTGTGCAAACTCCCGACCAGTTCATTTCTCATGATCCATGTTCCAACCATGGTTCAGGGCGTATAGGGTCTCAGAAATACACAGCGCCAGATTCGGGCGCACTCAAGTCAGTTAAGAACGGGGAAATACATGGCGGGTTCTGTCAACAAGGTCATTCTGGTAGGAAATCTGGGGCGCGATCCCGAGGTACGGTCGTTCCAGAACGGTGGCAAGGTTTGCAATCTGCGCATCGCCACTTCCGAGACCTGGAAAGACCGCAACACCGGCGAACGCCGCGAGCGGACAGAATGGCACTCGGTCGCGATTTTTTCAGAACCATTGGCCCGCATTGCCGAGCAATATCTGCACAAGGGCAGCAAAGTTTATATCGAAGGTCAGCTGGAAACCCGCAAGTGGCAGGATCAGTCCGGTCAGGACCGCTATAGCACTGAGGTGGTTTTGCGCCCCTATCGCGGCGAGCTGACTTTGCTGGATGCGCGTGGAGAAGGCGGCGGCGGTGGCGGTGGTCAATCCGGCGGTTACGGTGGCGGCCAGGCAGGTGGTGGCTATGGTGACCCCTATGGCGGACAATCCAGCGCCCCGGCACCCGCATCTGGTGGAATAGACGACGACGAGATTCCGTTCTAGGCACACCGGAGACACATCATGACATGGTCCTTCTCGCTCGGCCGACTATTGGGGTCGGAACTGAAGGTCCATGTCACTTTTTTCCTCTTGTTGGCATGGGTTGGATTCGCTGCCTATTCTACCGGAGGGATGCAGGCCGCGATCGGGAACCTGATTTTCGTGCTTGCCCTTTTTGCATGTGTGGTCGCGCATGAGTTTGGTCATGCGCTGATGGCGCGGCGCTATGGCATAAAAACTCCGGACATTACTTTATTGCCGATCGGCGGTCTTGCCCGATTGGAACGGATGCCAGAGAACCCCATGCAAGAGGTATCGGTGGCTTTGGCCGGTCCTGCGGTAAACGTCGTCATCTGGATCACCCTCGTCTTTTTGGGCGCAGGAATGCCATTTGAAACACTCGCCAATATTGATTCACCCGAGACCGGGCTTTTGAACCGCCTCGCCTATGTGAACCTTCTTCTGGCTGCCTTTAATCTCATCCCCGCATTCCCGATGGATGGTGGACGCGTTTTTCGCGCACTGCTCTGCCTGAGGATGGATCGGGTCAAGGCCACGCGCATTGCCGCATTTGCCGGTCAGATAGTGGCGGTAGGATTGGGGTTTCTGGGGCTAAGCACAGGCAATCCGTTGTTGGTTCTGATCGCGGTTTTTGTATTCGTTGCCGCCAATGCAGAAAGCCAGGACGTCGCAATGCGATCAGTGGCGCGTCAGGTTCTGGCCCGCGACGCCATGATCACCGAGTTTCACGCCCTATCGCCAACCGACACGCTTGCGACCGCCGCTCAAGCAGTTATTCACACCACTCAGCATGAATTTCCATTGCTGGATGCAACAGGGAAACTGCAGGGCTTTGTCACGCGCGACCGGCTGTTTGCTGCTCTCGCCAAAGATATTCCCCGGTCAGAATTGGCCAGTTCAATCATGGTTGAGGATATCCCGACAGTGACCCTGAGCAGCGGGTTGGAAGCGGTTCTGAAACAGTTCCACGGGGGTGCCCCCGCAGTTGCCGTCTGCACGCGGTCAGATCAAATGGTCGGCTATATTACCCGTGAAAATATTGGCGAGTTAATGATCATTCGCGGGCGTTGATCAACCCAGCGCGTCCTTGAGGACACTCAAAACCGCATCCCGCGGAACATCCGACGTGACAAATGCCTGCCCGATGCCTCGGGCCAGAATGAAACGCAGTTGGCCATCGATAACCTTCTTGTCTTGCGCCATCAGCTCGACCAGCGCTTCGGCGTCGGGCAAATCCCCGTGGATATCGGAAATGTCGGTTTTCATGCCCATCGCACGCAGATGTGCCCGAACCCGGCTTGGGTCCTCTTGCGAACATAAACCAAGTCGCGCCGACAGTTCGAATGCCAGTGCGCATCCAATCGCAACGCCTTCTCCATGCAGCAAACGATCAGAATACCCGGTCGCAGCCTCAAGCGCATGACAGAACGTATGCCCGAGATTCAGTAGGGCGCGATCCCCCTGCTCGGTCTCATCACGAGCGACGATGTCGGCTTTCATCTGAACGGATCGGGTGACGGCCCGAACCCGCGCGGCCATATCCCCGCCCGAGACATCGGGGCCATGGCCCTCGAGCCATTCAAAGAATGCTGCATCCCCCAACAGCCCGTATTTTACGACCTCACCATAACCGGACAGGAAATCCCGGTCGGTCATTGTGCCCAGAACCGAAGTATCCGCCAGCACCAGTGAGGGTTGATGAAATGCGCCAATCAGGTTCTTGCCCTGCGGTGCGTTGATCCCGGTTTTGCCGCCGACCGAACTGTCGACCTGCGCAAGCAGCGAAGTTGGTATCTGAACAAACCGTACGCCCCGGCGCAAAACGGCCGCGGCAAATCCGGCGAGATCACCTATAACCCCACCTCCGAACGCAACCACCACGTCACGCCGCTCGATTTTCTCGGCCAACAGCCATTCGACCGCACGCTCAAAATGCGGCCAGCTTTTGGTCGCTTCACCCGCAGGCAGCGCCAGCGCGGACATTTCGATCCCTGCGCTGGCCAACCCATCCCGCAACGCGTCAAGATGCAGGCTCGCCACGTTTTCATCGGTCAGAACCGCTACTTTGGGTCGCGGCAGCAAAGGCGCTATGCGCTGACCGGCCTGCGTCAGCAGATCGGGGCCGATCTCAACATCATAGGACCGATCCCCAAGCTCAACATGTACGGTTTGGTGCATCTATTTCCGTTCCAAAACATCAGGTCGCGTCATCAGAGCTTTGACGACACGCTCTACCATATCTTCAATCGAGACATCCCCGTCGGAGGAAACCGCCAGATCGGCGCGTTCATAGATCGGAACACGCTGATCGTACAATGCACGAAGGGTCGTAAACGGGTTTTCGGTGCGCAAAAGCGGGCGCGTATCCTTGTGGCGAACGCGGTTCCACAACACACCCAAATCGGCGCGCAACCAAACGGACACCCCGCGTTGAGTGATCATGTCGCGGTTTTGTTCGGTCATAAAGGCACCGCCGCCGGTAGAAAGGATACCTTTTTCCTCGACCAAAAGCCGCCCGATGACCTGGCTTTCCTTGCTGCGAAAAAAGGCTTCGCCATCACGCTCGAATATCTCGGGGATGGTCATGTTGGCCGCTGATTCGATTTCGGCATCGCTATCGAGGAAAGGAACCCGCAACCGAGCGGCCAAAGCGCGGCCTACGGCGGTCTTTCCGGCCCCCATCATACCTACAAGCACCACTGTTTTGTGCAGTGTATAGTCCGAAACGGCAGATGCCGCATGGGTGTTATGCTTAATTTCGCTCATTTCATCGTGAATGACGTGATCTTAGGAAAAATGCCAGTTATAACTTGGTCAAAAGAGAAAATTGAGGCAGCGTTTGACCATGGGCCGTCTGATCAAGTTCCTGATATATCTGATTTGCCTGTGTTTCATCGGGCTGGTGGGATATGTCTACCTGGGTGAGTTTTTTGGTGCAGATTTCTCTGCGCCGCAAAGCGAGGTCAGGGAGCCGGTAATACTGAATGTCGAATAAAGTGGCGGTGGTTGCACTGTTTCTTGCAGGAACAGCGCAGGCGCAGCAGGAACCCCTTTCTGTTATTGAATGGCTGGCCAATCCTCCGGAAAATCTTCCGGGGACGGTTTTGCTTGAGCCACCCGTGACGCAGCCCGGCGGTCAGCCCGATGTTCTTGTGACCCCACTTCAGGCATTGTCACAACCCCTGGGCCTGGTTGCTTCGACTGTCACAGGATTGCCTGTCGACATGTGGCAGAACAGCGATCCCCAACGCCTGTCCGAACTGATCGAAAGCGTCCCGGTCAAGTATAACCCTGCAATGCAGCGTTTGCTGTTCACGTTGCTTTTAACCGAAGCTCGGGCACCGACGTCCAGTAAAGGGGAAGAGATTTTGCTTTTGGCGCGGCTCGACCGCCTCATGCATCTTGGCGCTGCAGACCCCACGCAATCATTGGTACAGCTGGCAGGCCCGACGAACAGTCTTGACCGATTTCAACGCTGGTTCGACGCCACCCTTCTGACCGGGGATGAAGATCGCAGTTGCACGGCGCTGATTGCTCAGCCGCATTTGTCACGGGACTATGCCGCTCAGATTTTCTGCAAGGCTCGGCGTGGGGATTGGGACTCGGCCGCTCTCACGCTTGAGGCAGCCCATGCCCTACAGGTTCTGGCACCACAAGAGCTGGAGGTTCTGGACAGGTTTCTAAGCCCCGAACTGTACGAAGATGCCGAGTATCTGCCGCAACCGGACGACCCGTCGCCCCTGATGTTCCGCTTGTTCGAAGCTATTGGCGAACGTTTGCCCTCGGCTGCTTTGCCTCGCGTCTTCGCAAATGCGGATCTGCGGGATGTTGCGGGCTGGAAGGCTCAGGTCGAAGCCGCAGAACGGTTGACCCGCGTTGGGGCGCTTACGCCAAATCAACTGCTGGGGCTCTATACAGAACGGTCTCCGGCTGCGTCTGGAGCCGTATGGGACCGGGTATCGTCGATACAGCGGTTCGAAAAAGCACTGGATTCTGGCAATTCGGCAAAGATCGCCAAAGCTCTGCCGGTGGTTTGGAACCAGATGCGCAATATCGGCCTGGAAGTGCCATTCGCTGAACTTTTCGCCGGGCGCCTCTCTCAGGTCAAACTACAGAAACCCGCGGCCGAGGATCTGCGGTGGCGCATTCTGTTGCTGTCAGATCTATATGAAACAGCGGCGTTGTCGGCTCCGGACAATTCTGAAGAAAGTCAGTTTCTGGCTGCGCTGGCTCAGGGTGATCCGGGGCGCGCGCCCTCCCCTTCGCCGCTTGCGGATGCCGTTGCAGAGGGGTTTGCATGGGCGGCGCCGGTGCCAACCGATATTGGCAACATGCTGGACGAAGGCCGCCTCGGTGAGGCGCTTCTGGAGACGATGGTCTTGTTTGCCCATGGATCGCGGGGAAATCTGGTCGACCTGACAGCTGCCATGGCAACCCTGCGCCGGGTCGGTCTAGAAGATACCGCGCGCCGCGCCGCGCTGAACCTGCTGATCCTGCAGGGCAAGTGATCATGACGTCTCCGGGCTCTGACGAAATCTGGATTTCGACCTTTCTGGAAGCACAGGCCGCCGAGTTAGGCGCTGCCCAAAATACGCTTGTTGCCTATGGCCGCGATCTCAAGGATTTTGCGGCCTGGCTGCGGCGCCGGAAAATTGGGTTTGCCGAGGCCGACGCCAAGCAGGTTGAGGATTACCTGATCAGTTGCGACGCACAGGGATTGGCTCAATCCACCCGCGCCCGCCGTTTGTCTGCCATAAAACAGATTTATCGGTTCGCATTCGAGGAAGGCTGGCGTTCGACAAACCCCGCGATCAAGATCAAAGGCCCAGGACGGCCAAAGCGGCTGCCGAAAACTCTGGATGTATCCGAGGTGGACCGGTTATTGGTTGCTGCGCGCGAAAGCGGGCGAAACAACATCGAAAAGCTGCGCAATACCTGCCTGATGGAAATCCTGTATGCCACCGGGATGCGTGTCACTGAACTGGTATCGTTGCCGGTGTCATCGGCGCGCGGCGATCCGAGGATGCTCTTGGTATTGGGAAAAGGCGGCAAAGAGCGGATGGTTCCACTGTCCCCTCCGGCTCGACAGGCGCTTTCGGCATGGTTGGCGGCTCGGGATGAGACTGAGGAAAAGCGTGTTACAAAGGGTGGGCAGAGTTCCCGATTTCTTTTTCCCTCACGTGGCAAGGCCGGGCATCTGACACGGCATATGTTCTATCATCTGATCAAGGAACTGGCGGTTCACGGTGGGGTTTCGCCCGAAAAGGTTACACCTCACACCTTGCGTCACGCTTTTGCGACACATCTTCTTGCCAACGGTGCCGATTTGCGATCGATCCAAACATTGCTTGGTCACGCGGATGTGGCGACCACAGAAATCTATACTCATGTCCTGGAAGAACGGCTGGCTGAACTGGTGTTGCAGCATCACCCATTAGCTAAAGATCCAGTTGAAAAGGGCTAACTCCTTGATCCAGTCAAGCCGCGCCCCCATAACAGACGCAGAAACACAAGCAGCTAAGGACCGATGGAACCCTCAACTTCTCTGATCGACGGCACATTCTGGCTTACGTCCGGTGCCATATTGCTATTGCTCTTCTTATCGGGGTTTTTCTCGGGTTCTGAAACGGCTCTGACGGCCTCGTCACGCGGCAAGCTGCGGGCGCAGGCGGACAAAGGGTCGCGCGGGGCGCAGAAGGCGCTGGACATCACCGACGACAACGAACGGCTGATCGGATCGGTTTTGCTGGGCAACAATCTGGTCAACATTCTTGCGGCCTCGTTGGCCACAGCGATGTTCACGCGCCTCTTTGGCGAAAGCGGCGTAGCGTTGGCAACCCTGGTCATGACCTTGCTGGTTCTGATTTTTGCTGAAGTTTTGCCCAAGACTTATGCCATAACCAATTCGGAAAAAGCGGCATCCGCCGTTGCTCCGATCATCAGCGTGGTTGTCACCCTATTCTCACCGGTCGTTTCGGCCGTACGCCTATTGGTACGGGGAGTTTTACGCCTCTTCGGTGTACAGATCGACCCGGATAGCAACATTCTGGCCGTGCGCGACGAAATCGTTGGGGCCCTGCATTTGGGCCATTCCGAAGGCGTGGTCGAGAAGGAAGACCGTGACCGCATTCTGGGCGCTTTGGATCTGGGTGAACGTGCGGTTGAAGAGATCATGCTCCATCGTTCGAATATCGAGATGGTTGATGCGGATGACGCTCCCGAGGCGATCCTGAAACAATGCCTTGAAAGCCCCCATACACGCCTGCCTGTCTTTAGGGACGAACCAGAAAACATCGTTGGGGTTGTTCACGCCAAAGACCTGTTCCGCGCTATGTATGCTCATGCAGGAAGCAGCGAACGTGAAAACAACCGACTGAAAGAGTTCGATGTCTCAAAGGTAGCGAACGCCCCTTATTTTGTGCCTGAAACGACCACTCTGGACGATCAGATGCGGGAATTCCTGCGGATGCATAGCCATTTTGCGCTGGTGGTCGACGAATATGGTTCACTCAGGGGTCTAATCACGCTTGAAGATATCCTCGAAGAAATCGTCGGCGAGATTGCTGATGAGTTTGATATTGATGAGGACGTCCCGGTAACGCGAACCGAAGACGGCCAGTACCTTGTTGAAGGCGCCATGACGATCCGCGATGTAAACCGCGCGATGGAATGGTCTTTGCCCGACGAAGAGGCCAATACCGTGGCCGGTCTGGTCATCCACGAAGCGCAGATGATTCCGATTACAGGTCAGGTATTCTCGTTCCACGGGTTCAGGTTCGAAGTCGTCGCGCGCGAAGGCAACAGGATCACAGAGCTGAAGATCCGTCCCCTCTGATCCTCTCGCCGCGACAGCCTATGTCGTGAACGGAACAGTATCCCTGGTTCTGCGATTGCAGGCTTTGACTATATCGCAAGGGGAGACTGTGACGTGAAGACAACAACTCAGGTAGCTGTAATCGGTGGCGGCGTTGTCGGGTGTTCGGTTCTTTATCACCTGACCAAGCTGGGCTGGTCGGATGTGATGCTGCTGGAGCGGTCCGAATTGACCAGTGGCTCGACCTGGCACGCGGCGGGTGGTTTCCACACGTTGAACGGCGACACCAATATGGCCGCACTGCAAGGCTATACGATCCGGCTGTATAAAGAGCTGGAAGAGATCACCGGCATGTCCTGTGGCCTGCACCACGTTGGCGGCATAACGTTGGCCGATGACCGCGACCGGTTTGACATGCTCCTGGCCGAACGTGCCAAGCACCGCTTTATGGGGTTAGAGACCGAAATCGTGGGCCCTGAAGAGATAAGGAAAATCGCACCGATCACCAATACCGACGGCATCATCGGCGCGCTCTATGATCCGCTGGACGGGCATCTTGATCCGTCCGGAACCACCCATGCCTATGCCAAAGCGGCGCGGATGGGCGGCGCAACAATCGAAACCCATTGCATGGTGCACGAAACAAATCAGCGCGCCGATGGCACCTGGGATGTGGTCACCAACAAGGGCACGATTCATGCCGAACATGTGGTCAACGCTGGTGGGCTCTGGGCGCGCGAGGTTGGCGCCATGGCCGGTGTCTATTTCCCGCTGCATCCGATGGAACATCAGTACCTGGTCACCGACTCGATCCCCCAAATCGAGGCAATTATCGACGCAGGTGGCGAACATCCCCATGTCATGGATCCCGCCGGCGAAAGCTATCTGCGGCAAGAGGGACGCGGTCTGTGCATCGGCTTTTATGAACAAACCTGCAGGCCCTGGGCTGTCGACGGCACCCCGTGGGATTTCGGTCACGAGCTTCTTCCCAACGATTTTGACAAGATCACCGATAGTATTGAATTCGCTTATCGCCGCTTTCCTGTTCTGGCCGAGGCTGGTGTGAAATCGGTGATCCACGGGCCGTTTACCTTTGCACCGGACGGCAATCCTCTGGTCGGGCCGGTTCCGGGGTTGCGCAACTATTGGTCGGCCTGCGGCGTGATGGCCGGGTTCAGCCAGGGCGGCGGCGTTGGTCTGACACTGGCGCAATGGATGATTGAGGGTGAGCCAGAGCGCGACGTCTTTGCGATGGACGTGGCGCGGTTCGGGGATTGGATCAGCCCGGGCTATACCCGTCCTAAGGTCATCGAGAACTATCAGAAGCGGTTCAGCGTCTCTTATCCGAACGAGGAATTGCCGGCAGCCCGCCCAGCCCGCACAACGCCGATGTATGATATCTTTACCGATCTTGGTGCTGTGTGGGGTCAGCAATACGGGCTTGAGGTGCCCAATTACTTTGCCCAAGGGGATGAACCGGGCTATGAAACGCCCTCGTTCCGCCGATCCAACGCATTCGATGCCACCGGGCGCGAGGTTCGGGCCGTGCGATCAAGTGTTGGCATCAACGAAGTGCACAATTTTGGTAAATACCGCATTGTTGGACCTGCTGCCCGTGATTGGCTGGATCGGATCATGGCGGGCCGAATCCCGAAACCGGGCCGCGTGTCGCTAACCCCGATGCTATCACCAAAGGGCAAGCTGATCGGTGATTTTACCGTTTCCTGTCTTTATGAGACCGAGTTCAGCCTAACCGCCTCCTACGGCTCTCAGGCGTTTCACATGCGCTGGTTCCTGCAAAATGCGCAGGATGGCGTAGCTGTCGAAAACATCAGCGATCGGCAGAACGGGTTCCAGATCGCCGGCCCAAAAGCCACGCAGGTTCTGGCGGCCTGCACCCGTGATGACCTGAGCGGATTTCGGTTCCTCGATCTGCGCCGCATGACCGTTGGGATGGCCGAATGTATCGTCCAGCGCGTCAGCTATACCGGCGATTTGGGGTACGAGATCTACTGCGATCCCATGGCACAAAGGCAGTTGTGGTGGACATTATGGCAGGCCGGGCAAGAACACGGCATCGTTCCATTTGGCATGCGCGCGATGATGAGCCTGCGTCTGGACAAGTTCTTTGGCTCCTGGATGCGAGAATTCTCGCCTGATTACACAGCCGCGGAAACCGGTCTGGATCGGTTCATTTCCTTCTCTAAGAACGCCGATTTCATTGGCCGCGCAGCTGCCGAGGCGGAACGCACCTCAGGCGCTGCCCGTCGGCTGGTCGCGTTCG
Organism: Ruegeria sp. CDSC042; assembly: GCF_059610745.1. Taxonomy (NCBI): domain Bacteria; kingdom Pseudomonadati; phylum Pseudomonadota; class Alphaproteobacteria; order Rhodobacterales; family Roseobacteraceae; genus Ruegeria; species Ruegeria sp. CDSC042. Next base: position 900,875 of record NZ_JBXWOF010000001.1, read on the forward strand.
AGGTCGATGCCGAGGACGCTGATGTCAACGCGTATGAGCCGATTTGGCTGGGCGGAAAGGTCGCCGGGTTTTGCACTTCGGGTGGCTATTCGCACTATGCAGGCAAGTCCATTGCCATGGGGTTTCTGCCAACAGACCCCGCTGTGGACGGGCTGGAAGTAGAAATCGAAATACTTGGCCAGTTGTGCAAGGCACGCGTGATCTCAGAACCGTTATTCGACGCCGATGGCGCGCGTATGAGGGGATGACACAGCTTTCATACGTCTGCATTGTCGGCGCATGACGCGAATACCCATCATCCTTCTGGCCGCCGGACAATCCCGGCGTATGCGAGGCGCAGATAAGCTGCTGCAAGAGATTGATGGCTGCCCGCTGCTGCTCCGTTCCGCCCAGACAGCACGGGCCGCATCGTCGGTTATTGTTGCCCTGCCGTCCAAGCCTCATCCCAGGTACGACGTGTTGCAGGGGCTGGACCTGCATCTGGTCGAAATCGCAGATGCGGAGGAAGGTATGAATGCAAGCTTACGAGGGGCTCTGTCCGCTGTTGGGCCAGAGGCCGAAGCCGTCATGGTTCTGCTAGCTGACCTGCCTGAAATCACTCTGGATGACCTTCAGACGCTGATCAAGGCGACTAAGGCGTATCCGGATAAGCTGATCTGGCGCGGGTCGACCGCGTCAGGACAGCCTGGCCACCCTGTGATTTTCAGCCGTCTCCTGTTTGATCAAATCAGCCGCCTGACCGGAGACGAAGGCGCACAATCAGTGGTTCGGGACCATCAGGACAAGGTCCATCTATGTGTGCTCCCCGGCCAACATGCCGTGCTGGATCTGGACACGCCCGAAGCATGGGATATCTGGACCAAAAATCGCAACAGTTAAAACGAGTACGGCCCGGTCAATGAAGACCGGGCCGGTTACCCAATTAAGGACTACCACTTTTCACTGATCCTGAAAGCGCGTCCAGAACACACTAGGCATTCCGAATATTCCGCAACCGAACCTAAACAAGACCCCCTCGTTAACATGCCGCTCAGCGCTTCCAGAGACTGTGACAAGCCGTTGGCACCCCCTAGTGCCGCCGACTTCCCTTCGCTTGGGCAAGACCATCGTCACCTATCAGATGCTCTCAAACAACGTAAAATTGGCCTAAACTTGCATTTTCTGATGTTTCAGTTTGGTTTTTACGCAACATCTCTCTCAATGTGTTTCTACTATAGGTTGTTCGTCCAAGAAAATCTAAAAGCAAGTACACTCCATTTATCACAGACCATATATATAACATGTTCATAATATGATATGTTTCCGGCAAATTCAGCCTATGAGACCAGATCCACTCACAACCAATGGCTGTGTCATAAATCCATCAATTTCTGAGAGCTCGCTTTGTTTATCAAACAGATTTAATTCAACTAAAATCATCATTTGACTGCCGAACAGGCAACAATCCACCGATTCTAACCTTATGATTCGGAAGATTTCCGCGAATCTTTGCTACCTGACGCCGGGATAGAGCCTCTCGTTTGTGGCAAAATTAAGATTTATTAACCAACCAATCAGGAAAGTCACAGACTGATGCAGCATCTCTTGATCCAAGGCGCGGCCAGTGTCGCGTGCTTCAATCAGGAGACCAAAATGAGCATCCGTAAATCCTCTCTTCTTATGCCACGCACATCAAACTGGATAGGCGTCTCAGCGCTGAGTGCGGCATTGTTGGCGACGACCGCCCTGCCCTCGAAAGCTGACGAAGCGCTGGCTGATTTAGTTGAGAGCGTGTCACCTTCTGTCGTGACCATCATCGCGGAACAAAACGCCGCCAAGGGCCCGGAAACCGGACAGCAGTTTGATTTCGAAGGCCAACCATTCGGTGAGTTCTTCAAACGCTTTGGCGTGCCTGAAGGGTTCGATGCCCCCCGTCGTGGTCCTTCTCAGGGTTTGGGGTCAGGTTTTGTACTGGATGAAGCCGGATACATCATTACGAACCATCACGTGGTCGACGATGCAGCGACCGTGACCGTTCGCCTGAATGATGACCGAACTTTTGAGGCTGAGGTGATCGGTACCGACCCGTTGACCGATATCGCGGTTCTCAAGATCGACGCGGGCGAGCCACTTCAGGCCGTAGAGCTTGGCAATAGCGATGTGATCCGTGTGGGCGAGGATGTTGTCGCCATCGGGAACCCGTTTGGCCTCAGCTCGACCGTGACGACCGGGATTGTATCGGCCAAGGACCGCAATATTTCGCAGGGACCTTATGCCGAGTTCATCCAGACGGATGCGGCCATCAACAAAGGCAATTCCGGTGGCCCGCTGTTCAACATGGATGGTGAGGTTATCGGCGTGAACTCGGCCATCTATTCCCCGAGCGGTGGGTCGGTCGGGTTAGGTTTTGCCGTCACGTCGAACATTGTGGACCATATTGCCGCGGATCTGCGCGATGATGGCCAGGTCAGCCGCGGTTGGCTGGGTGTGTCAATCCAGAATGTCAGCCCTCAGATCGCTGCGGCGATGGGAATTGATGCCTCAAACGGCGCATTGGTTTCGGACGTTGTTGCCAACAGCCCTGCCGAAGGCATCCTGGAACAGGGCGACGTCATCCTGACCTTTAACGGCGAACCCGTCGCGTCCAGCAGCGACCTGCCGATCCTTGTCGGAACTACCAAGGTTGGAACAGAAAGCACGCTTACAGTTTTGCGCAACGGCAGTGAGCAAGACATAAAGTTGACGATTGGACAGCATCAGTCCGCATCGGCCAAAATTGACAAGTCAGTGGATGAAGGCATTTCGGGCACCGCCCTGGGTGTCACCGTTGCACCACTAACAGAAACCAACCGTGCGGAACTGGGCATGGCCGAGAATATTGACGGTGTGATCGTCACGGACCTGAAACCGGACAGCCCTGCAGCCAAAGCCGGTCTTCAGCGTGGCGACGTGATCGTGAAGCTGGGCAACCAGGATACGGCCACTCCTGACGCGCTGAAAGACGCGCTGGACAGCGAAAAAACCGATCCCGCGCTTGTCCTGATCAACCGTGGCGGCAACCAGATCTTTGTTGCGGTGGAAATCGCCTGATCGAACACCTGCGCGCGCCACGTGATGGGGAGATCTGGCGGGCGCCTCTCTGGCATGATTGAATTGTCCGCAATCTGCCGGAGCAGCCGGGTGCGCAACGACGCACCCGGCATCTAAACTGGTCAAATCTTGTACTTTGTTTGAAAAATTGTGTTTAAGTTCCGGTAGAAAGGATTTCAGATCATGAGCCGACGCCTGTTGATCGTTGAAGATGATGAAGACACCCGGGAATTCATAGCAAAAGGGTTCAGCGAGGAAGGATATGTCGTCGAACAGGCCGCGGATGGGCGCGAAGGGCTGTATCACGCCACAGATGGTGGCTTTGACGCCATCGTTCTGGACCGAATGCTGCCCGGTCTAGACGGCCTGTCACTGATCAAATCCATGCGCGCAGCGGGTCTGAAAACTCCGGTTCTGATGTTAACCGCAATGAGCGCGGTCGATGAGAGAGTCAAAGGCCTGAGGGCCGGTGCAGATGATTATCTGGTCAAACCGTTCTCTTTTCAGGAACTGCATGCGCGGATCGAAGCTCTGTTAAGACGCCCGCAGGAATCTGAGGAAAACCCAACCCTGACCTGCCGCGATCTGGATATGGATTTGCTGACCCGCAAAGTCACCCGCAACGGGCGAGAGATTACCCTGACACCGCGTGAATTTCAGATTTTGGAATTCTTCCTGAGACGCAAGAACCGCGTAGTGTCACGCACCATGTTGCTGGAAGGTGTCTGGGATTATCATTTCGACCCGAACACCAATGTGGTTGACGTCCATATCTCGAAACTGCGCCGCCAATTGGATGAAGGCGGAGAGATCCCGTTGATTGAAACAGTCCGGGGCGCAGGTTACATGATATCTGATGGATAACCTACGGCTTTCGTTCAATAATTCCAGAACGCGTTTGGTTCTGGCCAGCATGGTTCTGAGCACATTGCTGACAGCCACCGTGCTGGCCCTTGTCTATGTCACCGCAAATCGCAGTATCGAAAGCGAAACCCGCTCGGTGGTTTCCGCGGAATTGACCGGTCTGGCCGATGAATACGAAAGGCGCGGGCTCATCGGTTTGCTGACAGCCATCGAACGCCGTATTCCCACCGCCTCTGAACGGGATGCCCTCTACTTGTTGACCGACCGCAACGGGACGAAATTGGCTGGCAACCTGAGACAATGGCCCGATGACATCACTGCCGGAAGTGGTTGGGTCCAACTAGAGCTGCGACGCTCGGACAGCGAACAGCTGGTGCCAATTTCGGCTGCATCCATTCGTCTGCCGGGCGGAGAACGCCTGCTTGTCGGGCGGGATGCGTTGGCACGACAGCAGTTTGACCGTGTTCTTTTACGCTCGGTCGGCTTCGCGCTGGCAATCGCGCTGGCGCTGAGCGTCCTGACAGGCTGGCTGTTTACCAGGCTCGTCTTTTCGCGCTTGTCTGACATCGCCTCAACCGCAGAAAACATCGTTTCAGGCGACCTGTCGCGCAGGATGCCCTTGCGCGGGACCGGTGATGAATTCGATCAAGTTTCAGGTACGCTCAATACGATGTTGGACCGGATCGAGGAGTTGGTCAGCAATCTACGGACGACCTCGAATTCGATCGCGCATGATCTACGCTCTCCTTTGTCGCGGTTGAAACAGCGGGTCGAATCCCTGTCAGATAGCCGCAAATCCGAACAGGATCGCGAAATCGACATCGCGCGCGCGACGACCGAGGTTGATCATGTCCTGCGGGTACTGGGCCAACTGACTGAGATTTCGCGTGCCGAAGCAGGTGTCGGGCGAGAGCAGTTCGAAGATGTCGACCTTAAGCAACTCGTGGCGGACGTGGTCGAGCTCTATGATCCGGTTGCCACGGATCAGGGCGTAACACTTGAAGTTACAGGGTCAACTGCCCCCCTTCCCGGCCACCGCCCCCTTTTGTCTCAGGCACTGTCCAACCTGTTAGAAAATGCGCTGCGATACGCGCCTGATGGTTCGACCATCACGATCAATATTGCGGATGACGGCCTGTATACCAACCTCAGCGTGCGAGATCACGGCCCCGGTGTACCACAGGACGATCTGGCCCGTCTGCAGATGCCCTTTGTGACACTCGATCCCGCCCGGACCGAGCGCAATGCAGGTCTGGGCCTGGCTTTGGTCGCAGCGATATCGCATATGCACAAAGGCATGTTCGACGCCCGCAACTGTGATCCGGGCCTTGAAGCCACTATTCGTCTGTCGCGCAAACCCTGATCCGGTGATCATGAACCGCAAAGGTAAAAAAGGATCGGGTGACAGTAATTCTGACACCGGTTAAAACGTCGATTATGTCTGACCCGATCTCAACTATCCGTAATCTCGGCCCGGCCTATGAACAGGCTTGCGCGCGCGCCGGTATCCACTCGGCCCAGCAACTGCGCGAGATAGGCCCCGACGCGGCCTATGCAAAACTCTTGCAGGCAGGATCGCGCCCTCATTTCATCGGCTATTATGTTTTGGTGATGGGGCTGCAAGGCCGCCCCTGGAACGATTGCAAAGGCGAAGAGAAAAAAGCCCTGCGGCAAAGGTTCGACGCAATCAAAGCCAGCAACGGTACTGCGCCGCAGACGAAGATGATTGCCGACTTGGATGCGATCGGCGTCCGGGTATCTTCGGACGACTTGAAACCCGCATAGAAAAAGCCGCCCCCGACCCCGGGAGCGGCTTTATAGGCTTGATCTTAAAGCAGATTAGCCGACCAGTTCGATGCCCGAGAAGAAATAGGCGATCTCAACCGCTGCGGTTTCCGGTGCGTCTGAACCGTGGACCGAGTTCTCGCCAACCGATTCAGCGAACTCGGCGCGGATGGTGCCGGGGGCCGCATCTGCGGGGTTGGTTGCGCCCATGACTTCGCGGTTCTTGGCAATGGCGCCTTCGCCTTCCAGAACCTGTACAATAACCGGCTCGGACGACATGAATTCGCACAGTTCGTCATAGAACGGGCGCTCGGCATGGACGTCATAGAACTTGCCAGCTTGTGCTTTGGTCATGTGAATGCGCTTTTGCGCAACGATGCGCAGACCGGCCTCTTCAAACTTGGCGTTGATCTTGCCAGTCAGGTTGCGGCGGGTTGCATCGGGTTTGATGATCGAGAATGTGCGTTCCAGTGCCATGTCGGCCTCTCCTTAAAATAGGGCGCGGGGCCCGCGCCGAAATCCATCGCGGGCCGCGTATCATGGTCTGTAGCTTATGAAAAGTGTTATGATGCCCTGCTCCGGCGCTTTGCCGGTCACAATGTGCCGGGCAACGGGTCCAGACGGTCGATCCTACGAACATAGAGCACGGCCAGAAGGCCGATAAAGCTGCACCCGCACATCATGCCAAGCACAAGAAAGGGTCCGTTTTCCGGGCTGACAAAGGCGCCGGTGATCGTGGTCAGAACCGCCCCCAGCGCAACGATCATTGCACCTGACAGGCCCGCCGCGCTGCCTGCCAGTTTGGGACGAACCGACATCACGCCCGACGATGCATTGGCGTTGGTCAGTCCATTGCCGAAACCGACACAGATGGCCGAGCCGAAAAAGACCCAAACCGTACCAAGCCCGACCCAAAACAGAAGCAGCCCGCAAAGCGGCCCTGCCGTGGCCACATTCCGCCCTATCAGGATCATCGTTGTTAACTGCGTCCGCGCCGCCAATCGGCCAGTGACAAAATTCCCGACCATGAACCCGCCGGTGATAATGCCGATCCCAAGACCCAGCATCGCGGGGCTCAGATCAAACCAAGCAGCTGCAACCAACGGTGCACCGGTGATAAAACTGAAAAAGCCGCCGATCGAAAATGCCGCGCATAGGGCATAACCCCAAAACCTTCGGGCGCGGAACAGATGCGGATATTCCTTCAGCTGCGCCGCGAATGTTGGGGCGCGGTTTATATTGGTCTCTCCCATATCAAACCACAGCAAAGCCAGCAGACCGGTGCCAAGTACGGAATACAGAACAAACCCCGAGCGCCAGCCAAACAGCATGTCCAACGCGCCGCCCAACATCGGTCCCAGCATTGGCGCCAGCGCCATAGCCATTGCGACATAGCCCAGCTTGCTGGCCGCCTCGTTGGGGGGATAGCGGTCTCGGATTGAGGCGCTGGACAGCACAGACCCGGCGACAACCACAGCCTGAACGAGGCGAAAACCCAGAAACACCCAGATTGACCCAGCCAGCACACAGCCGATGGATGCGACCACGAAGATCGACATGCAGATCAACAGGACCGGCCTGCGCCCATATCGATCCGACAGAGGACCCATAATCAGTTGCAGCACAGCAGAAACCGCCAGATATCCCGCAACCGCCAGATTCATAAGGCCGTAATCCACCTGAAAGTCCACGCTCATATGCGCCAGCGATGGCAGGAACATATTCAGCGTCAGCACCGACAACGCTGTGGCAAAGACCAGCGTGACCAACGACGGAGGTGTTCGGGCTGTATGCATGATGGAACCGTGTGAAAACTTCAGGCAAAACAGCGCTAACACATTGAATGCCGGTTGAACATGCAAGCTGCTGGCGGCGGCATAACGGCTCTGCTAAGAGCAGCATATGTTACGGATTCAAGACATCACCTATGCCGTTGAAGGCCGCCCTTTGTTCGAGGGCGCAAGCGCAACCATCCCCGATGGCCACAAGGTTGGACTAGTGGGGCGCAATGGCACCGGCAAGACCACCCTGTTTCGCTTGATCCGGGGGGAGCTGGCGCTGGAATCGGGCAGTATCGCTGTCCCGAAACGGGCGCGTATTGGTGGCGTGGCGCAAGAGGTGCCCTCGTCCGATGCCTCACTGATCAATACCGTTCTGGCCGCCGATACCGAGCGCAGCGCGTTGATGACTGAAGCCGATAGTGCCACCGACCCCGGACGCATCGCCGATATTCAGACCCGGCTGGCCGATATCGACGCCTGGTCGGCCGAAGCGCGCGCAGCCTCGATCCTCAAAGGGTTGGGGTTCGATGACGAGGATCAGCTGAAACCCTGTTCGGACTTTTCCGGCGGCTGGCGCATGCGCGTCGCGCTAGCAGCGGTGCTGTTCTCGCAGCCTGATCTGTTGCTGCTGGACGAACCGACCAACTATCTGGATCTGGAAGGCGCTCTGTGGCTGGAAAGCTATCTGGCGAAATATCCGCACACGGTGATCATCATCAGCCATGACCGCGGGTTGCTGAACCGCGCTGTGGGGTCGATCCTGCATCTGGAAGATCGCAAGCTGACCTATTACGCGGTGCCTTACGATAAATTCGCGGAACGCCGCGCCGAACGTCTGGCACAGGCGGAATCGGAAAACACCAAGGCCAAGGCGCGCATCGCACATCTGCAAAGCTTCGTGGATCGCTTTCGCTATAAGGCGTCCAAAGCAGTTCAGGCCCAGTCGCGCCTGAAGATGATCGAACGAATTCAGTTGGTCTCGACCCCGCAAGAGGCTGCTCTGCGCGCTTTTTCCTTCCCAGAACCCGAAGAACTGTCGCCCCCGATCATTCAGATCGAAGGCGGTGTGACGGGATACGGCGAGACCGAGGTGTTGCGCAGACTGAACCTGCGCATTGATCAGGATGACCGTATCGCGCTGCTGGGCAAGAACGGTCAGGGCAAATCGACCCTGTCCAAGCTGCTGTCTGATCGTCTGCCGTTGATGGCTGGCAAGATGAGCCGCAGCACCAAGCTGCGCATCGGCTATTTTGCACAGCATCAGGTGGATGAGCTGCATGTGGACGAGACGCCCTTGGATCATCTGCGCCGATTGCGCCCGAATGAAGCTCCGGGCAAGTGGCGCTCGCGTTTGGCCGGGTTCGGATTGAATGCCGATCAGGCAGAAACCAAGGTCGGGCGGCTGTCCGGCGGACAAAAGGCGCGCCTGTCGCTGCTGCTTGCCACCATCGACGCCCCGCATATGCTGATTCTGGACGAACCGACCAACCATCTGGACATCGAAAGCCGCGAGGCGCTGGTTGAGGCATTGACCGCCTATTCCGGGGCTGTAGTGCTGGTCAGTCATGACATGCACCTGCTTTCGCTGGTGGCGGACCACCTCTGGCTGGTCTCGGACGGATCCGTCAAACAGTTTGACGGGGATCTGGAATCTTATCGGTCCCTACTGCTGGGCCGCGACAAACCTGTTAAGGAAAAGCCGCTGACGGCCAAGCCCAAACGCCCATCGCGCGAGGCGGTTCTGAACCTGCGCGCCGATCTGCGCAAATGCGAGGAACGGATCGAGAAATTGACGGATATGCACGAAAAACTCTCGGCCAAACTGGCTGACCCCAGTTTGTATGAAGACGACAAGATCAACGACCTGGCGACCTGGAACCGGAAATTTTCCGAGGTGGTCGAGGCAATGCAAAAAGCCGAGGCGCTTTGGGTGGTTGCAGCAGAGCGGTTGGAACAGGCAGAGACCGCAGCATGATGGATACAGCCTTTCTCATAACCTCGTTTACAACATTGCTTGTGGTCATTGATCCGCCAGCACAAACGCCGATCTTTGTGGCCCTGACACAAGGCATGGATCGGCATGCGCGTTATACAATAGCGGTGCGCGCCTGTCTGACGGCGGCTGGGATTCTGGCCATGTTCGCCGCATTCGGCGAGGCGGTTCTGGGCTTTATTGGCATCTCGATGGAGGCGTTCCGCGTTGCGGGCGGCGTTCTGTTGTTCCTCACAGCGCTGGACATGCTGTTCGAACGGCGCACCAAGCGGCGCGAAAACAGCGCCGAAGAAGAAGAGCATCCTGATCCTTCGGTATTTCCGTTGGGTATTCCCCTGATTGCAGGACCCGGCGCGATTGCCACAATGATCCTGCTGGCCGGGCAGCATCCGGGCATAGAGGGTCTGGCCGTGGTGATCGGCATGATGCTGATCGTAGTGGCGATGGTGTTCGTCACCTACCTGTCTTCAGGCGCGGTGGCACGAATTCTGGGCAAGACCGGGCTGAATGTGCTGACCCGCCTGTTGGGCATGCTGCTGGCGGCCTTGTCAGTTCAGTTTATCTTGGATGGGCTAAAAGCCTTTGGATTTGCGTCATAAATCCCCATATTGGATTCGAGTGACGCAGTAAGGTAGCGGTATGGACGGCGACAGCATTGCAAATCTGGCCTATCTTGGATTGCTGGGCGCAGCGGTCGTGGCCTGGTTTATCTCTCAGAACCGGCAAAGCCTGAACAAAACGTTGCAACAGGCTCTGGCCTGGGTGTTTATTTTTATCGGCATCATTGCCGCCTATGGACTATGGGGCGATATCCGCAGCACTGTGGGCCCTGCCCCGCAGATGACCGTGACCGGCGAAAGCATCGAGGTGCCGCGCGCCTATGACGGGCACTACTATCTACCGGTTCTGGTCAACGGAGAGCCCATCACCTTTTTGGTCGATACCGGCGCCAGCCAGATTGTGTTGAACGAGGCGGATGCCAGACGCATCGGTGTTGACCCCGATCAGCTGAACTATTTCGGGCGGGCCCTGACGGCCAATGGCGAGGTGCGCACCGCCCCGATACGGCTGGACAGCCTTGAACTGGGGCCCATCACGGATCGCAATGTCTCGGCCTGGGTGAATGAAGGGGCGCTGGATCAGTCCTTGCTGGGCATGGATTACCTGCACCGGTTCTCGAATATACAATTCGCGGATGGGCGTCTGATCCTGTCGCGCTGATACCCTCTCGATATTGAGAACATAATAAGAACATGCTAGAGTAATAGCATGTCCACACACCTTCTTGGCCGCAAACCCGCACGACAAATGGCAGGGCTGAATCTCCATCCGCAGATCACCCTGCAACTGGCCCGCGTGCACGAGGCCTGCGGCCCCGCCCGGCGCAGCTTTGCCATGTGGTTGGCCGGTCAGGCACAGGGGCCGGTTCTGTGGATTTCCCCCGCGTGGGAGGCCAGCCAGTTGCACCCCGGTGGGATGATGGCCTTTGCCGATCCGGCCCGGTTCCTGTTTGCCCGCCCCAACCATGCCGAGGATCTGCTGTGGTGCATGGAAGAAGCGTTGCGCAGCGGGGCAACCCCACTGGTGATCTGCGATCTGCCCGAGGCGCCCGGCCTGACGCCGGTCCGACGGATGCATCTGGCCGCGGAACAAGGCGGCACGATGGGGCCAGCCCCGCTGGGCCTGTTACTGACCCCTGGCGATGGCGGCGCACAGGGGGTTGAAACCCGCTGGCACATGGCTGCGGATCATCACGCCGGGGTTCCCTGCTGGACCCTGACTCGCCGTCGCGCCCGCGCCCTGCCCCCGGTCAGCTGGCAGGCCACCCAGACCAAGACACATGCCGGGCTGAACCTGACGCGGATCAAGGCCCAAGATGTGTATTGGGGGGAATAAGTTACGCGGCTCACGGCACTTGTGACTAGCCAAGTGCCACATCCAACCCTAGCGTTCCGGTATGAGCCATCCAATCCATGACAGCCGCTATTCTTGGCTTCGCCTTCTGATCACCCTCGCAATCGCTACGGTGGCGAATGTGGGCATGTGGGCAGTAATCGTCGTGATGCCCGCGATCGAGGCGCAATTCAGCGCCGGTCGGGCCGAAGCCTCATTTCCCTATGTCTTGTCGATGATCGGGTTTGCACTGGGGAACATGTGGCTGGGGCAACTGGTTGATCGGTTGGGCGTGACCAAGGCACTGATCGGTGCCGCCCTTCTGAGCGCGGTCAGCTATCTGTTGGCAACATGGGCGCCGAATATGCTGCTCTTGTCACTGGCCCATCTGCTGTTGGGGTTGGGCACGGCTGTTGGTTTTGGCCCTCTGATCGCGGATATCTCACACTGGTTCATGAAACGCCGCGGGATTGCGGTGGCGTTGGTTGCCAGCGGAAACTACCTGTCCGGGGCGATCTGGCCAACGCTTCTGTCAGGCATCCTTGCACGTGAGGGATGGCAGCAGGTCTATCTGACGCTGGCGGTCATAACGCTGCTCGTTGTCATACCCCTGTCTCTGCTGCTGCGCCGGCAAGTCCCGATCGAGGCCCATCGGACCGCCGCCGCCAATGCGCAGATCAACGCGCGCAGCGTGGGAATATCGCCGCGCAGCTTGCAATACGTTCTTGGTCTGGCCGGAATTGGCTGTTGCGTGGCCATGTCGATGCCGCAGGTCCATATCGTATCCTACTGCGTCGGGCTCGGATATGGCCCGGCGGTCGGGGCCGAGATGCTCTCGCTGATGTTGCTGGGCGGCGTGGTCAGCCGAGTGATCTCGGGGTTGGTCGCCGACAAGCTGGGCGGGTTGATGACATTGCTGGTCGGCTCTTTCCTGCAATGTATCGCCCTATTTCTGTTCCTGCCCTATGACGGGATGGCCTCACTTTACATTATCAGCCTCATGTTCGGTCTGGCGCAGGGCGGCATTGTCCCCAGCTATGCGCTGGTCGTACGTGAATATATGCCCCCGCAAGAGGCCGGAGCACGCGTTGGCTTTGTGATGATGATGACCATCATGGGCATGGCACTGGGCGGATGGATGTCCGGGTGGATATACGACTTAACCGGAAATTATCAACTGGCCTTTATCAATGGCATCCTCTGGAACGGGCTGAACATCGCTATCCTGCTGATGTTGCTAAGGCGATCGCGGCCCCACAGGCAGGAGGTCATGATATGACCCAACTGACAAGGCGCGCTGTACTGTCCGGGTTGACCGCCCTTCCATTTGCGCGCCCGGCTCTGGCCGGGTTGCGTCCCTATGAACTGGTCCGCAATGGCACTTCCGTAGATTTTACGTTCGAGCTGGCCGGAATCACACAGTCCGGAACCATGCCGATACAATCTGCAGATATCCGAATAGACATGACCGACCTGACCAACAGCCGGGTGGATGTCTCGCTAAACGTCGCCAAGGCGCGCACCAACCTGCCCTTCGCCCGCAAACCGATGCTCAGCACTGGGGTTCTGGACGCCACAGGATTTCCCACAATTCATTTCACCTCGACCGATATTCAGCTTGGCAACGGTGGACGTATCTCGAACGGGGCCGAGATCACAGGAGATCTGACCTTGCGTGGTGTAACGCGACCAATCACATTGCGCGCCAATATTTTTCGCCCGCCCGGCAGCGCCCGAGACAACTTGAATAACCTCTCCATCCAACTCAGCGGTTCACTGAACCGTCACGAATTTGGCGCCTCGGGTTATTCCGACCTCGTAAAGGAAACTGTTGGCCTTGATATCCGGGCCAAGATCAAAAAGACTGGATAGATCAAAAACGACGCCACAAAGTCGATAAGCCGCGCGCACCGCGCTGGAAATATCGCAATCTGAGCCCATCATGCGCACGATCATTTCCTTTGCCGCCTTATTTCTTTCCGTCATTCTGCTTCAACTGTCCACCGGTGGCGTTGGCCCGCTGGATGCGATTTCCGGCCTGACCCTGAATTTCACCACCGGGCAAATTGGTCTGTTGGGCTCGGCCCATTTCGTTGGCTTCTTTGTGGGATGCTGGTGGGCCCCGCGCCTGATGGGAAGCGTCGGCCATTCGCGGGCATTTGCCGTTTGCACAGCTTTGGGCGCAATGGGGTTGCTGGGGCACACCCTGACGGACAACGCTTATATCTGGGCGGCCCTTCGAATCGCGTCAGGCGCCTGTGTCGCCGGGTGCTACACAGTGATCGAGGCTTGGCTGAACGCAAAAGTCACGAATGAGACGCGCGGGCGCGCCATGGGCACCTATCGCATCGTCGATATGGGCGCGTCCCTCTGCGCCCAGCTGATCATCGCAGTTCTGCCACCAGCATCATATGTCTCGTATAACTTGCTGGCGATCCTGTGCTGCGCTGCCCTGTTGCCGCTAACACTGACCCGCGCCAGCCAGCCCGAAACGCCCGACGCCCCGCGCTTGCGCCCGAAACTGGCCTGGAACAGCTCTCCTCTGGCGGTGGCCGGGGTGGTGGTTGCCGCGTTAAGCTCGGCGTCCTTTCGGATGGTCGGCCCTGTTTACGGGCAAGAGGTTGGGCTTGGCGTCGATCAGATCGCGTTTTTCCTGGCGTCTTTCGTGCTGGGCGGCGCGTTGGCGCAATATCCGATGGGATGGCTGGCCGATAAATACGACAGGCGCTGGGTACTGATCTGGCTTTCGGTTGCCGCCGTCCTAAGCTGCGGTGTGACCATGGCCGCCGGCAACACCGGAACCGTCGGCGTCATGCTGGCCGCGTGTTTGTTCGGCTTTACGACCTTCCCGATTTTCTCAGTTTCATCCGCGCACGCCAATGACTTTGCCACAACCGAACAACGGGTCGAGCTCTCTGCCGCGCTGATGTTCTGGTATGCGCTGGGTGCGATTGCCTCGCCTTACGTGTCATCCACTTTGATCCAATCCTTTGGACCCGGCGCGCTTTTTGCCTTTGTGGCACTTGGCCACGTGTTCCTGATCATCTTTGGTCTGGCGCGGATGCGGTCGCGGCCAACACCCGAGGAACGCACCAGCTATGTCTATTCACCGCGAACCTCGTTTACCATCGGGCGCTTGCTGAAACGATCCCGCGAGGAACGATAGAAAAAGGGCCGGGAAAATCCCGGCCCTTTCGTTTTAGTGTTCGGTGTGAGGTTCCTTGTCGACAACTTCGACCTCTTTCACCGGATCAACCGTCGGCTCTAGCGCGCCGTTGACGATGCCCCCGACCCCGTTTTCCATCGACAGGCCCAGCTCTTCGCCCAGCTTTTTCAGCGCGGGCATCTGCACGGCCATGCCCATGATCGAATCCAGCGCCTGGTTCACCACCGGCTTGTCGCCATTGGCGCCTCCGCCACCACCGGCGGCACCGATCCCGCCAACCTGGTGGATCTTGATCGAGTCGATCTTTTCGGCAGGTTTGACCATTTCCGCAATGATCGTCGGCATCGCTTCAATCCGGGCCAGATCAACCTTCAGGCGGATCTGATCAACGGACAGGGCATTGTCAGCCTCGACAATCGCGCGCTTACCTTCCGCTTCGGCCAGCATGTCGTTCTTCTTGGCCTCGGCGCGAATATTCAGCGCATCCGCTTCGGCTTGCGCCTCTTCACGGCGGGCTTCGGCGCGGTCGGCGGCAGCTTCTTTCTCGGCCTGGGCGGCCAGACGGATGGCTGTGGCCTGACGTTCAGCCTCACGCGTCGCTTCGATCAGCACGATCTGCTTCTGACGCTCGGCCTCGGCCACCTGACGGGCGGTAACCACTGCTTCGGTCGCTTTGGTCGCCTCAGCGCGGGCCAGATCGGCAGACGCACGGGCGCGGCTTTCCTCTTCGGATTTCTGCGCGATGATGATCTGACGCTCTTGCTCGGCAACCTCTAATTCGCGCTCTTTCGAGATCTCGGCCTCACGGATTTTACGCTCGCGCTCGATATCGGCGCCACGAATGGCTTCTTCACGGGCAATCCGGGCACGTTCGGTTTCACGCACCGAATCCTCGGTCCGCGCGGCGATCTCGGCCTCTTGCGCCACGCGCAGGGTTTCGATCTGTTGCGTCTGTTCGATGCGGGCCTGCTCTTCGTCCTTGTCGATCAACAGCTTTTGACGCTGAGCTTCCATGGCAGCACGGCGCACTTCTACCTCGGCATCCGCATCAATCTGCGCGCGCTCTTTTTTCGAGGTCGCAATCACCTCGGCCAGCTTGCGCATACCCACGGCGTTAAAGGCGTTGTTCTCATCCAGCGCTTCGAACGGCGTCTGGTCCAACGCGGTCAGCGAGACCGATTCCAGCGACAGGCCGTTTTTCAACAGGTCTTCGGAGACCGCATTCTGCACCTCTTGCACAAAGTCAGCGCGGTTTTCGTGCAGACCGTCCATGGTCATCTGCGCGGCCACGGCGCGCAGACCGTCGATCAGTTTGCCTTCGATCATCTCACGCAGTTGTTCGATATCGAATGTGCGGGCGCCCAGGGTTTGGGCGGCACGTGCGATGCCTTCGTCCGTAGCCATCACCGAGACATAAAACTCGACACCTACATCGACACGCATCCGGTCTTTCGTGATCAGGGCAGCCTCAGCGCTGCGTTGAACTTCAAGGCGCAGCGTTTTCATGTTTACTGGGCTGACTTCGTGCAGAAGGGGGATAACCCAAGCGCTACCGTCCATAATAACTTTCTTGCCGCCAGCACCAGTCTTAACAAGACTGATCTCGCGGGTGGTCCGTCGGTACAACCGTTTCAAAACCAATCCAATTAACACTAGTATCGATAAAACGGTCGCAACAATAATGATCAGGAGTTCAAGTCCCATGCAAAATCCTCCAAGATTGGGGTTTGAAATTTAGTTAGTCTGACAAGCCGACCAGAACGAACCGGTCTTGCCGTCGGTCGCGCAAGACAAGCACTTCGGTGCCTTGTTCCAGCGTATCCTTGTCCTGCAGGGGCTCGGCGCGCAGGTAATGCGCATTGCCAAAGCGATCCATGACCCGCACTTCGGCCGGGCGGCCACGCGATGCTGTCCCTTGCGAGATGAAACCGCGACGGCGGGCCAGCATCCGTTCAGACATCGCCTCGGTCTCGGTTTTCGGCAGCAGGCGGGCAAAGACCGCGCTAAAGCCACGCGCAAACCAGATGCCAAAGGCCCCGGCCGGGATCGCGGCCATCCATGAGGGCAGATCAAAGCCCATCACATCACGCAGGCCCAGCTGCAGACCGATGCCCGACAGGCCGAAGCCAGCCAGCAGAACCACCAGCCAGATCATGAACGGCACTTTGCCAAAGCCCAGCCAGCTTGCAGGACCGTCCGAGGCCACAACCGGCGTTTCCGCCGCGACCTCGGCCAGCTCGAACTCACCCAGATCGACATCCGCGTCCAGATCAAGTTCGAAATCACCAATGTCCAATTCCGGAGCGTCAACCACATCAAGGTCAACCTCGCCCTCACCCGCCATCAGGCTTCCACCCAGCAACAGCGCCACCAGTTCCAGCCCCAAAAGGCCAAACAACAGCGCAATCGCAATGGTAAAGGGCACAAATGCACCCTCTAGTAGAAAACTGAGCATCAGTGGGCTGTCTCCGTAATTGTATACTATGGTATGCAGTAAATATGGGGAGTCATGACAAAGTTTCAAGAGGTTGTGATTCTATATTTCAACCTATGGGTAATTAACATGGTGACACAGCGGCAGTCGGGAAATCCGTTCTTTGGGGTTTTTTCGGTGCCTAGGGCCGGAAAGTGGCATCCGGGCAAAAGCCGGGCTTTTGCTGGGCTGTGACATAAGATAGACGAGCCTGCAGTTACATACGCGGAAACGGAACATGGCTCGGATTCTCATCACCTCGGCGATCCCCTACATCAACGGGATCAAGCACCTCGGCAATCTGATCGGCTCGCAACTGCCCGCCGACCTATATGCGCGGTATCAGCGCGGCCGGGGGAATGAGGTCATGTTTCTCTGCGCCACCGACGAACACGGCACCCCGGCCGAGCTGGCCGCCGCCAAGGCAGGCAAGCCGGTCGCTGATTACTGTGCCGAGATGCATGGTGTGCAGGCCGATATCGCACAGCGCTTTGGCCTGAGCTTTGATCACTTTGGCCGCTCGTCCAGCGCCCAGAACAAAGCGTTGACCCAGCATTTCGCGGGCAAGCTGGAAGATGCCGGGCTGATCCGCGAAGTGAGCGAGAAGCAGGTCTATTCCCACGCCGATGGACGGTTTCTGCCGGATCGCTATATCGAAGGCACCTGCCCCAACTGCGGGTACGACCGTGCACGTGGAGACCAGTGCGAAAACTGCACCAAGCAACTGGATCCGACCGACCTGATCGAGCCGCGCTCGGCCATTTCCGGGTCAACCGATCTGGAGGTGCGTGAGACCAAACACCTGTATCTGCGCCAATCCGCGATGAAGGATCAACTAAACGCCTGGATCGATTCCAAGACCGATTGGCCGATCCTGACCACCTCGATCGCCAAGAAATGGTTACATGACGGCGACGGCCTGCAAGACCGTGGCATTACCCGCGATCTGGACTGGGGCGTGCCGGTCAAGAAGGGCGATCAGGACTGGCCCGGCATGGAGGGCAAGGTCTTTTACGTCTGGTTCGACGCGCCGATCGAATACATCGCTTGCGCCAAGGAATGGGCTGATGCGACCGGCAAAGCGGATGCCGAGTGGGAGCGCTGGTGGCGCACTGACAAAGGTGCCGATGACGTGCGCTATGTTCAATTCATGGGTAAGGACAATGTGCCTTTCCATACCCTGTCCTTTCCGGCGACCATTCTAGGTTCGGGTGAGCCGTGGAAGATGGTCGACCATCTGAAATCCTTCAACTACCTGAACTATGACGGCGGCCAGTTCTCAACCAGCCAAGGTCGCGGCGTGTTCATGGACCAGGCGCTGGACATCCTGCCTGCCGATTACTGGCGCTGGTGGCTGCTGAGCCATGCGCCCGAAAGCAGCGATAGCGAATTCACCTGGGAGAACTTCCAGCAATCGGTGAACAAGGATCTGGCCGATGTGTTGGGCAACTTCGTCAGCCGGATCACCAAGTTCTGCCGCTCAAAATTCGGCGAGGCGGTGCCCCAAGGCGGCACCTATGGCGACCGCGAGCAGGCCCTGATCGAAGAGCTGACCCGCCGCGTCCGCGCCTATGAAGGGTTCATGGAGGCAATGGAAGTTCGCAAATCCGCCCAGGAATTGCGCGCCATCTGGGTTGCCGGGAACGAGTATCTTCAATCCGCGGCACCCTGGTCGACCTTCAAGGAAGATCCCGAACAGGCCGCGGTACAGGTGCGTCTGGGTCTGAACTTGATCCGGCTCTATGCCGTGCTCAGTGCGCCGTTCATTCCCGAAACCACCGCCCGTATGCTGAGCGCGATGAACACGATGGATACCGCCTGGCCTGACGATGTTGCGGCGGCCCTGTCCGCCCTGCCCGCAGGCCACGACTTTGCCGTTCCCGATGTTCTGTTCGCCAAGATCACCGACGAACAGCGCGAAGACTGGCAGGACCGTTTTGCAGGTGTCCGCACCTAAGACACCCGACCGGGAAAAGAATACAAGGGGCTTAACGGCCCCCTTTTTTCATTTTGCGTTTGATCCAGATTGCCGGAAACGACCTTGCCAGATCAGGGAACTAGCCCTGGCCGATTTGCGTAAACCTGCCGCCCTACAGAAAAATATCCTTGGGTAAGCGATTGCCCTACGGGCTAACACGCTTGAGAAACCTAGCAAAACCAGCCATCCTCACGAAGAGTTTAGGCGACTCGGACCGCTGGCGGCGACCCGAGTTGTGTCCAGTTTTTGTTTCAATGGGGCTTCTGCCATGATCCTTGCATCAACACTTTTCAGCTTTCGACCGAATGACCCCATAGCCAAATCCGTTTGGTATGCCGCAGCTTTGGCCCTGTGTGGGTTGGTGGTGCCAGCTGCCGCGCAGGATAAAAGTGACGCCCCACCGCCCAAAGTGTCCATCGCAGCGGCCTACACGCAAGAAATCACGGACGAGGCGACTTTCATCGGTCGAGCTGAGGCGCTGAACAAGGCCGATATTGTCGCCCGGGTCAGCGGATTTCTGGACAGTCAGAATGTTGAAGACGGCGCGATGGTGAATGAAGGCGACCTTATGTTCACGATCGAGCCGGACCTGTATCAGGCGACACTAGATGCACGGAATGCCGATCTGGACCGTGCCGAAGCAAATCTTGAGCTCGCCAAAGTTGACCTGGCCCGGAAGGAAGAACTTTACAAACGCGATGCCACTCCGGAAAGCGAACGGGATATCGCCCGTGCCAACGAACTTGTGGCCATTGCCGAAGTCAAAGCCGCGAAAGCCGCGATCCAACAGGCTGAACTTGATCTGAGCTATACTAAGGTCCACGCACCGTTCACCGGCCGTATCGGGCGGGTCGCTATCAGCGTCGGGGACGTTGTTGGCCCGAACAACCCACCATTGGTGAATATCGTCAGCGAGGCACCAGTGTATGTGAATTTCTCGTTGAACGAAAAACAGTTTACCTCGGTTCTTGAACAATATGGCGAGAATGCATCGTCGCTGGCCGAAAGCCCCAAAAGCCCGAATGTGCATGTAACGCTGCCCAATGGATCGGACTTGGGCGAAACAGGTTCGATTGTTTTCGTTGACAACCATATCGACCCGCTAACTGGAACGATTGCAATGCGGGCCGAATTCACAAATGCCGACCGGCTGATCCTCGATGGTCAGTTCCTGAGCGTTCATATCGAAGCCCTGGAGCCGACCTTGCAGGTTCTGATCCCGCAGGCGGCCTTGTCGCGTGATCAGCGCGGTGATTTCGTTCTGGTCGTTAACGATAAGCAAATGGTCGAACAGCGCTATATCACCACCGGCGACAATGTCGGAACTGCTGTGATCGTTCTAGACGGCCTGCGCGAAGGGGAAAGCGTGATCGTCGAGGGCCTCCAGCGCGTGCGCCCGGGTGTGGCAGTGGATGCTGTCACCGCATCCGAGCAGCCGGGAGAGTAACAGATGTTCTCATCCCTGTTCATCAGCCGGCCCAAGCTGGCCCTAGTTATTTCGCTTGTCCTGACGATCATGGGCGGGATCGGCTATATGGTTCTGCCGGTCGCCCAGTTTCCTGATATTACGCCACCGGTCGTCAGCGTTTCCGCCACCTATACCGGTGCCAATGCCGAAACGGTCGAGAACACTGTCGCCGCGCCGATCGAGGCGCAGGTCAACGGCGTGGATGACATGATCTACATGACGTCCACCTCTTCGGATAACGGATCGTATTCGTTGAATATTACCTTCGAAGTCGGCACCGATCCTGACATTGCATCCGTCAACGTGCAGAACCGCGTTGCGCAGGCCATGTCTTCGCTTCCGTCAGAGGTGACTTCGTCGGGTGTCGTTACGCAGAAGGCATCGACCAATATGCTGATGCTGGTCACGCTGACCTCACCCAAAAGCACCTATGACAGTGTATTCTTGTCGAACTACGCTTCGATCAACCTGAAAGATGCGTTGGCGCGGGTACAGGGTGTTGGTAAAGCCGATGTTCTGACTAACCTTGAATATGCAATGCGGATATGGATGGATCCCGACAAGATGACCGCCCTGTCGATTTCACCGGGTGATGTCATAAACGCTATCCGAGAACAGAATATCGAAGTGTCTGCCGGTTCGATAGGCTCGCCGCCGGTCCCTGAGGGACAGACATTTCAATATACGATCAAGACCAAGGGCCGGCTGACCTCGGCCGCTGAATTTGGCAATATTGTCATCCGTACTGGTGATGCAGGGGCAATCGTACGCATAAGGGACATTGCCAGAACCGAACTTGGAGCGCAGTTCTATTCGGCTTCGGGTTATTTCCAGGCAGAACCCGCAACGGTTATCGGTATCTATCAAGCCCCCGGTGCCAATGCGTTGGCTGTTTCAGATCGTGTTCAGGCCGAATTAGACCGGCTGTCGCGTTCGTTCCCAACAGATGTTGAATATCAGGTTCCGTTCAACACGACCGACTTCGTGGAACAATCTCTGAACGACGTGGTTTCCACCCTGATGCTGACGTTCGTTTTAGTGATTTCGGTCGTATTTGTCTTTTTGGGCAGTTGGCGTGCCACGATCATTCCGGCGGTTGCTATTCCTGTTTCGCTGATCGGGACGTTCGCGTTCCTGCTGGCGTTTGGGATGTCCCTGAACACAATTTCTTTGTTCGCGCTTGTACTGGCAATCGGGATCGTGGTCGATGATGCCATCGTGGTGGTTGAAAACGTTGAACGCATTATCGCCGACGAAGGGTTGTCCCCGCCTGAGGCGACACGGAAAGCAATGGGCCAAATCACCGGACCCGTCATCGCAACCACTCTGGTTCTGCTGGCCGTTTTTGTGCCCGTGACCTTTATGCCTGGCATCTCGGGGCGACTGTATTCTCAGTTTGCAGTCACCATCTCGACTGCGGTCGTGATTTCGTCAATCAACGCTTTGACCTTGTCTCCGGCGCTTTGCGGACTGGTTCTGCGCGCGCGCTCGGGTCCGCCCAAGGGTATTCTGGCCCTGTTTGAGCGTTTCATCGGAACGCTGCGTGACGGTTATGTTGTCGTTGTCCGAAAACTGTTAATTCTGCCAGTCGCCGGACTGGGCGTCATCGTTGTTCTGGCCATGGGTACAGGGACGATCATGTCGAACACATCAAGCGGTTTTATTCCGCTTGAAGACAACGGCTATCTCTTTGTGGACATCCAGTTGCCAGATGCGGCAACACTGGAACGAACCGAGACTATCGCAGGTCGGGTCGACGACCAAATCCGCGATATCTCGGGGGTCGCCAGTACGGTTCTGATCAACGGGTTTTCGCTGCTGAACGGCACAACCACAAATGGAGCGACCGTTTTTGTGAACCTCGACAACTGGGACGAGCGGCAAGATCCCGACCTGTCTGCCGATGCCATTCTGGGCAAGGTTCTGGCGATTGCAAATGGCGAATCCGCAGCTTCGATCGTGGCCTTCAACCCGCCACCGATTCAGGGCCTCGGCATGTCAGCCGGTGTGGAAATGGAGGTTCAGCAAGTCGGGGGCGGTACGCCTCAGGATCTGGCCTCGGCCGTTGGGTCCTTCGTCTATGCTGCAAACCAGCGACCCGAGATTGGTCAGGCCTATACAACATTCCGGGCCAATGTTCCTCAGCTATTTGTCGATCTGGACCGTGAGAAAGCGAAAACCCTGGAAGTGTCTGTTGCTGAGATTTTCCAGACGATGCAAGCCCAGCTAGGATCGTACTATGTGAACGATTTCAACCTGTTCGGCCGCGTTTACCGCGTGATGATTCAGGCCGAGGGGAGCTATCGGAACAAGGTCGAAGATATTTCGAACCTGTATGTGCGCTCGACCAAGGGCGATATGGTTCCATTGGGTACGTTGATCGACGTGGAAAACGTGTTGGGGCCAGTCCTGTTAAAACGGCATAACCTGTTCCGTTCGGCAACTGTTACAGCTGTACCTGCGCCAGGGCTGTCCAGTGGCGACGCTATCACTGTGATGACAGAAGAATCCGCCAACGCCCTACCCTCGGGATACGCGTTTGAATGGACAGGTACCGCGCAACAGCAGCTTGCATCCGGCAGCCTTGTGATCATTATCCTCGGGCTTGCTGTCCTGTTCGCTTATTTGTTCCTGGTGGGGCAATACGAAAGCTGGTCGATGCCGGTGTCCATTCTTCTATCGGTTATTGTTGCCCTATTCGGGGCGGTTGCGGCAGTGGCCATCGTGGGCAGCGACATAAACCTGTACACGCAGATCGGGATGATCATGCTGGTGGGGCTTGCGTCGAAGAACGGTATCCTCATCGTTGAATTCGCAATGGAACAGCGTGCCAATGGCCTTTCGATCAAAGATGCTGCAGCCGAAGCCGCCCATCAACGTTTCCGCGCGGTGATGATGACTGCCCTCTCCTTCCTGTTGGGTGTTGTACCGTTGCTTGCCGCGAACGGCGCGGGTGCGGCTAGCCAGAAGGCCATCGGTGTCGCCGTCTTTGGCGGAATGCTGGCGGCAACTCTGGTTGGCGTTATCCTTGTGCCGGTACTTTACGCCCTGATGCAGGGGCTGAGGGAATGGCTCAAAGGGACAAAGAACGACCCCGACCCTTCGGAAGAAGCCGCATAAATCAAAAAAAGCCCCGCCAAAAACGCGGGGCTTTTCTTTAATGGGCCAGGCGCTTTTCGATCCAGCGCTGGATGGCAGCGATCTGATCGGCATCAAGTCTTAGGCCCAGCTTGTTTCTGCGCCAGATGGCATCTTCAGCGCAGCGCACATATTCCTTGGTGACCAGCCATTCCATTTCGCGTTCGGTCAGAGTCGCCCCGAACTCTTCCCCCAGATCCTCAGCGGTCTTTGCATCGGCCAGAATAGCGCGCGCCTCGGTTCCATAGGCGCGCACCAGCCGTTCCGCCCATGTGCGATTCAAAAAGGCATAGTCGAATTCCAGACCGGCAATAAGGTCTTGCACTGCGCTAACGGGGAAATCGCCACCCGGCAAAGAAACACCAGCGGTCCATGGACCGGGCAAATCCGGGAAGTACTCAGCGATTTTCTCAAGCGCACTTTCGGCCAATCTGCGATAGGTCGTAATCTTGCCGCCGAAAACATTCAAAACCGGAGCGCCGCCAAGCCCATTGACCTTCAGAGTATAGTCTCTGGTCGCGGCCGTTGCGCTGCTGGCCCCATCGTCATACAGAGGGCGCACACCGGAATAAGTCCAAACGATGTCTTCGTGGGTCACAGGCTGCTCAAAATATTTTGACGCAAATGCACACAGATATTCCTGTTCAGACTCAGTACAGACTGGAGGAACCGATGGATCTGGGTGATCCTGATCAGTTGTTCCAATAAGGGTGAAATCTCTCTCATAGGGAATGGCAAAGATGATGCGCCCGTCTTCGCCCTGAAAGAAATAGCATTTGTCATGGTTGAATAACCTGTGGGTTACGATATGGCTGCCGCGAACCAACCGAACGCCTTCACGCGAGTTCACGTGGATTTTGTCCTGAATAATGTCCCCGACCCAAGGGCCACCGGCATTGATCAGCATCTTGGCCTGGACGACGCGCGTTTCATCACTCTGCTTGTCGCGGATCGTGACATGCCACAGGTCATCGACCCTTTCGGCAGACAGAACCTCTGTCCGGACCAGAATTTCGGCACCTCTGGCCTCGGCATCACGGGCGTTCAGAACCACCAGACGGGAATCTTCAATCCAGCAGTCGGAATATTCATAGGCAGTTTCGAACCTGTTCTGCAGCGGGCCGCCTTCGGGCGCAGACCGTAGATTCAGCGACGAAGTTCCCGGCAGAATTTTCCGCCCCCCGAGGTGGTCATACATGAACAGGCCCAGACGGATCAGCCAGGCCGGGCGACGACCGCGCATCCAGGGCATCACCATGCTCAGCAGGCGCGATGTCGGCGTATCCGAGTCAAAGCGCATCCCATCGTGGTACGGAAGCACAAAGCGCATCGGCCAACTGATATGCGGCATTGCCCGCAGCAAGGTCTCACGCTCGATCAGCGCCTCGCGGACCAGTCGGAATTCAAAGTACTCAAGATACCGCAGGCCGCCATGGAACAGTTTGGTCGAGGCAGAGGACGTCGCCGATGCCAAGTCGTTCATCTCGGCCAATGTCACCGACAACCCCCGCCCGGCCGCATCACGCGCGATCCCGCAACCGTTAATACCGCCACCGATGATGAATAGGTCAGTAACCTGGCCAGTCTGCTGTGCCATTTGCAGGTCAGTCCTTTTGCTGAAAACGTGCGGCAATTAACCCGTTCGATACTCGGTTCGTCAATGTGGATTTTCGTTTTTTTTCGCGTAACGAACAAGAATAGCGATTTTTTGTTGTTTTCCAAACGATGTTTGTTTTCTGCCGGTTGCAATATTGCGAAAAAAGGAACAAAAACGAAAGAACCCAATAACCGGAGCTTCCCTTGTCTCTTTCGTTCCGCCAGTCAGACATCATAGAAATCGCCAAGCAGAATGGTCGCGTCATGGTCGAGGATCTGGCGTTGCAGTTTGGTGTCACGGTCCAAACGATCCGGCGTGATCTTTCCGAGCTTGCGGAACTGGGCAAGCTGGACCGGGTTCATGGCGGCGCGGTCCTGCGATCCGGCGTTTCGAATATCGGTTACGAGGACCGGCGCGCCCTGAATGCTGAAATCAAGACCCGTATCGCACAGGTTTGCGCTGCCAACATACCGGATGGTGCATCGCTTTTTTTGAACATCGGTACATCGACCGAGGCTGTCGCGCATCAGTTGCTAAACCACAAAGATCTTATGGTGGTGACAAATAACATGAATGTCGCGCGTATCCTGGTGGAAAACACGAACTGCCAGATCGTCGTCGCCGGTGGTGTTCTGCGCCGGTCGGACGGTGGTCTGATCGGCAACCTGACCAATTCAACGATTGAACAATTCAAGTTCGATTATGCGGTAATCGGGTGTTCCGCACTGGACGCCGATGGTGATCTTCTGGATTTCGATTTCCAAGAAGTCCGTGTCAGCCAGACTATCATTGCACAGGCCAGACACAGCTTTCTGGTTGCCGATCATTCGAAATTTCAGCGCTCGGCCCCTGCCCGTATTGCCTCGATGTCCGAAGTTGACGTTTTCTTTACAGATCAACCTCTTCCAAGTGGGCTTGCACGTAAATGTAAGGAATGGGGAACGCGGGTCGTATACAGCGGCCGAACCACTGGAGATTCGCATTAAACGCGTAATTCCAAACGTGGTTCTTGTCATAGGCGACCGGCCCTGACAGTATCACAACATATTGCAATCAGTGCACGGCAAGGGGGAGATCCGGGCCATGATCGCGCTTTTATTTGCGTTACTCACAGCCACTATGGGGCTGAATTATTATAGAAAAACCAAAGCGGCCAATGTTGTGTTCTTCATTACCATGGCCCTAAGTGTTTATTGGCTGAAGTTTCATGCCACCAGCCAACTGACCATTCAGCTGTAGGAGGCCACAATGACACCCGAGCTTTCCCGCACCCTGAACGCGTTGGGAACCCTGGCGGTCAGCCTCGTTCTTGTACTGGCCTTCGGATACCAGCTGGCGCTGAACGAACTGCCCTGCCCGCTTTGCTTATTGCAACGGGTCGGGTTCGTAGCGGTGGGCGTTGGTTTGGGCCTGAACCTGCTATACGGAGCCCGGCCGCAGCATTATGCGTTGATGTTGCTTGCGGCACTGTTTGGGATCAGCGTTTCCGTTCGCCAGATCTTGCTGCATATCGTACCGGGTACCGGCCACTATGGTTCGCCTGTTTTTGGGTATCACTACTACACATGGGCCGCGATCTGCTTTTTTCTGATCCTGCTGGGCACGGCAATCTTGCTGCTTTTCGACCGCCAATATCAGGACACAACCGTCGATCAACCACGGTTCGGGGGCAATACGCTGGCCAAAACCGCGTTCTTTGTGATGCTAGGGCTGGCCGCACTGAATGCGGGGTCAACCTTGTTGGAATGTGGCCCAGGTATCTGCGCTGACCCGCCGACAAGCTATAAATTGATTGACGAACTGGACACCAACAACTGAGGATGGATAAACCTTCCCTCATGGAGGCATCGGAATGGGACTACTGGGGCAGCCGCTAGGCTATTATGACTATCTGACATTTATCGCACTTATACTGCTGCTGGCCGCTGTAATGGCGCTGTTTCTGTTCATAATGGGACTGCCCGGCCGCATCGCAATCAAACGCAACCATCCCCATGCCGAGGCAGTCAAGATCATGGGCTGGATGGGGTTTCTGGCCGTCGTTCCCTGGATTCACGCCTTTATGTGGGCTTTCCACGATGCAGCCACAGTCGATATCCGCCGTTTGCCCGACGATGAACGCGATGCGATACGCAAGGATATCAAACGGTTGGGCGGTGAACTGACTGAAGAATATCGCGATCCGCTGGACCCGGACGAAACACAAAAAAGCTAAGGCTAAAGGAAGTCCCACAATATGTTTGTCGCTCTTGGCATTACGCTTTTCTACATCATTTTTGTCTGGCTGATCTTCTTCAAACTGCAATGGCTTAAGTTCAGTATCGCCTGGGGCATCGTTTCCTTCTGGGTGGGTGCTCATCTGTTATTGATCTTTATGGTTGCGCTGCGGTTCTTCCAGCCATTTTCGATCGACAGCCACGTGGTCCGCTCAACCATACAGATCGTACCGCGCCTGACTGAACCAACCATCCTTTCCGAGGTTCTGGTCGAGCCGAATACAGAGGTGAAGAAAGGGGATCCGCTGTATCGGTTCGACGACACCGTCTTTGCGCTTGAATTCCAAGAGGCATCCGCACAGTTGGTTGCAGCCCAGCAGAACGCCAAAATTCTGGAACAGGATGTGATCGTCGCGGGTGAAGCCGTCGAGCGAGCCAACGCGCAACTGGCATATGCGCTGACCCAGCAAGCACGGTATGAAAACCTTGTCCCTGCGGGTGGTGCCCGCGAGGATGAGCTGGATCGCTGGAACGAGCAGGTCACGGAAGATCAGGCCAAGATAAAAGAGGCCGAAGCCAATCTGGAAAAGGCAAAGCTGGCGCTGGATTCGCAGATCGACGGGGTCAATACCGGAATCGTTCAAGCTCAGGCTCAGTTGGAAAAGGCCCGGTACTTTCTGGACAATACTACGATCTACGCGCCCGAAGATGGTATGATCGTTTCACAACAGGCACGCCCGGGTCTGGTTGTCGGTGATATCCGATTGGGCGCAATCGCCAGCTTTGTGACCAAGGAAAACCCCTATATTCTTGCCACTTACCGGCAGCAGAACCTGAAATTTGTGAAACCCGGGCAACAGGTTGAGGTCGCGCTGGACTTATATCCCGGAGAAATCCTGACCGGCAAAGTCGAGGCAATCTGGTGGGCAACCCGCCAGGGTCAATATCTGCCATCAGGCCGCCTGCCCGGATTTGAACTGCCAAAAATTCCTGGACATATTGCCGTGCAGATTTCGGTCGATATTCCAGATGGCCACGTCTTTCCCGCCGGTGGACACGCCGCGGTGGCAATCTATACCGGCCAGGGCAAAAGCTTTGAGTTCCTGCGGCGCATCAATATCCGCCTCTATTCCTTCGCAAACTTCATCCGACCACTGGACATTTAAGGACACGCTGTATGACACGGGCCAGGCTAAACCGCAGTTTGATGGGCACAGCCCTGTGTGCCGCTCTGCTGGCGGGCTGCGCACCTGTCGGTCCTGATTTTGTGAGGCCGAACTCTCCGGTCGTGAAGGAATGGATCGAGGTGAACAACCCGTCGGCTGGCGCCAGCGGCCTGACCTCGCGCAGCGCACCGGTGGTGAAGTGGTGGGAGACGTTCAACGACGCCACTTTGAACCGGTTGATCGCCGAAGCCTATGCCCAGAACCTGGCGCTACAGGTGGCCGGTGCGCGCGTACTACAGGCCCGCGCACAGCTTGGGATTGCCTTTGGTGAGCTTTACCCCCAATCGCAGGCCATCGGAGGTTCGATCGAGCGGCGCCAGATCAGCGATAATATCGGGCCGATTTCCGATATCAATCGGATCATCCCCCTGGATACCGAATTCTCGACCTCGCAGGTTGGCTTCGACGCCCAATGGGAACTGGATGTGTGGGGGCAGCAACGCCGGGGTGTGCAGGCCGCACGATCCAATCTGGCACTTCAGGTCGCTAATTACGATGACGCTTTGGTCACGCTGACCGGCGATGTAGCAGCGTTATATGTAAGCTTCCGCGCGCTGCAAGAAACTCTGTTCGTGGCACGAGAGAATATCAAGCTGCAACAGGAATCGGTTGATCTGACGCAACTGCGTTTCAACAACGGCGTCACCACTGAATTGGATGTGCAAGAGGCCACCGCCCTGCTGAACAATACCATGGCGCTGGTGCCGGAAATTGAAAGCGATCTTCAACAGACCAAGAATGCTTTGGCTGTTTTACTGGGAACAACACCCTCGCGCATGGCCGGGTTGCTGGGTAATTCCGGTCGTATCCCTTCGGCCCGATCCAACGTCGCCGTTGGAGTACCAGCGGAATTGCTGCGCCGACGCCCGGATGTACGCGCCGCAGAACTGGCTGCTGCCACACAGTCTGCGCAAGTTGGGATCGCGATTGCTGACCTGTATCCCCAGTTCATCCTGTCCGGTTCGATCGGCCTGCAGGCCTCGGGCAGTCAGGACCTGTTTTCATCCGCCAGCAATACTGGGCTGGCCAGTGCCGGAGTGGTCTGGAATGTGCTGAATTATGGGCGGATCAAGAATAATGTCCGCGCCCAGGACGCAGCTTATCAGGCCTTGATTGCGAACTATCAAAACACCGTCCTGACCGCCTATTCCGAGGTCGAAAGTGCTATGGTCGCCTATACGCAATCACGCAAACAGGTGACATTCTACCAAAACAGCGTCACCGCATCGCGCAAAGCTGCCGAGATCGCGGTGAACCAATATCGGGATGGCATCGCCAGTTATTCCCGCGTTCTGAACACGCAAACCGCATTGCTGCGATCACAGGCCAACCTGATCGAAGCCCGCCAGCAGGTCTCGAGCAATCTGGTTGCAGTCTACAAAGGTTTAGGCGGTGGTTGGCAAATCCGGCAAAATCAGGAGTTCCTGCCGGAAACTGTGCTGGCCGAAATGGCCTATCGCACCGATTGGGGAGACCTGCTGCAACAGGCTCCGACCCAAGCCAGCCTGAACTGAGCGCTATTTCGTCAGACCGCGCAAGCCGCCCGAAATCAGAATGTTGACCTCGTAGAGAATACGCGGCGCGGCCAGTCCTCCGGGGCTGGCCAAATAGTTCGGGCTCCATTCTGGTTCGAATTTCTGCTTGAACGAGCGCAGCCCCTCGAAGTGATAAAACTGTTCGCCATGTTCATAGACAAAGCCGCCAATGCGGTTCCACAGCGATGCCAGTTGCCGGTTTTCGATCCCGGAAAACGGTGCCGCCCCCAGCGAGAACCAGTGGAACCCCTGCTCGGCCCCCCATGACATCATCTCGGCAAAAAGCGCGTCCATAACAAAACTTGGGCTATCTGGTTCATACCGCATCAGATCCAGCGACAATTCTGATTTATGCTCACCTTGAAACAGGTTGGCAAAGGCGACGATCTCACCCGTTTCGCCATTCCGCAGCACCGCGTGGTCGAAATAGGACAGATAGGTTTCATCAAATCCGCCAAGCGCAAAACCTTTCTCGGCCCCAGCCTTTTGCGCCAGCCAGTCATCCGAAATCTTGCGCAACTCGGGCAGGATCAGGGTTAGTTCCTGTTTTGGGATAATCTCGAAAACATACCCTTCACGCTCGGCCCGGTTCTTGGCCTGACGGAACCGCTTGCGGGATTTTCCGTCCAGCGAGAAATCTTTCAGCGGCACCCGCGCTACTTCGCCAATTTTCAGGATCGACAGGCCAAGGTCTAGAAAGGTCGGCAGGTATTTGGTGGAAACGCTGTAGAAGGCACAAAGTTTACCCTCACGGTCCGCCATCTCGCGCAGCTGCCATATCAGCTGTTTACCGGCGGTTTCATCCCCTACTGGTTCACCTTTGGTGACCAGTGCGTTGCCGGTATCGGCATAAGCCAGAAAAGCGGTTTCATCCGGCGCGATCAGGAACTGCTTGTCCCCGGTCAAAGAAATCTGGGATTCTGTGTCTTCGCTTTCCATTACCAGACGTTCGACTACTTCGGGGATTTCTGTGCGGACTGGAACAGGAATCTCGCGCCCGAACAGTGAGCTAACGGCAACCACCCCAAGGATGACCGCAACCACAAGGCTGGATCGTAGGAACCGCGAAGCGTCGCCGTTCCAGGCAAACTCCCACCACAGGGCATTTTGATATTCGACATGGGAATAAGCAAACAGACCCACCCAAAAGATCACGGCAAGCAATGCAAGAACGCTGACCAGCCAAGGTATGTTCAACCTGAAGATCGACGCGCCGCTAACCCGATAGAACGCATCCCGGAACATGGCCAGCAGAACGATGCTACCCACCATGCTGAGCGCTTCGTGCGTATCCAGCCCTTTGGTCAGCGAAGCGACAAAACCGGCCAGCATCAACAGCATGGCCACAACCCAAGCCCGGTAAAGCTTGCGAAACAGCCCCCGTGACACAAGGATCAGCAAGACCCCTACCGCACTTCCGGCCAGGTGGGACGCTTCGACAAAGGACAGGGGCAGGAAATCCCGCAGCACACCCAGGTTACCGCTGCTTGCAGGCAACGCGCCGGAGACCAGAAGTATCACACCGGCCACTGCGGCCACGCCTGCAGCCACCATGGGCACGATCGGACGGATCACTCGATAAACCCAAGTGGCTGCACCAGTAATATGTCGCCGGTGGCTCAGCGCTGATGCCACAGCGATTGAAAGCGTGGCGATGAGGAAGGGAAGAAACGTATAAACAAGGCGATACAGCAACAGCGCGGCAATGACATCCGACCGGCCTGACGCGCCAAGTCCCGCGATCATAGTCGCCTCGAAGGCGCCAATTCCACCCGGCGCATGGCTGAGGATACCGACCGCAATCGCGCCAATAAAGATGGTGAAGAAATAGGGGTAGCCGATCCCAAGGTCTGTCGGCAGCAGCACATACAGAACCATCGACGCACCAAAAACATCGCCCAAGGCCGCCAGCGTCAGCAACCCGGCCAGTTTGCCGCCGGGAAGGTTAAATCCAACCCCGCCATAGGCCAGCCTGCGCCCGCCTTTCGACAGCCAGATGAACAGCGTTGCCAGAGCGATCAAAAGGCCCAATCCTATGACCATCTCGACCGTATCGCTGATTGGCAAAACCTTCGATATCCCGTCGGGATGAAAGGTCAGCAAAGCCCCCAACAGCAAGGTCATGCCAGACCAGAAAGCGATCCACGAGGTCGCAATGACCCCGGCGACGCGCCCTAGATCCAACCCTAGAGACGCATAGATCCTGTACCTGATCGCCGTGCCCGTGATGTAGGAAAACCCAAGGCAGTTTGACACCGCATAACCACAGGCCCCGGCCATGCCCGCAACCGGCAAAGGGACCTCACCGTCGGCAACGCTCTGGACTGCAAAGACGTCGTATAAAGACAGGGATACAAAGCTAAAAGCGGTCCAGCACAAGGCGATGAACAACAGTGTCCAAGAGGTGTTCGCCACATCCGTCTGAACGGATGACCATTTCACATGTGCAGACAGTTCATGCAGCACGGTCAGGGCGACCAGCATGACGATTACGGGAATGGTGATTCTGACCAGGGGTCGTTCCAGAAAACCGGATACTCTTTCGGCAAGTCGGATGGCCCAGAGTTCTTTGCCTGTATCCTGATCAGTCATGTGATTTCCCTGTTTCAGGTTCGCAGCTGCCTTTGCGCAGGTGGCGAACGCATCGCAACTTTTACACATATTCCTTGCTGCTCAAAGCACTACAGCAATCAGACGCGGCCTTTCCGAGTAGAAAGAAGCAAGTTGGTTTCAGATCGCGTAATCCCCTCGATCCTGCGGATGCGAAACAGGATTTCATCCAGTTCGGCCAGGGTTTCGGTTCCAATCTCGGCAATCAAGTCCCAACCGCCATTTGTCGAATGGACAGCCCGCACCTGCGGCATGGCAGCAATTTGGGCCATGGTGCGCTCGGTGCCGCGCCCTTCGATTTCCAGCATCATCAACCCTCTGACCGGGCTTTGCGCCACATCCTGCCGTGTCAGAACCGTAAAGCCCACAATCTCGCCGGATTGCTTCAAACGTTGCAGACGGCTGCGCACTGTTGTGCGTGTGACCCCCAGTGTTTCAGCCAGTTCCGAGAGTGAAGCACGGGCATCCCGGTGCAGAGCGCTGAGAAGCTTGCCATCCAAATCGTCCATTCAGTACTTCCGTTATGTCACTTGCGGTTCCATTTTGAGCATTTTGATCCCTATCCGCAAGCCACATTGCCGGAGTAGTAGTACATATGGATACAAACAACGTAATTCTGGTTGGCGCCCCGATGGATTCGGGCAAGCGTCGACAGGGCTGCCGGATGGGCCCCGATGCCTATCGGGTTGCGGGGCTTCAATCAGCTCTTTCCGATCTCGGTCTTCACCTATGGGATCTCGGCGATATCACACCTGACATTCCGGATATGTCCGAACATTCGCATCTCTTCGCCCTGCCCGAGTGTGTCGGTTGGACCAAAGCTCTCAGCCGTGTTGCGCAGGATGTCGCCCCACAAGGCCTGCCAATTTTCATGGGCGGCGATCATGCGCTTTCGATGGGCACGGTTTTGGGCATGGCACAGCACGCCGAGCGGATCGAACGCCCACTGTTCGTTCTCTGGCTGGACGCGCATAGCGATTTCCACACACCCGAGAGCACCGATAGCGGCAACCTGCACGGGACACCCGTAGCCTATTTCACCGGACAGCCCGGATTTGACGACTTCCCACCGGTTTCATCGCCAGTTCCGACCGACCGGGTCGGCATGATCGGTCTGCGCTCGGTCGACCCAGCCGAACGGGCTCGGCTGGAACAGGATCGCGCAATGCTGGCCGATATGCGAAGCATCGACGAAAACGGCATCAAAGCACCGCTGATGGCCTTTCTGGAGCGGGTCCGGGCAGCGGATGGCATCCTTCATGTTTCGCTGGATGTGGATTTCCTTGATCCGTCCATTGCTCCTGCAGTTGGCACAACAGTTCCAGGTGGCGCGACCGAACGCGAGGCCCATCTAGTGATGGAACTGCTACACGAAAGCGGTCTTGTCTGCTCGCTGGATCTGGTAGAATTGAACCCGTTTCTGGACGAACGCGGCCGCACTGCAAAGTTGATGGTCGATCTGGCCGCCTCATTGCTGGGCCGCCGCATCTTTGACCGCCCCACCCGGAGCTTCTGATGCAATCTCTACAAGCCCCACCAGCCGTTGTGATGATCCGGCCCCATGCGTTTGCTTCGAACCCCGAGACACGCGACGACAATGCGTTCCAGACCTTGGCCAACCGCTCGGCAGCGGCCACGTCTGTCCAAGCACGCGATGAACATGATCAGGCGGTGGCGCTGCTGCGCGATGCGGGTGTTAAGGTTCATGTCTTCGACGATTTCGGAGACCTCGACACACCAGACAGCGTATTTCCGAACAACTGGTTCTCGACCCATCCCGGCGGGCATGTGGCTATCTATCCGATGTTTGTGCCGTCGCGCAGGCGCGAACGTCGCGCCGACGTCATAGAAATGTTGAAACAGGAGTATCGTGTTCAGGACGTGATCGATTATTCCGGGCTTGAACAGGACAGACTGGCGCTGGAAGGCACCGGAGCGATGGTTCTGGACCACATTGGCCGCGTGGCCTACACGGTCAAATCCAACCGCGCCGCCCCCGTTCTGTTGGAGCGTTTCTGCACCCATTTCAACTATGAGCCCATCGCATTCGAGGCGCATGATGCCGCAGGACGTGATGTCTATCACACGAATGTTCTGATGGGCATCGGCTCCAAATACGCGCTGATCTGTCTTGATATGATCGCGGACCCCGAACGCCGCGCGACAGTGAAAGCCAGGCTGGAAGAATCCGGTCGCACGGTCATTGACCTGACGCATGATCAGATCGCTGAATTTGCTGGCAACGCCATCGAACTGAGCGGCCAGAATGGTCCCGTGCTGGCGCTGTCCAGCCGGGCACTTGCCGCCCTGACCCCGGAACAAATCGTTACAATCGAAGCCAGCGCGACACCTCTGCCGCTTTCGATTCCCACCATTGAAACTGCCGGTGGATCCGTGCGCTGCATGATTGCGGGCATCCACCTGTCCCGTCGATAGGAGCCCCTAATGCAACCATCTGAAAAGGCCCTGGTGCCGTTTGTGTCTGTCGACAATATGATGAGACTGGTCCACCACATCGGCGTCGAACGTATGATCACCGATATTGCGGCGCAAATCGAAGCTGATTTCAAACGGTGGGAAAGCTTTGACAAAACACCCCGCATCCCTGCCCACTCGCCGCATGGGGTTATTGAACTGATGCCAACCTCAGACGGTGAGGCCTATGGGTTTAAATACGTCAACGGCCACCCCAAGAACACCTCCGAGGGCCTACAGACCGTTACCGCATTTGGATTGCTGGCAGACGTCTACACAGGCTATCCGACCCTGCTGACCGAAATGACCATGCTGACTGCATTGCGCACCGCAGCAACCTCTGCTCTGGTCGGCAGCTATCTTGCGCCCAAATCGGCCTCGACCATGGCAATGATCGGGAATGGCGCGCAATCCGAATTTCAGTGCCTCGCCTTCAAGGCCATGTGCGGGATTGATACTGTTCGCTTGTACGATACCGACGCGGCTGCTACCGAAAAATGTGCGGCCAACTTGGCGGGCTCTGGCCTCTCGGTCGTGAAATGCAAATCCCCTGAGGACGCCATCGAAGGCGCGCATATCATCACGACCTGCACGGCGGACAAGAAAAATGCCACGATCCTGACCGATAACTTGGTCGGCCCAGGCGTCCACATCAACGCGATCGGCGGCGACTGTCCCGGCAAAACCGAACTGCACAGGGATATCCTGCTACGCTCTGAAATATTCGTCGAATACCCGGAGCAAACCCGTATTGAGGGCGAGATTCAGGCCCTGGAAGACGATCATCCCGTCACCGAGTTGTGGCAGGTCATGACGGGACAGGCCGAGGGTCGCAAAGATGATCGTCAGATCACGTTGTTTGACAGCGTAGGTTTCGCGATCGAGGATTTTTCAGCCCTGCGCTACATCCAGTCCGCAGTCCGGGGCACAGATTACTACGAACCCCTGGACATGCTGGCAGACCCTGACGACCCGCGCGATCTGTACGGAATGCTGATGCGCGCGAAATAGAGATACCCTGCCCCCACGCGCCAGCCGGGGGCAGGTATCACCAAAGATTGACTTCGTCAGATGCCAATTACCCGGCCAGCGAAGGCAGGTACAGAACGATGTCCGGAAAGGCGACCAGCAGCGCAATCGTCACGGCGTCGGCGATGAAAAACGGCGTCACGCCCTTGAACACGTCCTGAACGCTCAGATCAGGGCGGACGCCGGCAACGACAAAGCAATTCAAACCGATCGGTGGCGTGATCAGGCAGAACTCGGCCATTTTCACCACCAAAATACCAAACCAGATGGCGCACATCGGCCCGGACATCCCAAACGTACTTTCCGCAGCGGTGACGGCCTCGCCCCCGTTCAGCGCCATAACTGCCGGGTAGACAACCGGCAAAGTCAGCAGCAGCATCCCGATGGCATCCATGAACATGCCGAGCACCGCATAGGCCAGCAGGATGCAGATCAGGATCAGCATGGGTGACATTGTCAGCGACGTGATCCAGTCGGAAAACGCGCTTGGCAAATCGGCGAAACCCAGGAACCTGACATAGATCAGCACGCCCCAGATGATCGAAAAGATCATCGCGGTCAGTTTGGCGGTCTCAAGCAGTGCGGATTTCAACTCTGCCCATCTCATGCCGTGGAACAGCGCGAAGCAGAACACGATAAAGGCACCGATTGCCCCGCCTTCGGTTGGCGTGCCCCAGGCTTTTTCACCAAACGGGTTATAGACGAAGCAGATGATGATCAGGATCACCGCCACAATCGGCAGAGCGCCAGGCAAAGAAGCAAAACGCTGTTTCCAGGTAAAGCCAGTGACCGGTGGGCCGACATTCTTGAACACCACCGCGATACCGACGATCAGCAACCCGTAAATAACCGCCGAAAAGGCCCCCGGTATGAACCCGGCGAGCAACAGCTTGCCCACATCCTGCTCTACGATGATCGCATAAATCACAAGGATCGCAGAAGGTGGGATCAGTGAGGCCAAAGTGCCACCTGCAGCGACTACGCCCGCCGCAAATTGTTTGTTGTACCCTACCTTCAGCATTTCCGGGATCGCGATCCGGGCAAATACCGCAGATGTCGCGACCGATGCCCCCGAGACTGCAGCAAACCCAGCGGTGGCGAACACGGTTGCGACCGCAAGCCCACCCGGAACCCAGGCCACCCAGCGCTTGGCTGCCTCGAACAGCGCGCGCGTCAGGCCTGCGTAGTAGGCAAGGTAACCGATCAGGATAAAGGTCGGGATCAGGCTGAGCGTATGGGCTGCAACCTTGGAATGCGGCACTTGCCCTGCGGTTTTTACCGCAACGGTCAGCGCCTTGCCAAATCGGTCAGGATCATATCCGAATTTGGCCCAGAATATCCAAACCAGACCGATCAGCCCCGCCAAAGCCGCGGCAAAAGCCACACGCATTCCGGTGATAACCAGAACCAGCAGACCACTGGTGACCCAAAGGCCAATCTCAATCGAGTCCATTTACTAGTCCTGCCCTTCGAATTGTTCGGCTTCAGCGGCAGCCTGCGCAGCAGCGTCCTGTATCATCGGCACCGCAACTGGGTTTTGTAGGCCCAGCACAAAGGCCCGTCCATAACCCCAGATTTGCAGCACAAGCCGCAAGCAAAGTACCGAAAACGCAATAGGTGCCAGTAACTTGGCAGGCCAGAGCGGGATGCCAATGTCGATCGAGCTGTCCCGGCTCCACAGAGGTGCGCCAAAGTCGAATGATCTGTCGAAATGGGACCAGCTGCCCCAGACCAATGCCAACATGAGCACCAGGATGAGAACGACCGAAATCAACTCGAACAGCCACAAAGCCCGTCCGTGTAGCCGCGAAATGACAATATCCATCCGGATATGGCCCCCATCGCGTTGTACGTAAGAGATACCTAGAAACGCAATCAAAGGCATGGCTTGCTCGATCCAATCGACATAGCCCGGCAATGGCGCGTTATAGGCGTTGCGCCCACTCACCGAGACAACTGCCAGCACCATTAACCCGAACACGGCAATTCCGCTGATCAGTGCAAGCGTACGCTCGGCCCTTAACAGCAGCTGGTCCAGCCTGCTCAGACGGCTATCATCCGCAAGCACCGTCGCCTGTCCTGCCATTCCGCTGGCCCTCTCTGTATTGGAATCAGTGTCCGGGTACCGCGCTGGGTACCCGGAACGCGTGATCAGTTCCCGCCACGCTGTTGTTTCAGCGTCAGTTGAACAAGATCATATAGATCCTGCGCAGGCAGACCCTGCGCGGACATGTCAGCGATCCACTGCTCGCGGATCGGATCAGCAGCCTTGGTGCGGAATTCCTCCAGCACGGCCTCGTCGATCTGAACTTTCTGCACGCCTTTTTCGGTCAACACACCATCCCACTGCTCCAGCAGACCGCCGTAATTGGCGAGATAATGGGCAATGGCCTCGTCGACAGAACTGTTAAGCGCTTCACGATGTTCCGCAGGCAGCGCTTCGTAGGCGTCGATATTGACCACAACCGGACAGTTTACAGTGCCGGGGTTCAGGTTGGCCGTCCACCAGTCGGCTTCGTTGATAGTGCCGAAAGACAAATGTGCGTGCTGAGCAAAGGCCACTGTATCAACAACACCGGATTCCATCGCATTAAACGCCTCGGTCGCGGGCACCGATGTTGGAACACCGCCAACGGCCTCAAACGCCTTGCCCAGCCCGCCAGTCGCACGTACACGCATGCCGTCAAAATCGGCAAGCGTTGAGCGCGGATCACCGGTTCCAACGATATTATACTGGGGCATTGGCGACGTCATGATGATCCGGGCATTCCACTGAGCCATCTCATCCTTAACGGCGGGATGATCATATACAGCGTGGCTGACGGCCACCTCTTCTTCCAAATTGTTCACGCCCAGGAACGGCAGTTCAAGTACAGTGATCGCCCGATTTTTGTCGCGGTGATAGCCTGCGCAGAACTGCGCCATTTCGAATGCACCGATCTCAATCCCGTCCAGATTCTCTTTCGGCTTTGACAGCCCGCCATAGCTGACATTGATCGTGAATTCGCCACCGGTTTTTTCGCTGACCAGTTCAGCCAGTTTCTCGACATGTTCGGTAAAGGCCCGGCGTTTGCCCCAGACCGAAGCATTCCATTCTGTTGCTGCAGCTTCGGTAACGAATGCAACAGTCAGGGCGGCGACGGCTGCACCGCTCAACATTTTAGTCATAGTGAATTCTCCCATTGATGCGCCCCCTTTTTTGGGTCGCTTGCGCGTAAAGCTAGCGCCAACATCGATATGTGCCAACCCCTGCCAGACCACCCACTAAAATCTGCAAACCGCCCGCCAGCGCTAACAATCATAAGGTGTATATGAAATGTGTAAATTTCACGGGCAAGCACTTTGAAAACAGTGAAAATGTGATTAACATCTATCTTGTTGTTTTAAATAAGTTTTTTTAATACCTAACGATTTCCTTTACAATTCCCTCAAAGGGATTGAAATTTATTAACAAATAAACCCTGCTATTTCTGTAATTTATTTCTTTGTTTTCTGATCTCCGTATTATCCTGCATCGGGAGGAAACAGGTCGACATTGCCTGTTCAGCGGGCAAGATTGTCCCAGTGAATTTAAGTCCAGAGGGAGGAACCTCAGAATGACAACCGCTGCTCAGGCAGATGCCAAAGTTTATCCGCCATCCGCAGAAATTTCAGCGCGTGCGCATGTCGATGCCAAGAAATACGGCGAAATGTACACGGCTTCTATAAACGACCCCGTTGCATTCTGGGGCGAACAGGGCAAACGCGTTGACTGGATTAAACCCTATACCCAAGTGAAAGACGTCAGCTATGATTTGGGCTCGGTCGGGATCAACTGGTATGCGGATGGCACTCTGAACGTTTCAGCCAACTGCCTGGATCGTCATCTGAATACACGCGGCGATCAGACTGCGATCATCTGGGAACCTGATGACCCGAATGAACCCGCCCAACACATCACCTATGCCGAACTGCACCGCCGTACCTGCCGGATGGCAAATATCCTGGTTTCCATGGGCGTGCGCAAAGGCGACCGTGTGGTCATTTATCTTCCGATGATCCCCGAGGCTGCATATGCCATGCTGGCGTGCGCACGTATCGGCGCAATCCACTCTATTGTTTTTGCAGGGTTTTCCCCCGATGCCCTGGCTGCACGCGTCAACGGATGCGACGCCAAGGTTCTGATTACAGCTGATGAGGCCCCTCGCGGCGGCCGTAAGACACCATTGAAGTCAAACGCCGACGCGGCCCTGCTGCACTGCAAGGACACGGTGAAATGCTTGGTTGTCAAGCGTACCAACGGCCAGACCACATGGATCGACGGGCGCGACTACGACTATAACGAAATGGCGCTCGAGGCGGATGACTATTGCGCGCCTGCGGAAATGGACGCCGAAGACCCTCTGTTCATTCTGTATACCTCCGGTTCGACCGGTCAGCCGAAGGGTGTCGTGCACACGACCGGCGGATATCTGGTCTATGCGGCAATGACGCATGAGATCACCTTCGATTACCATGAAGGCGACGTCTATTGGTGTACCGCCGATGTCGGCTGGGTGACCGGCCACAGCTATATCGTCTATGGACCGCTGGCCAATGGCGCGACCACGCTGATGTTCGAAGGTGTTCCGACCTATCCGGATGCATCCCGCTTTTGGCAGGTCTGTGAAAAGCACAAGGTCAATCAATTCTACACGGCCCCTACCGCTTTGCGCGCCCTGATGGGGCAAGGCAATGAATGGGTCGAGAAATGCGATCTGAGCGATCTGCGCACGCTGGGCACTGTGGGTGAGCCGATCAACCCGGAAGCGTGGAACTGGTA
The DNA here is from genome assembly GCF_059610745.1 of Ruegeria sp. CDSC042. NCBI lineage: Bacteria > Pseudomonadati > Pseudomonadota > Alphaproteobacteria > Rhodobacterales > Roseobacteraceae > Ruegeria > Ruegeria sp. CDSC042. Next base: position 941,972 of record NZ_JBXWOF010000001.1, read on the forward strand.
CAATGACGTTGTCGGCGGTGGGCGTTGCCCGATCGTGGACACCTGGTGGCAAACCGAAACCGGTGGTCACTTGATGACCCCCCTGCCCGGTGCCCACGCGATGAAGCCCGGCTCGGCCATGAAACCGTTCTTTGGCATCCAGCCTGTGGTTCTGGACCCGCAATCCGGGGTCGAGATCGACGGCAACGGCGTCGAAGGCGTGCTGTGCATCAAGGACAGCTGGCCCGGCCAGATGCGTACGGTCTGGGGCGATCATGAACGGTTCGAGAAGACTTATTTCTCGGACTACAAAGGCTACTACTTCACCGGTGACGGCTGCCGCCGGGACGAGGATGGCGATTACTGGATCACCGGACGTGTGGACGATGTGATCAACGTCTCGGGGCACCGCATGGGTACGGCCGAGGTTGAAAGCGCTCTGGTGGCACATGCTGCCGTGGCCGAGGCCGCGGTTGTGGGCTATCCCCATGATATCAAAGGGCAAGGCATCTATTGCTATGTCACCTTGATGAATGATCGCGAACCCTCGGACGAGCTTGTGAAAGAGCTGCGCACCTGGGTTCGGACCGAGATCGGACCGATTGCCAGCCCGGATGTGATCCAATGGGCTCCTGGCCTGCCAAAAACCCGCTCGGGCAAGATCATGCGCCGTATCCTGCGTAAGATCGCCGAGAATGATTTTGGATCGCTCGGTGACACATCGACCCTGGCTGATCCGTCCGTGGTCGACAACTTGATCGAAAACCGCGCAAGCAAGTGAGGATGTGATGGACGCTGCCACGATCACTACACCCACCGTACTGATCCTTCTCGGCCCCCCGGGCGCCGGGAAGGGTACACAGGCCCGTATGCTCGAAGACAAGTTCGGGCTTGTCCAACTCAGCACGGGTGACCTGTTACGGGCGGCAGTTGCCGCAGGAACCGAAGCCGGAAAAGCCGCCAAAGCTGTCATGGAGGCGGGTGATCTGGTCAGTGACGATATCGTAATTGCAATCCTGCGGGATCGTCTGGCCGAACCGGACTGCGCCAAGGGCGTCATTCTGGACGGCTTCCCCCGCACCACGGTTCAGGCACAGGCGCTGGACGCGCTGCTGTCAGAGACCGGTCAGCAGATCAACGCAGCCATCAGTCTTGAGGTTGAAGACGCTGAAATGGTGATCCGTATTTCCGGCCGTTACACATGTGCCGGATGTGGCGAAGGGTTCCATGATCGGTTCAAAACGCCCGCAGTCGAAGGCAAATGCGACAAATGCGGCAAGACCGAGTTCAAGCGCCGCGCAGATGATAATGCTGAAACCGTCGCCTCACGGCTGGCTGCCTATCACGCGCAGACCGCGCCGCTGATCACTTATTACCAAGACCACGGCGTTCTGAAAGGTCTGAACGCAATGGGCAATATCGAAGACATCGCCGGCAATCTGGAACGGATCGTCAGCGACACAATGAACTAGGGGAATATGGCCCGCCCTCAATAAGGGCCGAATTCCTAAAGGAAAACTTCAAAGGACCCGCTCTGGCGGACCAGAGAAGCCTTGCCTGATGCCACCTGGCATCAAGCATATCGAAAAGTGGCCCCGCGCGCTGGAGGGTTAGGACAACGGGCCGCTCAAAGAGGAAGCGAAGGAGGAACCCGCGATGGCGGATCAATCAACACACTCCGCGCAGACTGCCGAAGCCGATAAGGGCTATTGGCAGGCCAACCTGCGTCTTATCTACATCAGCCTTGTGATCTGGGCGCTGGTGTCGTTTGGATTCGGCATTTTGCTGCGTCCACTTCTGTCCGGCATTTCCGTCGGCGGAACCGATCTCGGCTTTTGGTTCGCGCAACAGGGATCCATCTTGGTCTTTCTGCTGCTGATCTTCAACTACGCCTGGCGGATGAACAAGCTAGACGCTGAATACGGCGTTGAGGAGGAGTAAGGCCCTATGGACCAGTTTACCATCAACCTGCTGTTTGTGGGCGCGTCCTTTGCGCTTTACATAGGCATCGCGATCTGGGCCCGTGCTGGGTCCACATCAGAATTCTACGCCGCCGGTCGCGGCGTTCACCCGGTCACCAACGGTATGGCGACAGCGGCAGATTGGATGTCTGCGGCCTCGTTCATCTCGATGGCGGGCCTCATCGCCTTTACCGGCTATGACAACTCGTCCTTCCTGATGGGTTGGACCGGTGGTTATGTGCTGCTGGCGCTGCTTCTTGCCCCTTACCTGCGTAAGTTCGGCAAGTTCACCGTGTCAGAGTTCATCGGCGACCGCTTTTACAGCCAGACCGCGCGTATCGTTGCGGTGATCTGTCTGATCGTAGCGTCTGTGACCTACGTGATCGGCCAGATGACCGGCGTTGGCGTAGCTTTTGGCCGCTTCCTTGAAGTGTCAAACACCACCGGGTTGTTAATTGGTGCAGCCGTTGTGTTCGCCTACGCGGTGTTTGGGGGGATGAAGGGCGTGACCTACACACAGGTCGCTCAGTACTGCGTGCTGATCACCGCCTACACAATCCCAGCCATCTTTATTTCCCTGCAACTGACTGGCAATCCGGTTCCGGCTCTGGGTCTGTTTGGTGATACCGCCAGCGGTGAACCGCTGCTGACCAAGCTGGATGCGATCGTGACCGAGCTGGGCTTTAACGAATACACCGCCCACCACTCGGACACGCTGAACATGGTGCTGTTCACGCTGTCGCTGATGATCGGTACGGCCGGTCTGCCGCACGTTATCATGCGTTTCTTCACCGTGCCGAAAGTCGCTGATGCCCGCTGGTCTGCCGGTTGGGCGCTGGTGTTCATCGCACTGCTGTACCTGACCGCCCCCGCGGTTGGCGCAATGGCCCGTCTAAACATCAGTGACATGATGTGGCCAAATGGCGGCATCGAAGGTGGCGCCGTATCCGTCGAAGATATCGACAACGACGCCCGTTATGACTGGATGGCCACATGGAAGAAAACCGGCCTGCTGGACTGGGAAGACAAGAACGGCGACGGCAAGATCCAGTACTATAACGACAAGAATGCCGACATGCAGGCGCTTGCGGAAGAGAAGGGCTGGGTCGGAAACGAGCTGACCAAGTTCAACCGCGACATCCTGGTTCTGGCCAACCCCGAGATTGCCAACCTGCCTGGTTGGGTGATCGGTCTGGTCGCTGCCGGTGGTCTTGCGGCTGCTCTGTCGACCGCTGCGGGCCTGTTGCTGGCAATCTCGTCCGCGGTGTCACACGACCTGATCAAAGGCGCGATCAACCCGCAGATTTCGGAAAAATCCGAACTTCTGTCGGCGCGGATCGCAATGGGCGTGGCCATTGTTGTGGCGACATATCTGGGCCTGAACCCTCCGGGTTTTGCAGCGCAGACCGTTGCCCTGGCGTTTGGTCTGGCAGCTGCCTCGATCTTCCCGGCGCTGATGATGGGGATCTTCTCGACCCGCATCAACAACACCGGTGCGGTTGCTGGTATGCTGGCTGGTCTGACTGTGACCCTGGTCTACATCTTCCTGCACAAGGGCTGGTTGTTCATTCCGGATACCAACTCGTTCACGGATGCTGATCCTCTGTTGGGTACGATCAAGTCGACTTCGTTCGGTGCGATCGGTGCATTGGTCAACTTCACTGTCGCCTATGTGGTGGCTGGCATGACCAAAGAAACCCCGCAAGAGATCAAGGATCTGGTCGAAAGCGTCCGCATTCCCCGTGGCGCGGGTGCCGCTCAGGATCACTGAGTAGAGATGCGGCCCCTGAGCACCTTGCCAAAGGCCGTGTCTTTCGACTGACTACTCCCGCCCGGCATTCCACCGGGCGGGATTTTTCGAATAGAAACCGAGGAGTATCCGATGCCCCTGCCCCAAGCCGAGATCACGCGGTTTCTGAAATCCGTTCACCCTTATGACGCCCTGCCCGCCGATGATCTGGCAACGCTGTCTGATCAGATCGAAGTTTGGGAGGTCGAAGAAGGATCCCCGGTGTATCAACTGGGCGCGCCCCTGCCCGGCGTATTCGTGATTTACGAAGGACAGGTTGAAATCACTGACAGGAACGGTGCGATTGTCTCTCATCTGGGACTGCGCAATTCTTTCGGGGAACGCGGTTTGCTGAAAGACGGTAAAGCCGCGACCAAAGCGCAGGCGCACGCAAACTCGGTTTTTCTGGTGATCCCGCCCAACCTGATCCGAGACCTCATTGATGAACATGAAATCGTCGCCAAATTCTTTGATCGGACCCGCACGGAACGCTCCAGCCCCCAAAGCCTTGCAACCAGCGCTATCGACGTTCTGATGGCACATAACCCCGCAACCTGCCCCCCTAATACCACCGTTCGCGAAGCGGCGCAGATGATGAGGGACAGACATATTTCCTCTCTCTGCATCACCGAGGGGGACATTCTTTTGGGGATCGCCACCTTACGAGATATCTCGGGCAAATACGTTGCCGATGGGATGTCTGTGGATACCCCTGTATCGGCAATAATGACGGCAAACCCGGTGACGCTGTCGCCGTCGGATATCGGATCGGATGTTCTTCACATCATGATGGAGCGCGGCATCGGCCATATTCCGGTATCCGAAGCTGGGCGTCTGGTCGGAATTGTCACCCAGACAGACCTGACCCACTATCAGGCGGTCAATTCCGCCGAGTTGGTGCGCCGGATAGCAAATGCGCAAACCGCGCAGCAGATGGCAGAAGTGACCGAAGAGATTCCCCGGCTTCTGGTCCAGCTTGTCGCTGCCGGAAACCGACACGAGATCGTTACACGCCTGATTACCGATATCGCCGACACAGCCACCAGACGTTTGCTGGCAATGGCGGAAAAACAGCTTGGACCACCACCTGTGCCTTACCTATGGCTGGCCTGTGGATCGCAGGGACGACAGGAACAAACCGGGGTGTCGGATCAGGACAACTGCTTGATGCTGGATGACAAAATAACCGATGACGACATGCTATATTTCCAGGCACTGGCAAAAATCGTTTCGGACGGGCTGGATAAATGTGGGTACTTTTATTGCCCGGGCGACATGATGGCGACAAATCCACGCTGGTGCCAACCGGTAAGTGTCTGGCGTGATTATTTTCGCGGGTGGATCGCCAAACCAAACCCCGAGGCGCAGATGCTGGCCTCGGTCATGTTCGACCTGCGCCCCATTGGCGGCGCATTTCACCTGTTCGATGACCTGCAGTCCGAAACGCTGGCCGCGGCCCAAGCGAATTCAATCTTTGTGGCGCATATGATCTCGAACTCGTTAAAGCACACGCCGCCGCTGGGCCTGTTACGCGGGTTTGCCACGGTACGCTCTGGCGAACATCGCAACACGCTGGATCTAAAGCATAATGGCGTTGTGCCTGTGGTTGACCTGGCCCGGATATACAGCCTTCAGGGGCAACTGTCCCAGGCCAATACACGTGCCCGCCTGAAAGCAGCTGGGGCGGCAGGCGTCCTCAGCCCCTCAGGTACCCGCGACCTGCTGGACGCTTACGATCTGATCGCCGAAACGCGGCTGGACCATCAGGCCCGTCTGGTGAAAGGCAACAAGAAGCCGGACAATTTCCTTCCCCCTTCCGATCTTTCGGACTTTGAGCGAAGTCATCTGCGAGATGCCTTTGTCGTGGTAAAAACAATGCAATCGGCGGTCGGCCACGGTAAAGGAATGCTGGGCTAAACCCTCAGGAACCTTGGAGAGTATTCATGTTCTTAGAACTGATCGGCACGATATTTGCAGGCGTCGCCCTAGCCGGCATCGTGATGGTGATCAACAAACTGACAGGTGGACGCCTGCCTCGTTGGTCCGCACCAGTCGCGGCGGGCATTGGCATGATCGGGATGACGATCAACAGCGAGTATTCATGGTTTGACCGCACGCGCGATACGCTTCCAGATGGTCTGATCATCATTCAAGAGGTCGAAAGCCGCGCTTTGTACCGTCCCTGGACCTATGCGATGCCCTTTGTTGATCGTTTTGCCGCAATCGACACCCTATCTGTGCGCACCAATGACCAAGTGCCTGAACAACGCCTCGTTGAACTGTATTTCTTTGGCCGCTGGGCACCGGTTTCAAAATTGCCGGTCGCTGTGGATTGCGATAAGAACCAACGCGCCAATCTGGCGGATGGGGCAGAGTTTGGTGACAACGGCCAGTTGCTGAACGCAGATTGGGTAACAGGCTCTACCAACGATCCGATCATCGAGGCCACTTGCGGAGTGTAACATGCTGACCCGATTAAGCCTGCGCCTGCGGATTTTCCTCTTCTTCTGCCTGCTGGCGGTCGGCGGGGTTGCCGTCAGCTCGGTTGCGCTTTGGGTCAGCTACAGGCGAGCGGCGGATCCGGCCCTTTTGGACGCGTTCATCTTTGCAGAGATCGTCATCGGGTTCGGTCTGCTGGCCCTGATCGCCGCTGTCTGGCTATTGTTCGACGATAATGTCGCCAAGCCGATCGAAAGGCTTTCCGCTGAACTGCGCGCACGAGCGCATGCCGGTGTCAGCCGCGACCTCGATCTGCAAGCCGCGCGGTATCTTGGCGACCTGGCCCCTGCGGCTGCCGGTCTGGCCAACCAACTGTCCGACAAGACCATGGGCGTGGCAGAGGCTGTCGCTGCTGAAACCGAGCATCTGGCTGTGGAACAGCAAAGGCTTAGGGCGCTTTTGACTGAAATTCCTGTAGCCATATTGCTGGCTAGCCCCTCTCACAGGCTCGTTTTGTATGACGGACAGGCGGCCGAGGTACTGGCACAGATTTCGCATCCACGCCTGAATGCGCCACTGTTCGATTACTTCCAGCCAGACGCGCTGCAGAAAGCCTATGCCAAACTGGCCAAGACCGGGATGGAGGCATCCTGTTCGCTGACCAGCATTGATGGGGCGCAGACCTATTCAGCCCGCATGAAACCGCTGGGGGAAACTTCCGGCTATATGCTAATCCTAGATGACAGCGCCACCAATATAGCGCCTGAGGCTGCCAGACCTCTGGTCTATGACTTTGGTTTGCTGAACACATCCACCGACCAATCATTCGAGACATTGCCTCTGCGCGAGCTTTGTTTTGTTGTCTTCGACACCGAAACCACAGGCCTGCTGCCGCACAAAGACGAGATCGTCCAGATCGGCGCAGTCCGTGTGGTAAATGGACGGATGGTCGAAGGCGAAAGGTTGGATATGCTGGTGAACCCGGTCATGCCGATCCCTGCCGCCTCGACCAAGGTTCACAAGATCACGGATCGAATGGTCGAAGGCGCGCCGGAAATCGCCGAAGCCGGGCGTATCTTTCACGAATTCGCGCGAAATGCTGTAATCGTGGCTCATAATGCACCTTTTGATATGGCGTTTCTACGACGCCACGCCGACCGTATGAAAGTTGAGTGGACGCATCCCGTACTGGATACGGTCCTGCTATCAGCGGTCCTGTTCGGCGCCAGCGACACGCACACTTTGGACGCGCTGTGCGAACGGCTGGACATTACAATTCCGCATGAGCTGCGCCATACGGCATTGGGTGATGCAGTTGCCACCGCCGAGGCGCTGGTTCGGATGCTTCCGATGCTGCAAGCGCGCGGGATGAATACGTTTGGCGAGGTCATCGAAGCAACCCGCCGGCACGGTCGTCTGCTTGAGGACCTGAACTGAGGGCGAAATATGCACCTCAGGCGCAGCTTTTCATGGACAATCCCGACTTGCCGTGGCACCTGAGGCGCGGCCACAGAATGAGCGTGAGATGACGGACCGCACCTTCACCCCAACCCCGGACAACAGCACCGCGTTTCGCGAGGCATTGGGGTGTTTTGGAACCGGGGTCACGGTCGTCACCACCGAAACAGCGCTGGGGCCCCGCGCAATCACGGTCAATTCGTTTTCCTCGGTCTCGCTGACGCCCCCGCTGGTGCTGTGGTGCCTGGCGAAGGATTCAAACCGGTTCGACGCTTTCAAAGACTGCGATCACTATTCGATCCATGTGATGGCTGAGGAACAGCAGGAACAGGCCCTAAAATTCGCGCGCGAGGGTGCGGATTTTTCACATGCCAACTGGGCCGCAGATCACCGTGGCCGCCCTCGTCTGGCGGATTGTCTGGCGCGGTTCGACTGCCAGCTTCATGCCCGGCACGAGGCAGGGGATCATCTGATCATCGTGGGTGAGGTCGAACATGCCATGTACCGCACCGGCAAAGGCCTGATCTTCAAACGCGGTCAATTCGGTGGGTTTGCCGATCTTCTTTAAGCCCTATTCGTCCAGCGATCCGTGGACGGCCAGCGCCTCAAGCTGGGTTTCCTGCGGTGTGATGATGCGAAACGCCTCAAGCACCCCGGTTTCAGACAGCTCACGGGCGACCGTCAGCAGAGTATTGGCGGCGTGATCATCGCATAGCTCTGCCATATGCGCGATCTCTTCCTGCGCAACACCCAGGGCGGCCTCGACCGATGGGGCTCCGTAGAATTGCACGAAATGTTCCGCCAAATTCCGGGCAATCTGGTCGATCTCGGCCTGTTCAACCTGCGTCACCGCTACAAAGGTCACCCGGCCGAATGTCTCAACCCCCAACCAACCATTCGCAAAGGCCTGGCGGGCTTTACCCTCCAAATCGCCTTCGCCCCAATTCGAAAACTCGAACCCGCCGGAAATGCACCACTCACCCGTTCTCGCCGGAGAATGAAACACATTCATGTCGCTTTCATCGAAATGGATCGCACGGGCCAATTTCATTATCCGTTCTCCAGTAAGTTAGTCAGCGGGTGCAGGCGGGTGTCCGCACCATTGCGGATAAGCATGCCAAAACGTTCATCAGTGCCCAAAAAGACCCCGATCTCGCCATAGGGTTCGCCAACACCACGCAGCAGGCCCAACCATTCGCTGTGCAACGGCGCGTTTCCGTCTTCTTGCCAGCGGTTGAGCCATGTCAGCATATGGCGCGACCAGCTTTCAATCAGTTGGACAGGCTGGACCTCGGCACACCCTTCATCATAGAGCGCTGTGATATCCGGGGTCTGGCCTGGCGCAGTGCTGGTCTGTAGCAAGGCCAGCTCCCAGCCGACAATCAACCAGTCGGGCTCAATCTGAGGGTCTGAAGTCGACGCAGCAACCTGAAACTTGCCGCAGGTCGCACCATTCACACAGATAGGGCCGCCCCAGTCCAGATGAACGGCAACCTCGGGCGGGGCCAGAGCGCCCAGCGCATTCTGAAACCCAACTCCGCAAAGCGGCAACATCACCATGGCGTCCTGCAACGGAACCTCAGGTGCAAATACAATGGCAACGCGCAAATGGTTGGCCTGAATGTTGTAGACCACCGTTCCGGCATCACAGCCCAGCGCTGCCATCGCCTGGGCGCGTTCGAACGGGTCTTCCCCGCCCTGAACGCCATGTCCTGTTAGCAACGGAGGAAAGACCGGCAGGGTCATGCATTGCCCTTGGTGATCATGTCGCGGGCAATCTTGCGGAAAGCTTCGGCCTGTGCGCTGTCCGGCTTGCTGACAACGATGGGCGCGCCCCCATCCGCCGCAACCCGGATATCCAGATGCAGCGGAATCTCACCAAGCAGCGGAATGCCCAGCGCCTCGGCCTCAGCGGCGACGCCGCCATGTCCGAACACATGTTCCTCATGCCCGCAGTTCGAACAGATATGGGTCGACATATTCTCGATCATCCCAATAATCGGCGTCTTGAGCTGATTGAACATATCGATCCCTTTGCGCGCGTCGATCAGGGCCACGTCCTGCGGGGTCGACACCACGATGGCCCCGTCCACCTTGAACTTCTGGCTGAGCGTCAGTTGCACATCGCCGGTGCCCGGCGGTAGGTCGACAATCAATACATCCAATGCTCCCCACTGAACCTGTCCCATCATCTGTTGAAGAGCGCCCATCAGCATCGGACCACGCCAGACGACCGCCTGACCTTCGTTGGTCATCAGTCCCATCGACATCATCGTGACGCCATGATTGCGCAGGGGCAGGATCGTTTTGCCATCCGGGCTGGCCGGGCGGCCAGAGACACCCAGCATCCGAGGCTGTGAAGGGCCATAGACATCAGCATCCAACAACCCGACACGCCGCCCTTCTGCAGCCAAAGCACAAGCCAGATTTGCGGATACGGTGGATTTACCGACCCCGCCCTTACCGGATGCAACGGCGATGATCCGATCGACACCCGGAACGGCCTGCGGACCTGTCTGAGATGGTTTCGGCTTGGGCTTCAGTTCAGGCGGGGCCTTTTCGGAATGCGCAGTCATCATGGCGGAAACCTTGTCGACCCCCTCCACCAACTGCGCAGCCTGCTCGGCGGCGGCGCGCACCGGCTCCATCCGCTCTGCCTGTTTCGGATCAATCTCAAGCACAAAGCGCACTGTATCGCCATCGACATTCAACGCGCGGACAACTCCGGCGCTGACGATATCCTGGCCTGAAACCGGATCGGTGATTTTCTTCAGGTTCGCCAGAACCGCGTCACGAACACTCATGCCATTACCCTTTTGGTTTGCCCGGTCGTTGGGATAAGTTTCATTGCATGTGTCTCCGTCTTTTTTTCGTTCATTTGACGCATTCGGGCGCAGGCCGATAAGCTGCCTTTATGCGGGTTACCTTCTTTTGCCTGAGCTTGCTGCTCTCTGCTACCCCCTCTTGGTCGCAAGAGGCGCTGGGGCTTGCCGCCCCGGATGAGGTTACAGACTCTGGTCTGTTGCAACATATTCTTCCGCGTTTTTCTCTCAAGACCGGGATACGCGTCGTTGCAGACGATTCCGGCGCTATGGCTTTGGGCGGTTCACCGCCAGGTGATCCGGTATTCGAGCGTCATGGCGTCACCTATCACCTGCGCATTGTGGACGACCCAAGGCAGATTCGGTTTCGGGAGTGGCTGCTTTCTGACATCGGCAAACGCACCGTTGAAAGCTTTAGCCCCGATAGCGGCCCGTCCTATTCGGCCAGTTTCACTGTCGAAGCCGCAACAGAGGGTCCGAAGATCGAAGGCGACGCTGTCCTGGGTGCGGAATTGTCGATGACCCATTGCGGGCGGTGCCATGTGATCGGTCCAGAGAACCAAATGAACGGGCTTGGCTCCACCCCCTCTTTCGCCGTACTGCGGGCTATGCCGGACTGGTCCGAACGGTTCGAGGCCTTCTTTGCCCTGAACCCCCATCCCGCTTTCACGCAGATTGAGGACGTAACCCCACCCTTCGATCCTCTGCGTCCCCCTCCAATCCACCCGGTCGAGATGACGCTGGAGGAGTTAGAGGCCATTCTGGCCTTTGTCTCGGCCATCAAGGCAGCAGATCTGGGCGCGCCGCTACAGCTTCAATGATCCTTTCTTTTCGAGAAGTAATCCTCGGTCGTGACAACCTTGGGTTTCGGGTTTGACTGGAACGGGTTGTCCTGATTCTGGAACTGCGCGTTCACACGGCAATCGTCACACATCTGGATCATGCGCGCCTGTTCGGATGTCGCAAACATGGGATGCGTGCCCGACAGCTTTTCCATGATCCGTTCGACGGTCGATTTGACACCAAAGAGGGCACCGCATTCCACGCATGCAAAAGGGTCTTCTTCGTTCAACACGTCCTGAGACAGGGCCGCATCACTTAAATCCAGTTGCGGAACCAGAGTTATTGCATTCTCGGGACAGATTGTCCGGCACAGACCACATTGCAGACAGGCATCCTGTTGAAAGTTCAGCTGCGGCATATCCGGGTTGTCGGCCAAAGCGCCTGACGGACAAAGGGACACGCAGCTGAGGCACAATGTACAGGCGTCCGTATCCACCGCGATGGCACCATAGGGTGCATTCTCGGGCAAGGGCAACGGGGCTGCAGCCTGCGGGTTCAGCGCCTGTGCGGCCAGTCGCGTAATCTGCCTGCGATTTCCCAGCAGCAGAACCGGGTCGGCCAAGGGGGGCGGCACCTCCTGCGCATATAGCAGGTCGGACAGCGCATCGGGATCAGCCTCATCGATCAGTGCCAGACCGCCCGCGCCAGCGATCGCCTGCGCCAGCGCCAGTTCGCGGTCCAAGGCATCCCTTTCGGTTGTTGGGGCCAGCAGCACATCAACCCGCGCAAACCCATGTGCCAGCGCGGCCAGCATCTCGGCATGGCCAAAGCCCGAGATCACGTTCAGTTCTAGCGGGATCACATCCGCTGGAATCCCGCGTCCGAAACGGGCGGACAGACGGATCATTTCGGCCCCATGCGCGTCATGCACCAACAGTCGGGGGGCTTGCCCGCCTGCACGCCGGTAGGTTCGCGACAGAATGTGCATCCGTGACAGCAGCGCAGAAACGGGCGGATCCTCGTATGTGATCGCAGTCGAAGGGCACACCGCCGCGCATTCTCCACATCCCGCGCAAACCATAGGGTCGATGGCTACATGTTCGCCCGCAGGGGTGATCGCCCCCGTCGGGCAGATATCCAGGCAATTCGTACACCCGACCTGTTCGGCACGGGAATGCGCACAGAGGGATTCTTCCAACCGGACATAGAGAGGTTTTTCAAATGTCCCGACCAGTTGCATGGCCTCGAACGACAGACGCTCCAGGGCCACCGCATCTTTGGGATCTGCCCGCAAATACCCCTCGCGCTTGGACGGGGCCTGCACCAGAGGCATGCCGCCCGTCAGATCCACAACCATATCGCATGAGGAGTTCGCCCCGTCGCGTGGTTCGGTCCAACCAAAGGCCCCGCGTCCTCCGGGTTCAAGCTGCTGTAACGCATCCAGCTTTATCGAAAACCCGCCCAGCGCACCGGTCACCAAACGAACGCGCCCGCGTATCACATCAAAGCGGCGCGACATGGGTTCGGTGTCATCAGTGGTCAAAACTGTCACGGCCAATATGTCCGAGAGGCGTTCAGCCAACTCCAAACTTACTGCGCCGGGCCCGACTATGAAACACGTCCCTTCGCTGACCACATCGACACTGGGTGTGATCGGCTGAGGCAACACCGCCTCAGCAGCCAGCGCGGCCATCTTGGGGGCGGCGTCCTGCCCCTGTTCAGACCACCCGGCCCGATCGCGCAGATCGACAAAGCCAGGTGCCTGGACACCTAATTCATCGGCCAATGCCAGAAAAACATCCTGCTCTTGCATACAGGCAATGACGACATTGCCCTCTTGCAGCAGCTTGGCGACGGATTCCAGTTCTTTGGTGCATAGTGCAGTGTGAATTCTGGAACAGGCGACGTCGCAGGCTGACGATATTTTCTCGGCGTCAACGACTTGCGATCCCGCGCAGTCACATAGCAGCAATCTTGTTCCCATAACCTCCCCCGGATGTCCTCCCCAGTCCAAGGTAAGCTTAGAACCTCTGAAGAAAGTAGCAATGCCCGTGGGGGTCGGATCGCCGGAACAAAGCCCGATAAGAGCCGCGAGGACCGTAAACAATCGGTGAAGGGTGCATATTCGACCACCCAAGGACTTGGCAGGAAGCTACTTTGTGTACCATAGTAGACCCTGAGGAAGGCAGGGGAGAGCTTTCCAGGGAGGACTTAGTGGCCAAGGCCGCCAGCCAGATTGAAATGCCAATCGGCGTCGTCGTGCGCAAAACACCCGGGGTTACACGCTGGGCGCAATGGAACTGGCGCGCCGTCGCCGTGCTGCCCGGCGCTGGACCGGCCGATTGGCTGGAGATGCGGCGCGAGGGTGAAGCGGTCGAGTACCACGCGGCCACCCTGCCCCTGACCCTTTGGTCAGATGAGGCCGAAGCCTACATGGTCAACCTGTCGGACGGGCAACCCTCGATCTATCTGGTCCTGCGCGATGCGCTGGATGGAACACAGCCGATGGACGCGGTGCTGGTGACCGCCTCACCCTTCGAAGGACAGGACTACGCCGATACCGGCGAAGAGCTTGTCGAGAAAATCCCAATGACTGATGGGCTGATCGCTTGGGTACGTGATTTCGCACTGGAGCATCATCGCAACGAAGTCTTCGTCAAGCGCCGCCGTGATAAGAAACGCACCGATCTGGTTGAGGACGGCAAAGGGGATGTACGCATCCGGCAAGACTCGGATGTTTTCCGCGCCCCGCGGAGGATTGTGCAATGACAGAAACCCGCGATTTCTGGTCGCGCCGTAAAGCCGCCGTTCAGGCTGAGGCCAAAGCAGAGGTTGTAGCAGCACAAGAACAGGCTTTCGCTGAACAGCGGGGCGAGCTGGAAGAAAAGACTGACGCTGAAATTCTGGCAGAATTCAATTTGCCCGATCCTGATCTGTTGCAAGTTGGTGACGACGTCTCGGGCTTTATGGCCAAGGCAGTGCCTGACCGGTTGCGCCGCCGCGCCCTTCGGCAGCTCTGGCGCCTAAACCCGGTTCTGGCCAATGTCGATGGGCTGGTGGATTACGGCGAAGATTATACAGATGCCGCCTGCGTGATCGAAAATATCCAGACCGCCTATCAGGTCGGCAAAGGGATGCTTGCCCATATCGAAGCTCTGGCCACTCAGGCCGAGGAGGAAGACGCAGACCCGATCCCTGAGGTTGAAGAAACCACGCAAGAGCCTGAGTTGCCCGAGGTAGCCGAGATGCAATCGTCAGAGCCTGTAATGATTTCTGAAATCGACGACCCGGAAGAGGCAGAGCTTACGCCTGCCCCACGCCGCATGAAGTTTGAATACGAAGGATAACCGTATGAACGCAAGCAACGCGCAAAACCTGGACGTCTCAGCCGAGGATCGTCTGCGCGCGGATTTCTATAACTTCCTTGGGCTGCTGCTTGCGGCGCCTCCGGATCAGATGCTGCTGTCTCAGGTTACTGGTCTGACCGGCGATGAAACCGATCTGGGTCAGGCTATCAAGGCCATGTCGCGGGTCGCCAAGGTGACCAAACCCGCGGCTGCCGAACGCGAATTCAATGCCCTGTTCATCGGGCTAGGACGCGGAGAACTGCTGCCCTATGCCAGTTTCTACCTGACTGGTTTCCTGAACGAAAAACCGCTGGCGCAACTGCGCAACGACATGGCGGTTCGTCAGATCACACGGGCGCAGAACGTGTTTGAACCCGAAGACAATATCGCCTCGTTGATGGAGATGATGGCGGGCATGATCGTCGGACGCTTTGGTTCACCCGCCTCGCTGGAAGATCAAAAAGCGTTCTGGAACAAGCATATCGGTCCCTGGGCCGCACATTTCTATTCAGATTTGGAAGCCGCGGAAAACTCGGTTTTCTATGCCTCGGTCGGCACCGCCGGTCGGGTTTTCATGGAAATCGAGCGTGAAGCCTTTCGAATGACGGCGGGATGATCCCGCCATTCGCCAGCGCCCCAATAGGCGCTAGATCGCAATTGGGAAAGGAGGATCCCATGAGCAAAACCAAGGAAGAAGGCGCCACGCGCCGTGATTTCTTGAAACTGGCCGGAACCGCAGCGCCCGCTGCAGTCGCCGCCGCCAGCCTGAGCGGACAAGCCGAGGCAGCCGAGCTGCCAACGGATGAGACCCGCATGCAGGACACCGCGCATACGCGCGCATATCTGGACAGCGCCCGGTTCTGAACCCCGGACGATGTCACCACCCGACTGACGGTTGCGATTGGCCCTGACGTCGGCACCAACAGTACCAAGCCAGCCATAGCTAACATGGCCAGCAAGGGAGGAAAGAAATGCTTAGGAAAAAGACCAACGGGGTTGCGAGACGCTCCCAGCGGACAAGTATCCTGTCCCAGGTCGGCGAGAAAACCGTCGATCGCCGCGCGTTCCTGCGCGGATCGGGCCTGACGATCGGCGGGTTGGCCGCGATCAGCGCCACGGGTGGAACCGTGACGCCAGCCAGTGCCCAGTCAGCGGCCAATCAAGCCGTCGAAAACATCAAATCCATATGCACGCATTGCTCGGTCGGCTGTACCGTTGTGGCCGAGGTGCAGAACGGCGTCTGGATCGGGCAAGAACCCGGCTGGGACAGCCCTTTCAACCTGGGTGCGCACTGCGCCAAGGGGGCCTCGGTCCGTGAGCACGCCCATGGTGAACGCCGCCTGAAATATCCGATGAAAAAGGAAGGCGGCGAGTGGAAGCGCATCAGCTGGGAAGAGGCGATCAACGAGATCGGCGACGGCATGATGAACATCCGCGAAGAATCCGGACCGGACAGTGTGTACTGGCTTGGTTCCGCGAAACATAACAACGAACAGGCCTATCTTTTCCGCAAGTTCGCCGCCTATTGGGGCACGAACAACGTGGACCATCAGGCCCGTATCTGCCACTCGACCACTGTTGCTGGTGTTGCGAATACATGGGGTTACGGCGCCATGACCAACAGCTATAACGACATCCACAACTCCAAGGCTATCTTCATCATCGGTGGCAACCCGGCCGAGGCGCACCCCGTCTCACTGCTTCATGTTCTGCGCGCAAAAGAGCAGAACAACGCGCCCCTGATCGTCTGCGACCCGCGCTTTACGCGCACTGCGGCGCATGCGGATGAATATGTCCGCTTCCGCCCCGGCTCTGACGTGGCGCTGATCTGGGGTATTCTCTGGCACATCTTCGACAACGGCTGGGAGGACAAAGAGTTCATCCGCACCCGTGTCTGGGGCATGGATCAGATCCGTGAAGAGGTCGCCAACTGGAACCCGGAAGAAACCGAGCGTGTGACCGGCGTACCCGGATCACAGCTTAAGCGCGTGGCGCGCACCATGGCCAATAACCGTCCTGGCACTGTGATCTGGTGCATGGGCGGCACCCAGCACACCAATGGTAACAACAACACACGCGCCTATTGCGTGCTGCAGTTGGCATTGGGCAACATGGGGACGTCGGGCGGTGGCACCAACATCTTCCGTGGCCATGACAACGTACAGGGCGCGACGGACCTTGGTGTTCTGTCCCATACCCTGCCCGGCTATTATGGCCTGTCCGCAGGGGC
Source organism: Ruegeria sp. CDSC042 (assembly GCF_059610745.1). Lineage (NCBI taxonomy): Bacteria > Pseudomonadati > Pseudomonadota > Alphaproteobacteria > Rhodobacterales > Roseobacteraceae > Ruegeria > Ruegeria sp. CDSC042. Next base: position 958,780 of record NZ_JBXWOF010000001.1, read on the forward strand.
ATGGGGCCATTGGGCGCGCGTTTGGGGTGAAGACCCTGAATGGCTGTCCGGCCAGTTCGCCTCGATCAAGGACAAGGAGGGCAAGGATAAACCGCTGCAGAACGAGCGCGGCATCCCGGTCTCTCGTTGGATCGACGGTGTTCTGGAAGACCCCGCCAACATGGATCAGGACAACAATGTCCGCGCCATGGTTCTGTGGGGGCACGCTCCGAACTCGCAAACCCGCGGGCCGGAAATGAAGACGGCGATGGAAAAGCTGGACATGCTGGTCGTGATCGACCCGTATCCCACCGTTTCCGCCGTTCTGCATGATCGGACCGATGGCGTTTACCTGTTGCCCGCCTGTACGCAGTTCGAAACCCGTGGCTCGGTCACGGCCTCGAACCGCTCGTTGCAGTGGCGCGACAAGGTGGTCGAACCGCTGTTCGAAAGCCTGCCGGACGAGGTCATCATGGCCAAGTTCGCCAACAAATTCGGCTGGGCGGATCGGTTCTTCCGCAATATCGAGATGGAGGATGCCGAAACCCCGAATGTTGAAAGCATCACGCGTGAGTTCAACTCGGGCCTCTGGACCATCGGCTATACCGGCCAGTCGCCAGAGCGTTTGAAAAGCCACATGGCCAATCAGCACACGTTCGACAGAACCACGCTGCAAGCTATAGGTGGACCAAACGACGGCGAATACTACGGTCTGCCCTGGCCGTGCTGGGGAACGCCAGAGATGGGTCATACGGGGACACCAAACCTCTATGACATGTCCAAACCGGTGGCCGAAGGTGGCCTGACCTTCCGCGCGCGCTTTGGCGTGGAACGTGATGGCGACAACCTGCTGGCGGAAGGGGTCTATAGCGTTGGGTCGGAAATTCAGGACGGATATCCCGAATTCACGATGCAGATGCTAATGGATCTTGGTTGGGACGGCGATCTGACGGCCGAAGAACGTGCGGCCATCGACGCCGTTGCGGGGCCAAAGACCAACTGGAAAACCGACCTGTCAGGCGGCATCCAGAGGGTTGCGATTGCACATGGCTGTGCGCCCTTTGGCAACGCCAAGGCCCGCACCGTGGTCTGGACTTTCCCGGACCCGATCCCGTTGCATCGCGAGCCGCTTTATACCAACCGGCGTGATCTGGTAGAGGATTATCCGACCTATGAGGATCGTCAGTCCTATCGCCTGCCAACCCTGTATGCTTCAATCCAGAAGAACGACTTTTCAAAGGATTACCCGATAATCCTGACGTCTGGTCGTCTGGTCGAATATGAGGGCGGAGGTGAGGAATCCCGGTCGAACCCGTGGCTGGCCGAACTGCAACAGGACATGTTCGTCGAGATCAACCCACGCGATGCCAACAACCTGGGCATTCGCGACGGGGCTCAGGTCTGGGTCGAAGGGCCTGAGGGTGGTAAGGTCAAGGTGATGGCGATGCTGACCAACAGGGTTGGTGCCGGCGTGGCCTTTATGCCATTCCACTTTGGCGGCCATTTCCAGGGTCAGGATCTGCGGGACAAATACCCCTCAGGCGCTGATCCCTATGTGCTGGGAGAAAGTTCGAACACTGCCCAGACCTATGGCTATGATTCAGTAACCCAGATGCAGGAGACCAAAGCGACTCTCTGCAAGATCTCAGCAGCGTAAGGAGGACGACAATGGCTAGAGCAAAGTTTCTCTGCGACGCTGAACGCTGCATCGAATGCAACGCCTGCGTAACCGCGTGTAAGAACGAGCACGAGGTGCCTTGGGGCATCAACCGCCGCAGAGTGGTGACGATCAATGACGGCGACCCGGGCGAACGCTCGATCTCGGTTGCCTGTATGCATTGTTCGGATGCGCCCTGTATGGCGGTGTGCCCGGTTGACTGCTTCTATCAGAACGAAGAAGGGGTCGTCCTGCACTCCAAGGACCTGTGCATTGGCTGCGGCTATTGCTTCTATGCGTGCCCGTTCGGCGCGCCGCAATACCCACAGGCAGGCAACTTCGGATCACGCGGCAAGATGGACAAATGTACCTTCTGCGCCGGTGGCCCCGAGGAAACGCACTCGACCGCAGAGTTCGCCAAATACGGTCGCAACCGGATCGCAGAAGGCAAACTGCCCATCTGCGCCGAGATGTGTTCCACCAAGGCCCTGCTTGCCGGTGACGGCGACGTGGTATCGGCCATCTATCGCGAACGCGTCGTGGCGCGCGGTTTCGGGTCTGGCGCCTGGGGGTGGGGCACAGCCTACGACCAAAAAGACGGCTGATCCTTGGCCAAACCTTCCCCGGCGCGCAAACCGTGTGCCGGGGACCACTAAGATTTTTCGACGAAAAATCTCTGCCCGCCCGGAAAAGGGCCTACGCCAATGACCGCGTCACGAGGTTCATATGACTTTCCTGCGACTTCTGTTCTGTCTCATTGTTTTGACTGTTCCTGCCCTTGCTCAGGATGCTCCGGATCGCAATTCGACGGGTGGTGCGACCACGCTCGAGGATATCTTGGCCCGGCAGCGAGGTGAAGACGTGGACACCACATATCGCTCGGATAACACCGGCCAGGGCAATGCCGAAGGCCTGTTGGGCCAGTTGGGCACACGCGGCGTAGCATCTGACAGCGACGTCTATCGCGCTTTGCGCTATGGCTCGGCAGATGTGACCGTTTCGTCGAATGGCCCCGCCGCCAGCGTCTTGATACAGGACGGAGGCATGTGGTGGTTGAATTTCCGAACAGGCCCGTTGCGCGATTACGGCACGTATATTCTGGCCGGGATGCTTGGCATCCTGCTGCTGTTCTTCTTGGTCCGGGGTAAAATCCGCATTGATGGTGAAAAGACGGGACGCACGGTTACGCGTTTCTCAGGCTTTGAGCGGTTCGGACATTGGCTGTTCGCGGGCTCTTTCCTTATCCTTGGCCTGACCGGTTTGCTGACCCTTTATGGTCGAGACTTTCTGATCCCGATCTTCGGGAAAGAAGGTTTTGCAGCCATAGCGCAGGGCTGCAAATGGCTGCATAACAACCTCGCCTGGGCCTTCATGCTGGGTTTGATCATGGTCACTGTGAACTGGATCGCCCACAACATCCCCAACCGCACCGACCTGAAATGGCTGGCCGCCGGCGGCGGGTTGTTCACGAAAGGCAGCCATCCTCCGGCCAAAAAATTCAACGCGGGTCAAAAGATCATCTTCTGGGCCTGTATCCTGCTGGGCATATCGATCAGCCTGTCTGGCCTGTCTCTGCTGTTCCCGTTTGAGATGCCGCTGTTTGCTAAGACCTTCTCAATCGCAAATGCCACCGGCATCCCGCAGATGTTGGGTATGAACCTTCCGGTGCAGATGTCCCCCCAAGAAGAGATGCAATATGCTCAGGTTTGGCACGTGATGGTCGCCTATGTCTTCATCGCCATCATCATCGCGCATATCTACCTGGGCTCGGTTGGCATGGAGGGCGCTTTCGACGCGATGGGCACCGGCGAGGTCGAGGAACAATGGGCGCGTGAGCACCACTCGCTTTGGCTGGAGGAGGTCCAGGAAAAAGAGGCCAATAAGGCAGTGGCCTCGCCTGCGGAATAGATGCGCGGTCTAATCCTTGCACTGGTGTTGACCCCCCTGCCCGCTTTGGCCGAGTTCTTCACGCTGAAAGGTCATGGCGGTCCGATCATGGGGATTGCCTCCGCGCCGGACGGCCGGATTGCGACGGCCAGCTTCGACAACTCCGTCGGCCTGTGGTCAGACCGCACGCCGCAATGGCTTGAAGGGCACGAGGCTGCCGTGAATAGCGTCGCCTTTGGCGACACAGCGATCTATTCCGCTGGTGACGACTTTACCCTGCGCCGGTGGCCGGATGGCCAAATCCTCGGGCGGCACAAGGGCAAGATCGTCGATATTGCTGTTTCAAACTCTTACATCGCCACTGCCAGTTGGGACGGCACGATAGGGGTTTGGCCGCTTGACGGGTCAGAGCCAAGGATATTGGGGCCCACAGGCAGCGGTGTGAATGCTGTTGTGTTCACACCAAACGGAGATGCGCTGTATACCGGCGGGGTTGATGGGGCGGTTCGTCTTTGGGATGTCGCAACCGGTCAGGAAAAACTGCGATTGGTTGATAACGGGTTCGGCATCAACGAACTGGTCCTGAATCCCCATGAAAACTGGATTGCCTATGGGGCCGTCGATGGCGTCACGCGCATTCGTGATCTGACTACAGGCGACGAGCATGATTTCACCCTGGACCGCCGTCCAATCCTTGCGCTGGCTCTCAGCCCGGACCGCCGCCTGCTGGCGGTGGGGGATGGTGAGGGTCATATCATGTTGGTCGATACCATCGACTGGCGCATCGCGCAGGATTTCCGGGCCACACTCCGCGGCCCGGTCTGGGCGCTGGCCTTCTCAACCGATGGTAAAAACATCTATGCAGGTGGTATAGATGAGGCGATGTATAGCTGGCCGGTATCTGACCTAAATGATCAACAACGGATGGCCGCGACTGAACCAAGTTTTCTGAAGAACCCTGACCAGATGAATAATGGCGAACGCCAATTCGTGCGCAAATGCTCGATCTGTCACAGCCTGACGGCGGACGGGCACAGACGTGCTGGACCTACGCTCTCTGGTGTGTTTGGTCGCCGGGCGGGCAGCTTACCGGGATATTTCTACTCGGACACGCTGCAAGACTCTGATATCATTTGGAATGACGAGACGATAAATGCCCTTTTCGACCAAGGACCAGACCATTACATTCCGGGATCGAAGATGCCCATGCAACGGATTACACAAGCGGATGACCGCAAAGATTTGATCGCCTTTCTGCGCCGCGTCACGGCACCGGAAAACTGAACCGGAGGTAAATATGAAAGCCTTTATAGCCGCAGTTGCCACGATGGCTGTAATTGCCGTCGCTGCGCCATTTGCCTTAGGTCAATTCGGATTCAGCGCGGCGAATGCCAGCGCGGGTTCGGCCGTGCGCCTCGACTGAATGTCAGAATACCTGACCACCAAAGAACTGGCGGACCTGCTGCGCATTGGCGAGCGTAAAGCCTATGACCTTGCCTCATCCGGCGAGGTCCCCTGTGTCCGTGCCATGGGCAAACTCTTGTTTCCAAGGGCTGAAGTCATTGCCTGGCTGAACGCATCACGTAGCGGACCGCAGGTCGCAGAACCGTCGCTGCCGCCGATCGTGGCGGGCAGTCATGATCCGCTGTTGGATTGGGCTCTGCGGGAAAGCGGGTCGGGCCTGGCAACTTATTATGACGGCTCATTTGACGGCTTGAATCGTCTGAAAGAACGATCAGCGCAGGCTGCGGCGCTGCATATCCACGAGACAGACGGATTCAACACGCAATCTCTGCAGGACCATCTGGGAGAGGCACCCGTCATTCTGTTCGAACTAGCAAAACGCCAGCGTGGGCTACTGATGGCCCCCGGTGTGACTGGGATATCGGACTTTTCTGACCTCAGGGGCCGTCGCATTCTTCTTCGTCAGGACAGTGCCGCCAGTCAACGGTTGTTCGACACGCAACTGCAGGCGCACGGCCTGAACCGAGACGATCTGGATACCCTGCCGACCTGCGCACGTACCGAAGAAGAGCTGGCCATAGCCCTGCATGACAGCAAAGCCGATGCCGGATTCGGCCTGGGTGCGCTTGCGGGGCTGTACAATCTGGGCTTTGCCCCGACCCATACCGAACGCCTGGACCTTGCCATCTGGAGGCGCGCCTATTTCGATGGCCCGATGCTTCGGTTGCTCGGCTTTGTGCAATCCGACCGCTTTGCCACCCGGGCAGAAGAATTCGGCGGGTATGACTTGTCGGATCTGGGAACCATCCATCACAATGGAGCCAGCGGCTGACCCTATTGGGCGTTGGGAAAGAACAGCTGCTGGCCGTCCAGCGTGTAAGATGCGATGGCCGCCTGCCCTTCGGGCCCGGTCAACCAGTCAATAAAGCGCTGCCCCGAGGCCGCCCGCACTTTGGGATGCTTGTCAGGGTTCACAAGAATAATCCCATATTGATTGAACAGGAGTGGATCGCCCTCAACCATGACCTCTAGGTTTCCCTTGTTGCCAAAGCTCTGCCAGGTCGCCCGATCCGTCAGCGCATAGGCACCCATCCCACTAGCCACGTTCAGTGTCGCCCCCATCCCGGATCCAGTTTCCCGGTACCAAGTGCCCGAAGCGTCGGTCGGGTCGATACCGGACGAGGCCCAATGGCCCAGCTCCGCCTTATGCGTCCCGCTGTCATCCCCGCGTGAGGCGAAGGGCGCCTTGGCCTTAGCCACGGCGGTCAGCGCCGCGATAATGTCAGTTCCCCCTTTCACTTTGGCGGGATCGGATTTTGGCCCCACAAGGACGAAATCATTGTACATCACGTCCGACCGCTCAACGCCCCAACCGTCAGCCACAAATTTCTCCTCGGCAGGTTTGGCGTGAACCAGCAAGACGTCCCCGTCACCGTTGATCGCATTGCGGATCGCCTGCCCTGTACCAACAGCCACCACGCGGACATCAATCCCGCTTTCGGCTTCAAAGCCTGGCAGGATATGGTCGAACAAGCCCGAATTCTGAGTCGACGTGGTTGATTGGACTACAATAAATGGCGTTTCGGCCAATGCGGCTGTAGTGTTCAGGCCAAGCGCTATTACTGCAGCCCCGACGAATTTGCGGATCATTTGAACTCCATATTCTGATTAGGTTACCAGACCACCGGCAACAAACCGGCGCGCGGCGTCACTTGTCGGGGCATCCAGAACTTGTTTGGCAGCACCGTGTTCGACCACGTGTCCGGCCTGCATCATGACGATATCCGCTGCCAGACGGCGTGCCTGACCGATATCGTGGGATACCATGACAATGCGAACCCCTCGGTTCGAAGCGCGCAAGATCATCCGTTCGATCATCTGCGTAGCACCGGGATCAAGCGAACTGGTTGGTTCGTCCAGGAACAAAGTTTCCGGGTCCAGCGCCAGCGCGCGCAGGATGGCCAGCCGTTGCGCTTCGCCCCCGGACAGCGATCTGGCGGACTGGCGCGCCTTACCCTCTAGCCCACCTTCGGCCAGCAATTCGTCGATCCGGGATTTGCGAGTTGCACGGGACATGCCCTGACGCTTTAGCACAAAATCAAGATTGGCTGACACCGACCGGCGCAACAGAACCGGTCTTTGAAACACCATCGCCTGTCGTGATTTGTGATACGCATTCAGGGCAGTCCCGTCCTGCTGAACCCTGCCGCTATCCGGGACAATAAGCCCGTGCAAACAGCGCAAAAGCAGGCTCTTGCCCGCTCCGTTCGGCCCAAGGATCAAAGTTGGTCCCAGCCCCATCAGGGATAGCTCTGGCACTTGAAGCAGTGTCTTTCCCTTGCGGGAAATCTGTAAACTGTGAACAGAAAGACATTTCACCATCTCGGGCACCAGATCACGCATGGCGCAACCCTTCCTTCTCGGCCCGCAGGCTAAGCGTGCTGACCATGGCGTTTACTGCGATGGCTATGGCAATCAGGATGGCCCCAAGCGCAAGCGCCAACGCCAAATTTCCCTTGGACGTTTCAAGGGCGATCGTCGTCGTCATCACCCGCGTGACGTGGTTGATATTGCCGCCAACGATAATAACCGCTCCAACTTCGGCAATCGCACGGCCAAACCCCGCCAGCAATGCCGTAACAAGAGACAGCCGCGCATCCCACAATAGCACCGGAATCGATGCCATCCGCGACAGGCCGAGTGAGCGGAGTTGCTCGGAATATTCCTCGGCCAGCATTTCGACCACTTGACGTGTCAGTGCGGCAACGATCGGGGTCACCAGAACGACCTGAGCAATAATCATAGCCGTCGGTGTGTAGAGCAATTCAAGGACCCCCAACGGGCCGGAACGCGACAGCATCAGATAGACCAGCAAACCTACCACAACCGGGGGCAAGCCCATCAAGGCATTCATCAAGACGATCAGAATCCGCCGCCCTGGAAAACGCGCAACGGCCAAAGCCGCGCCCATGGGCATCCCGATAACGGCAGAAATCAGAACGGCAAAAACAGAGACTTTCAGGGACAACAGAACAATCGCCCACAGCTCCGGATCCCAATGAAGGATCAAAGCAAGCGCAGACCTGAATTCTGTTGTAAAATCCTGCATTATCTACCTAATATCACCCATGTTGAACAGTTTGCTATAATTTACAGGTAATTACTATGACAAACGCCATACAAGTGCAGTCACATTTTCGACGCTTCCAACAAAAAACGCGGCCCCGTTTGGGACCGCGCCATATTCCATCGTGAACCTGACTCAGTTCAGTGCTGCATCCGAAATCTGATGCGTCCAGGCACCTTCGGGTTGTTTGGTGATAACGGGATCAGAACCACCGGCAAGCAGCGTCCCTACAGTGCGCTCAAAATCCGCCGGATCAAGCGATCCGTTTGAGCCCGCAGTCAGCTTGGCAATCTCACCCATCATACGTTTCTGATGCGCTTCGGTCTGGGCGCCAGTCGCGTCATTTTCAAGCACGATATCGGCCGCTTCATCTGGGTTCTCTTCGGCATATTTCCACCCCTTCATCGACGCCCGCACGAAACGTTCCATCTTGTCGACAAATGCCGCGTCGCTCAGGTTCTCTTCAAGAACGTACAGGCCGTCTTCCAGCGTCGCGACGCCCTGATCTTCGTATTTGAATGTGACCAGTTCGTCGGGGCTAACGCCGGAATCTATGACCTGCCAGTATTCGTTATAGGTCATGGTGCTGATGCAATCAGCCTGACGCTGCAGCAGCGGGTCGACATTAAAGCCCTGCTTCAAAACCTCGACGCCATTTTCGCTCTTGCCACCGGTATCAATGCCCAGCTGGCTCATCCAGCTCATGAAGGGGAATTCGTTGCCAAAGAACCAGACGCCCAGTGTCCGGTTCTTAAGGTCTTCTGGTGCGGAAATACCGGCATCTTTCCAGCAGGTCAGCATCATACCCGAGCTTTTGAAAGGCTGGGCAATATTCACCAGCGGCAGGCCCTTTTCGCGCGCGGCCAACGCAGCTGGCATCCACTCGACCGTCACGTCAGCGCCGCCACCGGCAATGACCTGTGTCGGCGCTATGTCCGGGCCGCCTGGCAGAATGGTGACATCAAGACCTTCTTCTTCGTAGAACCCTTTGTCTTTGGCCACGTAATAACCTGCGAACTGAGCTTGCGTGACCCATTTCAACTGCAATGTCACCTCATCCGCTGACCAGGCTGCACTGGCGGCCAGGCTAAAGGCGGCAACCGCCCCGCTGAGTATCTTTTTCATCTTCACATCTCCTAGTTTCAGTTGGCGCCCCATTTTTCATTTTTGGGGTCTGTTGAATTCTTATCCGCGTTGCGACGGGTGCCAGAAGGTCACCGCCTTTTCGATCATGGCCACCAGACCATAAAATGATGTCCCGGCCAAAGCCGCCACTACGATCTCGGCCCAGACCATATCCAATGAGAGCTGCCCCACGCTGGTTGATATCCGAAACCCCATGCCAAGCGTCGGTGAGCCAAAGAACTCGGCCACGATAGCGCCGATCAATGCAAGGGTGGTGGATATCTTGAGACCATTGAAAACAAATGGCATCGCGGCAGGCAAGCGCAGCTTCAGAAAGCTCTGCCAATACGTGGCGGCATAAGTCTCCATCAGGTCGCGCTGCATTGCTGTCGCCTCGCGCAGCCCGGCGACGGTGTTCACCAGCATTGGGAAAAAGACCATCACGACAACCACCGCCGCTTTGGAGTGCCAGTCGAACCCGAACCACATGACCAGAATCGGCGCGGTGCCAACAATCGGCAGAGCGGCCACGAAGTTGCCCACGGGCAAAAGCCCAAGGCGCAGAAAATCCCACCGGTCCACTGCAATCGCCATCAGGAAGGCGGCTCCACAGCCGATGATGTAACCGCTCAGCGCGCCCTTGATGATGGTTTGCACGAAATCCATCCAAAGCGTGGGCAAACTGTCCCAGAACCGAATCCAGATAACCGATGGAGCGGGCAGAATGACCAAAGACACCTCAAGGCCGCGCACCAAAAGCTCCCAGATGATGATGATAGTCAGACCAAAGATCAGCGGAGCCAGAAACCGGACCATCCGCGTATCAGCATAGGGCCCGCTGGCCAAGCGGCTGTTCATCCACCATCCCAACAGCCACACACCGAGTGCGCCCAGAATTGGTATCATTGCGCAATCCCCATCCGTTTCAGGACCGACTTTTCAATCAGCCCCAGAAGCCCCACAAGACAGGCCGCCAGAATCGCCGCCGCAAACAGGGCCGACCAGATTTGCACGGTCTGACCATAATAGCTGCCTGCCAGCAGGCGCGCGCCCAGCCCCGCGACTGCCCCGGTGGGCAATTCCCCCACGATGGCCCCTACCAATGAAGCCGCAATGCCTATCTTCAGCGATGTGAACAGATACGGCATCGAGGCCGGCAAACGCAGTTTCCAGAACCCCTGCGCGTGGCTCGCGCTATAGGTACGCAGCAAATCCAGTTGCATCGCATCAGGGCTGCGCAAACCTTTGACCATGCCGACCACGACAGGAAAAAAGCTGAGATAGACCGATATGACCGCCTTGGGGATAATCCCCTGCACGCCAACGGAATATAGGACCACAATGATCATCGGGGCCAGAGCGATGATCGGGATGGTCTGGCTGACTATCGCCCAGGGCATGACCGACAGGTCCATGACCCGGCTATGTACGATCCCAACAGCCAGCAGAATTCCCAGACCGGTGCCAATGGCAAAACCCAGTATCGTCGCACTCAGCGTCACCCAGCCGTGATAAACCAGCGAGCGCTTTGAGGTGATTTTCTTCTGAACTGTTGTCTTCCATATCTCAACGGCCACCTGATGCGGAGCGGGCAACCGTGGACGATCCTGTTCCCACGTGGCTGGAATGGCAAAGCTATTGTCCAGAACCAGGCTGAATTCGGACAGATCGCGACGATCTTTTGCCGAGGGTGGCTGAACTGTGGCGCCGGCCCGTTCCTGTTCGGTCAGAACACCTTTGATATTCATCGGAATACAAGCGGCGTACCAAAAGGCTACTATGACGGCCAGTACCGTCAATACAGCCCAGAATGCCTTGAACCCGCTGCTATTCATCCGAATGCCCCGCGCGCAACCCTTCTCGCACCCTATGGGCAACTTCGATGAATTCCGGCGTGTCGCGAATATCGAGCGGCCGCTCTTTCGGCAACGGACTGTCGATCACGTCAGTGATCCGTCCGGGCCGAGGGCTCATTACAACGATCTTGGTGCTCAGATAGACGGCCTCAGGGATGGAATGGGTGACAAACCCAATGGTCTTTTCAGTCCGCGCCCAAAGTGCCAGAAGCTGCTCGTTCAGGTGATCGCGGACAATCTCATCCAACGCGCCAAAAGGTTCGTCCATAAGCAGGATATCCGCATCAAAGGCCAACGCCCGTGCGATGCTGGCCCGTTGCTGCATTCCACCCGACAACTGCCAGGGAAACTTTCCACCAAACCCCTCAAGATCAACAAGTTCCAAAACCTTGTTTACGCGTTCTTCCTGCTCGGCAGCTGTAAACCCCATGATTTCAAGCGGGAGCTTGATGTTCTTGGAAATGGTGCGCCAAGGGTACAGACCCGCGGCCTGAAATACATAGCCATAGGCCCGTTTCCGCCGCGCCTCATCCGGAGTCATACCGTTGACGGTCAATGTCCCGCCAGTCGGTGTTTCCAACGCAGCGATGCACCGCAAAAAGGTGGTCTTACCACAGCCGGAGGGCCCGATGAAGCTGACGAATTCTCCCTTTTCGATGGTCAGGTTCACATCCTTCAGAGCGTGGACCGGCCCGTCATTGGTCTGAAAGGTCAGATCCAGTTGCCGCGCCTCGATTACAGGCGGTGCAGCGGTTTCAATATTCATTCCATCCCCTTGAACTTAAACCGTAATAAGACGTGATATCTGCCACATATTCTGTCATACACCGGTTGCTGGAATACCCGTGCGTACCACCGGTCGCGGAGCTGTCAGCTCTTTCCAAGTACTCAGCGCCTTGTTGACGGTTGTATTGGCCTCGCGTTCAACAAATTGGCCATGGCCTTCCTGAGTCCTGATCTCTCCGTCATGCACTGCAACCTGCCCACGGGTCAGAGTAAAGCGCGGCAAGCCTTTGACCTCTTTGCCCTCAAACACGTTGTAGTCGATCGAAGATTGCTGCGATTTCGCGCTGATCGTCTTGCCTTTCTCAGGATCCCACACCACCAAATCGGCATCGGCACCTACAAGAACTGCGCCCTTTTTTGGATAACAATTCAATATCTTGGCGATGTTTGTTGAAGTGACTGCCACAAATTCATTTGGCGTCAGCCGACCAGTGTTCACCCCATGAGTCCACAGCATCGGCATCCGGTCTTCCAACCCTCCGGTACCGTTCGGGATCTTGGTGAAATCCCCCACGCCAAAGCGTTTCTGATCCGTCGTAAAGGCGCAATGGTCGGTGGCCACGACACTCAACGAACCAGATTGTAATCCGTTCCACAGGCTATCCTGATGCTGCTTGTTTCGGAACGGAGGGCTCATGACCCGCCGCGCCGCGTGGTCCCAATCCTGGTTGAAATACTCGCTCTCATCCAAGGTCAGATGCTGGATCAAAGGTTCCCCCCACACCCGCTTGCCCTGCATCTTGGCACGCCGAATGGCCTCATGCGCCTCTTCGCACGAAGTGTGCACCACATACAGCGGCACTCCGGCCATATCCGCGATCATAATCGCGCGGTTGGTCGCTTCGCCCTCGACCTGCGGCGGACGGGAATAGGCATGTGCCTCGGGACCTGTATTGCCTTCGGCCAACAGCTTGGCGCTGAGCTCGGCAACAACATCGCCATTCTCGGCATGCACCATGGCCGTTCCACCCAGCTCGGCAAGACGCTTGAACGAAGCATACATTTCATCGTCATTGACCATCAACGCGCCCTTATAGGCCATGAAATGCTTGAACGTGTTGATGCCGCGTGTCTCGATCACCGTCTTGAGGTCATCAAACACCTGCTCGCCCCACCAGGTCACCGCCATGTGGAAAGAATAGTCGCAATTTGCACGTGTCGACTTGTTATCCCAGCGCTTGAGCGCATCCAGCAGGCTTTCACCTGGGTTGGGCAGAGCGAAATCAACCACCATCGTGGTTCCTCCAGCCAATGCCGCCCGGGTTCCGCTTTCAAAATCATCGCTGGAATAGGTGCCCATGAACGGCATTTCCAAATGCGTATGCGGGTCGATCCCGCCAGGCATCACATAGCAGCCTGTCGCATCCAGTTCCGTATCACCTTTTAGGTCCGGCCCAATCTCAGTGATCACCCCATGCTCGACCCTCACATCCGCCTGGTAAGACAAATCCGCGGTTACGACGGTCCCGTTCTTGATAACAGTGCTCATATCAATCTCCCTGATGCGGTCTGCGCCGCTTGCTTCATCTGGCTACAAATACCTCGGGGGAGTCGCCCGACGGGCGACGGGGGCAGAGCCCCCTATTCCACAATCCCAGCCGTCTCTACGACCGCATGAAACAGAACATCCGCCCCGGCGGCAGCCCAATCCTTGCTGATTTCTTCGGCTTCGTTATGGCTTAGCCCATCCACACAAGGGCACATCACCATCGCTGTTGGTGCAACCCGGTTGATCCAGCAGGCATCATGACCGGCGCCCGAAATGATATCTGTATGAGAATAACCCAACCGTTCAGCCGCATCGCGCACGGCTGCCACGCAGCCTTCATCAAATTGCACCGGATCAAATCCGCCGACCTTCTCGAATTCGATCTGTAGGCCCATCTCATCCACGATATCTTCGGCCGCTACGCGCAGACGATTTTCCATATCGGTGATCACGTCCAGATCGGGCGAACGGAGATCGACAGTAAACACAACTTTCCCCGGGATCACGTTACGCGAATTCGGAAACACATCAATATGCCCCGCCGCACCCACCGCGTGGGGCGCATGGGACCAAGAAATTTCGTCAACCTTTTCAAGGATACGCGCCATCGCCAATCCGGCATTCTTGCGCATCGGCATCGGCGTAGACCCGGTATGGGCGTCCTTTCCGGTAACTGTAATCTGGGTCCAGCTGAGACCCTGACCATGGGTGACAACGCCGATATCCTTCCCTTCGGCCTCAAGAATGGGGCCCTGTTCGATATGCAGCTCAAAAAAGGCGTGCATCTTTCGGGCACCAACCTCTTCGTCACCGCGCCAGCCAATGCGGCTCAGCTCATCTCCGAACTTCTTACCATCGGCATCCTCACGGTCATAAGCCCAATCCTGCGTATGCATCCCGGCAAAAACCCCCGAGGACAGCATCGCAGGTGCATAGCGCGTGCCTTCTTCATTCGTCCAGTTGGTCGCAACGATTGGATGTTTGGTCTTGATTCCCAAATCATTGAGCGTGCGGATGATTTCCAGCCCGCCCAATACACCCAGAACACCGTCGTATTTGCCGCCTGTCGGCTGCGTATCCAGATGTGAACCCACATAGACCGGCAATGCCTCGGGGTCCGTGCCCTCTCGATGCGCAAACATATTGCCCATTTGGTCCAGCCCCATGGTGCACCCGGCCTCTTCGCACCATTTCTGAAACAGCGCGCGGCCTGCCGCATCTTCATCCGTCAGGGTCTGACGATTATTGCCCCCCGCAACACCCGGGCCAATCTTGGCCATCTCCATCAGGCTGTCCCACAACCTGTCGCCATTGATCCTGAGGTTCTGCGCCGGAGCTGCCATCCTAGTCTTCCCTGTTGCTTGCGATTTGCTCGCTTTTGGTGTCTTGATTTGACCATCTGGTCAAACTCACGCTATCACGGGTTCGACATCAGTCAAGAAATAGCAGAGCTCGGTGGGAATTTTTGGCATATTCCGCACTTGCGAGCCCAAAAATCAGACAGGCAAAGACATGTCCAAAGACCGCGCACCAACACGAATTCAGAAAAAAAACCGCGCTGCAATTCTAGAAGCCGCTTTGAACGTGTTTTCTGCCTACGGTTTCCGCGGTGCCACCGTCGACCAGATTGCTGCCGAGGCCGGGTTGAGCAAGCCGAATCTTCTGTATTATTTCCCCTCAAAAGAAGCGATTCACACGGCCCTTCTATCTGGCCTTCTCGAGATTTGGCTGGCCCCCCTCCATGATCTCGACGCCGACGGGGACCCTTTGGAAGAGATACGCGCTTATATCCATCGCAAACTGCAAATGAGCCGGGAACTTCCGCGCGAAAGCCGTCTGTTTGCCAATGAACTGGTCCAGGGTGCGCCACGCATACACGATGCATTGTCCAATGATCTCAAAACTTTGATGGATGAGAAGACCGCAATCCTTACGGCCTGGATGGAACAGGGTAAAATCGCGCGCCTCCATCCCTACCACCTTATTTTCTCCATCTGGGCTTTGACACAGCATTATGCGGATTTCGATGTCCAGGTTCGGGCCATTCTTGGCGACGAAGACCCATATGAAGGTGCTGAACCGTTCATCGACACGCTCTACCGCAAATTGCTGGCGCCTTAGGTTTTCGTTAGCCGGAACCCGCTCACCCTGAGCCTAGGATGACGCTACTCTTTTCTTCCCTGTCCACACACGGGTGCCGTGGTAAGGCTTTCGTTGGGTGGGTAGAGCGAGAAGTGGGGCATGAGGCGGTCCAAGACGAAGTAAGGAGGCGCGGATATCATCTGATCCGCACCGCCACCCAATATGTCGCAAACTGCCACAACGCCCCCTCATCGACATCCTACTCTAAGAAAATTCGACGAGTTTTCTTAGACTACTCGGCGGCTTTCGCCATTGGATTGTTGGGATGGGTTGTCCAGTTGCTATATTCGGGCTGCACTTCCTGTCCCGTGCGCGGGTCGATTTCGCCAGCGTCCATCGGCACCATGGAAATACATCCCTCGACCGGACACACATCCACGCACAGGTTACAGGCCACACATTCGTCATCCATAACCTCGAACACGCGCTCTTCGGACATTGAAATGGCCTGGTGGCTGGTGTCTTCGCAGGCGGCATAGCAACGACCACACTTGATGCACTGATCCTGATCAATCTTGGCCTTGGCGACATAATTCAGGTTCAGATATTGCCAGTCGGTCACGTTCGGAACCGCAAGACCGACAATTTCCGAGACGTCCTGATACCCTTTTTCATCCATCCATTTCGACAGGCCCGCCGTCAGTTCGTCAATGATCTTGAACCCATAGGTCATCGCCGCCGTGCAGACCTGAACATTGCCGCAACCCAATGCCATAAACTCTGCTGCATCGCGCCAGGTAGTCACACCGCCAATACCCGAGATCGGCATTCCGTTCGTTGCCTGTCCACGCGAAATCTCGGACACCATCGACAGGGCAATCGGTTTCACCGCAGGGCCACAATAGCCACCGTGGCTGCCTTTGCCGTCAATCGAGGGTTCAGGGCTGAAGCTATCCAGATTGACGCTGGTAATCGAGTTAATCGTGTTGATCAGTGATACCGCATCCGCACCACCATTCTTTGCGGCTTCTGCCGGCTTGCGGATATCAGTGATATTCGGCGTCAGTTTCACGATGACCGGTCGGTCATAGTATTTCTTGCACCAGCGCGTCACCATCTCGATATATTCCGGCACCTGCCCTACGGCCGCCCCCATCCCGCGCTCGCTCATCCCGTGTGGACAGCCAAAGTTCAGTTCGATCCCGTCGGCACCGGTTTCGGCAACACGCGGCAGAATGGCCTTCCAGGCTTCTTCCTCGCACGGCACCATGATCGAGGCGATCAGGGCGCGATCTGGATAATCAGCCTTAACCCGCGCCATTTCTTCAAGGTTTACCTCTAATGGGCGGTCTGTAATCAGCTCGATGTTGTTCAGACCCAACAACCGACGGTCTGCGCCGTAGATCGCCCCATACCGGGGGCCATTAACATTGACGACCGGTGGACCTTCGGACCCGAGTGTTTTCCACACGACCCCCCCCCATCCGGCCTCAAAGGCACGGCGGACGTTATATTCCTTGTCCGTCGGCGGCGCAGATGCCAGCCAATATGGGTTGGGGCTTTCAATTCCCAGAAAGTTCGATTTCAAATCAGCCATTTATCCGGCCTCCCTGATGCTTGCAGGCATCTTGATCATTGAGTTTCACGCAATCAGACTTGCGTGGATATCCATCGCGGCATCGCGCCCCTCGGCCACTGCGGTCACGGTCAGGTCATCCCCGCCTGCGGCGCAGTCGCCTCCGGCCCAGACCGCTTGTACCGACGTGCGCCCGGCCCCCGTGACGGCGATCTTGTTCCCGTCCAACGTCAGCCCTTCGGGCGCTCCTTCCAGCGTCTGACCTATCGCCTTCAGCACCTGATCGGCAGGCAGGCGGGTTTTCTCGCCGGTGCCCTTCAACTGACCGTCATGGCTGGCAGTATACTCCAATTCGATCTCGGCGGCTGCCCCGTTGCCGTGTACGGCTATGGGCTGAACATTGGTCATGATCCTGACGCCGTGCGATGCGGCCAGATCCTGCTCATAGCGGCTGGCACCCATCGCCTCGCGTCCGCGCCGGTAGGCGATGGTGACGTTTTCCGCGCCCAGCAATTTCGACTTTACAGCTGCGTCAACCGCGGTCATGCCGCCTCCGATGACGACGACATTCCGCCCAACGGGCAGCTCAGCCAGATCGGCCGCCTGACGCACATCCGAGATAAAGTCGACCGCGTCGCGCACGCCGGTCAGATCCTCGCCGCCCGCCCGCAATGCATTCACACCTGTCAGACCGATGGACAGGAAAACCGCATCGTAGTTGTCAACAAGGCCATCCAGCGACAGGCCCTCGCCCAGCACCGATCCGGTCTCGATGGTGATGCCGCCGATCCTCAGCAACCAGTCGATCTCAGCCTGAGCGAAATCATTGGTCGATTTATAGGCGGCAATTCCATATTCATTCAGACCGCCGGGTTTTGGGCGGCTTTCGTGAATGACCACATCATGCCCCAGCATCGCCAGCCGATGCGCACAGGCCAGCCCTGCGGGCCCTGCCCCGATCACGGCCACCGTTTTGCCGGTGAATGCGGCGCGCTGGAACGGATGGTCGCCCGATGCCATAACGCTGTCAGTAGCAAACCGCTGCAAACGCCCGATCTCGACTGGCGATCCTTCGGCGGTTTCGCGTACGCAGACTTCCTCGCACAGCGTTTCGGTCGGACAAACACGGGCGCACATGCCACCCAAGATATTCTGACCAAGGATGGTTTCACCCGCAGCTTCAGGCTGACCGGCCTGAATCTGGCGCATGAACAATGGAATATCAATGTCTGTCGGACAGGCCGTCACACACGGCGCGTCATAGCAGAAATAGCACCGATCCGCGGCCACTGCGGCCTCATGCGGGGCAAGTGGTGGATGCAGATCCGTGAAATTCGAGGTCAGCTCATCGCTGGAAAGCCTCCCGGAGACTATGCCGGGGACCATCTGGCCCTGTGCCATCGCTCTACTCCCTGTAGATATGTTGTTATGGCCTCAGCTTGGCACAATCTGATTTTTTATCAAATGGTAAATTTTGCCAAATGGTCAAAAAATGAATAACCAGGCCGAAACACCCGGTTTTTTACTGTACATTGCTGGTTTTTTGGGCCGGAACCGCTCAGATCATCTGTGACAGGTGCCCAGATTTGATCCAAATTCGCGCGCCCTCTGCTCCCGCCAAAGCAGTGGAACGCGCACCTGGCGGTAATCTCAACCAGTCCCAGACCGAAAATTCTTCGTCGGATTCCTGCACCGAACCTGCGATGACAAACAACTCCAGCCCATCGACTGCATCCAGATCCAGCTTTTCGCCAGGTGACAGATTCAATACGCGAACATCTTCGCGTGCGTCCTTGAAAAGCTGAAGATTCGAATCCCCGGTAATCGACCGACGAATTTCGGTCCTGTCCTCGGGGTCAAACTGGTGCAGTTTGACTAGTATCGTCGCGCCTTCTTTTGCCGAAGGCGTATGGGAAGATGTCGGAGGATTGCGCACATAACTACCTGCAGGAAAATCACCGGTCTCGTCCTGAAACACACCGTCCAGCACCAGATACTCCTCTCCTCCATCATGCCTATGGGCGGCAAAGGCGCTTCCTGGGGCAAAGCGGACAATCGTGGTGGCGCGGGCGACCTCTTCCCCGATCCGATCCAACATCTTGCGCTCGACACCTGCGGCAGGTGACGCAATCCAGTCATTCCGGTCGAAATGCACAGCAACACGTTTTGTGAAATCTGCGTTAACTCTCATGCGGCTTCTCCTGTTTGGTCTGGTCTCTAGATGGTTGCGCAAGTCCTGAATTCAAAATTCAGATGCATGATCTATGATCACATCTGGTTTTGTGCCACGTCTCTACCTAGTGTACGCCCAACCAAAATTCGAGCAGTGCTGGCCCAACGCCACGAACCCGAGAGACGCCCGATGCAGACCGCCAACAATAAATTCAATATCGTGGTCATCGGCCAAAACAATCGGCTGCAATACGAGGCACTGCTGTTTGCAGCCTCGTTACGACACAGCTGTCCCGATTTCGCAGGCCGCCTGTTCGTTGCCGTTCCTCAACCAGGGGCCCGCTGGTCACAGGATCCCAGCATTCAGGATGAGGATGTCCTGAAAGCGCTACATCAGCTTGGGGCCGAAATTCTACCGTTTGAAAACCGGGCTTTCGGTGGAAGCTATCCCTATGGAAACAAGATCGAGGCGCTCTTGGCCCTGCCCGAGGGGGAACCGTTTGTCTTTTTCGACAGCGATACGCTTGTCACCGGAGACCTGAATAGTGTGCCCTTCGATTTTGACCGCCCCGGTGCCTCGCTGAAAGTCGAGGGAACATGGCCGCGCCCGACCCTGTATGGTCCGGGGTATGACGGTATCTGGCGCGCCCTGTATGAGCGGTTCGAACTGGATTTCGACAGCTCATTGGACAAGGCCCAACCAGCCGAATACTGGCGGCGCTACCTGTATTTCAATGCGGGTTATTTCTTTTACAGATGCCCACGCCAGTTCGGCGAACGGTTCCTGGAATATGCCTGCACTATCCGGGATGAGGATATCCTGGAACTCGCGGGCCAAACACTGGACCCATGGCTGGATCAGGTCGCATTGCCGCTGGTTATCCATGCCCTTGGCGGCGGCCGCGACGCACTGCCCACTGGCCTGCTGGACGGGTCGGTCACGTGCCACTACCGTCTGTTTCCCCTGCTGTATGCCCGCGAAAGCGACCATGTGATCGAGGTTCTGGAAACTGTGGTTGCGCCCAACAAGTTCAAGAAAGTGCTCAAGGGCTATGACCCAATAAAGAAACTGGTGCTCCAGCGCAAAGGGCACAAAATACGCGAGATGTTCGATCGCGAAAACCTGCCTCAGCGCGAGCAGGTCATTCGCAACAAGATCAAAAGCAAAGGTCTATGGATGCGCTGACAGCAATGTTGTGCGCACGCGTCCAATCGCCTAGAGATTCTGCAACACATAGCCCAACAGGAGATTTTCACCATGTCTGACGGCCCCACCTACGGTTTCGACACGCTTCAAATTCACGCGGGCGCACGCCCTGACCCGGCAACAGGTGCGCGTCAGACGCCGATTTATCAAACAACGGCATATGTGTTTCGCGATGCAGACCACGCGGCGGCTCTGTTCAACCTGCAGGAAGTCGGCTTTATCTATTCCCGCCTGACCAATCCCACCGTGGCGGTTCTGCAAGAACGCGTGGCAACGCTTGAGGGTGGCGTTGGAGCAGTTTGCTGCTCGTCCGGTCATGCCGCCCAAATCATGGCACTGTTCCCGCTGATGGGACCTGGCTGCAACGTGGTGGCCTCGACCCGGCTGTATGGCGGCACGATCACTCAGTTTAGCCAGACGATCAAACGGTTCGGCTGGTCTGCCAAGTTTGTGGATACTGACGATCTGGATGCTGTGAAGGACGCGATCGACGAAAATACACGAGCGGTGTTCTGCGAATCCGTCGCCAACCCGGGCGGCTATGTCACCGATATCCGCGCACTGGCGGATGTGACGGATGGCGCCGGCATTCCGCTGATCGTCGACAACACCTCGGCCACACCCTATCTGTGCCGCCCGATTGAGCACGGCGCGACGCTGGTTGTGCATTCAACCACCAAATACCTGACCGGCAACGGCACTGTCACCGGCGGCTGTATCGTGGATTCGGGCAAGTTCGACTGGTCCGCGAATGACAAGTTCCCTTCCCTCAGCGAACCCGAGCCGGCCTATCACGGGCTTAAATTCCACGAGACATTTGGCCCGCTGGCCTTCACCTTCCACGGCATCGCCATCGGCCTGCGTGATCTGGGCATGACGATGAACCCACAGGCGGCGCATTACACGCTGATGGGGATCGAGACCCTGTCCCTGCGGATGGAACGTCATGTTGAGAACGCGCAAAAACTGGCCGCCTGGCTCGAAGCTGATGATCGCGTGGAGTATGTGACCTATGCGGGCTTGGCCTCTTCGCCCTATCATGACCGGGTCAAGGCGCATTATCCCAAAGGCGCCGGTGCGCTGTTCACCTTTGCGGTCAAGGGCGGCTATGACGCCTGTGTCAAACTGGTGAACGCGCTGGAAATCTTCAGCCATGTGGCCAACCTGGGCGATGCGCGGTCGCTGATCATTCATTCGGCCTCGACCACCCACCGTCAGCTGACCCCGGAACAGCAAGAAGCCGCAGGCGCCGGTCCCGGCGTTGTTCGGGTTTCCATTGGCATCGAAGACGCCAACGATCTGATTGCCGATCTGGATCAGGCGCTGGCCAAGGCGACGGCCTGACAAATGGCCGGGCACGATACCAACGATCTTGGCCAACCCGTCGGCCGGCCGGTTTCGGGCAGTTTTCCGCGCCCGACGCCGCCATATACGCCGATGGAAGGCCACTATTGCTCGGTCGTGCCCCTTGATGTGAACGGGCATGCGCCCGGTCTATACCGGGCGTTTGCCAATGACACTGATGGGCGGAACTGGACTTATCTGCCCTATGGCCCATTCGACAGCGAAGAAGATTTCGCCACCTGGACCCGCGCGTCCTGTATGGATGCCGATCCCATGTTCCACACAGTGCTAGACGGTGATGGCACCCCGATTGGTATGGCCTCGTTCCTGCGGATTGAACCTGCGGCCGGTGTGGTCGAGGTTGGGCACATCCATTTCTCACCGCTATTGCAACGCAGCCCGAAATCCACCGAGACGATGTACCTGATGATGCGCCGCGTGTTCGACGAGCTGGGGTATCGCCGTTACGAATGGAAATGCGACGCGCTGAATGCCCCGTCCTGCAGTGCGGCCCAAAGGCTGGGCTTTACCTTCGAGGGCATCTTTCGGCAGGCCACCCATTATAAGGGGCGCAACCGCGATACGGCCTGGTACTCGATCCTCGATACAGAATGGCCGCGCATCCGCTCTGCTTTCGAGGCCTGGCTTTCACCAGAAAATTTTGATCAGTCGGGCCAGCAGCGGCAATCCCTGATGGCCCGAACCAGCGACACATCCTAGTCGGAAATCAGAAATTCCATCGACACGTTGACCGAGACCGAAATCTCGCCCCCGGAAACCGGAACGCCGCCCTCAGCTGCCATGTTCATTGCACGCATTTGCGGCATGGGATTGAACCCTCCGGCCTGTTCGCGGATCATCTGAACCGGACCCAGCGTGACTTCGGCCGCCTGTGCCAGTTGGTTGGCCTTTGCCCGCGCCTCACCGACAGCTTTGGCCCGCGCCTGTGCCTCAAGCGGTGCAGGGTCCTGAATTCCGAAACTCAGCCCGCCGAAATTGTTGGCCCCGTCGTCAATGACCGCATCCATGATGGTACCCAGCTGCGACAGATCGCGAACACGCACCACGACGCTGTTGGATGCGACAAAGCCGGAAATCTCGGGCCGCTCTCCGCTAGAACTGTTCCGCCCAGACCATACCGGCGACAAAGACAGATCACGTGTTTGCACATCACGGGTTTCGATCCCCATCTCATCCAGTCGAGTCAGAATTTTGGCCACCGCGTCCGAAGTCGCTTGCATCGCATTTGATGCCTGTGCATCTTCGTTTGTTACACCCAGGGTAATGGTGGCCATATCCGGGGCCACATGCACCATGCCTACCGCATCAACAATGATGCGACGTTCTTCCGCAGTTGCCATCCCTACCGACGTCATGGCCAGCACAGCGGCCAGAAAAGCGATTTTCTTCAATATCTTCCCTCCAATTATCCTGATTTCAACATGGGGCTGCACCGGGTCACGAGGCAAGAGGAGACGCAGGCTTTTTCTTTCCCTCGGCGAGATCCTGCTTTAATGTCGGTCTGCG
Source organism: Ruegeria sp. CDSC042 (assembly GCF_059610745.1). Classification (NCBI taxonomy): domain Bacteria; kingdom Pseudomonadati; phylum Pseudomonadota; class Alphaproteobacteria; order Rhodobacterales; family Roseobacteraceae; genus Ruegeria; species Ruegeria sp. CDSC042. Next base: position 982,058 of record NZ_JBXWOF010000001.1, read on the forward strand.
GACGAGGCATCGTTTGCATTGCAACTGACAATTATGGTTCCTCCGGATTATGAAACCCGCTTTTGCGCTGTCCATTTCTACAACCGGAATTTCTTTGCACCACAATTCCGATGGCGACTGGTTCGCCATAGGTGAGGTGTCGTTGGATGCCTCCAACTTGGAAGAGCAGTTGAAAGTGCTTCGGGACAAGGGATTTGCGCTTGAAAATGACCTGAGTTGCAAGGTCGTCATCCCAAGGGATCAGGTCAAATTCATCAAAGTCGATACCGCTGGATCATCCTTCGAAGACACCGAACAGGCTGTGCAAAACGCTGTATCCGATGCCACCCCTTATGACCTGACAGAGCTGGTATATGTCACGGCACATGACGGGGCGACCACATGCGTCGCCGTCGTTCCACGCGATACACTGGAGGAAGCTCGGGGGTTTGTGCTGGGATACGGATTCGTTCCGGTCGCGTTCAGCGCTGCATATGAAACAGATGACTTTCCGACCGAACCGTTTTTCCCGCTTGGGGACGCGCCTGCGACCACAAACGCGCCCAAAGCGATCGCCACAGACCCCGCGCAGGATAGTCCGGTTGTTCACGCGATCGCCGATTCTACCGCTCCGACCAGCTTTTGGCCTGTCCAAAAAGTGGCCGCACCTAACTGGGCCTCTCTGCCATCAGTGCGAATTGCAGCGGCGGTGGCTTTGATGTTGGTGGCCGGTGGCATATGGAGCCTTTTCGGAGAAGACAGCCCTGCCCCTGTCGATTCAGAACTGGCCCTGCTGGACGAAACAATATCCCAACCCGAACCGAGTTCTGGACCTGTCGAGCCTGCAGAGACACCCGCAGCACAGGCCGAAGTCACAGTGCCTGAGACCGCAGAGCCAGAAATGGCACCGACCTCTGAATCAGAGCCCGAGCTGTCTGCAACCGACCAGGCCATTCTTGAGGCGCTGAACGTTGCGCCCGCGTTGGTAGACGAAATCGAGCTTGAGCCTGAACCTCAGTTAGTTCCGACACAGCCGGAGATCGAAATCACGTCACCGGGCCTTTTGATAGCACCAGCGCAGGATCCGCAAATTGAGCTGTATCTGGCCTCCAAAGACGACTCGAATCTGTCGCGTGATGCAATCGCATTGCCGCCAGTACACACATACGACACCGACCTGCCATTTGATTTCGAACCACTTTCAACCGCTGCCGGGGCTAGGTTCAGCCTTGACGAGCGCGGGCTGGTAATACCAACCAAAGAAGGCGTCTTGAACCCGGACGGGGTGGTTGTCTATTTGGGAACACCTTCTAAAACTCCCCCTCCATCGGCTTTGGTCCGGCTGGAAAAGGCACCTGTTGAGGAAGTGGTCGACAACAGGCTGGCGACATTGCGACCAAAACCAAGGCCCGAGAACCTGGCCGAAAATTTTGAACGGCAACGGCTTCAAGGGCGTACATTGAAGGAATTGTCCGGAATTCGCCCGAAACCGCGCCCGGAATCCCTGTTGCGTGCCCCGCCGCCCCCGGAATCGACTGAGCCCCTTGCGGAAATGAGGGTGCCGCGCCCCAAACTCCGACCGGCCGGGCTGACTCGGCAGGCCAGTGCAGGTACTGCGACTTTGGGTTCGGCAGCTGGAATTGAACAGCTCAACAATGAGGTTGGAACGTTCCAGCCCAAAACCACAGCGCCCAAAATCCCATCCTCGGCTTCGGTTGCACGGCAGGCCACAATCGACAATGCAATCAACCTGCGGAAACTGAACCTGATCGGGGTTTACGGCAGCCCATCCAATCGCCGCGCATTGGTTCGGCTGCCCAGCGGCAGGTACAAAAAGCTTAAGATCGGGGACAGGCTTGACGGCGGCAATGTCATTGCTATCAGCGACAATGAATTGCGCTATCAGAAACGCGGGCGAAACGTGGTTCTCAAGATGCCACGTGGTTAGGAGGCGGCCTGCGCGGGTGACCACGCAGGATTACCTTCTTGCATCAAGCTGCTGAAATTTCTCCACTTTCAATCTGCTCTCGCTCGATGGATTCGAACAGCGCCTTAAAGTTACCCTCGCCAAACCCATCGTCGCCTTTGCGCTGAATGAACTCGAAGAAAATCGGTCCGATGACCGTTTTCGAGAAGATTTGCAGCAGAATCCGGGTCTCACCTCCGTCCAGAACCCCCTCTCCATCAATCAGGATGCCGTGCTTCATCATCCGGTCCAACGGCTCTTCATGATCGACCACGCGGGTTTTAGACAACTCATAATAGGCTTCGTTCGGGCCGGGCATGAACTTCAGCCCCTTTTCGGCAATCGCATCGGTCGAGGCATAGATATCCTCGCTGCCCACAGCGATATGCTGGATGCCCTCGCCCTTGTATTTCTTCAAGTAGGAAACGATCTGCCCGGTTTCGCCGCGATCTTCGTTGATCGGAATGCGGATACGCCCGCATGGAGACGTTAGCGCGCGGCTAAAAAGACCGGTGAATTTGCCCTGAATGTCAAAAAAACGGATTTCACGGAAGTTGAACAAATCACCATAGAACTTGAACCACTTGTCCATATTGCCCTTGTAAACATTGTGGGTCAGGTGATCGAGATAATAGAACCCATCCCCCCGGGGCTTGGACTGTTCGGTCCATGTGAATTCCTGATTATAGGGCGATGTTTCGTAATATTGATCAATGAAATAGATCAACGATCCGCCAATCCCCTTAATTGCAGGCACATTCAGTGTCTTGTCTGCCGCGTCATAAGGTTCAGCCCCTTTCGCTACAGCGTGCTCATAGGCTTTCTGCGCATCCACGACGCGCCATCCCATCGCCGGAGCACAAGGGCCATGCTCGCCCACGAACCGGGCAGAATAGCTGTCGGGATCTGCATTCAGGATGTAAGTCACATCACCCTGTTGCCACAACTCAATCGCAGGCTTGTCCTTGTGGTGACCGACCAGCGCGAATCCCATCTTTGCGAACAGATCGCGCAGCTCTTGCGGCTCGGGATGTGCGAACTCGACAAACTCGAACCCATCGGTTCCGGCGGGGTTTTCATCCGATATGATTGATTTCGGGGCGTTGTGAGGGAAAGGACCCATGGCGCGTCTCCGTTAATACAGGAATTTATTTGCTGATTTCAAAATACGTCTTAATCGGCACTTTTTTCGCGCATAGTTTTCCAATAACTTAAAGGAGCGCGCGTAAATTGCGCATAAGATTGGCCAATCACGGAGTTTTTCCGCACATGCTTGATTCCACTGATACGCGCCTGCTGTCAGCGCTGCAGAAAAACGCCCACCTAACAGCACATCAACTTGGAGAGATGTTGAACCTGTCGCCCAGTCAGGCTGGTCGCCGGCGCCAACGGCTGGAAGCTGAAGGGTATATCACCAGCTATGTCGCACGCCTCGATCCTCTAAAGTTAGGGTTGCAGGTGCAGGGTTTTGTTCAGGTTCATCTGAGTACGCACGGCCCCGAGCAATCTGAAGGCTTTGCCCGTATGGTCGAAACACGCGCCGAAATCACCAGCGCATGGACAATGACAGGTGAGGCCGATTATTTACTACATGTCTATTGCGACGATCTATCCGCGCTTAATCGCTTGCTTCATCAGGTAATCCTTCCACATCCTGCAGTGGCTCGGATACAAAGCCAAATCGTTATGGATCAGCTCAAACGCGACGCCCCCCTGCCCACCTGAGCGCATTGAAAGGACGATCATGGACAACTTCCTTTACCAGGCGACGATCTATCTGGCTGCGGCTGTGATCGCCGTGCCGCTTTCGGCGCGTCTGGGACTGGGCTCTGTACTGGGATATCTGGCCGCGGGCCTTGTCATAGGGCCGTTGTTCGGATTGGTGGGTGCGGAAACGGAAAACCTGCAGCATGTGGCTGAATTCGGCGTAGTCATGATGCTGTTCCTGATCGGACTTGAACTGGAACCGCGCGCTCTTTGGGATATGCGGGACAGGCTTTTGGGGCTTGGCGGCCTCCAGGTGCTTTTATCGACCGCAGTGATCGCCAGCGTCGCCATGTATGCAAATCATCCATGGTCCGTAGCCCTGGCAGTGGGGCTGACGCTTTCCCTGTCATCAACTGCGATTGTTTTGCAGACCCTGTCGGAAAAGGGCTTGATGAAAACGAACGGAGGACGGGCGACCTTTTCAGTACTGCTGACTCAAGACATCGCGGTCATACCAATCCTGGCACTGCTTCCACTGCTGGCTCTGCCTGCCATTCCCCAGATTGCAAATGACGGATCTATCAACCGCATATCCACGGGGCACCACGGCGCGGCGCATCATAGCTTGTCATTGGTCGAGGGGTTGCCAGGGTGGGCGGTAACGCTTGTCACCATTGCCGCGATCGGTTTCGTCATTCTCGCCGGAGTGTACCTGACCAGGCCCTTGTTCCGCTTTATTCATGCGACTCGCCTCCGCGAGATGTATACGGCGCTGGCGTTGATGATTGTGGTTGGCATTTCCTTCCTGATGACGCTGGTTGGCCTGTCACCCGCTCTGGGCGCGTTTCTTGCAGGTGTGGTGCTGGCCAGTTCCGAGTTCCGGCATGAAATGGAGAGCGACCTAGAGCCGTTCAAAGGCCTTTTCCTTGGTCTGTTTTTCATCACCGTTGGCGCAGGCATCGATGTCGCCTATTTCTTTGACGACCCCTTCGACCTGATCGGACTGGCCCTGTTGGTAATCTTGGTCAAAGGGATCATTCTGTTCTTGGTTGGCCGCGCCTTTAAACTGCGCGGACGCGATCACTGGCTGTTTACACTGGGGCTGGCGCAAGCGGGTGAGTTCGGCTTTGTCCTGCTGGCGTTTTCGACCCAGCAGAATGTGATTCCAGGGGATTTGTCACAAAAACTTTTGATGATCATTGCGCTGACCATGCTGATCACGCCGCTTTTGTTCATCATTTATGATCTTCTCTCGCGCCGGATGGGGGATGGCACTCCGGCACCCGAACCGGATGAGATCGACGAGAAAGGCCCGGTCATCATCGCCGGGATCGGGCGATTTGGTCAGATCGTCAATCGTCTGGTGCAGGCAAGCGGGTTCAAAACCATCGTTCTTGACCATAACATCGAAACCATCCAGCTGATGCGTCGCTTTGGCGTAAAAGGGTTCCTGGGGGATCCGACCCGTCCGGAACTGTTGCGCGCGGCCGGCCTTGAAAAAGCATCTGTTCTGGTGGCTGCGATGGATGATCGCAAGAAGGTGACGCGTCTTGTCGGCTATGCGCGCCGCCAGCGCCCAGACCTACACATCGTCGCGCGGGCACGGGATCGGACCCATGTGTACGAGCTGTATCAAGCCGGCGCGAACGACATAGTGCGCGAGACATTCGATGGCTCATTACGGGCCGGGCGATATGTGCTCGAGAATGTGGGTCTCAGCGAATACGAGGCAGCGCAGGCCGAACAGACTTTCTACCACCATGATCGCATGTCGGTTCGTGAACTGGCAGAGCTCTGGATTCCCGGGCTGCCCACCGCCGAGAACAAAAAATACATCGAGCGTGCGCAGCAGCTGGAAAAAGACCTTGAGACCGAACTGCTGGAATTGGCAGAAGAAAACGACAAAAAATCGGCCTGACCTTCAACTGACGGTCAGGCCGCGCGGATCAACCGTCCGAGACGCCAGCTTCGGCAAAGGTCGCCATGCCGGAATGACAGGCAACAGCGCTTTTGAGGATATTGATCGCCAGCGCCCCGCCAGAGCCCTCACCCAGTCGCAGCCCCAGCTTCAGCAAAGGCTCTTTACCGAGCTTGGCCAACACAGCGCCATGCGCACCTTCCGCGCTCTGGTGCCCGGCGATCGTGTGATCCAGCGCGCTCTCTGAAAGGTCAGACAGACACGCGGCGGCGGCTGAGCAGATAAAGCCATCCAGAATAACCGGAATGTGCAGCGCGCGTGCGGCGGCAATGGCTCCGGCCATAGCGGCGATCTCGCGTCCGCCCAGACGGCGCAGAATCTCTAGCCCATCGCCCGAACCGCCATGTAGCGTAACACCTTCGGCCACCACACGGGTTTTGTTTGCCAATCCCGCATCATCGACACCTGTTCCGCGACCAGTCCAATCGCCCGCCTGACCTCCGAACAAGGCGCAAGCAATCGCCGCTGCGGGGGTCGTGTTGCCGATACCCATTTCACCAACAACAAGAAGATCGGCGTCTGGTCTGACCGCAGCCCACCCGGTGCGCAGCGCCTGCAACAGGTCGTCCTCTGACATAGCTGGACCTGATGTGAAATCCGCGGTCGGTCGTTCAAGCTCCAGCGCGTGGACATCCATCGTTGCCCCAGCCGCCTTGGCCAGCTGGTTGATGGCCGCCCCGCCATGTTCAAAGTTCAACACCATCTGCACGGTCACTTCCGGCGGAAAGGCCGAAACACCCTGTGCTGTGACACCGTGGTTTCCGGCAAACACGATAACCTGCGGCGAGGTGATCTGCGGGCGGGCATCCCCGCGCCAGCCTGCATACCAGATTGCCAGGTCTTCCAACCGACCAAGCGCGCCCGGAGGTTTGGTCAGCTGCCCATTACGGTCAGTCGCCCCTTGCGCAGCGGCATCATCGGGCCCGGAGGCTTGCCGGACAGCTTCGCGGAAAGAATTCAGATTGTTAATTTCGGGCAGCATCCAAAGCCTCGTTGCATCAGAGTGGTCCTGCGTGTTTAACCGAAGCGATCAAACCGACAAGACCCTGAAAGGCGCAGGAGTGCTAAAAAACGACACCAAGCTCATTTCTGCCTGGGATATTCCGCTGGCTTTGGTCCTGTTGACGCGTTTGCCCGTGCCGCGGCTGCCTGACAGAGTGTTCTCGCGTCAGGCCAGCGCCGTTTGGGCCTTTCCATTGGCGGGGCTTGTTGTCGGCCTGTTGGCCTGTGCCGTGGGATGGATGGCGACGGCTATGGGGCTGCCGTCGATAGCGTGTGCCATACTTGTCGTTCTTGTCCTGACCATCACCACCGGCGCGATGCACGAGGATGGGCTTGCAGATACCGCCGACGGGCTGTGGGGCGGTTTCACGCCTGAACGGCGGCTAGAGATTATGAAGGACAGCCACATCGGCACCTATGGCGTCCTTGCCCTGATTTCTTCGCAACTGCTGCGCGTGTCGTTGATTGCTGCGATCCTTTCGAATGCGGGTTTTGCCACCATATTGGCCGCATGCATCGTTTCGCGGGCTATGATGCCTGTTGTTATGTCCGTCCTTCCAAATGCCCGCCAATCGGGCCTTAGCCATTCAGTGGGCGCACCCGGATCGACCGCGGTGATACTCGGCGGGGCCATGGCGCTGCTGCTCACTCTGCCAATGATCGGGTTGCAGGTGGTTTTCCCTGCGCTGACTGCCGCTTTCTCTGCGGTGGCAATGGCGATGCTAGCCAAGGCCAAAATCGAGGGTCAGACCGGTGACATACTGGGCGCCACTCAACAACTGGCCGAGATAGGGTTTCTTATGGCCGTAGCTACGCAGGTTTAGTGGCCCCGATTTCAATAGGTGACTGCAATATAAAAAGGCCACCTCCTTGCGGGGATGGCCCTAAAATTTTGATTTCAGCAGGTTCAGGCCGCCGCTGCCGCGCGCGAGGTCAGAACCTCATCCACCTGCCTGGCCGCGGACACTTCACCTGCGCCGGATACTGCCGCGACTTCGCGGGTCAGACGCTCAAGCGCGGCTTCATAAAGCTGACGTTCGGAATAGCTCTGTTCGCGCTGATCATCGGTGCGGTGCAGATCGCGGACAACTTCGGCAATCGAGATCAGATCACCCGAGTTGATCTTTTGTTCATATTCCTGTGCCCGGCGGGACCACATGGCACGCTTGACCTTGGCCTTGCCCTTCAGCGTTTTCATCGCCTGGCTGATGACATCCGGCGAGCTGAGCGACCGCAGACCAGACTCGGTCGCTTTGTTGGTCGGCACGCGCAGGGTCATTTTGTCTTTCTCAAAGGAAATGACGAACAGCTCGAGCGAGTATCCCGCAACTTCCTGTTCTTCGATCGAAATGATCTGACCGACACCATGGGCCGGGTAAACAACATAGTCGTTGGGGCGAAACTCAAGCTTCTTCGACTTAGACATACAGGTTCTTCCTTGGTTACGAGAGCGCGGGACAGACAACAAAACGACCCACCCCGTGCCAGTACGGCCCGGTCAGGTTGCTGTGTTTTCAACTAATCAGAACTCCAAAGCGAGCATACTTACGGAGTCATCCCCATCTCAATCAACGTTCAATTTCCGAGTATATCACAAAATTGAGACACTCGAAAGGCTGCCCCTTTCCACTTGAAAGAAAGGTGTTAAGAAACAGATAGATAAGGCGCCATCCCACTGCTGAACTGACAAGTTCAGAGCGCGAATCGCTTAGCCGCCTTCGCCGGGGGCCTCAGAGAAGTATTTCTCCATCTTACCCTCTTCGCCATCACGCTCTTCTGCATCAGGCAGCGGGTCTTTCTTGGTCACGATCACCGGCCACTGCTCGGAGAACTTGCGATTAAACTCGACCCATTGATCCATGCCCGGCTCAGTATCCGGACGGATCGCATCAGCGGGACATTCAGGTTCACATACTCCGCAATCGATGCATTCATCGGGATGGATGACCAGTGTATTCTCACCTTCATAGAAACAATCCACCGGACACACTTCGACACAGTCGGTGTATTTGCAGGCGATGCAGTTTTCAGTGACAACATAGGTCATGGTGAATTTCCCGTTTGCGGTTTGGGCGTCTAGCTAAATCAGTATGGCGTCAGCTTCAAGATATGTTCAGCTATCTTGATTGCGAGAAAGATCAAGTAGACGCCGATCCTTCTTGGTGGGACGACCTTTTCCCTCAAACCCTGGATTTCGCGGCTGCGTGTCCTGCTTTTCGGTCAAATCGGTATACAGTGTCTGCGCCTCGGTTGCCGGTCCGCGCCGATCACCCAGTTTTTCGATACGCACAACGCGCACAATCCGCCCCTGAGGGAAGGTCAGAACATCACCGGGGGCCACAGGCTGCGCCGGTTTCAGGATCCGGTTTCCGTTGACGCGGACATGGCCGCCACTGACCTGTTTGGCGGACAGGCTGCGGGTCTTGAAGAACCGAGCCTGCCACAGCCATTTATCGATCCGAAGCCGGGCCTCGGTCATAAGGCGTTAATTGCCTTCCTTCAAACCCATAAGCGCGGCCGCGAACGGGTTATCGGGATCAATGGGCTTTTCCTTTTTCGGCGGACGAGACGAGAAGGTCTTGGCACCCTGCGGCTTGCCACCTTTCTTGCCCTGCGGCTTGCCCCGGCCATCCTGAGGCTTACCGCGCGGCTTACCTTTGCCCTGCCCCTGCCGCTGTTCACGGCGTGGGCCTTGGTTGGCCTGACGCTGACGGCCCCAGGTGAAGGTATAGAAGACCTCAACCTCGGGTTCATCTGTTGCTGCTGTCGGCGCGGTGGCCTCGGCTGCTGCCTCGGTGCTTTCGGTGGCCTCGGCTGACGCCTCGGTTGGTGCGGCGACCTCTTCGGGGGTTCCCTCTGGTGCGGGTACTTCCTCGGAGGCAGCTACTTCCGTGGCCTCTGCGGCAGGTAGCTCTGCTGGTGCGGGCTTAACCTTTTCACGCTCGGCGCGTTCGGCCTTGTAGCCCAGCCCCTGCATCAGGTCGGCGAATTGTTCCAGCGTCATACCGGTGATCGACAGCATGTCAGGCTTGGCCTCGAACCCACCACGGCTGTCTTCAGCGCGCAGCATGTCGGCCAGACGTTCCAGCATATCGATCCGGATCGAGCGTTCGCCCGCATCGCGATAACCACACATAGTGTCATAACCGTCAGGTGCGCCCTTGGCGATGGGCACAGTAACAAGACCCGGAGGCGGCGCGTCGGGAAATTCCTGCAGGCCATTTGCCAATGCCCACAGAACAAGACGCAGACGCGTTGGGGCCGGTTTCAGCAGCAGCGGCATGAAAATGGTGAACTGACCAAAGCGGATACCGTGTTTGCGCAGCGCGCCACGGGCGTCCTGATCCAGATCCTTGACGTCTTGCGCGACACCTGCGCGCGGCAATACGCCCAGCGCCTCAACCATGCGGAAGGCAAAGCCCCTGGCCAGCCCATTGAGTTCTTCATCGCGCGACAGGTTCAGCAACGGCTCGAACAGTGCGGCCACTTTGCGGTCGATGAAATGTTGCAGGCGACGCTGAACTTTCTGTTCAACATCGGGGCCCGCGGCCTCGTCCACAAAAACCTCGACCAGCGGCTTGAGAGGCTCTGCCCCGGCAACCAGCTTGCCAACGGCATATTCACCCCACATCAGGCCACCCTGATCGGTAAAATCAATTTCGGTATCGGGTGCATTATAGAAGCGATCGGCACGCAGATGGAATTGCGGCGCGAGGGCTTGCAAGGACGCCGATTTCAAGGCTTTCGCCTCGGCTCCTTGCGCGCTTTTGTCCGGACTGAACCGGAACCCTTCCAGACGACCGACGAATTCACCTTCGACGGTCACTTCACCCTTGTCATTTACTTCGGCCAAAAGGGCCTCCTTCTGTTTGAGCCGGCGCAACAAAACGGATGTGCGCCGGTCCACAAATCTCTGAGTCAAACGGTCATGCAGAGCGTCTGACAGCCTGTCTTCTACAATGCGCGTCTCATCACGCCAATGGGATTCGTCACGTACCCAACCATTTCGTTGCGCAACGTAAGTCCAGGTGCGAATATATGCCAACCTTTTTGACAGTGCATCTATATCGCCATCCGTTCGGTCGATCCGGCGGATTTGCCGCGCCATAAAGTCATCCGGGATCGAACCACCTTCATGCAGGTGGCCAAAAATCACTTCGAGCAGGCTGGCATGTTCGGCATGGCTGATGCCGCGAAAATCGGGGATTCGGCACACATTCCATAACGAACGAACGGATTGCGGATCACTGGCACGGGCCGCAATTTCGGCAACTTGCGACAAGGATTTAAGCACATTCAGATCATCTGCCGGACGGGCTTTGATCAGGTGTTCGCTATCCGGGCTAATCTCGAGCGTGTGGATCAGAGCGTCAATCGAACCAAACTGCAAGGCGGCATTCCGCCAGTTCAGTTTTTTCATCGGCGCAAAGCGGCTGTCCATAATGGCCTGCGCGACACCGTCGTCCAGAGGCGGCGCCTCGCCGGTCACGCCGAAGGTTCCATCGGACATACCGCGCCCAGCGCGGCCAGCAATTTGGGCAAGCTCATTCGGGGCCAGGGGCCGCATGCGCCGGCCATCGAATTTGGTCAAGGACGAGAACGCAACATGGTTCACATCCAGGTTCAACCCCATCCCGATGGCATCGGTGGCAACCAAATAGTCGACCTCACCATTCTGATAGAGCTCAACCTGCGCATTCCGTGTACGTGGGCTGAGCGCCCCCATGACCACAGCCGCCCCACCCTTTTGACGGCGTAGCAGCTCGGCGATGGCATAGACGTTGTCGACCGAAAACCCGACGATGGCGCTGCGCGGTGGCATGCGGCTGATTTTCTTGGAGCCGGCATAGACCAGTTGCGACATCCGCTCTCGCCGGACGAATTGTGCTTCGGGCACAAGTGCCCCGATGGGACCGCGCATGGTATCGGATCCCAGAAACAGGGTTTCATTGGTGCCGCGCGCGCGCAGCAACCTGTCGGTGAAGACGTGGCCGCGTTCCGGGTCGGCGCAGAGTTGGATTTCGTCGATAGCCACAAAATCGGCACCCATGCCTTCGGGCATCGCCTCGACTGTACAGACCCAATATTTCGCACGCGGCGGTACGATACGTTCTTCCCCGGTGATCAGCGCCACCACCGACGGCCCGCGAATGGCGACGATTTTGTCGTATACCTCGCGCGCAAGCAGACGCAGCGGCAAGCCGATCACCCCCGTGCGGTACCCCAGCATACGTTCGATTGCGTAATGGGTTTTGCCTGTATTGGTTGGGCCAAGTACGGCCACGATTCGGGATGACCCGCTCACCTTTGCCCCCTGCCCCCGGTCCTCAGAGGGCCGAGCCCTCGACCTGGGCTTTCAGTCGATTCACTGCATTGGTTACTTCTTCGTAATGGGGATGTATAGCCAAGGCATGGGAATAGGCCGCAAATGCTTTTTCGGGCTGACCCAGAATCTCAAATATCAATCCAAGCCCGTAGATGGCCTCATAGTTGTTCGGGTTCAGCGTCAGGGCATGTTCCAGATCTGCGGCAGCCATCCCGAACCTTTCGATCCCAAAAAACGCAGAGGCCCGCGCGTGCCAGCCTTCGGCGAAATCAGGCGCGTGGTCTGTCAGGGCCGTCAAATGCTCGATCGCGGCATAGGTGTCACCATCATCCAGTGCTTCGCGCCCACGCTCCAGCAGCAGATCGGCGGAGGCCGAACCAGATTGCGACCAGAGCGCCCGTAACTGGCGGTCGATTCCAGTCGCCTGGTCCGGTGTGGCCTGCGCAAGGTTCTGCAACAACTCGGCCTCGTCGCGGGAATCCTCCTGCTGCGCAAGGCAAGTGGAGGAAAACATGACTAGGACAGAAAGTGCCGCAACGGTACCTTTGAGATTGTTGATTGCATTGCTCATAACAAGTGTCAGTGTAGCGTTGCGACCGAGGATGTCCATTCACGGCGTACTAACAAAATGAGGAAGATCATGAGCGATTCATTGGAAAAAGCCGCAGCAGTGCTGAATGAGAAACTGTCGGGCGGCGATTTCGACGCATCGGCTAAATTTGCCATCGCGGATTTGGGCGCGATCGTAGTTGATGCAAGCGGCGCGCGCATCGGCGATGAAGAAACGGACGTGACTTTGAACGCTGATGCGGACACGTTCGAGCAAATTCTCAATGGTGATCTGGACCCGACAAGCGCCTTCATGGCCGGAAAACTGAGCATTGACGGCGACATGGGCGCGGCAATGAAACTCGCCTCGGCCCTGGCCTGATGGAATACCCGTCGGCCCCTTTGTTCGAAGACGTGGCTGGCGGCCCCGCTGGCGGTGTTGCACATTGGTTGAACACCGCCGACGGTACCCGAATTCGCGTGGCGCATTGGCGCCCCGAAGGTACAGCGAACGGGACTGTCATGCTGTTTCCCGGTCGCACTGAATACATCGAAAAATACGGTGATGCAGCGAGTGAATTCGTCAAGCGTGGCTTTGCCGTGCTGGTGATCGACTGGCGGGGTCAGGGATTGGCAGACCGGTTGCTTGACGATCCGCGGGTTGGCCATGTCAATAAATTCACTGACTATCAGCAAGACGTAGATGTGTCGCTAGAGCTGGCCACAAAGCTTGATCTGCCCAGGCCCTGGCATGTTATCGGCCACTCTATGGGTGGTGCCATTGGATTGCGGGCAGTTTTGGAAAACGATTGTTTTGCTACCTGTGTTTTTACCGGTCCGATGTGGGGGATTTTCTTTACGCCCCTTATGAAACCCATCAGCCGGTTGACCGCAAATTGGGCCCCACGACTGGGGTTTGGCGAAAAGACGCCCCCGACCACATCACTGGACAGCTATGTTCTGACACAGCCTTTCGAAGGCAATAGCCTGACGCGCGATCCTGCCATGTACAAAATGATGCAGGATCATCTGGCCAAGTATCCCGAACTGTCCCTTGGTGCACCGTCGACGATCTGGCTGCGCGAGGCATTAGATGAATGCGACTGGTTGATGGTGCAAACTGCCCCAGCCATCCCATGCCTGACATATCTCGGCTCCCACGAGCAGATTGTGGACCGCAAGGCCATCCGCGCACGCATGGCAAACTGGCCGAACAGCACGTTGATCGAAATTCCAGACGGTGAACACGAAGTCCTGATGGAACCGCCAGAGGTGCGCGACCCTGCATTTGACCAAATCGCCGCGCATTTCAAAGCTGCATAGACGGATCACCCCAGGAACCGGCGCTTTCCCTTTGACTGTCCGCTTGTGATCCTCGTCGGTCGCGCCTAGATGTTTGCCAAAGCAGATTTTCGAGGTGATCCATGCGCGACCTTCCTTTTCCAGTACGTGACGCAAACGCGGTCGGCGGGGCCGATAATCTTGGCAACCTGCCGGAATGGGATCTGACGGATCTCTATGCTTCGGAAGACGCGGCCGAGCTTGCGCGTGACCTGGACTGGTTGGAAACCGAATGCGCCGCCTTTGCCGCAGATTACGAAGGCAATTTGGCGGATCTTGATGCCCTGGGCTTGCTGACCTGCGTGTTGCGGAACGAAAAGATCAACTCGATCGCCGGGCGCATCATGTCCTTTGCCGGACTGCGCTATTATCAGCTGACGACCGACGCCGAGCGCGCCAAGTTCCTCTCGGACATGCAGGAAAAGATCACTGTCTTTACCACGCCGCTGGTGTTCTTCACGCTGGAAATCAATCGCCTCGACGACGACGCGCTAAAAGCGCATTTCGACTCCAAAACCGATCTGGCCCGTTACGAGCCCGTATTCCGCCGCATCCGCGCAATGAAACCCTATCAGCTATCTGACGAGCTAGAAAAATTCCTGCATGATCTGGGCGTTGTCGGTGATGCCTGGGAACGTCTGTTCGACGAGACCATTGCCGGTCTGACCTTTGACGTGGACGGAGAAGAGCTGAACATCGAAGGCACGCTCAACCTGCTGACCGAGCAGGACCGCAGCAAACGCGAGGCGGCCTCACGCGAATTGGCCCGCGTATTTCAGGATAACGTCAAGACCTTTGCCCGCGTTCACAACACGCAGGCCAAGGAAAAGGAAATCGTCGACCGCTGGCGCAATATGCCAACCGCGCAGACCGGTCGCCACCTGTCGAATGACGTCGAACCCGAGGTCGTCGAGGCCCTGCGCGAGGCGGTCGTGGCCGCCTACCCCAAGCTGAGCCACCGCTATTACGAGCTGAAACGCAAATGGCTGGGTCTGGATGTGATGCAGGTCTGGGACCGCAACGCGCCCCTGCCAATGGAAGACACGCAGATTGTCGGCTGGGATGAAGCCGAGAAAACCGTGATGGACGCTTATGAGGCCTTTGATCCCCGTATGGGTGAGATCGCCGCGCCATTCTTCTCGAAAGGTTGGATTGATGCGGCTGTGAAGCCGGGCAAGGCGCCGGGCGCCTTTGCGCATCCCACTGTTACCGACGTCCATCCTTACGTGATGCTGAACTATCTGGGAAAACCGCGCGACGTGATGACACTGGCGCATGAGCTGGGCCACGGCGTCCATCAGGTGCTGGCCGCCGATCAGGGAGAGATGCTGTCATCCACCCCGCTGACGCTGGCCGAAACCGCCTCGGTCTTTGGCGAAATGCTGACCTTCCGCAAAATGCTGGACAAGGCCGAAACGCCGGAACAGCGCAAGATTCTGCTGGCTGGCAAGGTCGAGGACATGATCAACACGGTCGTGCGCCAAATCGCCTTCTATGACTTCGAATGCAAACTGCACGCCGCCCGGCGTGAAGGCGAATTGACCCCGGACGACATCAACGCCTTGTGGATGAGCGTTCAGGCCGAAAGCCTCGGCCCCGCATTTGAATTCATGGAAGGGTATGAGACGTTCTGGGCCTATATCCCACATTTCGTGCATTCGCCCTTCTACGTCTACGCCTATGCCTTTGGCGACGGCCTCGTGAACGCGCTCTATTCCGTCTACGAAAGCGGCGCCGACGGGTTCGAGGACAAGTATTTCGACATGCTGCGCGCCGGTGGGTCAAAACACCACAAAGAGCTACTGGCCCCGTTCGGTCTGGATGCCAGCGATCCCAAGTTCTGGGACAAAGGCCTGTCGATGATCTCGGGCTTTATTGATGAATTGGAAGCGATGGAGGGCTAATGCGGCCTGTCTTGGAGGCGGTGATGTCAGCTTTGGGGACATTGCCGACCTTGATTTTCCTTCAACCAACGTCTGCTTTGACATCTCTTAGTCTGAGGTTATTGCGTCTCAAGTTCGATTCGACGTAGCAACTGGTCAGCATAAGGCGTCCTGTCTCTATAGGCAATCTTCGTGGGGTCTCCACCCAGCCATTTTACCAAATGTTCGGGGTAGTACCGGCGACGATCAGGTATGACAAAAGGTACCGGGCCAGCCTTCAATTTGAACGGGTTACCTTCAAGAAAATCAGAATCTCTAAAACTGCGTTTAGAGCACTCCCATGAGCCACCAGACTTTTTTGTAACTGGGTTGAATGCGTTAGAGCCGTATCTGTAGCAGAGCTGAACGCCTGCAGAGTTGAAGTCTTGGGCTCGCCATTGGCCTACTACGATTGTGCGATTTCCCGGGTACCATAGATACGATTTACCGTTAGACGCATGATATTCTATCTGCGTCCCGTGTTGTTGAACTAAAGAATTGGGGTCTTGAGTTACTAGTGTTGCATCGCTTAGGGCACTCATCATTGCATTGACAGAGCTGCTATATCCATCTCTGCGATCAATCCATGCCCATACTTCGGCCCGGCTCTCGGGCGTGCCGCAAGCGGCCAGTAGTGTACACAACAGCAAAATGCCGGCCATGCCCTTTGTTTTCTCAAATCGACTTTTGAGCATTTAGGGTCTCCAAAATTCTAATGCCATACAGTACAATTGTTGGAACTACCGCAAGGGCAAAATCCATGCTAGCGCCGGTTTTCACCACAGATCACAAACGTCGGCCATTGTCTCCCAAGTATGGTCAGAAATCACGGCTTGCTTTGACCAATGCCGATGGAAAGCTGACTTTGATGCGCTGTGCGGCATCCTCTACTTTGGGCTCAAAGCAAACATAATAAACTCACCTCAACTGACTGTCCTTCGACCCGCGCCGGTTGATACCGCCGCGCATTTTATGCGCCCCGTCACGTTCTTGCTGGCACTCGAGGCACAGTTTCACGCCAGGCAGTGCTGTGCGGCGCTTTTCGGGGATTGGTTCTTCGCATTCGGCACAATGGGTCAGGCTTTCGCCTACGGGCCGTTTCTGGACCTGCATTCGGGCCAGCTCATCCGAAATGGATGCCTCGATCTGTTCGCTTACTGCGCCGTCGCGCGCCCAGCCACCTGCCATCGGGATGCCTCCTGTAAAGGTGTTAGCCGATTTTGCAGCGGTTCAAGAAGCGTGGCAAGTCATGGCAGCGCCACTGCATTCTCCAGCACACGGTCAATCACTTCCTGCGTGCCGCGTGAAAACTCAAGCGGGCACGGATATTCGGCACCCTCACGGACCGACCGACAAAAAGCTTCGACCTGCAGCTTATAGTGATCGTCCGCGGGGAAACGTGTGACCTGTATTTCCAGGCCGGGGCGGTGCAATTCGACACGCGCCTCTCCGAACACACGCGGATTGAACGGCGCAGTCAGCCGGATCATGCCGCGGTCGCCATGAAACACCATCTCTTGATGCGGATGCATTCGGATCGAGACATAGCTGGAATAGGTGAAATTCGGGAATTGAGCGCGAATCTCGGTAAAAGCGTCGACCCCATCCTCCCACCGGATGGCGGATTCGACCTGAACAGGCTCCTGCCCGGTGACAAAGCGCGCGCTGCCAATCACATAGACGCCAATATCACGCAGCCCACCTCCGCCGGTCTCAGCCCGGTTGCGAATGTTTGCCGTATCCGCCCGGCTGTCAAAGCTGAACGCACCCGTCACATGGGCCAAATTCCCGATCGCCTTGTCGGCGATCAGCTTGCGTACAAACTTCCATTGAGGGTGTCGGACGATCATATAAGCCTCGGCCGCCAACAATCCGGTCTCATCCCGTTTGTTGATCAATGGGGCAAATTCGGACACGGTCATAGCCATCGGCTTTTCACACAGCACATGTTTACCGGCGTCCAGTGCCTTAAGGCTCCATTCGACATGCAAATGGTTGGGCAGCGGGATGTAAACGGCCTCAATCTGTGGGTCGTTCAGCAACGCATCATAACTGTCATAAACCGTCAAATCCGGGCAAAAGGCCTGAAACGGTTCGGCTTTGGCGGGATCGGACGTCGCAAGGCCTGCCAGACGCGCGCCCTCAGCTGCGTGGATTGCAGGGGCCATATATTGCCGCGCGAATTTCGCAGCTCCCAATACGCCCCAATTCACCGGATTCTGCATCATGGACACCCCCTATGGCTTTGATCCGGTCTGTTGTAATCGCCCTCAGTCCGAGTGTCATTAGCGCTAACACAAATAGAAAACCCGGCACGACCAATGTCGCACCGGGTCCGTTCAATAAACGAAGAGGTCAGGCTGTGGCCAGCATCCCTTTTTCGCGGGCAAGCTCTCGCATCTTCTTCTGAAGTTTCTCAAAAGCGCGGACTTCAATCTGGCGAATGCGTTCGCGACTGACATTGTACTGCGTACTCAGCTCTTCCAGTGTGACGGCCTGATCCATCAGGCGGCGTTGGGTCAGAATGTCTTTTTCCCGGTCATTCAAAACTTCAAGAGCAGCCGCCAACAGCTCGCGGCGGGCGTCGAGCTCATCGCGGGCCTCATAGTCGCCCGCCTGATCGGCATCCTCGTCCTCAAGCCAGTCCTGCCATTGCATGGTGCCTTCGCCCTCGGACCCGACGGTCGCATTCAGAGAGGCGTCGCCACCGGACATCCGGCGGTTCATGCTGATCACTTCTGCTTCGGTCACACCAAGGTCATTTGCGATCCGGGCCACGTTTTCCGGACGCAGGTCGCCCTCTTCCAGCGCACCGATGCGTGCCTTAGCTTTGCGCAAGTTGAAAAACAGCTTTTTTTGCGCCGAGGTTGTACCCAGTTTGACCAAAGACCATGACCGCAGAATGTATTCCTGAATCGAGGCGCGAATCCACCACATGGCATAGGTCGCCAGCCGGAACCCTTTTTCCGGATCAAACCGTTTCACGGCCTGCATAAGACCGACATTGGCCTCGGAGATCACTTCGGCCTGTGGCAGCCCATAACCGCGATAACCCATAGCGATCTTGGCCGCCAACCGTAGGTGGGAGGTCACCATTTTATGTGCAGCTTCAGTATCTTGCTTCTCAACCCAGCTTTTGGCCAGCATGTATTCTTCTTCTGGCTCCAGCAGGGGAAACTTCCGAATTTCCTGCATATAGCGGTTCAGCCCGCCTTCCGGCGTCGGCGCGGGGAGATTTGCGTAATTGGCCATGTTTCTTGTCCCTCCGACAAATGTTTAAGTCGTTAACATGGATATGGGAGGTCGTCCCGATCCGTTCAAGAGGTACCGTTAACAGTTTGAAATTAACGTTTGATAAAGGAAACCTAAGAAAACGTTATTCACGTAACTTTGCTTATTATGTCAGCGGTGTGCGCAGCTGTTCAATCAGATTTTCCATATCATCCGGCAACACAGCCTCGAAGCGAAGGTTTTCACCCGATATCGGGTGCTCAAAACCCAAAACCGCAGCATGAAGCGCCTGACGAGGAAAGTCTCGTACGGCCTCTGCGGCAGCCGCGCTAAAGGCTTTGGCTGCGAGTTTCCGCTTGCCCCCATAAACCGGATCACCGACCAGACCATGACCGGCATGGGTCATGTGAACCCGAATCTGATGTGTGCGGCCCGTTTCCAGCCAGCATTCGATCAGAGCCAGCCCCTGCGGCGCCCCAAACGTTTCGACCAGGCGGGCGCGCGTGACAGCGTGGCGACCACCGTGAAACAGCACAGCCTGTCGTTGCCGGTCTGTCTTGTGACGGGCCAGCTGAGTGGTGATCCGCATGATGTTTCCGGGCTCAAAGCTGACACCTTTGACGCCGCGCAACCGGGGATCATTGGCATCCGGGACACCGTAACAGATGGCGCGATAATAGCGTTCGACACTATGCGCCTCGAACTGCGCGGCAAGCCCGTGATGGGCCGCGTCGGATTTGGCCACCACCAGCAACCCGCTGGTTTCCTTGTCGATACGATGCACGATGCCGGGGCGCTTTACGCCGCCTACGCCAGACAGGTCATCACCGCAGTGATGCAGCAACGCATTGACCAATGTCCCGTTCGGAGAGCCGGGCGCAGGATGCACGACCATACCCGCAGGTTTATTGACCACGATCAGGTCGGTATCCTCGAATACGACCTCCAGCGGGATGTCTTCCGGGCCGATATGGCTGTCTTCGGCCTCGGCCACAGTGATCGCCACCACTGCGCCTTCGGCCACCTGGGCCTTGGGGTCGCGGGCAGCGGTTCCGTTGATCATCACGGCCCCCCCTTCGATCAGCTTCCCCAATCGGGTCCGCGACAGGCTTTCCCCCGCTGGCACATCGCGGGAAAGCGCCTTATCAAGGCGGGGCGGCGGATCGGCCGCGATTTGAAACTCAATCTGGCGAGTGCCCATGACTGTCCCTTCCGAACCCCAAGAACCGCAGGAAACGCCGCAGCTTCGCCTGCTGCGGAGAATGGTCATGCTGCTGACCGCGGTGATGATTGGCGGGGTTCTAGTGACATTCGCACTGATTGTCATCCGGCTATCGGACCGGACCCCCACCCTGCCCGATCAGGTTGAGTTGCCCGATGGCGCAACAGCGCAGGCGGTCACCATTGGAAACAACTGGTTTGCGGTTGTGACTGATGACAATCGCATCCTGATCTTTGACAAAACCACTGGCCGGCAGCGCCAGGAAATTACCGTCGAATAAGGGCTTAACCCTCTAGCGCCATGCGAAACACGATCTCGGATGCCTGGCGCAGCGCCTGATATTCCGCAGCTGTGTCCCGGCGAAACGACTGATCATGCATGCTCAACCTGACAGGGGCAAAAAGCTGCGTCCGGTCGGGAAAAAACTCTTGATGAAAACTCACATCTTCATTTGCCATAAACGCGTCCAGCCAGGCGCGTTCATCCGGTTCAAGCACATCATTCTTACGCATCATCACGGGATCATCGACAGCCCGACGTCGCAACTGGCGACTTTTCTTGCGTCCCATAGCCCTAGTGACCACACCAAACGCCTCACACGCGGCTCTTGAATGCGAAGGATTGGACGATGTTTCGGTCTTGCTGTCCAAGGGCAGTTGGACGCCGATGCGATTCAGAAAATCATCGATAATGTTGCCATTAGCCATTTCAGAGCGCTCATACAGCATAGGCACCAACGAGACGCCCGGAAAAGCTGACCTTATCCGAGCCGCAGCACTGGCAAAGCTGAAACGCTCAGGATGCGCACGTATCTCGTCCAGCTGGGTACGAATATATTCAGAACCGCCCCCGGCAAGCCTGCCGTTCTTTGCCCTTTGTTTGTAGTCGGCTTCGAAAAAGTCAGAATATCTACGGCAGTAGAAAGCAATCCTCATCTCACGCGCGGGGATCTCAGCGAAAATCTCGGCCAGTTTGTGCAGATCGACTGAATACAACATCTCAGACGATACCAAGCATGCCTTATCCTCATGCTCAGCATATTCCCTTGCCATCGCTTCGCGCAGGGCGGTGACCGGCTGTTCGGTTTGGTTCATGTGGAAGGCAATCAGGTTATGACTGCTGGCCAGACGCCCCTGCCCCTCGGTTCGCCTGCGGCCCGTTTCCATATAGTGTAATCCGGCCCCAGCCATCACTTGACCGTTTTTGCGAACAAACCCCTGTAACGCAGTCGACCCAGTCTTGGGCATTCCTATGTGTAGCCAGAGCATGAAACGTTCCTATTCGCCAAGCGACCTCAGGTCTCGGCCTTGGCTGAGAACCCGGCGGTCATCTGACGCATGAGGTCTTGCATCTCGGGTTGTTCGCGCAACTGGGCAACCTGTTGGCGATGCAGATCGCAGGTCATATGGTGCAGGCGGGCCGTCTCAGCGTCTGACAGCATTTCGTAATACAAAGCCCGTTTCCGATCGAGGATTGTGTCGATCGAGGTCTCAGTTTCGGCGTTTTGGTTCATCATGTTCCAATATTCCATCCCAAGGCTTTCCCCCAGATGATGGGCCCGACCACGCATTTTCTTGACCAGATAACTTTCACAGGATTTCAGAGCATAGTGATTGATCTGAACATGCTCGTACCCGACGGAGTCCCGCGCCGATCGCCAACTGGCAGTAAAATACCTTTCGGGCATCGGTTGACCGGATCCGTTGTACCAATGGCATTCTTCCATCGTTTCAACGGTCGGCCTTTTCGGTCGATGGACACCGAGCGCATCCCATACGCCGCGTTGGAACATAGTCTTAAAGCCCCAAGCTTGCGGCGGTCGAAAAATACGCTCAGGTGCAGCTTGGCGAAACTGATCCGACAGGAAACGGTCCTCGTACCGAACAATGCCGGCGTTTCCGAATAGACGCCAAGTCATTGAAATCGTTTTTGCATCCGGCATGGCACCCGTCAGCGCACGCAATGTATGGTCGCCGGTTCTGACGTTAATATGTTCATCCGCGTCGATAACGATCACCCAATCCTGTGGACGGGCCACTTCCATTTTCAGAAAGGCGTTATAGGCGCGTTTTTGCGGGCTGGTCTGACGTCTCGAGTTGTTGTCGACATGCGTGACAATGCCAAGGTCATGCAATCGCTGCAGCAAGGCATCAGTACCATCGGTACAGTCATTGGTCATGACCACAATCTGGTCCACACCAATGGCACGATTATGGGCGATCCATTCAAGAACGAATGGTCCTTCGTTCTTCATAGGGGTAACGCTGATATATCGAGGATCCTGTTCGGCCATACCTGACTGCCCTGCTTGTTTTCATTGCCCCGGTGGTATCGGAGATTTGTTTAAGATTTTGACCGCAAACTACCGGTATTCAAGCCGGTCACCAAGAGAAATTCGTCTATTTTCCACCCGCACGTTTCAGCTGATTGGAATATCGTTTCAGGGTTGGGCACAGCGCGTGGGCCTTGGAAAGATGAACGCGCGCATTCTGCTTTTCACCTCGTTGCAGGTATATCCTGCCGGCCTCGCCTTGAATCGCCGCTGTATTGTCATCCAGTTCCGCAGCCTGAATAATTTGGTTTTGCCCCTGTTCTTCGGCCCCGTTCCTTTCAAGGTATTGCCCCATCGCAAAGACCAGAAATGGGTTTCCCGGATCACAGGCCAACGCATCTGCCATGGCCAGCCTTCCGTTTACAAAATCTCCATCTTTCTCATACAGTTCGGCCAGTCGCTTTAAGTATAACGGGTTATCCGGAAGGCGCTTGGCCACTTTCCGCGCAATATCCAAAGACTGCGCCAAAGATGTATCTCCCAAATGCAAACGCAGCAAAGATTGGACCCCTTCAAAGCGCGGGTCTTCGCGGGAAATGCGAACGTCCTCGGGTAACTGAGTTGAGCTTTCCAGCCCGTCAGCCAAAGTCTGCAAACGGGATCTGTTGGAGGTTAGACGGCGCGCCCTTTGATCTACGGACAGACTAGCCCAATCCAATAGGATCAGGTCAAAATTACAGGGCAAGCGCACCAGAACTTTTCTTTGGGCAACGTGGGAATTATAGTTGAACCAAGGCCTCCGAATAATCTTTTGCATTGCCCAATCTATCGGCGGCATAGCGCGATGGGCGATTTGATCGCGATACAAAAGCCGAGAGCCAAATATGATGACATCCGGGCGCATTGGCTTGGTCCAGAACGCCCGGCTAAGCACTTGCGCTGCCATCCAGCGCTTTTTCTGCCCCCCCAAGATTGCTGCCTTTAGTGCCGTAGCGACTGCAAAATCTTCCGGCCAGATATGTGGGTTCTTCAGGGCCTCTTCCGTCAATTCCAACGCTTCAGCCCATCGGTTCAGGTAAAAGTAATTCAATGCCTGAAGCAGCGGCACAAAGGCATTATCAGAACCTGCATCCATCAGCGGCTGAACGAGTTCCAATGCCTCTTCAGCCCGATCTCCAGCGCCCAAACCATGAAGATAAAAGGACGCTTTGGAATAGATATGAGCGGCTTCTGAGAGATTCAGAAATTCTTCCGGGCCAAGGCGCAACCGTTCAATCATCTGTTCGTTGGCCTGGTTGATGTCCTTTTCCGCTAAAACATCCCGAAAAACCTTCCTTTGTTGCCCGGAAATCCGCGCTGCTGCCATGGAAAACGCCGAGATAAACGGTGCTATCACCTGATCCGCGCGCGACATGGTATAGAGTTCCAAAAAGTCTCGTTGTGCGCGGGTCAGACTGGAAAGATCCGCGATATCTGACATTTGCATAAGGTGCGGAAACTGCACTTGGAATCGGGCCACAAGCTCGGGCTGATCTGAAAACATGATCGCGGCACACCCTGCGTTTTTTCCAAGATGCGCCGCATACAGTTCTTCCGGTTCGATCTTTGCCGGCCAGGTCGTATGCTTCCACGGCAGGCCATTCAGGATGTCGCCACGGCGAATGTGATAGGCCGACACCCCCTTGCCACTTAGTTTGGCATCTGCCTTTTCCATAATGTTCCGGATTTCATCCGTGAACCCGATCCTATGGATGAACTCTCTGTACCGGGGGCGGATCTGCTCGACATCTTCCCATTGAAAGGCCAGAACCTCAAAGCCTTCCTCGACGACAACAGAGCGGCCGGTATTCAGATGGGATATCAGCCGATCCGGTGTCGCATCGCCCTGAAACGACCATATCGGCAGGGAGTTCTCGCCTAGAGCATCAAAGGATTCGGTGCTCAGGAAATGCTCATCCATCCACTCTTGTGAGAACAATTCTTGCGGCTGGTCCAGCTCTGGCGCATCCGCACCTTTGGGAAACCAGTTGACCCGATAGCTGGTGTCAAAATCCTCGGCCAACCGGATGCAGGTCAGCATCATCAGCAACCGGGCACCCATCCGGTCTTTGCGCTGGCCGATAAAGACCCCCTTTTCGGGCTTCATGAGGCTGCTTCGGCCAAGGCTGCGCGCCGCAGCCGTCGGAACCTCTGCCTTGCTTGCGCAACAAGCTGTGGGTGACGTTCGCCGCCAATCGCCTCGATCCCACGCATATACAAAGGCAGTCGCCGCCGCGCCCGCATCATCCGGTAATAGGCCTGGGGTTCCAGTGTGCCGTCCATCGCCTCGAGCATAACCGGCTTCAGTATATCCAATTTGCGCAGCATCGGGGCCGCGAAATGGTTTGAAAACCATGTCTTCAGCAGCACGACATTATCGCCTTTCAATCGAGTCACCTGCTGGCGATCAAGATCAAAAAAGGGATCATAGAAAACGTAGGCTTTCCCCACATTTTCAACGGTTTGCGTGGCATCGCTAAAGGGAAGATCCCAGTCTTGCACCTGCCCGAACCGATACCGGGTCTCCCACGGGACCAGCCGTTCATCCAGCGTTGTCTGCGGATTGAAAGCGATGACATTGGCGCCGGGAACAAGGGCCGAGAATGTCAGCGCTCCAAATCCGCCCATCGAAGCGCCCGCAAACACAACCTGATCAAACTGTGCAAAAAAACCCTGATCCGCTTGGGTCTGAAAATACGAGATGATCTCGGGATCGCGGTACCAGGCTTTGGTCCGCGCAAATATCCCCATATGGGACCAGCCTTCGTCACGGAAGAACTTCCAGCCCCAAGGTTCGCGGGAAAAAGACAGGTCGTTGGCATTGGCAATGTTGTCAAAGCTGACCACAAGCCGGGACGCAGACCTTTGATGAAACAAAACCGAGTGTCTGTTCAGCTTTTGCAGAAACCCGGTCCCGTCCCCACCTGGATACAGCTCGACAAACCAAGGGGGCGCAGGGTCTGTCAGAATCCGTTCATACCCCGTCTTACGATCGGGGTGATCAGGCTTGAGCTGCTCTTTTGAAAGGTCTTCTGCCATAGTGATCAGACCAGATTTTCCGCAAGCCAGAGGCGGAAATCCACCCAGTCAGGCCGCAACTTGATCTCTGATATCTTGGTGCGATGCCAGTCACATGCCTTCGCGTGCAGGCAGCCGAGTTCTTCATCGGCTTTCAGTTCGGCCAGCAATGGGGCCGCGCGATGCGCTGCTGGCAGTATCGAGTGATCTGTTTCTTTGTTGGCATTCATGTCCTGCCAATAGGCTTGCCCTTGGTCTACGCGGATATGATTGGTCCGGCCCCGATCCCTTTTGACCAGAAACCCATCCAAAGACCGGACGGAATAGTGATGAATCCGCCCCAGCGAATGATCAAATTTCCTCCATGCGCGCCACCCGACCTTCTCGGACGGAAACAGCCTGCCACCGGCATCGGACCAAGCGATTTCGCTTTCTTTCCCTTCTTCGACCCCTTTCGGGCGATGCGGGCCGAACCGCGTAAATTTTCCGTTGTTACGAAACAGGGTTTTCAGACCATAGGCCCGGCCGGAATGATACGGGAATTCCTGATCCCCCATCGAAAAGGACTCGGTCACAGGTTTGTCTTCAAAGCTGATATTCCCCGAACTACCAAACAATTTCCACGCGAATGAGATCGCATCCACCGGCTTTCCGGCCCGCTGTTCGGTTTCTGCGATCAGCGCCGCAAAGCTGTTGTCACCGCAGCGGATGTTCCAGAATTCATCAACATCCAGACACATCAGCCAGTCGGCCTCTTTCACTTTGGGCTGACGCCGCGCGCGCCGTAGCATCTGATGCTGCGGGTTTCCCCCTTCTTTGACCTCGTTCGGGACATGTGTGGCAAGACCCAATTCCTGCAGCCTGCGGGCAATGGCATCCGTGCCGTCTTCACAGCTATTGGTGAAGATCACAAAGTGATCGACTCCCAGTGTTTTGTGGAATGCGACCCATTCCAGCATATAGGGGCCTTCGTTCTTCATCGTCGTGAATACGGTGAGCGCCTGGGACATGTATTTCCTGCCATAACTTCTTTGCCCAAGTCATACACAACCCGGCAAGCACGGGCGAGATGGGATTTGGGTGCAAAAGAAATACTGCGCGAAACTGGTGCAAAGCTACACCCACTGGGTAGGGATCATACTATTTCGAATGAATATCCATGTGGTTGAAGCGGCTAACCTTAATCACGCCAAAATGCGCCCACTCTTTTTTGGTTGCAGCAGGACGCATTTGGCTGGTTCAAGGTTAGTCGGTTCTGAATCGTCGTGAATCAGGTCAGAATCTCAGCGACAGACATGACATTCCGCCATCCAGTTTGGCGCATTCCACATTGTCGATTTCGACCACATCATAACCGTTCTGGCGCAACATCTCGGTGGTACGCGGGAAGCCGGCCGGAGCCAGGACAAATTGGTTGAACCGGATCGAGTTTGCAGCGGCTTCTTCGCCTTCTGCCACATGCAGAACCCGATACCCTTCGAAGCAGCCGGATGCGTCCAGCCGCTTCGTGGACAGGATGGTTTCCCCATCCAGCAACGAACAATCCGTTTTGAAGTGCAACACGCCCGGTGGTGTAAAAACCTCGCGTACGGTGTGGCCCCAGTCGGAAACGATTTCGGTCAGCTCTGTGACACCGGCCGCATCGGTCCGATCTGACCGGCCAACCAGAATTTCGCGACCCGTTACCAGAATGTCCCCGCCTTCAATATGGCCGGGCCCAGCGATCTGCCGAACCTCGTCATAAACGCCGCGGATTGTCGGCTCCATCTCGGCCACCTCACCCATGCGGCTGGGTGCACCGGGGCGCATCATCACCGCACCCTGAGGAAGACACAGTGTGGTATCTTCGACAAAGACGGCATCCGGATACGTCTCAAGGGGAGCCAGTTCGATAACCTCTGCTCCGGTTTTCTTGAGGGTTTCAACATAATGCGCATGAGATGCAAGCATTCGGTCTAGGTCCGGCGTACCGATATCTTCTGCACGCAGACCATCGGTGATGGACGCTGCTGGGCGACGAGTGATCGCGCGCGAGAATTCATAGGTCGGGTCAGTCATTTTCGGTCTCACTTTTCATCAAGAGTGTGATTGGTTTGGCGCGCGGATTTCAACAAGCCGCGGGCCATCTTGGGATTGTGCAGACGACAAAGCTTGGGCCACGTCCAACGGGTCGGGGCCAGTGCGCCAGAACGGCATGCCGCACGACCGGGCGACGCTTTCAAAATCCGGTGGGGTCGGATCGCATCCCAGCACAGTCACACCGACCGCCTGCATTGATGTGGCGATTTCCTGATAACCGTGGTTGTTCCAGATCACGAAGGTGATCGGCAGTTTTTCATCAACGGCGCACATCAGCTCAGGAAGGCTGAACTGCGCCCCGCCGTCGCCTGCGATACAAATGACCGGAGCGTCAGCGTCCGCCAATGCAGCGCCGATCGCGGCGGGTATGCCATATCCAAGCGCTCCGAACCCGGTCGCGGCGTTGAACCACCCGCCGGGCCGATCATGATCGTAGTAAAGGTTTCCTGCATAGATCGGATAAGCAGAATCGCCCACCATGATCGCGTTAGGGACTGCATCGCGCATGGCGTTCAGCACAGCCAGTAACGCCTGCATTTCCGGCCCGATTTCTTCGACCGCGTTCTGCCGCGAAGTAGCTGCGCGCGCGGCACCGTTTGCCGACTTGGGCGATGCGGCAAACCGATCCACAAGCTCGGCCGCTGCCATCGCCGCATCACCAACAATGGCAATGTCCGCCGCGTGGCGCTTCAGCTGATCGGGGCATAGGTCCACACGGATCAGGGATGGCATTTCAGCCATCGTGCCGGTGGCGTACATATCGTAGTCCGTCTGGCCCAGCTCAGTCCCCAAAGCCAGAACCACGTCGGACTGTTCGATCAAAGCACGCACTGAATTCAGGCTTGGGCTTGCAGGCACGCTCAACGAGTGATCATACATCAACCCGCGCGCATTCACGGTTTGAACAACCGGCGCATCCAGCGCTTCGGCCAGCTGCCGGATCGACCTGCCGGCGCTGCGCGCACCGCCGCCGACCAGAATGACCGGCGCTTTTGCCGACCCCAGTAGCTTGGCAGCACGGTCAAGAAGCGCCGGATCAAGAGACTTATCGACAGGACCTTTCGCAGCATCGGTCGGACCAGCAAACTCGTCCCCCGCAACGTCTAGCGGGATTTCGATATGTGTTGGCCCTGGGCGACCGGATTGAAACGGGGCGAAGGCGCGGTCCAACGCGGCTGCTAGTTCAACTGACTTTTCAACTCGGTCCGATGACAGAGCGACTGTTCGCGCCATCGCTCGTTGATCCGGTAACTCATGCAAGTGACCAAGCCCTTTGCCAAGACTGGACAACGTGTTGACCCCAGACACAACCAGCATCGGAACGCTGTCTGCCCGAGCCTGCCCCATCGCCGTGAGTGTATTGGTCAGACCGGGGCCGGTAATCACAAAGGCAACGCCGGGCTTGCCGGATACCCTGGCATAACCATCAGCCATGAACCCTGCCCCCTGCTCGTGTCGTGGGGTAACATGGCGAATGCCCGATGCGGCCAGCCCGCGGTACAGTTCGACCGTATGCACGCCGGGGATGCCAAACACGGTATCCACATCGCGCCTGACCAGTTGATCAACCAGCGCCTCACCAATGCTCGTCATGCGTTTTCCAGTTGCAGTTGGGTCGCGTGGGCAACGATCCGGTCACAGGCTTCGGTAAAGATCGCGTCGTCCACCGTCAGCGCGATACGGACCCAGTTATCAACCGTGTCACCGAAAGACGGCCCCGGCATCACCGCGACTTTGCCATGTTCGAGCAGATGAAAGGCGTACTCGTTTCCATTCATCCCGGTGGCCGAGACATCAATCATCGCAAACATACCTGCCTGTGGAAGATGCACACGCAGATGTGTCTCGTTCGGCAGCCTGTCGTTCAGCATCCGGGCGCGGCGGGCGTACCGTTGCGCCATGCCTTCGGCCACGGTTGATCCGTTGCGAATAGCCGTCTCGGTCATGTCGGCGATGAAGGGCTGATTTCCAAACAGCATGGTTTCCGACAGCGACAAAAGGCGCGCGGTAAACTCCTCGGGGCCAATGCACCAACCGCTGCGGAATCCGGGGGCGGCATGGGATTTTGATATCGACGAGACGACGATTACCCGATCCGCCAACTCGGACCGCGACAGGGGTGAGGTAAACACAGATCCGTCAAAGATCAGTTCTTCATAAACCTCATCAGAAATGATCCATAGATCATGCTCGATAGCCAGCTTGCCGATTGCGTCTATGTCTTCGCGTGTCAGGATCGACCCGGTAGGATTATGCGGTGTGGTTAACAAAAGCGCAGTGGTCTTCGCGGTAATCCTGTCCGCGATATCATCCGCAGAAATACGAAAACCGTTTTCCGGCCGCAATGTAACCGGCACAATATCCGCACCGCTTGCGCGTACCACACCTTGATAGGTTGCATACATCGGATCGCCCACCAGCACCTCGCAACCCGCCTCGGCCACGCCCATCAGGACGGTAAAAAGCGAGGTCTGGGTGCCTGGAAAACACAGCACTTGATTATCCGTGATCGTGCGCCCGGATCTGGCCGAATAACGATCGGCCAGTGCAGAGCGCAGTCCAGCCTCACCACGCCCATTGGAGTAGTTGGTACGCCCGGCGCGCAAAGCGTCCACAGCGCTTTCCACCAGTTCGGCGGGCGTTGGCACATCCGGCTCGCCAATGGTCAATTCGATGATATCCTGCCCCTGCTCGACAAGTTCCTTGGCCTTGAGATAAACTTCCCATTTGGCGCCACCCAGGCCGGCAAGGCGTTCGGTAATCGCTGTTTTCTTCATGTCTGCCTCTGCTCAAGATCCGTCAATTCAACACCGATAATTGCCCCAACCGATGCCAGCCCAATCTCGGGCAGCTCATCCGGCTCAAAGGCGTATGGCAGGGCGCCGCCTTCCATCCACAAGCCGTCGACCACGGCGTTGCATGCGATAGCCAACCTGCGCAGTTCCGCCGGGCTGGCTGGTATGCCTACCTCGTTCAGCGCATCAGCAATGAGTGATTCCAAGCGGTCACGAAAATCCCGATATGTCTGTTCATGGATCGCCTGCATTTTGTCGTCCGCCAGAACTTTGTTCAAAAAGCCCGCCCATAGGGACACTGACCCCGGATCGACCACCGGATGGGTCAACCCGGTCGTTACAAACGTCGCCAGCCGCAATCTAGCTGTGCTATAATCTCCGTCTGCAGGGGCCGACGTCATATCCGTCAGTCGCCGCATATGAAAGTCATAAGCTGCTGTAATTAAATCTTCTTTCGAAGAAAAATAGTGCCGGATCAGACCCTGAGTTACACTGGCCCGCTCGGCAATCGCCCGAACGGTCGCACCTTGCAAACCTTGCTCGGCGATCAAAGACAGCGTGGCCTGGATCAGCGCCTCTTTGCGCTGCTCCGCGGGTTCTCGCTTGAATTTTGTTGCGTGATCCGACATCTATCTTTCCAGAAATTATAATTATACAGTTGCATAATTGTAGGGATTTGCTAAAGCTGCAAGTAAAAAAACGGTTGAGAGGGATGAAACTGCAAAATGAACGCTGACCCAGAAACCACGCCGGATGAAGCCATTCGGGTCACTGACTTGCACAAGTCTTTTGGCTCGCTCGAAGTTCTCAAAGGCGTTTCACTTACTGCCCATCAGGGTGATGTCGTCGCCATCATCGGAGGCAGTGGTTCGGGGAAATCCACGTTCCTTCGCTGTATCAATTTCCTTGAAACGCCCAGTTCCGGAGAAATCGTCGTAAACGGCGAGCCGATTGAGATGCGCCCGGATGGCACGCCTAAGGACCGGCGTCAGCTGGAACGCATCCGCACCCGACTGGCAATGGTGTTTCAGGCCTTCAACCTTTGGACCCACCGCACGTTGCTGGAAAATGTCATCGAGGTGCCCGTTCACGTGCTGAAAGTGCCGCGGGACGAGGCGATCAAACGCGCGCACCAGCTGCTTGAGCGCGTTGGGCTTGGCGACAAGGCGGATACATTCCCTTCCTTTCTGTCAGGCGGTCAGCAACAGCGCGCTGCGATTGCGCGTGCTCTTGCCGTTGATCCCAGCGTAATGTTGTTTGACGAGCCAACCAGCGCGTTAGATCCAGAACTTGTTGGTGAAGTACTGACCGTAATTCGCGATCTGGCGGCCGAGGGCCGAACCATGTTGCTGGTCACGCATGAGATGAAGTTTGCGCGCGAGGTTGCGACCCATGTTGTGTATCTTTTCGAAGGAAAGATCGAGGAACAGGGGCCACCCGACGAACTTTTCGACAATCCAAAATCCGCAAGGCTGCAACAATTCCTAAAATCAGTCGGCTGAACAAACAAAATATCAAACAGGGAGAATATCAATGAAAAACAAAAAGCTAATCGTGGCCGCTTTGGCTGCTGCTGTGCTTTCGGCTGGAACGGCTGGCGCAGATGAAGTCAAGATCGGGATCGCAGCCGAGCCTTATCCGCCGTTCGCATCGCTGGATGCCTCTGGCAAATGGGTCGGTTGGGAGATCGAGGTTATTGATGCGGTCTGTGCCGCCGCCGAGCTTGAGTGTGTGATCACTCCGGTTGCGTGGGACGGTATCATCCCCTCGCTGACCGGTCAGCAGATTGATGCCCTGATGGCGTCGATGTCGATCACCGAAGAGCGCATGAAAACGATCGACTTCAGCGACCCTTACTACAACACTCCGGCCGTTATCGTCGCCGACAAGTCGATGGACATTGAACCGACACCAGAATCTCTGGCCGGTAAGATCATCGGTATTCAGGCGTCCACGATCCATCAGGCCTATGCCAACGAGCATTTCAAGGATGCGGGAGAAATCCGGGTGTATCAGACTCAGGACGAAGCCAACCAGGATCTGTTCGCCGGCCGTATCGACGCGACCCAAGCCGACAGCATCGCCATGGCGGATTTCGTCTCATCTGACACCGGTGCCTGCTGTGAAATCAAAGGCGCGGTCGAAAATGACGTCTCGATCCTAGGTCGCGGCGTCGGCGCGGGTGTCCGCAAGGGCGATGACGCGCTGCGTGAAAAGCTGAATGCGGGTATCGCGGCAATTCTTGCCGACGGCACGCATGACGAAATCACCTCGCGCTATTTCACAGCCAGCATCTATAGCGAGTAAGGTTCGCCGTGGAAGCTATCCTCGAAAGCCTGGGTTTGGCCCAAAGCATGGAGTTGCTTGCCCTTAGTCCTCCGGGATGGGGCGGCAACCTTCTGCGTGGCCTCTCTAACTCGTTGCAGATCGCTTTTGGAGCGTTCGGTTTCGGGTTGATCATCGGGCTTTTCGGGGCCTATGGAAAACTATATGGCGGGCCGGTCACACGTGACCTGCTCGGCATATATACGACTGTAATGCGCGCCGTGCCTGAACTGGTGCTGATCCTGATCCTGTATTACGTCGGGACCGACCTGATCAATCAGGCCGCGCAGGCAATGGGGTATGACCGCGTCGAAATCAGCGGCGTCGTTGCCGGCATCTGGGTTTTGGGCATCGTTCAGGGCGCCTATGCGACCGAGGTTCTCAGGGGCGCAATCAAAGCGGTTCCCACCGGACAGATCGAAGCCGCCCGCGCCTATGGCATGCCCTCGCTGCTGCTGATGCGGCGGGTGACAATTCCCGCGATGATGTCTTTTGCCACGCCTGGATTGGCCAATCTGTGGCTCATTGCAACTAAAGATACGGCCCTGCTGGCCATTGTCGGCTTTAGCGAATTGACGCTGGAGACCCGTCAGGCCGCGGCCAGCACCCGCGCCTATTTCACCTTCTTCCTTGCTGCAGGTGCCTTGTACTTGATCGTCACGCTTTGTTCCGGTGTCGTGTTCGCGCGTATCGAGAAATGGGCCCGTCGTGGGCAGCCTTCGTTGAAGGGAGGAAGCCGATAATGGACTGGCGAGCACTCATGCAGCCGCATCGGATCGTGCTGATGGCACTTTTTGCTGCTTTCGTTATCTGGTGCGCCGTCTCACTGCGCTGGGATTGGATTCCAACCTATGCGCCCCTGGCACTTGAAGGTCTGTGGAGAACCATCTGGCTGTTGGCCGTCACCTGTGTGCTTGGGTTCTTGCTGGCTGTTCCGCTGGGCCTCGCTCAGGCGATTGGGCCCTGGTATCTGTCGGCACCGGCGCGGGTGTTCTGCACGATCATTCGTGGCACGCCCATCCTTTTGCAGATCTGGCTGCTATACTATGGGCTTGGATCGCTTTTCCCTCAGATTCCATGGATACGCGGCAGCGAGCTGTGGCCCTATCTGCGACAGGCTTGGCCCTATGCGGTTCTGGCCCTGACCTTGTCGTACGCAGGCTACGAGGGCGAAATCATGCGCGGTGCCTTTGCCAGCGTTAAGAAGGGTCAACTCGAAGCGGCGCAATCCTTTGGCATGCCTCGGTTTACCATGTTCCGCAGGATCTGGCTGCCTCAGGCCATTCGCAGCGTGCTGCCGACACTAGGCGGTGAGACGATCCTACAGCTGAAAGCAACCCCGCTGGTGGCGACGATAACAGTGGTTGAGATCTACGCTGTGTCGTCAAGAATTCGGGCGGACACCTTTGTTGTCTATGAGCCGCTGCTGCTGTTGGCACTGATCTATCTGATCATTGCAGGCATTATCACACTGATCTTCCGCCGTATTGAGCTGCAGGTCCCTGCCCGGTAACGCAACGCCGGACACCTAAGAAACTTGACACCTGGTCAGAATCCTGGCTGCCAGCGCCTTTACCTTGCTTAACAGCGGGCGGCTGGCGACCGGCTTTGACACGTCGACTGAACGCACCGAAGGCGTCGCGAATTTCGGCCTAAAAAGAATGAAATCCAATGACTTGGTGCGGTCGAGAAGACTCGAACTTCCACGGGTGTTACCCCACAGCGACCTCAACGCTGCGCGTCTACCAATTCCGCCACGACCGCACTGTTAGTGACTTGGTAGTGGGGCGTATAGACCTTGATGATCAAGATGTGAAGAGGCAAAAATCACGTTGGTTTGAATTCCCATTCGGCGCTCTTATCTTTAACAGGTTGTCGTCCGAATGACCCCGTCAGGAGCCCCGCCATGACCTCGCCCGACCCTCGCCCCATCGTTCAGATCGACATAGTCTCGGATGTGGTTTGCCCCTGGTGCATTGTTGGATTCCGGCAGTTGGATCTGGCGCTCAAACAGCAAAATATCCTGGCAAAGTTGCGCTGGCATCCGTTCGAATTGAACCCAAACATGGCGCCCGAGGGTCAGAACCTGCGTGAGCACATTGCCGAGAAATACGGCTCCTCGACGGAACAAAGCCAAGCGATGCGAGATCGATTGACGCAAATCGGGACTGACCTGGGCTTTACCTTCGCCTTTGACGACGACAGCCGCATCGTAAACACCTTTGCCGCGCATCAGCTTCTTGACTGGGCCGAGGCTCAAGGGCGCCAGCATCCGCTGAAACTGGCCTTGTTCGAGGCCTATTTCACCAATCAAAAAGACGTCTCGAATATCGATATCCTACTTGAGGCCGCCGAAACCGCCGGTCTGGATCGGAACGCAGCGCGCGCGGCGCTGGAATCGGGCGCTCATGTCGGCCCGGTCCGAGAGAAGCAGCAATACTGGACCAGCCGTGGCATTTCCGGCGTGCCCTCAATGGTGTTTGGCGGAAAGTATCTGCTGACCGGAGCGCAGGGGGCGGACACCTATGCGCAGGTCCTGCAGCGCTGTTTGACCGAAGCGGCCTAGGCCCTTTCCATCCATGCAACCAGCCGCTAAGGAGCCGGCATGGAATGGAAGATTACTGACGGATTGACCGACTATGATGAGGCCATCGCCTTTATGGAGGCGCGCGTTGCCGATATCGCGGCGGGTGAGGCGGATGAGTGTATCTGGCTACTTGAGCACCCTGCCCTGTACACAGCGGGCACTTCAGCCAAGGTCGAAGACCTGAAAGACCCGGACAGATTTCCAGTCTATACGTCAAAACGCGGTGGTGAATACACCTATCATGGTCCGGGGCAGCGCATTGCTTATGTCATGCTGGACCTGAACAAACGCGGCAGGGATGTGCGCAAGTTTGTAAAGCAGCTTGAGAATTGGGTGATCGCAGCTTTGGCCGAGTTCAACGTGACCGGGCAAATCCGCGACGGCCGTGTTGGTGTCTGGGTGCTACGGGATGACAAGCCGCTGACGCCAGCAGGCGAAAAAGCCGAGGACAAAGTCGCGGCGATCGGCCTGCGATTGCGTAAATGGGTCAGCTTTCACGGCATCTCGATCAATGTCGAACCGGATTTGAGCCATTTCTCTGGGATCGTACCCTGCGGCATCTCGAACCATGGCGTGACTTCTCTGGTCGATCTGGGTCTTCCGGTCGCGATGGATGATGTGGACAACGCGCTTAGAAAAACCTTCGCTGAGGTTTTTGGACCCTCGGGGGCGGATTAACTCGGATCACGAATCGAAAAACAGCCCGGCACCGACTACAATCCTGCCGTCAGATCCGCTCTGTTTCAAAATTTGGAAACAATTCCCGATCGGTCCGTCTGGTTTCCGACGGAATCTAGTTAAATTTCACAAATATGAATACTTGGGTCCCATTAACGCCTAGTATGGATTTACCGTTCTAGAGTGAGTGGTGTGTTAAGCCGGTGATCGCAGGTATCCCCTGGGAAAACAGGTAAGTGTTTTGGTTACGAGTCTGCCGTTCCGACCCCAAATCGGAACGGCAATTTCTTTTTTAGTGCTCGTGTTTGTCATGTCCAAACCGGGCCAGATGGCCACAAACCTCTTCCCCACTTTCAATTTCAAGCGTTGCATGGCCGATCCCGAACTGATCCTGCAGCGCATTCTTGATGGTTGTGGAAAGCCACCTGGCATCTTCGTCTGCGTGGCTGGTCGCAACCACATGTGCAGTCAGGGCAGGTTCATGCTCCTGCATACTCCACAGATGAACGTGATGGACCGAAACAACGCCCTCGGTGGCCTCGATCATCGAAGCGACCTCTTCTGGGTCAAGGTCGGATGGTGCACCCAACATCAAGACGTGAATGGTTTCGCCAATTTCAGATTTCACATGCCAAAGGATGTAGACCGAGATCAGAATGGTTACGGCGGGATCCACCCATGTCCAGTTGAACACGATGACCATGGTCCCGGCGACGATCACTGCCAACGAGCCCAATGCATCTGCCACATTGTGCAGAAAGGCCGCCCTGATATTCATACTGTCCTTTGCCATCGAATAGGTCAGTGCAGCCGTGATCAGATCGACGATCAGGGCCAGCGCTGCGATCCAGACGACGATCCAGCCATTCACCGGTTCGGGCTCGATAAACCGCATGACACCTTCGTACATCAGATAAACGGCAAGAACGACAAGAGTGGTGTAGTTAACAAGAGCGGCCACAACCTCTGCCCGACCATAACCAAAGCTCATCCGTGGATCTGCCGGGCGTCGCGCAATCTTACGAGCGAAAAACGCGATGATCAGCGCGATGGCATCTGAAAAATTATGCAAGGCATCTGCGATCAAGGCCAGTGAGCCAGACAAAATGCCCCCCACTATTTGTGCAAGCGTCAATACCATATTGACGCCGATCGCTCCGACCACCCTCCGGTCACCGGCATTCGGATCAATGTGAGAGTGGGTGTGGTTATGTGACATGGCAGATCAGATCCTTGTTTTGAACTGCCATCTTATGTAATTCCTCTAGTCACTAGAGGTTCAAGAGGCAAAAAGCACAAAATGTACTCAATCGGAGATTTGTCGCGGCAAACCGGGGTCAAGGTGCCCACGATCCGTTTCTATGAGGAAAAAGGCTTGTTGGCCAAACCGTATCGGACGGCGGGCAATCAGCGCAGATATGACGAGACTGCTCTGAAACGCCTCCAATTTATCCGCCACTCGCGTGATCTGGGCCTGCCTTTGCCGGATGTCGAGGCGTTGCTTTCTTTGGAAGGGGCGCAGGGGGCGGATCTGGACCATGTTCATGAAATCGCGGATCGTCAGCTGACTGAACTGCGCAACCGGATAACATTGCTGCGCAGCCTTGAGGCCGAACTGGAACGCATCACAGCCGCCTGTGACGGCACCCACGACCATGTATGTGAAGTGCTGAACGCGTTTGGCGACCATAGCAAATGCCTTGGATCGCACTGATCCTGTAGCGGGTGATCAGGCCAGCGCGTCTTTGATTTTACCGGCGTTTTTAGCGATCAGGTCAAAATCACCCATATTGCCCGGCGGTCGCATCGAAACGCCTTCGTGCCGCGGCAAAACGTGGAAATGCAGATGAAACACTTCTTGCCCACCTGCAGCCTCGTTGAACTGTTGGATGGTGACACCATCCGCGCCAAACGCCGCTTTCACCGCCTGCGCCATCTTCTGAACCGTTGAGATCACAGAAGCAAGCTGTTCTGGGCTGGCATCCAGCACGTTGCGACAAGGCGTTTTCGGGATCACCAGCAGATGCCCGTCCGTGCGCGGCATGATGTCCATGAAGGCCAGTGTGTCGTCGTCTTCATAGACCCGGTTTGCAGGGATTTCACCACGCAGGATCTTGGCGAAAATGTTATCGGGATCATAGGCAGACATACTCGGCCTCCGTTTGGACGTTTTTCATGAGGTGTTTGTGCGGTGCCGCATCTTGGCGGTCAAGACGCAATGCACATGCGATCAGAGCGACAAAGGTGTTTCCAGAAAATCGCGGTATACCCTGTCCCGATGCAACAGCAAACCTGCCGAAAGAGTATCCCGTATAGGATCGGATATATGCTCGAAAACCCTTCGGGTACTCAGCCGCATAGCACACAACTCTTCCGGCAACGGTGCGAACAAAGCCATGAAGGCAGCGCAATAAATATCTGCTGCAGTGAGCGTGTTGCCAAACAGAAAATCACCACTTTCTGCGAGCTTGCTACTGACGCGTTTCAATATCCCATCAGCGCGATCGGCAGCCATTTCACCTGCTTCTGTATCATAGCCGTATTTCTTGCCAAGATAGTCGGCAATCTTGGGATGGAACCCACCTTCTTGGCCTCGCATACCAGCTTGGATTTGCTGAAGCCGCCTTTGCCAGCCCAATCCATTTGGGGCCGCAAGTAAGTCAATGAAGGCGAGAATGTCGGGCGCCATTGATGCTGGCAACAAATCTGGCTCAGGCGCGATTCGTTGTGCCAAGGCGACAATATCGGCCGTTTCGGAAAGCGGTGCCTCATCTTTCCAGAACACAACCGGTGCGCTGTCCGTTTGCGCCCAGATGGTCTGCGCCCGGTCCTGATG
Organism: Ruegeria sp. CDSC042; assembly: GCF_059610745.1. NCBI lineage: Bacteria > Pseudomonadati > Pseudomonadota > Alphaproteobacteria > Rhodobacterales > Roseobacteraceae > Ruegeria > Ruegeria sp. CDSC042. The sequence continues at coordinate 1,020,910 of NZ_JBXWOF010000001.1, forward strand.
GTCCAGATAAACTGGCAGCCAAGGCAGACGCTTTACGTGAAAAATACCCTTTGCGGCTTCGCTCCAAGGGCTTGGCACACCTCCGACAACGATCATGCGTAGCCCGGTGGCCGCCTGAGCCTTTTCGGTCGTCACGTAGTTCAGAACCATCCGGTCTCCTCCATTTGCCGAAAGTTGTGCTCTTTTTCGAAGCCCTGCAACCGGCACCCGCGACAATTAATCTTGATCCAGATCAAACTCGACCATTGAAGGTCGCCCCCACGCAATCTAAAACCAGCAGGAATCCCGCGCGTTGGAGAGGTCCGACAGCGCGGTGTAGTTGCAACAGGAGGCACCTAATGGCAGACGCAGCCATTCATGGTCACGACCATGAAGACCAGCGCGGGTTCTTTACCCGCTGGTTCATGTCGACCAACCACAAGGACATCGGGATTCTGTACCTGATCGTCTCGGCCCTGGCCGGTCTAATCTCGGTTCTGATGACTGTTATCATGCGGATCGAATTGATGGAGCCCGGGGTACAGCACATGTGCATGGAAGGGTTCCGCTTGTTCGGCAGCGGTGCCGAGCTCTGCACTCCGAACGGGCATCTGTGGAACGTGATGATCACCTACCACGGTGTTCTGATGATGTTCTTCGTGGTCATCCCTGCCCTATTCGGCGGATTTGGCAACTATTTCATGCCGTTGCAGATTGGCGCGCCGGACATGGCGTTCCCGCGGATGAACAACTTGTCCTTCTGGCTCTATGTCGCCGGTACTTCGCTGGGCGTGGCCTCGCTGCTGAGCCCCGGTGGTAACGACCAGCTTGGTTCGGGCGTCGGCTGGGTTCTGTACCCGCCGCTGTCGACGAGCGAGGGCGGAATGTCCATGGACCTCGCGATCTTTGCCGTGCACGTATCGGGCGCCTCCTCGATCCTCGGCGCGATCAACATGATTACCACCTTCCTGAACATGCGTGCCCCGGGCATGACCCTGTTCAAGGTGCCGCTGTTCAGTTGGTCGATCTTCATCACCTCGTGGCTGATTCTTCTGTCGCTGCCGGTTTTGGCAGGTGCGATCACCATGTTGCTAATGGACCGCAACTTTGGTTTCACCTTCTTTGATCCGGCCGGTGGTGGTGATCCAATCCTGTATCAGCACATCCTGTGGTTCTTTGGCCACCCAGAAGTGTACATCGTGATCCTACCTGGATTTGGCCTTATCAGCCACATCATCGCGACCTTCTCGCGCAAGCCAGTCTTCGGTTACCTGCCGATGGTTTGGGCACTTATTGCGATCGGTGTACTGGGCTTTGTCGTGTGGGCACACCACATGTACACAGTTGGCATGTCGGTCCAGCAGCAAGCCTACTTCATGCTGGCAACGATGGTCATCGCGGTTCCTACCGGCGTTAAGGTCTTCTCGTGGATCGCAACCATGTGGGGCGGCTCGATCGAGTTCAAGACACCGATGCTGTTTGCTTTCGGTTTCCTGTTCCTGTTCACCGTTGGTGGTGTGACCGGTGTGGTTCTGTCGCAGGCCGGTATCGACCGCGCCTATCACGACACATATTATGTGGTTGCACACTTCCACTATGTGATGTCGCTGGGCGCAGTGTTTGCGATCTTTGCTGGGATCTATTTCTACTTCTCCAAGATGACAGGCCGTCAGTATTCAGAGTTCTGGGGCAAGGTTCACTTCTGGCTGTTCTTCATCGGCGCCAACCTGACCTTCTTCCCCCAGCACTTCCTGGGCCGTCAGGGCATGCCACGTCGCTACATCGATTATCCCGAAGCGTTCGCGCAGTGGAACTATGTCTCGTCGATTGGCGCCTTTGTATCCTTCGCCTCGTTCCTGCTGTTCTTTGGTATCGTGTTCTACGCCTTGTTCCGTGGCGCACGTGAGACCCGGAACAACCCGTGGAACGAATACGCGGATACGCTGGAATGGACCCTGCCCTCGCCGCCGCCCGAACACACGTTCGAGCAGCTGCCCAAGCAAGAAGACTGGGACAAGGGCCACGCGCACTGATCCCTCTGAACCAACAGAAAACCCCGCCAACTTGGCGGGGTTTTTCATTTCTAAGTGGCGTGCCACCGGAAATTCGCCAGATCGGTCAAAATAGGGTACTCTGGTAAAGGCAAAACAATCGGCAACCCCGAGGGTTCATATGCCCGATCTTGATTTCTGGTACTCTATCGGAAGCACTTACAGCTTTCTGACGATCATGCGCCTGGACGATTGGTGTTCTGAACACGATGCGTCCGTCACATGGCGGCCGTTCAATGTACGCACAGTGATGTCGCAGCAGAAGAACATCCCCTTTGCAGGGAAACCCGTCAAATCCGCCTATATGTGGCGCGACATTGAGCGTCGGGCGGCTAAGTACCATATACACGCCCAGCTTCCTGCGCCCTACCCCATTTCTGACCTTGCCTTGGCAAATCAAGTAGCGCTGTTAGGAATGGAAGAAGGCTGGGGCAAGAACTTTACGCAAATTCTATATCGGATCTGGTTCGAAGAAGGTGTAGAGGCCGGCAGCGAAACCGCCCTGTCCGAAGCGCTACATCGCAGTCAGCAGGATCCCCGACTGATCCTGTCCCGCGCGCGCAGCCCCGACATTGTCGCCGCACTTGAGGCGGAAACACTACGCGCAATCAAGCTGGGCATTTTTGGCGCCCCAAGCCTGGTTGTGGGGAACGAAGTCTTTTGGGGGGATGATCGGCTGGACGATGCCCTTTCGTGGGCCCGCGTCGGGCACGTCATCTGAATTTTCAGCGTCGACTCGGACACTCTTTGGGCTATCTTCCGACCATGCCCTACAGATGGAATCAAACCACCACATCAGAACTTGAGCTGCGCCTGTGGCCGCATAACTCACTGCCGCGTCCTTGGGCGGTGCGAGTTGTGTTTGGGGTCTTTCTATTCGGGCTGATCCCACTTTTGGCCGTTCTTGGCTCGGCCTTGCTTTGGGGGTTGCTGCCCTTCCTGCTGCTAACAGTAATTGGCCTTTGGCTGGCGCTCCGGTCAAACTATCGGGCCCGTAGCATATTCGAAGTCCTGACGCTGACCGGAACACAGGCGCATCTGATACATCATGACCCGCGACGGGGGCAGCAGGAATGGGCCTGTAATCGCTATTGGGCCCGCCCCGAGATCCATCAGAGCGGCGGCCCGGTTCCGAACTACGTCACCCTCAAGGGTGAAGGTCGCGAAGTCGAAATCGGCGCATTCCTGTCCGAGGAAGAGCGGATTGCGCTTTACGATGACCTCAAAGAAAAACTGCGCGAACCAGTCGCGCAGTAAACTTTCAGCATGTCACGGCAGTCAGCCGCTGGCAGCCGCACAAAGCTGATCTTTGACCATGGGCCCAACTTTCCCAAAGTCCATCTGGCCAGTATAGCGTGTCTTGAGCTCGCCCATGACCTTGCCCATATCCCGGATCGACCCGGCACCAGTGGCCGTAATCGCTGATTGGATGGCTTTCGTCACCTCATCGTCGTCCAGTTGCTCGGGCAGGAATTCTTCTATGACTTCTATCTCGCGCAGTTCACGCTCCGCCAGATCGAGGCGTCCACCCTCTTCGTAAGCACGCGCACTTTCCTTACGCTGCTTGGACATTTTCCCTAGAATTTCAAGAACTTCGGCATCACCGCAACCCTTGGCTTCCTCGTTGACCGCAGCACGAGACGCGATATCCCGGTCCTTGATTGCTGCATTGATCAGACGTAGGGTCGACAGACGCTCGGCGTTCTTGTCTTTCATTGCTTGCTTCAGGGCGGAATTCACCCGTGATCGCATATCCATTTAGTTTGTCCATCCCCATGACAAAAGGAACCCCGACCATATCGAAACAAAAAGCGTGATACAACCGGGGGCCTCAACATCTAAGTCATTGATATTGCTCAATAGCCCAAAAATTGAACACACTTGACCCAAGCGCATAACCCCCTTAGGTATGCGCCGATTTACCCTGCAGGAGAGTCGCGCTATGGCCCAGAACGCCCCGTCCAAGCCCACCGCATGTCTGGCTTTGGCCGATGGAACACTGTTCTACGGGGTCGGTTTCGGCGCCACAGGCCAGACCGTGGCCGAGCTGTGTTTCAACACCGCAATGACTGGCTATCAAGAGATCATGACCGATCCTTCTTATGCCGGGCAGATCGTGACCTTCACTTTCCCTCATATCGGAAATGTTGGCGTGAACCCCGAGGATGACGAAACCGGTGATCCTGTCGCGGCCGGAATGGTCGTCAAATGGGACCCAACCGAACCGTCCAGCTGGCGGTCTGCTGAAGAGCTGAAATCATGGCTTGCCCAGCGTGGGCGTATTGCCATTGGCGGTGTCGATACCCGCCGGTTAACCCGCGCAATTCGCCAGCAAGGCGCACCTCATGTGGCATTGGCCCATGATCCAGAGGGCAATTTCGACATCGAAGCTCTGGTATCGGCTGCGCGTGGCTTTGCCGGGCTTGAAGGTATGGATTTGGCCAAGGAAGTGACTTGTGCGCAAAGCTATCGCTGGGATGAGATGCGTTGGGCCTGGCCAGAGGGCTATAAACGGCAAGAGGCCCCAGTACATAAGGTTGTGGCACTGGATTTCGGGGCAAAGCGCAATATCCTGAGATGCCTTGCCTCGACCGGGTGCGATGTCATTGTGCTGCCCGCAACGGCAACCGCGGCTGAGGTTCTGGCCCATAGTCCCGACGGCGTATTCCTGTCCAATGGCCCCGGTGATCCAGCGGCTACGGGTGAATACGCAGTACCGATGATCAAAGAGGTATTGGACACCACCGACCTACCCGTATTCGGGATTTGCCTTGGTCATCAGATGCTTGCGCTGGCCCTTGGCGGTCAGACTGTCAAGATGAATCACGGCCACCACGGGGCGAACCACCCAGTAAAAGATCTCGAGACTGGGAAGGTGGAAATAACGTCTATGAACCATGGGTTTGCGGTAGACGCTCAAACCCTTCCCGACGGTGTCGTTGAGACTCATCGTTCGTTGTTTGATGGTTCAAACTGCGGAATTCGCATGACGGATCGACCGGTCTATTCGGTACAGTACCACCCAGAGGCATCTCCAGGTCCACAAGACAGCTTCTACCTGTTCGAGCGGTTCTCGCATGCGATGGCCGCCCGGAAGGCACAGGCATAATCATACAGTCTTAACGGCCTATTAACCTTAATCGCTCCACCCTGACGCAGATTACCACGTCTGGGTTGATTGAATGGTTGAACTGAACCTGCAGCATTTCGCATCGGCCGCGCCGATTTCTACAACGGTGCGCAAGCCTTTGGGGGCTTGCCTGATCGACCGCGGGCTACTTTCGAACCATCAGTTGCAAAAAGCCCTGCACCTGCAATCCAGACAAAATGTTGCACTGGGCGAAATCCTGGTCGGCGAAGGCTGGGTAGATCGGTCCGAGGTTCTGACGGCGCTGTCTGAACAAACAGGATTGCAGATCGCGGACCTGGATCTGCATCCACCAAATCCGGACCTTTGCAAAACCCGCCCCGCCAGCTTTTGGCTGGATCACAACATCATTCCCTGGATGCGCATCGGTCCCATTCTGCTGGTCGCTACCGCCAATCCCGATCAGTTCGACGCAGTTCGCAAGCAGTTGGCAAAGGAAAAGCAAACGATCATACCCGTGCTTGCCGATGCGGACCGGATCGACGACGCGATCGCCAGAATTTTCTCGGAAAGCCTTGCTGAAAAGGCTGAAACCCGTGTGGCAATAGCTCAGAGTTGCCGATCCTGGACTCGGCACTCGCGTATTGGGCCGATTGCCATAGTGCTTGGCCTCGCCACACTGTTCCTGGCGCAACCCATTCCGGGGCTGCTGGCTCTGGTCGTTTTGGCCGTTACGTCGCTTGTATTATTCCTGACATTGCGACTGGCGGGATTGCTCTCGTTTCTGTGTTACAAAGAAAAACGCCACAGTCAGACTGCCACCACGCTTCCTCTTCGACTGCCTCGCGTTTCCATCATGGTCCCTTTGTACAAAGAGCGAGAGATTGCTGGCGCTCTGATCCGCCGATTGCGGCGTCTGACATATCCCAAAGCTCTTTTGGACGTCATTCTGGTTTTGGAAGAAACGGATATGGTAACCCGCGCAACCCTGGCCAAAATCGAGCTGCCCTGTTGGATCCGCACGATCGAAGTACCGGCATTAAGCGGGCTGACGACAAAACCGCGCGCGATGAACTATGCGCTGGATTTCTGTCGTGGTGACATTCTGGGCGTTTGGGATGCCGAGGACGCCCCTCTTCCCGATCAAATCGAACGCATCGTCGGACATTTCACCCAAGCCAGTGAAGACGTCGTCTGCTTGCAAGGCGTTCTGGACTATTACAACCCGCGCACCAACTGGCGGTCTCGCTGCTTTACCATCGAGTATAACAGTTGGTTTCGGGTCATCCTGCCTGGCATTGCCCGGTTGGGGCTGGTGGTTCCACTTGGTGGTACAACCTTTTTCTTTCGTCGCGAAAAGCTGTTGGAACTGGGCGGTTGGGATGCCCATAATGTGACCGAAGACGCGGATCTGGGCGTCCGACTCAGCCGCGCGGGTTATCGGACCGAGATGGTTGATACCGCCACTTTCGAAGAAGCAAACTTTCGGGCCTGGCCTTGGGTCAAACAGCGCTCACGATGGCTCAAGGGCTTTATGGTCACATATCTTGTCCATATGCGCGCGCCGATCCATCTGCTGAAAGAGCTGGGTGTGCTGCGCTTCCTTGGGCTTCAGGCGTTTTTTCTGGGCACCGTCGGACAATTCCTGCTGGCCCCGGTTTTGTGGCTGTTCTGGCTTACCACATTCGGATTGGCCAGCCCGCTGGATCCGGTCATTCCGAGCAAGGTCATGACCATACTGATAGCTCTGTTCGTATTTGCAGAGATCACGAATGTGACCATCGGGATACTGGCTGTCGCCGCCCGTGAAAGACGGTTTCTGATGCCGTGGGTGCCGACAATGCCGTTGTATTTCCCCTTGGGTGTGCTGGCAGCTTACAAAGCCCTTTGGGAATTGGCTATCAACCCGTTCTTCTGGGACAAAACCCAACACGGTCAAGCCAGTGAAGAAGCCTTCGACATGTGACCGTCAGCTTTCGCGACGAACCGCATCCTGCTTGAGACGCGTCATGAAAGCGACCGAGATATGCTCTTTCAACGCACGTTCCGCGGCTTGCTCGTCACGGGCGGCAATAGCCTCGACGATGCCTTTGTGTTCACTTTGCGCGATCTCACCGCGCCCGGAAACCGCAAGCGATGTCGTTGCCATCAAGGCCATTGTACGGTGCACAAGGTTCAGCTGTTGCACCAAATAGCGGTTGTGCGAGGCCAGATGGATCTGTTCGTGAAACCGCCGGTTCGCCCGAGACAGGGCGTTTGGATTGTCCACCAGCGCATCATCTTCGGCAACCATTTCCTGCAGCACCTTGATCTCTTCCTCGGTCGCGTGCTTGGCGGCCAAACTTGCAGCGAGACCTTCAAGTTCACGGCGAACGACATATAGCTCTGCCATCTGATTGTGGTCCAATGAGGCCACAATCAGCGAACGCCCGTCGCGTTCAAGCAAGGATTGGGTCTCTAACCGCTGCAATGCCTCGCGGATTGGCGTGCGCGAAACACCGAACCTTTCGGCCAGCTCGCTTTCGACCAGCCTGTCACCGGGCTTGTAGATGCCCACATCAATCGCTTCGAGAATAAGGCTGTAGGCGTCGCTGTTGGACTGCTTGGATTGGGGCATCTTTAGTTTTTCTCCTCGTTCGGACATGTCTATCCGTCTGCAGTGCGCACAATCAAGTACTGCATTGAAAACCTGCGCTGCGCGGCTTAAACGGCAGGCATGGTCAAACCTGCCTTCAGCCATGTCTCCCAATGGGTGTTCGATCTGGACAACACCCTGTACCCGCCGCATATGCGCCTGTTCGATCAGATCGAGGTGCTGATGACGGATTATGTGGTCCAGGCCATCGGCGTCGACCGGGCCGAGGCCGACCGGCTGCGATCCCATTACTGGCGCGAATATGGCACCACGCTGGCCGGGCTGATGGCCGAACATGATCTGGATCCCGACCCTTACCTGCATGCCGTGCATCAGGTGGATATGAGCCATATGGACCCGGACGTGGATCTGGCGGCACATATTCGTGCTCTGCCCGGTCGCCGCATTGTCTATACCAATGGCAGCGCGCCCTATGCCGAACGCGTCCTTGCGGCGCGTGGCCTCAGCGGTTTGTTCGATGCCATCTATGGGGTCGAGCATGCGGGATACCGTCCTAAACCCGAGAAGGCCGCATTCCAGGCCATCTTTGCGCAAGACGGAATCAAGGCAGAAAAAGCGGCCATGTTCGAAGACGATCCGCGCAATCTGGCGGCCCCGCATGAGATGGGGATGCGCACAGTTCATGTCGCGCCCGAACCGCACATGGCCGATTACATCCACCATCATACAGACGACCTGACCGCCTTTCTGGCCCGCCTGCGATAGGCTGTCACACTGCGACGATCTGCACGTACTGCGACCCGGGCACCGCCCCTATATCCCAACTGCGACGAACAGAACGGAGACCCAGATGTCCGCAATCGAAATGCCCCCGCGCTCACCCATCTGGCAGCGCCTGCTATTTGCTGTTCCCCTGTTTGGTTGGATGGCGCGCGATGCGGCCGATGCAGATGGGGACGACTGGTATTACACCGCTGCCGCCATCTTCAGCATGTGGGGCTGTTCAGTGATGCTGTTTGGCTTGCCGGGCTTGTATATCCCCGCCGTCGTGATGGTGCCCGTGATATTCCTGATCCTCATCCTGATCTCGCGCGGCTGACCTGCGAGACAGGATGTCACTTGGCGCAGGCAGCGGAACCGCTCTAGGGTCGGCTCAGAACCAAAGAGGGCTCCATGAACGACCAGTGTGACATCCTGATTTCCGGCGGCGGAATTGCCGGTTTGACCGCAGCGGCGGCCCTTGGCGCGGCTGGATTCAATGTGGTCTGTGTTGATCCTACCCCACCTGTGACCCAGCGGGACGTGGACGGATCGGATTTACGGACCACCGCGTTTTTGCAACCAGCCCACGGTCTTTTGGAACAATGCGGGCTGTGGGAAAAACTCGACGCGCATGCCGCCCCTCTTCAGATCATGCGGATTGTGGATGCAGGCGGAGATGTGCCCGAGCCGCGCGTGGTGCGCGACTTCAATGCCGCAGATATCTCGGACCAGCCCTTTGGTTGGAACCTGCCAAACTGGCTCTTGCGGCGCGAAATGGTGGCCCGTCTCGCTGAACTGCCCAATGTCGAATTTCGCCCCGGAACGGGCACGGTCAGCTTGTTCACCCGTACAGCCGAAGCCCGCGTTGGCCTGAGCGACGGGACGCGCATCCGCTGTAAACTGGTGATCGCCGCAGATGGTCGCAACTCGCCCATGCGAGAGGCCGCCGGGATCAACGTGCACACCACGCGCTATGGGCAAAAGGCGTTGGCCTTCGCGGTTACACACTCGATCCCGCATCAGAACGTCTCGACCGAGATTCACAGGTCCGGCGGCCCGTTCACGCTAGTTCCACTGCCCGACTGGCAGAGTCAGCCCTCGTCCGCGATTGTATGGATGGAGCGTGGCCCGCGCGCGGTAGAGCTGTTGAACACCGATCCGGAAAGTTTTGAAGCGCTGATGACCGAACGGTCCTGCGGGTTGTTCGGTCCGTTGAAACTGGCTTCACGCCGAACAATCTGGCCGATCATCAGCCAATCGGCAGAGCGCCTTTCGGGCGAACGCGTGGCCCTGATGGCCGAAGCCGCCCATGTCGTGCCCCCCATCGGTGCGCAGGGGCTGAACATGTCCTTGGGTGATCTGCGATGCCTGCTGGATTTGGCACAGGCCCGTCCCGAGGGCCTGGGTGACGCGCAGATGTTGGATGCCTATCACAAAGCGCGTCATGCCGAGATCGAGGCCCGGGTCAAGGGTATCGACTTGCTGAACCGCGCCTCGATGATCGAAGCGCGGCCTTTACGGGACATACGTGCAATGGGGTTGAACGCGCTGTATTCGCTGCCGACCGTGCGCAAGACGCTGATGCAGATGGGTCTCGGCGTCCGCTAAAGCCCGATGGTCACAAAACCTGGTCCAGCACGCGCTTTAGACGCGCGATTGTGCCGTCAACATCGTACAGCTTGTCCAGACCGAACAGGCCCAGACGGAAGGTGCTGAACCCGTCTGGCTCATCACATTGCAAGGGTACACCAGCAGCGATCTGCATGCCCAGGGCGGCGAATTTGCTGCCGTTCTGGATATTGGGATCCGAGGTATAGCTGACCACCACACCCGGCGCACCAAACCCATCGGCGGCGACAGAAACAATGCCCTTCTCCTTCAGCATTGCCCGTACACCGTCCCCCAATGCCCACTGGGCGTCACGCAGTTTGTCAAAGCCATAGTCTCGAGTCTCAGCCATCGTGTCGCGGAAGGCTTTCAGCGCATCTGTTGGCATCGTGGCGTGATAGGCGTGACCGCCATTTTCATAGGCTTGCATGATCTGACGCCATTTCTTCAGGTCGACGGCAAAACTGTCCGAAGTCGTCTCCTCCAGCCTTGCCTCAGCCTGTTCGGACAGCATGACAAGACCCGCGCAAGGCGATGCGCTCCACCCTTTCTGAGGGGCCGAGATCAGGACATCCACACCCGTCGCCTTCATATCCACCCATGCGCAGCCCGAAGCGATGCAATCCAGAACCATCAGCGCCCCAACCTCGTGGGCTGCGGCTGCCATCGCCGAAATATAGTCGTCGGGCAGAATGACCCCGGCCGCCGTTTCGACATGCGGCGCAAAGACAACATCCGGGCGCCCATCGCGGATCGTTTCGATGACTTCCTCGATCGGAGCAGGCGCAAATGAGGACGTTGCCGAGTTGCCGGTCTGGCGCGCCTTCAGAACTGTTGCCGACGCCGTCAACCCACCGGACTCGATGATCTGGCTCCACCGATAAGAAAACCAGCCATTCCTGACCACCAGGACATTGGCATTGCGGGCAAACTGGCGCGCGACTGCTTCCATTGCATAGGTACCACCGCCCGGGATAACGGCCACACCGTCAGCGTTGTAAACGCCTTTCAGCATCTCAGAGATGTCGCGCATCACATGCTGAAACTGAACCGACATGTGATTAAGCGAGCGATCGGTGAAGACGACCGAAAACTCCTCTAACCCATTGGGGTCAATTTTGTCCAAAAGCGGGGGCATTGGTATTCCTTTCAAATTCCACGAAACGAGCGGGTGTTCGCAACTTCGCTCACTGCCTCTCAGTTATTACTGAAAATTGACCCAACGGAACCCGGTTTCCTAAGAAAATTTTAACGCCTCAAAGGCCCTATCGACAACTAATGACGCCAAACAGTGTCAGCAACCCTTTACACCCCTACGTGTTTCTGACCAGATACATACACTTTGGAGAAGAAAGGTATTTTCACTCGTGACTGCGCATAAGCGGATCAGTTTTCAGTTTGTACGTGACGAAGTAAAACGACGAATAGAAACCAGAGTTTGGCCACAGGGGTCGGTGCTGCCGACAGAAACCCAGTTGGCAGAAGAATTTAATTGTGCCCGTGCCACGGTAAATCGTGCTTTGCGGGAACTGGCAGATCAGGGCTTCGTTGAAAGAAAACGTAAAAGCGGAACGCGGGTCAAAAAAGAACCCAGCAAACACGCAAAACTGGAGTTTTCCCTGACCCGACTGGATGTCGAGGGGCAGAACTCCACCTATCGTTATGCGCTGGTCGAGCGTAATATCGTCTCCAGCCCCGGATGGCTTGCCTCTCAGTTAAGCGTCTCGCAAGAAGCGCGTGTTTTGCATATTGTCTGCATGCACTATGCAGACAACCGGCCGTTTCAACTGGAAGAGCGCTGGATCAATATCGATGCTGTTCCAGAAGTGGAACATGCTGACCTCGACACCAAAGGCCCGCATGAGTGGCTGTTGCACGCCGCCCCCTTCACCGATGCTGAAGTCGCCTTTTGCGCGATTTCGGCAGATGGACGGCTGGCTGAATTCATGGGGACAACCTCGGGGACGTCCATGATCCAATTAGAGCGCACGACATGGAAAGACGGACAGCCAATTACCTTTGCGCGCATGACACATCATCCCGGATATTACATCCGCACTAGGTACTGAAACGGACCTAGCCGATAGGCCCGGGTAACCTCTCTTCGCTCAGTAATACATTGGCTTCGACATCTCCGGCCCCGGGCAAAGTCATTATCCGGCGGCGCAGAACACGTTCAAAGTCCGAGAGATCCCGTGCCACGACGCGCAAACGGTAATCATATAGGCCCAACACATGTTCAACGGTTTGAACCTCGGGGATCGCACTGACGGCGCGTTCGAAATCTTCAAGGCTGACCTGACCTTTCCGCGCTAACTTGACCCCCAGAAAGACTGTCACCCCAAACCCCAACGCTTCTGCATTCAAACGCAGGTGGCGCCCCTTTATGATCCCCGTCGTTTCAAGCCTCCGGATACGGCGCCACATCGCGGGCTGAGACAGGCCGAATTTACGCCCCAAGGCACCCGCGCTTTGCGTTGCATCCTGGATCAGAGCGCGCAGAATTTTGCGGTCGAGCTCATCCAATTCGGTCATAGCGGCAGCACCTCATCGCTTTTGACCCGCGCGATATGCATCAATGCCTCGATATCTGCGATATGCGGTAAAGTCAGGATACGGTCACGATACAGCTGCTGGTAATGTGCCATATCCTTGGCAAGCACAGATAAGCGCACATCCACACGGCCCAAAAAGGTCTGAATCTCGATCACCTCGGGAACCTCACGCGCGACACCCATGAACTCGTCGAATGCACGCGGTTGGGTCTTATCCAGCGTCACCCGCAATGAAACCTCGACTGCATATCCCAATGCGGCCCAGTCAATGATCGCCTCTTGGGCTTGAATAATCCCGGCCTCTTGCATTTTTTCGATACGCCGCCAGCAGACACTTGTGCTGATGCGACAAAGCTCGGCCAGCTCAGCGGTTGTCAGCGTCGGGTCGGCCTGGAAATGACGCAGAAGCCTGCGGTCAACATCATCAAGCATGATTTTTTCTTTATTGCTATACTTCAAGAATAGATACTCGAGTTATCCTTGATAATTCAAGGATAACAGTATCGCTATCCTTGGAAAATCGCCTTAAAACCCACAGCAATCGAAACAGAAAGGACCAGCATCATGCGCGTCTATTACGATCGCGATTGCGACATCAACCTGATCAAAGACAAAAAAGTGGCCATCCTGGGTTATGGCAGCCAGGGTCATGCACACGCGCTGAACCTGCGCGACTCGGGCGCGAAGAATCTGGTCGTTGCCCTGCGCGAAGGCTCGCCTTCGGCTAGGAAAGCCGAAGCCGAAGGCCTGGCGGTCATGGGCATTGCAGAAGCGGCAGCCTGGTGTGATGTCATCATGTTCACCATGCCCGATGAATTGCAGGCCGAAACTTACAAGAAATACGTGCATGACAACATCAAGCCGGGTGCTGCGATTGCGTTCGCCCACGGCCTGAATGTTCACTTTGGCCTGATCGAACCGAAAGCAGGCGTAGACGTCATCATGATGGCCCCCAAAGGCCCCGGCCACACCGTCCGTGGTGAATACACCAAAGGTGGCGGCGTTCCCTGCCTTGTGGCTGTTGACACTGACGCAACCGGCAAAGCGCTGGAAATCGGTCTGTCCTATTGCTCGGCCATCGGTGGCGGCCGTTCGGGCATCATCGAGACCAACTTCCGCGAAGAATGCGAAACCGACCTATTCGGTGAACAGGCGGTTCTGTGTGGTGGTATCGTCGAGCTGATCCGCTGCGGCTTTGAAACTCTGGTCGAGGCTGGTTATGCACCCGAAATGGCCTATTTCGAGTGTCTGCACGAAACCAAGCTGATCGTGGACCTCATCTATGAAGGCGGAATCGCCAACATGGATTACTCGATCTCGAACACTGCTGAATACGGTCAGTACGTCACTGGGCCGCGCATCCTGCCTTATGAGCAGACCAAGAAGGCAATGAAAGAGACCCTGTCGGACATCCAGAGCGGCAAGTTCGTACGCGACTTCATGCTGGAAAATGCTGTGGGTCAACCCACCATCAAAGCCTCGCGCCGTTCCAATGACGAGCACCAGATCGAAGTGGTCGGCAAAAAGCTGCGGGACATGATGCCCTGGATTTCGGCCGGTAAACTGGTCGATCAGGAAAAGAACTGATCCTATCGTGACGCCGCCCCCCGGGGCGGCGTCATTCATTTAATGGGCGTCAAAAATTTCTATCGACGGCCCGCCAACAATATCCACATGGGTATACATCGGGTTCGAATGCTGCTCGAACCGCACCGGCTTGTCGACAACCACCGAGGGCCATTTCCCGGGCTTCTGACAGAGGAAGATGTTGAGCAGCAAATAGCTGGGATTGATCCCCTGCGGATTGGCGATAACCAACATGGGCTCGACCCCTGGATTACCAACCGTGACAATGCCCGTCACAATCAACCTAGCGGGCCCCGGAGGCATCTTGTTGTTCCAAGCATACCAATCTCGTGAAGCCACATCGTCTCCGGGCTGGCAAACAGCATTCACTTCTTTGTAGTCCATAATTTGTCTCCAAATTCTTTTTCCAATACCCCTACAATACCACACTCGCAGCTAATTGTGACGAAGCAGGCAATACCATGAGAGAACCCTCTGAAATCACCAACAAAAACTGGCTTATGGTCGCTGTACTTGGCTTCATCTGGGGCGGCACATTTATGGTCGTGGCCATCGCGCTCGAAGGGTACGGGCCCGTCACAGTAGCAACAGCACGCACGACTCTGGGCGCGCTCACCCTTATACTGCTGATGGGGACGACGGGTCGCAAATTGCCAACATCCACGCGGGGCCTTTGGCCCTCAATCATCGTGATCGGCATTCTGTCGACGGCCCTACCTTTTTTGCTTCTCAGCTGGGGCCAGCAATATGTTCCGTCCGCCTTTGCGGGCCTGTCGATGGCGGCCATCCCGTTGATGGTGTTGCCACTGGCACATTTCTTTTCGGATGAGCCCCTCAACGCGCGGCGTTTTGTTGGCGTATCACTTGGATTTGCAGGCGCGCTGGTGCTGATTGGCCCTGGCCTTGCACAGCTTGGTCAAGGTGCGGAACCACTGGCACAGCTGGCCTGTATTGGTGCTGCACTGTGCTATTCCTGCGCTTCTATATTCACGCGCAGATGCCCTCCGGTCGATCCGGTTGTTCTGGCTGCGCTCACTTTGCTGGTCGGCGCGGCGATCTTGTTGCCCATCATGCTGGTAACCGAAGGGGTGCCAAATTGGCATGGCGCACGGCCTAGCCTCGCCATAATCGCATTGGGCCTTGTTCCGACCGCCTTTGCCACGTTGTTGCGCGTCTCGATTATTCGCAGCGCCGGGTCTGTTTTTCTGACGCTGGTCAACTACCAAGTTCCGATATGGTCGATGGTGTTTGGCGCGTGGGTTCTGTCCGAGGCATTGCCGATACGGTTTTACGTTGCTCTGGCGATGATCCTGACCGGGCTAGCGATCAGCCAGTGGTTCAGCCTGCGCAGAATGCTGGCCGGTCGCTAGCCTGCAACCGCCGCGACCTCAGCAACGATACTGTCAACGACTTGGGCCAACAGCTGATCATCTTCACACTCCGCCATGACGCGGATCAGAGGTTCAGTGCCGGATTTGCGGATCAGCAACCGGCCTTTTCCTTTCAGGCGCTCTTCGGCATCCGCGATTGCTGCTTTTACGCCTGCCGCCTCAAGCGGGGTCTGGCCCTCGCCATAACGCACGTTCTTCAGCAGCTGCGGGACGGTTCCGAACTGGACCGACAGCTCGGATGCTTTGCGCCCGGAATGCACCATCTCGGCCAGGAAATGCAGACCCGCCATCAGGCCATCGCCGGTGGTGGCATAGTCGCTCATGACGATGTGACCAGATTGTTCGCCACCCAGGTTGAAACCCCCTTCGCGCATCCGCTCGACAACATAGCGGTCGCCAACGGCGGTTCGTTCCAGGCTAAGCCCCTGCGCAACCAGATGGCGTTCCAGACCAAGGTTGGACATAACCGTCGCAACCAATGCGCCGCCGCGCAGGCGGTCGGCCTTGGCCCAAGAGGTCGCCAACAACGCCATCAACTGATCGCCGTCGGCCACGTGTCCGTGCTCATCCACGATCACAACCCGATCGGCATCACCATCCAGGCAGATCCCGACATCAGCCCCGTGCGCCACCACTGTTTCAGCTGCAAGCTGAGGTTTGGTCGAACCGCAATTCAGGTTGATATTCTTACCGTTAGGAGATGTGCCTACAGGAATGACCTCGGCCCCAAGTTCCCACAAAACTTCGGGCGCAGTGCGGTGCGCGGCGCCATTGGCGCAATCCACCACCACTTTGAGACCGTCCAGTCTAAGATCGCGGGATAGCGAAGATTTCACCCGCTCGCCATAGCGAAACCGCGCATCGTCTACCCGGCGGGCCCGACCGATATTTTGCGCCTGCGCAGGCTTAACCCCTTCTTCGATCAGCCGTTCGATTTCAATTTCCGCCTGATCCGACAGCTTGAAGCCATCAGGCCCGAAAAACTTGATCCCGTTGTCTTCGGCGGGGTTGTGACTGGCCGAGATCATCACGCCCAGATCGGCGCGCATTGACCGCGTCATCAGGCCGACAGCCGGCGTTGGGACCGGTCCCAGCAGCAAAACATTCATCCCGGTCGAGGTCAGCCCCGCCGTCAGCGCGTTTTCCAGCATATACCCAGACAGGCGCGTATCCTTGCCAATAACAACACGGTGCACGCCGGATTGGTCACGTCGGAAGTACCGCCCAACCGCGGCCCCCATGCGCAGGGCCATCTCAGCCGTGATCGGATGCGTATTGGCGGTGCCACGCACCCCATCTGTTCCGAACAGCTTACGCATTGGTGTCCCTCCGTAAATTCTTGCTTGCGACCGGATTACCGGACGGCGGCCCATAGACGCAAGGCCTGAGCGGTTTCAGCGACGTCATGAACACGAAGGATCTGCACGCCCTGTGCCAATCCGGCCAGCCCCACGGCGATGGATCCCGGCGCACGCGCGTCTTTGCGGAGCTCTTTGCCAATCTGCCCGATAAACCCCTTTCGGGATACGCCCAGCAGGATCGGACACCCCAAACCGTGAAACAGGCTGAGATTCTGCAGAAGGATAAGATTGTGCTTTTCGGTTTTGCCAAATCCTATGCCCGGGTCGATAACGATCTGGTCCCGGCTCATGCCGAGGTCTTCAAGAAAACCAACCTGCCCATGTAGGAAGTCATAAACATCCAGCAAAACATTGTCGTAAGTCGGGTCATCCTGCATCGAACCGGGATCGCCCTGCATGTGCATCACGCAGACAGAGGCTCCGACCTGGGCACAGAACGGCGCAAGGTCCGGATCGAAGGTAAAGCCCGAGACGTCGTTGATCAGCCCTGCCCCGGCTTTCCAAGCGGCTTTGGCAACGGCGGCTTTGCGGGTATCTATGGAAATCAACGCATCGGTGGCCGACCTGATCGCCCTGATCAGCGGTTCGGTCCGGGCGATTTCCTCATCTTCAGGGACAAAGGTTGCACCCGGGCGTGTCGACTCGCCTCCGATATCGAGAATGCTGGCGTCCTGCAAGACCATGTCCCGAGCCGCAGCCTGTGCCGCCTCGACCGAGTTATGCACCCCGCCATCCGAGAAACTGTCCGGCGTGGCGTTGAGGATCCCCATGATCTGAGGGCAATCCATCGCAACTCCAGAAACAGCTGCCCGTGGACGTGTCAGTCGATCCAGCACATCCCCCGGAACCTGCGCAGCCGGGATGATGCACGCGGCTTCAGTCCGGTTCAGACGTTCGACATGGGTAAACCACAGCTTCTGACCGGCTAAGGTCACCGCCCCTTCAGGGCGCACCTCACCATGCTGAACCAGAGGTCGGTAGTATGCAGTCACAGATTCGCCTGACCCACCGGCACAGCGCGCAGCGGAATCTGTGGCGAGTCCGGCAGGGCGCCTCCGAAAACCAACAGCTCACTTGCTTCGAAAGTCGCGGCAAACCACGCCGCCAAAGCGACCGCGTCAGAGGGTGCGGCAGATGGCCCATCCACCGCATCAAGAACGATCTTGGACGGGGCCCAAACGCAAATCTGTCCGTTCTTCATGGCCCAATCCAATTCAGTCCGCGTGGATACGACGACACAGCGCAGGTCACGCGCGGCCAATACCCAGGCGTTTTGCTCGATGGCCAAAAGGTCGATCCGGCGTTGTGTCATGGCGTGCCCGGTTTGTGAAACGGCCATATCCGCCGCCCCAACGCATAGGATCAAGGGACGTTTCCGGTTCTCCAACTGGTCGATCCAACCGGTCAGATTGTCCGAAGCAATTGCTTCGTTTGACAGGAAGGCCAAACGCGGGTGCGGACGCTCTTCCTCGACCAGATCGTGGTGAGATGCATCTTTACCGCGCACGATCTCGACGCCCAAAGCGCCGGGTCCTCGATCCAGTTTTTCTATTCTGACAAAAGCCCTTACGGCCTGAGGCTCAAGCAAAATTCTTTCCGCAATCCGGTCTGCCAGAGTTTCCAGCAGGTTCAACCGCTCGGCTGACAGTTCAAAGGCGATAGCCTCGGTCACACGATCATATGACAAAATGCGATCAACATCATCGTCAATCGGATCGGTCAAAGGGCGCACTTCGACAACGATATTAAAGCAAATGCGTTGCGTCGTTCCGCGCTCGGCCTGAAAAGCGCCAATTTCGACCTCGACAATATGGTCCCGCAGAGAAATGCGATCCAGAGGTCCCCGCGTGGCTGTCGCTTCGGACCGCTCGGAGGGGTGCGCAAAGGCAAGACGGATTTCAGAACTCATGCGGTTGACCCTTTGGGCTTGGTGGACTTTTCGGACCTATTTACACATTGCAGGCCCTATAACACTGCAACAAGCGCCATTCCAGTCTTCGAATGCGGCGTCAGCTGACGCGAAACCAGCTCATCATTCCCGATGCTGAATGACCCAGCATATGGCAGTGTAACAACCAGTCGCCTGGATTGTCAGCAATCAGCGCGATTTTACGGGTCTGACCCCGCCCTATCAGTATCGTGTCGCGCCAGGGGCCCAGCGTGCCGTCATCCAGGATGATGCGGAAATGGTGCCCATGCAGGTGCATAGCGTGGGGAAACGCCGTTTCATTGACAAACTCAATCTGATGAGCGCTTCCCAATCGTGCATCCAGAAACGGCTCATCCGGTCGATCAGAATTGCCATTCAATGCCCAAAACCTCCCGAGTTGGGCCAATTCACGGCCTGATAGCTCGGTCTCGCCCATATTGGCGGAATCCAGCCAGCGCATGGCCCCGCCTTGCAGCGTCATGCGATGGATCGGTGCGTCGTCCAGCCGAACCTTAGGCATCTCATTTGCTGGCAAAGGGCGGATTCCAGTCCTGTTTGCCGCCACCTGACCGACCACAGCAAGCCGAACCAGACCGAAGCTGTCACCGCGTTCTTGACTTACAAGCCCGGCAATCTGACCCTCATCACTTTGCACATCCACGATCAGATCCATCCGCTGAGCAGGTGCAAGCGGGACGTTCCCGGAAAACGGCAAAGGGTCAACCAGAGGCATTCCATCCAAGGCGACAATCCAACCTGTAAGACCATCAAGCCCCAGATCGAATATCCTGGCATTTGCCGCATTGATCAGCCGCAGCCTCAGGCGCGCACCGCGCGCCACTGCATATTCTGGATCAAACTGGCCATTAACTGTGACGAGATTGCCCAAACGCCCGGCGTGGCTGAGGTCGTGCTGGTTATCAAAATCTTCTACGATCTGCCCGGTTTCCGGGGCCAACTTCCAGTCGTCCAGGACAAGGGTCAAATCCTGATCCACATCAGGCAGATTATCTTCTTCGACAATCAATGGGCCGTAGAGGCCACGCGCAACCTGCTCCATGGATCGGTTATGGGCATGATACCAATATGTTCCCGCATCCGGGACCACAAAGTCATAGGTAAAACTGTGGCCAGGCTGAACAGCGTCCTGCGTCAGACCCGGGACTCCGTCCATTGCATTGACAATCCGAATGCCATGCCAGTGGATCGTAGCGGGTTGGGGTAAATCGTTTACCAATCTGCGCCGGACGCTTTGTCCTTTGCGCAGGCGAATTTCTGAACCGGGCACATTTCCACCAAAGGACCAAACCGAGGTCTCGGGGTACCCGTCAGGGGCCAGCTGACGGGAGACGATCTGGGCAACCAAATCATCTATCGCGGCATGCACTGCCTTGGGCAACAGCAACATTGCTGTACCGGATTGCAATATCTGTCTGCGTGATAACAACAATACGGGCCTCCTTGGCCCGCAATCTAAACCGATTTTCGTCCCGCGCCAGTAGGGTTCCAGCGCGGGTGCGTCAATCAGTTGCTCGCCGTCTGATAGTTGTGACGGTAGAAAATATGAACACCGATACGCGCGGTTTCCTTGTAGACCTTGGCCCAAGACGGGCGCACTGCGGTCGTGTGATAATGCGTAGCCCCTTCGGTGAGCTTTTTGGCAGCCCCGTCGATGGCTGTACGCGCGACTTTCGCTACACGCTCATAGGCCTTCTTTTCACGGATCACTTCCTCTTGACCGTCACAGGTATAGGTGAACTGGCACTGGTATTTCTTACCTGTGCCCTGATTGATCACACCACACAGCGTGTCGGGAAAGCGGCTGCTGGCAACACGGTTGAGGATAACCTCCGCCACAGCAAACTGACCGCGCACGCCTTCGCCGCGCGCTTCAAAGTACAACGCCTCGGCCAGGCACTTGAACTGTTCGCCTCCGGTGGCGGTGGGTTGCTCGTCCAACCAGCTCTTGGAGTAGGACACTTCTTTCGGCTCAGGCTCCTGTCGGGGCTTGAACAAATTCAGATAATCGCGAAAATTCTGACCGGGCAGTTCGCTACGGGCGACCAGCTCACGTTTCGCAGTATCGGTTGCTTCCCTCTCAGCGAAGGACACACTAGGCAGCATGGTTGTCGCCATAACGGCAACAGCCAGAATATATCTTAGCATCAGATAACCTCGCACAGGCACATTCTGCGCCATACCCTCCCCCGGCGGGCGCGATGAGGCTCATACCGAATTGAATCGGAAACGTCCAGATCAGAAGAAGATGCAAGTGGAAAACCGCCGTAACGTCAAAATAAGTTGACGACGGCTACCTTCTTTTCCCACTAATCCTTGGGTCGGCAGTTACTGTCAACCCCCAAGTCTGGACGAAATCGCCAGTTGAGCGGCAGCCAGCCGAGCGACAGGTACCCGGAAGGGTGAACATGACACATAGTCGAACCCCAAATCCCGACAAATTGCGATTGATTCGGGGTTTCCGCCATGTTCGCCACAGACCGACAGGGTCACGTCCGGCTGAACCCGGCGTCCGCGTTCAGACCCCAGCTTCAGCAATTCCCCTACACCATCGGGATCTAGCACGTGGAACGGGTCCTCGGCGAAAACACCCTGACGCACATAAGCAGACATGAAACGACCAGCGTCATCACGAGACAATCCGTAGGTCATTTGGGTCAAATCATTGGTGCCGAAGCTAAGGAACGCAGTTTGTGGAGCGATTTCGTCCGCCCGCAGGCAGGCACGCGGCGTTTCCACCATGACCCCCAGCCGATATTCGAACTCTTGCCCTCGTTCAGCGGCTACCGATGCCGCAACCGTGTCTATCCGAGATTTGACAAGCTCAACCTCGCGCTTGGCCGAAACCAGCGGTATCATCACCTCGGGGACCACCAGAGCGCCCTCTTTGCTGGCCTCAAGCGTCGCCTCAAAGATTGCTCGGGCCTGCATATCATAGATTTCCGGCACCGTGATGCCCAGCCTGACGCCGCGCAATCCCAACATCGGATTATATTCGGTCATCTCGGCGACACGGCGTTCCACATCCGAAACCGGCAGATCAAGTGCCTCTGCTAATTCACGCTGGCCACTGCGAGTCGTGGGCAGGAACTCATGCAACGGCGGGTCGAACAGGCGGATACAGACCGGTTGACCTTCCATAATTCGAAAGAGTTGCACGAAATCTGCGCGTTGCATCGGAAGCAGACGTTCCAGAACCGCCGCACGACCGGAAGAGGTTTGGGCAAAGATCATTTCGCGCATCACGATCAGGCGGCCGGGATCAAAGAACATATGTTCCGTCCGGCATAGGCCGATCCCTTGTGCCGAAAAGTTCCGAGCGGTCTGCGCATCCGCAGGCGTATCGGCATTGGCGCGGATCTCAATATCACGTTCGGCGTCTGCCCAGCTCATAAGCGTCTGAAAACAATCGTCTAGCGCCGCCTCAAGCATCGCGGGCTGCCCCGCCAGAACCTGCCCCGAAGTTCCGTCGATCGTCAGCTTGTCGCCCGTTTTGAAAACGCGGCCATCCTGGGCTGTCAACATCTTCTCTTTGGTCTGAAACCGCATTTCAGAGGCGCCAACGATGCAAGGCAGGCCCAAGCCGCGACCGATCACGGCCGCATGGCTGGTCATCCCACCCTTTTCGGTCAGAACAGCCACTGCGGCGTGCATTCCCCGGACATCTTCCGGGGACGTCTCTCGGCGCACCAGAATACAGGGCTCGCCTCGCGCGGCACTGGCCTGCGCCTCGGCCGCAGTAAACACAAGCTTTCCGGTTGCCGCCCCTGGACTGGCTGCAATGCCTGTGGTCAGCACATCACGGCGCGCGTCGGGGTGAACCTGCCGGTGCAGCAACTCGTTCAGAGAATGCGGGTCGACCCGCATCACCGCCTCTTGCTGAGGAATGATGCCATCCTCGGCCAACCGAACGGCAATCCGCATGGCGGCACGGGCACTGCGCTGCACGCGCACACCGTCCAGAATGTGAACGTGCCCATTTTCGATGACGAATTCGACCTGCATTTCCTCACGCAGCTTTTCGCGCATGATTGCAGCATGTGCCTTGAGTTCCGCGAATGCCTTGGGCGCAACTTCCTCAAGCGACTTACCACGCGGATCCTTTTCAAGATACAGCGCCGCGACCCCCTCGCCCAACGCATCGCGACCCTGGCTTTGGCTGAGGTAACGACCGGTTATCTGCTGCAGCCCTGTTGTCGGATCAATCAGTTGCAGAACGCCGGACCCGCATTCGCCCTGCCCCACACCCGGGACCATCTCCTGAATGACCAGGCCCAGACCTGCATCCGCTGGCGCACCTTTTGCCTGGCGCAACAGCCGGGCTGAGGTTCCATCCCATGCCCGCGCCATCGAACGCAGAACCGCAACCAGCTGTTCACCACGATCCTGTGGGAAGGGCTCGTCGGTCTCATCCTCATAGGCCCGCAACGACTGGCGCAGACCTTCCAGCCCATCGGCCTCGATGTCGTCAAACACATCCGCATCCAGACGCGCCACATGAATGGCATAGCTTTGAACAAAGCGCAGCGACAGTGCAGCCGCGGCCTCGTTCCCCATCTCGTCTGACAGGTCCACATAGCGCGCATCATTCATACCGATGTTGAGGATTGCCCCAGGCCCACCCCAATCGGGGTCCTCGGAACTTGGACGAACACATAGCAGCGCCGCCTCGTCGAACTGTTCGAGAATGGCCGCAATGTCGGGCACCTGCCCGCCGGCGATCCGCTGCACTGCATCAAAGGACAATGCAACCGTTCGTGGTACGGGAAAATCCAGCCGAACCAAGCGCTGCAGGCATTTCGCGCGCCCGCCATGAGTATTCGCCGCTACGGGCGCTTCGGCTGTGATCAGAGTGGTATGCGGGTTATTCTGCACTGCGGCACCTTTTGGTTTCACCGCAGCATAGGCCCCTGCGCCCGTGGCGCAAGAGCGTTAACCTTCGATTCGGGCCAGATCGGCCACGCTGGAACAGACCTTCCTGATCTGGCTGAGCAGGTTCAGACGGTTGCGGCGCAGGATGTCATTGTCGGTATTGACCTGCACATCCTCAAAGAACGCATCCACCGGCCCGCGCAACGCGGCCATAGCCGTCATCGCGGCCGGGAAATCTTCGGACGCCAGCGCTGTGTCGATCTGTGCCTTAGCCTGATCCAATGCTGCAAACAGTGCTTTCTCGCTGTCTGTTTCGGCAAACTTCACATCCGCACCATAGGAGTATTCCACCCCATCCTTCTCTTCCGCCTGAGACAGGATGTTGTTGGCCCGCTTGAACCCCTGCACGAGGTTCTCGCCATCCTCGGTCGCAATCACCGCATTCAGCGCGCGGGCACGTTTAACCAGCAGATTGAGATCGTCATTGCCGTCCATCGCGATACAGGCGTCAATGATGTCGTGACGGATGCCCTCGTCGCGGAGGAAGACCTTGAGGCGGTCGTGGAAGAAGGATTGAAACGAATTGGAAGTTGCTTCGGCTTCATGAACGTAGAAATGTTCTTCCTCATCAAACATATCAACTTTCCGCATTTCGTCGAATTGCTCAATCAAATCCGCTGCTGTTAGTTTCAGAAGTGCTGAATTTACCCACCAGAACGGATATTCATCGGCAGGTTCCTTCATTGCCATTGTCATAGGTTCGGCCATCCGAAAGCTTCCGGCGCTAGACTTAAATCGAAGAGCATGGTGAGACTTGTAGGTCTCAAGGAGTTTTGTGTGTGCGGAGCTAATGCACTCACCAATCGCTAGCGATAGGTTATGCTCCAATACCAACCGAATAACCCCCAATGCCGCACGACGCAGGGCAAACGGGTCTTTCGATCCTGTGGGCTTCTCATCAATCGTCCAGAACCCAGTCAACATGTCCAGCTTGTCGGCCAGCGCCACGGTCACCGAAAGCGGTGCGGTTGGCACGTCGTCTGACGGGCCCAGCGGCGAGTAGTGCTCTTGCGCCACGGCGGCCACGGCGGCGTCTTCGCCTGCAGCCTCAATATAGTACCGCCCCATAAGCCCCTGAAGTTCGGGGAATTCATAGACCATTTCCGAGCTCAGATCGGCCTTGGCCAGACGCGCGGCTTTCTCGGCCTGATCCGCATCTGCTCCGACCACTGGGGCCAGTTCGCGGGCAAGTGCTGCGATGCGGTCGATCCGTTCCGCCTGTGTGCCCAGCTTGTTGTGAAAGGTCACATTCTCCAGCGCGCGGGTCCATTGGGTCATATCCGACTTGGCAACGCGCAGGTCGTTCTCCCAAAAGAACTTGGCATCCGCCAGACGGGCCGACAGCACCTTCTGGTTCCCCGCCAAAATGGTCGCGCCATTGTCGGCGGTCTCGCGGTTGGCAACGGTGATAAAGCGTTCAATCCGGCCGGTTTTGGGGTTCTTCACAGAAAAGAATTTCTGGTGTTCCTTCATCGAGGTCTGCAGCACCTCGGGCGGCAGTTCCAGGAATTCCTCGTCGATCTGCCCCATGAGCACCACGGGCCATTCGACCAGCCCGGCGACCTCGGCCAGCAGGCCCTTGTCATCGACCACTTCCAGACCGGCGGCAAACGCCATGTTCTGCGCGTCGTTCCAGATGTGTTCGGCGCGTTCCTCAGGCGATAGCACAACAAAGGCGCGTTTCAGCTTGGCGGCATAATCCTCGAACGACGTGACAGAAAACCGGTTCGGGGCCATAAAACGGTGGCCCTCGGTCGTGTCGCCGGATTTGATCCCTTCGACCTCAAGAGGCACGACCTGCGCGCCTGCCTCATCGCTGAGGAGGCACAGGATCGAATGCAGCGGACGTACCCAGCGCATCGGTCCACTGCCCCAGCGCATCGACTTGGGCCAGGGGAAGTTCCTAATGGTCGCCTCAAGCACGTCGGCCACGATATCAGCCGCCGGGCGACCAGGCTTTTCGATCATCGCGAAATAGACCGCACCTTTGGGCGTTTCACGCTCTTCCAACTGATCGCGGGTCAGGCCGGCGCCGCGCAGGAAGCCTTCGATGGCCTTATCGGGTGCGCCCACTTTCGGGCCTTTGCGTTCCTCGCGGATGGACGGGCTTTCGGCCAGCAAGCCTTCGACCGCCAAAGTCAGACGACGGGGCGTGGTCAGAGAGGCGGCCCCGGCATAGGTCAGACCGGCCTCGACCAGACCATCGGTGATCCGCTTTTTCAGGTCTTCACCGGCACGGGTTTGCATGCGTGCAGGGATTTCCTCGGAAAACAGTTCGATCAGCAGGTCGGGCATAGTCAGTCCTTAGAAATTGACGATCGTCTGGATGACGATGGCATTGGCGATATCCACAAAGAATGCGGATACAAGGGGCAGTACGATAAAGGCAATAGGTGAAGGGCCATATCGCTTGGTTACGGCGGTCATATTGGCGATGGCGGTGGGGGTCGCGCCCAGCGCAAACCCACCGAAGCCTGCGGCCAGAACCGCGGCGCGATATCCCGACCCCATCACCGGAAACAACACGTAGATAACGAAGATTACCGTAAAGGCGGTTTGTGCCGCCAGTACGACCAAAATGGTCACACCAAGTTCCGCAATCGTCCACAACTGCAGGCTCATCAGCGACATGGCCAGAAAGGTACCCAACGCAAGCTCTGAAACCAGCCCAAGCGCGGATGTGCGGCTGACGGGAACTGCATTTGGCCGCAACCAGCTGCGCAGGTTGCCGATCAAAATGGCAATGATCAGACAAGGTACAAACAGGGGAAGTTTCAGGCCGGCCTCTGCGATCAGGACATTCACACCATAGCCAATGATAATGGCAAGATGGAGGTACAGCATGACCCGCATCAGACCAAGCGGCGTAATATCGGGATAACGCTGTTCTTCGGTTGCGACACCAACTGTCAGTTCTTCGTTGGGGCGGTCGGGGGTCAGGTTATAGCGTTCGACAAGATACTTGGCCACAGGACCGCCAACCACCGCGGCCAACACCAGACCCAATGTCGCCACTGCGACCCCCAACTCGGTCGCGCCTTCCAACCCAGTTACGGCACCAACGTCCGGCGCCCATGCAATGGCGGTTCCATGCCCTCCGATCAGGGCAGCTGATCCGAATAACACTCCGGATTGGGCAGGAAAGCCAAATGCAACCGCCCCGACGGCACCAATGCCGTTTTGCATGATGATGGTGATCAGTGTCAGAACCAACAGCAAGAACAGAGGTTTGCCGCCGGTAAGCAGATCCAGGAACCGGGCATTCAGGCCGATTGCCGCAAAAAACAGCACCAGCATGTAATCCCGCGTGGCCATCTCAAAATCGAATGAGATGCCTGTGGCCATGTATAATCCCAACATCACCAGCGCTGCGACCAACCCGCCGCTGACCGGTTCGGGTATGTTGAAGCGCTGAAGCAGCTTCACCTGCGTGTTCAACTCCGCCCCCAAAAGATATACAGCCAGACCCAACGTGGCGGCGATCATATCCGGGATGAGATAAGTCATTGCCCCGTTTCCGGTTGCTGCGGGCATTCCTCTCCGACGACCGTGCCGTCATAGGCCTTTTCCCCGCAGTTGTTCAGCGCGTGCCAAACATAGCCTTTTCCATCCTGGGTTACAGCGACGATCCGGTCCACGCCAAAGTGTATATTCTTAGCCCCGATAAAGGCCTGCGCCTGACCGGTCTGCAACGCGTTGGCAATCTCAATGGCATCGTAGCACTCAAACCATCCGGGCGCCGTCAACGGTTCGGGGTCATTGGCGGTCTGATAACCAGCCAGATCTGCTGGCTTCAGGTCAGTTTCAAAGCAGGCGCGGTATCGAATCGGAGAGCTGTCCGCATCAATCGCCTGAAAGTCCGTATAGGCGATGGTCTCGGGCTCATCTGCGCCGATTGCTAGCAAACGGACATCCTGTCCCGGCTTTGAGACCACTTCATAATAAAAGCCGTAAACTTGCAGATAGTACATGGCCCCACCAGCCAGAACAGCCGACCCAAGAAGGAGAATAGCAAGTAGTTTTCCGGTCATCGTTCGAGCATCCTATTCACGTGGCCTCTTTCATTGAGGTCGAAAATGGGCCAGTTTCCAACCTGATACAGGCTGACATTAGGGTAATGAAAATGGACACGACTCTCGCCGCAGGTTTTTTCGGCGCGCTTTTTGCGATCATGAACCCGATCACCAACTTGCCCGTTTTTCTGAGCGTGACTGATGGTCTGACCCCCGCAGATCAACGCAAGGTTGCGGTGAAAACCGTCACCTACTGTCTGATCCTGGGCGGTGCTTTTGCAGCCATTGGCAGCAAGACATTGGGACTGTTCGGCATCAGCGTCAATGATCTGCGCGTTGCGGGCGGTCTTGTTGTCCTGATGATCGGCCTGAACATGCTGAGCGGCACCGAGAGCACGGCGCATCACGGAACCGAAGGCGAAAAGAAATCTTATCCCGAGCCCGACACCGTCGCCTTTTATCCGTTGGCCTTTCCCATCCTCGTTGGGCCTGGCACAATCACAACGTTGATCCTCTATGCACATCAAATGTCCAAACCTATGGACGTCATACTCTATGCGGGCGTTTTTCTGGCAGTGCTGTTTTTGCTGTTCGTCACATTCTGGAACGCCGCGGCGCTGTCCAAGCGGCTTTCGGACAACGCTCGGGTGATCATGAGCCGCTTTATGGGTATGATCCTGTCTGCCATCGCAATCAGCATGATCGCGGACGGACTTAAAGTTCTGCTTCCCGGTTTGGCGTAACTGCCGCATCAGACCTCGTACCCGGCGGCATCGGTCTGAACGAAGGCGTCGGCGCATTGCTTTGCCAAGGTCCGCACGCGCCCAATATAGGCCTGCCGTTCCGTCACCGAGATCACGCCACGCGCATCCAACAGGTTAAAGATATGTGATGCCTTGATGCACTGATCATAGGCCGGGTGCGCCATTACGATACGCTTACCGGTTTTTGGATCGTCATGCTCTTGCGCCAGAATATTGGCGCATTCGGACTCGGCCTCTTCGAAATGGCGCAGTAGGACTTCGGTGTTGGCCACGTCAAAGTTCCAGCGGGCATATTCTTCTTCGGTCTGCTTGAATATGTCACCATAGGTCAGCGGGCTGGGTGACTGCGGATCGTTGAAGGGCATGTCCATCACGTGATCAACACCCAGCACATACATCGCCAGCCGCTCCAACCCATAGGTCAATTCACCTGAAACCGGCGCGCAGTCATGGCCTCCGACCTGTTGGAAATAGGTGAACTGGCTGACTTCCATGCCGTCGCACCAGACCTCCCAGCCCAGGCCCCAGGCGCCCAGGGTTGGGCTTTCCCAGTCATCCTCGACAAACCGGATGTCATGCAGGTCCATGTCGATGCCGATTGCCTCAAGGCTGCCCAGATACAACGCCTGCAGGTCCGGCGGGCTAGGCTTGATCAACACCTGATACTGGTAATAGTGCTGCAAGCGATTGGGGTTCTCGCCATAACGCCCATCTGTTGGGCGGCGCGAGGGCTGCACATAAGCTGCGGCCCAGGACTTGGACCCCAAAGCGCGCAAAGTAGTCGCTGGATGGAATGTCCCTGCCCCGACCTCCATGTCATAGGGCTGCAGAATGGCGCAGCCTTTTGACGCCCAATAGGTCTGAAGGCGCAGGATGATCTCCTGAAAAGAGCGAGGTGCGTTGGACTTAACGGTCATCACATTCCCTTTGGACGCCATTGCGCCCTGTTCCGGTGGGTTTTGCCCTTCCTATGCAAGGGGCCAAGGGGCGTCAACGGGACAGTGTGCCCGGGAAGCCACTGAGCGGCCAAACTGGAAATTCCCCGTATTCCAGGCATGGTGTTTCAACCCGCATATCGCGTACTCTTCATCGCAGAAAAACACCGCGGACACAGGCACACAATGAGACGCATATTAACGGTAATTTCAGTTCTTTTCCTTTTCGGCGTGCGAGCATCATTTGCGCAGCAAGACGGAGGTGTTTGGGTCCAGGTCGAGGCGCAGCCTTCGCTGCGTGAAGCCCAGGAACGCGCACAAACCTATTCTGGCGCGTTGCCAGACGTAAATGGATTTCGCCTGAATTCGGGCTGGTATGCCATTGTGATCGGCCCGTATCTGCGCGGCGATGCCGAGCAAGTTCTGCGGGTGTACCGCGCAGAGGGGCAAATTCCAGCCGACAGCTTTATCGCCTTCTCGAACACACTGGGGCAGCAGTTCTGGCCGGTCAGTGCGAATACTCAGGACCAGGCCGCTGTGACAGCGCCGGTCGCATCTGAACCGGAACAACCAGTGGCCGAGGCAACCCCGCAAATTGCCGATGAAACCAGATCACAGGCGCTGCAAAGCGAACGATTGCTGAGCGCGCAGGAGCGTATGGGCCTTCAATCCGCACTTCAGGCAGCCGGTTTCTACAATTCGACGATTGACGGTGCCTTTGGTCAGGGGACACGCCGCTCGATGGGCGACTGGCAAAGTTTCAACGGATACGAGGCGACCGGGGTTTTGACCACGGCACAGCGCAAGGCCTTGATGGATGACTATAACGCGCCATTAATCAGCGCGGGAATGCAGCTCTACACAGACCCACAGGCAGGTATCGAGATGGCCATGCCGCTGGGTGTTGTTGCATTCGACCGTTACGAGGCCCCCTTCGTGCATTTCAACGGCTCGACCGACCTGAATGCTCAGGCCCTGCTGATCAGTCAGGATGGCACCAAAGCAACCCTGCGGGCCCTTTTTGAAGTCATGCAGTCGCTGGAAATCGTTCCGCTTGAAGGCCCTCGCCAGCTGCGCGGTGACAGCTTTACGCTGGAAGGTCGCGGCAATGACATTGTGTCCTATACCGAGGCCAAGCTGAAAGATGGTCAGATCAAAGGTTTTACCCTGGTCTGGCCCGAAGGGGACGAGGCGCGCCGTACCCGCGTTCTTGCCGCCATGAAAGCGGGCTTTAGCACCACTGATGCGGTTCTTGACGCCGCCGCCGGATCGGACGCTGCGCAAAGCATTGATCTTGTATCCGGCCTGCAGGTTCGCAAACCGCGCCTGTCACGCTCGGGGTTCTTTGCGGATGCCAAAGGCACCGTCCTGACCGTGACTGAGGCGGCAGATAGCTGCTCGCGGATCACGCTGGACGGCGCGCACGAGCTTGAGGTCGCCTCGACCGATCCCGATCTCGGCATCGCTGTTCTGCGGCCAAGCCGCGACCTT
Organism: Ruegeria sp. CDSC042; assembly: GCF_059610745.1. Classification (NCBI taxonomy): domain Bacteria; kingdom Pseudomonadati; phylum Pseudomonadota; class Alphaproteobacteria; order Rhodobacterales; family Roseobacteraceae; genus Ruegeria; species Ruegeria sp. CDSC042. The sequence continues at coordinate 1,051,971 of NZ_JBXWOF010000001.1, forward strand.
TCCCCGATCAGCGTGGCCGAGTTCAGCAGCACCAAGCCGCGGATTCAGTCCGAGGTTGCGGTCTCCGGATTCTCGTATCAGGGCGTTTTGGGCGGTCCGACACTGTCATATGGGCAGATCGCCGACCTGCGCGGCCTGAACGGTGAGGATGGCGTGAAACGCCTGGCGCTGGCCACCCAACCCGGTGATGCAGGAGGCCCCGTGTTTGACGGCAATGGTCAGGTGGTCGGGATGCTTTTGCCGACCCCGACGAATGGGCGGACCCTGCCCGCCTCGGTCAGCCTGTCTGCCAATACAGAGAGCCTGAACAAGGCGCTGAGCAAGGCTGGGCTGGCAGGTCAATCCAGCGCCACCGCCGCCACGCAGGTCTCACCCAATGAGCTTAGCCGCCGGGCAAATGGGATGACTGTTCTGGTACAATGCTGGGATTGAGTTCGTAAAATCTCGCATAAACGCCGCCCATCCGGGCGGCGTTTTTTATTCTGCGCGCCATATGTCCGGAGTGATCCGGATCAATGTCGGCCCCTTAGCGGTAAACGCTTTTCGCACCGCGGACTGCATGTCTTCCAGTGTTGAGGGCGCGGCAGACAAGGCGCCGAATGCCTCGGCCAGTTTGCAAAAGTCAGGGTTACGCGCAACGACAGCATTCGGGGCGATCTGACTGCCCACCATGCTGTCTTCGATCTCTTTCAGCTTGCCATTGTCCCAAAGAATGATCGGCAGGGGCAAACCCAGCTCTACCGCCACGCCCAATTCCATCATCGTGTAGTGAAAGCCATAATCCCCAGCAATCACAGCAGTCGGCCTGCCCGGCCGCGCGATAGCGCCACCTATTCCAGCCGGCAACGCATAGCCCAGCGTGCCAAAGCCGTTCGGGTGGTGCCAATGATAGGGGAAGGGCATTTCCCACACCCCCTTGGCAACATAGGCGAACTGGGTCATGTCCGAATACACCATCACATCCGCTGGCATTGCCTTACGCAAGGCATCCAACACCGGGACAATTCCGGGTCGATCTGCGTCAATCTCGGCGCGCCATTTACTGCGGGCTTCGGAAACCTCATCCGAAGACCAGCCATTTGCCGGTTTGACATGGTCAATAGACGCCCACATCGCGTGGGCAAAGCTTTCGCCATCCGCCTGCAACTTGACCGAGGCCCGATGATGGTCTGACAGGACCTGAGGGTCCAGATCAATGCGGATCATATTGGCCGTATGCCCCAGCGCATCGCGCCACAGATCGACCTCACCCAGCTCGGCTCCGACGACCACCACAAGATCGGCGGAGGCGATGATCCGGGCGCTTTCGGGACGAGACAAGGCAGCGCCAAAATCCAACGCATAATCCAACCCCACCATTCCACGCCCCGCATAGGTGGTGAAACAGGCCGCTCCGATCTGTGTCAGAATCTGCCGCCACAAGTTTGATCTTGCACCACCTCCCAGAACGAACAGCGGCCTGCGCGCAATGTTCAGCATCGACAAGACCGGCGCGACGTCCGGCGGCAGAGCCTTTGTCCGCAAACCCGGCTGGTTCGGGAATGGGGCTGGGTCAGCCTGTGCCTTAAGTTGCGAAATCGGCACCTGTATGTGCTTGGGTCTGGGGCGGCTCAACGCGAACTCTTCGAAAGCACGTTCAACCAGGCCATAGGCGGCCGAAGCTGTATTAGCCTGCAACGACCAATCCGCGACCGTTTCTCCGGCGGCACGTTGATCCTTCATCTGATGAAGCTGTCCCTGCAGCGCCTGATCATCATCAAGGCAGGAGGACAGCACCAGCATTGGCACCGAATCCGAATACCCCTGCCCCATGGGTGTCATGATGTTGCACAGCCCAGGCCCTGTGATCACATAGGCCACGCCAGGATTGCCACTTGCGCGCGCATATCCGTCCGCCATGAAACCGGCCCCCTGCTCGTGACGCGCAAGAACATGGGTGATGCCGGCTTCTTCGATCCCGCGATACATCTCTTGATTATGGACGCCGGGGATACCAAAAATCACATCAACACCCCGATCCCGGAGCATGTGCGAGATTTGAGCGCCAAGTGGTCTTTTCATCAACTTCTCCAGAAATGGACTGTGAACAGCGCATAGACCGCGAGCAGTTCAAGCCGACCGACCAGCATCCCCGCAGATAGTAACCATTTGGCTGTATCGCTGAGCCCGCTGAAATTACCCGCTGGTCCGATCTGATCCCCAAGGCCCGGACCAACATTGGCCAACGCTGTTGCTGCACCCGAGACAGAGGTAATGAAATCCAGCCCGGTCAGCGCCAGCGCCCATGCCAGAAAACCCAAAGACAATACGAAGAACATGAAAAAGCTCATGACCGAAGTCAGGACATCCGTTCCGATGGGACGCCCATCATAGAGAGGCATGAACACCCCATGCGGTGAACGGATACGCCGGATTTGAGTTTTGATGGATGCAAACAGCAGTTGATAGCGGAAAATCTTGATCGAACAGGCAGTTGATCCTGCACACCCTCCGATCAGGCCAATCAGGAAGAACACCATGATCGGAAAACTGCCCCAACCCATATAATCGACGCTGGCATAACCGGTACCTGAAATGATCGACGTGATGTTGAACAGCGATTCCCGCACCGCCTGTTCCCAGTGATGCGGAAAGACAGAGGTCAAAAACACCGCCATGACGGCTACAAGAACCACGATCGTGGCCAAAAACGCCCGAATCTGACTGTCGCGGAACAGGGAGCCGGTGCTGCCATTGGCAAACTGAACATAACGCACAAATGGCAGGGCAGCGAGGATCATGAAAATCGACGCCGCATATTCCGCCGGACCCGAGAAGGTACCGAACGATGCATCATAGTTTGAAAACCCACCGGTCGAGATTGTGGTCATAGAATGAACCACGGCGTCAAAAAAGCTCATGCCAAGACCGGTGTAAACAAGCGCGCAGACCACGGTCAGGAACACGTAGATCAGGGAAATCTGGCCTGCGATTTCTTGCGCCCGCGGCAGGATCTTACCCATGGTTTCGAAACCTTCCGAACGGAAGATCTGCATTCCTCCGACCCGAAGCTCGGGCAGAAAAACCATTGCAACAACGATGATCCCGATACCGCCCAGCCATTGCAGCACACCGCGCCACAAAAGCAAGCCCTGCGGCAGCCCATCGAGCCCCGAAATCACGGTCGAGCCCGTGGTCGTAAGGCCAGACATGGCCTCGAAATAGGCATCTACAAAGCGCAACTCGGTTTCCCCGAACAGGAAAGGAATTGCCCCAAATAAAGGCAAAGCCACCCAAACGCCGGTCGTGAGCAGAAAGGTCTGGCGGATCGTCAACCCTTCGCCAACGCCATTTGAGCAGCTCATAGAAAGGACAGCGCCGGTCAGAATGGTAATAACGCTGCTTTCAAGGAAAACATGCCATTCGCCGCGGCCCTCGATAAGGTCCGCAAGCATGGGCAACATCATGGTCGCCCCAAGAATGGCGACCAACAGGCCAATCACATATCCTACCGGGCGCATGTCCGTCATGAGGCGCAGCGTTGGCGCGCCTGCACGACTGTGTCAAGCGGATGTCCCGATTACTTTTCGGTTTTGCCGCTCGAGACGGGCATCACGGGCGGTTTCGAAGGCGCGCGTGACCGGCGTGCAGCTGCCGCCTGTCCCGCCTGTGTCTTCGACGCGGCCGGATTTGCGGGTGCAGGTTTGGCGGTTGCGACCCGATCTGCCTTCACCTTGGACGCTACGGGTTTAACAGCTGCGGTTTTTGCAACAGCAGCGTCGATCGCAGCGGCGGGAGCAGCAGATTTTACCACTGCAGGCCTAACTGCAGCAGGTTTAGCGGCTTCTACTTTGGGCGTTTCAGATTTGGCAGTTACGGTTTTGGTAACAGCAGGCTTTGCCGTAGCGGCTTTGGGGGCAGCGGGCCTAGCTGCGACTTTTGGGGCTGCGGCTTTTGCCACTGCAGGTTTTGCCGCGGATTTGGTCTGTGCCTTTTTCGCACCCCCCGACGCTCTGGCTTTTGTCACAGGTTTCGCCAGGGCGGGCTTGGGCGATTCGGCCTTTGCCTTGACTTCTGCCTTCTTCTGGACGGCCACTTTGACCTTTGCCGCAGGTTGCGGATCAGCATTGACCACAGGCATCGCCTGAGATTTGAACTCAGGTGCCTTCACGTCAGCAACAGTCTTTTCGGAGGCGACACGCAGGGCCTGAACCTGGGCGAAGGGCAGTTCAATCGCAGAGTTGGTCAGAATTTGCATGATTTTCAAATGGTTGGTCATTGCCTCACCGGCAAATCGAATTGCTGCTGCCTGAAATTCAAATGGCTGGGTAAACGGGTTCATGAGGTTGTTCTCCTGTGAAAGTGATGCAACCCGCGAATGAGTAAAGAACCCTGCCCGCCCTGACTAAACGGGCGGATTACGTTGCCTTGCAGTCCTTGGCGTCGCACGTGCCGGCTTCCTGATTGAGTGAAATGATCACCAGAACAGTGACCACGAGATGGCTGCATTCAAGGATAGTTTACAGCAAGAACTTCGCGCTTGCAGCATTTATCGCTGCAATGCGGCGAATTTTCACCGCACCGGCACTTAATCAAGGTTTTACAAAAGTTTAGCGCCTATCCGACGTGAAACAACGTCGTAAACAGCCTCGGATCCAGGCTGGAGGACACAAAGGTCGGGCCCTCAGTCAGAACAGAAACGGCATCATGGCTGTGCAGGCTTTCTTGATGGCTGGCGATCACGCGGAAATCGCCGATATGATGGTCGGCCAAAAGTTCGGCACAAAACAGGCGTGCCGCGTCTTCGACAAAAATCGGGTTTGCGGCGTTCAGCTCGGCAAATGCCTGCTCATCTTCACGTTTGACCATGACCTGCGTCTCGGTCGGCACCGCCCTGCGACACAGCGCAATCAGATCTTCGAACCAGAGGCAATCGGCATCGCAATCGACCGCAACCGATATCCGCGCAACCGAGCGCTGCGAATGCGGCGTCGCCAGTTGCCCTCGTGTAGACCGCGCATGCTCGCTGAGCTCCAGAGAACATGGGCACGTCGAGGAATACACATAATCCAGATGCATGATCTTTTGACGCACGCCATTCTGTTCAACCAGTTCCAGCGCGATATCGTAATATTGATAGCCTTCCAGACCCGAACGCAGGCTTTGGGTCCTGTCCGGGTAAGAGAACCGCATCTGGATACGTGCGTCAAAGCTGTCCAGATCGGTCATATAGTCGTTCAGCGCAGCCTCGATCACCTCAAAGCTGAACGTGCGCTCAGCATGTTTGTAGAACGAACGCATGATACGGGACATGTTGATGCCCTTCTTTTCCGCATCAAGGCTGACAGTGCCAGTCACTGAGGTCTCCAGCGTCAGGTCGTCGCCCTGCTTGCGGTGAAACCGGATCGGCAGGCGGAAATTCGATATGCCAACATGTTGAATCTGTTGCTTTGCCCCACGGATCAGGCTGGAAGGTCCATTCTGAAGGTCAGGCAACGAGGCGCGGTAGGCCTCATCCACAGCAAACCCCTCGGGGTAATGCCGCGACAGGGATGGGTAGTTGACCGGCAGGAGCCCCGGCACAAGCCGCGCGACAGCAGGATCAAGCTGACCGATATCTGCCTCGGTCGCGTTCTCGGCCCATTTCCGCAGGGTTTTCAACGCTGCCGCGGCCTCATCATTGTTGGGGGCGTCATCAATGTCACGGGGATACACGTTCATCGATCAGGGCTCCTCGGGTTGGTCGCCGGACTATATATATGTTCGACGCGATTTCCAGTCTAATGGTATACGCGCCGAAACACAGCCCGGATCGAAACTTCGTGATGGGCGCATCATGCGCACATGTCACAAACCGTTTTCGAACTATGCCTAACAGTCCAGCAGACACCCCTATTGCTGAGAAACGTCCAATGCGCGCTTGATATCGGCAAGAAGATCATCGGCGTCTTCCAAACCTACCGAGAACCGGATGAGGCCCGGAGCAATGCCCAGCTCAACTTTTTGGTCGTCACTCAATCTTTGATGTGTGGTGGTTGCCGGGTGGGTCGCAATCGACTTGGCATCGCCCAGATTGTTCGAAATCACCGGAATCGTCAGGGCGTTAAGGAAGAAAAATGCCGCCTCTTTTCCGCCCTTGATATCCAACGACAGCACTGTCCCGCCTTTGCCGCCAAGCTGCGTTTGTATCAGATCATTCTGCGCATGAGACTTCAGACCGGGGTAAAGCGTCCGCTCCAACGCCGGATGGCCCTCTAGCGCCTCGGCAATCCTCTGGGCGGTTTCGGCCTGTGCGTTGACCCGCAAGGCCATGGTCTCAAGCCCTTTCAACATGATCCACGCGTTGAAGGGGCTAAGCGCGCCTCCGGTGTGTTTCATATAGGGCTCGACCGTACCACGGATGAACTCTTTGGTGCCGATGATGACACCACCCAGGGCGCGGCCCTGCCCGTCAATATGCTTGGTCGCCGAGTAGACAACCACGTCAGCCCCCTGAGCGATCGCGCGCGAGAAAACTGGGGTCGAGAACACATTGTCCACGATGACCGTTGCACCAACCGCATGGGCCAGAAGGGAAACGGCTGAGATGTCGATGACCTCAAGCGTCGGGTTGGACATGGATTCGAAGAAAACCGCTTTGGTGCCCGGGCGGATCGCAGCCTCCCATGCGTCAAGATCGGTACCGTCCACAAAGGTCACTTCAACCCCGAACCGGGTCAGCACGTTTTCCAGAATATACAGGCACGACCCGAACAGAGCCTTGGCAGAAACAACGTGGTCACCGGCTTGCAACATCGAAGTCAGTGCCGCATTCACCGCAGCCATTCCAGAGGCGGTGGCAAAAGCGTCTTCGCCCCCTTCCAGGGCCGCGATACGCTGTTCAAACATCGAAACTGTCGGGTTGCCATAACGAGCGTAAATGAACTCATCAGGGCCGGTTTCGATGAACCGCGCCTCGGCCTGCTCGGCCGTATCATAGACAAATCCCTGGGTCAGAAAGATCGCCTCGCTCACTTCGTTGTATTGGCTGCGGCGGGTGCCGCCATGGACGGCTTGTGTGCGCTTGTTCCAGCTCTCGCTCATGTCATTCCTTTCAGCCCCTTGAGGGACGTAAACAAAAAACCCCAGACGCGGCCAAGCGAAAGGGGTCTTTCATCCTGACCTTTTAGCGGTGTTGTTTAGCGTGGCCCGCAATCCGGTAACAAATCGCCACGTGGTGATGCTGAATTACGCCGCGGCTGCAGTATCGTCAACCCCGCCCCCCGCAACGTCGCGCAGCTGTAACAATCCCTTTACCTAGGGGACATAGGCTATTGGGATATTGCCGCCACAACATCTTGTATGAGGCAGTGAGAATGCCAATAATCCGGATCAACGCGACCGGCGACACGCTTACGCTGCACAACAGCCCACAGTCCCCCTTCAGCCTGCTATGTCAGACCCGGCACATCCAAGGCCCGGTCATCCTCATGTTGCATGGGTACAGGTTCCGGCCAGGCCGGGCCAAGGCCTGCCCGCACCAACATTTCTTGTCCCTGCCCCGGACATCCTCGCCAACATCTTTCTGCAGCTGGCCGCGGCAACTTGGTTTTGGCACTGGTTTGCAAACCGAGGGGCTGGGCATTGCCTTTGGCTGGAATGCACGGGGCCCGTTTTGGGGTGCCCTCCGCCGGGCGCACGAGGCAGGACGTGTTCTGGCCGAATTGATCCGGGAACTGCGCCATCTGAACCCGCGACGTCCGATCCACTTTATTGGCCACTCGATGGGGACCGAATTGGCGTTTGAAGCCCTGCATCACATCCGACCCGGATCCCTGGGCCGCATCATCTCGTTGACCGGAGCCGCCTATCAGAGTCGCGCGTTAAGAGCGCTGGCCACTCCGGCGGGTAGACGGGCAGAATTCATCAATATTACGAGCCGCGAAAACGATCTGTTTGATTTTCTATACGAATGCCTGATCCCTCCGCCTGAACAAGGCGATCGCAGCATAGGCAGCGGCTTGACGGCCCCGAATGCAATAACGCTGCAACTGGATTGCCCGGACACGCTGAATCATCTGGCGCATCACGCTTTTGCGATCCATGCCTCCAGACGCAGGTTCAGCCATTGGTCCAGCTACACACGAACTGGTGCGTTGGAAGTTTATCAGGCATTGATACGTAACCCAAACGCCCTGAGCTTGGCCGTCCTGCGCAGTGGCATCCCACCCTTACCCCAGCGCCGATGGTCTCGGCTATTTGCATGGTCAGAACCCTTGGCTTTCAATTCGCTTTCCAGCAAAACCTCATGACCTCGGCAATCGGCGTATTTTTGACCCTCGACCTCACAACGGGCAGCCGCTGACTGGCTATGCCAAATCCAGTCGGTAGCTGCGGGTAAAAATACAGCGAGCAGAAGAACGGGAGGGGAACAAAGGCCAAGAATTCCCAGACGCGGCACATCGAGTCGCAAATGAGGCTGGAAACACCTAAATGCCTTGACTAAGGAAGGATCTAACATCGCAAGAGGAAGACGCACGCAATGGCAAAGATCACTTATGTCGAGCATGGCGGTACCGAGCATACTGTCGAGGTCGCCAACGGACTAACCGTCATGGAAGGAGCCCGTGACAACAACATTCCCGGCATCGAAGCGGATTGCGGCGGCGCCTGTGCCTGTTCGACCTGCCATGTCTATATCCACCCCGACTGGGTTGAGAAAATTCCCGGCAAGGATGACATGGAAGAAGACATGCTGGACTTTGCCTATGAGCCCGACCCTGCCCGTTCGCGCCTGACCTGCCAGATCAAAGTCACAGACGAGATGGATGGCCTGATCGTTCAGATGCCGGAAAAACAGATCTGATGCCCTGCAAAGCGCCGCGCCTACCCTACCGAACTTGGCAGGGTCAGGCCCGCGGCGCAGCGCTGACGTTGTGCTTCTGGCTGACGGGCCATGCCCCGTTGGCACTGGCGGAGACCGTCTCAGCCGCTCGTTTCACCGAGCCGACGACACGTTACGCCCACGGAGTTCTGGGTGATAACATCGAATATGGCGCGTTAGAGCTGACTACCCAAAGCGGAAACGTGACCATCCGTCTTCCATCTGATCGCGTATTTGAAGATCTCGCTCCACGGCTAGTGGACGTAGATCAGGACGGGACCCCCGAGGCCATTGTCGTTGAATCTCAGGATCAAGCGGGCGCTCAGTTGGCCATCTATGATGCCAGAGGGGACAAAATCGCCGCAACTCCGCATATCGGTACCCGCTTTCGATGGCTTGCTCCGGTCGGGGCGGCGGATCTGGATGGGGATGGCAATATCGAGATCGCCTATATCGACCGCCCTCATCTGGCCAAGACATTGCGCATTTGGCGCTTTGTCGACGGCGAATTAATCCAGATTGCCGCTCTACCAAGGCTGACAAATCATCGGATCGGCGAAGATTTCATCACAGGGGGTCTGCGCGACTGTGGCAATGGCCCGGAACTGGTTGTCGCGTCTGCGGACTGGCGCGAAATTGTCAGCATCCGCTTTGACAATGGCTGGGTGCAGCATCTGGTCGCCCCCTTTAGCCCGAAAGCAATGACCTCTGCGCTTAACTGCGTACCCTCGCCCTGACTTCAGCCCGCGTCAGAGGGCTGCCCGGCCCAAGTCCATTGACGCTGCATCTCTGATGCAGTGGCTGGGCGCGGGAGCCGTCGCGATTACAGCGCCCGCCATCCGATATCCCGGCGAAAGAACCCCTCTGGCCAGTTGATCCCGTCGATCAGCTCATAGGCGCGATCACGCGCTTCCTGCAGGTTCTGGCCGCGTGCGGTGACATTCAATACACGGCCACCACTAGAGACGATCTGACCGTCGGCTTCTTTGGTTCCTGCGTGAAACACCATATTGCCGCTATCTTCAGATACGTCATCCAGCCCTTTGATCACGCTGCCTTTTTGGTAAGAGCCCGGATAACCATTTGCGGCCATGACTACCGTCAAGGCGTGATCATCCGCCCAGTTTACACGCGCCTCGGCCAACCGGCCTTCTGCTGCGGCGTGCATCAGGTCCATCGCCTGCGCGCCCAGGCGCATCATCAGCACCTGACATTCCGGGTCGCCGAAACGCACGTTATATTCAACCAACCGTGGCTGGCCGTCCTTGATCATCAAACCAACATAAAGAACGCCCTGAAACGGCGTTCCGCGCCGCTTCATCTCTGCCATGGTGGGGCGCACAATCTCGTTCATCGCGCGCTCTTCGATTACAGCGCTTAACACGGGAGCCGGAGAATACGCGCCCATGCCGCCGGTGTTCAGACCGGTATCGCCCTCGCCTACCCGTTTATGGTCTTGCGCCGTGCCAATGGACAGGATGCTTTCCCCGTCGCACAGCACGAACAGAGATGCCTCTTCACCTTCCATGAACTCTTCGACCACAACTTCGGCACCGGCACCACCAAAGGCTCCGCCAAACATGTCATCGATCGCATCCAAGGCCGTCGCTTCGTCCATCGCAACGATCACACCCTTGCCCGCGGCCAAGCCATCAGCCTTGACGACGATAGGTGCGCCCTTCTTTTTGATATAGGCTTTGGCTGGCTCGGCCTCGGTAAACCGGGCGTATCCTGCGGTTGGAGCATTGGCGGCGTCGCAGATCTCTTTAGTAAAGCTCTTGGACGCCTCGAGACGTGCGGCCTCTGCCGAGGGGCCAAAAACCAGCACACCGGCCTCGCGCAAACGATCCGCAACCCCCGCAGCCAATGGCGCCTCGGGGCCGACGATCACAAAGTCGATCGCGTTCTCATCCGCAAACCTGACCACCTCACCGCCGTTTTCGATATCCAGCGCTGCACATTCGGCAATCTGGGCGATCCCGGCATTGCCCGGCGCCACAATCAGGCGGTCGCATTTCGGGTTTTGCATCACCGCCCAGGCCAGGCTGTGTTCGCGCCCACCACTGCCGAGAATGAGGATGTTCATGACTGCTCTCCGATCTGCTTGGCCTTGCCTTCCGCGCGTTCTAAGCTGGCCGGGCATTTGACACAAGGCGCTGAAATGTCCGACCTGCTTGACGACCCCATTCCCGGCCAAAATACCCCAGAATACACTGTTTCCGACATCTCGGGCGAGGTGAAGCGGACGCTGGAAGGCAGTTTCGGCCGAATCCGTGTTCGGGGTGAAGTCGGTCGCGTGTTCAAAGCCAGATCTGGTCATCTGTACTATGACATCAAGGACGACAAGAACGTACTGGCCTGCACCACTTGGAAAGGCCAGGTTGCTGCCCTGTCCGTGGTTCCCGAGGAAGGTCTGGAAGTGGTCGTCACAGGCCGCCTGACCGCTTTTGGAGCGCAGTCCAAATACAATCTGAACGTGGATGAGGTTTCGGTGGCCGGACAGGGTGCCCTGATGGCCCTGCTTGAAAAGCGAAAGAAACAGTTGGAATCCGAGGGCCTGTTCGCACCCGAGCGTAAAAAGCCTCTGCCCTATCTTCCTCAGATCATCGGCGTGGTGACTTCACCCTCGGGCGCGGTGATCCGCGATATCCTGCACCGGTTGCGTGACCGATTTCCGCGCAAAGTGTTGATCTGGCCTGTCGCCGTGCAAGGTTCGAATTGCGCGCCTGAGGTGGCGAACGCGATTACTGGTTTCAACCAACTGACTCCTGGCGGTGCGCTGCCGCGACCGGACCTGATCATCGTCGCCCGTGGTGGCGGGTCAATCGAGGACCTCTGGGGGTTCAACGAAGAGATCGTGGCCCGCGCTACGGCGGCATCAGAGATCCCGGTGATCTCGGCCGTTGGGCACGAGACCGACACGACCCTGATTGATTTTGTGTCGGACCGCAGGGCCCCAACCCCCACAGCCGCAGCCGAACTTGCGGTGCCTGTCCGCATGGAACTTCTGGCCTGGACCGGAGAGCAAGGCGCCCGCCTGTCCCGTGCAGCCACGGACGCTGTGCAAAGACGGTCGCAACGGTTGCGGGATTTATCCCGCGCATTACCACGCCCGGATAGCTTGTTGAACAACCCGCGACAACGCCTTGATTTAATTGCGGACCGACTGACACCAGCACTTGAGCGCGGCGTACAAAACCGCCGCCTTCAAGTTGTGAAACTGTCCGCCCATCTGCGCCCGTCCACATTACGCTCACTGGTCGGAACCCGACAGGAAACACTGCGCAGCCTTTCGTCGCGCCTGTCTGTCCGGCCGATCCAGCGCGAAATCGACAGCCAACGGCAAAACATCAACCGCCTAGCCGAACGCTTGAGTACAGCGCAAGCCGCGCATCTGGACCGGATGCGTCAATCCCTGGAAACCGCAGACCGGCTGCGGGAAACGCTAAGCTACAAGGCAACGCTGCAACGTGGATATGCGGTCGTACGCGCCGAAGGACAGGTACTGACAACCCGTAAACAGGCGGCAAAACACCAATCCTTTGACATTGAATTTGCAGATGGCGAATTGACGACCGGCCCGTCTACCGCGTCACCGTCAACTTCGAAAAAGCCGCCGAAAAAGGATGCGCCGGATCAGGGGTCGTTGTTCTGACCCCTGCACAGGCTAGACACCGACTTCGGGACCGTAACAGACCATCTCGGCGTCTGTGTCTTCGTTCTCATATAGTTCGGTCATCTCAGGATTTCCCTCGAACTGAGCGATCAGACCGCCGCCAGATTCGGTGAATACCCAGCATTGCGGGTCATGCCGGTCTTCATAGACGAAACAGATCTGTCCTTCCTGCTCGTACCAGAGCCCTTCTTTGCAGTTCCCATCCAGAAAAGACCAAATCACGCGGCGATCCGGCAGATAACGCTCGACCCCATAAATCCTGCCTTCAAAGCCATAGAACAGGGTTTTTCCCAGCGTATAGCGGTCAAATTCGGCGCCGGATAGAGATGTGTCGGCACAAACCGCCGGGGCAGCCATCGACAACAGAATCGCAATTCGTTTCAGCATGGGTTCATTCTGTCAGATGGCAGGCCGCTAGGCCAATTCCCTTTTCATTCCAACCGGGTGCCTTCACGTCACCGATTGAGTTTTGCGGTTATGCGCTGCGAAAGTGTTCAGTACATGCTGCGGAGATAACTCTATGACCAATGCCCTCTTTCTGATTGCGACAGCTTGCGCTCTGGCTTACCTGCCATTGACCTCGCGTGGCGCTGGCGCTGTTCGGTCAATCCTAAAGACCCTATCCGTCGCAGTTCTGGCGGTCATTGCCGCCCAAAGTGGCGCTCCATTTCTGTTGATCCTTGCGCTGGCATTCTGTGCGCTGGGGGACGCCCTTCTGTCCCGGGAAAGTGATGCCACCTTCATGGCCGGGATCGGTGCCTTTGCAACTGGTCATCTGGCCTATATCGGGCTGTTCTTGTCCCATCCGGCCAGCAACGCCGCGCTTATTCTGGAGAAGCCCGGATATTTCTGGTCTTTGATCCTCCTCGGTATTGTCGTAGTCACCCTATTACCGCCGCGTGCCGGAGACCTGAAATGGCCCGTTCTCGGGTATATTCCGATCATTCTGGGTATGGGTATCACGGTCCTGGCCCTGCCCGAAACAGGCGCGCTGCGTTGGGCTTTACCTGCGGCTTTGTCCTTTATCGCGTCCGACCTGATCCTGGCGACTGAGAAGTTTCTTCTGCCAGCGGACCATCCCAGCCGCCGTTTCACCTCCTATCTGGTTTGGGTATTGTATTGGGGGGCGCAAGCCGGTCTTCTGATCGCCTTCCTCTGACCCTTTGCAACTGCTGCAATTCCGCATTAGGTGAGAGGAACACCTGCGGAGACCAAAAATGGCGCTATTCTCAAAGCTCAAGGACAAGCTGTTCAAATCCTCATCCCGCCTTGAACAAGGGTTGGATGCCATCGTTGAAGATGGGGGCGAGGAAACAACTGCACCGGATCCAATCCCGCCAGCGCCAGCGCCGCATTCCGAACCGGCACCCGAAGTCGCGCAACCGGACATGGCACCGGAACAGGCAGTTGCCAAACCGGTGTCCACTACAGCCGAGTCTGCGCCGTCCAAATCCATGCTCGGGCGGCTTTTCGGGCGCGCCGAAACCGAGACAACAGTTCGCCGCACGCTGGATGACGACATGCTGGAACAGCTTGAAGAGCTGTTGATTGCATCCGACATGGGTGTGGACACAGCGCTGCGCGTCACCGCCAATATGGCCGAGGGCCGTTATGGCCGCAAACTTTCGACACAAGAGATCAAGCAGCTTCTGGCGCAGGAAGTCGCCCGGGTTATGGAACCCGTTGCAAAGCCCATGCCGCTCTATTCCAAACGCCCACAGGTGGTACTGGTCGTTGGCGTCAACGGATCGGGCAAGACCACCACGATCGGCAAACTAGCAAGCCAGTTCAGGGCGGCCGGCAAGAACGTAGTGATCGCAGCTGGAGACACCTTCCGCGCAGCCGCCGTAGAACAGCTGCAGGTCTGGGGCGACCGCGCAGGCGTTCCGGTCCTGACAGCCCCCGAAGGCTCAGACCCCGCCTCCCTGGCCTTCGATGCGTTGACCCGCGCACAAGAGGATGGCGCCGATCTGTTGATGATCGACACCGCCGGTCGTCTGCAAAATCGTGCCGACCTGATGGAGGAATTGGCCAAGATCGTCCGGGTGATCCGCAAAGTCGACGAAACCGCACCGCACAATACCCTTTTGGTTCTGGACGCCACCACCGGTCAGAATGCACTCAGTCAGGTCGATACCTTTCAGAAACTGGCCGATGTCTCCGGCCTGGTGATGACCAAGCTGGACGGCACCGCAAAAGGCGGCGTGCTGGTGGCTCTGGCTGACAAGTTCGGCCTGCCCATTCACGCAATCGGCGTCGGAGAGCAGATCGACGATCTTTCCCCCTTCGATCCCGAAGAATTCGCAGCCGCCCTAACAGGCCTGGAAAAAGGCTAATCCCTACTTCATCTGGCTAAAAATATCTTCGGGGGTGTGGGGGGCAGACAGCCCCCCACCCTCTCCACCCGCGAAAGGTCGATGTCTTGAGCGACTGGCTCATCTCTCTGGAAGGCACGCCCAAGGGCCATGACCTTGCCCTTGGGCTCGCGCTGATGGCCGCCTTCTTGCACGCGGTGTTCGGAGCATTACAAAAGGGCCGCCACGACCCGTGGCTGTCCCGCGGGGCTATAGACGCCAGCTACTGTCTTCTGGCTGCACCTTTCGCGTTTTTTGTAGTGCCCTGGCCCGAGCCCTATATGTGGCCAATCTTCGCCACCGTCTGGCTGATCCACATCGCTTACAAGATACTGCAGGCAATGGCCTATACCAAAGGCTCTTATACAGTGGTCTATCCTGTTGTGCGCGGCACCGGACCCCTGTTCACAGTATTCGGTGCCTACCTGTTGTTTGGCGAGACCTTCTCTGCCACGCAATGGTTTGGTGTCGCGGTCTTGCTGGCCGGGATATTCGGGCTTGCGGCCTATAATCTGCGGTTTCTCGAAACCAACCGCGAAACGCTTGGGATCGCCCTAGCCTTGGCCCTCGCAACCGGCCTGTTTGTGGCGTTATATACCACCTATGACGCCTATGGCATTCGTGCGACGGCCGATCCGTTCACCTTTCTGGCCTGGTTTTTCATGATCGACGGGGCCGCCATGCCGATCTATGCGTTTTTTCGCTGGCGCGCGATGGCCCATCGCCCGGCCTTGGGACCCTTGGCGCTGCGCGGCATCGCCGGCGGGATCATCGCCCCTCTATCTTTCGGAGCCATCATGCTGGCCACGCGGTTGGACAAGGTCGGCGAAGCCGCCGTTCTGCGGGAAACCTCCACCGTCTTTGCCGCCCTGATCGGCTGGCTGGTTCTGAAAGAAACCGTCGGCCCAAGGCGGATCGCGCTGATGGCATTGATTGCACTCGGCGCCGTAATAGTTGAAATGGGCGGGTAAGCAGCAGGACAAAAGACATGACAGGCAAGACCGACATAAATCCATTTCTGAAACAGGTGCTGGAACTGGGTCCTCCGCTGGCCTTTTTCTTCATCTACCTGCGCTTGCGCGATGACAGCTTTATGATCGGCGGCATCGAGTATTCCGGCTTTATCATTGCCACGATCATTTTTGTGCCGCTGATGCTGGGGGCAATGGGCATCTTGTGGTACCTGACCGGCAAGCTAAGCCGGATGCAGATATTTACAGCTTTCATGGTCATTTTCTTCGGCGGCCTGACCGCCTGGTTCAATGACGAGCGGTTCTTCAAGATGAAAACCACGCTTGTTTATGGCCTGTTTGCTCTGATCCTGGGGATCGGGCTGCTGCAAAAGAAATCCTATCTTGCCTATGTTCTGGACGAGATGCTGCCCATGAAACACGAAGGCTGGATGATCCTGACCCGTCGTCTGTGTGCGTGTTTTGCTGTTCTGGCCGTCGCAAATGAATTCGTGTGGCGCACGATGTCGACCGACCTGTGGGTCAAGATTGAGACCTTCGGATTCCCCATTGCCCTTATGGCGTTCCTCATGCTGCAGTTCAGCCTGTTGCAAAGCTATATGGATGATCCCGATCATCAATGACGGCTAAATCCTCAACCGCCCTTCGGATGACTTTTCCGTGAAGCGCGGGAGGCCATAAAACCTAACAAAATCCTTGGCTAAACGCTTGGGCTATGAAAAGTTGTGTCACCACTCACCTTTTCCCGCCGGAGCACCACACCAAATGACGGCTTTCCCAAATAGTGGCTTTCTATCCGAAGCTTCAGACCGGCTGAGATCAATGCTCTCGGCACAGGCGACAGAGATTTCTCTCGAACCTGGTGATATCCTTTTCGAACAAGGGGATGAAGGGGATGCCCTCTATGCCATTCTTGCCGGCACGCTAGAGGTGTCCTTCTTGGCGATGAGCGGTCGAAAACTCTCGTTGACATTGATGAAGCCTGGCGAGGTCTTTGGTGAAATCGGCTTGTTCGACAATGGCCCCCGCACCGCAACCGTGGCCGCGGCCGAGGCCTCTCGGGTGCTGCGTGTGCGTAGGTCCGATGTCATGAACCAGATCCGCCAACATCCTGACCTTGCAGTGGATATGATCCGACTGGCCGGTTTGCGCATGCGGTGGATGGGGTCGCAACTGAATGAACAGGTCTTTTTGCCGATGCCTATCCGGCTTGCGCGCAAACTGCTGCATCTGTCCAACCTTCAAGACGATCCAACCACTCGCATTACCCTGTCCCAAAGCGAGCTGGCCGAATTCGTTGGTGCCACGCGCGAAGCTGTCTCAAAGACAATTTCAACCTGGAAACGCGACAAGGTTGTCGAAGCTTCGCGGGGCGGCCTGATGATCCATGATTTTGAGGCACTGCGGGAACTGGCGGATTCCGACCTCATTTGACCTGTTGTGACCTGCTTCACATACGACGGATCGCATTAAGATTACGTTAGGAACTGTTACCGTAGGAGGTCAGAGAATCATCCCCGATATCTGTCCACTGACCTCTCCCTGTACCAGAGCCATACGCCTTCCCCGGCGTGTGGCTCATCTTTTTTCAGCACAGAAAAAAGGCCAGAGCAGGTGCCCTGGCCTTTCTGTTTGTTCAACCTAAGAGATCATTCTTCAAGGCTCAGCGCGACAAAGCGTGGATCTCCACCGCGCCGCACCAAAAGCAGCAGTGACTTCCGCCCGGCCGTCCGGGCTTCTTCCATCCGGTCCTCGAGATCAGAAATCGCAGTGACCTTCTGCTGGCCAGCCTCGGTGATCAGATCACCGGCGCGCAAACCCTTGGCATAGGCTTCTGACGCCTCGTCCACTTCGGTCACAACCAGCCCCTCGGTATCCGGCTCCAGCCCCAGATCAGCACGCAGGGCTTCAGTCACGGGCGATATCGTCAGCCCCAGAATATCGGCATTTTCCTCAACCGGGGCTTCTTCGGCCTCACCCTCTTCGCTTTCGGCCCGCTCGGCATCTTCGCGGCGGCCCAGAGTCACAAGCACTGTCTGCGTGCTGCCATCCCGATGCACCACCACACGGACCGACTTGCCAACCGTTGTCTCACCAACCTGACGTACCAATCCACGGGTGTCATCGACCTCGACACCATCAAAGCTGAGGATCACATCGCCCGCCAACAGGCCTGCCTCTTTGGCCGGGCCCTCGGGTACATCGCTGATCAGCGCACCACCCGGCTTGTCCAGGCCCATCGCCTCGGCCATATCCTCGGTCACGTCCTGAATGCGGACACCCAGCCAACCGCGGCGGGTCTCGCCGAACTCGCGCAGTTGGTCGACAACCTTGACCACCACATTCGAGGCCATCGAGAAGCCAATCCCGATCGAACCGCCATTCGGCGACAGGATCGCCGTATTCACGCCGATCACCTCGCCATCCATATTGAACAGCGGCCCGCCCGAGTTCCCCCGGTTAATCGCAGCATCGGTCTGGATATAGTCGTCATAAGATCCGCTGAGCGCGCGGTTCCGCGCCGAGACGATTCCCGCCGAAACCGAAAACCCTTGCCCCAGCGGGTTGCCCATCGCAATCACCCAGTCGCCAACGCGCGCAATGTCACTATCACCGAACTTGACATATTTCAGCGGCCCGGTGGCTTCGACCTTCAAAAGCGCGATATCGGTTTTTTCATCCGTACCGATCACTTTCGCAGGCAGTTCTTTCTTCGGTTGACCGTCGCCCGGGAAGAATTCGACCAGTATCTCATCAGCCTCGGCAATAACGTGGTTGTTGGTAACGATGAAACCATCCTCGGATATCACAAACCCCGAGCCCAGCGAATTGCTGCGGCGCGGGCGGTTGTCATCTTCCCCGTTACGGTCTTGAAACTCGCGAAAGAAATCTTCGAACGGAGAGCCCTCGGGAACGATCCCCTGCGGGCCGGTCTGTCCCTCGATCAGTGTCGAAGTGGTGATGTTGACCACCGCTGGGCTGATCTTATCGGCCAGCGGAGCCAGGCTTTCGCCCCGCGCCTGTGCGGCCACTGACTGCGCCAATACAAGCAGCATCCCGGCAAAGGCCAGCCACATCAACCGCATGAAACCAACAACGTCGTCCCGCCGGACGGATATACTGCGCGCTTGTGACTGCACGTGGGAACTCCTTGTCGTCAACACTATCTGGATCACCCGCAGGCGGCCCTTCTTGATATCCAATGTAGCTGGTTTGTCCTTGCCCGCAACTGAGGATCGCGGGGAAATCACCATGAAGTGTAGCCGTTGTTCAAAACCCGACCTGATATGCACCCCATAGCAACACGAGACCTCCCACCACACATAACAATCCTGCAAGCCGACGTGCCTGCTCTGGCATCGACCGCAACGCCTCTAGCATACGTTCAATAAGCGAAGGGGCCAGCGCATAGGCCAGCCCCTCGACAATCAACACCAGCCCAAAGGCCAGAAGGATCATACCCATTATTCAGACGCCTGCCCCGCCGATTGGCCCCGGCCGGTGGGTGATTTGAGATAGTTGAAGAACTCGGAATCCGGGCTCAATACCATCGAGCTGTTACCGCCCTGCAAAGCATTCTGATAGGCGGTCAGCGAACGATAGAATTCGAAGAATTCAGGGTCCGCACCGTAAGCCTCGGCAAAGATCGCATTGCGTTCGGCGTCAGCCTCACCGCGAATGATCTCAGCCTCACGCCGCGCATCCGACACCAGTTCGACAACGGTCCTGTCGGCCTGGGCACGTACGCGCTGTGCCGCCTCATTACCACGGGCACGTTCGTCTGTAGCTTCCCGCTCCCGCTCGGCCTTCATCCGGTCAAACGTCGCTTCGAGGTTGGCCTGCGGCAGATCGGTCGCTTTCAGACGCACGTCAATGACGGTCACACCCAGCGCAAGTGCCTCGGCAATCGCACTATTGCGGATACGCAGCATCAGTGCAGCCCGGTCCGAGCTCAAAATGTCACGGGACGAAACTGAACCCAGAACTTCGCGGGTTTCAGCGCGCAGGATGCGGTCCAGACGATCCTCGGCAACCGGGATACCACCGACACCAACCGCCTGGCGGAACTGGTTCAGATCGGAAATCCGGTACCGTGCGAAGGCATCGACTACCAGACGACGATCATCCAACGGCGTCACTTCTAGCGGTTGAACGTCGATGGACAGGATACGGTCGTCATAACGGACAACTTCCTGAATAAGTGGAATTTTGAACGCCAGACCAGGCTCTTCCTTAACCGCGACCACACGGCCGAATTGCAGAACCAATGCGCGCTGGCGTTCGTCCACGATAAAGATCGATGACAGCGCAACAACGCCGAGGATCACCACAAGGATGAGGATAATGGGTGACTTACGCATCAGTTGCTCTCCCCGGATTGATTGCGGCGCAGTTCGTTCAGCGGCAGATACGGCACAATGCCCTGTCCCTGACCGGCCGAGTTTTCGTCCAGTATGATCTTGTCGACATCACCCAGAATCTGCTCCATCCGCTCCAGATACAAACGTTTGCGCGTTACATCCGGCGCTTTGGAGTATTCTTCCAGAACCGCGCTAAAGCGGCTGGCTTCACCTTGAGCGCTGTTGATCTGCTGGGCGCGATATCCTTCGGCCTCTTCCACAACTTGCGCGGCTTCACCACGTGCTTCGGCCAGTACCTTATTAGCATAGGCGTCGGCGACGTTCTGCAGACGGTCACGTTCTTGTGCGGCGGCCTGAACGTCGCGGAAGGCCGCGATTACGTCCTGTGGCGGGTCGGCTTTGTCAAAGTTGACACGCACAATGTTCACGCCGGAATCATAGCTGTCCATCGTCGACTGAATCAATTCCTGCAAGCGATCAGCGATCACACCCCGATCTCGGTTCAGGATCGGTGCCAGCTCGCTTTGTGCAATGATCTCGCGCATGGCCGATTCCGACACGGCGCGGATCGTCTGGCGCGGGTCGCGCAAATTGAACAGATACTTGGCCGGGTCATTGATGTTCCAGACCACCTGATAGTCGATATCGACAACATTTTCGTCGCCTGTCAGCATCAAGCCATCATCGCTACCACGGGCTCCGCCCATGTCTTCGTTCTGCTCGCGGGTCACAGGAATGACCTCGGCAGTTACAAACGGCCAAGGCGCAAAGTTCAGACCGGGATTTCCAACGTTTGAAAATTCACCCAAAAACAGCTCTACCGACTGTTCTTCCGGCTTTACCGTATAAAAGCTGGCGGCACCCCAAAGGACTGCACCCACCACCAACCCAATGGCAATAGTCCCTTTGGTAAAGATGGGACCACCCCCGCCACCGCCCGAACCATTGCTGCCACGGCCGCCACCGCCGCCGCCCATCAGGACGCGCAGCTGTTCCTGGCCTTTTTTCATCAGCTCGTCGATCTCGGGAATCTGCGGGCCCTCGTTTTCAGGGGGCTTGCGCCCGTCCCCGTTATCACCCCGATTTCCTCCGCCGCCAGAAGAGCCTCCGCCCCCCCAGGGGCCGCCGCTGTTGCCCGCCATTTGTATCTATTCCCTTGTGTTGAACCGTGTGATCACGGGTTCCCTTGTAACTTGTGTGCGCGCGGTTGCAAATCAAGCCGTACGCACAGGATGACGCATTGTTACCAGTTCTTCCGCCATGACCGGATGAACTGCAACGGTGCGGTCGAAATCTTCCTTGGTTGCGCCCATTTTGACGGCAATGCCAGCCAGTTGAATCATCTCTCCGGCGCCCGGCGCCACGATGTGACAGCCCAACACCTTACGCGTGGCCTGAGAGACGATCAGTTTCATCAAAACCCGCTGCGTGCCACCTGCGAATGCCTTTTGCATCGGCTTGAACGAGGTTGCATAGATCTCGACCGGCTCTTGGGCTGCAGCGTCTTCTTCGCTCAACCCGACCGTGCCGAATTCCGGCTGCGTGAAAATCGCAGTTGGAATCAGGTCGTGATCCACAGGTGTCGGGTTGCCTTTGAACACGGTTTCGACAAAAGCCATCCCCTCGCGGATCGCAACCGGGGTTAGGTTAACCCGGTCCGTCACATCCCCAATGGCATAGATCGAGGGCACGCCTGTCTGGCTGTAATCATCCACGATGATCTCACCCTTGCGGCCGCGTTCAACGCCGATGGCCTCAAGCCCCAGATTGTCGGCATTGGGCGCGCGACCAGTGGCATACATGACCACGTCAAACAGCTGTTCCGTGCCATTGGTGGCCTTTACGCGAATCTTGTCACCGTCTTTGGCCATCTCAAGCACATTGGTGCCCAGATGCAGATCAATCCCGTTCTGGCACATCTCTTCGCTGATCAGACCGCGCGCTTCTTCGTCAAAACCCCGAAGGATTTGCGCACCGCGGTAGAACTGGGTGGTTTTCACGCCCATGCCGTTCATGATTCCTGCAAACTCGCTGGCGATATAACCGCCACCAACGATCAGGATGCTTTCGGGCAGTTTTTCCAGATGGAAAATCTCGTTCGAGGTGATCGCCAGGTCCGAGCCCGGAAACTCGGGTACAACAGGGCGTCCGCCTGTGGCGACCAGAATATGCTTGGCCGTCATGCGGGTGCCATCGGCCAGCTCGACGGTATGTGCGTCCACCACGTGTGCACGCTGATCAAAGCTTTCGACGCCGTTGTTTTTCAGGATGTTGCGATAGATGCCTTCCAGCCGGTCCAGCTCGGCATGGAGTTTGCCGCGAAAGAAATCCCAGTCAAATGCACCGGGTTTGACGTCCCAGCCATAGGCCTGCGCATCTTCGACCATGCCAGAGAATTCGCTGGCAAATACCATCAGCTTTTTGGGGACACATCCGCGGATCACACAGGTCCCGCCATAGCGATCCTCTTCCGCCAGTGCCACTTTGGCCCCGTTTTCGCCAGCTGCCACACGCGCCGCCCGGACCCCGCCCGAGCCGCCTCCGATGACGAAAAGATCATAGTCAAAGCTCATTTACAGTGCCTCTTTCAGTTTTCTGACAACGCTATCGAGCCATCATCAATGATGTACCCGGTCACTCATGACGGCCCAGACTGGACCACTGGGACAGTTGATCTTGCCAGGACGCATACAGATTTGGTCGATAATGCTCAATCGTCTCTACGAAACACTCAGATATGGGTTTCGGCATGGATTGCAACGGAAGGGGTAAACACTCATGCCCGCCATCTGACTTGTTGAAGCTAACAAAAAAAATAGGGCGTCGTTTTTGCTCGGTTTCGTCGAACGCATCAATGTAGCGTACATCAGGCCAAACAATGTCTTGGATCATTCCTCTACGCGTGCGGAGCTTCGATCCACCAGAGTCCACTAGGGCCACAAGCGACGGCACCTTGAGTGAACCTAGATAGTTCATGAACAACACGACGGAAGTAAGGACAACGAGCACCAATGTGAAAAGCGTGCCACCTGTCCACCCCGCGGAAACAAAACCCCACGCCGCCACCACAGCCGCAATCCCGATCTTGATCAGGTTGCGTCTAAGCGTCCTGGCTCGCGCAGCCAAATCTGCTTCGGTTTCGCGGTATTCAGCAACCGGAGAGGTGCTCATTCCTTAATCCGCCAAATCCGTGAACAGGTTGTCTTTGCCGCCATCGAACAACTCGTCCAGTTCCACCGTTCCCTCGTTGATGTCGCGCAGTTCGACCCGGCCATCTCCATAACCGATCACGACCTTGTCGCAAATGTCGATGAACAACCCGTTCTCGACCACGCCGGGTACCTGGTTCAGCACCAGCGCCATCTGCCTTGGGTTTCCGATCCGTTGCAAATGCAGGTCCAGCACGTGATTGCCTTCATCCGTGACAAACGGCGCTTCTCCGTTCATGCGAAGCGCCGAGCGGGTACCGAGAACATCCATGGTATCCAGCACCTCTTCGATCAGGGTGCGTGTGGTCTGCCAGCCAAAGGGGATCACCTCGACCGGCAATGGGAAGGCACCCAGAGTCTCGACCTCTTTGCCGGCATCGGCGATGACCACCATCTGGTCGCTGGCCGTGGCTACGATCTTTTCCTGCAGGTGCGCGCCGCCGCCGCCCTTGATCAGATTAAGCTCTCTGTCGAATTCGTCCGCACCGTCGATGGTGATGTCCAGCCATCCCGCCTGATCCAGGGAAACAACCTCAATGCCCAGTTCGCGGGCCAGTTGGGCCGTCCGGGTCGATGTCGGAACACCCTTGATCGCCAGACCTTCTTCTCTGACCCGTTCCCCCAGCCGACGCACCATCCATGCAGCGGTCGATCCGGTTCCCAGGCCGACTCGCATCCCATTCTGCACCATGTCAGCCGCACGGCGTGCTGCGACGTATTTTGCAGTGTCGATGGGCGACAGATCACCGGCCATTTCAGCATCCCCCTAATTTGCTGCGGAACTTATACGGAATGCCTACGACAACTGCGAGAGAGAATTGTCCGGATCGGTAGACCAACATGTCGCGAAACTACGCGTTTCCTATGGGAAACGTCGCAATCAGGTCTGTTGAAAACATACGTGAGGTATACATAGTTCGCATGAACACGCCTTACCGCCTGCACTATGCCCCGGACAATGCTTCGCTGGTCATCCGGCTGGCGCTGGAAGAGATGTGCCTGCCCTATGAAACGGTTCTGGTAGACCGCCGCCAAAGCGCACAGGACAGCCCGGAATATCGCGCGCTGAACCCCAATGGGCTGATCCCGGTATTGGAAACACCACAGGGGCCGATCTTCGAAACCGCTGCTATCTTGTTGTGGCTGGCGGATACGCATGGCCGGCTGGCCCCTACCCCCATGGACAGCAACCGCGCCGCGTTTCTGAAGTGGCTGTTCTTTGCCTCCAATACGCTGCACGCTGATCTGCGAATTCTGTTTTATGCCGAAAAATATATAGACGCAGCGCAGGTCAATCCTTTGCGCGCCGGTATCCGCCCTCGTTTGCGCCAGCACTTGCGCCTTCTTGACGATGTTGCGAAAAGCGCGCCTTCCTGGCTGAGCCCGGACATACCATCGGTCCTGAGTTATTATCTGGCCTGTCAGATGCGCTGGATGGCGCTCTATCCTGCGAAGGCTGATCGCAGCTGGTTTCAGATTGCTGACACGCCGCATCTGCAGCGAATGCTGATGCAGTTGGAGACGCGCCCCGCCACACGCGCCGCAATCGCGGCCGAGGGTTTAGGGGTTACACCCTTTACCTCACCAACCTATGCTAACCCACCGGAAGGCTTTGCTACCTGATATGTTTCTGTCTGTCTTCGATATGTTCAAAGTGGGCATTGGCCCGTCCTCGTCCCATACGATGGGACCAATGGTTGCTGCCGCGCGGTTTTTGGACATGATGCGCGCCTCTCCGTTCGAATTTTCAGGGCTGCGCGGGTCGTTGCACGGGTCGCTGGCCTTTACCGGTGTCGGCCACGCAACCGATCGCGCCACGATCCTGGGCCTGGCCGGATTTGTGCCCGACACATATGATCACGAACGGGCCGAGGCCGCACTGGCTGGCATAAGTGAGACCCACAGCGTGACCCCCGAAGGATTGCCCACGCTGCAGTTCGATCCCAAGGCCGATCTGGTTTTCGACTATGAAAACAATCTGCCGGGCCATGCTAACGGTATGGTCCTGATGGCCACGGACGCACAGGGCGACGTGATCCTGCGGCAGGTCTATTACTCGATCGGTGGCGGCTTTGTTCTGACCGAGGAAGAACTGGCCCAAGGCAAGGCAACAGATGAAGGCGCACCGGTGCCCTTTCCTTTCAAATCGGCGGTCGAGATGTTGGACATGGCCAAAACCAGCGGCAAAAGCATCGCCGAGATGAAGCGCGCCAACGAGATCGCGCGCGGCTGTGCAGACAGTTTTGCCAAAGGCACTGCGCGCCTCTGGCAGGTCATGAATGACTGTATCGAGCGCGGTCTGACCACTGACGGTATTCTGCCAGGCGGTTTGAACGTGCGCCGTCGCGCCAAAGGCATCCATGACGCGTTGATGGCCGAGCGTGGCATGAACCTGAACGCGCCCCACACGATCAACGACTGGATGAGCGTTTACGCCATGGCCGTAAACGAAGAAAACGCAGCTGGCGGTCAGGTGGTGACCGCCCCCACCAATGGTGCTGCCGGGGTTCTTCCAGCGGTAATGCGCTATTATCTGGACCATGTACCCGGTGCTTCAGAGAACCACATCGAAGATTTCATGCTAACTGCGGCCGCTATTGGCGGGCTGGTCAAATACAACGCCTCGATCTCGGGCGCCGAGGCCGGGTGTCAGGCTGAAGTCGGCAGCGCCGCAGCCATGGCTGCAGCCGGGCTGTGCGCGGTTATGGGCGGCACGCCGGAACAGGTGGAAAATGCCGCTGAGATCGCGCTCGAGCATCATCTGGGCATGACCTGTGATCCTGTCGCCGGGCTGGTTCAAGTACCCTGTATCGAACGCAACGGGCTGGGTGCGATCAAGGCGGTGTCGGCAGCCTCTTTGGCCCTGCGTGGAGATGGTCACCATTTCGTACCACTGGACGCCGTCATCGAAACCATGCGTCAGACAGGGCATGACATGCATGAAAAATACAAGGAAACGTCATTGGGCGGTTTGGCGGTGAACGTGCCGAATTGCTGAGGCAACGCGGGGAAGCGAAATGGAAGGCCATTGTCTTTGCGGTAAGGTTTCATTTCGGGTGGACTCGCCCGTTCTGTCCTGTGTGATCTGCCACTGCGACAGTTGCCGCAGACAATGCGCGGCCCCGATGACAGCTTATTTCGGGGTCCGCGACGGACAGTTGACCTGGACCGGCCAGGCACCAAAGACATTCGCATCCTCACCCGGCGTAGAACGCAGCTTTTGTCCTGATTGCGGCTCGCCGATCTCATTCCGGTCTGCGTCCATGTCCGGCATAATGCACCTCTACGTGGCCCTTCTGAAGGACCCCAACCAGTTGCAGCCAACACTGCATGTCGCGCATGAGGAAAAGCTGGACTGGTTGCAAATGGATGACGGGCTGCCGATCTGCATCGGCCCGGACTACACCAAGATGCAGCCTTTGCCTGAAACCTAGCTTTCGCTTTCCCCTGTTCAGCCAAAGCGCTAGCGTCGCTGCATGACACAGGATCGTCCCGTTTTTGGCATCGTGCTGATGCTTGGCTTTTGTGCGCTCGCACCGTTGGGGGACGCGGTCGCCAAATTACTGGGTGAAACCGTGCCGCTTGGAATGCTGGTCTTTGTCCGGTTTGCCATTCAAGCCATGTTGTTGGTTCCGCTGGTCGCCTGGACTGGCAGGCCCTGGCGCATGCAGGGGCGTATATTTCGCCTGGCTGTCATAAGAACCCTGCTGCACATCGTCGGCATCGCCGCGATGTTCTCTGCCCTGCAATACCTGCCGCTGGCCGACGCTGTGGCCATCGCCTTTGTTATGCCGTTTATCATGTTGCTTCTTGGCAAACTGGTACTAAAGGAAGAAGTCGGCAAACGACGCCTGATTGCGTGCCTTGTGGGCTTTGGTGGTACATTGCTTGTCATTCAACCCAGCTTTGCCGAGGTCGGATATGCGGCTTTGCTTCCACTTGTCGTCGCGGTGGTGTTTGCCCTGTTCATGCTCGTGACCCGGCAAATTGCAAAAGCTACAGATCCCATTGCGCTTCAGGCCGTGTCGGGCGTCATAGCTTCTGTCATCCTACTGCCTGCCCTGTTGGTGGGAACACCCGCCGGAATCTGGGAGCTGTCCCTGATTGCTCCGAATTTGGGCGATATCTGGCTTTTGCTTGCAATCGGGCTTCTCGGCACGGTCGCACATCTGTTCATGACCTGGTCGCTGCGATATGCACCCTCTGCAACATTGGCCCCGATGCAGTATCTCGAAATCCCGGTCGCCACGGTGTTTGGCTGGCTGATCTTTCGCGACCTGCCCGACGGTGTCGCCGCTTTGGGCATCTGCATCACCATCGCTGCCGGCCTCTATGTCATTCTGCGTGAGCGGGCCAGCGCCCGGACGGCACCGACAGAAGCGCCTGCATGACCTGATCCAGCATCGCCCTGGGAAACATTACCAAAAGGCCCGGCCCATCCATACGCAATTCAACCGAGCCCAATGCGCGGTTGGACGTTCCGACAGCGCCGTTCGGCTCCATCACCAACCCGTCGATTGGCCATTCAAGGCCGCGGCTTTGCCCTGATACACGCTGCAATGGAAACAATGAGACGACATCTCGAGGCGCCATAGAAACCGAGATTTTAGGGGGTGCGTGAAAGATAATCTCACTTTCGCCAATCAGAATACAGGGCTGATCTTGCCTGCGAACCAAGACGTTGAGTGCTGCTAACTGGTGATCCAGACGCCCCCCGAGAAAACCAACCCCAATCACCAGCGGCGCCTCGATACTGCGCAGGGCCTTGTCGAAATCCGTGCTATTTTGTTCGCCAATTGGAAACAGTCGATCCAGCGGAATCTGATCTTTGTGATCCGGATCGAGCGAATCAAAATCACCGATAACAGCGTCTGGAATGCGCCCAATTTCCAACAAACTTGCCGCCCCACCATCCGCGGCGACGGCCAACTTTGTGCGAATCAACGCCAAATCCAAATCTTCAGGGCCAATTTGACCGCTTCCAACCAGCGTGATTGACTCTTTCGAACGTACAATTCGCGTCTTTTTCATGAGATTGATCATTTTTTCCGGGTTTTGACACATTGAGACCACAAAATGATAGGTTCATGGACAAAGTTCTGAGCCAATAGCTCTGCCCACGACCGGGCTGATGGCTCGTGTAGTTTGTAGAGGACGTACGTCTGATGGTACAGAATAACAAGGTTTTGACAGTTTCCTACGGAACCTTCTCGTGCACTTTGGAAGGATTTGACGATTCTTTTGAAACGATGAAGTCGATTGCCGAATACTTCCGCGACCTTGCAGCGGATGACAGGTATTTTGGGTCCGAACCCCCGCAACCAGACGCCGAAATGCTGACCCGCATTGCTCAGCGAGATGCGACGCGTAAAGTCGAAGCCAGCCAGAGCGAAAACGGATTGCTTCTGCGGGCGCAAGACCGTGCCGCTTCACCGTCCCTTTCTACCGCGCCCATGACCCCGCCCAGTACCCCGAGTGCTCCGGCCTATACCGCTGCCTCCTCACAGTCCGCGCCCATCGCAGAGGCCGAGCCGGTTGAGGGTCGACCCGAACCCGCCGCCGATAGTATCGCCGCAAAGCTGCAACGGATCCGGGCGGTAGTCTCTCATAGCGAAGAAAACTCGGTGATCTACGCCGAGGATGAAGATTCGCCCCTGATGAAATCCGAAACCGGCCCAACTGATGCCGTATCGGCTGCCTTTCAGGCCGGAACTCTGACCCCCACAGATCTGGTCGAATCCCCCGCGGCCGATGCAGAGGTTGAAGAAGCTCAGGAATTTGAGCCCGAACCTCAGATTGACATGCCCCCACCCGCCGCGGAAGAGGCAGAGATCGAAGGCCCGGCCCAAGAGACCCCCGCCGTGCCAGAAATTGATGTCGCACCCATCGTCGACGATGTGACCACTGTCGAGGCAGAAGAGGTTTTGTTTTCGGATCTGAGTGCCGAGACGGACGAAGCCGAGAGCGACGAAATCGACAATATCCTGACAGAAGACATTTCGGCGGACGCAGACGAACCTGAAGAGGTTGCCGGCTATTTGACCGAAGAAGACGAGGAAACTCTGCTTGACGAAATTGCCAGCGTCGAAGCCGTGTTGTCCGCCCGTGCATCCGAGCCTCTGCCTGAGGAACCGAACCTGGACGAGGACGTTTCTCGCCTGATGGAAAAGGCGGTCGAACAGATGGATGATCCCGCGACTGCCACTCAGCGCGAGACATATTCCCGTCTGCGCAATGCAGTGGCCGCAACCAATGCTGATCGTGCAGATGCGCTGAACCGTAATCAGGCTCAGCAGATCAGCCCGCGCCGCCCCGAAAGCAATGTTACAACTGCCCGTCCCAAGGTAGAGCCTGCCGCTCCCCTCAAGCTGGTTGCTGAACAGCGCATCGACAATAAAGACGAGGATGAAATGGGGCCGATTTCTCCGCGCCGTGTAAAATCCAAACCGCTGGGTCTTCCGATCGAGGAAAGCGGCTTTGCGCACTATGCGCAGGAACAGGGCGCACAATCTCTGCCGGACCTGCTGGAAGCTGCGGCATCTTATCTGTCGTTCATCGAAGGACAGGAACAGTTCTCGCGCCCGCAACTGATGAACAAGATCCGTTCTCTCAAGCAGGACGATTTTAATCGCGAGGAAAGCTTGCGCTCATTCGGGCAACTGCTGCGCGATGGCAAGATTGAGAAAGCTGGCGGAGGTCGGTTTGCGGCTTCGGACGAGATAGGGTTCCGCCCTGACGGAGATGAACGCGCCGCAGGCTGAATTCAAACCGAAAAGAAAGAAGGGCCGGAGACCAACTCCGGCCCTTTTTCATTGGGCGATCTTTTGTGGGCAGGCGTATGAACCCGCCGCAGGATGAGCCCGGAATAGGCCGCTCAGTCAGAGGATCCGTTTGGATCTTCTTTTCCGACACCTTTGAAGATGAATTTGAAAGGCAGAGCCCACAAAATGCCGAGCGCTACGTATACCAGAAGTTCCAACCAAATTGGTGGCCGGTCCAACCAGTTTATCACCGTCACCACCGCAACGATATAAGCCGGCAGGCCAATCAGCAGCAGCACCATCGACCAACGACGACGCGCTTTATAGCTCAGGCCATTTTTCTGTTCGCCCGCCATCAGTCAGCAAACGGGTCTGTCACCAAAATGGTGTCATCCCGCTCTGGGCTAGTGGACAGCAATGCAACCGGACATTCGATCAACTCTTCGACCCGACGCACATATTTGATGGCATTTGCAGGCAAGTCCGCCCAACTGCGCGCGCTTTCCGTGGATTCGCTCCAACCAGGCACTTCTTCGTAGATCGGAGTACATCGTGCCTGCTGATCGGCTGCAGTGGGAAGATAATCCAGACGCTTACCGTCAAGGTCATAGGCAACACAGATTTTCAGCGTCTCGAATCCGTCCAGCACGTCCAGCTTGGTCAGCGAAATACCGTTTACGCCGCTAGTGGCACAGGTTTGGCGCACCAGACAGGCATCAAACCAGCCGCAACGCCGCTTGCGCCCGGTGGTGGTACCGAACTCGTGCCCACGCTCACCCAGACGCTGGCCATCCGCATCATCCAATTCGGTTGGAAACGGCCCCTCACCCACACGGGTCGTGTAAGCCTTTACGATGCCAAGGACAAAATCAATCGAGCCGGGCCCGATGCCAACACCGGTCGCCGCCTGACCGGCGATCACGTTGGACGAGGTCACAAACGGATAGGTTCCAAAGTCGATGTCCAGAAGGGCACCCTGCGCGCCTTCAAACAGAATACGTTTACCAGCCTTGCGCTTTTCGTTCAGCACTTTCCAAACGGGTGCTGCGAAAGGCAGAATCTCGGACGCAATTTCCCTCAGCTGAGCAATCAGTGCATCGCGGTCCACGGGTTCGATCCCCAATCCCTTGCGCAGCGGGTCATGGTGCTGCAGCGCGCGATCTACGCGTGCCTCAAGGGTCGCTTCGTCTGCCAGGTCAGCAACCCGCACAGAACGCCGCCCAACCTTATCTTCATATGCGGGGCCGATTCCACGACCGGTGGTGCCGATCTTGGTTCCTTTGCTTGCCGCCTCTTCGCGTGCGCGGTCCAGTTCACCGTGGATGGGCAGGATCAGCGGGGTGTTCTCTGCGATCATCAGCGTTTCGGGCGATATCTCGACTCCCTGCGCCTGGATCGTTGCGATCTCTTTCAGCAGGTGCCAGGGGTCCAGAACAACGCCATTGCCGATGACACTCAGCTTGCCGCCACGTACCACACCGGATGGCAGAGCGTGCAACTTATAGACGGCACCGTCGATTACCAACGTATGACCGGCATTATGCCCGCCTTGAAAACGCGCGATCACATCGGCCCGTTCACTTAGCCAATCGACGATCTTGCCTTTTCCTTCGTCACCCCACTGGGCGCCGACAACAACCACATTGGCCATATCTGGTCCTTTTGCGCTGAGATATCAAACCCGGCTCGTATAGCGATGTGTCAGCGACAGGGAAACCGATAATTCGCCGCAGATCATAACCACAGTGTGCGTGGTGCCTCCGGCGGAGGTATTTTTAGCCAGATGAAGAGAGGGTCCCTTGCTTCATCTGGCTCAAAATACCTCGGGGGAGTCGCGGCTTGCCGCGGCGGGAGCAGCGCCCCCTTTCTAGCCATTCGACAAATGAACGGGTTCACCATGTGGAGTCGTCAGATAGGCCTTCTCCCAATCCAACGAGACTGCAGCGACATCACTTGGGTTCGCGTCACCCATTTCGGCTAAAAAGGCCTCGAGTGTTTCCAGCCAGGCATGGAAATAGTCGTTGCCACCATTCAGCTCTTTGCTCAGACCATGGCGTTTTAGCATCTTCGAAAACCGATCGGCCCATTCCGACCATTCGAATCGTCCCGCTTCATTCAGCGCGACCGTGACCGCAAAGACCTGTGCATGCCAGGGCTCTGCGAATGCCAGCTCGGGTAATGGCTGTGCGTTACACTCACTCATCGGGCACCAGATAGCTTTGCCACAGATCTAATATGACCTCGTCATTTCGGTTCTCGGGATCGGCCCAAAGCTCCGAGGCTGGGAATGCAACCGCATATAATGGTTCAGGTGCCTCTCCCAGACCATGAGCGTTGGAATCCGGCAAAACATGCGCCCCATGCAGGCGTAATATCCGACCGCAAGCGCCAGAAGCGTAAGATGGCAACCTGGTATGACCACCGTTTTTCAGGCGGTTGGCAGCCGGTCGTACTGTACGCACCTTTTGGCCGGGATCAAACTGCACCGCGATATTCGAGGGTCGATCAGCCGGACCGCCTTTGGACAGTGCTCCCTCTACCGCCCCGGCTGTCAGCGCGCGGGAAGCCAAAGGATGTGAAGCATCCGTTCCTTGGCCCAGAAGGTCTTCCAAAGTCAGGACCCCCTGCTCTACCAACAGATCTGCAAGTGCTGACACCCATTTTTCGTAGTAAGAGAATCGTGCATAGTCTTTGGGCGACAGTCGTTCGCGTGCATGGCGCGAGATGTCGATATTCCATTGTCCCAGAAACCCGGCAGCCAATGTCAGTGCCAATGCGCGCCCGTGCCATTCTTCTGGGAAAATCGCTGCATCTTGGGATTCGGGGATCACCGGACCGTTGCCGAACCGTCCTCCCATATCGTGAACGCGGGTCATGACGGCACCCTTGGCAGGCCGGTTCCGATCATACTGTCACGGGTCACAAGCGCGGTCAGGTCGTCTTCGGTCATCCCATCGGTGCCATCGGGGCGCATGGGTAGAACAAGATAGCGTATCTCGGCCGTTGAATCCCAAACCCGCACGGCTGTCTCATCCGCCAGAGAAACTCCGAACTCTGACAAAATTTTACGCGGCTCACGCACGGCCCGCGCACGATAGGCATCCGATTTATACCACCCCGGTGGAATCCCCAACAAAGGCCATGGGTAGCAACTGCAAAGCGTGCAAACGACCATGTTGTGGAGATCAGGGGTATTTTCGACAACAACTATGTGCTCGCCTTGCCGACCGTAAAAGCCAAGCTTTGCCACCTCGGGCGTTGCATCCTTAAGCAGTGCTGCCTTAAAGGCCGGATCAGTCCAGGCTTTGGCAACAACCCGGGCACCGTTCTGCGGGCCAATCTTGTTTTGGTAAGTGTCGATGATCTCATCCAAAGCGGCCGGGTCGATCAAACCCTTGCGGGTCAGAATCGTTTCCAGCGCCTTGACGCGAAGGGCGGGTTCAGGCGGCAATAAGGCGTGCG
Organism: Ruegeria sp. CDSC042; assembly: GCF_059610745.1. Classification (NCBI taxonomy): domain Bacteria; kingdom Pseudomonadati; phylum Pseudomonadota; class Alphaproteobacteria; order Rhodobacterales; family Roseobacteraceae; genus Ruegeria; species Ruegeria sp. CDSC042. The sequence goes on from NZ_JBXWOF010000001.1 coordinate 1,085,607, forward strand.
GATGGTCGGGATCGTCATGTGGCATGGGTCGCAGCCTGCTTTACCATCCCCTTGCCTGTCCAGTCTCTTTGCTGTGATCCCGAAGATCACTTGGCGTGATGGTAACTCGTGACTTGCCCCCGGAACCAAACTTGCATAAGTACCTCGCGATACACGCCACGCTGTACAGGACCACCATGGAAAACGTCGTTCTCATTATCCATCTTCTTCTGGCTTTGGGCCTGATCGCCGTCGTCCTGATGCAGCGGTCCGAAGGCGGCGGCCTTGGCATGGGTGGCGGCGGAGGCGGTGCCATGGCTGGCCGGTCGGCTGCAACAGCATTGGGCAAGGTGACCTGGATTTTAGCCGCGTGCTTTATCGTCACTTCGATCACGCTGACCATTCTGGCGGCACAAAAATCCTCGGGCAGCTCTGTGCTCGACCGGATTGGGACACAGGCACCGGCCGCGACCGAAGAAAGCACACCGGCAATTCCGTCGGCGGATGACCTGTTGCCTCCGGCACAGGGTGACAACGCGCCTTTGATCCCGCAGGCCAACTGACACACAAAACCTAGAAACCGAAAAGAGAACTGCAACAGCATCTTGCGGTTCTCTTGCGCTATTGGCGCGAATCCTTTATACGTGAAGTCCCGTGATGCAGCGGTTTTTCTTGAACCGCCGGGCAGCTGATATTGACGTCTCACGGGGAGCAGCCGAAAAACATGGCGCGTTTTATTTTCATCACTGGTGGTGTGGTTTCATCCTTGGGCAAAGGATTGGCTTCGGCGGCTTTGGGCGCGCTGTTGCAGGCCCGCGGATATTCGGTGCGTCTGCGCAAGCTGGACCCCTATCTGAATGTCGATCCGGGCACCATGTCGCCTTTTGAGCATGGCGAAGTGTTCGTTACAGATGACGGGGCAGAAACCGATCTGGACCTTGGCCATTACGAACGTTTTACCGGCGTCGCCGCGCGCAAAACCGACTCGGTCAGTTCCGGGCGGATTTATTCCAACGTGTTGGAAAAAGAACGCCGCGGCGATTACCTGGGCAAAACCATTCAGGTGATCCCGCACGTCACCAATGAGATCAAGGATTTCATCGCCATAGGCGAGGATGAAGTCGATTTCATGCTGTGCGAGATCGGCGGCACCGTGGGCGATATCGAAGGCCTGCCCTTCTTTGAGGCCATCCGCCAATTCAGCCAGGACAAACCACGCGGCCAATGCCTGTTCATGCACTTGACCCTGCTGCCCTACATCAAAGCCTCGGGCGAATTGAAAACCAAACCAACCCAGCACTCGGTGAAAGAGCTGCGTTCGATCGGTCTCGCCCCCGACATTCTGGTCTGCCGGTCCGAAGGCCCGATCCCGACCAAGGAACGTGAAAAGCTGGCTTTGTTCTGTAACGTCCGCCCCGATAGCGTGATTGCTGCGCAGGACCTCAGCACCATCTACGATGCTCCGCTCGCCTATCACCGCGAGGGACTGGATCAGGCAGTTCTGGACGCGTTCCAGATCAGCCCCGCCCCCAAGCCCGATCTGACCAAATGGGAAGACGTCAGTGATCGCATCCACAACGCCGAGGGCGAAGTGAAGGTCGCCATCGTCGGTAAGTACACCCAGTTGGAAGACGCCTATAAGTCGATTGCCGAGGCGCTGACCCATGGCGGCATGGCCAACCGGGTGCGCGTCAAGGTCGAATGGGTCGATGCCGAGGTGTTCGATACCGAAGACGCCGCCCCGCATCTGGAAGGCTTCCACGCGATCCTCGTGCCCGGCGGATTCGGTGAGCGCGGTACCGAAGGCAAAATCAAGGCTGCGCAATATGCCCGCGAACATAAGGTGCCCTACCTGGGCATCTGCCTGGGCATGCAGATGGCCGTAATTGAGGCCGCGCGAAATGCCGCTGGCATCAAAGAGGCCGGGTCCGAGGAATTCGACCATGAATCCGGTAAAAAGCGGTTCGAACCGGTGGTCTATCACCTGAAAGAATGGGTGCAGGGCAATCACAAGGTCGAACGCAAAATCGGTGATGACAAGGGCGGCACCATGCGCCTGGGCGCCTATGACGCGGTTCTGGCCGAAGGGTCAAAAGTGGCCGAAGTCTATGGCGGTACCGCCATCGAGGAGCGCCACCGCCACCGCTATGAAGTGGACATCAAATACCGCGACAAGCTGGAAAAAGCTGGTCTCAATTTCTCAGGCATGTCCCCCGACGGCCGGTTGCCAGAAATCGTCGAGTGGTCGGATCATCCGTGGTTCATTGGGGTCCAGTACCACCCCGAGCTGAAATCAAAGCCGTTCGACCCGCATCCTTTGTTCCGCGACTTTGTGCGCGCTGCCAAGGACACCTCGCGTCTGGTCTGACACCAGGCACGAAAGCAGATTGTATCGGTCAGCGCGAAAAGACTGTACGCGCTGACCCTTTGCACGGTTAACTGTCCGCAACTCAGAGATAGGAGACCGTCCATGACCGATCAGATCACCAATGCACTGACATTCGCGGCCCTGCACAAAAAGGGCGAACCGGTTATCCTGTACAATATCTGGGATGCTGGCAGTGCCGGTGCCGTGCGCGACGCTGGCGCCCAAGCCATTGCCACTGGAAGCGCTCCTGTTGCGATGGCACAAGGGTTCAGCGACGGCCAAAACATCCCGATGCAGGCCGCGCTGGACAATGCTCGCCGGATTGTCGAATCCGTTGATCTTCCGGTTACTCTGGATTTCGAAGGTGCGTATGCGGCTGATGCTCAGGGTATCTCTGCCAATGTCAGGCTGGCCCTTGAATCCGGCGTTGTCGGCTTCAACTTCGAAGACCAGATCATCGGATCAAATGAGTTGTACGATATTGAAACTCAGGCCGCCCGTGTCAGCGCGATGCGTGAAGGTTGCGATGCGGCTGGCGTTCCTGCGTTTATCAACGCGCGGACCGACATTTTCCTGAAGGCGCAGCCCGAAACCCATGATGATGCGATGCTGGAAGAGGCAATGGTCCGAGCACAAGCCTATTCAGATGCAGGGGCCAGCGGATTCTTTGCCCCCGGCCTACGGGATCAGGCCATGATTGCCCGGTTGGTAAAGTCAATCGACCTGCCGCTAAATATCATAGCATTACCCGGCACACCGGACACCGCCACTTTGGCTGGGCTGGGAGTCGCGCGTATAAGCTATGGCCCTGTACCCTATCGGAAAATGCTGGCCTGGCTGCAAGACGAAGCGCGAAAGGTACTCTGACCCAGCGCGCTATCCGGCTGTAGCAGGCGGTCTTTTGATCATTCTGAGCCTTGCGCGATAGTCCGTGCTTGGCGGGTTATCAAATATGGAATAATCTCTGACCATGTTGAAAAAACTCTTTCAGGCTTTCCGCCCGCCACAACACGACAATCTGCCCGATCCAGACGCTGAACTTGCACTCGGGGCGCTTATGGTGCGCGTTGCACAAGCGGACAGGGATTATAAGCTGGAAGAGATCAGCCTGATCGACCGTATCCTCGCCCGACTTTATCAACATAATGCGATCGAAGCCGCAAAGGTCCGCGCCACCTGCGAGAAACTGCACGCAGCCGCACCGGAAACGGACACGTTCGGTAAGCTGATCCGGGAAACCACGGACCTGCACGAGCGCTTGGCCGCTTTGGATGCCCTCTGGGAGGTGGTTCTTGCCGACGGGAATACAGATGAGGGCGAGATGAAAATCGTCGAAGAAGCCCGCATCGCCATGGGTCTGAGCTTTAACGACAGCAAGACCGCCAGAAAGCGTGTGCAAAGACGCTTGGAAGAGGCGTAAGGCCTCTCTATACCTGTCTCATGTTTAGTGATTTTCTGTCTCGACTGACCCAGCCTCAGCCCGCCCCTTTCACCGATGACGATGCTCGACTGGCCTTGACGGCCCTGCTGGTGCGCGTTGCCCGATCTGACAACGACTATGCCGACAGTGAAATGGCGCGAATCGACCGGATTTCGGTTGAACGCTATGACCTATCCCCGTTCGAAGCCGCCGGCCTGCGCGCCCGCGCCGAAGATCTCGAGGCCGAAGCACCGGACACCGTACGGTTCACTCGCGCAATCAAAGAGGCCGTTGCCTATGACGACCGCCTGGCAGTCGTTCAGGCCTTGTGGTCGGTCGCTCTGGCGGATGGGCACCGCACGGGTGAAGAGGATTCCTTACTGCGACTGGTCGTCAGCCTGCTGGGCATCAGTGATGTCGACTCTGCAATGGCCCGTCAAAAGGCTGCCAAATCTTGATAGCCATGCTGGGCATGTACGACATGCCTGCGCTGCGCCCTGCGAATGATCGGTTTTGGGCATCGATTCGGGATTACCTTGGCTATGGCCCCGCAAACCTAAACCGAGACCGGGATGTCTGGGATGTCTGGTTGGACCCGGATCTGGTTTTTGCCCAGACCTGCGGCATGCCCTATCGCACCCGGCTGCATGGCAAGGTGCAGTTGGTTGGAACGCCGGATTACGCGTTGCCTGGCTGCCCACCTGGCCATTACCGGTCGGTTTTTGTAGCCCGCCGCCACGACCCCCGCGATCTTGATGAATTGGCCGATGGTGTTTTTGCCTATAATGAACCGCTGTCGCAATCCGGATGGGCCGCCCCAATGGTTCACCTTGAACGATACCACCGAACACCATCGTCGGTTCTGCAATCCGATGGTCATGCGCTGTCTGCTCAAGCCATTTCCGAGGGCCGTGCCGATTATGCCGCGCTGGATGCGCTGACATGGGAGATGCTGAAAGTCCATTCCGACCTTCCAGAAGCTCTGCGTGAGGTCGCCGAAACAACCCCAACCCCCGCGCTACCTTATATCACAGCGAAGGATCAGGACGCCGCTCAGATCGCACGCGCTGTTCGCAACGCGATTCTAACCATGTCACCGCAAGATCGGAACCTTCTGCACCTGCATGACCTGATCTCTATTCCTGCCAAAGATTATCTGCGCGTCCCAAATCCGTCGAAATTGTAAACTGCGATGGATAATTCATGATCAAATTGACCAGAACGCTTCGTCAAATTGACGGAATCACCCGCTTACTCTGTCATTTGCGCATTGCATTGATCTGATTTTTAAGCCCTAGTACCGCACCAACACCAATAACACCTGGACCAACCGTGACAGATTCAACTCCCGTCATTGAGATCAAGAACCTACACAAGAGTTTCGGCAATCTGGAAGTGCTGAAGGGTGTGGATATCACTGCCAGACGGGGCGATGTTGTATCTTTGATCGGGTCCTCGGGGTCTGGGAAATCCACTCTATTGCGGTGCTGCAACCTGTTGGAAGACAGCCAGCAGGGCGAAATCCTTTTCAAGGGTGAACCTGTTCGTTGGTCCGGTAACAGCCATACGCGCCGGCCTGCAGATGCGAAACAGGTTCTGCGCATTCGCACAAACCTGTCGATGGTTTTCCAACAGTTCAACCTGTGGGCTCATTTGACCATCCTGCAGAACGTGATGGAAGCACCTGTAACGGTATTGGGCCGTGACAAAAAAGAAGTTGAAGACAGCGCACGCAAATACCTTGAAAAAGTTGGTATTGGCGACAAATGCGACGTCTACCCCGCCCAGTTGTCTGGTGGCCAGCAACAGCGTGCCGCGATCGCGCGGGGGCTGTGCATGGAGCCCGAGGCGCTTTTGTTTGACGAGCCCACGTCGGCGCTGGACCCCGAATTGGAACAAGAAGTGATCAAGGTGATCAAAGACCTGGCTGCAGAAGGCCGCACCATGATCATTGTGACCCACGACATGAAAATGGCCGCTGATATCTCTAGCCATGTCGTTTTCCTTCACCAGGGCCTCATCGAAGAAGAAGGCCTGCCTGAAGATCTCTTTACTACCCCTGAATCTCCACGGCTTCAGGGCTTTCTTTCCGCCACTCAGGCGGCATAACTTCAGATCAGAACCAAAACTGGGGAGTATCCAATGAAAAAACTGATCCTGACCACTGCGGCCCTTGCGCTGAGCGCAGGCATGGCTATGGCAGACACCATCCGGATGGGGACCGAGGGCGCCTATGCACCTTGGAACTTCGTCAATGACGCAGGTGAGATCGACGGCTTTGAGCGCGAGCTGGGCGACGAGCTGTGCAAACGCGCAGACCTGACCTGCGAGTGGGTCAAGAACGACTGGGATTCGATCATTCCGAACCTGGTCTCGGGCAACTACGACGTGATCATCGCTGGTATGTCGATCACCGACGAGCGTGACGAGGTCATCGACTTTACCCAGAACTACACACCGCCGGATCCCTCCGCCTATGTAGCAATGTCGGATGACGCCGATGTTGCAGGTGGTGTGGTCGCCGCACAGACCGGCACCATTCAGGCTGGCTATATCGCCGAATCCGGCGCGACCCTGGTCGAGTTCGCCAGCCCCGAGGAAACCATCGCTGCCGTACGCAACGGTGAGGCCGATGCGGTTCTGGCCGACAAATCCTTCCTTGCCCCGATCGTCGATGAAGACGCAGATCTGCGCTTTGTGGCCGATGAGGTTCCGCTGGGTGGTGGCGTCGGCATTGGCGTCCGTGAATCCGACGGTGAGCTGAAAGAAAAGCTCAACGCAGCCATCCAATCCATGAAGGATGACGGTAGCCTGAACGAGCTGATCACCAAATGGGAAGTGTCTTCGACCTTCTAATTCTGATCCGGCGGCGTGCCCCAGTCTACGGGCGCGCCGCCCCAGCGCCTTTACCACCTGAAGAGGCCCGCCATTTTTTCGTTCTGCACTGATCCCGACACGCTGGGAACCTTCCGTTGGTTCTCGTGCTATCTGACCAATGGTGTGCATTGGTCCTTTTACCTGTCCTTCCTCAAGGTACTGGCCCTGCTTGCCGTGACGGCGCCCGTAGCGCTGGGTTTCGGGTTCGTCGGGGCCATGGCTGCCCGTTCGCACGTTCTGCCGGTCAGTTGGCTGGGTAAGGGTTATATCGCCATCGTGCGCGGCGTGCCGGATATCGCCTTTTTCATGTTCTTCGTGATTGCTTTGGATCAGGCATTCGAATGGACGCGGCATCAAATTCTCTGCCCGGACTGGACGGATTCGATCCGACAGGGCAACGACTTTATCGTCTGCCAATCTGCCAAACTGCCACTGGGCACCTCGCCGGAATGGGTGCACGAAACCTATGGGTTCTTTCTGGCTGTCATCACTTTCTCTATTGTTTTCGGTGCTTTCGCCGCCAATGTTCTGTTCGGCGGCATGCGGGCCGTACCCTATACACAGCTGGAAACCGCCGAAGCCTATGGAATGTCCCGCCGCCAGACATTCTGGAAAATCCTTGTGCCTCAGATGTGGGTTTATGCCCTGCCCGGTCTCAGCAATCTCTGGATGGTTCTGATCAAGGCCACACCGTTGCTGTTCCTTCTGGGCATCGAAGATATCGTGTACTGGGCCCGCGAACTGGGCAGCACCAAGACTCCGAAGTTTACGCAATACCCACACGGTGACTGGCGCATGTGGTATTTCCTGTTCCTGCTGGTTTTCTACCTTGGCTTCACCCGTATGTCCGAGATCGGGCTTGAACGCCTGATGCGCCGGCTGTCCCACGGACAGGCCACCGCCGCCGGAGAATTGCTGCGCAAGGAGACCACCGCATGAGCTGCTTGCAGACCATTCAGGACTACGGCCTGCGATCTCTTGGATATGGCGAGCGCCTGCTGCCAAAATCCGACTTTACCTTATGTGAGCACTTTACCCTGATCGGGTCTGGTATGATCTGGAATATCTATTTCGGAGTCATGGCGCTTGCGACCGGATTTTTCCTGGCCACAGCACTGGCGCTTGGCAAAGCTTCACCCAGTTTCTGGCTGCGCAAACCTTCGGAATGGTTCATTTTCATCTTTCGAGGTTCGCCGCTGTTCATTCAGTTTTTCTTTGCCTATTTCTTCTTCCTGTCGCTGAAGAAATCCTATCCGATGTTCGATTCTCTGACGTCGGCCTGGATAGGGGCTCTGATCGTTCTGTTTCTGAACACAGCCGCCTATTCAGCCGAAATTTTCTTTGGCGCGCTCCGATCCATTCCCAAGGGCGATACCGAGGCTGCAGATGCTTATGGCATGTCCGGCTGGTCTCGCTTCCGGCGGATCGTCTGGCCCACCATGCTGCGGCTTGCCTGGCCCGCCTACACGAATGAGGCGATCTTTCTGTTCCATGCCACCACGCTGGTGTTCTTCTCGGCCTTCCCCGCCTGGCAGCAACGAGGCGATGCGCTGTATTACGCAAGCTATTTCGCGGACAAGACGTTCAACCCCTTTGTCGCCTATCCAATCCTTGCCTTCTATTTCATCTTACTGACGCTTGTGATCGTTGGGGGGTTCGGCCTGGTGAACAAGCATCTGAACCGTCATTTACCTGCGGAACGAAAAACAAAAATGCGCTTTCGCCTGAATCTGGCACGCTAAGAACCTACCGGGGATGCAGCCGCTGCAATCCCCGGAAAAGACAATTTCTCAAATAATAATCGGTACCGTTTTGAGTGAAGGCAGCCCTTCGATTTGCGCGGTGGCTTAGGGGCCGAACTAGCTTGGGAATTTTCTGACAATCGGGGAGATGGTACCGCCTCCCTGGCTTGAACAGGGGACCTCTGGATCCACAATCCAGCGCTCTAACCAACTGAGCTAAGGCGGCACTTGTGAAGGGCGATGTACCGAACGCGTTCACGGAATGCAAGAGGATTAAAGCTGAATTTTCCAGCTTTGTTCGACCAGATCAACCCCGAAGGAATGGACCGGTTTGCTATCCATCAACTGCCACCCAGTGGACCCATAAAGCGCACAGGCAGCCTTGTGGCTTTCATGCGTCCACAGCCTCATTTCAGTGTAACCGGCGCCGCGAGCAAAGCCCATGCAGCTCTCCAGCATCCGCTTTCCCAGGCCCATCCCACGCGCTTCGGGCAACAGCAAGAACAAGCGCAGTTTTGCGGTCGTTTCACTCAGGGCAACGCAGAAAATACTGCCCAAAGGTTTACCGTCACATTCGGCTATCCAGCCACGCTCGCGCTTGGCATCATGGTCCGAGATGAAATCGTCGAGGATTTCTTTCACCAACACGGCAAAAGAGTCTTCAAAACCCTCGTCTCGTGAATACAAAAGATCATGCACAGCCACCAACCACGGCGCGTCCAAAGCTTCAAAGGGTCTGATCTGAATAGAGTGCATCCCCTATTTGAACGCAAAGGTAACTTGATTCTCAAGCCTTTGCGCGCTAGCACGAACTCTCATCCCCGGAGGCACACATGAGCATCAATACCGAAAGTGACATTCAGGCGAATTTGCAGATCGGACCAACAGATCAGGGGATGGTGCGCCTGTTCATCGAAGCAGAAAACCTAGAGATTCCAATGGATTTCGATCCGGAAGAAGCCGAAGAGATTGCCGATGAACTCCGTGCTGCCGCGCATGCCGCACGGGCGGTCAAAAGCTGAGCTATCAGATTCTGGGATCTCTCAGGGACTGCAAGCGCCGGGCTGCATCTGTGGCAAATTTCTGGATCATCTTCTTCCGCCGGGCCGGAGCTATCTTGTCCTCTGGCGCCATACGCACGATCTCGGCGTCATAAGCATCGGCAATGATCAACCCGGTCTCGGCAGGCAACAGCTCGGTCGGAAACTCCGTATCCACTGCCCAGAAGAATCGATCACACCACTCCAAATAACCATGCCATTTGGAATCCGACTGGAAATCAGCGCGGCTTGATTTACATTCGATCACCCAAAGCTCACCCTTAGGACCCAGCCCCATCACATCAACCCGCAGTCCGCGTATAGGCACGAATTCCTCAACGGATACAAAGCCATGCGCCGTCAGGTGACGGGCGACGCCACGTGCAAGTCTTTGTCCGGGTTGCAGGTCCAATGTCATATCCCAAATGTGAACAATTAGTGAACAAATGTAAAGTGAGCCCATACGACTTGACATAATACCATTTGGTATCGCATTAATGTGAAACCAAATGGTATCTCTTTAGGTTGCATATGGAAAACCAAACTCAAAACGCGTTCCGCGCTCTGGCTGACCCTACCCGCAGGGACATTGTGCAGATTCTGGCACTGCAGGACATGACGATTGCACAGTTGACTGATCGCTTCGACATGACCCGCGCGGCAGTCAAGAAACACCTGACCGTGCTCTCGGATGGCGGCCTGATTGCCGTCGAAGCCCGTGGCCGGGAACGCATAAACCGACTTGAACCAAAAGGTATGGCCCCTGTTCTGGATTGGCTCAGCTACTTTGATCAATTCTGGGATGAACGCCTTAACTCTCTTAAAGAAGCTGTTGAAAGGAAATCAAAATGACTGATGCCGTTCTAAGGAAGTCCATCTTCCTGAGGGCCGAGCCCGAGACTGTCTGGGCCTATCTGACCGAACCCGACCGGTTGGCGGAATGGTTTCACAAACCCGAACGCCCCCTGGCGCAGGGCCAAAAGCTTGAGATGTTCGGAACAACCAGTGGCGACCTGCTGATCTGGGGAGAGGTCCGCGAGGCGCGCCCGCCGTCATATCTGGAGTATTCGTTTACGGTTAAGCCAATGGGCGACGCGGTAAGCATCGTGAAATGGACGCTGGAACCGGTTGCGGGCGGTACACGCCTGGACCTGCTGCACGAAGGTCTGCCGCAAGGTGCCGATGCCTTTGGCCTGATCCTGGCGCTGGACAATGGCTGGGACGAGCATTTTGGCAAGATGCGCGTGGCCTTGCACGAAACTGTTGACGCCTGACCCCTTGTGCGAACCCGCCGGACGCCCTACTTAGGCCCGTGGCGGGTTCTGCCCTTCTTGTGACAGGTAGCATTCTGGTGGCCTTAAGCAATTCCGAGGGGGCTGGCTCTGTTCAGGTCCTGGCCTGATTACCTGGCGCCCACCTGTACATACAGGTCCTCGGGAATCAAACCGCACGGTTGACTGGTGGTCCCGCCACACTCGATCCAAACTCCGGCAGGAAATAGCCGGATTTACGAGCTCTGGGTTCTGACCTGCGGGCCAGATCGCGCTAATCATACCTGGAGCAGACAGGCATCAAGAAATGCTTTTACGGGTTCGGGTTGCCGAATGGCGCGGGGCTGCACAATCACAACATTAAAATACCCGATATCCTGTGCCAACGGACGCGCGACGACCGCATCGCCTTCTATCGTGCGGCTCGCCTCTGGCGGAAAACCAACCAGCGTGAACCCAAGCCCTTTGCCAACATAGGCATGCACCAACTCTCGTGATTGCGAGGTCAGCGGCACTTCTGGATCAAGCCCGGCGGCCTGCAACAGGTCAAGATAGCTTGGACCCGGACCGGAACGCGACACTGCAATGTAGGGCAAGCCTGTCAGCTGCTCAAGCTGTACGCTGTCGGCATGCGCCATAGGGTGGGAGGCCGGAAGTAAAACCAGAGGCGCCAGTTCTTTAAGTACTTCAACGTGATGACGTTGGGGATCAAACCCTTGATCAAACACCACAAGCGCGTCCAACTCGCCCGCATCCAGCGCAGCAACGAGGTTCGGGAAATCATCCTCAACAACCTCGATGCGGATACCGGGATGGCTTTGGCGAAAAGCCAGAACAGCTGGTAGAATGATCTTCTGCGCAATTGCATAGTGTGTCCCGATCACAATAGACCCTGTTTTACCCTCAGCCATCACAGCGGCCCGATTGCCGAGCGCGCCTGCTTGCATCAGCAACGCTTCGGAATCCGTCAAAAAGGCTGCGCCAACGCGGGTCAACCTCATCCCGCGTGCGGGAAAGCGATCAAACAACGTCAAACCAGTGACATCTTCGAGTTTGTCGATTGCCGATGAAATAGCGGCGGCCGAAACATTCAGGTTCCTGGCTGCCTGCGCGATACCGCCACATCGCGCCGTCTCGGCGAAGAACGACAACTGGCGCAAAGTGAAACGTATCATCAATAAAATCTTCTCTTTACAAATTTTAAATCAGTTTTTTCGACCTTTAGCAATGCGCTACCCTGCGTTTGAAACTCAGGGAGAAAGCAGATGGACATCAGACCACTTACCGGCGGTGTGGGCGCAGAGATCATCGGCGCCGATATCCGAGACGGCAGCCTGTTCGACGCCATTCATACGGCCTTTGCTCAGCACTCTGTCATCGTACTCAGAGCGCAGGATGTCGGCCCGGATGAGCATCTGGCGTTTGCCCAACGCTTTGGCGCGATCAACATCAACCGCTTCTTCAGGCCGGTCGATGGGCATCCAGAAATCGCTATGGTGCTGAAGGAAAAGGATCAGAAAGAGGCCATCGGAGAGGGCTGGCATACCGATCATTCCTACGACCAAATCCCGGCGATGGGGTCTATCCTGCATGCTTTGGAAACCCCGCCCTTTGGAGGCGACACGCTGTTCGTCTCGATGGGTGCGGCTTATGAGGCGCTGTCACCTACCATGCGGAGCTTTCTGGATGGGCTCTGGGCGGTTCATTCCTCTCGGCACGTTTTTGGAACAAGCACACAGGACAGTGAAGCGGCGCAAAGTGGTCGGCTAAGCAATGCACAGGCAGCCACCCAAGACGCGCGACATCCTGTGATCATAAAACACCCCCTCAGCGGGCGGCGCGGTATTTATGTGAATCCAGTGTTCACAACCCATATCGAAGGCCTGAGCGCTGATGAATCAGCAGCCATCCTTGCAATGCTATATGACCATTGCCAGCAACCCGAGTTCCAATGCCGCATTCGTTGGCAAACAGGCGACATGACCATCTGGGACAACCGGGCCACATGGCACAAAGCGGTCAATGACTATCATGGATTTCGACGATTGATGCACAGGGTTACCGTGGAGGGTGTCGCCTTGTCTGCCGAATGACCCGAACCCTGTCAGACAAAAGTCACAACGCAGTCAGACTAAAACTGACGCCCTGACCTACCAATTACGGCGGGCAAGCTCTGCGTCCACCTCAGCCGGCGTGTCACCTGTCTTAACGCCCAGTACGTGCCTCTTGTTTGATCAAGGCAGGCTTTAGCCTGACAGAAACCGGCGTTCCACCGCGCGGACCGCCGGGTTTTTCGGCCATGCTCATAATGGCATAGGCAAACTGTACACCGGCAAAGACGATCCCGTTCATGAACCAGATCATCGCCAGAGCAACCAGGCCGATATCAGAACCAGTAATCAGATGACGCAGGTTGGCGACATTCAGGGCCAGAAGCACCCCGACAAAAATTGCCGAGATGGCAAAGCCCCAGGCCACTTGCGTGATATACAAACGGATCAGTTTGGGCATGGCGGACCTCATTGCGCTGTAATATTCAGTTTAACGCATACTTGATCCGTGTAAACGCGTCAGAACGCCTCGGGCTTGGCCTCGTGCGCCATGTGATCCAGCACTGCGTTGACAAATTTGGTCTCTTTACCTTCGGGGAAGAAGGCCCGCGCCACATCGACGAATTCAGTGATGACCACCTTGGGCGGTGTGTCGTTCTGTGTCAGCTCTGCTCCGGCGGCCCGGAAGGCCGCGCGCAGGGTCGGGTCGATCCGGGCAATCGGCCATTTGGCAACCAAAGCGCGATCGGTCATCTGATCGATCGGCGCCTGATAATTGACCGCATCTTCAACCAGCTTGCGGAACAGGCGAATATCGCCGTCCAGCATTTCCTCGCCCTCATAGACGGCGCCAAAGCGGTGATCCAGAAACTCGGTCACAACCTGATCGGTTGTCTGACCCGATTGCTCCATCTGGAACAGCGCCTGCACGGCATAGAGCCGAGCGGCGGATTTCATCAGGCGTTTCTGGTTGGCCGGTTTTGGCGCGTCTGTCTTGGTCATGCTGTTGTGGGTCCGTTGCTGTCGCCCGCCACAAGGATGGACTCGGACGGCGGCTTGAACCCGACGCCCTTTTTGGAAGAGCCCCACTTACGGCTGAGCGCGATCAGATGCAAGGCCGCAGCGGCAGCCCCACCCCCTTTATTCATTTTTTCCGGATTGGCGCGCACTTCGGCCTGATTGTCATTCTCGACTGTCAGTATACCGTTGCCGATGCACAGCCCCTGCAGACCCATCAGTTGGATGGCACGGCTGGAGTCGTTGCAGACGGTTTCGTAATGCGTGGTCTCTCCGCGAATGACACAGCCCAGCGCGACATAGCCGTCAAAATTGCACTGACGGTCCGCCATGGCGATAGCCGTCGGGATTTCCAAGGCGCCGGGCACTTCGACCACATCACAGGTGCCGCCTGCCCCTTCGATCTCGGCCTTTGCGCCAGCCACCAAATTGTCAGCGATGGCGCGATAGAACGGGGCCACAACGATCAACAGCTTGACGGGTTTGTCGAAACTCGGTGTCGGCAACACGCCGTGTTTGTCTTGTTCAGCCACAATCAGTCCTCCCTGAGGATTGAACGGGTCCCGACAATGGACAGGCCAAAAGCGTCGAGCCCGAGATAAACGGTTTCCGGCGAGTCGGTCAGCAGCACAAGTTCCTGGATCCCCATCTTGGACAGGATCTGCGCCCCCAGACCGGTTTGTTTGATGGTGCGTGGGCCCTCATCTTCAGCCGCATAGAGCGAGTTGCGCGGTTGGCGGAACAGACAGACCACACCGCGCCCTTCATCCGCAATCTTTTCCATCGCGCGCGGCAGCTCACGTGAGGATTTCGGGCCAAGACCCAGAATGTCGGGCGCCTCGTGCAGCGCATGGGTCCGGGTCAAAACCGGCTCGGGTGTGGTGATGTCACCCTTGACCATCACGACATGTTCGATGCCATGAGTCTGATCGGTGAAAATCCGCATTTCCCAATCGCCGCCATATTCGGATGTGACGGTTTCACGAGATGTCTCAACCACCAGATTGTCATTGCGCGACCGATAGGCGATCAAGTCGCTAATCGTGCCGATCTTCAACCCGTGTTCCTTGGCGAATTCGACCAGGTCAGGCAGCCGCGCCATGGTTCCGTCAGGGTTCATGATCTCGCAGATCACGCCCGAAGGGTTCAGCCCGGCCAGGCGTGAGATATCAACGGCGGCCTCGGTATGGCCCGCGCGCACCAGCACCCCGCCCCGCTTGGCCCGCAAGGGGAAGACGTGACCCGGCGTGGCGATATGGACCATCGTGTTTTGCTCGTTGATCGCAGTCGCCACGGTCAGCGCCCGGTCACCAGCGGAAATGCCAGTCGACACTCCCTCGCGCGCTTCAATCGACACGGTGAACGCGGTCTCATGACGTGACGAGTTGTTCACCGCCATCATCGGCAGACCCAACGTGTCAATCCGTTCCGCCGTCATCGGCAGGCAGATCAGGCCACGACCATGGGTGGCCATGAAATTAATTGCCTCAGCATCAGCGAACTCGGCGGCAATCACCAGATCGCCCTCATTCTCGCGATCTTCGTGATCAACCAGGATATACATCCGGCCTCTGCGCGCCTCGTCGATGATCTCTTTGATCGGGCTGATTGCCGCGCGCAGCTGGGCCTCGACCGGTCCGGGAGTTTCAAAGCTCATGGGGCAGCCTTTCACATGCCAAGTTTGACCGGGTGGATAGACCACCGCGCGGTCAAAGACCAGACCGCATGCGGCACCGTTCCGGTCAGACGCGACGTTGAGTTGTGGACTATGACATTTCAGCGAGGCGCGCGACATAGCGAGCCAGCGTGTCGATCTCAAGATTGACCCGGTCGCCGATGCCGACATCCCCCCAGGTCGTCACCTCTTTGGTGTGCGGAATGAAGTTGATACCAAAATCGCACCCGTCCACATCGTTTACGGTCAAAGAAGTACCGTTCAGCGCAACTGATCCCTTGGGCGCAATGAAGCGAGCCAGATCTTTGGGTGCGCGCAAGGTTACCCGCGTGCTGTCGCCCTCGTCCAGAACGGCGACCACTTCTGCGACGCCATCAACATGACCAGACACGATATGACCGCCCAACTCATCTCCGACCTTCAGCGCGCGTTCCAGATTGACACGTTTGCCGACGGTCCAGCGATCCAGATTGGTTTTCGAAACGGTTTCCGCGCTGATTTGCACATCATACCAGTCTTCGCCCAATGCGATGACTGTCAGGCAAACGCCGTCGCTGGCAATGGATGCACCAATATCAATCCCCGGGGTATTGTAGGCGGTTTTGATCCGCGCCCGCAGATCGCCTTGCTGCTCCAGTTCGGTGATGGTGCCGATATCTGTGACGATCCCCGTAAACATTGCGTTAACCCTCTGTTTCTAACCTGATGCCAGCGCTCACCGTCGAGGTAAGCGTAAGCGCGCCTACGGGCAAGCCCCAGGTTGCCGCAAATACGACAAACAGGCATAATTTCTCATCTAACGACAAGAGCAGCAGAAATGTCACCACTCAACGGCGCTGCGCAAAAACGCGTATTTCTTTTCCTGCAAGGACCGCACGGGCCGTTTTTTGGCGCGCTTGGTAAGATCCTGCGCGCAGCGGGTTCCGAGGTGTGGCGCGTGGGTTTTAACGCCGGGGATCAGGCCTTCTGGTCTGATAAGGCCAGCTTTATTCCCTATGCTGGCAAACCCGAGAACTGGCCGGTAAAATTTGTTGACCTGGTTGTCGGCCGCGAGGTGACAGACATAGTCCTGTATGGCGATACGCGTCCAATCCACGCCCAAGCCATCCGCATCGCCCGCGCCCACGGGATCACTGTTCATGTTTTCGAAGAAGGGTATCTGAGGCCCTGGTGGGTCACCTACGAACGCACAGGTACGAATGGCAATTCGCATCTGATGAATCTGGAAGTTACCCAGATGCAGCGAGCGCTGGAGCGTACTGATGCGCCGATGCCGCCCCCTCCGACGCATTGGGGTGATATGCGACAGCATATTTTCTATGGCGCGCTGTATCATTGGTTTGTTCTGTTCCTGAACGGCAAGTATCGCAATTTTCGAACCCACCGTGACCTACCGGTTTCGAAAGAGTTCAGGCTGTATTTCAAACGGCTGGCAATGATGCCGTTCCACAGAATCCGGCGGCGTATGGCGACGGAGCGAGTCCGGCGGGGCGGGTTTCCCTATCACTTGGCATTGCTGCAACTGGGACATGACAGTTCGGTTCAGTCACACTCGGACTTTGACTGCATGTCCGAGTTTCTTGAGCAGGTACTGCACGGTTTTGCAAATGGCGCACCAACGCACCATCATCTGGTCATCAAAGAACACCCGCTGGAAAATCATCGGGAACCATTGCGCCAGGTGGCACGAAAACTGGCCAAAACACTGGGTATCGCTGATCGGGTCCATTATGTACCCGGGGGCAAACTGGCCACATTGCTCACCGAAGCGAGCTCGGCCGTGACGATCAATTCAACTGCGGGTCAGCAGGTATTGTGGCGCGGCATTCCTCTGCGCGCCTTTGGCAAATCGGTCTATGACAAGCCCGAATTTGTTTCCAGCCAACCGATCACTGATTTCTTTTCCAATCCAGATATCCCCGATACCGAAGCCTATCAAAGCTATAGGCGTTTTCTGCTTGAAACCAGTCAGGTCCCCGGCGGGTTTTATTCACGCCGTGGGCGGCGACAGTTGCTTAGGCGCGCCGTGGATATGATGCTAAGGGCGAAAGATCCCTACCAATCCGTGCTGACCGACAAAGAGGCGCGGACGCCACAGTTGAGGATCGTTGAGTAAATCACCCCTCTTGATGCTGGCGATTGCAGTTGGAAACAAGTACGCTGCTGGAAACAAAAGACCAAAACCAAGACGTTCGAGGATATTCGGCAGTGCAGCGCTTTCCAATCCGATGGGGACGGGGTGTAACCCTTGTGGCCGCTCTTGGCCTGCTGGCCGCGTGCCAACTACCTAAAACTGGCCCAAACAAATCCGAAATCCTTGCCGGTTCGACCACGAAAGGTGGAAACGCCTATGTTGTTGAGGTTGACGACCGGGTGGCGCAGGTCACGTCCGCAGTGCCTCAATACGGGTTCTCGCAAACCTTCCGTAGCGCTCAGAACCTGACCGCCGACACGGTTCGTCCGGGTGATGTACTGGGCCTGACAATCTGGGAAAACGTGGATGACGGGCTGTTATCCGGAGAGACCGGTGCCTCAACATCCCTGGAAGAGGTACAGGTCGACAGCGAGGGCTTCATCTTTGTTCCCTATGCCGGGCGCCTGCGCGCAGCCGGAAACACGCCGGAACAGCTTCGCATGTTGATCACGGAAAAGCTCCAGGACCAGACCCCTGATCCTCAGGTTGAAGTGCGCCGTATCGCCGGGGACGGATCAACCGTCTCACTATCGGGCACCCTGTCCGCACCCGGGATCTATCCGATCGAACGACCAACCCGCACACTGGCCGGAATGCTGACACGGGCTGGCGGTGTGATCGAAGGGTCCGATATCGCCCTGGTGACACTGATCCGAGGCAATCAAAAAGGGACGGTCTGGTACAATGACTTGTTCCGCAACCCGGAATTTGACGTTGCCCTGCGGGGTGGCGACCGCATTCTAGTCGAAGCCGACAACCGGTCCTATGTCGCCTTGGGGGCGACGGGCGGTCAGTCGCGCGTGGCATTCGACAGTCAGGATCTGTCCGCGCTGGAAGCGCTGGCACAGGTTGGTGGCTTACAGCCCCTGTCTTCGGACCCGACCGGTATTTTCGTTCTACGAAAGGAACGGCAGGACATTGTCCGGTCAGTCATGGGAAAACCGGACCTGCAGGGAGAGCAGCGCATGATCTACGTGCTGAACCTAACAGCTCCCAATGGCCTTTTCATCGCCCGTGACTTTGTCATCCGCGATGATGACACAATTTACGTCACCGAAGCACCTTACGCGCAATGGAGCAAATCCATCTCGTTGATCGCCGGTGGCCTGACCCCGCTTGCCAATGTCACGACCCTGACAGGCGGATGATGCCCTCCGTTCCACAAGGAACGCATGCCAAGGCCGAACGCAGTCGTCTTTTGGTCTATAATGGCGGATTTCTGACAGCCGCGCGCGTGCGGAGAATTCTGTCACTGACCGGGTATGATATCGGCATCGGCACGCCCAAAGGGTCGGATCTGGTGGGTATCTGGGGCAATAGCCCGACGGCACATCGTGGACTGCGTATAGCGACCAAATACAATGCTCCGATCTTGCGCGTAGAGGATGCATTCCTGCGATCTCTGCACTCAGGACGCAGTGGCGAGGCTCCGCTGGGTCTGCTGCTTGATCGCAGCGGTGTGCATTTTGATCCAACACAGCCTTCGGATCTGGAAACACTTCTTGCGACCGACCCGTTGGATAATACGGCCCTGCTGAACCGGGCACGTGGCGGGATGGCGCGGCTGCGCGAACTACATCTGAGTAAGTATTCCGCCTATGATCCCGCGACCCCTGCGCCGGACCCAGGGTATGTCCTGGTTGTCGATCAAGCACGCGACGATGCTTCTGTAAGGGCAAGCGGTGGCGATGAGGCCCGGTTCCGCGAGATGCTGGTTATGGCGCAAGAGGAGAACCCCGGCGCGACCGTTCTGATCAAATCCCACCCCGACACGATCGCAGGGCACCGGCCCGGATATTACTCTGCCGATGATCTGACCGACCGCGTATCCTTTCAGCACAGCGCCATCAGCCCCTGGACCTTGTTAGAGGGCGCTGTGGGCGTCTACACCCTGTCCTCGCAACTTGGGTTCGAGGCCATATTGGCCGGTCACAAACCCCGCGTCTTCGGCCAACCGTTTTACGCCGGATGGGGTCTTACCCAAGACGAAGCCCATTTCCCAAGACGCCAACGAAACCTGACGCGCGCGCAACTCTTCGCCGCCACCATGGTTCTTTATCCCAAGTGGTACGATCCCTATCGGGATCAGCTGTGCGAATTCGAATCCGTGCTGGACACGCTTGAAGGTCTGACCCGCGCCTGGCGACAAGATCACAAGGGCTGGACGGCATCCGGGATGCGGCTTTGGAAACGCAGGCACCTGCAGCACATGTTTGGGCGCGAGAAAAAGGTAAAATTCACACCTGACGTTCCCGAAAACCCAGATCGTCCCCACATGGTTTGGGCGCGGCACGGCCGTGATATGGAAAACGTCACACGGGTCGAGGATGGCTTCGTTCGGTCCCGTGGGTTGGGGGCCAGCCTTGTGCCGCCTCTGTCGCTGTCGCTGGATGACCTTGGGATCTATTACGACCCGACCAAACCCAGCAGGTTGGAAGAGATGATCGCCAAGCGGGAGACCCTGCGGCCGGATCAGGAATTGCGGGCCGAGCGGTTGGTGACACAGATTATCGCCGGAGCGGTCAGCAAATATAACACCGGCGGCCCGGTTCCGGACTTGCCAAAAGGTCACCGCATTCTGGTGCCCGGACAGGTCGAGGACGATGCCTCGATCCTGTTTGGAACCAGCACCGTTCGCACCAATACTGAACTTCTGCGCACGGCCCGAGAGATGAACCCGACCGCCGTTCTGATCTATAAACCGCATCCAGATGTCGAAGCTGGCCTGCGTGAAGGTGAGGCCGAAGCTGAGGGGCTAGCAGACCTGATCGTCAAGAACACCGACCCCGCCGCATTGTTGGGTGAGGTTCAGGAGGTCTGGACCATGACCTCTCTGCTAGGGTTCGAGGCGCTGATGCGCGGATTGCCGGTCACAACGCTCGGCGCACCCTTTTATGCTGGTTGGGGTTTGACGCAGGATTTGGGGTCCGTCCCCGCCCGTCGTGGTGCACGGCCCTCCCTGCTGGGATTGATTCATGCCGCACTGATCGATTACCCGAGGTATCTGGACCCTGTCACCGGCATGCCCTGCCCTCCGGAAGTGGTATTGGAAAGGCTGACAGACGGCTACCAGAGCCGATCGGGTCATGGCCTTAGACTGCTCTCGAAACTACAGGGCGTTTTCGCAACACAGGCGCATCTCTGGCGCCTTTAGCGCAATGCCCGCGCCCAGCGATGCATCACGTCCTGACCGATGATGCGGGTCTCCAGCAGTTCAAACCGTGGGGCCTCATCCAGACGATCCATACCAAGCGCCCCGATGGCAGGCAATCCTTCGGCACCAATCGCAAGCCCGGCACTGAAGCCGATCAACTCATCAACCAGTTCATCCACCAAAAGCGACGCAGCCAGGGATGATCCGCCCTCGCAAAAGACGCGGGTCAAACCCTCCTGCCCCAACTGCAGCAACAGGTCAGCGGCGTCAATGTGATGATCGCGTAACGCGCAGGGGATAAGCCTTGCGCCCAGTCCTTCCCACGCTTTTGCACGTTCGGCATCCGGTGACGGACCATGGCACAACCACACCGGAATTTTCGAGGCGGTGCGTGCCAGTTGACCCATCAACGGGATATCCAGATGGCGCGAAACGACGACGCGCACAGGCTGACGTTCAATCCCAAGATCCCGAACTGTCAGAGAGGGGTCGTCTACACGCGCTGTACCCGCCCCAACCATAACGGCATCATGCGTTGCCCGCATGGCATGAACAGCCCGCCGCGAGGTCTGACCCGTAATCCACTGACTATGGCCGCTTTCGGTCGCAATGCGCCCGTCA
Organism: Ruegeria sp. CDSC042; assembly: GCF_059610745.1. NCBI lineage: Bacteria > Pseudomonadati > Pseudomonadota > Alphaproteobacteria > Rhodobacterales > Roseobacteraceae > Ruegeria > Ruegeria sp. CDSC042. The sequence goes on from NZ_JBXWOF010000001.1 coordinate 1,107,016, forward strand.
AAACTGCTGGCCAGTTTAAGCGTGACAAATGGCCGGCCCTGTTCGGTCTTTAGAAAGAAACCGGCGTGGTCGCGGGCCGCCTGATCCGCAAGAACACCGGTTGTCACGTCAATCCCAGCCTCGCGCAGCATGGCAAAGCCCTGCCCGGCAACACGCGGATCACTGTCTTCGATGGCTGAAACAACACGCGCCACACCGGCCTCAATCAAGGCCTGAGCGCAAGGCGGGGTCTGTCCGTGATGGGCGCAGGGTTCAAGCGAGACATAAGCAGTCGCGCCACGCGCCTGCGATCCCGCCTGTCTTAACGCTTCGGTTTCCGCATGTGGCCGACCACCAGGTTGCGTCCAACCACGCCCAACAATCCGCCCGTCCTGTACGAGTACGCAGCCAACGGATGGGTTGGGCCAGCACGTCCCCTGTCCGCGCCGCCCCAAGGCAAGGGCCAGCGCCATATATCGCTTATCTGTTTCGCTCACTCGTCCGTCGAAGGCTGCGGCGGGCGCAGTTCGTGGACAAACTCCTCGAAATCATCGGCCGCCTGGAAATTCTTATACACGCTTGCAAACCGAACATAGGCAACGGTGTCGATCCGCGCCAGAGCTTCCATAACAATTTCACCGATCTTGCTGGACGGAATGTCGGTATCGCCCATGCTTTCCAGCCGTCGCACAATACCCGAGATCATCTGATCAATGCGTTCCGGATCAATCGGGCGTTTCTGCATCGAGATACGGATCGACCGTTCCAGCTTGTCTCGATCGAAATCCTCGCGTTTTCCATTGGTTTTGATCACAACCAGATCGCGTAACTGAACGCGTTCATAGGTGGTGAACCGTCCGCCGCAAGCCGGGCAGAAACGGCGCCTGCGGATCGCGACATGATCCTCTGCCGGGCGTGAATCTTTGACCTGAGTGTCGATATTTCCGCAAAACGGGCAGCGCATCCGCCGTCTCCTCGTCTCTTGTTCCGCCTCTTTTAGTAAGCGCTGTGGCCCACTTATCCACAACTATAGGGCAGCCTCTAGGATTTGGGTAGTCGGAAATTTTTACCGCTAAATAAAGGGGTCACGCGAAATGCGCAGCGACGCGTCGGTTGTGTGATTGGGTCCGGTGTTCAAACAGATAAACGCCCTGCCATGTCCCCAGCATGGGCACCCCTGCGGCGACAGGAATGCCCAAGGACACAGGCAGCAACGCAGCTTTGATATGTGCTGGCATATCGTCTGGCCCCTCATAGGTGTGCCTTAAATACGCCATCGACGGATCATCCGCCGGTGGCACTAGACGTTCGAAAAAGGCCTGCAAATCCGTCCGCACCTCGGGGTCCGCATTTTCCTGAATGGCCAGAGAACACGAGGTATGGCGCACAAACAGGGTCAACAATCCGTCGCGACCGCTTGGGGCAAGCCAGTCTCGTATACCCGAGGTGAACTCATACAGCCCCGGCCCCTGCGTTGAAATTATAAACTCGGTCTGCAAAACGCGGGTCTTACCTTCTTTAATCAAAAATTGGCTGCCGGAAACACAGGCCATTCGCGTTCTGGACGGACCTGCTCTGCCCCGGCTGGAAACCAATGGAAACAAAGCTTGTGCTCTGCTCGACATTTGCTGGAGGGGTCAACGAGAATTGGACCGCCGTGCGGCGACCGGTGGCTTCGCTTGGGCCATATCCACGCACAACATAGATATTCTGCTGCCACCCTGCCCCCAAGCTGCGACGAGCAAAATCTGCAGCAGCGCACCAATAGCCATCCACATCCCTACGCGCGCGCGGGATCACCTCAAACACTTTGTCGTTTACTGCAACAGTCTGAAAACCGTTTGGTGCTGCTGTCACCGCCCCCGGTTCAAACAACGAGGCGGCGGCCAGAACCGCAGATGTGATCACTTTTTTCATAATGCTACTCTCTCATGTTTCTTGATAAATATTAAAGTAGATTGCAGGAGGCCATGGCAAAGCCACCTCACGTTCAATTCAGGCATTGTTCCTATTTACGTGAACCGGCATCAGCCAGCCCCGATATCTGATCAGTTGACCCAACATCGGCATTTCTGCCGAAACATCGAACCGAAACCGGCCTTGATCATCCTGCCATTCTACCGTCGCCGAACGCGGTAAAAGAAAGTTCGGGCATGGCACCCGCAATAGAGTGAGGCGCAGGATGTTCAAATGCAGCTTTTGACCTCGAACCTGTGGGCGCATCCAGATGGTCAGCCCTCCGATCCTCTCTTTCACGCACCGCCTGTCTGCGTCGTAGACCAGATGAGACAGCGTCTCATGCCCGCCAAAATCTCTGAACCATTCCCATTCCTGGCCATTGAGTTTGGTTCGAATGCGGACCGTCTGAGTATCTGCATCGGGAGGAAACCCACCCAACCACAATGACAAAGAGGTCAACCACCCGGTTCCTCTTTGGATGCTGCATAATCCTGTAAACTCTGCCGTTTCACTGTGGAATTTTCGAACCGCATCCGGCACCTCAGAATTGGCAGGAAGGGCCTGCAGAAATGGGTCCGGCCTCACGCATACCCTCCGGGGAAGAACCGCGCTTTCAGGGATGAATCCGGAACCAAGCACGTTTCGAACCGTCCAAAGAATGCAAATCGGTGGCGCGCGATGAAATGATAAAGCGGATCCTTCAAAAACCGCGGAAGAAATCGACAGGCCGACAGAACAGGCCACAAAGCGGGTAAGCTGCGCATTGCAGCAGCAAAAGCATCCAAGCGCTGATGCACAACACCGTCAACGATCACAAGATTGGTTTCAAACTCGTCGGTGGGCAGGCCGAGTTGCCGGTAAAGGCTTTGTCCTATGGGGGACTGGGCAATTACAAACTTGAACCGCTTCTTTGTGTCAGCCCACAGCATGAACCTGAAAAACCGAGAACACAGCACGCATTCTCCATCAAAAACGATGAGGTTCTGCTCGGTTCCCACATCTGAGATCGCCCGGTCTTGCATTGGATACCAGATCAATTTCGCCACAACCGGACCGTGCCATTGAAGGGTAAAATCCGCAATGCGACACGTAGGTTTTCAGATGAAACGTGCCGGGGAGCCACCGATCGCTAGTCTGAGACGACCGGAGCTCTACCCTCATCCCCACAAGGTGCTGACCCGACAACACGAGGTAACTATGCCTTTGCGTTGCTATATCCTTGCTGAAAAGTGCCAGAAACTTGTGAAAACCTGCCAGATGGGTTTGCCTGCACCCGTGCAAACTGGGTTCAAATTTTTCGCGAAAGCATTAAGAATTGGATATGGAGCTTGATATTGCCAGAATTCAACACCTGACCCGAACGGTAGATGAGCGTTCGGGCGGCCCAGAGTTAGCAGACCAGCTTTTGGAAGGCAGCGGTCTAAGCCGAGCGGCAATCGCTCCCCCCACTACAGTCTACAGTGCGCAAACTGAGGCGATGTTCATCAGATATGCCTGCGACGCTATGCGCGACATAACTTTTGCCGCCTATGCGGGTTCGAAAGTCAGTTCGGCCTCTAGTATTACGGCCTATATCAGCAAGTACTCTCGTGACCTCCGACAGGTGTTTGAAAACACAACCCGCTTCTCGCGCATCATAGATCCCACAATCACCTTCAGTCTGCGCCATGCCGGGAACTTTGTGTCCTTCGAGGCGGATTGGGAAGACGCAAGTTTTGCCCGGTATCACAGACGCACAGAGTTTTTGATGTTTGGGACACTGGCGCGAATGCGGAACCTGACGCAGTCAGACTTCCACCCCATAGCAATTCGCTTTCAACACGAGGTTGGAGAGAAAAGAAATCTATTTCAAAAGCTTGCAGGATTTTCGGTAGAGTTTGGAGCAGAAAACCTAGAGATTGTTCTGTCGCCTTCATCTCTGGATCTTCCCGTGCCCACATATGACCCGATGCTTCGAGAGCATCTGATTGAGTACGGGGAACGCGTCTTGGCAGAGCGGGCCTCGCCTAAGCAAAAATTGCGGGCGCAGGTCGAGGGTCTGATTACACGTTCGATGCCGGGGAATTTTCCGCAAGCCGATGACATAGCCGCCAATCTCGGCATGAGCCCGCGAACATTTGCACGCCGGCTAAAGGATGAAGGGTCAAGCTATCGAGAGATCGCAGACGATCTGCGCTGTGATCTGGCCCAAACTTTCATCACCAACGGTATGCAGCTATCTGAAATTGCATTCTCACTTGGCTACGCAGACCAACCCGCCTTTTCCACCGCTTTCAAACGGTGGACGGGTCGCGCGCCCAGCGCTTTTCGCAGCCGCCTGGATCCTTGATCGTAACTTTGAGGTAGCCGGGGGTCGTCAGCCTTGCAGCCTCGCCCCGGCCCGTCCCATGAGTGGACATTGCGGATATAGGAAGACGCGCAGCGGGCTTCTTGTGAGTTCTCGCCAAATTGATGTTTCTACAAGCCACCGTGAACAGTGGTTTCAAACGAAAAAGGCGCCTCGGTCGAGGCGCCTTTTCTAGGTTACTGATCCAGGAACGACCGCAACTTTCGCGACCTGCTGGGGTGTTTCAGTTTTCGCAGCGCCTTCGCCTCGATCTGACGGATACGTTCGCGAGTCACGCTGAACTGTTGGCCGACCTCTTCCAGGGTGTGGTCCGTGTTCATACCGATGCCAAACCGCATCCGCAGAACCCGTTCTTCCCGCGGGGTAAGTGAGGCCAGAACACGCGTGGTCGTTTCCTTGAGGTTTTCCTGAATAGCACTGTCCAGCGGCAGCACAGCATTCTTGTCCTCGATGAAATCGCCAAGCTGGCTGTCTTCTTCGTCGCCAATCGGCGTTTCCAGGCTGATCGGTTCCTTGGCGATCTTCATCACCTTGCGGACCTTCTCCAGCGGCATCTGCAGCTTTTCGGCCAGTTCTTCCGGCGTCGGCTCGCGGCCGATTTCATGCAGCATCTGACGTCCGGTCCGAACCAACTTGTTGATCGTCTCGATCATATGGACTGGGATACGGATCGTGCGTGCCTGATCCGCGATGGACCGGGTGATCGCCTGACGGATCCACCAGGTGGCGTAGGTCGAGAACTTATACCCGCGGCGGTATTCGAACTTGTCTACGGCCTTCATCAGGCCAATGTTACCTTCCTGAATAAGATCAAGGAATTGCAGACCACGGTTCGTGTATTTTTTGGCGATCGAGATCACCAGACGCAGGTTGGCTTCGACCATTTCTTTCTTGGCCTGGCGCGCCTCTTTCTCGCCTTTCTGGACCTGCTGTACGATGCGGCGGAATTCGCTGATGTCCAGGCCAACATATTGCCCGACCTGAGCCATATCGTTGCGCAGTTCCTCGACCTTGGAGGTCGAGCGTTCGATGAACATCTGCCAGCCCCGGCCCGGCTTTTCAGCCATCTCTGCCAGCCAGTTCGGGTCCAGTTCACGCCCACGATAGGCGTCAACAAATTCGCGACGGTTGATGCGGGCCTGATCCGCCAGCTTCACCATCGAGCTGTCCAGCGACATGATCCGACGATTGATGCCATAGAGCTGGTCGATCAAAGCATCGATCCGGTTGTTGTGCAGATGAAGGCCGTTCACCAGCTCGACAATCTCGGCGCGCAGCTTCTGATAGGTCGCTTCGTCCGTGTCGCTGAATGTGCCGTCTTCGTTCAGGGTTGCCGAAATCCGGCTGTCCTGCATTTCGCTCAGCATCGCAAAATCAGTCGAAATACGCTCGAGCGTAGTCAGAACCTGATCTTTCAGAGCAGCTTCCATAGCAGCCAGCGACATGTTCGCCTGCTCGTCTTCGTCATCGTCATCATCGGTCGCAATCGGGTTGCCATCGGCATCCAGCTCGGGGCCTTCTTCTTTGGCGGGCTTTGCGGCCTGCACGGTCGAAGTGTCGACGACCGGCTCTTCGACATCGCCGTCTTCGTCCATCTGATTGCCGAAAGTGGCCTCCAGATCAATGACGTCGCGCAGCAGAATGTCTTCGGACAGCAATTCATCATGCCAGATCGTAATCGCCTGGAAGGTCAGTGGGCTTTCACAAAGCCCCAGGATCATCGTATTACGACCAGCCTCGATCCGCTTGGCGATAGCAATCTCGCCCTCACGGCTGAGCAGTTCGACCGAACCCATTTCGCGCAGATACATGCGCACCGGGTCATCGGTACGATCAAGCTTTTCTGCGGCGGCACCGGCCAGCGTGACCTCACGGTTGCTTTCCGTTGTGATCAGGTCGGTCGAGCCTTTATTCTCTTCCTCTTCCGCCTCTTCATCTTCGATGATGTTGATCCCCATCTCGGACAGCATCGACATAACGTCTTCGATCTGTTCCGAGCTGACCTGATCAGGCGGCAGGACCTGATTGAGCTGGTCGTAGGTGATGTAGCCTTTCTCACGAGCCTCGGCGATCATCTTCTTGACCTGAGTCTGGCTCATGTCCAGCGAGATTTCCTGTTCCTGCTCGTCGGATTTGCTGTCTTCGTTTGTATCCTTGGCGGCCATTCAATGCTCCTGCAGGGATGGGTGATTCGATTGAACCGAATCATTAGCGCGTTGAAGTGATTCGGCCACCCGTTTACCTGTTTTTCTTTTCCAGTGCCTTACGAAAACACCACATTACCGGCGTTTTCGCTCGAAATTGATACCTGACATGATTGCCTTAAACGCATCCTTCTCGTCGCGGTTGATTCGCGCACCATTGTCAGCGATGTCGAAAACGGCCCTGTCTTCATTCTGGCTTCGGCTTGTTCTGTTGCGCTCTTCGGCGGCTTGCGCCAAGCGATAGGTCAACGCTTCATCGTCCAGATCAGACAGATCCTCTGCGGCTTCGGCAATCTCTGCGTCCAGACCCCTGAGAGCTTTGATTTTGGCGAGTTCCTCAGCCAATGTCATTTCGGCCTTTTCAACGTCGCCCGGTTTATTCACGCAGGGGATCACTGCGACATGGCGAAGGGCCAGCAGGTTTTCAAGGGCGTGATGTCCCAAAGTTTCCGCAATATGTTGTTTGAGGTTCTCAGGATCATCTATCGCGTGCCGCAGAATGGCATCGCGCAGGCCAGCGTGATCTTGGTCACGGCACTCCATTTCTTCCAGTTGGTGTTCAAACTGCACCACGACTTGGGGGTTCAATGCGGCGATGGCCAGAATGGCGGCTTCGCGCATCTGGATATCGGCATTGTCGGATGATGCCAGGAATGACGCCCGCGCGCCCGGTGTGGCCGGTTGCGGCTGGGGCTTCCATTTCCCGCGTGTTTGCCAGGTACGGTTTTGTGGCTGCCTTTGAGGGCGAAACAGCTGCCAGCGCAGGTCTTTGATCTCTTGCCCGTAATGCGACCGGATCGACGGGTCACGGATCAGCTTGATCTTGTCGCGCAAGACCTTGTCCAAAGCTGCTTTGCGTTCGGGGCTGTCGAACACCTTGCCTTCGGTTTCGCGCTGCCAGAGCACCCTGACCATCGGCATTGCCCCTTCCAACACCGCCTGCACGGCTGCCGGTCCTTCCGCCCGCAATAGGTCGTCAGGGTCTTTGCCCTCGGGCATCAGCGCAAAGCGCAAGGACTTTCCTGCCTCAAGCAGCGGCAGGGCCAGATCGACCGCCCGCATCGCAGCACGCAAACCCGCCGTGTCGCCATCCAGCGCAATTATCGGCTCGTCCGAGATACGCCACAGCAGTTGCAACTGATGCTCGGTGATTGCGGTGCCCAATGGGGCCACCGATGCGCCAAAACCGGCCTCGGCAAGCGCGATCACATCCATATATCCTTCGGCCACGATCAATGGCTGCCCTTTGCCGGCAGCCTGCCGCGCGGGGCCTTGGTTATAGAGGCTGCGCCCCTTGTCGAACAGTTCAGTTTCGGGCGAGTTCAGATATTTCGCATTGTCATTGGGGTCCATCGCTCGGCCACCGAACGCAATGCAACGCCCGCGCGGATCCCGGATCGGATACATGATCCGGTTCCGAAACGTGTCATAGGGCTTTTTACCTTTGTTCGAGGGTTTGGCCAGACCCGCACCAAGGATCAGATCTTCGGCCACGTTCTTGCCGCGTAGGTGATCCCAAAGCGCCTGCCAACCGTCGGGAGCAAAGCCGATTTCCCACCGATCCAGCGCCTGCTCTTTCAAGCCGCGCCGCGCCAGATAATCGCGCGCCTCCCCACCTGCCCCTGTTTTCAGCTGCAACCGAAAGAACTGCACCGCCTGTTCCATCACCTCGGCCAGTTGCGTGCGACGATCCTGTTTCTCTTGCGCCTTGGGGTCACGTTCTGGCATCGGCATTCCGGCTTCACGCGCGAGAATTTCGACCGCTTCGATGAACGAGACATTCTCGGTCTCTTTCACGAAGCTGATCGCATCCCCTTTGGCATGGCAGCCAAAGCAGTAATAGAATCCCTTTTGGTCATCGACGTGGAACGATGCTGTCTTCTCGTGATGGAACGGGCACGGAGCCCACATGTCGCCCTTGCCCTGATTGGACTTGCGCGCGTCCCACATGACTTTGCGCCCGACGACCTGAGACAAGCTCAGCCGGGTGCGCAACTCATCCAGAAAACCGGGTGGTAATGACATGGGTTAAACCTGACAGAAACGGCAACGCGCGCCAAGGGGAAGGCGCGCGTTTGTCCGCAAAGAAATCGCAAGGTTTTGGATTACTGCTGCAGGCACAGCTCCATCCACGTGGCGCCGAGATCCTTTTTGCGCACATCGCGCATCTTCTGCTCATAGACCCAAGGGGTGATCAGCGGGATCGCGGCATTATAGTTCGCGGGCCAGGTCGGACCTGTATCGGCCACGGCTTGCGGCACGTCGCGCTCTTTCACGCGGTCAAGTCGCGCCTGCTGGATCGCCGCCACGACATCCGCCTGATGTTGACAGCTTTGTTCTTTTGTTTCCTGAGCAGCCAGAGGTGTGGCCAGTAAAATAGCCGCGACGGCAATACGCAACATGGTGGTCTCCGGGATTCGTTCTCGTCGCTGAAGTCTACTGCCGGGCGCGGATGCGCGCCATCGTCGAATTGCATCTTGCGCAGCCCTGTTGCGCCTTGGTCCTGCGGGCGAGGGATCAGATGCCAACCGCCCGCAGAGAGTATTGTCAAAGCCCCTTAGCGCGGTAGCTTTTCGAGACACGGTCAATGGCCACGATGTAGGCCGCGGTCCTCAGATCCTCGACATCGTCGCGACTGTGCCAGACTTCACGCATCGACTGGTAAGCAATCCGCATGGTGTCATCGAGCCCCGAACGAACCAGCTCAAGCTCATCCGCACCTTTCAGGTATTTCGCCTTGAAGTTCGGAGACATGGACCAGGCATCGCCCAGATAGCGGTCCAGCCGTTCCAGCTCACTGACGATCAGCTCGTGCCGCGACTCTTCCTGGCGACGCTGCATGCGGCCAAACCGGATATGGCTTAGGTTCTTAACCCATTCGAAATACGAAACGGTCACACCGCCAGCATTTGCGTACATATCAGGAATGATCACGACGCCCCTATCTCGCAGAACTTCGTCTGCACCAGCTGTCACTGGGCCGTTTGCAGCTTCGATGATCAACGGGGCCTTGATGCGATCGGCATTATCAAGGTTGATCACACCTTCCAGCGCCGCCGGGATCAGGATGTCGCACTCTTCTTCTAGCACGGCCCCGCCCTCGGCGGAATGGGTGGCGTCGGGATAATCGCTGACGCCGCCATGCTTGACAATCCATTGGCGAACCGACTCGACGTCAATCCCGTCCGGATTATACAGCGCTCCGTCCCATTCAATGATGCCCACGATACGAGAGCCATCTTCCTCGCTCAGGAACTTGGCAGCGTGGTAGCCCACATTTCCCAGACCCTGAACAATAATGCGCTTGCCGTCCAACTTGCCCGACAGCCCTGCCTTTTGAATGTCCTCAGGATGGCGGAAAAACTCGCGCAGCGCATATTGAATGCCGCGGCCCGTGGCCTCGACCCGTCCGGCAATACCGCCAGCATTCAGCGGCTTGCCTGTCACACAGGCGCGCGCGTTGATGTCAGTTGTATTCATCCGGGCGTATTGGTCCGCCATCCACGCCATTTCACGCTCACCCGTCCCCATATCCGGGGCTGGCACGTTCTGTGACGGGTTGATCAGGTCGCGCTTGGCCAACTCATAGGCGAACCGGCGGGTGATCTGTTCAAGCTCATGCTCTTCGTATTGGCGTGGGTCGATACACAACCCACCCTTTGATCCGCCAAACGGCGTTTCGACCAGAGCGCATTTATAGGTCATCAGCGCCGCAAGCGCTTCGACTTCGTCCTGGTTGACCGCCAACGCAAAGCGGATACCGCCTTTCACCGGCTCCATATGCTCGGAATGCACCGATCGATATCCGGTGAATGTGTGTATGTCACCGCGCAGCCGGACGCCGAAGCGTACAGTGTAGGTGGCGTTGCAGACCCTTATCTTTTCTTCAAGGCCCGGAGGCAGATCCATCAGGGACGCTGCCCTGTTAAACATTAGATCTACACTCTCTCGAAAGCTGGGTTCTTTTTTGGCCGTCATTTAAACCTCCGTGCCGGCGAACGACTTGCGTTCTGACGTTTTGTCGCACCCCTTTGCTAAACGATCAATGTTTAAGCAGAAATAAAATCTCAAGTTACGGGGAAATATTCGAACTCTGGCTGAGTCGCCAAACCCAGACATTATCCGCCGAATTGTTCACGCATCGAATACAGCCCCGCGCGACAGTCCGGAATTATCCCTCAATTTCCCTCAAACCAGCCAAAACTGGGCCCTTTTCGCCCAATTCCCGCCACGTTTCGCAGTTAATTTCCATACGTTAACTTTTCCTTAGCAGCTTTGGATGTCTGCTCAGCGAGGTCTGCAAGATGAAAATGCCCAAGTTTCTACGCGAAAGCAAAAGCGGCGCTAAATCCGCGCTAAGCGCGCGCCGGTTCGCAAAAAGCGAAGACGGTACATTCACAATCTTTGTATTGTTGGGTTTCCTGGTGATCTTCGCTTCGACCGGAGCTGGCGTTGACCTAATGAATTTTGAACGCGACCGCGCCAATCTGCAATCAACATTGGACCGCGCCGTTCTTGCGGCCGCTGACCTTGATCAGAAAAAGCCCGCACGCGAAATTGTCGATGCCTATTTCGAGAAGGCCGGGCTGGGCGGCAAAATCACTTCTGTCGTGGTGGAAGAAGGCTTTGGATCACGTAAAGTATCAGCCACCGCCGAGGCGACCATCAAAACCCACTTTATGCATTTCTCTGGCGTCAACAGCTTGACCGCTAACGCGGCCAGCACGGCCGTCGAAAGCATTGGTGCTGTTGAAATCTCGCTGGTTCTCGACATCTCAGGCTCAATGAACAACTATTCGCGTTCTGGCGGGAAGAGCAAAATTGCGCTTCTGCAGGATGCGGCCACAGAATTTGTCACGCTGATGCTGGATTCAGATGATCCGAACCGCACGGGCATTTCGATCTCGATCGTGCCTTACGCAACTCAGGTCAACGCGGGTGAACCCATCCTGAGCAAATTCACCAACGTTACAGCAGAGCACAACTACTCCCATTGTGTGAACTTTATCCCTGAACAGTATAGCGACGCGGACCTAGAGCGTGATGACAGGCTGGAACGCACTGCACATTTTGACCCCTTCACCTATTCCGAAGGCTCGATCAGAACACCGGTTTGCCCGGTCCGCGATGGCAGTGCGATTACGCCTGTTACCGATAATCTGGAGGCATTGACCAAACAGATCAAGGCGTTGACTGCAACCGGGAACACCTCGATAGATGTCGGCATGAAATGGGGCGTGGCCTTCCTGGACCCAAGCGTTCGTGGCATTGTGAGCGACCTGGCTGACGACAACATCGTTCCAAATCACTTCCGGACCCGCCCGTCAGACTATAACTCGGACATCTTGAAAATTGTAATCGTCATGACCGACGGTCAGAACACGGACCAGTATATGCTGAACCCGTCCCTTCGGGAGGGCTTGTCGGATGTCTGGTACAATGCTGAGGCCTCCGAATACACAGTCTACCATTCGCAGGGTCGGCCTAACTTTTTCTGGCCACAGCAGAACACATGGGCGGACCATCCGTTCGGCAATCCTGATCCAGAGACACCAGCCAACGAAGAATTGGGTACGGCTGTTCGCCTGACCTATCCAGAACTTTTCAACCGTGTGTCACTGGCCTGGAATGCAAGATATAACTATTACTGGCAGTCAAGTGCATGGGCCGAGTGGTACTCGAAAGCGTATGCCAAAGTTGAGACTTCGGCCAAGAACCAGCGCACCAAGCATATCTGTGACGCAGCCAAGGATGAGGGCGTCATTGTCTATGGCATCGCCTTCGAAGCACCCAGAGCCGGGTACAAAACCATCAAGGACTGTGCCAGCTCGGACAGCCATGTATACAATGTGAACGGTCTGGACCTGGAAGACGCATTTGCTTCTATCGCGTCGTCGATCAGAAAACTGCGGTTGACCCAATGATCGGAGCCCTTGTTTCAAAGCTGCGAAGCCTGAGACGCAGGGAAGATGGGGCGGTCACCGTCGAGTTTGTGATCATCTTCCCGGCATTCATGTTCTTCATCCTGAGTGCGATGGAGTATTCGGTGGTCACCTTGCAGCAGGCGATGTTAGAGCGGGCTGTGGACCAGACAGTTCGCGACATTCGCCTCGGCACGGGCACCAACCCAACGCATGATCAGATAAAAAGCACGATCTGTGATCGCGTTGTAGTGATCAAACGCTGTACCACCAACTTGCAGCTGGAGATGCTGCAACAAAGCGCGTTTGTCGGGTTGAACCTACCGCCTGTCCCGGATTGCACTGACAATTCTGAAGAAGTGAACCCAGTTCGCGCTTTCGAAAATGGCCTTTCGAACGAGTTGATGATCCTTCGGGCCTGCGCAAAGGTCGATCCGATTTTCCCTACATCGGCGATGGGGCGTATTTTGTCGGATGAATCAGGCCAGATCGAACTTACCGCGACGACTGCCTTCGTACAGGAGCCTCTGTAAGCCTATGTTTTTCATTTCAAAGCTCCGGAATCTTCTGAAATCCAAGACGAAAGACGAGAGTGGGGTACTCACGGTTGAGGCTTTGCTTGTCTTTCCGATGCTGGTGTGGACGATCACAGGCGCTTTCACGTATTTCGACGGCTTCCGCCAAAGCGCATCTAACCTGAAAGCGGCGTATACCGTTGGCGATTTGATCTCTCGCGAGACCGGCACGATCACGGACACTTATATTACCTCATTGCATTCGCTGCTGGTGGCGATGGTCAACAACCGATCACAGATGAATCTGCGCGTGTCGCTGGTTGTGTTCGACGAACAGGATGATCGTCATTACGTCAGATGGTCAACCGCGCGCGGTTACGACAGCATCTGGACCGACGACAATATCGACCGCATGCGTGATAATCTGCCGCCTATGCCGAACCAGGACACACTGATCATTGTTGAAACGGCGAATGCTTACATTCCAGTCTTTGACTCGATCTATGGGGTGGATTTCCTCAAAGGCGAACATGTCTTTGAAAATTTCGTCTTTACACGCCCACGCTTTACCAATGAGGTTGCGGCAAATGTGTCGGGCGTTGTTGAAATTGAGGAAAATCCCGACGGGTCTGGCGAGATCGGTGAAATCGAGGACCCTGGCACAGGGGATTCCGGTGCGAGTGCGGAAAGCGCAACGAACTAGGACAGGGTGGGTTGGCATCTTAGTGCCTTCCACCCCGCCTTCGAATAACGAGGTGGCGCTGAAGGTCTGACCTAGCCGCGTTCTGCCACCATCACAGACAAAATCTCGGACATGAATTTGGTTTCGGCGGCGGATGTCATGCCGCCTATGCCAACGCGGCGTCCCAGGCGCCACCACAGCCCCGGCGCCCATCTATTTGCACCTGATTGCCGGGTTGTTACCAGAAAGCCATTCGACGGCTTGAAGGCAAACGCACCTCTTTCGACGGTTTCAATGTCTTCTATTGCGGCGATCGGCTGCCCTGCCCCGGTTCTGAGTTCGGTCTCAGTCAGCTCGATCCAATCCGAGGTTGCCTGCCACATGCGATAGGCCAGCCAAAAGGACGCCGCGCCTACCACAAACAGGAATGCCTGCCAGGATGGCTCCGGCGGCGCGGCAAGCGCGACGAAAACAACCAGAAAGCCCACGGTCGACAACATTCCGACACCCATCCACCGCCTGGGTGATGAGGCTTTGACCACGGCCAGAACTTCTTGTTGCATTTGTTGCTCTCCCACTTTGCAGTTGGGTTTAGCCACTTTCCCAGCCAAACAACAGAGGCGAACGCACCTGCTGAATTTCGCACAGGTTGCGTGTTTCAGCGCAAATTGACCCGCCATGGCGGTGCGGTACATCTTCCCCATAGAAACAGGAGCGCAGCAATGTCCCTCAGACCGACTTTGGAAACCCGAAAGGCCATACCGACAATGGAGGGTGCAGGCGTTAAACTGCACCGCGCTTTCGGCTTTCAGGACCCGTCAGAACTGGATCCTTTTTTGCTGTTCGACGACTTTCGCAATGAACGCCCGCAGGACTATCAGGCTGGATTTCCATGGCATCCGCATCGCGGGATCGAGACGATCACCTATGTCCTGTCCGGCTCGGTTGAGCATTCGGATTCACTTGGCAATAACGGAACACTTGGCGCGGGTGATGTGCAGTGGATGACGGCAGGATCCGGAATCCTGCATCAGGAAATGCCCAAGGGGAGCCAAACCGGCCAAATGCACGGGTTTCAGCTGTGGGGCAATCTACCAGCGGCCCAAAAGATGACAACACCGCGATATCAGGACGTGCCGCGCAAAGAGATCCCTGAAATCACAGACGATGACGGAACCGTTGTCCGCGTGATCGTGGGGACGTTTTGGGGCAAGACAGGCCCAGTCGACGGCATCGCCGCCGACCCTCAGTATCTGGACATCCAAATTCCGGCAGGTGTGAAAAAGACCTTCCCCATAGACACCTACCGTCGCGCATTTGCATATGTATTCGAAGGCGCGGGCGCCTTTGCTGATGCCTCGCGGCCTGCAGGGGTCCTTTTGGAAAAAGAAGTTGGCGGCCAAGAGGTGAACATTCGTGACATGTCGGGGGACCGAACTCTGGTTCGGTTTGGGAGTGGTGACGAAGTGACCGTTCAGGCAGGTCCGGAGGGTGTCCGGTTCCTGCTGATTTCCGGCGCACCGATCAATGAGCCGGTCGCGTGGCACGGCCCCATCGTCATGAACACCCGGACCGAGCTGGAACAGGCTTTTCGCGAATTGCGCAACGGGACGTTTATTCGGCCGGCACATTGACTGCCCCTTAAGCAGTCACCGCCTTTCGGACCATGTCCCAATAGACGGCTTCAACCTCGTCCAACGAAAGCCGCCCACCGGCGCGATACCACGTCATGACGCCGTTCAGCATGGCGATGACCGCCAATGTCGCAATCTTCGTATCCGCGACCGCAAAGATACCCGCCCGCTGACCTTCGCGCAAAATGGCTTCAAGCCCGTCTTCATACTTGCGGCGCAGATCCTCTATTTCGGCGAAGTTTTCGGGCGTGAGGTTCCGAAGTTCCATATAGGCGATGAATACCTCGTCAGGGCGCTGCAGGTGGAACCGGATGTGAAATCCGACAAACCGACGCAAAGCATCCTGCGGATCGCCAGTTTGCTTTTGCTCGCCATAGGCGGACAACAAATCCTGCATATGGTCGCGCATCAAACGGAACAGAAGGCTCTGCTTATCCGGGGTGTAATTGTACAATGCCCCGGCCTGCACCCCAACCTCGCCCGCAATTTTCCGCATGGAAACAGCAGCATACCCATGGCGCGCGAAAAGCCGAAGCGCTGCCTGCCGGATACGCGGGCCGGTAATGTCCGAGTGTGAGCCTTGTGTACGTGCCATGTATCCACCATATCTGAACGGATGTTCAGATAGAAGCCCGCTTGAAACGACCGGACAAAAAGTGCATCACGGATGCCAGTTGCCACAATAAGGTTTCATCATGAAGCCCCTTCTTCTTCTGCCCCTAGTTTTGCTCTGCCTAGGATGCACCAATTTTCCCGAGCTGAAAGACCGCGAAGGGCCAAATGTGCAATCGGCCCCCTACCCCAAATTAACCCCACTGGCAGATGTTTTCGCTGTGCCTGTTGACCCGCTGTACGAAGCGGCAGAGGTCGAAAGTGAACTGACCGACCGCAGCAAGGCGTTGAAGAAAAAGGCAACGGCATTGCAAAACGCTCAGACCAATTAATCCTCAGGTTTTCTGCCGCCCGGCCTGGGTGTCGCGGATTGCGCCTCGGCGCCGAACCCGCTAAGGCAGCGGGAACGGGGAAACACCCCAGTTTAGGATATTCGAGCGGAAAGGAACCCACAGGATGACACAGGCGCTGCGGCTTGGAATTGCGGGCTTGGGAACTGTTGGTGTGGGTGTCGTCAGGATCGTGCGCCGCCATGCCGACCTGCTGCAGGCACGAACGGGTCGTCCCATCCAGATCACAGCGGTTTCCGCGCGTGATGCTGGCAAGGATCGCGGTGTGAACCTGTCGGATTATGCTTGGGAAACTGACCCTGTCGCATTGGCGCAGCGCGACGATATTGATGTTTTTGTTGAACTGATGGGCGGGGAAAACGGACCTGCCAAAGCCTCGGTCGAAGCGGCGCTAGCCAGTGGTAAGGATGTCGTCACCGCCAACAAGGCCCTGTTGGCCATTCACGGTCAGGAACTGGCCGAAATGGCCGAAGCCGCGGGCCGTGTGATCCGTTTCGAAGCGGCCGTGGCTGGCGGCATTCCAGTGATCAAATCCCTGACCGAAGGACTTGCGGGTAACGAAATCACCCGCGTCATGGGGGTGATGAATGGCACATGCAACTATATCCTGACCCGGATGCAATCGCAGCGGCAGGGATATAACGCCCTGTTCGACGAATGCGCGCAGCTGGGTTACCTTGAAGCCGATCCAAATCTGGATGTGGGCGGGATAGACGCCGCCCATAAACTGGCGCTGCTTGCCTCAATCGCATTCGGCACCAAACCAAATTTCGACGGGATCGAGATCGAAGGCATTCAGCAGATCAGTCTGGATGACATCGACCAGGCCCATGACATGGGATACCGGATCAAACTGTTGGGCGTGGCTCAGCGCACGGCACGGGGGCTTGAACAGCGGATGCAGCCGTGTCTGGTACCCAGTGACTCGCCCCTGGGCCAGCTTGAAGGCGGCACCAATATGGTGGTGATCGAAGGCGACGCGGTCGAGCAGGTTGTTCTGCGTGGCCCCGGAGCTGGCGAAGGGCCAACGGCCAGCGCGGTGATGGGCGATGTCTGCGATCTGGCACGTGGGCTTCAGATTCCGACTTTCGGCCGCCCTGCCAGTTCGTTGCAGGATGCAGTGCCAGCGCTGACTGGCCGCCCTGCCCCCTATTATCTGCGTCTGGGTCTGCTGGACAAACCCGGCGCCTTGGCCAAAATTGCGGCCATCCTGGGCGATGCCGGGGTCTCGATTGATCGCATGCGCCAATACGCCCATGCGGAAAGCACCGCGCCGGTTCTGATAGTTACCCACAAAACCACCCGTGCCACGCTGGATGTCGCCTTGCTGGGCCTGCACGAGACCGATGTTGTTTCGGGCACACCGGTTGCTTTGCGGATTGAAGAGGTTTGACCCTTGCGGCCTGCACGATACGCAGGCTATGCCGGACAAGACGCCGATACTGACCTGAGGATAGTGAAAATGAGTGCTGCCAAGATCGATTTCAATGACCGCCTGTTGTCTCTGGGCCTGGCGCGGGTTGCGGAACAGGCTGCGCTTGCTTCGGCTTCGCTGGTTGGACGAGGTGATGAAAAGGCCGCTGACCAGGCCGCTGTGAATGCCATGCGCGAACAGCTGAACCTACTGGATATCGCCGGTGTCGTTGTCATCGGTGAAGGCGAGCGCGACGAGGCACCGATGCTGTATATTGGTGAGGAGGTCGGGTCCGGCAATGGTCCCGGCGTCGACATCGCGTTGGACCCGCTGGAAGGCACCACGCTGACCGCCAAGGACATGCCCAACGCGTTAACTGTGATAGCAATGGGCCCGCGCGGATCAATGCTGCATGCACCGGACGTTTATATGGACAAACTGGCCGTTGGCCCGGGTTTCCCTGAAGGCGTTGTCAGCCTGGACATGAGCCCGCGCGAACGTGTGGAAGCACTGGCCAAGGCCAAGGATTGCGAGCCTGCCGACATTACCGTCTGCATTCTGGAACGCCCTCGGCATGAGGCTATGATTGCCGAAGTTCGCGAAACCGGTGCATCTATCCGCCTGATCACCGATGGTGATGTTGCTGGCGTCATGCACTGCGCCGAAAGCGAAGTCACCGGGATCGACATGTATATGGGCCAAGGCGGCGCCCCCGAAGGTGTTCTGGCCGCTGCAGCGCTGAAATGCATGGGCGGGCAGATCTTTGGCCGCCTGCTGTTCCGCAATGATGACGAACGCGGCCGCGCCGCCAAAGCGGGCATCACCGATCTGGACCGCATCTATTCGCGCGATGAGATGGTAACCGCCGATGTGATCTTTGCCGCAACCGGCGTCACCGGCGGCTCTTTGCTGCCGCGTATCAAGCGCGAGCCGGGCTGGGTTGAAACCACCACCCTGTTGATGCGGTCGAAAACCGGGTCGGTTCGGCGCATGTCCTACCGCACGCCGACGTGGTCGCATAGCGACGGCTAAGTTCTTGCGCCTGACCATCGTGCAGGGCTATCCATAGAAATGATAAGGCCGGGTCCGCGAGGGTCCGGCCTTGGCACATCAGGGGCAGGACATGAGCTTTCTTGGGGTTGAACATTCACTGTCTGCACGTCGCTGGGTCGGCCCCTCGGCGGATGTAGAGCGCGCGACCGAGATGCTGGTACAACAAGCCGGATTGCCTCGGGCCGTCTGTCAGGTTCTGGCCCGGCGCGGTGTTCCAGCAATGGAAGCTCCGGGATTTCTAGAACCCAAGCTGAAAGAGCTGTTGCCCGATCCGCGCGCGATGAAAGACATGGAAACCGCTGCAACCCGTTTTCTGACTGCGGTCCGTCTAAAGCAGCGTATTGCGATCTTTGCCGATTATGACGTGGATGGCGGCAGCTCGGCTGCTCTGCTACTCACGTGGTTGCGTCAGATGGGCCTGCAGGCGACTCTCTATGTGCCTGACCGGATTGATGAGGGCTATGGCCCCAATGTCCCGGCGATGCAGGAACTGGCTGCCGCGCATGATCTGATTATCTGCGTCGATTGCGGAACCCTCAGCCATGAACCCATCGCCGCCGCAAAGGGGGCCGATGTCATCGTCCTGGACCATCACCTTGGTGGTGAAACTTTGCCCGATTGCGTGGCCGTGGTGAACCCGAACAGACAGGACGAAAGCGGCGATCTCGGCTATTTTTGTGCCGCCGCTGTCGTGTTCCTGATGCTGGTCGAGGCTGGACGGCAGTTGCGCGAAGCGGGTGCAAAAGGGCCTGACCTGATTGCCATGCTGGATCTTGTGGCGCTGGCCACAGTGGCGGATGTGGCCCCGTTGATCGGTGCAAACCGTGCGCTCGTGCGTCAGGGGCTGAAGGTCATGGCGCAACGACAGCGACCGGGTCTGGTGGCGCTGTCGGATGTGGCGCGGATGGATTCCGCGCCCAACAGCTATCATCTGGGGTTCATGCTGGGCCCGCGCGTCAACGCAGGGGGCCGGATCGGCCAGGCCGATCTGGGTGCCCGGCTGCTCAGCACCGATTCAACCCATGAAGCAGAGGCTCTGTCCCAACGGCTGGACGAGTTGAACACCGAGCGGCGCGATATTGAAAATGCGGTTCGGGCAGCCGCCATGGAACAGGCCGAAGAACGGGGCCTTGATGCACCCTTGGTCTGGGCGGCCGGGGAAGGCTGGCATCCGGGCGTTGTCGGCATCGTCGCGTCGCGCCTCAAAGAAACCGCCAACCGCCCCTCCATCGTCATCGGACTGGACGGGGATGAAGGCAAAGGATCGGGCCGATCAGTGACCGGTGTCGATCTGGGTGCCTCGATTCAGCGGCTGGCGGCGGAAGGTCTGCTGGTCAAGGGCGGCGGCCACAAGATGGCGGCTGGCCTGACGGTCATGCGTGATCAGCTGGAACCGGCGATGGAACGGCTCAGCGAATTGCTGGCAAAACAAGGGGCAGGTCAAACCGGCCCTGCAGACCTGAAACTGGAAGGCACACTTATGCCCGGCGCGGCCACTGTCGATCTGATTGAACAGATTGAAAAAGCAGGGCCTTTCGGCGCCAGTGCTCCGGCTCCGCGGTATGCCTTTCCGGACTTACAGGTGCGCTTTGCCAAGCGGGTCGGCGACTCCCATCTGAAGCTGTCGCTATCGGACGGGGTGGGTGCCGGGTTGGATGCCATTGCGTTTGGCGCCTTTGACGGACCAATGGGGGAACGGCTGACCAATCACGGCGGCGCGCGCTTTCATTTCGCCGGACGACTTGAGGTAAACACATGGGGTGGACGGCAAACCGTACAACTCAGATTGGAAGATGCCGCCGAGGCGATCTAAGGCCGCATTCGCCACCGCCAAAAAACTTTCACAACCCTGCGTTTTTCGGCTTGCGGGGGTCAGAGTGAAACCGTAAAAGGCCCCCCACAAGCTAGCGTGGCCCGTTCGTCTATCGGTTAGGACGCCAGGTTTTCAACCTGGAAAGAGGGGTTCGATTCCCCTACGGGCTACCA